>NZ_JAJCXB010000013.1 GCF_020564935.1 Streptomyces pinistramenti
TCAATACGTGCCCAAAGATCGTCCGACACCACCCACGGCGGACCATTGCCCTTCCCCATACCCGGCCCAACGACCCACCCAGGTACCAGACATGGCCTCCCCAGCTCTTTCTGTTAGCTCCTCTTAGTGACCTCCGCAGCCGCCGCCTTCATCCAACGGGCGGACGGTCGGGTGCTCCTGGTCCACCACGCGGGCACCGGGTACTGGGTTGCCCCGGGAGGAAAGACCGACGAGCACGAGACCCCGTTCCAGTGCTGTGAACGGGAGGCCCGGGAGGAGACCGGGGTGCCGGTCACCCCGGGGCGTCTGCTTGTCGTGCAGTGGCTTCCCGGCGGCCAGTTGGGCACATACAAGAACCCATTCCCGTGCCACCTGTTTCTCTTCGCCGCCACCATCGCCCCGCAGGACGTTGACCGCATCCAGGTCCCCGAACGCGAACTGCTCGGCTGGAAATGGGTCGACCCCGACCACGCCCCCGCCCTCATGGATGACACCAACGCGGCGCTGTTCACCGCTGCCGTGAAGGTGACGTCCGGCGCCGCGGCGGCACCGGTCTACCTCGAAGGCCGCCACGCGCCCACGGCGGTGCCGGCCGTTGAGTAGCAGCCGCGCCGTCCGGCACAGGGGTGTGGGAAGACGCCTTGTGTGAAGAGCTCGCCGTCGTCGCGCAGCGTTGCATCGCCGGGTAAAGCGACGACCCGGCCGGCCAGCGCCTCTTTGGTGCGGTCGAGGCTGACGAACGCGCTGACCGGCGCCCCTCCCGTGCCTGTACTTGCCTGCTGTGGTGGGGCGTTGACCGGCTGGAGTGCCGGATTCAGCGGTATGTCCAGCTCTGCCCGGTCCCCCGGTACTCCTCGACCGGGATCGGGCGGACGCCGGGGCGCATGCGGTCCCGGTAGAGCGTGCCGTGGAGGTGGTCGACCTCGTGGAGTACAAGGCGGCCGAGCCCGCGCTCGAAGCGGGTGAGGCGCGGGGTTCCGTCGGGTTCGGTGTGGGCGATGAGGATGCTGAGCGGTCGCGGCACCAGTCCCCGTACGTCGAAGTAGGACAGGCAGCCCTCGTACTGCTCGTCTTCGTCGGACGACGTTTCGGCGATGACGGGGTTGAGGAGCACGACGGGGTCGGCGCCGTCCTGGGGCGGGATGATGACGGCGGCGGCGCGGTCGATGCCGATCTGGCAGGCCGCAAGGCCCATGCCCTTCCCGAAGACGTGGAGCCGGCGCACCCGGCCGATGGCCTCGAAGATTTCGGCCACGACCCGCTGAGCCTCGTCTGCTTCGGCGGGGAGGGTGAACGGGCGAGCGGTGGCGTGCAGGAGCGGGTCGCCGTCCTGGACGATGCCGGCGTCGGCCATGGCGGTGCTGGGCGCCAGGGGGTTCATGGGCGCGGGCTCACTCTCTTCGGGGTCGGGGGACTTGAGTCGCCATTCCAGGCGGTACCGGGCGTGGAGTTGGGGATTGCTTGTGGTCCAGGAGAAGACCGTCCGATCCCCGTCCGCTCGTTGTGCGGGTGGCGTGCGCACCGGTACGAAGTCGGCGGTCAGGGAGGTTTCGGTGCCCCAGACGGTGGGTTCGGATGCGGCGGGGAAGGTCAGGGACACGGTCAGTTCACGGGTGGGTACGCGGACCGCCCGCTGGAACCAGGGCCCCCATTTGTCGGCGCTGACGGAATAGGAGTAGGTGATCTCTGCCTCCTGCCCGGGGTAAAGCGGGTAGCGGGCCTGGTTGTTGGCGAAGGTCAGCCACACCTCTTTGAACGCGTCGCGGTCGTGCTTGACGATCCAGCCCATCGCCTCGGGGCCGCAGTGCGCTTCGAGCTGCAGTTCCTCCCACGTCAGCGGCTGTGCCCGGTAGTGGGCGTTGGAGCGTTCGGGGTCACCCGGGTACCGGTCGACCGCGATCCGTACGAGGTAGCGGGTGACGGGTTCGTCGCCGGTGTTGCGCAGCAGGCGCCGCATCCGCAGGTGGTACGTCGATCCGTCATATCGCAGGTCCGCGGCGTCCTCCAGGACGAGGAGACCCGTGGACGCCGGGAGGCCCGGGGGCTTGATCTCGGGGGCGGTGCTTGCGTCGTCGCGCTGCCAGGCTTCCCACACTGCGCCGGCCGCCGCCAGTTCGCTGTCCATGCGGCGTGCGAGGGCGGAGCTGCCGTGCTCACGGCCTGCTTCGAGGTGGCTGACATAGGACGGGTCGATGCCCAGCTTTCTGGCGAGCCCCGCCTTCGAATGACCTCGGATGGAGCGGAAGCGCTTCAGCTCGGCGGCGAACGTCTCGCGCTGGGTCTCGGACTGGTCCCCCATGTATCCACTTTCTCAACGGAGTTGAAGGTGAGCGTGAGTGAGTGCCGCTCACGGATGCCTCATCCTGCCCTGTTGCGGCTCACTACTACCAGGCGGCGATGGCGCCGCGCCGGCGCTGGCCGGTCGCCGCCTCCCTTCAGCCGTGCCAACGGCTGCTCGCCCCGTAGTTCCGCTACTGCCCGGCCACCGGCCGGGGATCTTGGAAAGGGCACACGATCATGAAGGAATACCCGCCGCGTCAAGCGGTGCTCATCGCCTCGGGCGGCATGGACAGCACGGTGGCCGCCTACGAGCTCCGAAGCCGGGGCAGCGCGGTGACCATGCTGTCCTTCGACTACGGACAGCGCCATCACGTCGAGCTGGACTTCGCGGCGAAGATCGCCGCGTTGCTGGAGGTGCCCCACGAGATCGTGGATCTCACCGGCGTCGGACGGCTCCTGGGCGGGTCCGCGCTGACGGACGACACGGTGCCCGTGCCCGACGGGCACTACAGCGACGAGACGATGCGGTCCACGGTCGTCGCCAACCGCAACATGATCATGCTGAGTATCGCGGCCGGAGTCGCGGTCTCCCGCGGGGCGCACTGTGTGGCCTACGGCGCGCACGCGGGCGACCACACCATCTACCCGGACTGCCGGCCCTTGTTCTACCGGCAGGCCGAGCTGGCCATCCGGGCCGGGAACGAAGGGTTCCTCGCGGACGGTTTCTGCCTGGAAGCGCCGTTCCTGGAGTGGACGAAGGCCGACATCGCCGCCCGCGGCCACCAGCTCGGCGTTCCGTTCGCCCTAACGTGGTCCTGCTACAAGGGCGGCGCCGTGCACTGCGGGCGGTGCGGGACGTGCGTGGAGCGCCGTGAGGCGTTCGCCGCTGCCGGGCTGGACGATCCGACCGCCTACGCGGCCGACGCGGAGCGCGGTGAGGTCGCATGAGCGGCGGGAGCTGGCGGATCGGCAAGACCTTCCGTTTCGAGGCGACGCGCACGGTGGACGGGCGCTTCGACGGGCATTCGTTCGTGGCCGAGGCGGTCATGGCCTCCCCGCAGCTGTCCGAGGAAGGCTTCGTCGTCGACTTCGGCGCGCTGGCCGGCGTGAAGCGGCACATCGATGAGGTCCTCGATCACCGGTACCTCAGTAACGTCCTGCCGGACGCGAGCGACGAGGGCCTGGGGCGCTATCTGACCGAGTGGGCCCAGCGACACCTGCCCGGTGAGGTCACCGCCGTGCTCGAAGGGATACGGATCCGCACCGGCCGCCCGCCAGCACCTCCGGCCGGCGCTGCAGCGTCTTTCGAGGCGTCCCATCGTCTGGCCGGCCTGCCGGCAGGTCACCCGTGCGGGCGGCTGCACGGGCACTCCTACCTGGTGACCATCCCGCCCGGGGGCGCCGATGGCGCGAGGGCTGCCGGCGTGCCGGGGCTCTTGCGCCGCTACCTCGAAACCACGCTCCACGGCGAGGTCTTGAACGACGCCGTGGAGTTCAACCCGACGTCCGAACTGCTGGCCCACCACCTTGTGCGCTGGCTGGAGGACTGGGGTGTGTTCCGCCCTGGCGGGCGCGGCGTGCGGGTGCGGGTGTCGGAGACGGAGACCAGCTGGGCCGAGTTCGAAGGACGGCGCCATGACGGACGTTGAGATCACGCTGCCCTCCGCGGCCGACACGCTGCCGGTCACCGAGAAGTTCGCCGGCACCTTCCAGGGCGAAGGCCCCAGCACGGGCGTGGGCGCCATGTTTGTGCGGTTCGCGGGCTGCAACGAGTCCTGCCGCGGCTGCGACACCCCCTACACCTGGGATGCGAGCCGTTTCGACCTGCGCCGGGAGTCGCAGCGCGAGGTGGTCGGTGAGCTGCTGGCGTGGGCGCTGGGGCGGCCGGAGAAGCTGGTGGTCCTCACCGGTGGTGAACCGCTGCTGCACCGCAACGTGGTGCCGCTTGCCCTGGGCCTCAGGGCAGCGGGCAAGGACGTGGAGTTCGAGACCAACGGCACGCTCGTGCCGCCCCGGGAACTGGTCGACGCCGGTGTCCGGTTCAACGTGTCCCCGAAGCTGTCGGTGTTCGGGGCCGGGATGCCGCACGGGAAGCGCATCGTCCCCGCGGCCCTGCGGGCGTTCCAGGAGTCTGGCCTGGCCCGGTTCAAGTTCGTTGTGAAGGACCCGTCGGTCGAGCTGGCGGAGATCTCGGCGCTGGAGACGGCGTACGGGCTCGATCCGGTCTGGGTGATGCCGGAGGGCACCACCGCCGATGCGGTGCTGGTCGGGATGCGGGCTCTGGCCGGGCCGGTGAGTGAACGCGGCTGGCACCTGAGCACCCGGCTGCACGTGCTGATCTGGGGTGACGAGCGTGGCCGGTGACCGCATGGCGTGCGAGGGGCTGGTGATCGTGGCCTGCTGCGAGGAGAAGGCCGTGACCTCCGCCCCCGTGCCCGCCCTCGACCTCTACCAGGGCTGGGTGGTCCCCCTGGTCAGGGACCGCGTCGCGAGCAGCTCCGCTCACCGTGCCCACGTTCTGGTGCTCTCCGCGCTCCACGGGCTGATCACCGCGGACACCCTCATCTCCACCTACGAGCAGCCGATGACCGCCGAGCGGGCGGCCGTCGTGCGCCGCCGGGCGCCGGGCCGGCTGGCCACCCATCTCGCCCGGCACCCCGCGCGGGAGGCGCTGCTGCTCATGGAGCCGGACTACGTGGAGGCGCTGGGCCCGTTGCCCCTGCCCGTCACCCACATCATCACCGACCCGATGGCCCGACACGACGACATCCATGCCGTCCTGACCTCCTGGAGCTGGCCGTGACTCCTTCCTCTGCCCGCGTTTTCCAAGGCCGCCGCATCTGGCAGCTGACCCGCAACGACTTCCTGTCCGCAGCCTGTCTCATCGCCCACAACGAGCGCCCTCACACCCCGGACGCGGTGGTAGGCATCGCGCGCGGCGGCGTCGAACTGGCCGAGCTGGTCGCCGAGCAGCTCCACGTCCCCGTGGTCATCGTGCGGGCCCGGCACAACACCAGCGATGACATCCGGCAGAGCGCAACCGGCCGCGTCGCACTGGACGTTGAGCACAACGAACGCGCCCTCGCCGGTCTCCCTCAACGTTGCCGGCTCCTGTTGGTCGACGACATCTGCGGCACCGGCGCGACGCTGGAGGCTCTCGTGGGCTCCCTCGCCCGACGCCCGCAAGCGCCCACGGTCCGCACCGCCGTGCTGTGCCGCAACGAGGGCGCCGCCTTCCCGGTCGATGCGTACGGCTGGGACGTGGCGGACTGGGTCCACTTCCCCTGGGAGAAGGACCCCGGCTCGCCCGCCGAGCCGCTCCCCCCGCTCGCCCGGCTCCGGTCCGCACGGCCGACCGGCCTGCCCCGCTAGGGCATTGCCCGCCCGTCCCTTCCACGGAAAATCAGGAGGCAGGCCACATGTTCGGCCTGGAACCCGGCGACCGCGTGCTCGCCGTCCCGCCCCACCCCGACGATGAAACCCTCGGTGCCGGCGGCACCATCGCCCGGCTGACCGAAGCGGGCATCGAAGTGCACGTCCTCGCCCTGGCCTGCGTCACCCTGCCCCGCTGGGGCGCCGCAACGAACACCGCCCGACGGCGCGCGGAATTCGAGATGGCCTGCGACGTCCTGGGCGTCGCCGGGCGGGACATCGCCTGGAGTGACGATCACCGGGCACGCAACCTCGGCGCGCACCTGAGCGAACTCGTCCGGCTTCTCGAAGCCGGACACGCCCTCTCCCTCGCCGAGCTGCGCCCCGAAGCCATGCTCATCCCGGCCGCCGGCGCCGTGCACCAAGACCACCAGGCCGCCCACCAGGGCTGCTACGCCGCAGCCCGCCCCACCGGCGGCCTGCGGCACGTCCCGCGCCTGGTCCTTGGTTTCCGCGGTCCCGAAGACCACGCCTGGAGCCCGCGCAGCCCGCACGCCAGTGTGCTGGTGGACATCACCGCCAGCTCCGCGCTCAAGGACAAGGCCCTGAACTGCTACGCCGGCGAGATGCGCGACCCCGGCCACCCCCGCTCCCTGGACCGGATCCGCGCGATCGACACCGCGACCGCCGCGGCCCTGGGCTGCGAGCGGGCCGAAGCGTTCGTCCCGTACCGGATGGCCTGGTGATGGGCGGCCCCCGCGTGCTGGTCGCCCATCAGCCCGCCTACCTGCCCTGGCCGGGGTACTTCTCCCGGCTGCTGGACGGCGTGGACGAACTCGTCCTGCTCGACCACGTCCAGTTCAGCGAACGCGGCTGGCAGCACCGCAACCTCGTCCGCAACCCTGCCGGGCCCCAGCCACTTCGGCTGACCGTCCCGGTGCGCCGCCGCTTCGGCCAGAGCATCACGGACGTCGAGGTGGCCGACGAGCCCTGGGCGGCGCGGCACTGGCGCACCCTTACCCAGACCTACGCCCGTGCCCCGTACTGGGGCGATCACCGCAGCGCGCTCCAGCACCTCTACGAAAGGCCGTGGCAACGGCTGGCGGAGCTGAACCACGCGCTGCTCCAGCTGCTGCTGGACGCCTTCCGCCTCCCCGTGCAGCTGGTCAACTCCTCCGCCCTCAGGCCGCGCGGAGGGCAGACGGCCATGCTCGTCGACCTGTGCCACCGCCGGGATGCCACCGTGCTGCGGGTGGGAACCGGAGCCGCCGCCTACCTCGACCACCCACTGCTGGCCGAGCACCGCATCCGCGTCGAGACCGCCACCTACACCCACCCCCGCTACGGAAGCGCGCGCGGCTGGATGCCGGGCCTGAGCGCCCTGGACCTGCTGCTCCACGAAGGCCCCAACGCCCCCTCCATCCTCCGTGCCGGAGCACGGACCAACCCGAAGGCGACCGCATGACACCTCACAGCACAGCCGCCCCCGCCCCGCAGGCACAGGTCGATGTCCCCCTCGTCGCCGGTATCTACCGGCAGTTGCTCCTCGCGCTGGGCGAAGACCCCGACCGCCCTGGCCTCAAAGACACACCGGAGCGGGTGGCCGCCTGGTGGTCGGAGTTCCTCGATCACGAACCGGGGCGCACCGACACGGTCTTCGCGCAGGAGTTAACGGCCGGATCCGACCAGCTGGTCGTGGTGCGCGGCATCACCGTCTGGAGCCTGTGCGAGCACCATCTGATGCCCATGAAGCTGGAGATCACGATCGGCTACCGCCCCGCCGGCCAGGTCCTGGGCCTGTCGAAATTCGCGCGGATCGTCGCTGCGCACGCCCACCAACTGCAGGTCCAGGAGCGCATCGTGGACGGCGTCGCCGCTGACACCGGCAAGGCGACCGGCTCCCCGGACGTGGGCGTGGTCGCCGAGGGCGAGCACTTGTGCATGAGCATGCGCGGGGTCAAGCAAGGGCAGGCCCGGACCCTGAGCTACAACCTGGGCGGTGCGTTCGGCGGGGACAGCCCGCTGGGAACGCGCCTGGTGATGCTCGCGGCCCCCGGCGGGCGGGCGTGAGGGTGGTTGCGCCCGGACAGGGCCGTCTTTCGCCAGCGACGAGCCCGCGTGTGCTGGTGCGCGGGCCGGTGAGGCCGCAGGGGAACGTACCTGCTGTCCGGGGCCCCTCCACGGTAGCGCCCGCCACGGACCCCGTGGAGTGGATTCGCCTACCGGGAGGGCGAGTTCCGGCCGGAGAATGGCACCGGGCCCAACCGGTTGCCGTCCTGTGGTGGTCCGCGACCCCGCTGACCGCGGACGGACTGCCCCTGACGGGCCTGCGCCTCGATGAAGCCGCCGAGCTGGCCTCCGAGCTGGGGGGACGGATCCCGACGTCGGCCGAGTGGGAATGGATGGCCGGCGGCGGCTCGCGTCGCTACCCCTGGGGCGCCGCCGAGCCCAGCGCCCAGCACGCGAACCTGCGCGCGAGCGGCCCCGGGCACACCACGCCCGTGCACGCCCATCCCGCCGGCCGCACGCCACAGGGCCTGTGGGACGTGGCCGGAAACGTCTGGGAGTGGACCACCGCCCCCTGGCGGCGCGACGGGATCGCGCTGCTGCGCGGCGGCTCCTACCACTCCCTGTCCCAGTACGCCGCCTGCGCCCACGACGCCCCACCCGGGCTGCGTTCGCCGGGTATCGGCCTCCGCCTCGTCCGCGACACCCCGCCCGCCCCTCACTCTCCCTGTGAACGGAGCACCTCGTGAACGTCGCCTTCGTCCTGCTGACGTACAACCACGACGAGCCCGCCGGCATCGAGCGCAGCATCGCCTCACTCACCCGCGGCCTGCGCGGCCTCGGCCACCGCGCGCTGATCATCGCGGCCGGCCCCGGCACTGGCGACGACGGTCCGGACCTGCTGCGCCTTGCCACGATCGCCCTCCCGCGCCCGGCCCGGGAGGAGGACCTGATGGTGCAGCTCGCCGATCCCGGCCCCGCCGCCACGGAAGTCCGGCAGCTTCTGGCCGCCCACGACGTCGACCTGGTGTGCTGGGTGGACGCGGTGTGGGGCCTGGGCTATCTCAGCCCCGCACCGCCCGCGGTACGCACCGCGCTGATGGTCCACGTCCCGCGCACCGACGCCCCCTTCCGCCAGAGCCTTCACCACCGGCCCGACACCGTGCTGACCGTGTCCGCGTTCATGCTCAAGGAACTGGCGGACGCGGGCGTGGACACCCGGTGCTGGCACGCCCTGCCCAACGCTCTGCTGCACACGGCCGAGGCACCGTCCCCAGCCGCGCGCGAAGAACTCCGCCGCCGCGGGCCCGTGCGGATCGTGGCCCGCGCCGAACCCCACAAGGGCATCGCCGAACTTCTCGGCGCCTTCCCCGCCGGCCTGGAGCGGCCGGTGCAGATCGTGCTGGCGGCAGCCGGATTCGAGTACTGGCCCGGCATGCAGGACCAGGTCATGGACCAGTGCCGCGCCCTGGCCGACAACCTGCCCGGCGTCGAGATCCGCCCGGCGCTTCCCTGGCAGGAGGTGCCGCCGTTCCTCGCCCAGGCGGCTGCCACCGTCATCAGCTCGACGAGCCCCGAGACATTCGGGAACGTCGCCGCCGAAGCCCTCTTGGTCGGCACCCCGGTCGTCGGCTACGGCCTCGGACACCTGCCACAACTCACCGGCGCCGCCGGACGGATGACCGCGCTGGACGCGGGGCCCACCGCCTTGTGGCGCGCGCTGACCGAACTGCTGGAGGACCACGACGGCTACCACGCCGCCGCCCGGCAAGCCCCGCACCAGGTCGCCGCCCACACCCCGGAGGCGGTCGCGGGCGCGTTCGTGCGCGCCACCACCGCCGGGACACGATGAGCGGCGGCTTGGCCGCGCACTCCCTGATGCGGCAGGTGACAAGCGAGCGCGCACTCAAGCGCGCCGCCCGCCAGTGCATGGGCCGCACCGGCGCCCCCGGCGCCGACGGCATGTCCTGGCGGGCCTTCCGCCAGGACATGCCCGCCCGCCTCAACGCCCTCGCCGCCCGCCTGGCCGACGGATCGTGGCGCCCCTCACCGACCCGCCTCGTCGCCTTCCACGCCTGGGGCAAGGACTACCGGGTCGCCGTCCCCACCGTCGAAGACCGCATCGTGCACCGCGCCCTGCGCAACGCGGTCGAACCCGTCCTGGAACGGGACGCCTACCCACCATGGATGTTCGGCTGGCACCGGCGGGCCGGCCGCCCCCTCGCGATCAGCGCCGCCGCCCGTCACCTGGACTCCGGCCTGCCGTGGGTCGCCGACATCGACGTGGCCGCCGCCTCCCGGGGCGTCGGCCTGGAAGACGCCGTCTCCTCGGTGGCCCGCTTCGTCCACGACGGCACCCTCCTGGCCCTGCTGCGCCGCATCCTGGCCGCACTGCCGGACCCACTCGCCCCCGGCAGCGGCCTCAGCCCGATGCTCACCAACCTCCGGATGGCCCCCGTCGACCATCAGCTCACCGGCCTCGCCGCCGTGCGGATGACCGACAACTACACCCTGTTTTGCCCCACACCGGCCGCCGCAGACGACGCCTACCAGCACCTGACCCGCGCCCTGGCCGCCCACGGGATGAGCCCGGCACCGGGCAAGTCCAAGATCTGGCGGCCCAATCCCGAAGACCTCTACGCCGCCGGCTGACGAACAGACGAACAGGAGCACTCATGCCCCACGGCAACGCGCTGCTGTACTGCGCGGTGAACGGCATCGCGAACAACACCAACGGCATCGGCCGCCAGACCAAGACGTTCCTGGCCACCCTCGCCCACCACCACCCGCGCCTCACCCAGGCAGCCGGCCCGTTCACCCCTTATCTCGCTGTCCCGGAACCCGGACCCGCGACCTGGGGCTACAACCCGGCCGACCTCGCCCACGCCCGCCAGGTCGTCGAAGGGCTCGGCGGTCGTGTCATCGCCCTGCCCTACAACACCCACCGGCCCATGTGGCGGCCCGCCGCCTGGCAGACCCTCTCCGAGCAGGCCGCGACCGCAGCCCGCGACCTTGCCCGCCCCCACAAGCGGGTCCTGGCCATCGGCGTCGACACCCCCTTCGCCGGACTCGCCCACAGCGTCCAGCCCGGCGAGCGGATCGAGGTCCTCCTGGCCCTGTTCTCCACCGCGCAGATCACCGAACGCCCCCAACCGGACCCCGACCGCCTCGCCTGGGAACAGGACGCGCTGAGCGCCGCCTCCCGCAGCACCCACATCTGGGTGGCCGGCATCGGCACCTACCTGACCCGCCACCTGCAGCAGGACTACGGCCTCGACCCCGGCCGGCTCCTGCCCTGGCCCTCCGGCCTGCACCTGGCCTCCGCCGACCTCACCGCGCCCACCGCCTTCTATGCCGAGCAGACCGTACGCAGCTTCGGCATCCCCACCGACCGGCCGGTCATCGCCGCCGTCGGCCGCACCGACCACACCAAGGGCCTCGACCTGCTCATCGACGCGGTCGCGCCCCTGCGCGACCACGTGCACCTCGCGATGATCGTGGTGCCCGCCGACGACGAACGCGCCGCACTCCTGCCGCGCTACCAGGCCCGAGCCGCCGAACTTCAGCTCTCCGCCACGCTCATCGGCCGCTACAGCCGTACCTTGCCCCGCGCCCTGGCCGCGCTGCCCGCGACCCGCGTGATGGCCGTACCCAGCCGCGGGGAGACCCTCGCCAACATCGTCTTCGAAACCGGCCTGTGGGCACAGCACCATGGCGCCATCGCCCTCGCCCCGGGCCGCGACGGCTTCCCGGAACAGATCATCGACGGCCACAACGGACTCCTCTACGCGCCCGATACCCCCGGAGCCCTCACCCACGGGCTGCGCCGTGCCCTGGCCCTGCCCGACCAGCGACGCGGACAGATGCGGGAGAACGCCCACCGGCGGGTGCACGCCGAACGCGACGCCGCCACCCACCTCGCCACGCTGCTGACCAGCGCGTGGCGCCCGGCCGGCCAGGAGCTGGATAATCTCGTCGGCCATCCGCTACCGGATGCCCGTACGCTGCGGTCACAGGCCCCCACCAGCACGCCAGCACCCCGGGAGACCGCGCCATGACCGTGCCCCTGCTGCTCGTCGACGGCCACCACCTGCTCCACCGGGCCTGGTTCGGGTTCGCCGCCCGCATCCACAACCGCGACAAGACCATCGACCGCACCGGCGTGTTCGGATTCGCCGCCCTCCTGCGCAAGGCGCAGACGCAGCACGCGGTCGGCTTCGAGATCTTCGCCGTCTTCGACTCCGAAGACGGCGCCCTGCCACGCGCCGCCACCGACAGTCAGTACAAGGCCGACCGGCCCGCGCCCGAGCCCGGCCTCATCGAATCGCTCGCCCTGGTCAAGACCGCGCTCGACCACAGCGGTGTCCGCTGGATCGAGCAGGACGGGTGCGAGGCCGACGACGTCATCGCCACCCTCACCCAGGCTGCCCGCGCCGTCGGCCGGGCGGTCGACGTCATGAGCGGCGACAAGGACTTCATCCAGCTCCTGGACGACCCGGCCGTGCGGCTGCTGAACACCGGAGTGAAGGACGAACGCCGCTACACCACCGCCGCGCACATCCCGCCCCGCTACGGCGTCACCCCCCGGCAGTGGCCGGACTACCGGGCCCTGACCGGCGACCCGGCCGACAACATCGCGGGCGTGCGGGGCATCGGTCCCAAGACCGCCGCCCGGCTCCTCACCGGCCACCGCAGCCTGGAGTCCGTCCCCGCCGCGGAACTGCGCCCGGCCTGGGCCCAGCAGTGGGGGCGCGCGCGGCAGTGGCGCGAGATGATCAGACTCGACCGCAAGATCGACCTGCCCGACGGGCTCCTGACCGCCACTGCGACCGACCCGCTCCCCGCGGCCCCGGCCGTTCTCGAAACGCTGGACCTGTGGTGAGCGGCCCGTTGATCGCCGTCTGGGACTTCGATGGCACCCTCGGCCACCGCCGCCACGGCATCTGGGCCGAGTGCCTCCTGGAGATCCTCGATGTCCAGCAGCCCGACCACACCTGGACCTTCCCTCAGATCTTCGATGCCCTCGCCCGCGGGTTCCCGTGGCACGAACCCTGCCTGCCCCACCCCCACCTCAACGCGCCGGACGCGTGGTGGGACCACGTCACGCAGGTGGTCGCCACCGCGCTCACCGGCCTCGGCATGGACAACGAGGAGGCGGCCACAGCCGCGCACGCCACACGTCGGACCTACACCGACCGCACCGCCTGGAGCCTCTACCCCCAGGCTCTCGATGTCCTCGACACCCTCACCCAGGCCGGATGGCAGCACGTCCTGCTGACCAACCACGTCCCCGAACTCCCCGACATCCTCGACAGTTTGAGCCTCACCTCCCGTCTGCGCGCGGTCGTCAACTCGGCCGCGAGCGGGCACGAAAAGCCCCACCCCGAAGCCTTCCGCCTCGCCCGCGCCGCCGCCCCGCCCGGCGCACGCCTCGTGATGATCGGTGACAACCCCGACGCGGACATCAAGGGAGCCACCCGCGCCGGCATCGACGCCATCTGGGTCCGGCGCGACGAACACACCGACGTCCCCGACCTCGCGTCCGCCGGACGCCTCCTCCTCCAACCGGACCCGCTGCCGCGGCAGGCCCGCCAAGATATCCGGGAAGTGCCGCCCTTGCCCACAACTTGCCCTGCGGCCAACGTGATCCGGTAGCCTCACTCCCGTCCGCAACGCGGAAGCCCGGAAGCGCCCCGGCCTGGCGCACCGGAGCACTCGTATGCCCAGCACCGCCCAAGCCGACTGCCTGACCGCCTTCGGCGCCCTCCGCGACGGCGCTCCCGCGAGCGCCTTCGAGATCGGGGAAGGCTGCAACCGCTTCCCGCCCTCCCCGGTCCTCGGCCGCTACCTCGCCGACTTGATGTACCGCCTCGTCCAGCGCGGCGCGTTCTCCAGCTACGCGGACCCTTTCCATGGAGGCACCCGGGCCGCGGTCGCTGAACTCCTCGGCGCACACCTGCGCATCGGCCTGGAGCCGGCCGACGTCTTCTTCCCCCGCGGCGGCACCGAAGCCATCAACCTGGCCATCGCCCACCTCGCGGCCACCGGCCACGGGCTGACCCTGCCCCTGCCGAACTACTACGCCTTCGACCAGTCCGCCGTCCGCTGGGGCGCCCCCATCACCGGCTACTACCGGCACGACGGCACCCTCCACTCCACCGGCGCCACAGCGGAGCGCTCCTGCCTGGTCGAGGTCATGCCCAACGGCATCACCGGCGTCCGCCACAACCTGCCCGCCGGGCCCGCCCCCGACTTCACCTTGCTGGACGTCCCCTTCCAGATCAGCGCCACCGGACAACCCCCGGGCGTGAAGCTGCGAGAGCGTCTGTCCCGCCTGGACCTGCGGGAGAGCGCGCTCATCATCACCGCGTCGAAGGACCTCTCCATCCCCGGCCTGCGCGCAGCCGCCGTCATCTCCAAGAACACCGACCTCATTGCCCACCTCGGCCGCGACAACTTCGAACGCATCGCCACCAACAGCAGCCCCGTCGCTGAGATCGTCATGACGTTGTACGCGTCCCTTCTCCCCGTTCTGGAATCCCCCCAGGACGAGGCCATCCAGCTGGCCGTCTGTCGGGCGCAGGACACCGCGAAGCGGGCCGGCCTGCCGGACCTGCCGGGCCTCCTGGACTACCAGCGGCTGCGCCGGCATCTAGCGGCGATGTCCAGCCGGTTCCGCCGCAACATGGACCGGCTCGACCGCGCGGACTCACCGGTGAAAATCGTCCATCAGAGCCCAACCGCCGGGGATCCGACAGCCGGGTACTCGGCGTTCGCTGAACTCCAGGAGAAACAAGGCGACTTCCTGCGCTGGGTGCGACACAGCGGCCGGCAAGGGCTCCGGCTCAATCCCGCCGTCGTCCACGGCGGCACCACCGCAGCCTGGCAGGCCCTCTATCCGGGGCGGCAATTCCTGCGGATGAACCTCTCCGAACCGCCCGCCGAACTCGACCACGGCCTGAGCCTCATCCAGCAACAGCTGCTCTCCACCCCGCAACACGCCACCGCCAACTCCTGACACCCCTTCGTGGACCACCACCGGACGCTCTGACGCCACACCACGACAACCAGCCCCGAGCTCGACGGAGAGACGCTTGATCATCTGCCTCAACGGGCCTTTCATCGGCGGCAAGAGCACCACACCCCTCGGACACCTCCATCGCCTCCTGGACCGCCACGCGAGGTCTCCCTCGACGAGAAGGGCACCAGCCGATGACCTCCCCCGCCGAGCAGCTGTCCCTGCTCGCCCCCGCCGCGCCCGCACGCCAGCCGGCCGACGACTCCGTGCGGCTGCTGCTGTTCAACGCCCAGCACGCCTCCCCCGAACGCTCCCGCCGCCAGGCCGCCTGGCTCGCCGACCAGGACGACGCCGACATCGTCGTCCTCACCGAGGTCTCCCCCACCCACGGCAGCCACGCCCTCGTCACCGCACTCACCGACCGCGGGTACGCCACCGTGATCGCCCCGCAGCCCCACACCCCCGACTACCGCACCGTCATCGCCTGCCGCACCCGCAACGCGGAATCCGTCGAAACCCCGGTGGCGCACCTGCCCCACCGCGCCCCGGCAGCCCGCGTCACCATCGGCGACCACACCGTCGGACTCCTCGGCCTGTATGTGCCCTCACGCGGCCCCAAAGAGCGCCGCAACCAGGCCAAGCGGGCGTTCCAGGAAGCCGTCACAGAGGCGCTGCCAAAGCTGCCCGCGCTCTTCCCCGGGATGCCGGTGATCGTCGCCGGCGACCTGAACGTCATCGAACGCGGCCACCAGCCCCCACACCGGGTGTTCGGCGAGTGGGAGTACACGTTCTACGACAACTTCAAGGACGCCGGCCTGGCCGACGCCTTCCGGCACCTCCACCCAGGCCAAGCCGCGCACTCCTGGTACGGGTGCAGCGGAAACGGCTTCCGCTTCGACCACACCTTCATCTCCACCGCCCACACCGGCTCTCTCCTCACCTGCAGCTACCGCCACGAAGCCCGCGAGGCCGGCCTGACCGACCACGCCGTCATGACGCTGCACATGGACCTCACCCACCCGTCCTGAACACCCCCCACACACGTGCGGACAACACGTCACGCAAAACCGCGAACACCAGCGATTCGGTCACTGGTGCCCGGAGGGCGGCCCTCGCCCGCCATGGTTCGGTCCAGCCGCTCGCCTGAAAGCTCCATGCCACGTCCGAATTACACGCAGAAGCGAGTTCCTCGTTGAACGCCGTTCCTACTGCCTCACCTCTGCGACCACACACGCGGTGCCGCGGCACATCACACACCAGAGAGGCACCCTTGACCGCATAGCCAACCTCAACGCGTACAAGCTCAAGCCGGCCGCCCGGGGATCCGCGGCGTGGAACGCCAGGGCCACCGCCGTGCGGGAGATCGCGCCGGACATCCTCGGCGTTCAGGAGATCGTGGTCGACGAGCGGACCACGGCCCGAGAGGACTGGGAGTCCGAAGCTGCCGCTCTCGTCCACGACTTCGCCGCCGCATGCGGCCTGAGCACGGCGGTGACGGCGACCGCGACCTATCCGCACAACACCGCAATGGCGAACAACACCCACCGGCCCTGGTGGACAGCGTTGATGTGGAACCCCGACACCGTCGCAGTCGTCGACGGCAGCTACCGCCCTTACGGAGCACCCGACTTCTGGCACGGCTTGACCACGGTCAGCTTCGATATCGGCGCCCGTACGCCGGTTCTCGGCTACAGCTACCACGGTGGCCCGTTCCACCCCAGATGGCGCTACGACGAATGCCTGCGCATCAAGGGGATGCTGCGTCGCACGGGCGGGGTGGCGCCGGCCGTCGTCCTCATGGACGGCGACTTCGTCTCCGCCACCGAGGTTGTCGGGGGCAGACGGGCGCATGCGCTCTTACGACGCCGCGCCGTACGTGGGCCAGGACCATGATGATCTCGAATAGCAGGTCCTGTCTGAGCACATCGCGGACGGCTCCAACCTGGCCGACCGCAGTCCGAGTCGCGCCCTGCTACGGCGCGGATTCATGGTCGATGCCGCGGCGCACCTCAACGCCCCCTATGAGCCGACGGTGGGGCACTGGCCGGACGGCCAGGGCGATCCCGACCCGTGGGGGCCGCGCCGTATCGACCACGTCTTCGTGAGCCGCCCGGTTGCCCCCGCACTCGTCACCTACCGCACGCACAAGAGCGCGGCCTCACGGAAGGGGGCCGGTCGCTTGCCGGTGTATGTCGACATCGCCCCCACCAAGGTGCTGGTGAAGGCGTAGCCGGATCGCATACTGCGCGCCCCCGGGCTATCCGAGCAGCCCGCACACTGAGCCCAGAAACGGATTCCCATGCAGATATCAACAGGAGAGCGTTCCGGCGGCGGCCGTCCCTCCGAAGGCAGGATCCTGACGTCGCCCTCGGGCAACGTCCACGTGGTCCTTGACGGCGTCTCCACCCTCTCGGACGACATACCGCGCGGCGGGTGGTACGCCCAGTCCCTGGGCGAGGAATTCCTCGCCCAACCGGCCCGCGAACAGCACCTGGACCTTCGTGTCCCGCTGCGTGAGGCCATCACCACGGTGGCCTTGGCACATGGCCTGGAGCCGGGCGCCTCGCCAGCGGCCACCGTGGCGATCGTGCGCCACCGCGAGAACGTCCACATGGTCGATGCCCTGGTCCTCGTCGACACCCCCGTGATCGCCGTTCACCGCGACGGCCGGGGAGCGCCGTGGCGTCGGTGCGTGCTCGGGCGGGGGCTGGTGGGCCCGGTGTGCGCGGGGCGCGGGTTCCCGGGGATTTTGCATCGATGCGCCGTTCCCCTCATAGGGGGCGGCGGCGTGTGAGTGTGCCGACCTGGGCATGGACCCATCAAATCCGTGCAAGGGCGCGGCTGGTCGCTGCCCTCGTGCCCTCATGGCAATGGCTCCCCTCAGGGATGTTCAGAGAGCTCATGCCTGCGAAAGCCCTGCGGTCCTGTGGTCCGTGATCGGCATGCCGGTGTGCTTCATCCGGGGCAACCACACCACCACTGCACGACCGAAGCAGCCTCGTAGCAAGGAGAAGAGCCCATGAGAACAGTGTTGTCATCCACCGCCCCGATGGCGCCGCGGCGGCTTCCCGCCCTGTCTGCGGCCTTCGTCGTCCTGGCCGCCACCGCAAGTGTCATCGCCGCGCCTTCCCCCGCGGGAGCGGCAAGCGCCCAGGGTCTGCGGATCTCCCCCCGGGCGGTTCGCGAGATGCCCTTCACCGAGGACGGCACGTTCCTGGTTCCGGCGAAGGTGACGTCGGTGACCGTGTACCTGTGGGGCGGTGGAGGACCGGGTGCGGCCGGTGGAGGTGGCGGCGGCGGAGGTGGCGGAGGCGGAGGCGGCGGGTCGAACTTCGCGATCCCCGACACGCTGGGCGGTGGCGGCGGCGGTGGCGGGGCCGGGGGCAGCGGTGGCGGTGGCGGAGGCGGAGGTGGTGGCGGCGGCTATGTCGCCTGCACGCTTCCCGTCGTCCCCGGTGACAAGCTGGAGGTTGACTTCTTGACGTCCTCCAGGGTGTCGCTTCCGGGGCACGGCGGGGCCGGGGGCGGGGGCGGTAACGGCGGATCTTTGCTGGCCAACGGCAAGTCAGGATCTACCGGGAAAGCGGGACTCCGGGCCGCATATGGACCCCAGCGCGGCACAGATGTGGACGTGTTTGATCTGCGCAACTCTCAGGAGGCGGGAGCGCACGGCGGGGCCGCTGAGGGCAACCCGGCGGGGGGAGGCCCGGCCGGAGGCGGAGGCAGCGGGGGCGACGGCGGCGGGACCGGGGTCACGAATCCCGGTGGTGCGGGCGGCACACCGGGCGGGGCGTCCACCGGGGGCGCCGCGGACCCCGACAGCTCATCGGGCTACTGCGACGGCACGAACGAGACAGCCCTGTCCGGCAGCCTCGGATCCGCAGGGCAGGGTGGCAACGCAGGCGGTGCGGGTGTCACGGGCGGCGAGGGCAAGCGCAACTCTGGTTCCGGTCCGGGCGAGGCCGGTGGCTGGGGCGGGGCGGGGGGCGCGGGCGGCGCTGGAGGCACCGGTGCCGTCGGAGCGATGACCCCGCCCGGCGGGACCGGTGCCGGCGGGCGGGGCGGTGACGGCGGCAGTGGCGGCACCGGCGGTGACGGCGGCAACGGGGCCGGCGGCATTGGAGGAGGCGACGACGGCTCCAGCGGAGCCGCCGGAGCCCTCGGGTCGGCCGGCCGAGACGCAGGCCCCGGCTATGCGCTCATTACCTGGTGACATCGTTCGGGCTCCGCTCCGGGAACAGAGCCCGATGCACGGAAGCCGCTGCTGTCTCCAGCTGGCGCGGCTCGGATTCCCGAGCGAGTCCAGGTCGGCGTCGGCCGCAGATCGGGCTGTGAGTGCCTTCCGGCCGACAGCTGTGCGGGGTCGGGCATCGCTTCCCCGGGCCGCTCGTCAGAGCTGGACGGCGAAAGCGTGGGCAGCGATCACGCAGCCCGTGGAATGCCCTCTGTACCCGGCGGCCACCGGGCAGAAGGAGCAGGGCGTCCGCACCTACGCGCTGCGGCCGACGGACGATCCCGCGTGGCACGAACGGGCGCTCAGGTAGGCCGGCGCCTACCGGGCCGAGCTGGCGGCAGTTCTGGCGGGCGCCGTCACTGTGGCCGGCGGATCCACCGGGACCGGGTCAACACGCACAGCGTGAGCCGCCAAACAGCCCGAACCCCGATTACTCCATCAACGGCATGTCGCCCGGCTGAAACCACAGTGGCTCCCCATCTCACCGCCCGGCCAGCGGCTCCCGAACTTCCTGCCGTACTGGCCCTCCACACCCCGATAGAAACAACCGGACACAACAGGCTCTCCCGGAGCGATGGCCACACAGCGAAATGACCAGCCTCTGCGCCACCGGCCACGGCAGAACAGCGGGGCACGCTCCCGGCAGTCCCCTCAGCCAACCCATGACAAAACCACCACCAGACATCCGGCACAGTCCCACCGAACGTCGGCCAACACCCCACCCCAGGACGCGGCAACGCGCCCCCTGTCCCGAACAAAGCAGCAGCTGCACCTGACCCGCCGGACCCAACCGAAAGAGGTTCCCCATGAACAGCAAGCCCCCCGCAAGCAACAACGGAACCGGCACCGAAGAGACACCTACGACTCGTTCGCCTCGGCGCGGCCGGGCACCGTGGTCCATTGCCCTGATCTGCGCGCCTGCCCTCGCACTCTGCACCGTGATGGGCGCCTCCCTCCCGGCCCAGGCCGCCACCGGACAGCCGGCCGCCGCCCCATCGCAGAATCTGCGCGCCCTGGTCAACTTCGGCACGGTCAAGTGGTACAGCGACGACAAGGGATACGGGTTCATCACACCGGATGACGGCAGTCAGGACGTGTTCGTCCACCACTCAGCGATCGTGGGCGACGGATACCGGACCCTGGAAGAAGGCCAACGGGTCGAGTACCAGGTCGAGCAGGGGCCAAAAGGCCCCGTCGCGGCCAACGTCATCCCCCTCTAGCGAACGACGCCCTGTCAGGTGTATCCGTCGCCGAGTTCGAGCGCGGGCACAAGCACGTGGTCGCGTCGCAGTCCCGGCAGGCACGGGCGCCCTCTCGCATCAGTGCGTCCAGGACCTCTATCGTGCCCAGCTCGGTTCCTCCGCCGCCGACATGAGGGCAGGCGGCATCATGCACCAACGTCCGCCCTTTGCGTTCCGGAGCCGGATGTACCACCCAGCCTGGCGCAGGTGGTGACAGAGAGCCGGGGAGGCGCCTGATGGGCACGGCGGAGTTGTCGGTGTCCGGGAGCGTTGCGACGGCGTCGGCGATCAGGCGCTCGAACGCACAGCAGTCAGCGGAGCGCCTGCACACGTTCGTCGAAACTGCTTCATCTGAACGGGAGTTGAAGCTGCCGAGATCGGCTCCGGCGTGCCGCCCACAGCTGACTGGCCGGGCGCCGGGCCGGAGCGGGGCAAGGCGGATGCGAGCGTGCGGAGCAGGCAGCTGCGGGGCGGTGCGGTTGAGCCAGTAGCTATTCACCAGCGGATGGCGTCACCGCGGTCCGTGAAGGCGCCCTCGCGCATCGTGTGGTGATCGCGGTCAACTTCTCGGACCAGCACACGGCAAGGCGCCAGCACGTTGTGGTCAGGTCAGTTGTGGTGCCCGGGGCGTCCCGTGGAGGGCGGGGACGGGGCGTGCGGCCGGTTGACTCGTACGGGTGAATACGGTTGCGGGGGTCGTGCCTTCCCAGGGGGCCGGGCGGGATGGTGAAGGTCCCGGTGGCGTGGACGGCTCGCCGGAACCTTGTTGTCGTTCCGAGACGGCGAAGGGCCCGGCGGCAGGGAGGCTTTCCGCCGGTCGTCGGGGAGAACGGTTTCCCCCGCGCTGTGTGTTCCGATCCGGCCCATGAGTTCTCACCCGGCCGTCCCCAGCAGTCACCGGACAAGGAGCAGGTGCCGGCCGCGAGGTTGGTCAGGCCGCTCTGCGGGCTATGTCGTTGACGGTGCGCAGCGCCAGTGGCCGCGGCGCACCCCGTGGAGCCGGGATCGAACCGGGCGTCCGGTATGGCGGGGGCGGTCACGGGGCGCGTGGGGTGGGCTCAGGTCTCGTCATCGGATCGCAGGTTGTGCCGGTCCGCCCAGGCGGCGAGGGCGGCGGAGATCGCTTCGGGCTGGTCCTCCGCGGCGTCGTGGCCGGCGAGTCCGAGTCGTTCGATCTCCAGGGCGCCGATGTTGTCGGCACACCACTTGATCATCTCCGGGCCGATCGTCGTGCCGGGGCCGGGCTCGAAGGTCAGGAGCAGTTTGGGGGTCTCGGTGTCGGCGGCCAGCCACCGGTCCAGGTGCTCGATCCTGGCGGCCACATCGGCCGGTTCCCCGTCCAGGGGCAGCGAGCGGGCCCATTGCAGCATCGGCCGGCGGCTGTCGCGGGCGGGGTAGGGCTTGCGGTAGGCGTCGAGGTCCTGCTCCGGGAGGCCTGCGGCGACGACGTTCGGCAGGACCTGCTCGATGAACAGGTTCTCGTCCAGGATCAGGGTCTCGCCCACTCCCGGTGTCCTGATCGCCTGGAACAGGTCGCGGGCCGTCTCGGGGAGTTCCTGCCAGGACATCGGTTTCACGACCGGTTCGGTGAAGGCGATGCCGCGCACGCGTCCGGGGTGGCGGGCCGCCCAGTCGAAGGCGAGCGTGGCACCCCAGTCGTGTCCGATCAGCACGACGTCGTCGAGGCCGAGCGCGTCGATCCACGCGTCCAGGTACCGGGCGTGGTCGTCGAAGGTGTATCCGATGTCCGGCTTGCCCGAGTCGCCCATGCCGATCAGGTCCGGCGCCAGGCGGCGGCCGGGGTCACCGACGCCCGGGAGGACGTGCCGCCACAGGTAGGACGAGGTTGGGTTGCCGTGCAGGAAGACCATCGGCTGCCCCGCGCCGGTTTCCCGGTGGAAGATCGTCGAGTCGAGAACGCGTGTGGTGGGCATGGCAGACCTATCCGCGTCGAATGGGCGGGCGGCAGGGGGAAGGGGGCGAGGATCCCCGGGGTCCACGTCCGGCCTGGCACGGCCCCGGAAGCCACAACCTATCCACTCGCCCCTCGCCCACGGTGCCGACACCCCAGTCCACGCCCGTCCGCACGGGATCCGCAAGGAATGCCATCGCGAGAACTGCGCCGGTCAGGCGAAGGCCGAACCGGCGAATCCCGCCCGCACCCACCCTGACCGGCTCGGCCGACGTCTCCCACCGGCGGAGGGAAGCCCAGGACGATCCGGCGCGCCCCGTCGGCACCCGGCCCACGCGCGCTCCACGGCCTACGGTCAATGCTCAGTTGCCGTGTGTGTGGATCCCGCCGCCGGCATGTCGTCCCTCACAGCCCCACGGAAGGTGACCACCGATGTCAATCCCCCGACTCCGGTACGCGGCCGCAGCCACAGCCGCAGCCCTCGTCCTTGCACCGCTCGCGGGCGCCACCGCCGCTCACGCCGGACCCGTTCGCCTGGCCGCCTCACCCTGCCAGGGCGACATCGCGACCGCGCAGGTCGACCTCGCCGCCGCGGACACCGCCGACACCGCCGGCGACGCGATCACCGCCCTCGCCGACGACACCAAGGTCTCGGCGGACCTCAACGCCGCGGCGGCGGACTGCGCGAACCAGCCTTTCCCGATCCCTCAGAAAATCGCCGCCGCCCAGTCCCTGAACACCACCGTCACAGCGTCGGACCGCATCGGCGACACCGGCGCCGCCCGGAAGACCCGCTCGATCCTCAACGCCTTCGTCAATGACATCTTCGAACGATGACCAAGAAGCCTCCCATGGAGAGCATGCAACCGGCCTGCGTGGAGCAGGCCCGCGTACCGGACGACGCCGACCGACGGGCGGCCGCCGAGAAGATCACCGAGGCGCACCAGGAACAGATGGCGCCACTGGCCGCACGCCCCGCGAACCCACACACCACACGCCAACGGCAGGAGCTGGACCGGGCCTACGCCGACGTGATCTCCCCCCTGCCGTACGACGCCGACGCCACCCCGGTGTTTCAGCGCCCCCGCGACTGACTACCGGACAGGCTCTTTCCGGCGGGAGCGTGCTGGAGGCGGGTGACGTGCCCCGGACCATCCTTCCGGAAGAGGGTGCGCTGCCTCCGGACGGCCGCGTGCAGGAGGTGCTGCGGACGGTGCGGTTCGTGCTGGAGGCGTGCATGGCCGGGCGCCCAGAGGTACGGGGTGCGGCTGCTGGGCCAGACCGCGTCGGCTACGTCGCCCGCGGGCTGCTGGCGGATCCGGATCTGCCAGGTGAACGCGGCGGGGTGGTACCCGGCCTACCCGGTGGCCCTGCGCACGCTGACTGTCGTGCAGGAGGAACGGCGTGCCGGCAAGTGGGAAGCAGGCCCTCGCGACCGGGCCGCGATCCGAGCCGCCGGTCTGATCGGGCCGCCCGCCTACGACTACCCAGCGCCCCCGGCGCCGGGTGAACGCGGAGCGCCGAGCCGGCTCCAGCAGGCGACCTGGCCGGCCGGGTGCGCGGGAACGCTGCGCGCGGCGGCCGACCTCACCACCGGCCCGCTCCGCCAGGCCCTCTGGGATGTCGCCGGCCTGTGCGCCCCCCTGTCGCCCGCGGTAGACGAGCTGGACGGGCTATGGGCCCGTGAGCTGACCCTGACGGCGGACGAGTGGGACCTGGAACACGTGCCCGACCTGCTGCTGCGCCAGACCCAGGACACACGGATCATCGTCCATCGACCGGCCGTGACGCTGTCCGTCCCCGATCAGGGAGAAGGGGCGTGAGCAACACCCCGCCATGGTGGTACCGCATACCGGCCACGCCGCTCGGAATCATCATCTGCACGGTCGCCACCGTTGCCTTCATCGCGCTGGGGCGCGACATCGAGCAGCTCCCGGTGGCGGTCGGCATCGGCTTGATCGTCGGCCTCCTCACCGCGTTCGGGCGAGGCATGGCGCAGGCCCGCTGGGACGAGCGCAACCGGTAACGGCTGCAGCCCACCGGCACCCTCTTCCACGCACCCTCCCAGCCATGACCCCCGAGCCGGCCCCGGCCCTGGAAGAGCCCAGAACCGGATCCCCTGCGACTTCCGCGAAGCGGTTGCCGACCACCCCGGCGTGGCGCAGTGGGTGCGCACCATCGCCGCAGCGGCCACGTCGCCGTACGCCGACAGCCTCAACCCGGCCTACGGCGGGGGCGGGCGACGGGTGATCGCCCGCGGGCCTTCGCTGCTGCTGTGTGGCACCACCGGGACCGGCAAGACGCACCAGGCGTACGGAGCGATCCGGTCGCTGACCGCCGCCGGGTGCGCGGTGCGCTGGCACGCGGTCACGGCCGCGGACCTGTACGGCCAGGCGCGCCCGCGCCCCGGTGTCGATGTCGATGTCGAGTGGATGCTGCGCGACATCACCCGGGTGCCCCTGCTGCTCCTGGACGGCCTGGGCGCCGCCAAGAGTTCGGAGTGGACCGAGGAGGTGACCTTCCGGCTCCTGTCCTGGCGCGGCGAGAACCACCTGCCGACGCTGGTAACCAGCAACCTGCCGCCGGTCCAGAGCGCGGGGATGCCCGGGCGCCGTGAGGTCCTGCGCGACAAGGTCGGGGACAGGATCCTGTCCCGCCTGTCCGGCATGTGCACCGATATCGAATTCACCGGCCCGGACCGCCGCTTCCAGCGCCGCTGACCGCCGGACCGCCACCGATTCCTCCTGCGCGGCGCTCGTCGCCGCGCCCTGCCTGCCCCGCCGCCCGGCCCGCCACCCGCTCCCGCGGGTGCGCCGCGCTGCCGCCGGCCTCACGAGGCACATTGCGGAGAACCCTTGCGTTACATCACCACCGACGACGCCCCGCCCCCGGCCCTGCGCGCCATCGCCGACCACAGCTGGCACGCGCGCGGCGTGTGCCAGGGCATGCGCCCTGCGGAAGCCGACCGGCTGTTCTTCCCCACCCCCCGCGGCCACCGGGCCATGGCCGAGGCGCGGCAGCTCTGCGGGCGGTGTCCCGTCCGCACGGAATGCTTCAACCACGCGCTGGACAACGCGATCCCCGAGGGCATCTGGGGCAGCCTGACCGCCTCCGAGCGGCTGGCCTGGCGCAAGAAGGCTGCGGACCGCCTCGACCACAACCGCGTACGCGCGGCATTCCGAGGGCGCGATGTCCATCTGAGCACCCCGGAGCGACGGTCATCCGTTCCAAGCTCTGCTTGCTTACCAGTGCGGCCATGCCCCCTTCCCCTTGTCCGGTCCCGGGAGCGTAATGCGAGACCATCACCAGTCGGCCTCCTGTGCCGATGCAAGGACGATTCGGTGCCCCTCACCCCGGACAACCTTGAGCCATAAGGGCCCTAACTTGACTCTGTCGGGGATGCCGGAGTTCAAGGTGTGCGCAGTGAGGCCGGAACCGGTGGCGGGTGACCGCAGGCCCAGGGCAGCCCACCCGAGTCCAACCAGATCGAGTGTGGCGGCCTTGGGGCTGCGGCTTCTTTTTGGTTACTGAGTTCGGCGCGTCAGGGTGCTGCTTCTCGAAATCTCGGAATCGGGTGAAGGCCAGTGCTGGTCCCTGAACCGGTTCACAGGTCTCGGACCAGGATGAGGATCATCTGCGGCTGCTGGTTGACCTTGGCCAGGACATTGTGGCCGGCCTTGAGCAGGATGTTGGTCTGGATGTAGCTGGCGGTGGCGGCGGCGTAGTCGGTGTCCTGGATGCGGGACCGGGCCGCGGTCAGGTTCGTGACCGTGATGCTGAGGGTGTTGATGTTGGACTGGAAGCGGTTCTGTGAGGAGCCGAGCCGGCCGCGGAGGTTGTTGAGCAGGCCGAGGCCGGCGGTGAGGGTGGCGAGGGGGTTGAGGTAGCCCTTGCCGTTGTTCAGGAGGTCGACCGGGCCGCCCGTGGGGTAGGCCGTGTGGTGGCCGTCCTTGAGGAGCGCGTAGTGCTGGGTTCCGTCCTCCCTGTCGATATAGGAGACGAGGGTGCCGTCCGCCGGGTCGGGCCGCGGGAGATCGGCGGGAACCAGCGGAGTATCGGGATCCACGGTCGTCGCGATGGTCTTGGTGACGTCAAGGCCGGTCAGTCCCAGGGTGGATGTGTTCATCCGCCGCGTGGTGATGAGCACGGCCTTGCCGTCCTTCGTGCCGATCTGGAAGCTGTAGCTCCGGTCCTCGCCGAGGACGTAGTTGCCGTTGAACTGGGTCTGCTGCCCGATCGCGTCGATCGCGTCCAGGCCCTGCTGGATCTCCTGCTGGATCGCGTTCAGGTTGTCCGGGCTGTAGGTGCCGTTCAGGGCCTCGGTGACCAACAGGCTGATCCGGTCGATGAGCTTCTCCACCTCCGCCAGCGCGCTCTCTCCGACTTCGGTCAGCAGGAGACCATCGACGGTCTCACAGGCCACGTTGAACTCCTGGACGTCCTCGGCGCTGAACGCGGCAACGAACGCTGGAATCTCCGTGGCGAGGTTCTCGGCGGCCTGCTCCGGACTCACCTCGGCCTTCGCCGCCAGAGCGGCCAGCGCCTTGGGGTCGAGATGCGCGGTCACCTCACCGGCAGTGAGGGGCTCGTTGTCGCCCTCGCCGGTCCACGACGTGAACTTTGGACCGGTCAGCGGGTCACGAGCCAGCGCCAGAAGCAGGGCGCCCAGGGGCGGTTCGTCATCGGCAGTCCGGCTCTCGATCCACTGGTCAAACACCAGACCGGCATCTATCTCACCGGCCGGGGAGACCGCGTCGATGAACGCCGCCAGTTCCTCACCCAGCGTCTCGACGGCCTCGCCCTGCCCCAGGTGCCGCTCGGTCGAGAACTCGGCCAAAGCGTCCTCGGCGAGAAAGGGAAGGATCTCCTGCGAGCTCACCGGGGCGTTCTCGCCCCCGCCGAGCCAGGACTCCACCTGCGGGAGCAGCTTGGCCAGGTCCGCGACCGACGCCGCGAAACCCTCCGCGTCCGCCTTCACCCGCTGCGCCCGCTCCGGGTTCACCACGATCGGCGTCCGGTACTTCTCGGCGTCCGCCACGGTGTGAATCCGGTAGCGCGAGACGGGTCGCCGGTCCTCAGGCGTGTCCGCGCCGTCGAGGCTCTGCTGGTAATGCACGTACAGCGTGCCGCTGTACGTGGCGAGGGAGTCCATGTTGTTCTCCTGACAAAGTGATCCGAACTGAACAGAATCACCCTGGCACCCCGCCTTTCCGACCTCAAGATCACTTTCGGTCGGAACGCCGGTCCAACCTAGGAGGCACACGGGGCCCGAAAAAGGAGCCAGGAGCCAGAGGTTCTGCCCCCAAGAGTCACCAGTCTCGGCCGAAACCGCCTGGGAACGCCGACCTGCGATACCCGCCGCCATCACTCTGACGCACCGAGGTCAGCAGGGAACAAGCTCAAGGGGACCACCAGGGATGCGGGTCTGTACTCCACGCAGGAACGGAAAACGTTTAAGTGAAAATGCGAGGTACGGGAGCCTTCTTGTGCTGGTGTCGACGGCCGCAGCACACTGCCAGTGTCTGCCTGAGTGCAGGCGGACACTCCGAGTGGAGGAGGCACTACGTTGCCTTTCATCAGAAACGCCAGCGCTGCGATTCTCGGACTCGCTCTCACGGTCGGCAGCACCGCCGCCAGCCCTGCACACGCCGCCGACACCTACACCCTCACCATCGACAGCATCGTCAACGCCAAGGGCGACCTGGCGATCTCTGAGGCGACAGTCACCGGAACGGCGTCGTGCACTCCGAGTCCGGCACAGCAAACGCAGGATGTCGTGGTGACCCTCAGCGAGAAAAATGTGGACTACCTCGGTCTTCACTTCGATCTCATCAGCGGGACGGAGCCCTCGAACCGATTCAGGTGCGACGGAGCACCACACCCCTGGACCGTCACAATCGAGGGGAGCCCTCCAGAGGAACCGGGTGTGACCATTCCCTGGGTGCCGGGACCGGGCGAAGTGGAAGGCAACATCGGCGGTTACGACGGTGTCACGGTAGATCAGCCCGCAACCATCGTCGTCTCCTGAGCGTCTCCTACCGTTTGGTGCAGGTTCGCGCCGATCCTGCGCATGATCGGTGCGAACTCGTGGCGTCGTTACAGTAGGCAGCCGAATACAGGAAACTAATTCGTGGAATAAACTTCCCAGTTTCACTCAGATGGGAGTTTCCCCGGAGCCCTTGTCAAGATTTCCGCATGGTCAACGCCGAGGCGTTCTGGCCATGCGGTTTTCGTTTACCCAAAATAAACAGGAGCACGACGTCATGCCCCTCTCTCCGCCACTCTCCGACTCCGGCCAACGCCGTAGCAGCCCGCAGGAGTAGCCCCCACTCACTCCTGCGAAGGGGTGTTGCGGCCTCGCCGGTCCCGATGCTAGTCAGCGACGGAACTTCGGCCGCCACCCACTCGAACGTGCGACGAATAGGACCTCATCCGCTACAGGGTTCGCGCCCGTCCGGATTCGCCGACGCCGCGTTGGACCACCGGACAGAATTCAGCCAGGAGCCGGAACGCGCCGTGCCCGGCAGGCCGAATCGGCCTGCCGGGCACGGCAGTTACGACGTCCTCCGGTGAATGCTCACCTGGCTCGCGGGGGCTTTTCGGTTGTGGTGAGGGGGCGTTGGACGGTGACCGGGCGGTCGCGTCGTATGCGGACCTCGGTCAGGCGGTCTTCGCCGGGGAGGTGGACGAGGAGGTCGGTGTGGCTGCCCCGGCCTCGTTCGGCGACGGTGGCGACATGGTGCCTGTCGGCGCAGTCGGGCCGGGTGTAGGCATCGCCGGGGCGCAGGGCGCCGGCCCGGTCGCCGTAGACGTCGAGCGGGCGCTGGTCCCAGACGTTCGCGGCCTTCCGCATCGCGGACAGGGTGGACGTCTGGCGGGCGGCCTCGGTCTCCTCCCGGTGCCGCCGGCACGGGGCGCACCCCTGGGCGCCCGGGTTGGGCCCGGCGAGGTGCTGTCCGCACAGCGCCCTGCCGGTCGCCGCATCGCGCCGATGCCCCGTGACCAGGTTCGCGCGGCCCGAGGCGCCCACAGCAGGGCGGATCCGCCATGGCACGGTTCGTCAGGAGGCAGGAGCAGCGAGCCCACCCGCCGCTGGAACGCTGCGAGGGAATCGCTGAGCCGCCCAGCGCCGGTTGTGCCCATGCCTGCCGGCCCACCGGTTCGAGGGACGGCTCGCCGTCCTGGATGAGCGCCGGCAGCCAGCACAGCGTGAAGGCGGAGGTGAAGCCCTGCTCTGCGGCGGCGGTGTCCGGGGCGTCGATGTCGAGCACCCAGCCCTTGTCCGCCAGCGCGGCCAGGACCGTGTCGGGCCCGTCGAAACCGGAAGCGGGCTCGGGCCGCGCGTCGAGCGCGAGAAGGAAATCCGAGAGGGCCTCGTGCGGCACGCCACCAGTGAAGTACGCATTCCACACCGCGGGGCCGCAGGCGTGCGAGCGGGCGGAGACCTGCCAGGCCACCGGCAGCTCGCCGAGGTGGAACGGCTCGTCCGCCAGGACCCACTGGGCCCAGGCCAGCGTATCGGGGCGCAGGTGGAGGACGGTGCTGCGCAGGACCTGCCGGACCTCCTCCGCTCGTCGATCTCCCGGCGTCCGCGGACGATGGTCAGGTTCGTCCAGCCCAGCATGGAAAGGGTGGCGCTGACCTGGTGGGTCAGCTGGCCGTCGTCACCTGCGAGATGGCGTGGCGTGACCCAGTAGGCACCGAAAGGTTGAGGGGTGGGCGGGCCGAGGGGGTGGTGCGGGTGCAGGGGCGCCTCCCGGCGGTGAAGGAATACGAGTGGTCACTGGGGTTGGCCGCGGCGCGCCGCATACGCGGGGTGCGTCGACCGGCTCGTGCCAGGTGAGGGCGATGGCGACCTCGGGCGGAAGCGGCCCGAACTGCTCGGCCTCCGCGCTCTCCGCGATGAACACCACCGGGCTTCCGCACTCGTCCTGCCCGACGAGGACATCGCCCAGGCGGTGCGCCATGGGATAGAACGGGTTGATCGCCAGGCGCAGCACGGCGTCGCCTTCCGCGATCTTTCCTGTCTGCCCCAGGCGAACTGTCGGTCCTTTGACAGCGGACCCAGTCGCCGCGTCTTCCAATCCAGTCGACGCCGCTGGCGTCGCCCCGGCCCACCAGCTTGAGCGGAGCGGCCGATGCTGCTCCTCCGCAGTCGCTGGGCCGATGCGGACTTCCACGACGGCAGGCAGCGACACCGCCCAAGCCTCCGCAAGGGCCTGTGCAAGAGGCCACTTGGACAGGGGAAACGCAACTTCGACATGGCCCGCAGAGGCAGCTACCTTCACCTGGTCTTCGGCGGTCGCTCACGGTCGCACAGGGCTTCCTTCAGGCTGAGCCACCCGCGAAGGGATGAGTTGGTCACGCCCCACGAATCCTCGCCCATGCGTAAGCCACCGAACCGGGTCCACACCAGGCACCCCCAACCAGGGAGAGACGCATGCCCCATCTTGCTCTGTACACGTTCGGCGTCCTGAAGTCACCTCTCGCCGATCCCGCACGTCATACACGGGAGTTCCACGAGAGCGGTGAGGCCGTCTACCGGGAGATCGGGCAGCACCCCGGGTATATCGCTCGTGCTGAAGCGGCAGATCGCAGCCTGGGCGCACGGACGGATTTCGACTCGGACTGGGGTGAGTGGGGAGAGTTTGCCGTTCCGGCCTGGTACGGGAAAGGCCGCACTGTGGAGACCACCGCCCTGGCCGCGACCCTCTCCCTCTGGACCGACCTGCGATCCGCCTTCGACGCCATCTACACCGGTCTGCACCGTGAGGCGCTGAACAGGCGTTACGACTGGTTCGAGAGGACAGGACACCCGGGTTACGTGTTCTGGTGGGCCTCCGACGGCGTGATACCCACCTGGCAGGACGGGGTTTCCAGGCTGGAGCACCTCCACGACCACGGCTCCGCGCCGCACGCCTTCACCTTCCACCACTCGTTCGCCCCGGACGGAACTCCGACCAGGATCAAAGGCATCGGGCCGAAGAGCGACAAGGTTCGCTGACGAGGAAGCCTGAACGACTGGATTCGCTGGGGCCTTGGCCCTTGATCGTGGACACCGGTTGTCATGCGGCAGTGGCCGGCGTAAGTGATCGTCGCTCGAAGGCGATCGGGCTGATCTGGCCGAGTCGGGAGTGCCTTCTTCGGGTGTTGTAGCGGGTCGCCCAGCGGAAGACCGCGAGCCGGGCCTCGCGCGCCCCGGTCCACCGCTTCTTCCCCTGCAGCGTCTCCCGTTTCAGGGATGCGTGCAGCGATTCCGCGGCGGCGTTGTCCGCGCTGGTGCCCACCGCACCGCGTGACCTGTCCACACCGAGGTCCTCGCAGACCTGGGCGAACTCCTTGGAGGCGTATTGCGCCCCGTTGTCGCTGTGGAAGATCGCCCCGCGCAGGCCGTCGGCGCCCCGGACCGAGGCTGCGGCCTTGAGTGCGTCGGTGACCGGCGAGGTGCGCATGTGGTCGGCGATCGACCAGCCCGCCAGCCGCTTCGAGCCAAGTCCAACACCGTTGCGAGGTAAAGGAATGGGCCGTCTCCGATGGGCAGGCAGATTATGTCGCCCACGTACCGGGGGTTCGGTGCGATCGCAGTGAAGTCGCGCCGCAGCAGGTCCGGCACGGGCGTCGCCGGAATACAACAAGCTCGCCTTCACCACCGACGGCTTCTACCGCACCGGCGACCTGGTCCGGCGCACCGCCTCAGGGCACCTCGTGGTCGAGGGACGGATCAAGGATCTCATCAACCGCGGCGGCGAAAAGGTGTCGGCCGCAGAAATAGAAGAGCTTCTCCTCACCCACCCCGACATCGCCCGGGCAGCGGTCGTCGCGATGCCCGACGCCCTCCTCGGCGAGCGGACCTGCGCCTACGTCGTCCCCGACGAAGGTGGGGGAGAGCCCCCGACCCTGGCCTCCGTACGCACACTGCAACAGGCCAGGGGCTTCGCCCAGTACAAGTTCATCGACCGCCTCGACATCGTGGACCGCCTGCCGCTCACCGCACTCGGCAAGGTCGACAAGAAGGCGCTGATCGCCGCCCTCGCACCCCGCACAGGAGAAACAGCATGACGCGCGACGAACTCCACTCCCTGGTCGCCGAGCGGCTCGGCGTCGAGCCCGACTCCCTCACCGGCGACGCCAACCTCGTCCAGATGGGAAGGGAATCCCTCACGGTGATGCGTATCGTCAACCAGCTGAAACGAGCCGGGGCCACCGTCCGCTACTCCGACCTCATCTCCCGCCCCACCCTGGACAGTTGGTGGCAGAACGTGTCCCAGGGCGGAAACGGCTAACGACCGACTCGCGAGGGACCACACGCAGGGGGAGAGACCTTCTTTGCGTTGGCACTCGGCACCCCAACAGGGAGCCACCAAAGCAACACTGTTGTTGCAGCACTCCCGCCTTCCGTATCCGTGTGAACTGGGCATCTACACAGGCGAGTCAAGCACCTGCCGCTCAAGCTGTCGGGCGTCTCGGGGCGGCGTCGGGCGATCTTCGATCAGCCGTACCAGGACTGCCCCTGCCTGCGGCGCCCGCAGGCTCCTCGGAGCCGACGATCCGGCGGATCTACCGCTGCCACCAGCGGGAGCCGCTCCAACTCGGGCCGGCTTCGATCAGCTGCCACTCGCTGTCGTCCGCGGCGGCGGCCAGCTTGTCGATCCGCCGCCGGTCCGGCCGGGGCAGCGCCGTCCAGCATCCGGTAGCGCCCTACATGCATCCGACGCAGGTCCGGTGACCCGCACTCGGCCGCACCCCGGCCGGGGCTGCTCAGCAAACAGGTCGGCCGCGTCCCTCAGCGGGCACAGCCCGCCGAGGTCGTCCGGGACCGGGGCATTCGTGGCGGTCAACGGGAAGGGCGACGACTCGACCAGGCTCCGCTCCCCCCGCGAGCCGCCGGAACGTACCGCCTGCCCCAGACCCGAGGCCAGCAGGGTGACTCGCCAGGGCATCCTCCGGCCCCCATGCAACCCGTCCCACGCTGTGGCGGCTTCGCGGAGATCCTCCACATCCGGCTTGACGTACCACCTCTGGGTGGTGTGCACGTTCGCGTGCCCGGTCACCCACGCCCTGCGACACGGTCGTGACGTTCCTCAGACATTTCCCCCAACGGCGAGGGGCAGAAGTCGTGTTGACCATGGCTCTGTCGGAGGACACCGGCAGGGCCGTCAAGCAAGGCAAGGAGTGTTCATGATGCGTACCAACCGGAAGATCGCCGTCGCCCTCGCCGTCACCGCGCTGGTGGGCGCTGCGGGTGCGGGAGTCGCACAGGCCGCGTCGGCGACGGCCGGCGGCGGCGCCCCCTCCGCATGCCGTCCGGCCAACCACACCGCGAAGATCACCGCGGCGCCCGACAGCACGGGGCACCACCACTACCGCGTCACCCTGACCGCGCCGCGCGGGTACGACCCGTGCACGCTGGCCGGCTCGCCCACCGGCGTGCGGTTCTCCCACCACGGCTCGGAGACCGGCGTCGCCTCCGGCCACTACGGCACCCAGCAGACCGCAGTCACCTTCGGCCCTGGCCACCCCGTGCACTTCGACATCCAGGTTCCCCACAGCACCCACGGCGGCACGCCCGCGGACGAAGCGTCCTTCACGCTCCGGGCTCCGGACGGGGAAATCCCCGGCACGTCCGTCGCACAAGGCAACCTCAAGGTGACCGCCGGCACCCTCATCGGCCCGATTCAGCGCGGCGCCTGACCAGCTTCAGCTTCCATGCCCCCGGAGAGCCGCCCCACGTACGACATTTCCGTGGCCATAGGCGTGCGCGGCATGACGGGCAGGCCGGTCGGGTCACCGCGTCCGGCCGCAGCCCGCGCATGCGGGGACGCAGCGCGGCGTCGAGCTCGTAGTGCAGCTGCGGGCCGGTCGAGAGGTTCAGCTCGGCCACCTCCCGTCTGCACGGTCGGCAGGTAAGGCCACAGCGTCCCGGTGGGCGCGTCCCACACCGGGTGCATGCGCCGCCCGACTGGTGACCGTTATTGCCCGATCAGATACCAATTGCTATCCCTTGTTAAGTTTGCGGACGCGCGTTATATAGATGGTGTCGTCATGCGCATCCCGGTGAGAGACGGGAGAGGAGCGCACGAGATGGTCACTTCCTACGGCGCGGGCGTGCTGCGGCTGACCGTTCCGGCCGTCGGGCGGGTCGAGCCGTGGGAGGGCGAGATCCCCGTCGGAGGCGGCTCACGTACGGAAGACGGGGCCTGGCGGTCGGCGGTGCCGGCGTGGAAGGCGGGCGACTCACCCTTCCCCTCCGCCCTCCGCCTCGTCGGCCTCCGTTCCCCGGGAATCCCGGGGAGGAAGGTGAGGGAGGCGGCCATGAGGGAACGGGTGGGATGTGCGACCGCCGTCCTGCGGGGGGCCGACGGACGCACCCGGGTGGCGGTGTCCGGTGAGATCGACATCGTCAGCGCGCCGCAGTTGCGCATGGCGCTCGACGAGGCGCTGGCCGGGACGGGTCACCTGGTGGAAGTGGACTTCGGGGACGTCAGGTTCTGTGACTGCTGCGGACTGAGCGTCCTGCTGAGGGCCCGCCGCCGGGCACATGAGCAGGGCGCGGACCTGCGTCTCGTCAACGTCGCCTCGCCCTTGGTACGGCGCCTGCTGGACGGGACGGGGACGGTGGAAGCGCTGCTCGGACCGCTGTCGGCGGGGCGCGAAGAGTGCGGTCCGATCTGAGAGGAGCCAGTGATGGCACGGGCAGTGGGCATTGACCTGGGGACGACCAACTCCGTCGTCGCCGTCCTTGAGGGCGGCGAGCCGACGGTCATCACCAACGCGGAAGGCGCCCGGACCACCCCGTCGGTGGTCGGTTTCGCCAAGAAGGGTGAGGTGCTGGTCGGCGAGATCGCCAAGCGGCAGGCGGTGACGAACGTCGAGCGCACGGCGCGGTCGGTGAAGCGGCACATGGGCGAGGCGCAGTGGCGCTTCCCGGACAGCGGTGACATCGACGGCAAGCGGTACACGGCGCAGGAGATCTCGGCGCGGGTGCTGCAGAAGCTGAAGCGTGACGCCGAGACGTACCTCGGTGAGGACGTGACGGACGCGGTGATCACCGTCCCGGCGTACTTCAACGACAGTCAGCGCACGGCCACCAAGGAAGCCGGGGAGATCGCCGGCCTGAAGGTGCTGCGGATCATCAACGAGCCGACGTCCGCCGCGCTCGCGTACGGCCTGGACAAGGAGAGCGACCAGACGATCCTGGTCTTCGACCTCGGTGGCGGCACCTTCGACGTGTCCCTCCTGGAGATCGGCGAAGGGCTGGTGGAGGTCAAGTCCACCAACGGCGACACGCATCTGGGCGGTGACGACTGGGACCAGCGGGTCGTCGACCATCTGACCGAGCAGTTCAAGAACGCCTACGGGATCGATCTGGCCCGGGACAAGATGGCCACCCAGCGGCTGCGTGAGGCGGCGGAGAAGGCGAAGATCGAGCTGTCGTCGACGTCCGAGACGGCGATCAACCTGCCGTACATCACCGCCTCCGCCGAGGGCCCGCTGCACCTGGACGAGAAGCTCACCCGCGCCCAGTTCGAGCACCTCACGGCCGATCTTCTCGATCGCTGCAAGGGCCCGTTCCACAGCGCCATCAAGGACGCGGGGATCAGTGTCCCGGACATCAACCACGTGATTCTGGTGGGCGGTTCGACCCGGATGCCGGCGGTGACCGGGCTGGTCCGTGAGCTGACCGGCAAGGATCCACACAAGGGCGTCAATCCGGATGAGGTCGTCGCCATCGGCGCCACCCTCCAGGCCGGTGTCCTCAAGGGTGAGGTCAAGGACGTCCTGCTCCTCGACGTGACCCCGCTGTCGCTCGGTATCGAGACCAAGGGCGGCATCATGACCAAGCTCATCGAGCGGAACACGACGATCCCGACCAAGCGGTCCGAAGTCTTCACGACGGCCGAGGACAACCAGCCCTCCGTGCAGATCCAGGTCCACCAGGGCGAGCGCGAGATCGCGGCGTACAACAAAATGCTCGGGAAATTCGAGCTGACCGGTCTGCCACCGGCCCCGCGCGGCCTGCCGCAGATCGAGGTCTCCTTCGACATCGACGCCAACGGCATCATGCACGTGACCGCGAAGGACCTGGGCACGGGCAAGGAGCAGAAGATGACCGTCACCGGCGGCTCCTCACTGCCCAAGGACCAGATCGACCGCATGATGCGCGAGGCCGAAGCACATGCCGAGGAGGACCGGCAGCGCCGCGAGGCCGCCGAGACCCGCAACCAGGCCGAGCAGTTCGTCTACCAGACGGAGAAGCTGCTGGCCGACAACGCCGACAAGATCCCCGGCGACGTGAAGACCGAGACACAGGAAGCCCTGACGGATGTCAGGGAGAAGCTGAAGGGCGAGGACACCGCCGCGGTCCGTGCCGCCATGGACAGGGCGGCAGCGGTCGCGCAGAAGATCGGTAGCGCTCTCTACGCCCAGGCCCCGGGCACCGCGAGCGACGCCGGATCCGCCTCCCAGGCCCGGCCGGAGAGCGGAGAGGAGGAGGTCGTCGACGCGGAGATCGTCGACGACGAGAAGGGCAAGGGAGGTACAGGATGAACCGGCCGCCTGCCTCCGGGCCGCCGCGACAGCAGCTCCCCGTCCTGGTCCGCGACAACCGGCGCATCGCCCCGGCCACCCTCCAGCCGGGAAACCCCGACCGGACGACCACCGAACGGGAGACGGAGCCGGGGAAGGAAAGCACCGCACTCGGAACCGTCCCGGCCGAGGCCGGCCGGGACGCCAGGCTCGAAACGCAGCTCGCCGAGCGCACAGCCGACCTGCAACGCCTCAAGGCCGAGTACGACAACTACCGCAAACGCGTGCAGCGTGACCGCCTGGCGGTCCGGGAGATCGCAGTGGCCAACGTCCTCGCCGGCCTGCTTCCCGTACTGGACGCGATCGACCAGGCGCGGAACCACGGCGCAGTCACCGGTGGCCTGAAGGCGGTCGCCGAAGCGCTGGAAAGCCGGCTCGGCGCTCTCGGACTGGAAACCGTCGGGACGCCGGGCGCGCCCTTCGATCCCACCCGGCACGAGGCCGTCACCCACGAAGTGTCCGACACCGTCGACCGGCCGACCTGCACCACCCTGCTACGCCGTGGCTACCGCGTCGGCCGGCAACTCCTGCGCCCCGCACAGGTCGCGGTCACCGAACCGAAGGAACCGGCAACGCGGCCGTGATCCCGGCGCGCAGCGGGTCGTACGTGGCACGGAGATCGTCCAGGCCCGGCATCGGCTGCCCCGCAGGCGCCAAGCAGAAGCCCGAGGCCGAGTGCCGCACGCCCACCCGACGGGCCGTGCAGCACGGCGATCACGAGTTCCCTGCTCCCTATCAGGAGCCAGGAGCAGGGGAAGAACACCCCCGGGCGGCGCGCAGGCCGGATCGCGCGGTTGAGGCACCGCGGGCCGTCTCACATGGGGGTGTTAGCGTGAGCCTCATGCTGTCCCGTCCCTTTTCCGTCATTTCCGGCCGTGCGGTGCGCACGACCGGGATGGGCGTTGCCGCCTCCCGGCGCGGACGCAAGGCCAGGGACCGCCGCCCTACGGGTCTGATCTGGATCGAAAGGACCCCGGCCGCAACGGCCGGATCTGTCTGACGATCGCCTCACCGGCGGGGCCGCTCGGCCCTGCCGTCGTTCCGCATTCCTGCACCTGGCGCCGCTCTGCGCGCCACGGTGTCCACGGCGCATGAGCGGGCGATCTCAGCACCTGCGCGTCCGCCTGCCGAGCCCGTCTCACCGGCCCAGGGCCGCTCCGCCTCTGCCCCCTCCCCGTAGCCAGGCCATCGTGGCCTGACCGGACGGTCGTACCTGTCCCGCGCCGTTCGCGGTGACAGCGACGTCCGCGCGGAGGTGCAGGCAGAGGGAAGCCCCGGAATTCCTTCCTCTGCATGATATGAAAGGCAATCCGCCATGAATCGTTTTGATCACCGCCGCATCCTCGTCACCGGCGCCGCTTCGGGTATCGGGCAGGCAACCGCGCTGCGGCTGCTCTGCGAGGGAGGCCACGTCGTCGCCGCCGACATCTCCGAGGAGGGCCTGGCCACGACCCGGTCCCTGGCCGAAGAGGCCGCGGCCGCCGACCGCCTGCACACCCTGGTCCTCGACATCGGCGACGAGAACTCCGTCATCAGCGGCCTCCGCCAGGCCATCGACACCCTGGGCGGGCTGGACGTACTGGTCAACGCCGCAGGCATCCTGCGCGGTGCCCACACCCACGAGACGTCTCTGGAGCTGTGGAACCGGATCATCACCGTGAACCTGACCGGTACATTCCTGGTCACCCGTCAGGCCCTGCCCACGCTCCTGGCCGGCGGCCGCGGTGTCGTGGTGAACTTCAGCTCCACCTCCACCGCCTTCGCCCACCCCTACATGGCCGCCTACGCCGCCAGCAAGGGCGGCATCCAGTCCTTCACCCACACCCTCGCTCTCGAATACGCCAAGCAGGGCCTGCGCGCGGTCAGCGTCGCCCCCGGCAGCGTCAAGAGCGGTATCACCGACACCACGGCCTCCTACCTGCCTTCGGACACCGACTGGTCCCTCTTCAGCAAGATGTCTCCCCTCCTGGCCACCGACCAGGAAGCAGGCAGCGCCCCCATGGCCGGCCCCGAAAGCGTCGCCGGAGTCATCGCCATGCTCGCCTCCGACGACGGCGCCTTCATCACCGGCACGGAAATCCGCATCGACGGCGGCACCCACGCCTGACGCCGCACCACATGCCGCGGCCCGCCTCGACACAAACGAGGCGGGCCGCGGCATCGGTTCGGGCCCGGCCCAACGGGCTCACTACGCCCACTACGTCCGGCCGCCCAAAACCCCAGATCCACTTCCTCACACGGCAGTTGGGGGCATTCGAACCAACAGCTCCGACGCGTGTGACTGCGTCACCTCCACGCGCAGGTCCGGCCCCCAGCCCGCCGGGGTGGCCCCGCCGGCGACCGTGGACTTGTCGAATATCGATATGCTCCCCTAGTCTCAGGCATATCGAAAATCGATGGGACGGGATGGGATGAACATGCGACTCACGAGGACCCTGGCCTCGGTTACCTTCACGCTGGCGGTGCTCTGCGGGCTCGCCTTCATCGGCACTGCGGTCACGCACATGCTCGACGACGGGGCCGTCTGCGTGAAGACGGGCTTCTGGGCCAATGCCTCACTGGAGCACAGCCTGCCGATCAGCGAGGGCGTGAAGGCGTCCAGCAGTGCCACGCGCCTGTGTCAGGACAACCCCTCCGTGGGGCAGCGCGCCGCGGACCTCGGGAGTCAGCTGCCCTGGCTGCTGTTCGGCTCCCTCGCACTGCTGCTCTTCTCCCGGCTGCTCAAGGCCGTCCTGCAGCAGGGGCCGTTCACCGACGCGGTGGCGCAACGGCTCTCCGCTCTCGGCTGGTTCGTCACCGTGGGCATGCCGCTGGCCGGCCTCATCGCCGGCTGGTCGCAGTCCTGGCTCGTCGGGAGCATGGCCCCCATCATCGGTTCCGGGCCGACGGTTTCCGGGTCGATGGAGCTCACCCTCGCCGGCCTCGCCGCAGTGATCATGGGGAAGATCATGCGCGAGGGCGTGCGCATGCGAGAGGACCTCGAAGGGACCATCTGATGCCCGAAGAGGAACTGCACGCCATCCGGATCCACCTCGACCACCTCCTCGCCGAGCGCGGCATGACGCTCACCGAACTGTCCGCACAAGTGGGCATCACCGTCGTCAACCTCTCCGTGCTCAAGAACGGCCGGGCCAAGGCCATCCGCTTCTCGACCCTGTCGAGGATCTGCGAAGTCCTCCGGTGTCAGCCAGGAGACCTGATCACCCACGACCCCGCCGAGCCGCCCTAGCCGGTCATCCGGAGCCGCTGGTGATTCGCGCATCCTGACGGTGGATTCCCGGTGGTTGGCGAAACCGGGAATCCACCGGACCCAGCCGGTGATCCACGGTTCCAGGGGCAGCGGAAGGCCGGATTCCCTGACGGGGCTACCGTTGCCCCCACACCCACCGGACCACCCCCTGGAGAACTCTCGTGCCCGTACCCCTCGGTGAGGACGTGGTGGCGCTGCTGCGCCGCCCCAGCACCTGCTACATCGCCACCACGATGCCCGACGGCTCGCCTCAGCTCACCCAGACATGGGTCGACACCGACGGCGAGCACGTCCTGATCAACAGCGTGGAGTCGCATCAAAAGACCCGGAACATCGCGCGCGACCCGCGGGTGGCTGTCGCAGTCGCCGACCCCTCGGACCCGACCTCGTACGTCCAGATCCGCGGCCGTGTGGTGCGTGTGACCACCGAGGGGGCGGTCGACCACATCGAGGCGCTCGCGCAGAAGTATCTCGGCGGGCCCTACCCGTGGTTCGGCGGCCGCGACCAGGTCCGGGTGCTCTATGTGATCCAGCCCGAACGGATCAGCAGCCCCCGCGGCTGACGGCCGTGATGTCCAGGTCCCAAGGCTCAGGTTTTCCCGTGCTTCGCGGGGTCGGGGCTGCACAGCCAGCCGTTGACGGCGAAGCGGCTGTCCGCGTGCTGTTTGCTCGGGCAGCTGACCGGCCGTACCTCGTGCCAGGCGGTGGGGCGGAAGAACACGATGCTGTCGTGCTCGGGCTCCCAGTCCCGCCAGGTGCGCTCCTCCCATTTTCCGGCTGTCTCTGTGTGCAGCGGGAGGGCGACGTCGAACACACGCAGCGCGCCCCCGTCGAAGAGCCGGGGTGTGCGGTGCAGGTAGTAGACGAACGTGAGCAGACGCCGGGGTGCGAACTCGGCACTGGTGTCCTGGTGGGGCCGGTAGAAGTCGCCGTCGTTGTGCAGGTTGAGGCTGTAGCTGGGTTCGGTGTACCGGCAGGAGACTCCCAGAGTGTGCTCAACCGCCTCCAGCACTTCATCGATGGCGGCCATCAGCTCAGGCGCGGCGAAGTCCTGGCACGACAGGGACCGGCGAAAGTCGGGGACGACCTCCCGGTCCCGAATCATGGAGGGCTTCAACGTGTCGCCGGTGGAGGCGATGGCGCGCTCCAGCAAGGCGCCGGCCGCCTGCTCGCCCAGGAACTGGGTGATGCGGCAGACCGTCACCGGAAGCCGCCAGATCGCGTCCGTACACACCGGCGACCGCTGGTCCATCGCTTCGGATGGTGCCGTCACGGTGTCGTGTCGTGCCAAGGTGTCCTGCCTTCCGGGTCGCGATGAGTGTTCCGCAGGGGCGGGCTCCCCAAGCCCTTTCAGGGGCTGGGCGGAGACCGTGGGCCGTGCTCGGTCTGGGACGGGCGTGGCCGCCGGCCGTCCGGCCCTCCGGCCGCCGGAGCAGCACAGCAGGCCGTCCGGCGGCGTCAGGTGGCCTCGGGCGTGTGCACGCTCGCGGCTTCCCGCAGACGTTCCACTTCGGCCGTGAGTTCTTCCACGCGGCGGTGCAGTGCCTGGACACACACCAGGGCGACGCCGAGGCCGTCGACGACGGGGATCTTGGTGTCGTCCTGGTTGAAGCCGAAGGCGGCGTGCCAGTCCTGGGCCATCGGCCCGAGGTGACGCACGTCTTCGGGCTCCCAGAGGTAGCGCCAGGTACTGACGGGCAGCGCGGCCACGGTCTCCAGGACCGCGTAGCCGTTGACCGCACCGACCGGGGCCACAGCGCCGCTCTCCCGCGCACCGGCCGACGGGCGCTCCGGGCCAATGCGGTCAGGCACCCGGGACCGCCGGTGGAAGACACGCATCGCTATCGGCTCCAGTCGACCGGCACCACGTCCTGCTTGAGCCCGCGGTCGCTGCAGATGGCGCACGGGGAGCCCGGGACACCGGGGCCCTGGTCGGTGCCGACGGTGATCGCTCCGTGGGCCCCGACCGGGGCGTGGACGCCGTCGCCGACCATCGCGGCTTCGTAGCCGCCCAGCAGTTCCTGGAGGGTTCCGGGGCCCAGGTTCTCCGGGGCGGTGATCGCGGCCACGCCGTCGTAGTCGGTGTAGGCCGCCCCCAGCGTCCGGCCGCCGACGGTGGCGAACACGATCTTCGCGCCGCGGATGGGCTCCCCGGTCACCGCGTCGGACGCCATGGCCTGGATGTTCTCCAGTTGCATCTGCGTGACGTTCAGGGTGGCCTGGCTGGTCGTGAGCCTGGTCGGCTTCAGACTGGGGCATTCCGTTCCGCTGCACGACGCGGCCGACGGGGTGGCCGCAGACGCGGTCACGCCGCTCCCCGCGCCCAGCGACGCCAAAGCCGCGGCCATCACCGCGACGGTCTTACGCCCTAAAAGACTCATGTCCACTCCCATGGGAACTGCCCGACCGCGATCCGTACCGGCGCATGACGGCCGGGACGGCCTGGGCACGTGCAGCGCGCGACGAGTGCCGCCCCCCTCGGACGACGCAAGCGACCGTATCCACACCCATCCGGCCCAACCAGCTGACAAACGCGAGTTCGCGCTATCTGATGAACCGCCCAGCAGGACGGTGACGAACGCGATCGACGCGGTCAAACCCGATGAACGGACGGCCGGAGAACGCATCGCGGCGGCTGGACCGGTGGGGTCCAAAGCGCTGACCACGATGAAGGCGTCGTTACGACCTGTCCCAGGTGGTTCGATTCCCGGCGAGGCGCCCGGCACGAGTACGGGGACGTCCGTCCGGTGCTGCACGGTCTTCTCGCTCGCCCGGCCACGCTGCCGGCTCCGTGACGCGGTCCTGATACCCGGGTCGGGAAGAAGCTGTCGCGGGTCAGAACGTAATGGTCGAGACGGTGTGGACGACCGGGTGGCCGGGCTCGTCGAAGCTGACGGTGATCTGCTGCGTGGGGTGCGGCTTCTTCCCTTGCTGCCGGAGACCGGCGAACTTTCCGTCGCCGGTGAAGTCCCAGCCGACCTGGGCGGCCTGCTGGGGCGTGATGGTGACCGCGCCCTTCTTCAGGGCGGCCGGGTCGGCGCCGATGGCGTCCAGGTAGCGGTTCAGGCCCACGCCGTTGGTCCTGAACTGCACGAACAGTGAGCTGGTCTGCCAGGAGTTGGACTCGTAGTAGTAGACCGGGGTGGAGCCGATCGGCACCGGGACGTTGTAGATCCGCTGCTGGACCTGGGAGGGGAAGGCGTTGATCAGGCCGGTGGCCCCCGCCTCGGCCTCCTTGACCTCGCCGCTGTCGCGGCTCTGGATGCCGGAGATGACGATGTAGCCCGCCGGGATCGCGATCAGCAGGAAGATCACCAGCGCGCTGAGCCAGGGCCTACGGCGTTTGGTGCGCGGTGCGTCGGCGGGCTGCGGTGCGTCGTGCAGGACGTCGGTCTCGGTCATCGGCGGCCGGACCGTTCGTAGCGTTCGTAGCGCTCCACGCGGCGGCGGTTGGCGCGGCGGAAGCGGCGGGCGACCAGGCGGGCGAGGTCGGCGGCCCCGACCATGCCGGCCTCGGGGCCCAGCTGCGCCTTGGCGATCCTGGCCTCGGGGCGGTAGCCGCGGCCGGTCAGGGTGCGCCGGAAGGCGTCCCTGGCGGGGCCGATCAACAGGTCGTCGGCTGCGCTGACGCCGCCGCCGATGACGAAGCAGGAGGGGTCGAGGGCGGCGGCGAGGTTGGCGATGCCGACGCCGAGCCACTGGCCGATGTCCTGGAGGAGTTCGACGCACATGGCGTCGCCCTCCCGGGCCAGCTCGGTGATCAGCGGCCCTGTGATGTCGGGGATGTTGCCCTTGACCCGCTCGATGATGTTGTACGCCACCGGGGAGTCGGCCGCGGCCATCTCGCGGGCCTCGCGCACCAGGGCGTTGCCCGAGCTGTACTGCTCCCAGCAGCCGCGGTTGCCGCACGGGCAGCGGTGGCCGCCGGGCACGACCTGCATATGGCCGAACTCGCCGGCCACGCCGTACTTGCCGCGCTTGACCGCGCCGTCCTCCAGGATGGCGCCGCCGATGCCGGTGCCGAGCGTGATCATGACGAGGTGGTCCTCGCCGCGCCCTGCGCCGAACCGCCATTCCGCCCAGGCGGCGGTGTTGGCGTCGTTGTCGACCATGACGGGGACGGCCAGACGGCCCGCGAGGCGGTCCCGCAGCGGTTCGTTGCGCCAGTTCAGGTGCGGGGCGAAGAGGACCTTGGAGCGGTCCGCGTCGACCCAGCCGGCCGCGCCGATGCCGACCGCGTGCACGTCGTGCCGGTCGGAGAGGTCGAGGACCAGCTCGGTGATGGTGTCCTCGACGACCTTCGGGCTCTTGGACTTGTCCGGCGTCTCGGTGCGGACCTTCTCCAGGATGGTGCCGTCGGCGTCGACGACACCCGCCATCACCTTGGTGCCGCCGATGTCGATGCCGACGGTCGGCACCCGGGGTGCGGTCAGGTGTGACCGCCGCTCGCGGGTGCCGACGGTGCGCAGCACCGTCGCTCTGGCCGACCCCCGGTGGACCCGTTCCCGGTACGTGCTCATCGACCCACCTCTTCGCCGTTGCGGCTGCGGCGTTGGCCCGGTCGGCTGCGTGCTCGCAAGAGTCGTCTCGTCCCTGCGGGTCTCGGGAGGCCGGGCGGCCTCGGTGTGCATGGTTTCGCTGCGATTGTGCATCACGTGTGGCGTCCGGCGCACCGCGGCGTGGGGTCGCGGCCCGTGGCCCCGGTACGGCCGCGGGCGGGTCTCAGTCCGGCCGGTGGCCGCCGGGGAATTCCGGGGTCGTCGCGCGGGCCAGCTCGTGGCTGAGCTGTTCCAGCTCGCTGCCGCCTGCCATTTGGCGGGTCAGCTCGTCCAGGGCGATCTCCGACTTGGCGTGACTGCCGGCCATCGTGCCGCGCTTGAGGAGGACGAAGCGGTCGCCGACGAGGTAGGCGTGGTGCGGGTTGTGGGTGATCAAGACCACGCCGAGTCCGGCGTCCCTGGCGGCCGCGACGTATTTGAGTACGACGCCGGACTGCTTGACGCCGAGCGCCGCGGTCGGCTCGTCCAGGACGAGGACCTTGGCGCCGAAGTAGACGGCGCGGGCGATGGCCACGCACTGGCGCTCGCCGCCGGACAGGGTGCCGATGGGCTGGTCGACGTCGCGCAGGTCGATGCCCATCCGCAGCAGTTCGCTGCGGGTGGTCTCGCGCATCGTGCGGACGTCCAGGCGCCGGAAGGGGCCCTTGCCCTTCGTCGGTTCGGAGCCGAGGAAGAAGTTGCGCCACACCGGCATCAGCGGGACGACGGCGAGGTCCTGGTAGACGGTGGCGATGCCGCGGTCCAGGGCGTCGCGCGGGGAGGCGAGGCGGGTCTCCTCACCCTCGATGGTGAAGGTGCCCGCGTCGTGCTGGTGCAGCCCGGCGATGATCTTGATGAGGGTGGATTTTCCGGCGCCGTTGTCGCCGAGCACGCAGGAGATCTCCCCGGCGTGCACTTCGAGCGAGACGTTCTCCAGGGCCTTGATGTTGCCGTAGAACTTGCTGACGTCGGCCAGCTCGACCAGGGCCGTCATGCCTTCTCCTCCGCGCGCTTGCGTACCCATGCGTTCAGGAGCGTGGCGAGCAGCAGCATCGCCCCGAGGAAGAACTTGAACCAGTCCGGGTTCCACTGGGCGTAGACGATGCCCTTGCTGGTCATGCCGAAGATGAACGCGCCGACGGCGGAGCCGATCGCCGAGCCGTAGCCGCCGGTCATCAGGCAGCCGCCGACGACCGCGGCGATGATGTAGAGGAATTCGTTGCCGACGCCGTCGCCCGACTGGATCGCATCGTACGAGAACAGCAGGTGCTGGCCGGAGATCCAGGCGGCGAAGGCGACGCCCATGTAGAGGCCGATCTTGGTCTTGGTGACCGGGACGCCGACCGCGCGGGCGGCATCCGCGCCGCCACCGGACGCGAAGATCCAGTTGCCGACGCGGGTGCGCAGCAGGACCCAGGTGGCCACGGCGACCAGTGCGATCCACCACAGGATGGTGATCTGGATGTCGACGCTGCCCAGGGTCAGGTGCGAGGCGAAGACGGCGCGGGCGGAGGCGAAGCCCTCCATGTCGGCGATGGTCTTCGTCGAGACGGTGCCGCTGATCAGCTTGGTGAAGCCGAGGTTGAGGCCGGTCAGCATGAAGAACGTGCCGAGCGTGATGATGAAGCTGGGGAGTCTGGTGCGGGTCAGCAGGAAGCCGTTGAAGAAGCCGATGGCGAGGGTGACCAGCAGCGATACGCCGACGCCGACCCAGGTGTTGGCCGTCATCTGGTAGCTGAACATCGAGGAGATCAGCGCCGAGCTGACCACCATCACACCGGCCGAGAGGTCGAACTCGCCGCCGATCATCAGCAGCGCCACCGGTACGGCCATGATGCCGATCGTCGAGGACGCGTAGAGGACGGTGGAGAGGCTGGAGGCGCGCAGGAAGGGTTCGGCGGCGAAGGTGAAGAAGAGGAAGACGGCGGCGGCGCCGACCACCGAGCCCAGTTCGGGGCGGCCCATCAGCCGGTGGACGAGGGAGCGGTGCATCAGCCGTTCGTCGCCGGCGGCCTGCGGGCCGGCGGGCTGCCGTGGCGGGGCGTCGGCGGGGCTCATCGGGTACCCCGCTTCGTGTACTCCTGGAGCGCCGTCGCGTCCTTCTTGGTGATCACCTGGGGCCCGGTGAGGACCGGCTTGCCGCCGCCGAGCATGTCGGAGTTGTACTTGTACAGCCACAGCAGGTCGACGGCTTCGTAGCCCTGGAGGTAGGGCTGCTGGTCGACGGCGAAGCCGAGGGAGCCGTCCTTGAGGCCGCCGGCGACCTGGGCATTGAGGTCGAAGGTGTCGATCTCGGCCTTGCTGCCGGCCTGTTCCTTGGCCTTGACGGCGGTGGGGGCGAACGGCGCGCCGAGGGTGACGACGGAGTCGATGGACGGGTCGGCCTGGAGCTTGGACTCGATGGAGGACTGCACGTCGGGCATGTTGGTGCCCTCGACGTAGAGCTTCTGCAGGTCGCCCTTGAAGGTCTTCGCGGTGCCGGCGCAGCGCTGCTCGTGGCCGACGTTGCCCTGTTCGTGCAGGACGCACAGGGCCTTCTTCTTGCCGCGCTTGTTCAGTTCCTCGCCGACGGCCTCGCCGGCCACCGTCTCGTCCTGCCCGATGTGGCTGAGCGCGCCGTACGCCTTGGACTCCTCGGCGCCGGAGTTGACCGTGATCACGGGGATGCCGGCCTTCTCGGCCTTGGCGACCACGTCCTTCATGGCGTCCGGCTTGGCGAGCGTGACGATCAGCCCGTCGACCTTCTGGTCGATGTAGGACTGCACCAGCTGGCTCTGCCGCTGGGCCTCCTTGTCGTGCCCGTAGACGAACTTGATGTTGTCCTTGGCCGCGGCCTGTTCGGCGCCGTTCTGCACGATGTCCCAGAAGGTGTCGCCATCGCCCGAATGGGTGACCATCGCGAAGGTCCACCTGGGAGTGTTCACAGCGGCCTTGCCGCCGGCGGCCTGTGCGGCGCGCGCGTCCTCGGCGCGCTTGCCTCCGGTACTGCTGCACCCCGCGAGCGAGGCGCCGAGCACCGCCACCAGCACGGCACTCATGACGCTTACGCCTCTTCGAACCCTTGCCACGAGGACTTGCCCTTCCCGCTGATTGTCACGCTGTGTGGTGCACGCCGTTTCGCGCACCGGCACCGGATCCCCGGCCCCAACCGACCAAGTATCCGTTACCGGCGATCTGTACCGGTTCATCGGGTCCGCTCTTCCGCCGGTGGTCACCGAGAGCCACGACCGGTGGACCGGCCGGAGCGGAGCGCCGCCCTTCCCGGCCGCCCGATTGCGGCTGGAGGAGTTCTAGCGGGGGGTGTGGAGCCACGTCAATGCTTTGTCAGAACATTCTGACGCGAGGTGGGTAACGGGACGCCTGCGCGAGCGCGGCCCTCCGCGCGGAAACGGGGCCGGGACCTCGGCGCGGAACGGGCCCGGGACCTCGGCGCGGAACGGGCCCGGAGCCGCGGCGCGGAACGGGCTCAGGGCCGGACCAGCAGCTGGAATTCGAAGGCGTACCGGGACGCGCGGTAGACGTGCGTGCCGAACTCGACGGCCCGGCCGGTGTCGTCGAACGTGGTGCGCTGCATCGTGAGCAGCGGGGCCCCCTCCGCCTCGCCGAGCCGCTCCCCCTCCTCCGCGGTGGCGGACTTGGCGCCGACGGCCTGCCGCGCGCTGTGCAGGGTGATGCCCGCGGACCGCATCAGGCGGTAGAGGCCGGTCTCCTCCAGGTCGGCGGTCTCCAGCCTGAGCAGCCCGGCCGGGAGGTGGTTGCGCAGGTGGGCTACCGGCTCACCGTGCGTGAGCCGGAGCCGTTCGACGAGCACGACCTCGGCGCCCTCGGCGACCCCGAGCGCGGCGGCGACCTCGGCGTCGGCGGGCGTGGTGGTGTGGCGCAGGACCCGGGTCGCCGGCTTCTGCCCGGCCGCCTCCAGGTCGTCGTAGAGACTGCTCAGCTCCAGCGGGCGGCGGACCTGGCTGTGCACGACCTGGGTGCCGATGCCGCGCCTGCGCACCAGCAGCCCCTTGTCGACCAGCGACTGGATCGCCTGCCGCACGGTCGGCCGGGACAGGCCGAGCCGCCCGGCCAGCTCGATCTCGTTGCCGAGCAGGCTGCCCGGCGCGAGCCTGCCGTTCTCGATGGCGGACTCCAGCTGCTGGGCCAGCTGGAAATACAGCGGGACGGGACTGCTCCGGTCCACGCTGAACTGGACGGGGCTCTCGGCTCCCGTGACTTCTGTATCGCGTTTCCCCACGGTCGCGAGCGTAACGGCAGGAAAAGATGACGGGAAGTCCAGAGGTCACATTGTCCGGACATTGGCCGGAGACCGTACGGTGCGCTCCGCGGGATCTCCGGCCCCGTGCGGCGCGGCTACTTCATCCAGGCGTCCTCGTACTTCCGGTACGTGCCGTCGTTCTTCGCCAGGTGCACCCACTGGTCGACGTACGCCTTGAACTCGTCGTCGCCGCGCGGAAGGGCGTACGCCTTCTCGGAGAAGGAGAACGGCTTGTCGGGGTGGACCGAGCAGAGTTCGGGGTGGACCTTGGCCTGGTAGCGGGTCTCCGACGCGTCGGTCATCATCACGTCCGCGCGGCCCGCGACGATCTCGTCGAAGATCGTGGTGTTGTCGGGGTACACCTTGATCGTCGCCCGCTTGACGTGCGCGCGGGCGAAGTCCTCGTTCGTGCCACCGGGGTTGACGACGACGGTCGTGCCGGGCCGGTCGATCTGCTGGAGGGTTCGGTACTTGTCCTTGTCCTCGCAGCGGACGATGGGGGTCTTGCCGTCCTCGCGGGTGGGTTCGCTGAAGTAGGCGGCGCGGGCGCGCGGCAGGGTGATCGAGACGCCGCCCACGCCGATGTCGCAGCGGCCCGCGGTCAGGTCGCCGACGAGCTTCGCCCAGGTCGTGGCGACGTACCGGGGCTTGGCGTCCAGGCTCTTGGCCAGGTCACGGGCCATCTCGATGTCCACGCCGCGGTACTTCCCGGTCTTCGGGTCGAGGTAGGTGAACGGGCGGTAGTCGCCGGTCGTGCAGACCCGGAGCACGCCGCGGCGCGGAACGGTGTCCAGGAGGGTGCCGGGGTGCGGCCGTTTCGCGACGGGGGCGGCCGCCGTGGGCGCAGCACCCGGCGCCGGGGCGGGAGTTGCCGGGGAGGAGGGAGCGGCGACTGTGGCAGCGAGCAGAACGGCGAGGGCGGACAGCGTGACGGCGCGCTTCATGGTGATCGTGACTCCTGTACGCGACGGGCGGGTGGCGGCGGGGCAGGAACGCTCCGCGGTCGGCTCGATCAACTGGTGCGCCGCCGGTGGCCGGTGCGTCCCGGCCGGCGACGGCGTGATCATGCGATCGCAGCGCTCAGAGTGGCAGAGCCCGCGGCCCGGGTGAAGGCCGTGACCGGCCTGTGGGACGGCTGCCGAACGTCCCCCTCCCGGCCGGGCACGCCCCGCCCCGCTCAGTCGTCGTAGAGGTCCGCCGTGCCGATGGTCGTCCGGTGGTCGGGGGTCGTGTCGGCGAGCCGGGTCAGGAGTTCGGCGGCGCGCTTGGCGACGGTGTCGCGGTCGCCGGCGCAGAGGGCCGAGCCCATACCGACGGCCACGGCACCGGCCGCGATCCACTCCGGCGCGCTCTCGACCGTCACCCCGCCGGTCGGCAGGAGCGGGGCCTGCGGCAGGGCGGCGCGGATGTCCTTGAGCCAGGACGGGTCGTGCCCGGAGACGGGGAAGACCTTGAGGGCGTCCGCTCCCCACTCCAGCGCGCGGACCATCTCGGTCGGGGTCGCCACTCCGGCGAATACGGGAACGCCGTAGCGGTGTCCCGTACGGATGACCTCGGCGTCCAGGCTCGGCGAGACGAGGAAGCGGGCGCCGGCGTCCACGGCCATCCGGGCCGACACCGCGTCAAGAATCGTGCCCGCGCCGATGACCGCGTCGTCCCCCAGCTCGCGGGTGAGGGTGGTGACGGCCTCCAGGGCGAACGGGGTGGTCAGAGATATTTCCAGGCTGGTGATGCCGGCCGACAGCAGCGTGTCGGCCGTGGCGCTCGCCTCGTCGTAGGACGTGCTGCGGACGATGGCGAAAACGCGCTGCGCCAGTGCGGCCCGGGTGATCTCCCAGCGATACACGGCAGTTCGCCGTCCTTCCTTGTCTCCGACGCTCTGCGCCGCCCGCCCTTTGACCGCGGCACGGCCGGCACGTGTCTGCGCGTGCCGCGGCGGCTGACCACCAGATGGTCTCTTTGCCGCCGATGCCCGCCCCTTCCTCGTTTCGGCCGAAACGCTACCGGCAGCCACTGACAATTCTCCCGCGGGGGTCCGCCCCGCGTCCCCGAACCGGCGAGATCCGGGGGACGAAACGGGGCCGCGAAGCCGTGGAACCGCGGAGTCGTAATGCCGAAGAGGCGCGGAACCGGAGGGACTTGGGGACGGATGGCGTGGATGCGAAGGCGCGTGGGGCGGAAGGGGTGGCGAGACGGACGGCGGGCCGGCGACGTGGGCGTCCGGGGCAACAGGACGGCGGCCGGGGTGCCATGAAGCCTGGCACCCCGGCCGCCGTGTGAGCCCGTACGCGCCGGGCGACGGCTCAGCAGCCGAAGTCGACGAGGTCGAACGACTTGTAGTGGTCGGAGGTGTAGTAGTCCTCCTTGCTCTTCTCGCCGGTCACGATGCGGCGCGCGCCGCGGTCCTGCGATCCGGGAGTGACGACGGTGAACTCGTGGTAGTAGCCGGAACCCTGCTTCGGAAGGATGCCCTCCCGGTTGGAGAAGACCGTGTTGTCCTGCGGGTACGGGTAGGGGCCGCCCTTGTCGATCAGGTCAAGGGTGTGGTGGGCCTCGTCGGGCAGCTTGGAGGTGCAGATCTTGCCGACGTCCTGGACCCGCACCTGCGCGGCGTGCAGCGACGCGGCGGTTGCGGTGGCGGGGTGGGCCGTGGCGGCGGACGGGGTGGCCGCGACCGCGGTCCCGCCGAGGAGAAGGGCCGATGCGAGGGCGCCCGCGGCGCCGATCCTGGTGATCCGTGGGGGGATTCTCATGCCGACAAGGATGACGCGCGTAGACATGGGCCTGTCAATCCCAAGGACCGTAAGTTTCCCGCGAGTTCACACGGATGCACGCAGCCACCACGGGCGGCCCGCCTGTGTACCGAGCGTGTCCCGCGGCCGTCACCGGGCCGCACTTCCGGAAGGCCCCTCGCTCTTTGCCTCAGAGGCAAAATGTTTGCCTCTGAGGTCAAGGCTGGCTATACCGGATACATGACCGAACACCCGGACGAGACCGCCGATGACGCGGCCGTGGAGCTGCCCACCGTCGCGCCCCGGCTGCGTGACCTGCGGCGCCGCAGCGGGCTGACGCTGGAGGCCGCCGCCCGGCGGGTCGGGCTCTCGCCCGCGCACCTGTCCCGGCTGGAGACCAACCGCCGCCAGCCATCGCTCCCGATGCTGCTGGCGCTGGCCCGTACGTACGGCACCACGGTATCCGACCTGCTCGGCGAGACCGCTCCCGAGCGGGATCCCATCGTGCGGGCCGGACGTGCCGAACCGTCCGAGGCCGGCGGCTGGACGTACTGGACGCTCGGCGGCGCCGGGCGGGCGATGCAGGCCCTGCGGCTGCACGTACCGCAGCGCGCGCAGGGCGATCTGGTGCGGGTGCACCCGGGCGAGGAATGGCTTTACGTCCTCACCGGGCAGCTGCGCCTGACGCTCGGCGAGGCGGTCCATCTGCTCGGCCCGGGTGACGCGGCGCACTTTGACTCGCTGACCCCGCACCGTATCGCCGCGGCCTCGCCGGGCGGTACGGACCTGCTGTTCGTCCACACCCTGCTGCAGAGCGGCGCCGCCGAGCTGTGCCTGGGCGACGCCGCGCCGCGCCGCGGTCTGTGACGCCGGTGACGCGGAGCGACCGCGTGCCGCACCGTTTCGCAAGGGAAGGAACGTACGCCGTGCCCGACCAGTCCACTCCCCCGCCCGCGCTCCCCGGCCCCGGCCCCGACGCCACGTCGCCGGGTGCCGCCCCCGAGCCCGCGGCACCCGCCCGGGTCTACGTCGAGAACAAGCCACCGCGCGGGCTGTACGTGCGGGTCTTCATCTACGTCGTCGCCACGCATGTGCTGCTGGCGTTCATGAGCCTGCTGGTGATCATCGCCAAGACCCGCTGACCTCCGGCGGCCCGGTTCAACGGGCGTACGCCGGGCCGACGTTCTCCCCCGGACCGTGACGAGGACACCGTGGCGCCGCGCCGCAGGGCGCCGCGCGTCACCGGCCGCCCCGGGGCGGCCGCGGATCCCGCCGCGTACCGGGGGCCCCGGACGCGTCCCGCTCCGCTTTCCCCGGCGCGCCGCTCCCCGGCGTCCTAATCTGGGTCCATCGGTCCGAGACGGCCGCTCCACGGCGATGCCGCCGGGCCGGCCCCGTCGTCGGATACGGCACCGGGCGCGGCATCCCCGCGAGCCCGCCCCCGCACCGGAGGAGATCCGCCACCATGGTCCGACCCGCCGACGCAGCCCCCCGGCCGACCGCTGACGCCGTGCTCGACGCCGCCGTACGCGCCCTCACCCCGGACACCGCCGCCAACCGGCTCGTCCCGCGGATCACCACCGGCGAGGCGCCGCGCTCGGTGTTCGCGACGTTCGCACTGGAGCAGCACCAGATCATCGCCTCCGACCGGCTCAGCTTCCGCCACCTGACGCACCGCGCGGACAGCGATCCGCCCGTCGCCGCCTTCTTCGAACTGCTCGCGGACGGCGAGACGCTGGCGCTGGAACGGCTGGGCGCGCTGGCCGACGCCTGCGGGCTGACCCCGGCGGATCTCGACGGGTACCGACCGCGGGCGGGCTGCCAGGCGTATCCGTCGTACGCGGCGCGGCTGGCGCTCGGGGCCGAGCCGGTCGACGTGGTGATCGCGCTGACCGCCAACTTCGCGGCCTGGGGCCACTATTGCGCGGCGGTGGCCCGCTCCATGCGCACCCACTACGACTTCCCCGACGCGGCCTGCGGCTTCTTCGACCTCTTCGCCAAACCGGCGCCTGAGCTGGACGAACGGGCCCTGGCCGCCGTACAGCACGGTCTGGACACCGGCCAGGCACGGCCGGTGTCGGCACACCGGCACGGCCGCCTGCTCCAGGCGTACGAGCTGATGTTCTGGAACTCGCTGACGGACTGACCGGCGCGGCCGCCGCCAGGAGCGGGATACGGCGGGCGGGTTGGACGGGACGGGCGGGGCCTTGCGCCCGTCCGCCGGTGCGGGCGCGGACGGGCGGCTTCGGTGCTCCGTGCCGCTACGGGCGGGTGAGGAGCGTGCCGGTGGGTTCGGCGAGGGTGCTGCCGTCGTTGATCTTCCGGCCGCGCAGCCAGGTGGACCGTACGACGCCGTGCAGGGTCTTCCCCGCGTACGCGGTGATCTTGTTGCGGTGCTGGAGTGCGGCCGGGTCGACGGTGAAGGTCGCCTCGGGGTCCAGGACGGCGAAGTCCGCGTCGCGGCCCGGCTCGATGGCTCCCTTGCGGTCGAGGCCGACCAGCGCGGCGGGGGCCGCGGCCATCCAGCGGACCACGTCGTCCAGGGAGTGGCCGCGCGCGCGGGCCGCCGTCCAGATGGCGGGCAGGCCCAGCTGGAGGGAGGAGATGCCGCCCCAGGCCGCGCCGAAGTCGGCGGTCTTGAGGTCGGCGGTGGACGGCGAGTGGTCGGAGACGATGCAGTCGATGGTGCCGTCCGCCAGGCCCTGCCAGAGGGCGTCCTGATTGGCCGACTCGCGGATCGGCGGGCAGCACTTGAACTCCGTCGCGCCGTCCGGGATCTCCTCGGCGGTCAGGGTCAGGAAGTGCGGGCAGGACTCGACGGTGACCTGGACGCCTTCGGCCTTGGCCGCGGCGATCAGCGGCAGCGCGCCGCTGGACGACAGGTGCAGGACGTGCACCCGGGCGTCGAGCCGTGCGGCGAGGGCGACGAGTCCGGCGATGGCGTCGTCCTCACAGGCCCGGGGGCGGGAGGCGAGGAAGTCGGCGTACCTGGGGCCGTGCGGCTGGGGGGCCGCGCCGAGGTGGTGCGGGTCCTCGGCGTGCACGATCAGCAGGCCGCCGAAGCCGGCTATCTCGCCGAGCGCGGCGGCCAGTTGCTCCTGGTCCAGCTCGGGGAACTCGTCCACGCCCGAGGGCGAGAGGAAGCACTTGAAGCCGAAGACGCCGGCGTCGTGCAGCGGCCGCAGGTCCTTGACGTTGCCGGGTATGGCGCCGCCCCAGAAGCCGACGTCGATGTGCGCCTTGCTGCGGGCCACCTCGCGCTTGATGCCGAGGTGGTCGGCGGTGGTGGTGGGCGGCAGGCTGTTGAGCGGCATGTCCACCAGGGTGGTGATGCCGCCGGCCGCGGCCGCGCGGGTGGCGGTCCAGAAGCCTTCCCACTCGGTGCGGCCCGGGTCGTTGACGTGTACGTGGGTGTCCACCAGGCCGGGCAGCAGGACGTCGTCGCCGAGGTCCTCGACCCGCGCTCCGGCCGGCACCGCCGCGTCGTGCGGCAGGACCGCCGCGATCTTTCCGTCCGTGACGGTGACGGACGCGGCGCGCGTTCCCTGCGGGGTGACGACGCGCGTGGAGCGCAGCACCAGCTCTGTTTCGGACACCCGGTCCCCTCCTCGTTGTTCGGTGATCGGCGTTGTTCGGTTCGGTGATATCGGCGTTGCCGGGCCGTCGTGCGGCCGCCCGGGTTCCGGCGCCCGCGGCGCCCCGTAAACGGAATTCAACAGTCTGTTGAAGGGAGTCTTCACTCCGGGCCGGTGCCCGTCAAGACCCCTTGGCGGGCACCGGCTCACCGGCCGGCACGGCACGCGCCTCGGCCGCCCCCTCGTCCCGGGCGGCCCGGCTGACCTGCGACGCGATGATGTCCCGCGGCACCGGCCCGGCGCCGGAAGGCACCGGCCGTGACGGGAGACCAGCGCGTAGAGCGCGCATCGGAGACCTCCATGCCGAAGATCCAGGAGAACGGCGCGAGCGCGTCGAGCGCCGGGACCAGCACGGCGACGACCGCGAAGGCGGTGAAGTTGACCGGAAGCCCGATGAGGTCGCGGGTAGGAGCGGTGGTCCGGCGTGAAGCGGGCGAAGTCGGCGTAGTTGGGCACCAGGGTCAGGAAGGTGGCGACGGTCAGGCTGACCGCGATCAGGCTCTGCTGGACCTGCGCGGCACCGCTGAGGCCGGTGAGACTGCGGGTGAGCGAGATGTCGCCGCCCGACCGCGCGACCAGGTAGACCGCGAGGGCGAGCACGACGAGCCAGACGACGGGTCCGGTCGCGAAGTCCTGCACCTTGCGGATGCATTCCCTGCCGCGGGTCGGCAGGACCGCCTGGGATCCCCACCTCACCAGGAACGCGACCCAGCCGAGAGTGGACAGACCCAGCACCGAGTTGCGGTGGTAGGCATCGAGGCCGGGCGCGAGCTGGAGCGTCAGCAGGACCACGGCGGTCGAGGCGAGCCAGGTCCGGATGCCGTACCAGGCCACCGCCATGACCGCGCGCAGCAGAGCCGGGATGTTCGCGCCGTGGACGCCCCAGCCGGCGCGGGCGGGCACCGGGTACGGGACGCCGGTGTGGTGGCCGGCGTGGCCCATCCGGTTCATCGGCCAGTGGTCGACCGAGACGCCGTCCGGCAGGGCGAGAAAGACCTCCCAGGCGGGCAGGCCGAGCACGAACAGGCGGGAGGCGAAGGCGTAGTTGCTGATCGCGTGCGTATCGGACATCCACAGCGCGAAGATGCTGTACGTGCCCCATGTGTGTGCGGGGCCGACGCGAGGCCCTCGTTGTGGAGGCGCGGTTCGGGCTGCGGGGGCTTCGAAGGGGTGGTCACGGGTCCTCCCAGGCAGGTGGGGGGCTCGGGCGTGATCGAAGGCCAGTCGTCAGATGCCTGTCTGCGGCGAAAGATCAGTACCCGGCGCGGTGCACGCGGCGCGGACCGTGGGCAGGTGGGCACCCAGCGGCCAGGAGCCGATGGCCTTGGGGCGGGGCGCGGCGAAACCGCGGGACGCGCCGGTGCCCAATCCGAGGCCGGCCGTCACCTCGGCGAACTTCACCGCGGCGGCGGCCCTGGGCGCCCTCACGGCCCGGCTCGCCGAATCCGGCCATGACCAGGGCGTCGAACGGGATGTCCAGGGTGGCGAGCCGGTCCAGGACGGCCGCCGCGCTGAGACATCCCTCGAAGTGCCCCTCGATCGACTCCGGTCCCCACAGGGGTTCGGCGGCGATGATTTCGGTGCGGGGGGGGCGGCGGCTGCGGTGGCGATGGCCTGGATCGAAGCGGTCGTGGAAGCCGTGGTGTTCGGGTTCATGACGAGGATGCGCCTGACGCTCCAGCGATTTGGAGGATTCCACGGAATGGATAGTAGGTTTCGCGCAGCAGAACGTAGCTACGGCCACTGGCCCGGTCAAGAGATAGCGGCTATCCAGCTCTCCAGTCCCGACGAACTTCCGACAAAGACCCGCTGACCGGCGGGAACGAGTGTGCGATACATCGTGTGCCCACGGAACGGGACCGGTAGGCTGCTCCGGTCGGGCCCGGCGCCCGCACGAGCCGAGACCGACCTGACCCGCCCCGAAAGGAACGCGACGTGCCGCCGTCCAGCGCCAGCACCCCCGCCGCCGATGCCAAGCCCGCGGGCGCGAGCGGCGGCGTCCAGTCCCTTGAGCGCGCCTTCGACCTGCTGGAGCGGATGGCCGACGCCGGCGGCGAGGTGGGCCTCAGCGAACTCTCCAGCAGCAGCGGCCTCCCGCTGCCCACCATCCACCGTCTGATGCGCACCCTCGTGGCCTGCGGCTACGTCCGCCAGCAGCCCAACCGCCGGTACGCGCTCGGCCCCCGCCTGATCCGGCTCGGCGAGGGCGCGTCCCGGCTGCTGGGCACCTGGGCCCGGCCGTTCCTCGCCCGCCTGGTCGAGGAGACCGGCGAGACCGCCAACATGGCGCTCCTCGACGGCGACGAGATCGTCTACGTCGCGCAGGTGCCGTCCCGGCACGCGGTGCGGATGTTCACCGAGGTCGGCCGCCGGGTACTGCCGCATTCCACCGGCGTCGGCAAGGCCCTGCTGGCCAACCACCCGCCGGAGGAGGTCCGCGCGCTCCTCGGCCGTACCGGCATGCCGGCGGCGACCGAGAAGACGATCACCGACGCGGACACCTTCCTCGACGCGCTCGCCGAGGTCCGCAGGCTCGGCTACGCGGTGGACGACAACGAGCAGGAGATCGGCGTGCGCTGCTTCGCGGTGCCGGTCCCCAACTCCCCCACCTCCGCGGCGATTTCCATCTCCGGGCCGACCGGACGGGTCACCGAGGCATCCACGGAGAAGATCGTGCCGGTCCTCCAGGACGTCGCGGCCAAGCTGTCGGTGGCCCTGGCCAACCAGTCGCCGGCGTAGGACCGTCCGCGAAGCCCCGCCGTCCGCACGGAAGGCGGGGCGCGCGGCGGCCGGTCTCAGACGCCCGTGCTGCCGTCGATGCGCTCGCGTATCAGGTCGGCGTGGCCGCAGTGGCGGGCGTACTCGGCGATCATGTGGGTGTAGATCCAGCGCAGGGTGACCTGCCCGCCCATGAAGGGGCTGGTGTCGTCGAGCGCGCGGGCGGCGCAGTTCTGCCGGGCGCGGTCGATCTCGGCCTGCCACAGGGGCAGCGCCGTTGCGTACGTGGCCCCTTCGGTGAGGCCGAAGCCGCCGTCGGTGGCGCCCGGGTCGGCGTCGGGGGTGAAGAGGGGCGGGGCGTCCTCCTGGGCCAGGACCCTGCGGAACCAGTTCCGTTCGACCTCCGCCAGGTGCTGCACGAGGCCGAGCAGGGTGAGCGGCGAGGGCGCCACGGACACCTGACGGAGGCGGCTTTCGTCCAGGCCGTCACACTTCCGGGCGAGGGTGGCGCGGTAGAAGTCGAGCCAGCTCTCCAGGGAAGTCCGCTCGTCGGCGTCCAGGGCGGGCATGGCGCGTTCGGGAGTACTCATGCTCGTCATCGTGGCACGGGGGTCTGACAACGGCCGGGGTGGCGGAACGGCCGGGGAAGCGGCAGGGGTGCCGTCCGAGGAATCGCGGCACATGGTGAACGGCCTCGCAGCGGCCGGGATCGCGCCCGGAGTACGCCGCGGCCGGGCCCGTCTCACCTGCCGCTGGGCAGCCCGCCGAAGCGGTCGATGCCCTCGCGGACCTCGGTCAGGGCCGGTGACAGGGCGCTGACCGAGCCGACCGCGCCGGCTATCAGCAGCAGCGAGCGGCGCAGCCGGGGCACTTCGGGGAGCCCGTCGCTCACCATCGCGTGCAGGGCGGCGAGTTCCTCGTCGGCCACCGCGCGGTCCGGCAATTCGGCGGGGAGCACGGCCAGTTGACGGCGCAGCCGGGACACGGCCCCGCGCAGCTCCTGCACCCGCGGGTCGCCCTCACCCCCGGCCGGTGGTACGCGCCTCGGCCCGTGGTCCACAACGACGGCGTCCTCCAAGGGCGTTGGCCCGCTTTCGCAATGCGGGCAAGTTAACGCCACTGTGCGGTCATCGCGCCATACACAGAGCGAAATTCGGTTCGCCGCTGCCCCGCTCCGACACCGGGCCGCGGGCCGGGAATCCCGCTCGGGCAGCACGGCGCGGGCCTCCCCGGCACCGCCCCGACGCACCACGGCGGCCCACGCGCCTGCCCGGCAGCGGGCATGACCATGCGTCAAGACATGTGTTCCCCTTGCCACCCTTTGGCGTGAGCCTTGGCGGTCGGATGCGTGCGGTGGGGCGGGGTGGAGCATTCTCCCTTCCGGGAAATATCCGGCATATCACTGGATCGGAGAACGTGATGGAGTCCCCCAACGGACCCGGCAACGGATCTGACCGCCACCCCGACGACGGTGGGCAGGGGCAGGGCGTCAGCGTCGTGCAGCTCATCTGCCGCGCGTACGGCCTCGCGGATGCCTCGGAGATCACCGTGGAGCACATAAACCGTTATGTCACCGAGCGGCGGCTCATCGAGGAGCACACCCACCACATCCGCGGCCGACTGCGACCACGGATCCCCCGGCCGCGGGCCGCAGGTGACGCCGCCTGACCTCCCGCGGGCGCGCCCGCGGGAGATGGGGTAAGCACTCCCCATGGGACAGACTCCACGGCCGGAACGCGCGGCGCACACAACGGGGGACGGCCGGCCCCGAGGGAGCGTGGCGGGGCTGCTGCTGGCCGCCGGCGGGGGCCGGCGGCTGGGCGGGCGACCCAAGGCGCTGCTGGAACACCGGGGCCGCCCCCTGGTGGAACACGCGGCGCAGGTGCTGCGGGACGGCGGGTGCGGCCCGGTGCACATCGTGCTGGGCGCGGCCGCGGAAACCGTCCGTGCGCGCGCCGACCTGTCCGGGTATGCGAGGCACGACAATCCGGACTGGGCGCAGGGCATGGGGTCCTCCCTGCGGGTGGGGCTGGCGGCGCTGGCCGGTTCGGGGGCGGACGCGGTGGTGGTGGCACTGGTGGACCAGCCGGGCATCGGGGCCGCCGCGGTGGCGCGGGTGCTGGCCGCGTACGAGGGGGCCGGATCGCTGGCGGCGGCGGCGTACGCGGGCCGGCGGGGCCATCCGGTGCTGTTCGGCGCGGACCGGTGGGCGGACATCGCCGCGAGCGCCGAGGGCGACCGCGGCGCGCGGACCTATCTGCAGCGGCACGCGGCCGCGCTCACCCTCGTCGAGTGCGCGGATGTCGCCGAGGCGTACGACATCGACACTCCGGAGGATCTGCACCGGCTGGCCTGAGGCCGGGCCGGGCCGGGGCTGCGGGGGGCCGGGAGCCGAAGTCCGCGGTCATCGACAGTGATCGGGGTGGCACTCAGAGCCATTCGATCAGCACTTCTGTCGACTCGGAGAATCTCGACGTCAACAAACCATTGAAGTTCCGCGATAAGGAAACTACTCTCCACTGGTCAGAAGCGCCCTGAACTCAGACGGCGCCCGCGACCGTACCTCGGAGCCTGCGGCACCCCGTGCCGCCCGGACCTCCCGGCGGCCGCACGGCACCGCCGCCGAATGGAGTGACCGCTCATGTCCGCACCAGCGCCGTCCCCGCTGGCCGTCGCCGAAGTCGACCCCGCCCACGTGCCCGCGCGGCAGGACGAGGTCCTCACCGACGCCGCACTCGCCTTCCTCGCCGAGCTCCACCGCCGGTTCACACCGCGCCGCGACGAGCTGCTCGCCCGCCGGGCCGAGCGCCGCGCCGAGATCGCCCGCACCAGCACGCTGGACTTCCTCCCGCAGACCGCGCAGATCCGCGCGGACGACAGCTGGCGGGTCGCCGAATCGCCGGCCGCGCTCAACGACCGCCGCGTCGAGATCACCGGCCCGACCGACCGCAAGATGACCATCAACGCGCTCAACTCCGGCGCCCGGGTCTGGCTCGCCGACTTCGAGGACGCGTCCGCTCCCACCTGGGAGAACGTCATCACCGGCCAGCTCAACCTGATCGACGCCTACGAGCGCAGGATCGACTTCACCGACCCGCACTCGGGCAAGTCGTACGCACTCAAGCCGGCCGGCGAGCTGGCCACCGTCGTCATGCGGCCGCGCGGCTGGCACCTCGACGAGCGTCACCTCCAGGTCGCGGGCAAGCAGGTGCCCGGCGCGCTGGTCGACTTCGGCCTCTACTTCTTCCACAACGCGCAGCGGCTCCTCGACCTCGGCAAGGGCCCGTACTTCTACCTGCCCAAGACCGAGTCGCACCTGGAGGCCCGCCTCTGGAACGAGATCTTCGTCTTCGCCCAGGACTACGTCGGTATCCCCCAGGGCACCATCCGCGCCACGGTCCTCATCGAGACCATCACCGCCGCGTACGAGATGGAGGAGATCCTCTACGAGCTGCGCGACCACGCATCGGGGCTGAACGCGGGGCGCTGGGACTACCTCTTCTCCATCGTCAAGAACTTCCGTGACGGCGGCGCCAAGTTCGTCCTCCCGGACCGCAACGCGGTGACCATGACCGCGCCGTTCATGCGCGCCTACACCGAACTCCTGGTCCGCACCTGCCACAAGCGCGGCGCGCACGCCATCGGCGGCATGGCCGCGTTCATCCCCAACCGCCGTGACCCCGAGGCCAACGAGCTGGCCCTGGCCAAGGTCAAGAACGACAAGGACCGCGAGGCGGGCGACGGTTTCGACGGCTCCTGGGTCGCCCACCCCGACCTGGTGCCGATCGCCCGCGCCTCCTTCGACGCGGTGCTCGGCGACCGGCCGAACCAGAAGGAACGGCTGCGCGAGGACGTCGACGTCCGGGCCTCCGACCTCATCGCCATCGACTCCCTGGACGCGAAGCCGACCTACCAGGGCCTTGTCGACGCCGTGCAGGTCGGCACCCGCTACATCGAAGCCTGGCTGCGCGGCCTGGGCGCCGTCGCCATCTTCGGCCTCATGGAGGACGCGGCCACCGCCGAGATCTCGCGCTCGCAGATCTGGCAGTGGGTCGACGCCGGAGTGGTCTTCGACGACGAGGGTCACGTGGGCGAGAAGGCCACCGCCGACCTGGTCCGTACGATCGCCGCCAAGGCGCTGGCCGACATCCGCGCCGAGGTCGGCGAGGACGCCTTCGCCGCGGGCACATGGCAGCAGGCCCACGACCTGCTCCTCCAGGTCTCCCTCGACGCCGACTACGCCGACTTCCTGACGCTGCCCGCCTACGCGCTGCTGACCGGCTGAGCGGCGCCGCCCGCCCCCGTCCGCACCCGGCGTTCCGGTCCTGCGGGGGCGGGCGCGTACCCCTCGCCACCTGGCCCGCCGGCCGCAGCCGAGCCCCGGCGTGCGGCGGGCGGCGACCCTCCGGGAGGCTCCGGCCCGCTCCCGCGTGAGCCTTTCGTCCGGGCGGATTCATGAGAAGGTGACAGCTCGGGTTCCATTCCTGCTCACCCTTGTTGAGGCATGATGCGCGTCACCATTGCCGGAGTTTTCTTCTACATCCAGGCGAGCGAGGTGGAACAGAAGATGAGCGCGGTCGAGCCGGAGCCGATCGACGGTGAGTCCGTCCTCGTCGGCACCACCGCCTACCCCGTCAAGCAGGTCGGCCGGATCGTCACCGGGCAGGACCCCCGGGACTTCAGCACCGGTGAAATGGTGCGGGCGCTGCGCCAGTTGGGCTTCACGTGCAAGCCGCGACCGGCGTCCCCGGAGCCCGCTCCGTTCCTCTGACCGCCGCTCGTCCGACGCGCCGGGGCGCGGGTCAGCGGGCCGGCCCCGGGTCCGCGCGGTGCTTTGCCCGTGCAGCAGGAGTCATCCGCCGCGGGTACCCGGACCCGCCGCTCCGGTTCGCCGATACCGGGGCGGCGCCGGCGCCTCCCGCCCGCCGCTGCGGCCGCCGTCGCCTCCCGCTCCGCCCGCCGCCGGGCCCCGTGCGCGCCCCCGGCCGGCATCCGCGACCTGCGGCAGGAGCCGCCGAGCGCGCGCGGCCCCCTCACCTCCCCGTACCGGCGGCGCCGGCGCACCTCGCGTCCGCCCTACCGCGCCACCCGAGCCCGCCGGGCATCTTCCTCTCGGGGCCCGCCCCAACTCCCCTTGTACGGACCGTCGTTCGCCCACGCAAAGCGGCCCGCCGGGTACCCATGAGGCCCCTTCGTATCCGCCTTCGGCCCGTACCGGATAGCTGTGCTTGACGGGTATACGTCACCCAACAAGTCTGGTAGTAAAGCTTCCTAACGATTGGGGAAACCCCCACAGCCCACTCCGGATTCGGAGGTCCGCATGCGCTCCCGATCGATAAGCTCACGTGTGACCAGAATTGCCACCCGCGTCGCGCTCGGCGTCGCCCTCCTCACCGTCCCCGCGACCGCCATCGCCGCGACGGCCACCTCGGGCAGCCGTACCCCGGCAGCGCCCCACTCCACCACGCACTCCGCACCCTCCTCGCGCGCCGCGACCGGTCTCGACGACCCGGCCAAGAAGGAGATCGCGATGCAGCTGGTCTCCAGCGCGGAGAACTCCTCGCTCAACTGGAAGAAGCAGTACGGCTACATCGAGGACATCGGCGACGGCCGCGGCTACACCGCCGGCATCATCGGCTTCTGCTCCGGCACCCACGACATGCTCGAACTCGTCGAGCTGTACACCAAGCGGGAGCCGGACAACATCCTCGCGAAGTACCTGCCCGCACTGCGCAAGGTGGACGGCAGCGACTCGCACGAGGGACTCGACCCGAACTACACCAAGGACTGGAAGAAGGCAGCGCAGGACAGCGCCTTCCAGAAGGCCCAGAACGACGAGCGCGACCGGGTCTACTTCAACCCGGCGGTCAAGCAGGGCAAGGCCGACAAGATCGGCGTGCTCGGCCAGTTCGCGTACTACGACGCGATCGTGATGCACGGCGACGGCGACGAGGACACCAGCTTCTCCAGCATCCGCAAGCGCGCGCTGGACAAGGCGAAGCCGCCGTCGCAAGGAGGCGACGAGAAGAAGTACCTCAACGCCTTCCTGGACGCCCGGGTGTGGGCCATGAAGCAGGAGGAGGCGCACAGCGACACCAGCCGGGTCGACACCGCCCAGCGGGTCTTCCTCAAGGACGGCAACCTCGACCTGCACACGCCGCTCAAGTGGAAGGTCTACGGCGAGGACTTCCACATCGGCTGAGCAGGAGGGGCCGACGGCCCGCGGGAGGGCGGCAACAGCCGTTCACCCGCGGGCCGTTGCGGTTGCCGCGCGGTCAGTGGTACGGGGCCTTCGCCGGCGCACCGGCGTCGTCGGCGCGGCCGCGGTCGGGCTGCGGCGGGACGGCCGGGGCGGGCGGCGTGCCGGTCCCGTGCCCGTCGGCGGCCGGGTCCTCCTCCCGTTTGCCGAAGTGGTTGAAGGCGAGGTTGAGGACGATGGCGACCAGACAGCCGGTGCTGATGCCGGAGTCCAGGACGACCAGCAGGTCCTTGGGGAAGTTGTGGTAGAAGTCCGGCGCCGCGATCGGGATCAGGCCGATGCCGACGGCCGCGGCGACGATCAGCGCGTTCTCGCCCTTCTCCATCGCGGCGGAGGCCAGCGTCTGCACGCCGCTTGCGGCCACCGAGCCGAACAGGACGATGCCCGCGCCGCCCAGCACCGGCAGCGGCACCAGCGAGATCACCGAAGCGGCCACCGGGCACAGGCCGAGCACGATCAGGATCACGCCGCTGGTGGCGACCACGAACCTGCTGCGCACCTTGGTCATCGCGACCAGGCCGATGTTCTGCGCGAACGCGCTGTTGGCGAAGCCGTTGAAGAGCGGGCTGAGGGCGGTGCCGAGGGTGTCGGCGCGCAGTCCGCCCTCGATGGTCCGCTCGTCAGCGGGCCGGTCGACGATCTTGCCGAGGGCGAGCATGTCGGCCGTCGACTCGGTCATGCAGACCAGCATCACGATGCACATCGACACGATGGCCGCGATGCTGAACTGCGGTGCGCCGAAGTGGAACGGCGTCGGGAAGCCGATCAGGCCGGCGTGGCCCAGCGCCGAGAAGTCGGTGATGCCGACGGGTATCGCGATCAGCGTGCCGGCGATCAGGCCGAGCAGGATGGCGATCTGCTGGAGGAAGCCACGCAGCACGCGGCGCAGTGCGAGCACGATGACGAGGGTCAGTGCGGCCATTCCGATATTGGTCAACGACCCGTAGCCCGGGGCCCCTTCGGTGCCGCCCTGGGACCAGTTGAAGGCCACCGGAAGCAGCGAGACGCCGATCAGGGTGATGACGGTGCCGGTGACGACCGGCGGGAAGAACCGTACGAGCTTGGAGAAGTAGGGGGCCAGGGCGAAGCCCAGCACACCGGCGACGATCACCGCGCCGAAGATGACCGGCAGTGCGTGCCCGGGGCTCTGGGCCTTGGCGATGGCCACCATCGGGGTGACGCCCGCGAACGAGACGCCGTTGACGAAGGGGAGCTTGGCGCCGACCTTCCAGAAGCCCAGCGTCTGGAGGAGGGTGGCGATACCGGCGGTGAAGAGGGCGGCGCCCATCAGGAACGCGGTCTCGGTGGCACTCAGCCCGCAGGCCGGTCCCACGATCATCGGCGGGGCCACCACCCCCGCGTAGCTCGCGGCCACGTGCTGGAGGCCGCTGGTGAACATTTTGAAGGGCGGGAGGGTGGCGTCGACCGGGTGCTTCCGGTCGCCCTCCGACTTCTGCCCGGGGGTTGCGGCCACTGCGGGCCTCCTGTCGATTTCTGCACCGCCACGGGAGGGCGGCACGAGGCTGTCACGGAGGGCATGCGATGTGGTGCGTGGTGCGAGAAGTCGCGCGGGTGGCGCAGGGCGAGCGGGCGCAGGTGAGCGGTGGGGCGGCGGAGCGCGCTTGTGGCGCGTGGGGCCGGTGGTGACCGGCCCGGGGGCGCGGGGTGATCTCCGCGCCCCCGGGGTCCGGCGCTTGTGGATCCCGCTCGGATCCACAAGCCCGGCCGGGAGCCGTCCCTCCCGGCCGAGTCAGGGGCGCTGCGCGCGGGGGCGCAGCGCGGGCCCGCGGGTCAGCTGTCGGCGGCGATGCGGGCCAGCCGGCGGGCCTCGGTGCGTGCGGCGCAGGCGATGGCGTCCTCGTCGGCGCGGGTCAGGTGGCCGTCCTCGACGACCGGCCGGCCGCCCACCAGGGACAGCGTGACCGGGGCCGCCGCGCCGAATACCAGCGCGGTGACCGGGTCGGCGATGGAGGAGTGGCCGATGCCGTCCAGCTTCCACAGGACCAGGTCGGCGAGCTTGCCGGCCTCCAAAGAGCCGATCTCGCCGGTGCGGCCCAGGACCTGCGCGCCGCCGTAGGTGCCGAGCCGCAGCGCCTTGCGGGCGTTCAGCGCGGCTTCCCGGTGGGCGCCGAGGCGGTTGACGAGCAGGGCGTTGCGCAGTTCGGTGTGGAGCTCGCCGGACTCGTTGGACGCGGTGCCGTCCACGCCGAGGCCGACCGGGACGCCGGCCGCCAGCAGGTCGGGGACGCGGGCGATGCCGGCGGCAAGGCGGGCGTTCGACGACGGGCAGTGGGCAACTCCCGTGCCGGTGCGGGCGAAGGCGGCGATGTCGGAGTCGTTCATGTGGACGCAGTGCGCCATCCACACGTCGTCGCCGAGCCAGCCGGTGGACGCGAAGTAGTCGGTCGGGCCCATGCCGAACAGCTCGTGGCAGAACTTCTCCTCCTCCACGGTCTCCGAGCCGTGGGTGTGCATCCGGACGCCCTTGCGACGGGCCAACTCGGCGCCCTGGCGCATGAGTTCGGTGGAGACGGAGAACGGGGAGCAGGGTGCGGCGGCGATGTGCACCATCGAGCCGAAGGAGGCGTCGTGGTGGGTGTCGATGGCCTCTTCGGTGGCCAGCAGGGCGCCTTCGGTGGTCTCGACGGCGAAGTCCGGGGGCAGCCCGCCGTCCTTCTCGCTGCGGTCCATGGAGCCGCGGGCCAGGGTGATCCGGGCGCCGATCCCGGCGGCGGCGGCCAGTTCGGCGGCGACGAGGTCGCCGGAGCCCTGCGGGAAGACGTAGTGGTGGTCGGACGCGGTGGTGACGCCGCCCCTGACCATCATGCCGAGCGAGCCCTGGGTGGCGGCGGCCAGCATCGGTGCGTCGATGCGGGCCCAGGTCGGGTAGAGGGCGACCAGCCAGTTGAACAGGTTGTGGTCGGTGGCCAGGCCACGGGTGATCCACTGGTAGAAGTGGTGGTGGGTGTTGACCAGGCCGGGGGTGACCAGGTGACCCGTTCCGTCGACCCGGCGGACGACGTTCGCCAGGCCCTCGGGGGCGCGGCCGGCGCCCACCGACTCGATGACCTGCCCGGCGACGACGACGTGACCGGTGGCGTACTCGGTGTCGTGCGGGTCGACCGTCGCGATGGCGCAGTTCTCGATGACGATGCGCTCGACCGCGCTGTCAAGGGATGCCGATGCAGCCATGGTGCTTCCTACTTTCCCTGCTGGCGATTCGGGCACGGCATGGCCCTACGGAATTTGAGTGCCGGAGCTGGGCGAGGCGGCTGACAGTACCGCTGCCCGTGGGGTGCTCCGGGTGCCGAGGTGATGGAAGAACAGGTTGAGGAGCACGGCGACCAGGGCGCCGGCGCTGATCCCCGATCCGAGCACGGTCTGTGCCCAGGCGGGGAAGTCGGCGTAGAAGGTCGGTGCGGCAAGGGGGATGATGCCGGCGCCGAGCGACACCGCGACGAGGATGATGTTGGAGCTGTCGTCGAGGCCGGCCTCGGAGAGCGTGCGGATGCCGCTGACCGCGATCGAGCCGAACAGCACGATCCCCGCGCCGCCGAGCACCGGCATCGGGACGAGCGAGACGACCGCGCCCAGTACAGGGAAGGCGCCCAGCACGATCAGGGTGGCGCCGGCCACCGCGACGACGTAGCGGCTGCGGACCCGGGTGAGCGAGACGACGCCGACGTTCTGGGCGAAGGCGCTGGTGGGGAGGCCGCCGAAGACCGGCCCCAGCAGGGTGGCGATGCCGTCGGTGCGCAGTCCGCGGGTGAGGGTGCGGCTGGTGCAGCGGCGGTCGCAGATCTCGCCGAGTGCGAGCATGCCGGCCGCCGACTCCGTCATCAGGACGAGCATCACGATGCACAGCGAGATGATCGCGGCGGGCTGGAATTCCGGCGGCCCCCAGGCGAAGGGAGTGGGGAGCGCGGCGAGTGGCGCCGAGCGCAGCCCTTCGAAGCCGGCCATGCCGAACGGGATCGCCACGAGGGTGCCGATGACCAGGCCGAACAGCAGGGCGATCTGCTTGATGAAGCCCCGGGTGAAGCGCTGGATGAGCAGGATCACAACGAGGGTGAAGGCGGCCAGGGCGAGGTTCTTCATGTCGCCGAAGCCGGCGGCGTTCTTGTCGCCGCCCTGGGCCCAGCCGACCGGCACCGGCATCAGGGTGACCCCGATGAGCGTGATGACCACGCCGGTGACCAGAGGCGGGAAGTAGCGGAGGAGTTTGCCGAAGAACGGGCCGACGGCGAGGCAGAAGACACCGGCGACCATCACCGCCCCGTAGATGGCGGGGAGTTGGTGGCCCTTGGAGGTGTTCTCGGCGATGGCGAGCATCGGGGTGATGCCGGCGGAGCTGGCCGCGTTGACGAACGGCAGCCGGTTGCCGACGGCCTTGCGGATGCCGAGCGTCTGGAGGAGGGTCGCGCAGCCCGCGATCAGCAGGCCGGCGGCGATCAGGCGGGTGCGGCCTGCGGCGTCCAGGCCGACGGCCTGGCCGATGATGAGCGGAGGGGTGACGACGCCGGCGTACATGGCAGCGATGTGCTGGAGGGCGGCGGGGATCAGCCGCTTGGGCGCCGGCTTTTCGTCCACCGGGTGCACCGGTGGGGCAGGGTCAACGTGCGGGTGCTGTGCCATGGGTCGGTCCCCTCAGGAATCGCGTCCCCCTCCCCGCTGCGGGGCAGGGAGGGGACGCGAGGCACGGCGCGGCGTCGGAGCCGTCAGAGGTTCGTCAGATCCAGCGGGATCCGGGCTTCGACACCGTCGCGCAGAACAGTGGCTTCGATCAGGCCGTACGGGCGGTCCGCCGCGTAGTAGACGGCGCCGTCGGCGGCTTCGTTCTTCAGGCCGAACGGCTCCATGTCCACCAGGAAATGGTGCTTGTTCGGGAGCGAGAAGCGGATCTCGTCGACCTCGGAACGGTTGTTGATGATGCGCGACCCCATCTGGTACAGGGTCTGCTGGAGGGAGAGGCTGTAGGTCTCCGCGAACGCCTCCAGCATGTGCTTCTTGACCTGCTCGTACGAACGCTCCCACTGGGGCATCCGCTGGTCGTCGTCGGTCCAGTTGAACCGCCAGCGGCTGGACACCTCGGTCGCGAGGATGCGGTCGTAGTCCTCCTTGAGGAGCGTGTACTTGTCCTTGATGTAGCCCCAGAACTCCGAGTTGGTGGAGTTCATGACGACGAGGTCCTTCAGTCCCGAGATGACCTGCCAGCTCTCGCCGTCATAGGTGATCTCGGTGAGGCGGGTCTCCTGGCCCTTGCGGACGAAGGAGTGGCGGACCTCGTCGGCACCTATGAAGCGGGAGTTGCCGTCGGAGGTGGCGATCCGCTCCCAGGTGTACTCCTCGATGCGGATGCGGGCCTGCTTGATCGGCTCCTGGCTGGTGACGAAGTGCCGGGCCAGGTGGATGCCGAACTGCTCGGCCGACTCGATGCCGTGTTCCTTGGCGAAGGCGAACACGGTGTTCTTGGTGGTGTCGGTGGGCAGGCAGTTGGCGTTGGAGCCGGAGAGGTGCACCTCTTCCAGGTCGCCGGAGAGGGCGACGGAGACGTTGAGGTCCTTGATGTGGTGCGTGTCGCCGTCGCGGGTGATCTTGACGACGCGGTTCTCCGCTTTGCCGTACTGGTTCTGGCCGAGAAGTACCGGGCGGGCTGGGCGGGAATGGGCAGTCATGTCGGTGCTAGCTCCCTCGGTATACGGAGTAGCCGAACGGGTTGAGCAGCAGCGGTACGTGATAGTGCTCGCCCGGCTTGACGGCAAAGGTGATTGCCACCTCCGGGAAGAAAGCTCCGCTGTCCCTTACGCGGGGGGCGTCCTGCTGTTCCTCGGCTTGCTGGTCGGTGCGGTGCAGGTCCGGCGATCGATGCTTTTCGGACACGAAGTACTCCTCGACGGCGAAGTCGAGGAGTACGTGGGTGGTGCCGTCCGGGAGGGCCGGCAGGTCCTTGCAGCGCCCGTCCGCGTCGGTCGCGGACGCGCCGTGGGCGCTCCAGGCGGCGTCGCGTCCGGAGCGCACCGAGAGCGTGAGGGCGACGCCCTCGGCGGGGCGGCCCACGCTGGTGTCCAGGATGTGCGTGGACACCGACGTCGGGGTGGCCGTCTCGCTGCTCATGCTGCGTCTCCTTCTGCGGTTTGCGTCATGCGGGCCAGACGGATGCGGTTGATCTTTCCCAGCTCCCTGCGAACGATCTCCCGTTCCTGTTCCGGGGAGTTGTCGATGCGGTTACGGACGGCGTCCCGCATCTGCTCCCCGGTGCGCCCGGAGGCGCAGATCAGGAAGACGTGCCCGAATTTCTCCTGGTAGGCCAGGTTCAGTTCGAGCATCTCCGTCCTGAGCGCGTCGGACGACGCGGCCATCCCGCTCTGTTCTCGTGAGGACGTCGGGTCGCCGGGCTTCGGGCGGCCGATGGGCGGATGCCCCGCCATCGCCTCCGCCAGATCCGCCGCGGTCAGCTCCGCCATGGCGGCGTCGCTCGCGGCGAACAGGGCTTCGGTGGTGGCGAACGGGCGCCGGGCGCAGAGGGCTTGCCCCCATGCCCGGCTGGCGCACACCTCGTGCAGTGCGGCCTCGGCGCTGCCGTCGCCGGCAGCGTTGAACCGGGCGAGGCCCGGGGTCGTACTCGAAGACACGGGAAGCCTCCGTGGCCTGGTGCTGGCTCTGCTTGGCTGGAAACAGCTAAGACCTCCGGCAACATCACGTCAACACTTTGTTGAAAACTCGGCAACAGAAAAGCCGCCGCCCGGAACATCCGGGCGGCGGCGCACGCCGATCGGCCGCCACCGGGCGGCCGTTGACCTCACTCCTCCCGCTTCGCCGCGTTCTCCCTGTTCAGGTAGTTGTAGACGGTGAACCGGCTGACCCCCAGCGCACCGGCGACCGTCTCCACGCCGTGCCGCACGGAGAACGCCCCGCGCGTCTCCAGGATCCGCACCACGGACTGCTTGGTCTTCCGGTCCAGATCGGCCAACGGCATGCCGTGCCGACGCTGCAACTCGGCGAGAAGGTGATCCAGTGAATCCGACAGGTGCGGGAGACGCACGGCCACCCGCTCCTCGCCCTCCCAGGCGAGCACGACGTCGTCACCCCGGGCGAGGCCGGGCGCGACCATCTGTCCGCCCATCGCGTCCACCAGCGGCTTGACCGCCTGGACGAACGGGTGGTCGGCGGGCTCCGTCACCTGGCGCTCCCCTCGGACTCCGCGGCCTCCGCGATCACGTTGACCTGGAGGGAGACCCGGGTGGCGCCCGCCTCCAGGGTGTCCCGCAGCAAGGCGCCGACCGCGGCGAGCACTTGGTCGGCACCGCCTTCCGCGGTATTGCCGAACGGGCCGACGTCAACGGCGTCGAGACCGGCGCTCGTGACGATCTCCCGCGCCACCACCGCATGGGCCGGCGCCTCGTCCAGGTCGAACGGCTCCGTCGTGAATTCCACTCTCAATCGCACGCCGTTCAACCTACGCGGGCATCGCCGCCACCACCAGAAATCGGCCCACCCCCCTCTTGACAGCTCCCGCGACCACGAGGCAGGGTTCCGTTAAGTAGAAAGTAAGTTCCACTATCCGGAAAGGGCACCGGGTCTTATGGGTTTCACGGAGACGCGCTTCAACGTCAACCTGTCGATTCTGTTCACCGAGCTGCCGCTGCTGGAGCGTCCGGCGGCGGCGCGGGCCGCGGGTTTCACGGCGGTGGAGCTGTGGTGGCCGTGGGTGGATGCGCCGGTGCCCGAGCAGGCGGAGCTGGACGCGTTGCGTGACGCGCTGAACGACGCCGGAACCCGCCTGGTGGGCCTGAACTTCTACGCCGGGCAGCTGCCGGGCCCCGACCGCGGCGCCCTGTCGGTGCCGGGGGCGGAGTCGGAGAAGTTCCGGGCGAACGTGCCGGTGGCCGTGGAGTTCGGCCGGTCGCTGGGCTGCACCACCTTCAACGCCCTCTACGGCAACCGCGTCGAGGGCGCCTCGGCGGCGGAGCAGGACGCGCTGGCGCTGGAAAACCTGGCCTTCGCCGCACGGGCGGTGGCCGAGGTGGACGGGACGATGCTGATCGAGGCGCTCAACGCGCCGGAGTCGCCGGCCTGCCCGATCGTGTCGGCCCCGAAGGCCGTCGAGATCGTCGACGCGGTGAACGCGGCGACGGGTCTCGACAACACCCGTTTCCTGATGGATCTCTACCACCTGTCGATGAACGGCGAGGACCTGGAAGAGGTCATCGACCGCTACACCGGCAGGACCGCGCACGTGCAGATCGCCGACAATCCCGGCCGCGGCGCACCCGGCACCGGATCGCTGGACTTCGCCGCGCTGCTGGAGCGGCTGCGCAAGAACGGCTACCAGGGCTGGACCGGCCTGGAGTACAAGCCGGGCGACGGCCCGTCGGCCGGCGCCTTCGCCTGGCTTCCCGCGCCGCTGCGCGCGGCCAAGTAGCCGGCACCCGCGGGCAGTTGGTCCCGCGCCGTTGTTCCGACCGTTGAATGCTGAAAGAGGCTTTTCGATGAGCAGTCTTCCCGAGATCGCGTGGATCGGTCTGGGCATCATGGGCTCCCCCATGGCCGAGAACCTGATCAAGGCCGGCTACAAGGTGACCGGCTACACCCTGGAGCAGGACAAGCTGGACCGGCTGGCCGCGGCCGGCGGCACCGTGGCCGGCTCCGTCGCCGATGCGGTGGCCACCGCGGACGTGGTGATCACGATGGTGCCGGCGTCCCCGCAGGTCGAGGCCATCGCCTACGGGCCCGACGGCATCGTGGAGAACGCCAAGCGCGGCGCGCTGCTGATCGACATGTCCTCGATCACCCCGCAGACCAGCATCGACCTGGCCGTAGCCGCGGCCGCCCGCGGGATCCGGGTGCTGGACGCCCCGGTCTCCGGCGGTGAGGCCGGCGCCATCGAAGCGGTCCTGTCGATCATGGTCGGCGGCGAGCAGAGCGACTTCGACGCCGCCCGGCCGGTCCTGGAGGCGCTGGGCAGGACCATCGTGCTGTGCGGGCCGCACGGCGCCGGGCAGACCGTCAAGGCCGCCAACCAGCTCATCGTCGCCGTCAACATCCAGGCGTGCGCCGAAGCGGTCGTCTTCCTGGAGAAGTCCGGTGTCGACCTGGCCGCCGCCCTCGACGTCCTCAACGGCGGCCTGGCCGGCTCCACCGTGCTGACCCGCAAGAAGGACAACTTCGCGCGCCGCGACTTCGCGCCCGGCTTCCGCATCGACCTGCACCACAAGGACATGGGCATCGTCACCGACGCCGCACGCACCGTCGGCGCCGCCCTGCCCGTCGGCAGTCTCGTCGCCAGCCTCGTCGCCTCGCTCCGCGCCCAGGGCGACGGCAGCCTCGACCACTCCGCCCTGCTGCGCGGCGTGGAACGCCTCTCCGGGCACACCGCTTCCTGAACGCCATGACGGCGCAACGGGTTCCCGCCCTCCGCACGGCCGTGCGCGCCCTGCGGCGGGCCGGCGTCGACACCGTCTTCGGCTGCCACGGGCCGGCCCTCCGGCCGCTGTACGCGGCGCTGGCGGACGGCGGCATCGCGCGCCTGCGGGTGCGGCACGCGGAGAGCGCGCCGCACATGGCGATCGGCTGGGCCCGCACGCGGGGCCTGGCCGGAGTCGCCGCGGTGCCGGCCGGGCCCGGTGCCGTGCGGGTGCTGCCGGGGCTTGCCGTGGCGCTGGAGGACGCGGTGCCGCTGGTGTGCGTCGTCGGCGTCCCCGGCTCCGGCGGTGAGCGCACCGCCGCGGCACGCGATCTCGTCCGGCTCGCCCGCCCGCTGAGCAAGTGGACGGTGCGGGCCGAACAGCCCGCCCGGATTCCGTGGGCCTTTCGCGAGGCCCTGTGGATCGCGCAGGAGGGTCGGCCGGGACCGGTCCTGATCGAGCTGCCGGACGAGGTGGCCGCGGCGCAGACCGGGGCGGACGGGCCGGACGCCGGACGGCACGCCGGGGAGGCCCGGCCGTATCCACCGGCCGGTCCGGCCCCCGCGGCCGGGCCGGAGAGGGGCCACCCGCCGGACGTCGTGCGTGAGGTCTGCGCGCTGTTCGGCACGGAGAACGATGCGTACGTCGTCGGGGTGCAGGACGCCGTCCGCCCGACGGACGGGCCGGGACCGCGCCGCCATGTGATCGGCGGGCGGGGCGGCCCGCCGGGCTGGGAGGTGCCGACGGCGATCGGCGTCCGCGCGGCCCTGGCTCCGCCCGGCGGAGCGGACCGGCCCGGGATGCCGGGCGGCGGCGCGGCGGAGGTGGTCGCGGTCATCGGCGAGCACCACGGATTTCCGGCGCTGGCGGGCGAGTTGGCCCTCGCGGCGCGGTACGGCGTACCGCTCGTCCTGCTGATGCTGCACCCCGCGCTGCACGCTCCGGGCCTTGCTGCCGGTGACGCCGACGACGCGTTCCTCACGGACCACGTGAAGCTCGTGGAGGCGTACGGCTGCGCGGGCCGCCGCGTCACCGATCCGGCGGAGCTCCGCTCGGCGGTCGCATGGGCGCGCAAGGAGGCCGTCTCCACGCGGCGTCCGGTCCTCGTCGAGGTCCGGTACGACCCGGCGGAGCGGGCACGGTTCGGGCCTGCGGCCGGGCCCTGCACCTGAGTTGAACCCCGGGGCCTCGGCCCCGGAACCCGGACTTCCGGGCGGCGGCCGCGTTGACACCTGTCCTGTCGCGCCCAGGCGCGACCGCCGCCCGGAACACCACCCAGAGCCCCCATCTTTGTTTCAACAAACTGTTGACGTTTGGCCGGAGCGCTTCTTACGCTCCGACACGCGGAAGCCAACTTCCGCGCTCTCGTACGGAAGGTCACCATGACGAAGCCCACGCTGACGGCGCGCACACTCACCACGGAGGCCGGCGCCCCCGTAGCCGACAACCAGAACTCCGCCACCGCCGGCGTCGGTGGCCCGATGCTCCTCCAGGACCAGCAGCTGCTGGAGAAGCTCGCCCGCTTCAACCGTGAGCGCATCCCGGAGCGCGTGGTCCACGCCCGGGGATCCGGCGCGTACGGCCACTTCGAGGTGACCGACGACGTCACCGGCTTCACCCGCGCCGACTTCCTCAACACCGTCGGCAAGCGCACCGAGCTGTTCATCCGCTTCTCGACGGTGGCCGACAGCCTCGGCGGCCCGGACGCCGCGCGCGATCCCCGTGGGTTCGCCGTGAAGTTCTACACCGAAGAGGGCAACTACGACCTGGTCGGCAACAACACCCCGGTCTTCTTCATCAAGGACGCGATGAAGTTCCCCGACTTCATCCACTCGCAGAAGCGCGACCCCTTCACCGGCAAGCAGGAGCCGGACAACGTCTGGGACTTCTGGGCGCACTCCCCCGAGGCCACCCACCAGGTCACCTGGCTGATGGGCGACCGCGGCATCCCGGCCTCCTACCGCCACATGAACGGCTACGGCTCGCACACGTACCAGTGGACGAACGCCAAGGGCGAAGCCTTCTTCGTCAAGTACCACTTCAAGACAAATCAGGGCATCCGCTGCCTCGACGCCGAGCAGGCCGCCGAGCTGTCCGGCGCCGACCCGAACAGCCACCAGACCGACCTGCTGCAGTCCATCGAGCGGGGCGTCTACCCGTCCTGGACGCTGTACGTGCAGGTCATGCCGGCCGCCGAGGCCGCCGACTACCGCTTCAACCCGTTCGACCTGACCAAGGTGTGGCCGCACCGCGACTACCCGCTCCAGCGCGTCGGCCGGCTGGTCCTGGACCGCAACCCGGACAACGTCTTCGCCGAGGTCGAGCAGGCCGCCTTCTCGCCGAACAACTTCGTGCCCGGCATCGGCCCGTCCCCGGACAAGATGCTCCAGGGCCGGCTGTTCGCCTACGCCGACGCGCACCGCTACCGCCTGGGCATCAACCACACCCAGCTGCCGGTGAACGCACCCCGGGCCACCCACGCCGACAACTACGGCCGGGACGGCCTGATGGCCACCAACACCTACGACCGGCACGCCAAGAACTACGAGCCCAACTCGTACGGCGGCCCCGTCGAGACGAACCAGGCGCTCTCCGCCCCGCTCGCCGTCGCCGGTCACGTCGGCACCCACGAGGCCCCGGCGCACGCCAAGGACGACGACTTCTTCCAGGCCGGCGAGCTGTACCGGCTGATGTCCGATGACGAGAAGCGGCGCCTGGTCGACAACATCGCGGGCGGCCTCTCGCAGGTCGGCCGGGACGACGTGATCGAGAAGAACCTGGCCCACTTCCACGCGGCCGACCCGGAGTACGGCAAGCGTGTCGAGGCCAGGATCCGCGAACTGCGCGAGGACTGACGGGAGGTCAGAATCCTTGCGCATCCGTACCGGGCGGTCCGCTGAGGGGTGGCCGTCCGGTACGGGGGGAAGCGCGGCGCTCCGCGGCATCCGGGAGTACCAGTGCGGTGGCAGTGCCCGCCCGGCAGAAAGCGGCGGGCCACTCCGCCGCGGAGCCCGCCTCCTCCACCTCCGCACCCCTCTCCACGACTCCGTCCGGTGGCGCGATGTCCTGTCGCGCCCGATGCGCGCCACCGGGCGGGAACCCCTCACGCGTGGCCCCGGATCCGTACGGTCACGGATCCGGGGCCATGCGTGCACGGCGCGGCGGCGGCCCGGCCGGGCGAACGGGCCCCGGGCGCCGGGCCGTTCGCGCACCGGGGACGGCGCGCGGCAAGCGCCCGCGTATGCGCCGTGTGCGCCGGACACCGCTTCCTGGACACACCATGCTCCCCCGGTGTCTCCTGCCCCCCGCGACGATCGGCGCGAATGTGCCTCCGGCTCCTGCATTTGGAGAGACCATGGAGGTCAACAGCAGAGCAGAGCCGCCTGCCTGCCGACCTACCGCCAGGAGCGACCATGGCCGACAGCGTGCCGGTGCGGTGCCCGACGTGCCGCCGCGAGAACGCCTTCACCCCGCCCACCTTCCCGTGCGCCTGCGGGGCCCCGCTGACCCTGCCCGTGCTGCGCGGCGGCGTGCCCGTCGAGATCGTGCACCGCACCTGGCAGGGCTCCTGGGTGGCGGTGCAGTGCGACACCTGCGGCCGCCAGGACGAATGGCCGGCGCCGGAGTCCGGCTGTGTCTGCGGCACGGTCGTACGCATCCCCGTCGTGCCGGTGCCCGCGCCGCCGCCTGCCGTCCGCCGTGCCCACGGGCCGCGGCCGCCCGCCCCGGTGCCGGTGGCCGCCGCGCCGCCCGCCGTACTCAGGCCGGCCTTCCGCCCGGTCACGATCCGTACGGCCAGGGACTGCGTCACGGCCGCCGCGCAGTATCTGAAGTGGCTGGGCTTCACGGACGTCCGCAGAACCCAGGAGCGGACCGCGTCCGGCCTCGACCTGCGCGGCAGCGGGGTGGTGGCGCAGGTCGACCCGACCACCCGGTCCACCGCGCTGCGCGAGATCGAGTGCGTCTGGCTCAACGGCCTCAACGACTCGGCCGTCGCGGTCTTCTTCTCCCTCGCCGGCTACGCCCGCGATGCCCGCTCCCGGGCCGACGACCTGCACCTCCCGCTGTTCGTCATGGACCTCACGGGCACCCCGCAGCCGGTCAACGACCCGGCCGACGAACTGATCAGGCACGGCGCCGCGGGACGCTGACGGCGGGCACACCGGCCGGCGGCGGAAATCCGGTCGCGGAGGCACGGCCGCCGCGGCGACACTGGCCGGATGATCATCCGTACCGCGACATCCGCCGAACTCCCCGCCCTGCGCGCCGTCGAAAGCGCCGCAGGAGCACCCTTCCGCGATCTGGGCATGGCCTCGGTCGCGGACGACGAGCCGCCGTCGCTCGCACAGTTCGCGGCGAGCCTGGCCGCCGGGCGGCTGCTCGTGGCGTGCGAGGACGGGCCGCCGCTGGCATTCCTGATGTGGGAGCCGGTCGACGGCGCCACCCACATCGAGCAGGTGTCGGTGGCGCCCCGCAGCGCCCGCCGTGGTATCGGCCGCGCGCTGATCGACCGGGCGGAGCGGGACGGCGGCGCGGCGGCGCTGACCCTGACCACCTTCCTGGAGGTGCCGTGGAACGCGCCGTACTACGCCAGGATCGGCTTCCGGCTGCTCGACGAAGCGGAGCTGACACCGGGCCTGCGGGCGATCCGCGCGCAGGAGGCGGCGCTGGGCCTGGACCGCTGGCCGCGCGGCTGCATGCGCCGTGAGCCGGCGAACTGACCGCAGCGGGCCGGGTGCGGCGTCCGGCGCCGGACGCCCCGGCCGGCCACATGACGCGACGTCAGCGCGCGGCGCCGGGCACGCCATAATGCGGTCATGATCGACGCCGAAGCGCTGCGGGCCGCCTGCCTGGACCTCAACGGGGCGACGGAGGAGTTCCCGTTCCCCCGGAATCCCGATGTGTGCACCTTCAAGGTCGGCGGCAAGATCTTCGCGCTGACCGTCGTCGGAGCCGTGCCGCAGACCGTGAGCCTCAAGTGCGATCCCGAGGAGGCCAGGCGGCTGCGCGAGGCCCACCCCGAGGTGGTGCCCGGCTACCACCTCAACAAGCGGCACTGGAACACCGTTTCGCTGGACGGCGGCCTCGCCGACCGCGCCGTGCTCGACATGATCGAGGACTCCTACGACCTGGTCGTCGCCTCCCTGCCGCGTGCACAGCGGCTGCGCCTGGACCGGCCCGGCGCCCGCTGACGGCGGCGCGGCCCGACCGCTACGACGCCGCGCCCCGCGCCCGCGCCAGCCGCTCGCGCAGCTCGACCTTGCGGACCTTCCCACTGACCGTCATCGGGAAGGCATCGAGGATCTCCAGGTGGCGCGGGATCTTGAAATGGGCGAGCCTGGAGCGGCAGAAGAACGTCAGCTCCTCCTGCGTCAGCGGGTCTTCGGCGTCCCGGAGGATGACGCAGGCGGCTATCTCCTCGCCGTACTTCGCATCCGGTATGCCGACCACCTGGACGTCGGCGATCTTGGGGTGCGAGTAGAGGAACTCCTCGATCTCGCGCGGGTAGACGTTCTCCCCGCCCCGGATGATCATGTCCTTGATACGGCCGACGATCCGCACGTAGCCGTCGTCGTTCATCACCGCCAGATCACCGGTGTGCATCCAGCGTGCCGCGTCGATCACCTCGGCGGTGCGCTCCGGGTCCTTCCAGTAGCCGAGCATCACGCTGTAGCCGCGGGTGCACAGTTCGCCGGTGCCGCCGCGGGGCACGGTCACGCCGGTCGCCGGATCGACGACCTTGACCTCGATGTGCGGCAGTACCCGGCCGGCCGTCGCCGTGCGGTGCTCCAGGTCGTCGTCGCGCCGGGTCTGGGTGGAGACCGGCGAGGTCTCGGTCATGCCGTAGCAGATGGAGACCTCCGCCATGTGCATCTCGGCGACCACCCGCTTCATGACCTCCTCGGGACACGGCGAGCCGGCCATGATGCCGGTGCGCAGCGACGTCAGGTCGTACGAGGCGAAGTCGGGGTGGTCCAGCTCGGCGATGAACATCGTCGGTACGCCGTAGAGCGAGGTGCAGCGCTCGTCCTGGACGGCCCGGAGGGTGGCTGCGGGGTCGAAGGACGGTGCGGGGATGACGATGCAGGCGCCGTGCGAGGTGGCGCCGAGGTTGCCCATCACCATGCCGAAGCAGTGGTAGAAGGGCACCGGCAGGCACACCCGGTCCTGCTCGCTGTAGCCGACCGTCTCGCCCACCCAGTAGCCGTTGTTGAGGATGTTGTGGTGGGAGAGGGTGGCGCCCTTGGGGAAGCCGGTGGTGCCCGAGGTGTACTGGATGTTGACCGGGTCGTCGGCGGACAGCCGTGCCGCGCAGGCGTCGAGCCGGTCCTGCGGTACGGCGGCGCCGGCCGCCAGCAGCCCGTCCCAGGTCGGGTCGCCGATGTAGATGACGTCGCGGAGGGCGGGGCAGCCGGCACGCACCTGCTCGGTCATCCGCCGGTAGTCGCTGGTCTTGTGGCGGGTCGCGGAGACCAGGACCTGGATCCCCGCCTGCCCCAGGACGTACGCCAACTCGTGCACCCGGTAGGCCGGGTTGATGTTGACGAGGATCGCGCCTATCCGGGCGGTCGCGTACTGGACGAGGACCCATTCCGCGCAGTTGGGCGACCAGATGCCGACCCGGTCGCCGGTGGATATGCCCTTGGCGAGCAGTCCCCGCGCCACCTCGTCGACCGCCCGGCCCAGTTCGGTGTACGTCCAGCGCCGTCCGGATGCGACGTCGACCAGGGCCTCCCGGTCGCCGAACCGCTCGATCGTCCGGTCCAGGTCGGCGCCGATGGTGCGCCCGATCAGCGGCTGCTCGCCTGCCCCGCTCGCGTACGACAGGGTGGTGTCCGGCCCGTTCATCGGTAGTTCTCCTCCCGGTATTCGGCACCGCCGTCGCCCAGCGCGGTGCGTTCGCGCAGTTCGATGCGGCGGATCTTGCCGGAGACGGTCTTGGGCAGATCGGCGAACTCCAGCCGCCTGACGCGCTTGTAGGGCGCGAGCACCTCCCGGGAGTGCGCGAAGAGCAGCTTGGCGGTCTCCGGGCCCGGATCCCAGCCGGCGGCCAGCACGATGTACGCCTTCGGGACCGCGAGGCGCAGCGGGTCGGGCGCCGGGACGACCGCGGCCTCGGCGACCGCCTCGTGCTCCAGCAGGGCGCTCTCCAGCTCGAACGGCGAGATCTTGTAGTCGGACGCCTTGAAGACGTCGTCGGCGCGCCCGATGTAGGTGAGCCGTCCTTCCGCATCGCGGGAGCCGATGTCGCCGGTGCGGTAGAAGCCGCCCGCCATCGCCTCGGCGGTGCGGGACGGGTCGCCGTGGTAGCAGGCCATCAGCCCCACCGGGTGGGTCGAGAGGTCGAGCGCGATCTCACCCTCGTCGGCCGGGGCGCCGGTGACCGGGTCGAGCAGGACGACGTCGAAGCCGGGGGTGGGCCGGCCCATCGAGCCCGGAGTGACGGGCCTGCCCGGGGTGTTGGCGACCTGGACGACGGTCTCGGTCTGCCCGAAGCCGTCTCTGATCGTCACGCCCCAGGAGGTGCGGACCTGTTCGATGATCTCCGGGTTGAGCGGTTCGCCGGCCGCGACGATCTCCCGCGGCGGGTGCCGCAGCGCCGACAGGTCGGCCTGGATGAGCATCCGCCACACCGTGGGCGGGGCGCAGAAACTGGTCACCCGCGCCCGGTCCATCTCGGCCATCAGCCGGGGCGCGTCGAAGCGCATGTAGTTGTGGATGAACACGGTCGCCTCCGCGTTCCACGGCGCGAAAAGGTTCGACCAGGCGTGCTTGGCCCAGCCCGGTGAGGAGATGTTCAGGTGCACGTCGCCGGGCTGCAGCCCGGTCCAGTACATCGTCGCGAGATGCCCGATGGGGTAGGAGGAGTGGGTGTGCTCGACGAGCTTGGGGCGGGCCGTGGTGCCGGAGGTGAAGTACAGCATCAGCGAGTCGTCGGCCCGGGTCTCCCCGGTCGGCCGGAAGTCGTCGGATGCATCGGCGCTCTCCTCGTACGCCTGCCAGCCGACGGCCGCGCCGCCGACCGCGATCCGGGTGTAACCGCCGGGCACGGTCGCGAACTTCTTGCTGTCCTCGGCGCGCACCACGACGTGCCGGGCCTTGCCCCGGGTGATCCGGTCGGCGAGATCGGCGGGGCCCAGCTGGGGAGTTGCCGGGATGACGACGGCGCGCAGCTTCATCGCGGCCAGCGCGGTCTCCCACAGCTCCACCTGGTTGCCGAGCATCACGAGGATCCGGTCGCCGGGCCGCACCCCCTTGCCGGCAAGCCAGTTGGCGACCTGGTCGGAGCGCCTGCGCATGGCGTCGAAGGTGAGCCGGGTCTCGGAGCCGTCCTCCTCGACGATGTGCAGGGCGGTGCGGTCGTTGCCGCGGGCGATGACGTCGAACCAGTCCAGTGCCCAGTTGAAGTGCACGGGCCGGGGCCAGCGGAATTGAGCACGGGCGGCGTCGTAATCCTCACGGTGCCGCAGCAGCAGGTCGCGCGCGGCCCGGAACTCCCGTGTCGCGGCGGGCGAGTGGCCCATCACTGCGCTGTCCGTATCCGTCATGCGTCCTCCTCATTGCCCCGCGACTCCGTGTCATCGTGTAATCAGTGACATAGGTCTCACCACCCCCGAACGGGGGGAAGCGGAGGTGTCGGAGTGCGCGTGGAGTCGGGGTCGGATGAGTCCGTTGACGTGGGGGCGGCGCTGGCGCGTCTGCGCCGGGCCAGCGGACTGCCGGTGGCGTTCGGCGGACTGCTGGCCGGCAGCGGCCGCTACCGGATCAACGAACTGTCCGGGACCGCGACCGCCGCGCTGCGCGGGCTCAGCATCCATCACGGCAACGGCCTGGGCGGCAAGGCGGTGGTGCTGTGCCGCCCGTTCGCGGTGACCGACTACCGCGCCTCGTCGGTGATCAGCCACGAGTACGACGCGGCGGTGGCGGCCGAGGGCCTGCGGTCGGTGCTCGCGGTGCCTGTGGTGGTGCGCCGGCGGGTGCGCGGGGTGCTGTACGGCGCGCTGCGCAACCCGCTGCGGCTGGGCGACGGCCCGCTGTCCGCGGCCATGGAAGCGGCCCGAGAGCTGGAACAGGCGCTGCTGCTCCAGGACGAGGCGGCCCGGCTGCTGTCGGTGTCCCAGCAGCCGACCGCCGCCGACCCCGCCATGTGGGAAGAGGTCCGCGAGGCCCACAGCGACCTGCGGTCACTGGCCCAGCGGGTCACCGATCCACTGCTGCGCCAGGAGATGCTGGCCGCCTGCGGCCGGCTCGCCGCGGCCTCATCGGGCGGCACGGCCCCGGCGGGCGAAGCCCCCGCGCTCTCGCCGCGCGAGGTCGACGTCCTGACGTGCGTGGCAACGGGCGCCACCAACGCCCAGGCGGGCGAGCGGCTGGGACTCCGACCCGAAACGGTGAAGTGCTATCTGCGCTCATCCATGCGGAAGTTGGGGACACACTCCCGCATGCAGGCGGTCATCGCGGCGCGGCGGGCGGGGCTACTGCCGTAGGGCGGCGCCGCGCTCCCCGCTCCTCTCGCCCTCCGGCGCGCAGGCCGCCCATCCCCGCGGGCGACGAGGCGCGGCGCGGCGCACCACGAGACGGGGGCGGTCCCCTGTCCGGGTTGCGGAAGGGCAGGAACGTCACCCGCGGGGCGCCCAGCCGGCGGGCGTACGCTCCGGCCCCTCGCCACCGGGCGCCCGCGCGCCGGCCACACCCCGGTCAATTCCGTTCCTACCGCCGCCATTTCGATTGCCGCGGCACCCGCTCCCCGGCCATCATCCCCTCATGATCGATGCCACCGCACTCTCCGAGAAGCCGGTGCTGGCCGGTGCCCGCATCCGGCTCGCGCCGCTGTCCATACGCCACGCGGCCGCCTTCCACGCCGCGGCGCTCGACCCGGAGACCCGCCGGCTGACCGGCTGCCACCACGACTTCACGCTGGAGGAGGTCCAGCAGTGGTGCGCCGGCTCCGCCGACCGCGCGGACCGCCTCGACCTCGCCATCGAGGACCGCGAAACCGGCCGCTACCTCGGCGACCTCGCCCTGATGGCCATCGACCCCGACAACGCCCACGGCACGCTGCGCATCCTCCTCGTCCCCTGCGAGACCGGCCGCGGCCTCGGCACCGAGGCCATCCGCCTCCTCCTGGAATACGCCTTCGACCGCATCCGGCTGCACCGCGTCCAACTGGAAGTCTTCACCTTCAACGAGCGCGCCCGCCGCACCTACGAACGCTGCGGCTTCGAGGTCGAGGGCCGGATGCGGCAGGCGCTGTTCTGGGAGGGCGAGTGGCATGACGTGTGGGTGATGGGGGTGGTGAGCGAGAGGGGCGCGAAGGGCTGACGGCAGAGACCGCGCGAACAGGCGGGGCAAGGGCGCTCTGCGTGCCTTGAGCGGGTCTTGTCCGCCGGGGCTGCTGAAGAGCCGCGCCCGACTCCCCGTCCTTCCGACGCCGTCCTCACCGCCCTCGACGAACTCACCGACGAGAAGCAAGCCGGTGTGACCTTCTGTGGCCCCCCGCGGATCCCGGCTCTCCACCCCAGTCATCCCACTATGCTGAGCTGCATGACGGACGGCATGCGCATCGGCTTGATCTCCTTTGGCGCAGCGGAGTTCGCCACTCTGCGTGAGACGTGTGTCGATAGCGGCCACGATCCCGTCATCTACGCCTATTCCCGTTCGATGCGCCCCCGTACGACAACAGATGAGGGCGCGGCCCAGGCCGCAGGCCGAATCACCGCCGCGCTGCCTGCGGGAACGGACCTGCTGCTGCCGGGCAGCTCCGAAGGGCTGGGCGCCGCACTGCGCGGATACGCTATCGATCTCCTCGTCTGCTACGGGTTCTCGTGGCGACTGCCCCGATCCGTGCTGCGCATCCCGCGGTACGGCGCGGTCAACATCCACTGCTCGATGCTCCCCAAGTACCGTGGGCCCGCTCCGGTGTTGTGGGCGATCCGCAACGGTGACCCGCATCTGGGCATGACGGTTCACCGCATGAATGAGGAGTTCGACGCCGGCCCCGTCCTCGCCCAGCAGGACGGCATTCCCCTTCCGGACGAGGTGACCCCCGAGAACCTGTGGACCGGACTGTCCCCGGTGCTGCGCAGCTTGCTCACCGCCGCCCTGGAGCGTGTACCAGACCCGTGTGCCGGTGAACCGCAAGCCGCTGACGGCGTCAGCCACGCGGGGCTGCTGGAGCCGGAGTTCTCCGTCGTCGACACGGCCAAGACCGCACGCGAGGTACACAACCAGGTGCGGACCTTCCACTTCATGGGCCCGGACCTTGGCCCTGTCGCCGTCGTCGACGGCCGCCCCCTGAAGGTCTTGCGGACCAGTCTCACTGCGGCCGACGGTCTCCGCCTCGACTGCGCCGACGCCCCCGTCTGGATCACCGCCTCGGAGCCCGTGACAGCAAACTGCTAGGCGGTGTCGTCACCCAGGTTCCGAGCCACACGCTCAGCCAGCGCCACCGCCTGCGGATCATCGAACGGGCCGAGCAGGATCAGCACCTCCTGCCGGACGGCTCGGGCTGTTTCGCGCTCGCCAAGAGGGCCGAGTGCGCCGGATAGGTGTTCCAGAGCGTTCGCGAGTTGCCAGCGGGCGTCGAGCCCACGGTAGGTGGCAACCGCACGGCGGTTCAGCTTCGCTGCCTCTTCAAAGCGCCCCAGCACCTGGCATGCTTCGCCTGCGCCGTCCAACGCGGCAGCCTCCCTGGCGGCGTCGCCGAGTCGCCGTTGCACAGCGGCCGACTCCCGGAAAAGGCGGAGTGCCTTCTCAGGATTCCCGCGTGCTCGTTCGACCTTCGCCGACTCCGCCAGCCAGTGTCCCCGCCAGACGTGGTTGTCCTCATCGTCGGCGATCAACAAAGCTGCGTCGATTGCGCGGCCGGCTGCTTCGAGGTCTCCTGATTCACGCCGCGCCCAGCTGAGCAGAAACAGGGCGTTGCCCTCGCCGAAGTGGTCGCCGATTTCACAGAAGTCGGCGAGCGCTTGTTCAACGATCTCTCCGGCCTCCGCGCCCCGGCCGAGTTCGCACAGGGTCTCCGCGAGATTACTCCGCATCAGCGCCGTCCAGCGGTGGTCTCCGAGTTCGCGGAAGATCTCCGCGCTGTCCTCGAAGTGGCATGTGGCCTCGTCGAGTCGGCGGCGGCGCAGGCCGAGCAGACCGAGGGCATTGATGGACACCGCCGTGCCGCGCTTGTCGCCGATACCTCGGCGCATGGCGAGTGCGGCGCGGTGGCATTCCTCGGCTTCGTCGAGCCGCAATGCCTGGAAGGCGGCCTTGCCCAGGTTTTCGAGCGTCTCCGCCTGCCCGGCCTGCTCTCCCGCGCGCGCGGCGGCATCAACGGCGATCCGGGCGGTCGTCACCCAGTCTTCGAACGCGTTGTGGTGCATGTAGACGGCCCGCAGCACTACGGCAAGACGCCAGGCGATGCCGGGAAATTCGGCGCCGGCGACGCGGACAGCGGTGACCAGGTTGGCGCTTTCCGTGCGGTACCACTGAAACGCGGTGTCATAACCTTCGAAGTGGAGTTGCGTGGCGGGCGTGGGGGTCCGGTCGTCAAGGTCGTAGCGGTCGAACGGCGCGATGGCGCATTGCGCCGCGTACGCGGTGTGGAGATACCAGGCGAGACAACGTCCGAGGATCTCGGTCCGGTCCGCCTCGCTCTCCTCCTGGCGGACCTGCTCGGCCGCATACGCCCGCAGAAGGTCATGAAATTCGTAGCGCCCCGCGGGGCGCCGCTCCAGCAGATGTGCGCGGACCAGCGTGTCCAACAGCGCGCGGGTTTGCGGCGGTTCGGTCCCGGCGAGATTCGCGACGGCCGGGAGACCGAACTCGTTTCCGGGGTGCAGGCCCAGAAGGCGGAACAACCGGGCCGCGGGGCCGGACAGCGCCTGGTACGACCACTCGAAAACACTGCGCATCGCGTCGGCCCCTTCGTCGGCATCGGCTGTCAGGATGCTCCATCGTGCCGACTCGTCGCGCAGTTCGTCGATCAGCTCGCCGAGCGGCAGTGCCGGCCGGCCCGCTGCGCGTTCGGCGGCGATGCGCAGAGCCAGCGGCAGTCCCGCGCACAGCCGGGCCAGCTCCGTCAGTTCGGAGCGCCGGTCACGGGTTCGGTAGTCAGCGGTGGTGGCGCGGAGCAGTGCGACGGCGTCCGTCGTCGGGAAGGTCATGAGCTCCAAGCGCAGTGCGCCCTGTTGAACGACCAGGCCGGACAGATCGTCCCGGCTGGTCACCACGACAAGGCACGCGGCGGTCGCCGGCAGCAGCGGGCGGACCTGCGTGCTGTGAGCCGCGTTGTCGAGGACGATCAGCATGCGCCGGTCCGCCAGCAGCGACCGGAACATCGTCTCCCGCCGCTCCCGTTCGGCCGGTACACGGGTGGAGGGGACGCCGAGATCTTCGAGGAAATTTCCCAGTATCTCCTGCGGCGACGCCGGAGAGCCGGCGGAGTAGCCACGCAGATTGGCATAGAGCTCGCCGCCGGGGAAGTGGGGCCGGATGCTGTGTGCCCAGTGCAGGGCGAGCGACGTCTTGCCGACTCCGGCTGTTCCGGTGATGACCGCGACGCGTACGACGTGCGGTTCATCGTGACCACTCGCCACGAGACCGCCGAGGCGGACCTGCTCTTGGGACCGGTTCACGAAATGGCGCACAGCACCACGGAGTTGATGGGGTACGACGGCCGGGGCGGGGACCGGCTGTTGATGGAAGTGCACCCCACCGTGGACTTCTCCGGCCTGCACGACAGCGTGCGCCGATGCCGAGCCTTCGAACCGGTTGACGTGCCCTGTTTCGTCGTCCATCCCTAATGTTGGCGCGGCGGGGGCGACAGGGGCGCCACGTGCTCGTCGAACCAGTCCTCCAGCGGCTCACCGGTGTTGTAGAGACTTCGAAGGAACTTCTGGCATTGCGGGATGAGATGGGGGTCGACGAACTTTCGCACGGATTCCAGAATCCCCTGTTCGTCATAGACCGCCTGGTACATCACGTGCGAGCCGAGTGTGTAGATCTCCGGAAGCGGGCCGTCATCCTCGAACTGCGCTACCTGGTCCGCCCCGATGACGTGGACGGTGCCCCCGCACTGGTCCCTGATGCGCAGGGCGTGCAGTTCCCATTGCATGTAGTCACTGAGTGGTTCGTCGACCACACGGATCCGCCGGGCCTTGAAGCCGTGCCTGTCGATCTTGCGGTGGTACTCGGCCATGTCCGCACGACCCACTTCCAACAGGCGCATGGACTCGCCCCACTCGCCGCGCGCGAACGCCTCCCAGCTGTCGTAGCCGGGTTCCTTGAAGGTCTGCTGCCGCTCCAGCTTCCAGAATCCGAGGTCGGCGCAGTTCCAGAAGTGCTTCTCGAAGTCGGCGTAGTAGGTGTCGAGCGCCATCCGCTCCCCCGTGGCGCCGCCGAGGAGACTACGCATCCGGGATGTCCGCCTTGGCCGCCACGATCGTTGCCCTCGGGATGACGACCAGCCGCTCCCCGGGATCGACACTCACCCCGTCCGGCAGCCGCCCCTCGTAGGAGGTGGTCAGGTCCGCCCCGATGACCACGACGTCCCCGTTGTCCAACTCCCACACATCCGGGCAGCTGGCGTTGCCGGACGTCTGTCCCAGCTCGTGCGACGACTTGCCCAGCCGTCGCGCGAAGGATGCCTTGGGATCGGCCTCCCATTGCTTCGCCATGTCTCCTCCGTATGGCACCTTCTGATGCTGCCTCAGCTTCGCGCCCATCAAGGCTATCGCTCAAAGTGTTCGTTCGACCGTGAACTGTCATCATTTTCCCGCCGGTGTGGGCCTTCTCCACGAGTCCGGCGTTTCCCGGATGACCAGTGGACGGGTGCCTGGTGAGGCCCGCTCCGGACCAGAGCTCGCGCCTGTCCGTGCGGTTCCTCGGAGGAGTCAGTACCTGATCGGACGTGTCTGTAGGCGATGCCGCAGCAGGCCGGCTTGACGGCCGGGCCAGGGAAACGTGAGAGCGGGACGGCGTGGCCGCGGTGGAGGTGGCGAGGAGAGAGCGAACAGTGCCACTCGGCGCCGAGATGGAGTGCCGAGATGGAGTGCGGCCTCGATGGAGCACAGTCCTTCACGCCTGCCCCGGTGAGAGGGGGCCGGTCCCGGCGGTGGCGGCCTCCGTACCGCCCGGCTAGCGTGATCCGGGGAGAATCGGGGGGGGCGATGAGTACGCCACAGCCCTCGCAGAGAACGGTGCACGATCATGGCAGAGAAGCCCTCGATTGTTCTCGTCCACGGATTCTGGGGCGGTGCCGCACACTGGGCGAACGTCATCGTCGAGCTGCACAGGCGCGGCTACGACAAGCTCCACGCCGTCGAAAACCCCCTGACCTCGCTCGCGGACGACACCGAGCGCACCCGCAAGATGGTCAAGCAGATCGACGGCCCCGTCCTGCTCGTCGGCCACTCCTACGGCGGCGCGGTCATCACCGAGGCCGGCGACCTGCCGAACGTCACCGGCCTGGTCTACGTCGCTGCGTTCGCCCCCGACGCCGGCGAATCCCCCGGACAGATCAGCCAGGAGATGCCACCCGCGGCGGGGGAGAATCTGGCTCCCGACTCCGACGGCTACCTGTGGATCAGGCCCGACAAGTTCCACGAGAGCTTCTGTCAGGACCTGACCGCCGACGAGGCACTCGTCATGGCGGTCACCCAGAAAGCTCCCCTGGCCTCCACCTTCGGCGACAACGTCACCACCCCGGCCTGGCGCACCAAGCCGTGCTGGTACCAGGTCTCCGCCCAGGACCACATGATCCACCCCGACAACGAACGCCGCATGGCCGAGCGGATGAACCCCCGCAAGACCGTCGAACTCGACGCCGGCCACGCCTCGCTGGCCTCTCAGGCAGCCGCGGTCACGGACCTGATCACGACGGCGGCTGCCGGGTAGGGGCTGAGCGACCGGGCTCGCCACCTCACGCGCCGCGCTGAGCCCCGTCGGGCCACACGACCTCAACAGCAAACCGGCTTGCCGCGCCTGCTCAACGGTGTCCGCCGTCCCACCGCCCTTCCCCGAAGGCGGCGCGCCACCCCGGACGGCGGCCACAAGCAGGTCTGCCCGCTTCAGCAACTCATCGTTGGCCGCCTCGTACGCTTCCCGGTTCGCGGTGTCATACGGCATGGTCACCACCTCCGCCTGGGCAGAGAGGCGGTCGAAGGCGGGGGCGTGGTCAGGCTTGACCTTCGACTCGCGGTGATCGCGTGAGGGCAGGACGACGACCAGACGCCCACCGGCCTCGACGACCGCCTCCGCGAACAGGGTGTCGGATCCGCGAGCGAGACAGGAGGCGCCGACCAGCTCTCCACGGCTGTGCGCGCAGCAGCGTCCGCACGGCCTCGCGCACCAGCGGCACGGTGGCCGCCACGAGGTCCATGTGGCCCGTTACGGCGATGGTGGTCACGCTCCCGGTGTCTCCCTACGTGGGCAGCAACTCGCGGATGTCGCCCCGGATATCGCGCGGTGGGCCGGGCACCGCCGCCGGATTTCACGGCCCCGCCGGAGCGATGCGGTGGGGGCAGCTTGCGCATCCGATGCGCAGACGACGAGTGAGGCCCCGCTCCCCTACTCTGGCAGTGTCGAGCCGTCAGAGAGGGGCAAGAGCATGTCCGAGGACAGCACCCCTGGCCCATATGTCGCCCCGTTGGTGTTCGGGCAGCGCATGCAGCTTCTGCGCCGTCGTCGTGGCATGTCCCGCGTGGTGCTCGCCGGTCTCGTCGGCAGGTCGGCGTCGTGGGTCAAGCGCGTGGAGAACGGGCAGCTCCGGACACCGGGGCTGGAGATGATCCTGCGCGTCGCCGAAGCACTGCGGGTGCGCGACCTTGCCGAGTTGACCGGGTACACCAGCATGCGCCGCGACCTGTTCACCGGCCCCGGCCACCCGAGGCTCGCTGCGGTGGCCGAGGCGGTCAACCGCTTCCCCGCCGACGCCGACCGGGCCGCTGCGCCGTCAACAACCCACCTGCGCGCCCGACTTGCCTGTGCGTGGAACGCCCGGCATTCCGCGCCCCACCACCGTGAGGTCATCGGCGCGCTGCTGCCCGGCCTCATCACCGACGGCCAACTGGCCGTCCGGCAGGCCGACACCGCCTCCGAACGGCGCACCGCACAGGCCCTGTTGTCCGAGATTTACAGCCTCAGCCAGTTCTTCCTGGCCTACCAGCCCGATCCCGCGCTGCTGTGGCGCGTCGCCGAGCGGGCGATGGTCGCCGCGCAGGAGCCGGAAGACCCGCACACCATCGGGATCGCGGCCTGGCTCACCACGCAGGCGCACCGGGATTCCGGCCCGTCGCACTTCGATGCCGCCGACGCCGTGACCCTGGCGACGCTGCGGTACCTCGGCCCCTTGCTCCACGATGCGAGCACCGAGGTCCGGGCGATCACCGGGGCCCTGCAGTTCGAAGCCGGATACACAGCGGCGCGGCGCGGGGACACCGGCACCGCGTGGCGCTACTGGGACCGCGCCCGGAACGTCGCCGAGTCGCTGCCGGCGGGCTACTTCCACCCCATGACGTCCTTCTCTCAGGCGGTCATGGGCGCGCACGCGGTGACCATCGCCGTCGAACTGCACTCGGGCACCGAGTCCGTTCGCCAGGCCACACGAGCGGAATCCGCCGCGATTCCCTCACGACCGCGGCAAGCCCGGCACCGCATCGAGCAGGCCCGCGGATACCAGCTCGACGGACAGCCGGACATCGCCCTCGCCACGCTGAACCAGGCGTACGAGGCGGCCCCCGAGACGATCCGCTACAACGGCTACGCACGCCGGATCGTGCTGGAAGAGGCCGAGTCGCCGTCTCCGGACCGGCGTCAGCGAGCAGCAGAACTGGCGGCGAAAATCGGGCTGCTGACCGCTTGAAGGTGGGGACACAAACCGTGTCCCCACTCCGCACACCGCGCTCCTACCGTCGTGCCATGGACACCGTGCAGACACAGTTGACGGCCCCTGCGCCCGTCGGCACCGACCCCGTCAACACCACCATCCACCAAGCCCTCCGCCTCCGCACCGGACGCCCCGACATCGGCATGCTCGCCGGGCTTGAGCGGGAACTGCGCGCACACATCGCCCACCTCCTCCCCGATGCCCGTGAATCCATCAACCGACTCCGCCACGGCGGCGTCGAGGCGCACCGCATGGCCACCCGCCTCGACGCCATCACGCACCAGACCCGCCAGGGCCTCGGCCCCGGCCCTCTCTCCGCACACGTCCAGGTGCAGCAACTCGCCCGCGACTGCCAGTGGTTGCTGACCCTGGCCCGCCGTACGGACGACGCCTCGTGAGCGGGCCCGTCGACAACCACGCATCCGCCTACGTCTACGACCGGACCGCCGCCCGCCACTCCCACCGACTGCTGGATCAGCGCCTCCTGGGGTGCCGGAACACCGCCGAACGGTATGGGTGGGAGGTGGCCGGCGTCTGGGTCGATCGTGGGGCCGATGCCCTGGCCGAACTGCCCGGCAGTCGGTCCGAGTTCATGCGTCTCACGCGGCAGATGACCGGCGACACCCACACGTTCGGCCACCCCGCCGTATGCCTCATCCACAACTGGGACCGCCTCAGCCGGGACCACGCCATCCGCCCCGCCTTCCAACGCCACATCGCGGGCGCCGGTGGCCACACTTCGACGACCTTCGACGAGTCCGACCGGCGTGCCCGGGACACCCTCACGGGGAGGGAGCAATGTCCGGAGCCTCGCGGCGGCTTCCCGAGCTTCCCGTTACGAAAGGGCGTCATGACCGACACCGATCGCTGTGAGACCTGCGGCACCATCGAGGGCGTCGCCGAGGTCTATCAGCATGCCGTCTCCGGGCCCGGCTGGGAGCTGGTGTTGTGCGAATCGTGCGCGCGCAGCCTGCAGCGACGGCCGCTCGATGTGGGTGCCGAGGGGCACCCGCGTGCGCAGCGGGCCGACGCGTTCCGGGTCGGCAATCGGGGAGGTGTGGTGCGGTGACGTTCTCCGAGCGCTGTGACTGCGGGTCCACCTGGAATCTGCGGGACGCCTCTTTCGACACGGCCTCCGGGCCCTGCGTCGTCCGGACCTTCTGCGGCCGATGCGCGCCGGGACCGGACGGGGCGGAGGAAGCGCTGCCGCCTCCCGTCAGCCCGTCTCCCGTGAACCCGCCTCCCGTGGCCCGGTCCCCTCACGCCACCGACCCGATCCGCTCCACCCCCCGCGGGTTGTCGTGGTGAATGGGCGTGTGTGCGCCGGTGAGGGGGGCGCCGGTGCCACCGCGGCGGTTGGCGATGATTTCGGCGGCTATGGAGAGGGCGGTCTCTTCGGGGGTGCGGGCGCCGATGTCGAGGCCGATGGGTGAGCGGAGGCGGTGGAGTTCGAGTTCGGTGAGACCGGCGTCGCGCAGGCGGCGGAGCCGGTCGATGTGGGTGCGTCGGGAGCCCATCGCGCCGACGTAGGCGACCGGGAGCTTGAGTGCACGTTCCAGGAGCGGTACGTCGAACTTGGCGTCGTGGGTGAGGACGCACAGCGCCGTGCGGGAGTCCAGGTCCTGGGAGTCGAGGTAGCGGTGCGGCCAGTCGACGACGATCTCGTCGGCGTCGGGGAAGCGGCTTCTGGTCGCGAAGACCGGGCGGGCGTCGCAGACGGTGACGTGGTAGTTGAGCAGCCTGCCGACCTTGACGAGGGCGGCGGCGAAGTCGATGGCGCCGAAGACGATCATGCGGGGGGCCGGGACGGAGGATTCGGCCAGGAGGACGACCGGCGTTCCGCACTTCGCGCCGTCCGCGCCGATCTCGACGGTGGCGGTGCGGCCGGCGTCCAGCAGTGCGCGGGTTTCGGCGACGGCGGTGCGGTCCAGGGCGGGGTGGCCGCCAAGGGTGCCGGTGTGGCTGCCGTCGGGGCGTACGAGCAGGGCGCGGCCGAGGAGTTCGGGCGGTCCCTGTACGACGCGGGTGACCGCTGCCGCCTCCCCCCGGGCGGCGGCGGCCAGCGCGGCGGCGAGCGTTGCGGGGTTGCTGTCCACCGGCTGTCCCTCGCGCCGGCCGGCGCCGGCCGGCGCGAGGGCGCTCGCGCGTACCGGGGTGACGAGGATGTCGATGATGCCGCCGCAGGTCAGGCCGACGGCGAAGGCGTCCTCGTCGCTGTAGCCGAAGCGTTCGGTGACCGGTTCGCCGGTCTCCAGCGCTTCCTGGCACAGTGCGTAGACCGCGCCCTCCACGCACCCGCCGGAGACCGACCCGATCGCCGCGCCGTCGGCATCGACGGCGAGCGCGGCGCCGGGCTGGCGGGGCGCGCTGCCGTTGGTGGCCACGACGGTGGCCACCGCGAAGTCGCGGCCCTGCTCGACCCACCGGTGCAGCTCTTCGGCGATGTCCAGCATGTCGTTCTCCTAACGGGCGGGGAGCAGGCGGGAGTCGGGGCCATTCGTTCGGATCGGGCCGGCTCGCGACCAGACCCGAACGACAGGACCTACCTGACGCCCAGCCAGCTCTCGATGGGATGGAGCGAGAAGTAGACGGCGAAGACCAGCGTCAGCACCCACATGAAGCCGCCGACCTCGCGCCACTTGCCCTGCGCGGTCTTGATGGCCGTGTAGGCGATGACGCCGGCGCCGACGCCTGCGGTGATCTGGTAGGTGAACGGCATCAGGGCGACGGTCAGGAAGACCGGGATGGAGGTCGCCCGGTCGCTCCAGTCGACGTGGGCGGCCGCGCTCATCATCATCGAGCCGATGACGACGAGGGCCGCCGACGCGACCTGGGCGGGCACCAGTTGGGTGAGCGGCGTGAAGAAGAGGCAGGCCGCGAAGAACAGGCCGGTGACGACCGCCGACAGGCCCGTGCGGGCGCCCTCGCCGACGCCGCTGGCCGACTCGATGAACACGGTCTGGCCCGAGCCGCCGGTGACGCCGCCGATGGCGCCGCCCGCGCCGTCCACGAAGAGCGCCTTGGACAGGCCCGGCATCCGGCCCTTGTCGTCGGCCAGCTTGGCTTCCGTGCCGACGCCGATGATGGTGGCCATCGCGTCGAAGAACCCGGCGAGCACGAGGGTGAAGACGATCATGCCGACGCTGAGGGCGCCGATGGATCCCCAGCCGCCGAATTCGACGTGTCCGAAGAGCCCGAAGTCGGGTGCCGAGACGGCGCTGCCGTGCAGGGCGGGGGCGGTGCCCTGCCAGTCCTTGTCGGTCAGGCCGCCCGCCTTGGTGACGATGATGGACAGCACGCTGCCCGCGACGATGCCGATGAGGATGGCGCCGGGCACCTTGCGTGCCTGGAGCATGAAGATCAGGATCAGAGTGACGCAGAAGAACAGGACCGGCCAGCCGGAGAGGTTGCCGGTGAGTCCGAGGGTGACCGGGCCGCCGTCGCCCTTGCCGACGAAGCCGGCCTTCACCAGACCCAGCAGGGCGACGAACATGCCGATACCCATGGTGATGGCGTGCTTGAGCGCCAGCGGAATGGCGTTCATGATCATCTCGCGTAGCCCGGTGACCACCAGGAGCATGATCACCACGCCGTACAGCACGCACATGCCCATGGCCTGCGGCCAGGTCATGTGGGGGACGACCTGGGTGGTCAGTGCCGCGGAGACGTTGAGCCCGGCCGCAAGGGCGAGCGGGACCTTGCCGATGAAGCCCATCAGCAGCGTGCAGATCGCGGCGCCCAGTGCGGTCGCGGTGACCACGCCGGCGTGCGCGAGGGTGTGCTTGTCCACGTCGGGTGTCGACAGGATCAACGGGTTGAGCAGGAGGATGTAGCACATCGCCATGAAGGTGGTGATGCCGCCGCGTACCTCGCGCGGGATCGTCGATCCTCTGTCGGATATGTGGAAGTACCGGTCGAGCCACGAGCGGCCGGCGGGTGGCCGCGAGCCCTCGCCCGCGTCTTCCGCCGCCGTCTGCGGCTCTATGGACTGCTGGGTCATGGTGCCTTAACTCCCAAGGTTCATAGGTGCACTCGCAAACGCTGCGAGATTTGGGATGGATCTTCGGCTGCACGACCCGGGGGACGGCCCGAGGCGAACGGTGGGTGCTGTCCGGTGCTGCGCGGACAGCGACTGCGTGGTGCGGAAAAAACTCCCTGCTGAACTCCCTGCTGTGGAAGGGGTGGTGTGGGGCGGCTCCGGGCGGCGGGTGGAGGAGGAACGGGCAGACACCCTGCTGCCACCGCCCGGAGGGCCGGATTCCGGGACGGCCGCCCCGGACGGTCAGGTGCCGGTGAGGTGCTCGGGGCGTACCGGCGTCTTGTTCAGCTCCAGGCCCGTCGCATTCCGGATCGCCGCGAGGACGGCCGGAGTGGACGACAGGGTCGGGGCCTCGCCGATGCCGCGCAGCCCGTACGGGGCGGCCTCGTCGGCGAGTTCGAGCACGTCGACCGGGATGGTCGGGGTGTCGAGGATGGTGGGGATGAGGTAGTCGGTGAAGGAGGGGTTGCGGACCTTCGCCGTCTTCGGGTCGACGATGATCTCCTCCATGACCGCGACGCCCAGTCCCTGGGTGGTGCCGCCCTGGATCTGGCCGACGACGGACAGCGGGTTGAGCGCCTTGCCGACATCCTGGGCGACGGCCAGCTCGACGACCTTGACCAGGCCCAGTTCGGTGTCCACCTCGACCACCGCACGGTGCGCGGCGAACGAGTACTGGACATGGCCGTTGCCCTGGCCGGTGCGCAGGTCGAACGCCTCGGTCGGCTTGTGCCGGAACTCCAGCTCCAGGTCGACGGCCCCACCCTCCAGGACGTCCGCGAGATCGGCCAGGACCTCGCCGCCGTCGGTGACGACCTTGCCGTTCTCCAGCAGCAGTTCGGCGGTGGCCCACGCGGGGTGATATGTGCCGAACTTGCCGCGGCCGATCTCCAGGACCTTCTCGCGCACCGCCTCGCAGGTGTTCTTCACCGCGCCGCCGGTCATGTACGTCTGCCGGGATGCCGAGGTGGAACCGGCCGAGCCCACCCGGGTGTCGGCGGGCTGGATGGTGACCTGCTGGACGCCCAGCTCGGTGCGGGCGATCTGGGCGTGGACGGTGACGCCGCCCTGGCCGACCTCCGCCATGGCGGTGTGCACGGTCGCGACCGGCTCGCCGCCGACCACCTCCATCCGCACCCGGGCGGTGGAGTAGTCGTCGAAGCCCTCGGAGAAGCCGACGTTCTTGATGCCGACGGCGTAGCCGACCCCGCGGACGACGCCTTCGCCGTGCGTGGTGTTGGACAGGCCGCCCGGCAGCGCGCGGACGTCCGCCCGCTCCCCGGCCGCCAGCCACTGCTGCTCCGGGGGCAGCGGCATCGCCTTGATGCGGCGCAGGAGTTCGGCGACCGGGGCGGGCGATTCGACGGGCTGCCCCGTCGGCATGATCGTGCCCTCCTCCATGGCGTTGAGCTGCCGGAACTCGACCGGGTCCAGGCCCAGCTCCTTGGCGACCTTGTCCATCTGCGCCTCGTACGCGAAGCACGCCTGGACCGCGCCGAAGCCGCGCATCGCGCCGCACGGCGGGTTGTTGGAGTAGAGCGCGATGGCCTCGATGTCGACGTCGTCGACGACGTAGGGGCCGACGGCCAGCGAGGAGGCGTTGCCGACGACGGCGGGCGAAGCGGACGCGTAGGCGCCGCCGTCCAGCACGATGCGGCACTTCAGGTGCGTCAGCTTGCCGTCGCGGGTGGCCCCGTGCTCGTACCAGAGCTTGGCCGGGTGCCGGTGGACGTGTCCGAAGAAGGACTCGAAGCGGTTGTAGACGATCTTGACGGGCTTGCCGGTGCGCAGCGCCAGCAGGCAGGCGTGGATCTGCATCGACAGGTCCTCACGGCCGCCGAACGCGCCGCCGACGCCGGACAGCGTCATGCGGACCTTGTCCTCGGGCAGGCCCAGGACCGGCGCGATCTGCCGCAGGTCGGAGTGCAGCCACTGGGTGGCGACGTACAGGTCGACGCCGCCGTCGTCCGCGGGCACCGCGAGGCCGGACTCCGGGCCGAGGAACGCCTGGTCCTGCATGCCGAAGACGTACTCACCGGAGACGATGACGTCGGCCCTCTTGGCGGCCTCGTCGGCGTTGCCGCGCACGATCGGCTGGCGGTGCACGATGTTGGGGTGCGGTACGTGGCCCGCGTGGTGGTCGTCGCGCATCTCGTGGACCAGCGGCGCACCCTCGGCGGTCGCGGACGCCTCGTCGGTGACGACCGGCAGCTCGGCATAGTCGATCTTGATTTTGGCGGCGGCCCTGCGGGCGGTCTCCGGGTGGTCGGCGGCGACGATCGCCACCGGCTCGCCGTGGTGGCGGACCTTGCCGTGTGCGAGGACCGGCGTGTCCTGGATCTCCAGGCCGTAGTTCTTCACGTCGGTGGGCAGGTCGTCGTAGGTCAGGACGGCGTAGACGCCGGAGGTCGCGAGCGCTTCGGAGGTGTCGATCGACCGGATCTCGGCGTGCGCGGTGGTGGAGCGCAGCGTGAAGCCCCACAGCATGTCCTCGTGCCACATGTCCGACGAGTACGCGAACTCGCCGGTCACCTTGAGGGTGCCGTCGGGCCGCAGCGTGGACGCGCCGATGCCGGCGCCGGTCCTGCCGCCCTGCGTGAGGTCGGTGGGTGTGCGTGTGACGCCCATGGTGGTCAGGCCCCCTGTCCTGCGGCCGAGTTCTCGCCGCGGGCGGCCGCGAGCCGTACCGCGTCGAGGATCTTCTCGTAGCCCGTGCAGCGGCACAGGTTGCCCGACAGCGCCTCGCGGATGTCGGCGTCCGAGGGGGAGCCGTTGCGCTCCAGCAGTTCGTCGGCGGCGACCAGCAGGCCCGGGGTGCAAAAGCCGCACTGGACCGCGCCGGCGTCGATGAACGCCTGCTGGATCGGCGCGAGTTCGACCTGCTCGCCGGTCTGCCCGTCGGCCGACTGCGGCTTGGCCTGCCACCGCTTGGCCGCGTCCACGGTGGTGCCGCCGCAGGCTCCGGAGGCGCAACCGCTCTGCCCGGCGCGCTGCTTGGCGAAGTCCGCCAGGCCCTCGACGGTGACGACCTCGCGGCCCTCCGCCTGGCCCGCGGCCACCAGGCACGAACACACCGGCACGTCGTCGAGACGGACCGTACAGGAACCGCATTCGCCCTGTTCACAGGCGTTCTTGGAGCCCGGAAGGCCCATCCGCTCGCGGAGGACGTACAGCAGGCTCTCGCCTTCCCAGACGTCGTCGGCCTCCTGCTTACGGCCGTTGACGGTGAAGTTCACGCGCATGAGGCGCTCCTTTCCTGTCCGCGGTAGGACTCCCAGGTCCAGCCGAGGGTGCGGCGCGCCATGATGCCCACGGCATGGCGCCGGTACTTGGCGCTGCCGCGCACGTCGTCGATCGGGTTGCAGGCGCCGGACGCGAGCTGCGCGAACTGCTTGGCGACGGACGGCGGGACGGTCTTCCCCGATTCCCAGAATCCGCCCTCGTCCAGCGCGGCCGCCAGGAAGTCCTCGGCGGCGCGGGCCCGTACGGGGGTGGGCGCTGCGGAGCCGATGCCGGTGCGCACCGTGCGGGTCTCGGGGTGCAGCGCGAGGCCGAAGGCGCACACCGCGATCACCATGGCGTTGCGGGTGCCGACCTTGGAGAACTGCTGCGGCCCGTCGGCCTTGGGCAGATGCACCGAGCGGATCAGCTCGTCCTGCTCCATGGCGTTGCGCTTGACGCCGACGTAGAACGCGTCGATCGGGATCATGCGGCGGCCGCGTACCGACTCGACCTCGACCTCGCCGCCGGAGGCGAGCAGCGCGGGGTGCGCGTCGCCGGCCGGGGACGCGGTGCCGAGGTTGCCGCCGACGCCGCCGCGGTTGCGGATCTGCGGGGAGGCCACGGTGTGCGAGGCGAGCGCGAGGCCGGGCAGTTCGGTCCGCAGGTTCTCCATGATCAGGGTGTACGGCACGGACGCGCCGAGGCGTACGGTCTTCTCCCCGACCTCCCACTCCGACAGGTCACCGATGCGGTTCAGGTCGAGCAGGTACGCGGGCCGGCGGTGATCGAAGTTGATCTCGACCATCACATCCGTACCGCCCGCGATGGGTACAGCCGTGGGGTGCTCGGCCTTCGCGGCGAGCGCCTCCTCCCAGCTGGCGGGGCGAAGGAAGTCCATACGAGGCTCTCTTCTGTGAATTCGGGTCGTTCGCTGCTCGTGGTGAGGACCTTCGGCCCTCGTCGCCATCAAGCCGTTCATGTCTTGTTCATGCTGTTGGGGCAAGTGAACGCGCTCACGGCCCGGCCGGTGCAGTCACCGAAACCATGAAGCGGTTGGCTGGCCAATACCTGTGTCTTGTAGATTCGAACGAATAGCGGGGTGCAGCAACCTCGCGGCATTCCACCGGCACCACAAGACACAGCAAAGATCGGCGGGCGAGGTCATGCGGCTCCGCGCACTCCTGGACACGACATCCCTGGGCCTGCGCCTGCTCGGGGGCGAGGACGAGCTGGAGCGCTCCGTACGCGGCGTGATGACCACCGACCTGCGCGACCCGAGCCGCTACCTCTCCGGCGGGGAACTGGTCCTCACCGGCCTCGCCTGGCGCCGCGAGGCGGCCGACTCCGAGCGGTTCGTCCGGATCCTGGCCGCCGCGGGAGTCGCCGGGCTCGCGGCGGGCGAGGCGGAGCTGGGCTCGGTGCCCGACGATCTCGTGCAGGCGTGCGTCCGGCACCGGCTGCCGCTGTTCTCCGTCGTCGAGGACGTCTCGTTCGCCTCGATCACCGAGTACGTCGTCCGGCAGGTCTCCGGCGAACGGGCCGGCGATCTGGCCGCCGTCGTCGACCGCCACCGGCGGCTGATGACGTCGGGGCCCGCGGGTGGCGGCCCCGAAGTGGTGCTCGACCTGCTCGGCTCGGACCTCGACCTGCGGGCCTGGGTGCTCTCCCCCACCGGCCGGCAGATCGCCGGATCGACGCTGGCGGACGCCGGACCCGAACTGCCCGCGGAACTGGCCGCGCAGCTGGCGGGCGAGCACCTGGCGGCCTCCCGTGGCGGCCGCCGCGGCCCGTACCGCGTCACCGTCGGCGCCACCACGTACTCGCTCTTCCCCATCCGGCACGAGGGCCGCGACCTGCGCGAGACGCTGCTCTCCGACTGGCTGCTGGCCGTCGACGCGGACGCCGGCGACTGGCCCGCGGAGCGGCTCGACCTGCTCCAGGGCGTCACCCAGCTGATCGCCGTCGAACGCGACCGGCGCGACGCGGCCCGCACGGTGCGCAGGCGGCTCGCCCAGGAGGTCATCGAACTGGTGCAGACGGGCGCGCCGCCCGCCGAGATCGCGGCCCGGCTGCGGGTGGCGGCGCCGGTGCTGCTGCCCGGTCTGGGGTCCGCGCCGCACTGGCAGATCGTGGTGGCCCGGGTCGAGTGGGACGGCGACGGGGTACCGGGCGGCCCGGTCGCACAGGCCCTCCTGGAGGAGGTGCTGGTCGATCCCGGCACGTTCGGACCCGAGCCGTCCGACCGGATCGCCGTCGCGCACACCGGCGACGAGGCGGTGGCCCTGGTCCCGCTGCCCGCCACCGCCGACGCGGCGGGCGAGGACGCGGCGACGGGGCTGCACGCCGGACCGCTGCTCTCCGTGATCCAGGAACCGCTGGGCCGCGGTCTGGCGGACGACGGCCGGCTGACGGTCGGCGTCAGCGCGTCGGTGCACTCGGCCGAGGGGCTGCGCGGCGCCCTGGAGGAGGCCCGGCACGCCCGCCGGGTCGCGGCCGCCCGCAGCGGCCGGGTCTGCGCGGCCGGCCACGAAGAGCTGGCCTCGCACGTCCTGCTGCTGCCGTTCGTCCCCGACGACGTCCGCCGTGCCTTCACCGCCCGCCTCCTGGACCCGCTGCGCGACTACGACCGCAGGCACCGCGCCGAGCTGATCCCCACCCTGGAGGCGTTCCTGGACAGCGACGGCTCCTGGACCCGCTGCGCGGGCCGCCTCCACCTGCACGTCAACACGCTCCGCTACCGGGTGGGCCGGATCGAGCAGCTGACCGGCCGCGACCTGTCCCGCCTGGAGGACAAGCTGGACTTCTTCCTTGCACTGCGGATGAGCTGACGGCCGACGGAGGCGCCGCGCGGATCCCCCTGTCGTGCGCCGCGTACGCGCCCCGGCAGGCCCCGGCGCGCTCCTCGCGCACGCCTCGGCGTCCCCCCGGGAGCGTGCGCCTCACCGTCCTGGGTCATCCGATCGGGCGGCATCGGGCGGCACCGCCCCCGCAGCACGCCGGGCCGCCCCGCCCGCGGCCCGGCCGATCACCGGCGCCGTCCGGTGACCGAACCGCGCCCAGGCGATTGTGAAATCATTCACCCACCCCCTTGGCCGGGTGACGGAATCCGTGCTGAGATGCGCGCACGGCTCCACCATCCAGCTCGAAGGCGCGCTCGGGGAGGGCAATGTGGCGAATACCGCCATGCCAGAATCCGCGGATTCCGCGGCATCACGTCGGCCGGCGGAACCGGTACCAGCGGTTCCGGCAGCCAGGGCGGCCGCGGGGGACGATCCCCTCGACCGCGCCGTATGGCGGCTGCGGTCCCGCGGCTGCTGGGACGACGCGGCCGCACTGCTGGAACCACACGCCGCCCGTCACGCACCGGCCGCACTGCGCCGCGCGGCCCTCCTGGTGGAGGGCTGCATGTACACCGCCACCGGCTGGGCCGGGGCCGAGGATGCGCTGCGCGCCGCCGAAGCGCTCGCGGGCGACGACGACGAACGCGGCGGCGCGGCCTGCGAACGCGGCCAACTCGCCTACGCCGCCACGGTCCTCGGCGTACGCGACCGGGCCGACGAAGCACGCTCGGCGCTCGGCAGGGCCGCCGCACTGCTCGCGCCGGGAGCGGCCGGCCGGCCGCTGCTCGACTTCCGCCGCGGGCTGATGGCCGAGCACGTCGCCGACAGCCCGCAGTCCGCCCGCGCCGCCTACCGCCGCGCCCACGCGGGCGCCACCGCCGCCGGCGACCTGCTGCTGCTCTCCTCCACCTGGCGGCAGCTGGCCGGACTCGCCCTGCGCGACGGCGAGTTGACCGAGGCGCGGCACGGCTTCACCGAGTCGCTGCGGATCCGTGAGGAGCTGGGCTTCCTCGTCGGGACCGCGCCCGCGCTGGTGGCCCTGGCCGACGCCGCGCCCGAGGACGAGAAGGACCGTCTGGTCGCCGAGGCCGCCCGGCTGTTCCGTCTGATGGGCGGTCTGCCCACCTGGCTCGCGGGCCGTTTCACGGTGGAGGCGGTCACCCCGTAGCGGGCGTCCGCGGCGGTCAGGACCCTGCCGGGCCGCCGCGGCCGGGCCGTCAACCGCTTGCCATCGGCCATGCCCATCCTGGTGAAAATCGGCCGGATCTGCACTGTGCCGGGGCCGGAACAACTGCCAGGGCACACCGCCGCTCCACCCGGATCAGGCGGAATCCCCCGCACACAGCGGGATGTCGGCGCCGCAGGACCCGCGCCCGAGGTGCCGAAAATGGCCGCAAGTCGCACTGCGGGGCGATGGCGGGGACTGGAAGCTGGTCCAGGGCCGGAGCCGGTCCCCCCGTTCGCAGAGCCTTTCAGGAGGCCCCCGTGGCAACTGAAGCGACTGAGACCACCGCAACATCCGACTGGGGCAAGGCCGATTTCGAGGCGATCTACAACTGCCCCGATCCGCGGCGCTACTTCACCACTCTCCAGCCGCTCGACTACCAGATCCCGCACCACGGCCAGGCCGTGTTCCGCGCCGCCGTCGACGCCTTGCGCCGGCGCCGCGCGGACCGGCCGCCGCTGAACGTCGTCGACCTGTGCTGCTCGTACGGCATCAACGCCGCCCTGCTCAAACACCGGTTGACCCTCACCGACCTCTACGACCGGTACGCCCAGCACACCCCGGACGCGCCGCAGCGCCCGCAGCTCGCGCAGGAGGACCGCGCGTACTTCGCCGCCCGGGTACACCCCGACGCCCCACACGTCACCGGCCTCGACGTGGCCGACCGTGCCGTCGGCTACGCCAGGTCCGCAGGCGTGCTCGACCAGGGCTTCGCGGAGAACCTGGAGAGCGACGCACCGAGCCCGCAGCTGCGCGCCGCGCTGGCCGGCACCGACCTGATCACCGTCACCGGCGGCGTCGGCTACATCTCGGAACGCACCTTCGGCCACCTCATCGACGCCATGGACAACCCGCCCTGGGTGGCCGCGTTCGTGCTGCGCACGGTCTCCTACCGGCCGGTGTCCGCGCTGCTGGCCCGCGCGGGCCTGGTGACCGAGAAACTGACGACGCGTACGTTCCGCCAGCGGCGCTTCGCGGACGGGGAAGAGCGGCGGGCGGCCTTCACCGCGCTGGCCGGACACGGCCTGACGACGAACGGCAAGGAAGCCGACGGCTTCTACCACGCCGATCTGTATCTCTCCCGGCCCGCGGCCGACGTCGCCCTGCTGCCGTTCAGCGAGCTGGTACCGGACTGACATCCCGGCCCGCCACGGCACCACGACCGGTCAGTGCGGGTGGCGGGCCGCCGACAGGTGCGCACGCGCGACGCGTTCGGCGACGTCGTACTCCTGGGCGGCCAGGGCGTCCAGAAGAGCCGAGTGCTCCGACGCGTCGGCCAGCAGTTCCGCCCGGCGCAGCCGGGAACCGCCGGCCGGCCGCTGGGTGCGGCGCAGCAGATCGTCGGTGACCTCCACCAGCCGGCGGTTGCCGGTCAGGGACATCAGGGCGTGATGGAAGGCCCGGTCCGCCTCGGCGTAGCCGACCCGGTCGCCGTGCGCCGCGGCCGTGACGCAGTCAGCGGCCTGCGGGCGCAGCTCCTCCCAGCGCTCCGGACGCAGCACCCTGGCCAGCCGGACGACCGCCGGGATCTCCAGCATGGCGCGGACCTCGGCGAGTTCGGCGAGGTCACGCGCGCTGCGCTCGGCGACCCGGAAGCCGCGGTTGGGAACCACCTCGACGGCGTCCTCGCCCGCGAGTTGCTGCATCGCCTCGCGGACGGGGGTGGCCGAGACGCCGTACCGCGCGGCGAGCGCGGGCGCGGAGTAGACCTCGCCCGGCGCCAGTTCACCGGCGAGCAGCGCCTCCCGCAGCGCGGCGAGCACCTGGCCGCGTACGGAGTGGCGCTGGGGGCGCCGTGCGGCATCGGGTGTCGCGGCGGTCGCCGCGCGGACCGCCGTGGCACGCTCATGGACGACGAAATCGCCGTGCGGCACAGCGGAACCGGCTTGCGCGGGCACCCGTGCCCGAGCCGGAGACTGCGCTTCCGCTCTGCCCTGCTCCATGGTGCTTCCTCCTGACATCCCCAGCACTTTAGGCGCCCGGAACCGTGGTTCACACCTCGCGGAGCCGGGGTAAAGTCTTCAGATAAGGTAAGGCTTACCTGCTAACGATCCCGATTCGGTGGTCTCCCGCATGACTCCTGCCCTCGCCGCGCCTGCCCTGACCTCACCTTTCGCCGGTGCCTACGCCCGGCTCACCGAGGTGTTCCCCGGCTTGCGGGTGACCGAGTGGGACACGGCCGCGCCCAGCGGCCCCGGCTGGGTGCCCGCCGCCGCGCTCGCGGCCGGTGACGAAGCCCTCGACGCCTTCCTGGCCTGGGACGACGAACAGGTCCTGCGGGACTACCACACCCGCGCCCGGCCGGACGTCATCGCCAGCTTCGCGCTGCACCGCTACGCCTGGCCCGCCTGCCTGCTCATCACCATGCCGTGGTTCCTGAACCGCCGGGTGCCGCGACTGCCGGTGGCGGACGTCACCTTCCAGCGCGAGCTGGGCCGGATGGCCGTACGGGTGCGCTCGTTCGCGTGTCTTCCCGGCGACCCTGCGGCCGGTCTGCCGGGGGCTCGTGTGGTGCCGGACGAAGAGGCGCTGCGCGCCGAGGTGCGGGACGCGGTCGCCGAGCATCTGACGCCCGTGCTCGACGGCTTCCGGCCCCGGATGCGGCGCGGCCCGCGCGCCCTGTGGGGCATGGCGACGGACGAGATCGTCGAGGGCCTGTGGTACCTCGGGCACCTCCTGGGCGAGGAACCGCGCGCGATGGCCGAGCTGGAGCGGCTGCTGCCCGGCGCCACCGCCCCGTACGTCGGCAGCGCGGCCTTCCGCGAGCTGACCGGACCGTCCGGCGAGGCCCTGCCGACCCGGGACCGCGCGAGCTGCTGCATGTTCTACACGCTGCGCCCCGACGACACCTGCGTGACCTGCCCCCGCACCTGCGACGCCGACCGCATCAGCCGCCTCAGCAGCACCGCCTGACGCACGCTCCCCTTCCGAGCTCCCGGCGGCCAAACCCAACTCGGGCCCTGCATATGGCCGTTCGGACACCGGACACGAGCGCCCGGAAACGAACGCCCCCACAGACAGTTGACTTGTTTGCTCCCTGTGAAGGAAGCGGCAAGTGCGACGAGGCTGATGCCCGAACCGGACGAGCAGCACCGAGTGAGGGGAGACGCCCATGCCGCACGACAGCGCACCGACCTCCGAGGACGCGACGCGCAGCTACTACGACACCGCCGACGTCGACGCGTTCTACGACGCCGTGTGGGGCGGCGAGGACATCCACACCGGGATCTACGCCCAGGAACACGAGGCGATTGCGGACGCCTCGCGCCGCACCGTCGAACGGGCCGCCGACAAGGTCACCGACCTCCTCGCCCCGGGCAGCACCGTGCTGGACCTCGGATCCGGATACGGCGGCCCCGCCCGCTACCTGGCGGAGCGGTTCGGCTGCCGCGTCATCGCCCTCAACATCAGCGAAGCCCAGAACAAACGCCACCGCACCACCAACATCGAGCGCGGACTTGACGGCCTGGTCGAGGTCGTCACCGGGTCCTTCCAGGACATTCCCTATCCGGACCACCGCTTCGACGTCGTCTGGTCCCAGGAAGCCTTCTGCCACAGCGGCGACCTGACGCAGGCACTCAGCGAAGCCGTACGCGTCCTCAGGCCCGAAGGGGCCCTGGTCTTCACCGACTTGATGGCAGCCGATGGCACCCCGGAAGAAGTGCTGCATCCCGTCGTGTCCCGCCTGGGCGTGGACGCGCTGGCCACGCCGGACCGCTACCGCCGGACACTTTCCGGACTCGGCCTGTCCCGCATCGATTTCGACGACCACAGCGGCCAACTGGCCCACCACTACGTACGCCTCACCGAGGAGACCCACACACGCGAAGCGGAACTGCGCGACCTCATCAGCCCCGGCTACGTCGACCGCCTCCTCGGCAACCTGCCCCGCTGGGCGGACGCGGCCCGCCACGAGCAACTGCGCTGGGGCATCTTCCACTGCCGCCGCGCCTGACCGGACCGGGAGCCGGAGCTCACCTGTCGGGCTTCACGCCACCCGGCCGACGCGGCTCCGGCCACTGCCGTCCCCGGCCGGCCGACGTCATGTTTCCCCGGCGGACGCGTCCGGACCCTGCGACGGCCGACGGCAGGTCCTGGGCCTCGGACAGTACGTGCAGTTTGCTGCCCTTCTTGCCGCGATCAACCGGGTTCGGGCCGGTCAGAGCGGCCCCCCTTTCGCCCGCACCTCGCGCGGCAAGACCGGCATCGCCGACGTCCATGTCGACCTCTCCCGCTGCCAGTTCCGGATGAGGCGGAATTCCACAAGACTTCCGCATCTTCGTTCTTCCTGGGGGCGTGACGGACCGTGAGAACTGTCAACGGGAGATCTGCGCCAGTACCCCTGGCGCTAACAGCCGTTGACCGTGCACGGGCAGAAGTGATGTGGCGTCAATCGCAACCTCGGTGGTGGCTCGGCCAAGCCAACACCGAGAACACGGGGAGAGTTCAGGGGGAGATCGTGCATATCAACGCGTCCCGAACAGCGAAAACGGCGGCGACAATCGCTGTTGCCACATCAACACTCGTAATACCGATGGCGAATTCCGCGACGGGTTCGACGTCTTCGAAGTCACGCGACCGGAGCCGCCGTCACCAGCATCGACGCAACATGCAAGCACCACAACCGTAATTACATCGTGCGGAACTATTACCGACGTCCTGCCCGTTACACGCTGCGCTGCGGCACGAAGCGGTGACGGGCGTGGTGTTTCTCCACCTAGACCCGGTCATGCCGAGTTACGAAAAATTCCGTACCATCATCGGTACCCCAGCAGGCAGCAGTGACCTCCTCACTGCATACAGGGTCACGCGATGCTCCACAGCCAAGTGCTGGTCTCGGCGGGGTAGTTAGCGAGGACTCGCAGTGGAAGATGGTGGTGCACATGCCGGCCAAAATGCCAGCCGAGCAGGCTCTGGCCCGTTCATACACCACCGGTGACGGGATGGTCAGATGCAACGTCGATGAACTCTCGGTCAGTCACCAACCGGATCGAAGCGTGATGTTGACGTACTGGCTTACTGCGGAAAGGGAAGGGCTCCAGGCCGAGCGTTGGGAATTCACGCTCCCTTGGGATGACAAGTCCTTTCTGGATGTGTTCACCTCACCCGCCCCAGATCCCGAACGACTTCAGCAACTCGTGTACATCGTTCGTACTGCACTGGAGGAGTGGTGGGACACTAAGGGGCATAATCGCAAGTCGGCGAAGATGGGACGTCGACTTCCCTGAGCCGCCGAACTCCCATGGGCCGTTCCCCCGCATTTCCCTACCCACGGGAGATGCGGGGAACGGCCCATCTCAAACTCAAGTGCGGCTCCGCTGGGGCATCCCAGCCGTCGGCAGCAGCGGCCTGGCCATCGCGGCCGCCGACCTGGCCGCTGAGAGCGGTGCGGCACCGCGCCCTGCCCTTCCAGCTCGGCGCCGGCGAAGACCAATGCGTCTTCACCCGCTGGCGCCTCCGCCGCTGACCGGCCACCAGAAAATGGAGGGCCCCGGCAGGCAGCACCTGCCGGGGCCCTCCACGTTCGAGATCGCGGCCTTGGCGCGCCTGTGCCGTTCACGTTCGGGGAGCATCGCTTCCTCCGCCGCGTAGACGGCCAGGCGTCGCGCGACGTCCTCGGTAAGGGCCCCGCGGTCGACTGAATCCTGCTGGGCGGAAGTGAGCCTGGTCCCGGGGCTCCGGTGCGCGCAGCGGCAGCTCGTCGGCCCGTCCCAGGTACTGGCGCCGGGCCACGGCCATCCATCGCCGGGCCGGGGAACTACCGCCCCCTCCCTGAGCTGGTGGGTCTGGTCGAGCATGCGGCCCTCCGAGTCGACCGGTCGCAGAACCGACCACCGGCGAACGGTTCCAGGAGAGCACGTGTGTGTGCCGCTCAGGCCGATGCGGAGCGCAACTTCCGGATCGGTCACGTACCGGTGCGGCCAGGTGAACCCGCTCGGAGATCCGGCATCCGGGCCGAGCGTGGCCACCACCGCCTGCATGCCAGGCCGGGAAGGCTCAGCTGTCGTCGTCCCCTTGGTGTTCGTGCTCGTAGCGGATGTTGCCGTCCTCATCGAGCAGGAGGTGGATGCGCTCGGGGTCATGACTGCTGATGTCGGATGGACGCGGCCCTTCGGGACCGTCAGGTCCCCAGCGCAGCAGACGGCGGGTGCGGCCGATCCGGTAGACGGTGCCCAGGACCTCCAGTTGGTTGACTCGGCCGGTGCGCAGCCGGTCGGCGGCCTCGGCATACGCGGTCAGTTCTCCGGCCGCGGAGTCATCCATCTTGGCAACCTGCGTACGGGCGTCGACCTGCTGGTCGGCGTCCATAGGGATGAGGCCACGCCTGCGCGGCTCCCAATACGTCAGCGAGAAGTCCAGCGTCTTACGGGCCTCTTGCGCACTGGTGTGCAAGCCGCTGCCCGACTTCCATCCCGTGTCGGTGCGCTCCACGATCTTGAACGTCGTGGGTAACAGCAGGATGTCGGGGTGGGTGCCCAGGGCCCGGTGCGAGTCGAGCCGCACGTCGTCGGGGTACCGGGAACCGGCGTAGGCCATGTCGCGCAGCGTCAGCCGTTCCGCGGCCTGGGTGGGGGTGACCGGCGCGTCGAGATCCAGGACCAGACCGTCATCGATCTCTGCCTCCCTGGAGCCGCGGTCCCAGTCGGGGGTGGCAGGCTCCGGATCGGTCGGGCGCGGCTGCTCGATGCCGTCCGGGCCCATGCCGACGTACTCCTCGGCGCGCACGATCCGGTAGCGGATGCCGAGCACGGTGAGTTCGTCGACGCGTTCGCTCTCCAGCCGGGCAACCGCCGCCAGCAGAGCACGACGCTCCGCCCTGTCCTGTGCCTCGTCCTTCGCACGGAACCACAGCAGCGAATTCAGGCTGTCGCGGGCCGTCTGCGGAGAGCCGTTCGACACCGCGACCACCACCCGCCATCGCTGACCGTCGTCCACTTCCTGCGCGGCAACGCCGAATAGTGGGCCGCGGACCGCCACATTGCCGGCCTGCATCGCGGCGTCAACTGCGTCGGCTTCGACGGCGGCCTCGACTGGTTCCACCGGAACCCGCACCACCACCGGCCGTACCCCGCCCAGCCTCATATCCCCAAGGTCCATGCGCCCATCCTGCCGACTGCGACAGGCTTTTTACACGTATTCCTCCGAATCCGTATGCCCTGGCTCAGGGCGCTGGCGCCGCTGACCCTCGCACAGGCCGACAGGATGGCGGCCGGGCTGGGCGAGGCGTGGACGACGCCCGACGCTCCGTCGCGGCCTCGTGCAGAGCAAGGGGCCGTGACCGGCCAGTGATCCGGCCGAAGTTCCGCGTTCGGACGTTGACGGTGCGCGGTAGGCGTACCGAGTTGGAAAGCGTGGCATGTCCCGCCGAGCATGCCTGGTACCCATGGCCGGACGATCCGGCTGCCGGTCGGAGGCTGATGCAGCACATCGTCGCCGCAGCTGCGGCGAGCCGGTGGCTATGACCGGCACGGTCCTCACACGCAGTGCGTGCCTCAGGCTTCGTCCAGCACTGCCTGGATCACGTGCCGGGCGTTGTGTGCCATCGCCGGGTTGGTCCTCCGGTAGTAGGGCAGCACGATCAGCGCCTGCGAGAGTGTGCGTCCCCGGCAGCGGCTCCAGGTTGCGTCGTCCACGCCCGGTGCCTCGCGGAAGGCTTCTCTCGCATGGGCCGGCAGCAGATTCCACGCCGGGGGGCGCAGGCTGGATCGCCCACTCCCGTGCACCCGAAATCGATCACCGCGGTCAGCCTGCCGCTCTCGACCAGCAGGTTGCCCGGCATGAGATCGGCATGCAGCCACACCGGCAGCTCGTCCCAGCGATGGTGATCGCGACCAGGGCGCGAGGCGCCGTTGGGCGAACCAGCCGCCAGGCGCGCACTGCTGGCCTCCGGGGCCCGCGCCGAAGCCCTACCAGACCGGTGGCGCGCTGCAGGCCGGAGGGCTGGACCTGCGCCCCGACTCGCCCGCGGCGGACGGGGCGGGCCGTTCGGTGGCGGAATCGAACTCGATCACGGGGGCGGCCGGGAGCTGTCGACTCAACGCCCTTAACGGGATACCCCTTGGGCCGACTGCCGCTGAAGCACTCCTCATTGCGCTTGGCCGCTGTTAGCCGAAAGGACTTGCTGGCCTTTTTCCATCGAGATGGGGCGTTATGGGAGCGGGTTTTACTGATGCTAGTTCGGGCGAACTCTCTGGTGCAGGCTGGGCGCTTTCGGGTATGGCGAGGTCAGACTGGTCGAAGGTCATGCTGCGCAGTAGTTCCACGATGTCGGAGCAATACTCGTCCCAGTGGTCTTCGCATGGCGTCGTAAAATTGATGGAAACGAGGCACTGTTCTCCATTTTCTGGTCCTTGCGGTACGGGAAGGAATGCCTGCGTTTCTGCCATGGGTAGGGTCAGGTCTTCATCTGAAGGGGAGCTCTCGGCGGGAATGGGGAAGCTGTTCACCCCGGACAGCACTGCTGTGGGGCCGTTGGGGGTGTCCAGCACGCTTCCGGCCCATGATTCTCCCCTTGCGGCAGTGAGGGAGCGAACTATGCCGTCTGCGGCCACTGCTGCATCTCCGAACTCGAAAGGCGTGACCGTGACGAGCAAGGTTCCGAGCGATAGCTCGCCGTCGTAGGCTCGGACGCAGCACCCGGCATACAGTGCTCCGGACTTTTCGAGTGCCTGTGATGCCTTGTGGAGATTCCTCGTTAGGTTCTGGAACATGACGGGTTTCGCATCGAGGGCTTCTTGAGATACTCGTGTGGTGATTTCTCGTTGCGCTTCTTCGATGGTCATCCCTATGGGGATCTCCGTGAATCCGGCCGGTACCGTGAATTCCAAGGCTAAATTCCCGTCTGGTCGCGATGTGGACCGGGAGGAGGTGGCGGAGGCGGAGGTACAGGAAACTGGGCTGCTTGCTGTCGGCGGAAATCCTCAAGCAGTTGCAGGTTCTTCTGATGCCATTTCCTTGTGTACCGCGGACCGAGTGCAGCCCCGGCCAGGAACAGGATCCCGACCAGGCAGGAGCCCACGACAGCGGGCACTGTCTCCCGGGCGGCCCACGCCAGAGTGAAGAGTCCGGCGGCCGCGATGCAGCACAGGCCGACCAACTGGGCAGGGTGCCACCCCTCGTAGGCTTTGGTGTCCCTCCGTGCACGCGCGGCGCGCTCCGGGTGGATCAGTGACGGGTCGAAGAGAACAGGCCCTGGCCAGGGCTGAGTAACGGCGCTCCAAGTGCCGGCAGCCTGTACGCGAGCCAGCGTGGCCTGGGCGCGTTGCCGGGACGCGGGACTGTCGTCGCGCACGAAAATCAAGCGGCGTTGCCCACGCCCGTACGGCTCCTCGGCGCTGAGTGCATAACCCAATTCTGTGCCGATCCAGGTAATCCGGTCGGCGTGGATTGATCCGAATCCGGTGAAGACGAGTCTGACGGTTGGGCGTCCATCAAATTCCGCTGCTGCTGTCTCGTCGTTCATGATTTACCTTCACCCTCCATCGGGGGCTCGGTCCTTGGCGCTGCCCTTGTTCCATGCGTTCTCCAGCCCGATCAACAAGGGACCGCCACCACCGGGAACACCCCCCATCTCAATGGCCTGGCGTCGATCTTTCGGCTTAAAGTTCTCGAAGACAGAGGGGTCACCGAAAAGCCCAGCCCAGGAATCAACGAGCCCGAAGTTGGCAGCACCATCTGCCGCACGACTCTTGAGCATCGCGGTGCCCAATTTTCCGCCGACGCGAGAGGCAGCGCCCAAGGGGATAATGCCCAATCCGTCCTGCGCCAACGTCCGGTTCGAGACGACGTCTTCGCCTCCCGCCATACGGGCTGTGCCGTGCAGGACAAACGCCCCGGCCGCGAAACCGGACGATGCCAGCTCCAACGCCCCACCTACAGGAGCAAGAATCACTTCGGAGGGAGGAAAGACCATGCCAACCGCTGCGAGGCCCACTCCGACAGCGCCCACCACAGCGCTGACTGTGGACAGAACATCGCCGACGGCAGCAATGGCGTTGGCGTGGTTCTTCACCCAATCCCACGCCTGGTTGGCCAAAGCCGCCTGGGCCTCAGCCAGGGATTCAATGGCGTCTCCAATCCGATCCAGCCAGCCCGGTTCGTCGGGAGCCTCTTCTGAGGCTCGACGTATAGCCTCCGCCACCTTCTCCGCGGCCTCATCATGCTGATGCTTGAGCCGTCCCGCATCCTCGATCAGGGAATTGAGAGCGTCTCGGGCTGAATCAAGTTCCTCGACAGCCGTATTCAATCGTTGCTCTGCGCTATGCAGTTCTTCATCCGTCTCGAACGTCTGCCCGGCCAGCCCCAGATCCGGATTTCCCTCCGCATCTCGCTGACGGGAACGAGCGGTGACGGCACGGTCCTCCATATCCGATGCACGAGACTTCATGGCTTCCAGCTTCGCGGACCACTCATTCAACTGGAATCCGCAATCATAAAAACTCTGAGTCGCAGATTCGACCAGCTTCGGAAGATCCTTCACCCGCATAGAAAAGGCGTCCGCAGCAATTCCGCTCCACTCTTCACCTCCACGGGTGATGGAGCGTAGGGTCTGCGAGACCGAAGCTAGCTTTCTGTGTGCATCGAATGACTGGTCAACCAGCGCACGCGCCGCTGATAGATTTCCAGGGGTCGGGTCGAATCCTAGCCCCGGATATCCCGCAGCATCGGAAGGTATCTTACCGCCGCCCATGACCCCCCCCTCTTATCCGAAGGCCGACGATGTCGAACTGGACATAGGAGATGACCCAGGGGAATCCGATTCCATTCCCTTGGAGAATACTTGCTGAATTCCCATCTCGCATGCGCGATATGAATGTGCAGTGGCTTCGATCGAGCCTTGTATGGAATCTGCCAGCTTGGCGATCTGGTCGATCCCGTACTTCCACTTCGACTGAAAACCTTCACAAGCCGAATCCAGGGACTCGTGACCGAGCTGACCTGCTGTTGCCTGATCCATTTTCCGCGTCACCGTACGCATGCCAGTAACGCTGTCATCAAGCTTCTGCGAAATTCTTCCGAGTTCCTCGATGTCGACTCGGAACGTCCCCGGCAAAGACAAAGCTCCCCCTCTTCTTGCCTATGCCTGCTTGGCACGTGCGGATAGAGAGTCTAACAACGGCCGATGCGGCGAAGGTGGATAGGGCTTGTTTCGACCTGTGCGGGGCGGGAGTTGAGCGTTCGGCCCCATGATGGGCATGCCATGGGCCATATCGGGTGAATCCTGGAACCACCTGCGCAGCCAAGCAGCACACTCGTTGTCTTTTCGCCTGCTGCGGGCCGGCGAAAAGACGAGCGCGCCGGCGCCGCGAAGGGCGACCGGTTGACCGACCACGGTCGTCTCTCGCTCCTCGTCGGGCCCTCTCCAGGCCGAGCCCCCCAGCGTCTCGTCGATGTGGACTTCATGAGGTTGCCTGACGGCCTGATGCGCAGATCCGGAGCACCGTGAACCCGTACCGGCCACGAACGGAAGGAACCCCAGCGTGAAGCACGTCGCTGAGGACCACCAGCTCGCTCAGGTCTACCTGCGGGCCGCGCCGTAGCCCAGGCTGCCGTCGGAGAGTTCGAGCTCGCACGGGCCGGCTGCTGCTGGGAAGGGGACATGGCGACCTGCTGGGGGACTCCGTCAGGGGGTCCGGCGAAGACCGCAGGATACCTGACACATCGTCACGCGTCCGTGGCAAGGGCGCGGTATCTGTCGGCCTCCCGGCGCGGCTCGTGCTCGCCAGCAGATCGTCCACGAGGAACAGCAGCGCCGCGCCCTGGGCGTGTTCATCGGCCGTTGGGTCCGCAGCGGGCGAAACGGGCGAGGGGCGCCGTCTACGAGGCCCGGGCGGCATGGGGACCGTCGCGAGCACACCACGCCAACCCCACCTGGCCCGGCGGGATATGACGGCTGACCTCCGGGCCGTGCAACTTCGCGGCGATCGACGATTCCGACACCTTCTCTGCATCGGTCAGGGCCTCGTCGGATGCCCGGTGCGGTAGGACGCCGGGGTTGTCTCCGGCATCTTCTCTACGAACGTGGCGGCTTTCTCGCCCCGCCGGTGGAAGCGCATGACGGTGCGCAGGGTGTACGCGGCCGCGTGTTCCAAGAGTGCGGGCGGGAGCAGCGCCACGCGCCGGCCACGCAGCGCCTCCTGCGACAGGTCGAGGATGGGTTCAGGCCGGGGGCCTCCGGGCGTCGGTCTCGAAGCCCGCGAGGATGCCCGGTCGACGGCCTGCCTCGGCCTCAACTCGAAGGCTCACTCGCCGTACGGGCCTGCTGGGGCGCTGAGCTGTGTGGCGATGTCAGGCAGCAGGATGAGGGCATGGACTCGGTGGAGCAGTTGGTGCGGGCGGCGGTGGACGGCGATGGGGAGCAGGTGACACGCCTGCTGGGCGAGGGTGTGCCGGTCGACGCAAGGGACCGGGAACACCGAACGGCTCTGGACCGGGCTCTGTGGGCGGGCCAACTCAGTTCGGTCAGCCTGCTTCTGAGCGCGGGTGCGGATACCGAGCAGCCCATTGGCGAGTATCGGGAGACTCTGCCGCTCCGCTTCGCCGCGGAACGAGAAATGCAGGACATTGCCCGGGTGCTGCTGGAAGCGGGGGCAGACCCCGACGGCCGTCTGTGCGAGGGGCGGGCCACCGCCTTGATGGTGGCGGCCCAAGAAGGCCATACAGGCATTGCGCAGATGCTCCTGGACCACGATGCCGCCATCGAGCTGGCCGGACGGGGCATGACCGCCCTTGAGTGGGCCGCATCGGCTGGCCGGCCGGCAACTGTCCGTCTGCTGCTGGAGCATGGGGCCGCTTGTGTACCTCAGGCGCTCGCCATAGCTGGAGAGTGCCACCACGCGCAACGCTCTCCCGAGCGTCAGTCAGGTTACGCAACGACAATCTCCATACTTCAGGGGTGAACTGATGAGGTGGGGACGGTCCGAGGGCGGACCGTCCCCACCTCATTCCCCAAGCCGGCCGTGGTGTGGGGGCTCGCGTACAGCGATGGATACCGGCGGCGCCCCATGAGAAAGCGCAGATCAAGGGCACCGCTGTCGAATGCGGTCAGCGCCACAACAGTGGTGAACTTCGCTCAGGACTACGACGGTTCTCCCCTCCACCGAGCTTCGCGACGTGTGCCCTCACTGGCGGATGGCCGCGAGAACTCCACGCTGCAGCAACGTTTGGTGCGGGTGCGGCTGTTCTACGGCTACCTCATCGAGGAGGGTCTGAGCTGACCGCGAAAGAACTTGAGCGCGTAGCGGCAATCCTCGCGGCCGTGTCGAAGGCCGAGCGAGACGCTCAATGATCACGGGGTGGCCGGCTGTGCGGAGCAGTACCTGTCGTGTGCGGGCCGCTTCCCGGTGACCAGGTAGTCGGTCACGGCGTCGTTCCCGCAGGCGTTCGGGCCCGACAGATAGGTCACGTGCCCGCCCTGGTCGACGGTGACCATCCGGGCCCGCTCGCCCAGGGCCCGGCGCGTCCGCAGCGCACCGGACAGCGGGGTCGCCGGATCGCGGAGGTTTTGCACCATGAGCACGCCGGAAGGCCCCCGATCGGTGATCTTCACCTTTGGCTCCACTGGGGCCGGCCAGAAGGCGCACGGCCTGATGGTGGCCGCGAACGCGCCGTACATCGGGTAGCGGACACGGTCGACTGCGACGTTGTGCTGATAGGTCGTCAGGGCCGTCGGCCAGCGGGAGTCGCCGCAGATCACCCCGAGGTAGGCGGCGGGATAGTTGTCGCTGTACGCGCCGCCGCCGACATCGCCGGCACCCGGGGGCGGCTGATTCGTGTCCAGGGCGTGCCAGATGGCGGCGAGGCCGGCGAGGTCGCTGTCCGCGCGCATCATTGCCGCGGTGACGACGCGGAAGGTAGTGCCCTCGTACCCGTGTACGGGCTTGTTGTCGAGACGCGCGGCGAGTTGGAAGTACTTCTCGCGTACCGCGGCCGGTGTGCTGCCCAGGTGGTACTGCCGGGGTGTGGCCGCGGCGAACTTCGCGAAGTCGGGGAAGCGGGTCTCGAAGCCCGCGCCCTGGCTGCGCAGTGCTTCGGCGTCGTAGCCCTCGGGCGGCAGGCTGCTGTCGAGCACGATGCGGTCGCCTCGGTGGGGGAAGAGGGTGGTGTACACCGCGCCGAGGTAGGTGCCGTAGGACTCGCCGTAGTACGAGATCTTCGGCACGCCCAGTGCTGCCCGGATCCGGTCCATGTCCCGCGCGGTGTTCGCGGTGGTGATGTACGGCAGCAGGTCCGCGGTTTTCGACCTGGTGCACTGGGTGGCGAGCCTCTTCGCGGTCGCGGCCTGCTCCGCCACGTCGGCGGCGTTGCCCGGGGTGGGCGGGTTGGCCGCCACCTCACCCTGAGCACGAGTGAAGCCGCAGGTCAGAGGGGTGCTGTGGCCGACGCCGCGTGGATCGAAACCGATCACGTCGTAGCGGTCACGCACCTTCTTGGGCAGCTTCATCAATGCGGGAACGGGGAGCCCGGGCAGGCCGGGGCCCCCGGGGTTGAGCAGGAGCACGCCGCGCCTCTCGGCCGGCTTCGTGCTCGCCAGACGGGACACCTCGACATCGATCGTCCGCCCGTCGGGGTGGCGGTAGTCGAGCGGCACCGCGAGTCTCGCGCACCGCAGTGCCGCCCCCGTCGGACCGGGGCACGCACCCCACCGCAGCGGCGACCGGGATGGCGCGCCTGCCTGCGACCGGGACGGTATGCCTGCCGTGGCCATCTGCGATATGCCCGAGGCCACCGCCGCAGCGCCCACCGTGACGGCGAGCGCCGCGAGCCAAGTCCTGCGCATGGTTGTTCTCCTCGCTTCGAGAGGGCAGTGGGTGTCGGCACGCTCGGGCCGGAGCATCAGCCGCCCGCGAGGGAGGTCGACCGGACGGCCGCTGCTGCCCGCTTGCGCCGCCTGCGCAGCAGCACGACGACGAGCGCGAAGACCTGGAGCACGAGTTCCAGGCCGGGCAGGTCGGCGGTCGCCTCGGAGTGGATGTGTGCGGTGCGGCGGATCGTGCCGGCGGGCTCACCGTCGTCGCCGATCACGGTGTGCTCCCGGTCTGCCGCCGTGGTCTGCCGGAACGGGATGACTCGCCCAGAGCACGTCATGTTCCAGCTTCGGCGCACCCGGTCCGTGGTCGCGACGGCGGTCCCGTCGGAGTCGAGCAGTTCGTGGACACCACTGAAGCGGTGCGTGCGGACGACGTAGTCGACCCCGCGCAGTGTGAACTGCGCGCCGATGTGGCCTCTGTGCAACGAGAACGTCGTCAGCGCCCGGCCGTCCTCGGTGAGCTCGTATTGCTGGCTCGGCAGATGGATCCTCTTCGCGTGCAACATGACCTCATCGCAGCATCGGCCCGCCGGCCGGACCCATGCCATTTGTCATGCATGACCGGGTGACAATCCAAACAGGGGCGCCGGTCATGGGTGGGCAATGCTCGCCTGCATGACCATGCATCAGCCCCGGGCCACCGCTTGGGCGTCCGGCGGCAGCCCGGCCTTAACATGACCGACGTGGGTGCACGCGATCCGGACGAGTTCTCCGTCGACCAGTGGCCGGACTGGAATTTCTGGAAGGACCAGCCGGACAGCCCCCGAGCAGGCGGCCGGGGCCGCGTGGCGGTCACCACGGCCACGGCGCTGGCCTCCCTCACCTTGATCGCACGGGCCGAGGACATCGCGCACGGCTCCCAACGTCCCCTGCTCACCTCGCTGGCGATCGGCCTCGTCGCCTGCTACGGCATCGGCTGCATCCTGGCGCCCTGGTACGGGCCGGTGGCGCTGCGACGGGGGCGCATCGCCATCGTCGCCGTGATGTTCCTGCTCGGCGCGGCACCGGCGGTGCTTCTTGCGTCGCCGTCCTACCTGACCGATCTGACCTATGCCCTCTCGATCGGACTCATGCTGCTGCCGCTGCGCCATGCGCTGCTGCTCGGCCTCGTCACGGTGCTGGGGCAGATCGTCTGGATGCGCCTCGCCCAGGGCGAGGTGGCCTGGGCGCAGGTGGCCATTCTCGTCGGCGTGACCGCGGCACTCGGCACCGTCTTCGCGCTCAACTTCACGATCGGTCACCTGCGGGCCGCGCGCGAGCAGGTCAAGAGGCTGGCCGTGAACCAGGAACGGGAACGGGTCGCCCGGGACATGCACGACATCCTCGGCCACACCCTCTCCACGATGACTGTCAAACTGGGGCTGACGCGGCGCATCCTGGAGTCCTCCACAGACCTGGCCGGCGCCGTCGGCCAGGTCACCGAGCTTGAGAACATGGCGCGCACGGCGCTGTCCGACGTGCGGGCCACCATTTCGGACTACCGCACCCTGTCGCTGGACAGCGAGCTCGCCGGCGCCCGCATGGCGCTGCGTGCCGCCGGCATACGGGCCGATCTGCCGGCTGCGACCGACACCGTGCGCGCCGAGCTGCGCGAGGTCTTCAGCTACGTCGTGCGCGAGGCGGTCACCAACGTGCTGCGGCACTCCGACGCCGAACTGTGCACCGTCCGCATCGGGCCCGACCGGGTCGAGGTCACCGACAACGGCAGTTCCACCGGCGGGGCGAGCCCGGGGAACGGTCTCACCGGCCTCACCGAACGGCTGGCCAACGTGTCGGGCACCCTCGAACACGGTCCTGCCCCCGGCGGCGGGTTCCGGGTCGTCGCCCGCGGGCCGGCCCCGGCGATCCCCCTCGCACCTCCGCAGGAAGCCGAACCGACATGATCCGTGTCCTGCTGGCAGACGACCAGGCACTCGTACTCGGCGCTCTTGCGGCCGTGCTCCGGCTGGAGCCCGACATCGACGTGGTCGCCGAGATCGGCACCGGCACCGAGGTGCTGGCCGCCGCGCAGCGGACCGTGCCCGACATCGCGCTGCTCGACGTACAGATGCCCGGCCGGGACGGCCTGACCGTCGCCGCCGATCTCCAGCGGGCGCTGCCCGGCTGCCGCACCATCATCTGCACGACCTTCAGCCGGCCCGGCTACCTCTCGCGGGCGATGTCCGCGGGCGCGGCCGGATACGTCGTGAAGGACTCCCCGCCCGAACAACTGGTTGACGCGATCCGCCGCGTCCACGCCGGCCTGCGCTTCGTGGGTCCGGCCCTCGCCGCGGAAGCGCTGGCCGGCGGCGCGAGCCCGCTGACCGGGCGCGAGGCGGACGTGCTGCGCGCCGCCGCCGAGGGCGGCACCGTGGCCGACATCGCCAAGGCGCTCCGGCTGTCCCAGGGCACCGTGCGCAACCACCTGTCGTCGGCGATCGGCAAGACGCAGGCCCGTACCCGCGCCGAGGCGGCCCGGCTCGCGGAGGCCAACGGCTGGCTGTGATCGCCAATTACCCTGTTCTGCCCGCCGACAGGTCCGACGGGACAGCAACGGTCGCGCCTGGCACCCCCTGGACCCCTGACCCGCCAGGGACGAACAGCGACAACAGCATCACCGTCGCCAGGGCCGTTGAGCCGTCTCCACCGGAGAGTGCGCCGCACACCGGCCCCGCTATCGCCAGGCCGAATCCCTGGCTCGCCGGGGCGGGCCCATGATCTCGGGCAGGCAGTAGCCAGATACCTTGCGGAGCCTGGCCGCCAGGACGTGCGGCCCACCCGCACACGGGGCGACTTCGCCGAAGATGTCCCGTCGATCAGCGGTGAGAAGCCCGGCCGCGGGCCGGTGGCCGGCACTTCGGTGCGGGCCCTGGGCGGCGGAAGTCAGGGCAGGCAGCAGCGGGGAGGGGGCCCTGCCGTCGGCGGACCTGCGGGCCGTCTTGGCCTCAGTCGACCTGCCGCGAGCTCGCCCGGGTGATCGGACTCGCCGGTCGCGCGGATCCGCCGCAGGTGCTCGGCGACCGGCCGACCGGTGAAGGCGCACACAGGGCGGGCGTGGTCGGCGTCTACCGGTGCGCAATCAGCACGCGTCGTCGCAAGGCGCGGCGTCTACCACTTGAGGATCAGGTGGGCCGCCTGCCAGGCCAGGACGCAGTGCAGGAGTACGCAGGTGTACCAGCCGCTTGCGCGTTTCGCGCCGCGGTGAACGACCTGCATCCATCCCACCACGCTCAATGCCGCCGCCAACCCCCACATTACCCAGGAGGCAACGCACCACGGTGTGGACAGGTCGGTGACGATCCCGATGATGGCGACGGGGACCAGGAGCAGGAGAGGGATCGCCCATGTGCCTTCTGTCGCTCCGCCCGTGGGAGTTTCCGGGACGTCCGTCATCATGTGCCCTTCTATGGTCGCCGGGGCCCGCGAAGCGGCGGCGTGGGCCCGGCTCCGGCGTGATTACCGGTAGTTGCTCAGTGGTTGAAGTGCCACCAGATGTCGTAAGTGCTCAGACCGGGGCTCAGGCCCTTGATGAGGTGCTTGATGTACCAGGGACGGCTGTTGGCCCAGTTCGCGAAATCCTGGTACTTGGCCCCGACGGCTTTGGCGAAGCCGCCGATCTTCTTCAGGGCGCCCCAGATCTTTCCCCAGTTCGGTGCCGCCAGTGCGACCGGGCCGCTGGCAGCGGAGGGCGCGGCATTCGCTGCCGTCTTGAAAGCGGCGATCTCGTCAGCGGTGAAGAACGCCAGGAACGCCTTGGCTTCAGGGTCCTTGCTGTTCCAAGGGGGAAGGGCATAGGGAACGCCGATAGGCGTCCAAACTTAACGGCCCCCATGTGTCACTTCCCCCTATTTACTTCCCAGTTCGGATGGTCCGTCCGTTCCGGGCGGCTGTGAACATAACATATGGAAAAGCGAAATGGATCACGCCTTCGAGTGCCGACATGGACAGCGGGTGCCCGTCGCTGGGCATGCCGGAGCTGACGTGTCCGACCGGCCAAGCAGCATCCGGTCGGCCTAGCCAGGGCTGTCTGATGCCCACCAGCTGGGCATCAGACAGCTGAGGAAACTGACGGGCTGCTCATGGAGTTGCGCATCGTCGAGCAGGGCGGGGTGCCCTTGGCCGGCCCGAACCCATGAATGAGCCAAACGTTGTCTTGCTTCAGGGCGTGCCGGGACGGTGGGGGCAGGCCGAACACCGACGAGCCGAAGCGGGCGCCCAGGGCGGTCCCGTACGTGATGGACGCCGAGCAGGCCACGCTGCTCGTGCAGCTCTCCGACCGCTACGCCGACGCTCTGCCCGGCATCCGTGACCGCTCCCCGGAAGCAACGGTTCCCGTGGTGCTGCATGCGGTCCAAGCCCACCAGTGCCACCGGCTCCTCCAGTCCGGCCCGCTGTGGCGGAAGACGTCGGGCGACGACCGCCACCCCGGGGACCGCGCGGAAGACGTCGCCGCCGCGCTCGCACTGCTGAGGGTTGCCCGCACCGACCTGGACGGCCTGGAGGCCGCAATGCCGGCCGCCCGCACCACCAGCACTCGCACCGGCAAGCCCCTGCTCACCTTCAAGCAGATCGCCGCGGCGCTCGACGTGCAATCCGAGCAGGCTGCCCAAGGCCGGTACCGCCGGAAGGTCGGCAACCTCAACAGCAGCGGCTCCGGGGCCGGCGGAACCCCGTAGACGGCTCCCCGCGCACGCCGAGATGGTGTCCGTGCGCACCCGGCGCCTCTTCACCCCGACGGCGGGGCCGACGCCTGCACCGAATCGTTGAGCACGGCATGGGCAAAAGTGCCCCGCGCCTGATCGTCAGCGAGCTGAACCGCGGCCGCCATGTGGAGACGGCGACCGCACTGCCGGGCGTGGTGACCCTCATGAAGAAGCCGTTCCCCCTTCGAGGTCGACCCGGCCGGGCTCGCCCAGCCGCGGCACGGAAGCTGAGGGACACGCGAGCGCGCGCGTGGCACGCTGTCCCAGGGCCCTGCTGTCTCCCCCGTCGGTAGGGCTCTCTCATGCTCGATTCGGAGAGAGTGTGCCGGTCAGAGAGCCGTGACGTTTGCCGCGGACGGACCCTTCGCGCCGCTTGTGATCTCGAATTCGACCCTCTGTCCCTCGGCGAGGGTCTTGAAGCCGTTGCCGGCAATCGCCGAGAAGTGGACGAACACGTCCTTGCTGCCGTCCTCGGGAGTGATGAAGCCGAACCCCTTGCTCTCGTTGAACCACTTGACGGCCCCCTTGAGCTTCGCCACTGCCTCTCCCTTTGTCCGATCCCTGATACCCGGCCGTGTGGCGCGGGAGTTCCTTACGTCGTGCCCGCAGAGTGGATCATGCGGGCCCGGAACTGCGCGAGCAGTCGACCCAATTTCCGGCCACAGAACGGAAATAGCTCCGAGAACAGTCCATCCGTGACAGAAAATCCCGCCGGCTCACGCCGGCCACCCGCTCTCCGCCGGCTCGGTGGGCGGGGATCTCGGCCTCGCGTCCTTTGAGGAGCAGCGGCAGCAGGGCGCGGAGGACGTCCGGGGCGGCGAGGTGCTCCACCGGCAGCGGCTCCAGCCAGTCGGCCTCCTTCGCCCATGCGTCGCGTCGCCGAGAGGGCCGTAGTGGCAGCCGGCTGCGGAGTCCCACAGCAGCAGGACGCCGTGCGGCCACGCCTTCGCGTCGGCCACCGGCTCCAGCACGAGGTTCGGCGCCCGCGGGCCCGGGTCGCGCACGACGGTGCGCGGCTCGGTGTGGCGCTCGCCAACAACGGCCGCCCGTACGGCCGTTGGTACAAGTCCTCCTACGGCAGTGAGGGCGGCACGGACTGCGTGGAAGGTGCCCGCAACGCGGTGTGGTCCACATCCGCCTCCGAGCGGAGCACGGAGGTCGACCCGCACCTCCCCTTGCCCCTGGCGGCCTGGACCCTGTTCACCCAGGAGGTCGCGGGGCGCCCCCTGCCGCGGGAGGGGGCGCCCCGCTTCACCCGGCCCCAACGGTCACCGCCCCGGCCGGGTGCTGTGCGTCGCAGCCGGCCGGGGCGGGAGGACCTGCCGCTGGCTCAGTCCTGGTTCATGCCGGTTTCACCGTGTCAGGCGATGCCGAGGTAGTCGGCGTAGAAGTCGGTGATGGTGGCGGTGTGGGGGGTCAGTTCCGGGAGTTCGCGTGCCAGGGTGTCGCGGATCTGGCGGGTGAGTTCGGAGCGGTCCTGTACTGCCGGGTCCACGTAGGGTTCCAGGCGGCGGATGAGTTCGTAGTTGCTGGAGATGTCGGCGCTGTGCAGGGTGGTCTCCAGGGGGGTTGCTCCTTCGGGCAGGGTGGGCGGGAGTTTGCGGCTGACGAACGTGACCCGGTGCAGGATGCGCCAGCACGGCGGCCGGTGGTCGGACTGGCGGGCCTGGCGCAGGGCCGCGGCGTTCGCGTCGGGGCTGTCGAGCCACTGCTGGTCGATGACCTTGCCGTAGAAGTCGTCGAAGTTGGCGGTGGCGGAGTCGAGGTAGAACGTCATGAACCGGTACGCGTCGACGCGGCCGGGGACCTCGACGGGCTTGCCGTCCTTGAAGACGGGGTTGGACTGGTCGTCGTACTTCTGCATGTCGCCCGGTGTGTCGACGCGGACGTCGAGACTGAACGAGCGGGTGGCCTCCTTGCTACGGGCCCGGGTGCGGCTGATGCCGCCACCGAGGGCGGCGTCCAGCTGGAGCGAGGCGCCGATGCCGAAGACCCGGACGCCGGTGGTCATGCCGAGGGAGGCCATGCCGTTGAAGCGGTAGGAGCCGGTGGTGGTTTCGGTGACGATGTCGGTGCTCTGGGTGGTCTCGGCGAAGAAGCCGCCGTCCGCGGACCAGGCATAGGTGTTGACGATGTCCCGCCGGGCGAACGCCTCGGCGTCCGCCTTGGTGGCCCGCTGGTGGGTGTCGATGTTCTGCAGCGGGCCCATGAAGCTGCTCAGCAGCGCACGGGCGCGTTCGGAGGTGGGATCGCTGGTGTGGGTCTCGGTGGAGACGCCTTCGTAATATGCCTGGCGGCGCTGGATGTCCTGGGTGATACGGCGCTTGAGGGCGTATGCCTCGGTGGGCTTGTAGTAGCTGTATTCGCCGTAGCCGTCGGCGTCCCGGTAGTCGGGGTCGGTGATCTTTCCGGTGGAGTTGTAGCCGACGCTGCCGTCGAGGGTGCCCTGCTTGGTATAGCGGGGGTTGATGGGGAACGGCAGCAGGTTCCAGTCGCGGGGGATGTCCGGGTTGGGCAGCATCCGGTAGGCGACGACGGAACCGCTGTGGGCCAGCCGCAGCGCGTACACGTCGGCGGTCTCGGACTGCACCAGGGCGTAGCCGGTGTTGACGGGCTGGAAGCGGCGTCCTCCGTCGGAGTCGATCTGCTTCTTCTCGTCGTCGGGCTCCCAGCCGCCGCTCAGCCCGATGGAGGTGGAGCGGGTGGTTTCGGTGGATTCGGACAGTTCGGTCCGGTGGCCCCAGGCGTTGGAGAAGTCCAGGGTGAGGCCGCCGTAGGCGTCGATGCCGCCCTGCACGATGGGCTTGGCGACGCCGAAGCCGAGCGGCGCGGTGATCATGAGAGTTTCGGCGTCGGCGGCGGTGCCGAGCCTGGTGGCGAGCGTGCTGTCCACGGAGGTGTCGGTGCTGGAGGACAGCGCCTGGACGACCTGATCGGCCTGGGTGAACTCGACGGAGGCGGAGTTGACGTAGCTCAGGGAGGTCAGGCGGCGGGTGGCCACCAGATTCTCCGACGGCACGGGCGGGGCGCCCTCGATATAGCCGACCAGCTGGGGGTCGAACTGGACCTGGCCGACCCACTCGGAGACGAGATCGCCGACCTTGTAACCGGTGACCAGGTTCCAGACACCGTCCTGGACGTAGACGTAGCAGCGCTTGAGGACGCCGCGCGTGGAGCCGTCGGCCAGCCGCTGCAAGTCGGCGTACTCGCAGACGGCCGGAGCAGCGGCGGACTGCTGGACAAAGGCCGGACGGCCGGTGGCGAAGGCAGGCCGGACCTCGGGGATGTCGCTGGAGATAGGGGCGGTGGACGCCACCGGTTCCGGGCGCCCCGGGCCCGGTGCGGGCAGGTCCAGATCCAGGGCGTGCGGACCGTGGTCGGCCAGGACGGTGGCCTCGGCCTCGGTGGACTCGTCGTCGAACGGGTAGTAGGCCAGCAGGTCCTGGCGCTCTCCGGTCAGTCGGCCGAAGAGGTTGTCGAGGACCTGCTCCTGGCTGCGGGCGGTACGCCAGACACGGACCTCCTCCAGGGTGCCGGTGAACGGCTCGGCCACCTTGTCGCCGTCCAGTCGGCCGCCAAGGGTGAACTGCTTTTCCCCGTAAGTCCCTTCGCTCAGGGCGTCGCCGGAGGCCGGCGGGGAGCCGGCGATCGGCTGGCCGTCGAGGTACAGGCGGAAGGTGCTGCCCAGCGGGTCCGGGTTCTTGATCCAGGCCGTGCTGTGGAGGCGGGCGGTGTGACGGCCCGCGTCGTCGGCGGCGGTGGTGCCCTCGTTCTCCTCCAGCCGCCAGCGGGCGATAAGCCCCTTGGGCCGGTCCGCGCCGTCGGCACCGGCCTCGCCGGCCGGCGCGGTGAGAGCGCTCTGTGGGCGCGGGGGCGGCAGCGTGACGCCGATGTCCGCGGGCTGGCGTGCGGTGTTCCACACGCGCACCTCGCTGATCACGCCGGTCAGACCGCGGTGGTAGACGCCACGCGGGGCCCTGCCGATCACCAGGGGGCCGGTGTGGCTCAGGTCAGGGGCATCCGTGTAGCGGGTGGTGCCCGCCTCCTCGCCGTCGATGTAGAAGGTGATGTCGGACCACTGGATGATCTGGACGGCCTCGATGATGTCCACGGAGAGCTGGGTCTTCTTGCCGTCGGGACCGACGACCTCGATGTCCTTCTTTCCCTTGGTCTCCGTACGGGACTGGCCAAGGGCACGGACCACGGCGACACGGTGGAACGTGCCGGGCGTCACCGTGCCCGTGGAGGTCAGCGAGACCTGCGCGCCGCCGGTGCCCTCGAAGCCGAACACCAGGTGGCCGGCGCGGTCGACCGACAGCTGGTACGGGACACGCTGTCCGCCGCCGTCGGCCAGGTGCCCCTTGGAGAGCAGGCCCTGGGGCGACGTGAGGGTGTCGGCCCGGAAGAACACCTCCAGGGTGAGGTCACGGCCGATGTTCAGGTCGTCCGCGTGCGCGGCCTCCGCGTAGGAGTTGCCGGACAGGCGCAGCGCCCAGGACTGCTCGAAGGCGGCGGCGACATGGCTCCAGCGGCCGTCGGGCACCGGGATCCGGCTCGTCACCGAGCGGCTGCCGACCGCCGCCGTGAGCGGGCGGCCCGAAGCGATCCGGTCGCCCAGGGCGAGGGTGTACCCACCGTCGGGCAGGGAGGCATGCACGACCCGGGCGGGCCCCCCGGACTCGGGATGGACCCATGCCTCCAGGGTGAGATCGGCGTCGGCTCCGATGGAGGGCAAAAGCTTGGCGGGCAGCGCGGGCGGGCGCGTTTCCTTGCCGAACGCCAGGGCGCGTCCGGGCAGATCGCCCCACCAGCGCGGCGGCCGTGCCAGCCCCTCGTCACGGGCCGTGCCGTCGGTGAGGGATCCACTGGTGCCGATCAGTGCCGCCGCCACCAGCCGGGAGCCGAACGCGGCGCTGGAACCGGGCCTGCTGTGGGTCACCAGCGACGGGTCGTAGGAAATCAGCCGTACTTCCACGCCCGCCTTCGGCCGGCCGCCGGCCGGATTCCGCGCGGAGGTGTCTCCGGCGTCGGCGGATCCGGCGGATGTGTCCGGGGTGGTCCGGCCGGCACCGGAGGTGGTCTGCTCGCCGTCGCCGGAACCGGTCGCCTCCGTGGCGCCCTCCGGCTCGGCCACCGCCTCCGCGGCCTCGGCCACCTCCGGGGCGACCACCGGCAGGAGGAACTCCCCGGGGGCGGCGGGCCCACTGCCCTCCGCCACGGCACCGGTACCGGTGGATGCCCCAACGACGCGGAGTTCGGTGGCTCCCGCCGAGGCCACCGCGGTGAGCGCGTACACCACACCGCCCGCCTCCAGCAGATCCCCAACCGCCAGCGCACGCCGGGCGCCCTTGCCGCTCAGCTTCAGCACACCGCCCGCGGATGAGACAGCGGTGCCCACGGGGACGGGAGCAGCCCGCAGCCCGTTGAGGGCGTCGGCCGCCGCAGTGGCCCGCCGCGGCAGTAGCCGCCAGGTCTCCTTCTCGCCCTTCCCTGTCGTCAGCGTCAGGGTGCAGCGGCCGGGGAACAAGCCGGTGCTGTCGGCCGCCACCTCGACCGACGCATCCGCCAGAGACACGCCCGCCTCCCGCGCCGTCAGGTGCAGGGCGGTGTCATCGCCGGCCGACAGCACCTTGCCGGAGCGGCCGATGTTGGTGTCGTAGAACAGACCGGTCATCTGCCCCTGACCGTCACGGAAGTACAGCCCCAAGTGCCCGCTGCCGCTGTCGGCCACCATGGGCGCATCCGTGGTCTGCGCGAAGTCCAGCACGGCCCCGGACCAGCCAAGACCGCACCGGTCCTGGCCCAGATGCACCATCGGCAGCACCCGGTCACTGCGCCCCTTCGTACCGGCGGTGATACGGCCCAGCTCCTCGCGCTCGGCCTCCAGCTTCTCGCGCAGCCCCTGGGCCTGCCGGGTACGGGTCTGCACGAAATCCTTCGTTTTGGAGGCAGCCTCCAGAGCAGCGGCCCGAGGGAGCAGCCGCACGATGGATTTGGCCGCGGTGCGGGCGGGGGCGTTCGAGGGATGGAGGGGCACCGGATAGACGTTCCAGCTGACCGCCGTAGACACCTCCAAGCTCTCCGCCGGATTCCAGTGGTCCATGTATCCCCACGTGGCCTGGCGCTCCGAGAGGGTGGCGGCGACCAGATTCTCCATGCTGACGAGGGAACCGTTCCGGTAATAGAGGACCGCGTCGGAAGCCGCCTCCTTCAGCAGAACTTCCTCGCCGTTCACGCGTCCCAGGAGTTTGCCGGTCGGGACATGCCGCACTTGCCACCCATTCACAGACTGGGTGTCAGTTTCCGGTTCCCCTCCCACGGTCACGCACACCAGCCTCCACTGTGCCGCCGCATCATCAGGACCCGGCGCACCCTTGACCCCTACGACCCGGTCGGTACCGGAAGCGTCGTGCTGGACCGTCAAATGGCGGAACACATCAGAAAGGCGCGGGTCCGAATCGAAGCCGACACCGCCTTGCAGGGACTCGGACTCGACAACCGAATCAAGAGTGAGGCCGTCTTGCAGAGACCCGGACTCGACACCCCTGAAGCCGTACATCCCCAACCCTGCAGACCAGGGATCCCCCCTCTCCGAGGAGAGATAGACGTGGCACGGCTTCGACGACCCGTTTTGGGTCGGCAGATCCGCCCGGTCACGGGCCGTGGCAAGAGCTCCCAGCAGGGGTTTGACCACCTGCTCGGGCTTCTTCAGGTCCTCCGTGATGCTGTCCAGGCGCCGCTCGGCCGCGGCCAGTCCCTTCTCCAGCCGCGCCACGTCAGCCGTGAGCTGCTTCTCCCGCTCCGGATCGGCCTCCGTCACGCTCCCGCCGACCAGCGGCAGTTCCAGGACATCAGGGAGCTGTGCCACCCGGCCGTTGCGGTCCACAGCCAGGTCCAGCGAGGTGACCCGGCCGGTCGCCTCGTCCTGGGCGGTGGTGGTCCAGGCCAGCAGGATCCGGGCCTGGCGCTTGAGCGGCTTGGCTTCCTTGCTGTGCCCGGTGGGGGCCTCCTCCTGCTGGTGGTAGAGGGCGGCCGACAGCCCGGAGGCGACACGGCGGTCCGTGACGCGGAAGGCGTCGCGCCGGATGCCGGGCTGGTCGGCGACCGGCGCCAGCGAAGCGACCCAGGCGGCACCTTCGCTCACCGCCAGGTGCAGGGCCCCGCACTGGTCGTAGGCCAGCGAGCCGGTGCCTTCGTCGAAGCGGTAGTAGGCGGCCAGGTCGGGCTCGTCGCCCACCAGGCGCACTCCGGCGTCCCGCGCCAGCCGTTCGGCTCGCCGGGCCCGCAGCCAGATGCGGACCTCGTCCAGTTCGCCGGTGAAGAACTCCCCGGCGGATTTGTCCGCAGCAGAGGTGGCGCCGACCAGCAGCCGGGTGCCCGCCCCGGCCGCCGGGGGCAGTTCGGCGGCTGCCACCACGCTGCCATCGACGTAGAGGGTCGCCATCGTGCCGTCGAACACCGCCGCGACATGGCTGAACCTGCCGGTGGGCACCGCACCTTGCTCGCTGGTCAGCGTGGTGGTGATGGCGGGTGCGGTCGGCTCGGCGGCCGGTTCAGCGGTTGGCTCATCAGCCTCTTCCGCCTCCGTGCCGCCCGCTTCGGGCTCGGCGCCCGCTGTGGGCTCCCCGCTGCCGTCATCCCCTGCGGACTCCTCGGCCGGTGCCGCCCCGTCCCCGTCGGGCGTCGCAGCGGCGACCGCCGTGCCGTGCACCAGGACGAGCGCGCCGCCCTCGGCCACACTCAGGGAGATCCCGGCGTCGCTGGTGTCACGCGTGGACAGGATCGTGCCAGGAGTGGCGGAAGGCTTCAGCCATGCCTCCACCGTGTAGGCGCCCGTGCCCAGCCCCAGCACTTCCGCTCCCTTGGCGGCTTCGGCGTGGGCGCCGCCGGTCAGGGCGAGCGCGGACTCGGCGAACCGGGTGTCCGGCCGCACCGGGACCAGCGGCAGCTTGGTGAAGGGGCAGATGCCGGGGCCGCGTTCGAGAACCGCGTCCTGGTAAGCGGGGTCGGGGCTGGTGAAGAAGCGGGTGCCCTGGGTGTGGAACAGGCCGTCCTCGCCCTGCTCCACACTGACCGCGTCGACACGGTCACTCGCCGCGCGGTGGACGAAGAACTGCCACCGCCGGGTGCCGGCGATGGCAGTGGGCACCAGGACGACCGCGAACCTGCCAGCGGTGACCGGGCCGACGAACCGCAACACCTGCGTCGGCTCGTGGAACGGACGGCCGTCCATATCGGTGATGCCCAGGCTGTCCTTGGCGGACTCGGGGCGGTCCCGGTGACGGCTGCGCCGGTACCGCACCTCCTGCACCGGCTTGAGGACACTGCCGGCCAGCACGAACCGGTCGCACAGCAGCGCGTCCACCGCCAGTTGCACGGGGCGGCCCGCGCCGTCCAGGAGCAGGTCATCCCGCGTGGCGTCACCGCTCACGCCGCCGTCGTCGCGGACGAACAACGCGTCCTGGTGCCCGCTGGTGACCGCCTGGCGGAAGACGAACAGGTGCTTGCCGTCGGAGACCGCGGCGAACGGCGCGTCGGCCGACAGCCGAGCGGTCGTGGACAAGAAGGCGTTCAGCTCCTCGTCCCGCAGCTGCTCTTCAGGCTTCTCCTCATGCCCTGACCCCTGGTCGACGCGCGGCACCGACAGCGCTCCCACGGCGGCGTGGCCGGACCGGGCCAGCTCCGCCGGGAACGCCAGCGGCCGGGGCTCCTCGGCCCAGTGATAGGCATCCAGCTCCCGCGGCTTCTCCGCCTGCGTCTGCGCCTGTCCGCCGTCGGGTATGGAGTCCAGGTCGAGCACGCTGTAGTACAGCCGCCGCATGTCGTCCATGGCGAGAGCCACCGTGGTTCCCTGGTGCCGCACCACCGTGGTGTGCGCATACGCGCGGTCGCCGTATGTCTTGAGCCGGCTGCCCGCCGGGCGTTCCGTCGTCATCAACTTCCCCTGTCGTGTCGCCCGTCAACGCATGTGACCAGCGGTGCTGGAAGATCTGAAGAGGCCTTTGGGCCCCCAGTTACGGATCTTTCCCCTGCAGATCTCCGCGAGGTGCCCCCACCCGAAGAATGGCCCGAAAGGTCAACTCACCAGCCAAAAGTCAGCTGGTGAACGCCCCCTGCTGCCAGTAGCTCCGATGCTCCGATGAGGTCCGAAGGCGTGCGCCGTGTCACCTTCGGGAGCGTTCCGGCAGGGCAGTGCCGACTCAGCAGAACAGGCATCCGGCAGCCCCTGACGGCTGTCCACCCGGCCGTTGGGAGAGCTGAGGACGCGGGCCGGAGTCCGGAGCCGTGCTCGGTGCCGCGGCGGGCGATCAGCGGCTGCACGCCGATGTCCCTGACCAGTCGGCGGTACTTGTCGTGGTCGTAGCCGCGGTCGCCCAGCACCACGTCCGGGCGGCCGGGGCCGCCCCAGCTTGCCTCACACCGGCGGCACGGCCTGGAGGAGCGGGATGAGCCGGGTGGCGTCGTTGCGGTTGCCGCCGGTCAAGGTGGCGCAAGCGGGATGCCGGTGGCGTCGGTGATCAGGCGATGTTTGCTACCCGTCCTGCCCCGGCCGACAGGGCTTCGTCCGGTCTTGGAGCCCCCTTTGACGCCCGGACAGGTGGCGGGCGAAGAGGTCCTGTACGAAGCACAGCAGGACGCCGGCGAGGCCGTCGCAGGTGTCCTTCCAGGCGCCGGTGCCATCATGTCCACATCCGCACCACCCGCCCGCAGGCGCCACCTCCTCCGACGAGCGCACCGCTACCGGAGGGCGCCGCAGCCTGTGTCGGCGTTGCAGGATTTCACCAATTCACCCTCCGTGAAGGACGACATGCACGCTGCGGGGACACGGTCGCGAACCCACCGAACCGCCCTCGCACACGGCAAGTCGGCGCAGCCCGTCGCGCCGTCTCCTCCACGGGACGAACACGACCGACTGACGACCGGAATCCCACCTGGCAGCGGCCTGACGCAGCATCACCAATGTCAGCACCAGGTCAGCCTGCGGCCTACCAAAGTTGCCTGTAGGTGGCAGAACTCTGGAAGCATCGTCACCCTCGGCGAGGTTGCCCGATGACACGAAGCGACTCTGTGACTACCAGCGATGCGGCCCCACGATCCCCCCATGCCACCCGTCAAGACAGCTTCGTTCGAACTCAACTCAGCCGCCGAGCACGCCAGTTCGGCACCAAAGTGGTACATGCCCGCTTCATCGCACTCATTGGCGTTCTCTTGTGCCGAATCCCCCTGTACCGGCCGTGGACTCCGCCAGGATGGCGCGCGAAAACGCGGAACGCGAGGCAAGGAATCCCCGAATGAGAATGACCGACATATCGCTGGACTGGCTGGTTCCGGCTGCGCTGCTGCTCGTCGGCATCCTGGTGGCCGTCGCCGTGGTCGTGCGCGGCAGGCGCTCGGCGGGCCGTCCGTCCGGCGATGACTCCTGGGAGCGCAGCGAGGAGCGCCGGCGCCGCAAGGAGGTCGTCTACGCCATGGCCGCGTACGTGCTGCTGTTCTGCTGTGCCGCGGTCGCCGCCGCGCTGTCCTTCCACGGCCTGGTCGGCTTCGGTGTGCAGAACCTCAACCTCTCCGGAGGCTGGGAGTACTTGGTGCCGTTCGGGCTCGACGGTGCGGCGATGTTCTGCTCGGTGCTCGCCGTGCGCGAGGCGAGTCACGGCGACGCGGCGCTCGGCTCGCGCCTGCTGGTGTGGACGTTCGCCGGAGCAGCGGCCTGGTTCAACTGGGTGCACGCGCCCCGGGGTCTCGACCACGCGGGCGCGCCGCAGTTCTTCGCCGGGATGTCGCTGTCGGCCGCGGTGCTCTTCGACCGCGCGCTGAAGCAGACCCGGCGGGCGGCGCTGCGCGAGCAGGGTCTGGTGCCCCGCCCGCTGCCGCAGATCCGGATCGTGCGCTGGCTGCGGGCTCCCCGTGAGACGTTCGCCGCCTGGTCGCTGATGCTGCTGGAGGGCGTGCGGTCGCTGGACGAGGCCGTCGAGGAGGTCAGGGAGGACCGCAGGGAGAAGGAGCAGAACCGGCTGCGCAGGCGGGATCAGGGCAAGCTGGACCGGGCCCGGATCAAGGCCATCAACCGGCAGCACCGCTCCTGGGGCATCGGCAGGCAGGGCCGGCAGCTCGCGGTGACGCAGAGCGCGGCGACCGCCGCGGAAGCGCCGGGCCCTGACCCCGCCATAACCGACGGACCGCCCTCGCTGCCCGCAGGAGAACTGCCGTTGCGCTCCCGGCCTGCCCTCAAGGCGGTGAGCGGCGCCGATGACGACACCGCCGCCGCGGCCGCCCGCCGGCAGTCCTTCGACCTCACGGCGGAGGACGACACCCAGACCCTCCCCCGGCTGGACTCGCTGGAGGAGAAACTCGCCGCGATCGAGCGGCAGTTCGGCTGAGATGCGACGGACCGCGCCGGCACCCGCGCCACCGGGTCAGGCCGGTCCGCCCAGCTCGAACCAGACGCCCTTGCCAAGGCCGTGGGCGCGTACGCCCCAGGCATCGGCGAGGGTGCGGACCAGGAACAGGCCACGGCCCGACGTCCCGTCGCCGGTCGGCGCCCGCGGCTCAGGGCGCGTGGCGGCGCAGTCACGCACCTCCACCCGAAGCCGGTCGGTGACCGTCGCGGTGACGACGGCGCCGCCCGTGGTGTGCACGAGTGCGTTGGTGACCAACTCGCTGATCAGCAACAACGCGACATCCGCTATGTCGGTGTGTGCCGGTGCGGCCCAGCGGCTCAGCAGCCGGCGCAGTTCCCTGCGTACGTCGGCCACGGCGCTGAGGTCCCCCTCCTGAACCTTCCGTTCCATCACCCACGGTTCGCATGCGGCGACCGCAGCCCCCCGGCTCCCCCCGGTCGTCCATTCCCGTCCATCCCGCTCCTGGCGCCACACAGGCTGCCGCATCATCTCCCCCGCCCCGAACGTCCCTTCAGGACCGTTCTCTCGAACAGCCTCACGGTGATGCATGCCCACGGGGCAAGACGACATGCTTGTCGTTTCGCAGGTCCGCCACCACCGGCCCCGGCGCGCGCAAAAGGGCACCGAATCCGGCCATCAACAGACCCGAAACCGGACATGACGGTGCGTCATCTACGGGGAATATTCCGGAGGTTGGAGCGCGCCATCTGGAGCATCCGGCCGACGCCGCCGTCCAGCACGATCTTGCCTGCCGACAGTGCGAAGCCGGACACCATCTCAGCGCTGATCTTCGGCGGGATGGACAGCGCGTTGGGGTCGGTGACGATGTCGACCAGCGCCGGGCCCTTGTGCGCGAACGCGTCCCGCAGCGCGCCGCGCAGCTGCTTGGGCTTCTCCACCCGCACGCCGTGCGCACCGGCCGCACGGGCGAGCGCGGCGAAGTCCGGGTTGTGGTTGGTGGTGCCGTACGAGGGAAGGCCTGCCACCAGCATCTCCAACTCCACCATGCCCAAGGAGGAGTTGTTGAACAGTACGACCTTGACCGGCAGGTCGTACTGGACCAGCGTCAGGAAGTCGCCCATCAGCATGGTGAATCCGCCGTCACCCGACATCGATACGACCTGGCGCTTGCGGTCGACGAACTGGGCGCCGATGGCCTGCGGCAGCGCGTTCGCCATCGAGCCGTGGGTGAAGGAACCGATCACCCGGCGGCGGCCGTTGGGGCTCAGGTAGCGGGCCGCCCAGACGTTGCACATGCCGGTGTCGACGGTGAACACCGCGTCGTCGGCCGCCTCTTCGTCCAGGACCGATGCCACGTACTCGGGGTGGATCGGAAGGTGCTTCTCGACCTTGCGGGTGTAGGCGCTGACCACGCCTTCGAGGGCGTCGGCGTGCTTCTTGAGCATCCGGTCGAGGAAGGTGCGCCGGGACTTGATCTGCACCTTGGGTGTCAGGCAGCGCAGCGTCTCGCGGACGTCGCCCCAGACGGCGAGGTCGAGCTTGGAGCGTCGGCCGAGGTGTTCGGGGCGGACATCGACCTGGACGATCTTGACGTCGTCCGGCAGGAACGCGTTGTACGGGAAGTCCGTGCCGAGCAGGATCAGCAGATCGCACTCGTGGGTGGCCTCGTACGCCGCGCCGTATCCCAGCAGCCCGCTCATGCCGACGTCGTACGGGTTGTCGTACTGGATCCATTCCTTGCCGCGCAGCGCGTGCCCGACCGGGGACTTGATCCGTTCGGCGAACTCCATCACCTCGGCGTGCGCGCCCGCCGTGCCGCTGCCGCAGAACAGGGTGACCTTGCCGGCCGCGTCGATCATCTCGGCGAGCCGGTCGATCTCGGCGTCACCGGGACGCACCGAGGGGCGCGAGGTGACCAGGGCGTGCTCGACGGCACGGTCGGGTGCCGCCTCGGCGGCGATGTCGCCGGGCAGCGAGACGACCGAGACACCGCTCTGCCCGACGGCGTGCTGGATGGCGGTCTGCAGGACCCGTGGCATCTGCTGTCTGCTGGAGATCAGCTCGCTGTAGTGGCTGCACTCGGCGAACAGCCGGTCGGGGTGGGTCTCCTGGAAGTAGCCGGTGCCGATCTCGCTGGAGGGGATCTGAGAGGCGAGGGCGAGTACCGGGGCCATGGAACGGTGGGCGTCGAAGAGGCCGTTGATCAGGTGCAGATTGCCGGGCCCGCAGGAACCGGCGCAGGCGGCCAGCTTGCCGGTGATCTGCGCCTCGGCGCCGGCGGCGAACGCGGCGGTCTCCTCGTGCCTGACCTGGATCCAGTCCAGCTCCGGCGTCCGGCGGATGGCGTCGACGACGGGGTTCAGGCTGTCGCCGACGACTCCGTACAGCCGCTGTACTCCGGCCCGCACCAGAATGTCCACGAATTGCTCGGCCACGGTCTGCTTCGCCATGTCGCGCTCGCTCCTTCGACGCCGTCGGTGGGCGGTTCCCTTCCCATCAACCCACGAGCGCCCGCGCTCCGCCTCCGCTGGCCACCCGGCCCGCCCGTCCTCGGCGGGTACCCGTGCGGGGGCTGTTCACTCTTGCGGCGTCGCCTTGGTTCGCCTTGATTCGAGAGGTCCTAGGTGTCCCACACGGCGACGGCCGTACGGTCCTTGGCGTGGCCCTTGACCCGTATCTGGGCGGTGGTGAGGAAGGCGGTGAGGCCGGGGGGTTCGGCGGCCGACCAGGCGGTGGCGAGGCGGGTCGCGAACGCGGGCTCGTCGGCGAGCGGCTCGGCCAGCCCGGCGCTGCACAGGAGCAGGGTGTCGCCACGGCGCGCGGTGACGGTGCCGAAGACGAACGGATCGGGGCGCGCGGGGTCGTACGAACGGGGGGACGGGCCGGCGGCGGGCGGCGCCTCGCGGTCCGTGGACGGGGGCTCCAGGTCCTGCCAGCCGTCGTCGTGCAGCCGCAGGATGCCGCCCTCGCCCATGCCGAAGAAGACCCGCAGCCGGCAGTCAGGGTCGGCGGGCAGGAGCAGGCAGCGCAGTGATGCCGTGTACTCCTGCGGCGCGCGGTCCAGCTCGGCCGCGCGGGCCCGCAGCCTGCCGTGGCCGCGGTCGGTGAGCCGTTGCAGTCCGGATCTGAGTGCGCTGTGGTTGCCGGTGCGCAGGTCCTCGGCCAGATGGGTGCAGCTGCGGCCGACCGCGCTGCCGATCCAGGCGCAGGCGTCGTGCGCGGCGCGGTGGGCGCCGGCTACGGGTGTGCCGGTGCCCACGGCGATCAGGATCAGGGTGTGCGGGCCGGTGCCGAAGCGGGTGACGAGCAGCGCGTCGCGGCGGGGGTCGCCCCGGTAGCGGGCGGAGTCGCCGCGCTGCGACGCGGCCCGGAGGGTGAGCGAGCCGTACTGGGCGCCGTCCAGCACCGTGTCCGGCACCAGTTCGCCGAGCGCCTCCGGGTCGGCGGGCGGCAGCGCCACCGGCTCGGGCGCGTAGGTCGGCGGACGGTCGCCTATGAAGCCGACGGAGGGGGGTGGGGGTGGTGTGCCGTGGGGGCCGGGGAGTGAGCCCGTCTGCGGGGCGGCGGGCTTCGGGGCGGGGGTGGCGTCGCGTGGGACGGAGGCGGTACGACGGATGCGGGCCGTGGGTTCGTCGGCCGGGGGTGGTGAAGGGGCGGCCTGGTCGGGCGGGGTGTCGGACGGGCCCGGCAAGGTGTCGGACGGGGACGCGTCCATGGCCGGGGCCGGGAGCGGCGTGGAATCGGCCTCGGCAGGGGCGGAACGGCCCGAGGCGGTCCGGGCGGAAGCGGTCCGAGGTGAGGCGGTCCGGGAAGAGGCGGCCCCGGGTGGGCAACCCACCGCCCGCAAGGCCGAGTTGACCCGTTCGTCCAGGGTGTCGGGGGTGTGGCCTGGGCCGGTGTCGTGGAGTGATGGGTGGGGGGCGGGGGCGTTCGGGCCTCCGGGGGTGCTGCCTGCCGTGCCGGTGTCGGCGTCGCCGTACAGCTGCCGCCACCAGTGGTCCTCGTGGCCGCGTCGTGCACCCTGCTGGTTCATGGACCGCATTGTGCATGGCGGGGCGGTCCGGGAAACAGGGCGCGAAGGCGCATTCCGCCGGGCGGCCACCCCCCACGGGGGACCGCCCGGCGGAGTTCACAGGTCAGCGCACGTCATAGGCGCGGACCACGGTCTGGCTGACCGCATTGCCGTGGGAATCGGTCAGTTCGGCCTTGAGCGTGACCTGTTTGCCCGCTGCCCCCGCGTGGTCGACGGTGGCCGTCCATCTGCCGTCGTGCTGTGCGGTCGGGGCGGCGGTCCAGGTTTTTCCTCCGTCGTAGGAGTAGGACAGCGCGGCCTTGGTGAGGGCGCCCGGCGTGTATCCGGCGTGGCCGTCGGCGGTGAGGGTGATCCGTTGGCCGTCGGCGGCGGGCAGGGTGTCGTTGCCGTCCACCGGGACGCCGTAGTCGGGGAAGAGGAGCGGCAGGCCCCGGGACTCCACGTTCTCCTCCAGGTGGGAGCGGAAGGTCCAGGTGGTGGAAGTCTCCTGGGAGCGGAGCCAGTTGGGGTCCGATGTGGGGATCTTCTGGGTGTCGCGCCGCAGGGTGTACGTCGCTTCGGCAGGCGGTACCTCGAACACGCCGTTCGGGAAGGGGCTGGTGCCGACCGGTTGGCCGTCGCGGCGGAGTTCCAGGTTGCCGATGTCGCCGAAGGAGGCGCCCGGCGACCAGTGGTCGCCCGAACCGTCGTTCCAGAAGCCGGGGCCGAAGCCCATGAGGTTGCCCTGCCGCTCGGCGGCGAGCTGCAAGGACCCGTCCTCGTTCAGCGGTGCGGTGGGCCGCAGTACCCCGCCGAACCACTGCTCGGTGCGCTGTTGGCCCGCGCGGTAGCTGCGGTTGCGGTCGGTGAGCAGGGCGCCGAACGGCATGGACGTGAGGACCGAATGCTGCCAGGTGGTGCCGCCCGGCGTGTAGAACTCGGTGCGGGTGCCCGGCGCATGGACCGGGTCGAAGAGCCCGACGTCCACGTAGTCCTGCGGGCTCCAGGAGGGGTGGATCGCCAGCAGGTCCTGGTAGTCGGCCGGTTTGCCCAGGGCGTGGTAGTCGGCCCGTACGGTGGCCAGGTCCTTGTCGCGCACCCGGTAGGTACGGGCGGAGGCGATCGGTCCGTTCTCGGGGAAGGTCAGGTTGTAGACGTACGGCTGCCCGGCGGCCGTGCCGTGGCCCGCGCCCTTCGCGGTGTCCGTGCCGTAGGACCGCCAGCTGCTGCTGAATCCGTAACCGCCCTTGTGGGAACGGCCGTTGACCGACGCGTAGACCTCCTGTCCGGCGGCCGCGGTGCTCGCGGTGCCGGCCGTCAGCCAGGTGTCGTCCCACCAGCGGCCGTAGGACAGGACGGTGCGCCGTGCCTCACCGGTGCGGTCGGTGCGGACCGTCAGGCGGTGGGCGCGACGGGCGTCCAGGACCAGGGTGGTGTCCTTGGTCAGGTGGTACTCGGGGTGTGCGAGGTAGCTGAGGGACGCTGTGCCGGTTTCGATGAAGCCGCTGATGAGGTAGGCGCCGGGACGGAGGTGGAAGAGCTGTTCGTCCGCGCCGTCGTTGACCCGCCGCTCGCCGGTCGCGGTGTCGGTGGACACCACGTCGAGCGCGGAGCCGCCGGCCGCCGCCGCGCCCGCCCGGTCGGTCATCTTGACCCGGAGGGTGACGGTCTGCGGCTGGACGTACAGGGTGAACGGCACGGTCACCCGCACCCCGTGCGCGGCGGTGGCCAGCACCCGGCCGCTGAGGTCGCCGTACTGGCCCTTCGTGAGGTGCGCGGCCGGGTCGAGCTTCAGCGGCACGGTGACGGTCTGCCCGGCGGGGACGGTCACCCGGGACGCGCCGATCCGGGCGGGTGCGGAGGTGACGGTGCTGCCGTCGTTGCCGTGCACCTCGTCGAGCGTGAGCTTCAACCGGACGTCTTCAGCCGTGGTGTTGGTGTACGGGACGTCGACGGATGTGCGGTCGGACGGGTCCTGCGGCCAGCTGAAACTGCCGCCCTGGACAGCGGGCGCGGCCAGCACCGGCTGCGTCGCGGCGGCGGCCACGTCGAGGCGTCCCGCGCCGATCTCGTCGGCGCCGCCGAACGCCTTCGCCGCGCCGGTGCCCGCGCCGTTCTGCGCGGAGGACACCAGGGCCGACTTGACCTGCTGGGCCGTCCAGTCGGGGTGCGCCTGGCGGACGACGGCCGCGGCGCCCGCGACGTGCGGGGTGGCCATCGACGTGCCGGACATGGCGCGGTAGGCCAGGGCGCCGCGGCCACCGGCCGACGCCGCCGAGATGCCGACCCCGGGCGCGGCGATCTCCGGCTTGAGGGTGTGGGTGGTGAGCACCGGGCCCCGGCTGGAGAACGGCGCGGTGCTCTCGTCGCGGTCGACGGCCCCGACGGTCAGCACGCCGGGTGCGCAACCGGGCGACGAGACCGAGGACTTGGCGGGGCCCGCGTTGCCCGCCGCGACCACGAACAGGGTCGTGGTGTTCTTGGAGAACTCCTGCGCGGCCTGCCCCATCGGGTCGGTGCAGTCGGTGGCCTCGGGCGAGCCCAGGCTCATCGACACGACATCGGCGTGCCGGTCCACCGCCCACTGCATGCCGGAGATGATCCACGACGTGGTCCCGGAGCCGGTGTCGTCGAGCACCTTGCCGATCAGCAGCCCGGTGCCCGGCGCGACCCCCTTCTTCCGGCCGCCGCTCGCCGCGCCGCTGCCGCCGACCGTCGACGCGGTGTGCGTGCCGTGTCCCTGCACGTCGTCGGTGCTCGTGTCGTCGGTGAAGTTCTTGCTGTCGGTGATCCGGCCCTTGAGGTCGGGGTGTTCCGCGTCGACGCCGGTGTCCAGGACCGCGACCTCGGTGCCCTTGCCGTCGAGCCCGGCGGCCCACGCCTTGGGCGCGTTGACCTGCTTCGTCGACCGGTCGAGCGTGCCGTGCACCTTCCGGTCGAGCCAGAGCTTGCGCAGGCCGCCGGCGGCTCGCGCCCGGCCGGCGCCGAGGTCCTGCCAGAAGTCGTCGGCCCGCTTCTTGTCGGCGGACAGTGCGACGCCGTCGATGACGCCGAGTACGGTGCCGCGCTTCGCCCCACGCGGTACGGCCGGCGCGGCGCGGGTCACGTCGACCGATTCGCCGTACGTCGCGATCAGCGGCAGCGTGGCGCGGTGCGCGTCGTCGTAGCCCTGCCGGACGAGTCCGCTGACGTTGAAGAGTTCCTCGTCCACCCGTCCGCGGGCCAGCGCTTCGGCCGCGGCGTCGGGGTAGACGTACAGGTCCTTGCCCGACTGGCGGGTCTGCACGGCCGGCCGGCTGCCGTCCGCGCGGGGCAGTACGGCGGCGCTGCTGCGGCCCTTGGCGTCGGTGCGCAGCTGGACCCGGTCGCCGGTGACCAGCGTGACCGTGGCGGCGGTTGGGCCCTTGCCCGCGGCCGCCGGGCTGCCGGTGATCGGCCGTGCGCCCCTCGTCCGCTGCCCGTCCGTACCGGCCGCGGGTTGTGCCTGGGACGGGACGGCCAGGGCGGTGGCCAGCACGATGGCGACGGCTGCCCCCAGGCCGGTACGTGCCGCGGCCGGGCCGCGCCGCGTGCGATTGCCGGGCCCGTTCCTGCCGTCCGCGCCGTCCCCCTGCCGTCTTCGCAACCGGAACGAGCCGTTCGCCGAGCCAGAACGCATTGCCATCCCCATCCCCACCTGGTGCCGACTGCTGCTGCGGTGCCGACACCCTGGCAGAGCGCGGGGAGCCGCGGGGATGATGTCCGCGGCGGGATCGCGCCATGGCCCCTTCCCGCCAGCTTCCGCTGCCCCGCGGCGGCCGGGTCGACGCGGGGCAGCGGAACGGCAGATGAGGAGAGGCGGCAGCGGATGCTCGGTGCGATAGGTCTGGACGAGGATCAGGAGACCGCCTACCGGGCACTGGTCGGCCTGGGAGCCGCCGAAGTCCCGTACCTGGCGGCCCGGTTGGCGCTCACCGAGGACGACACCGTCCGCACCCTGCGCCATCTGGAACGGCAGGGCCTCGCCGCCCCGTCGTCCACCCGCCCCGGCCGCTGGGTGGCCGCGCCGCCCGCCGTGGCACTGGGCGCCCTGCTCACCCAGCAGCGGCACGAGCTCGACCGGGCGGAGCTGGCCGCCGCGGTGCTCGCCGAGGAGTTCCGCGGCCAGGCCGCCGAACCTGCCGTGCACGACCTGGTGGAGGTGGTGACCGGGGCCGGTGCGGTGGCGCACCGCTTCCTCCAGCTCCAGCTCGGCGCGGCCGACGAGGTCTGCGCGCTGGTCACGAGCGTGCCGACGGCGGTCACCAGCGTGCAGAACGACGCCGAGGAGCGGGCCGCCGGGCGGGGCGTCGACTACCGCGTGGTGATCGAACGTGGCGTCCTGGCCGCGCCGGACGGCCTCCTGGGCCTGACCGCCGCGCTCCGGCGCGAGGAGCGGGTGCGGGTGGTGGACGAGGTGCCCACCAAGCTGGTCATCGCCGACCGTGCGCTGGCGATGGTGCCGCTCACTCCCCGCGCCGCCGCGTCGGCCGAGCCCGCGGCGCTTGTGGTGCACGGC
>NZ_JAJCXB010000130.1 GCF_020564935.1 Streptomyces pinistramenti
GGCCGGTGGGGCCGTCGAAGCGGGTGACGGTGCCGGGGGCGGGCAGGAAGCCGCGGCCGGGGTCTTCGCCGTTGATGCGGAATTCGAAGGAGTGGCCGCGCAGGGGCGGGTCGTCGTAGCCGAGTTCTTCGCCGTCGGCGATGCGGAACATCTCGCGGACCAGGTCGATGCCGCTGACTTCTTCGGTGACGGGGTGTTCGACCTGGAGGCGGGTGTTGACTTCGAGGAAGGAGATGGTGCCGTCCTGGCCGACGAGGAATTCGCAGGTGCCTGCGCCTTCGTAGCCGGCTTCTTTGAGGATGGCCTTGGAGGCGCGGTAGAGCTCGGCGTTCTGCGCGCTGGTCAGGAACGGTGCGGGGGCCTCTTCGACGAGTTTTTGGTGGCGGCGCTGGAGGGAGCAGTCGCGGGTGGAGACGACGACGACGTTGCCGTGCTTGTCGGCCAGGCACTGGGTTTCGACGTGGCGGGGGCGGTCGAGGTAGCGCTCGACGAAGCACTCGCCGCGGCCGAAGGCGGCGACGGCCTCGCGGACGGCGGAGTCGTAGAGCTCGGGGACTTCTTCGAGGGTGCGGGCGACCTTCAGGCCGCGGCCGCCGCCGCCGAAGGCCGCCTTGATGGCGATGGGCAGGCCGTGCTGCTTCGCGAAGGTGACGACCTCGTCCGAGCCGGAGACGGGGTTGGAGGTGCCGGCGACCAGCGGGGCGCCGGCGCGCTGGGCGATGTGGCGGGCGGCGACCTTGTCGCCGAGGTCGCGGATGGCGTGCGGGGGCGGGCCGATCCAGGTCAGGCCCGCGTCCAGGACGGCCTGGGCGAATTCGGCGTTCTCGGAGAGGAAGCCGTATCCGGGGTGGATGGCGTCCGCGCCGGAATCGGCGGCGGCGGCAAGGACCTTGGCGAAGTCCAGGTAGCTGGTGGCAGGGGTGTCACCGCCCAGGGCGTATGCCTCGTCAGCCGCGCGGACGTGCAGGGCATCCCGGTCGGGGTCGGCGTAAACCGCTACGCTCCCGATCCCGGCGTCCCGGCATGCACGGGCAACGCGGACAGCGATTTCGCCACGGTTGGCGATGAGCACCTTGCGCACGTTGG
>NZ_JAJCXB010000131.1 GCF_020564935.1 Streptomyces pinistramenti
GGGTGGTGGGTGCGGTCGGTGTCGGAGGGGTGGGGGGTGCCGGTGTGGTCGCTGTCCGGGTGGGGTGTGCCCTCCGAGTGCCTGGGGTCGGGTCGGGTCGGGGTGCCGTCCGGGCGGCCGCTGCCGGGGCGCGACGGATTGCCCTCCGGGCGGCCGGGGGCGGGGTGGGGGGTGCCCGGATTCCGGTCCTGCTGGGGGGAGTTGGGGCGTAGGCCGTCCAGGCGGGGGTCGTGCGGGCGGGACGTCGGTTCGTTGCGGGGGCCGTCCAGGCGCGGGTTGTAGGCCGGGCGGTCCGGCGTGCGCTGCCGGCTGATGTCGTGGATCGGCCGGGTGCCGTCGGGCCGGCGGTTGGGGCGGGACGGCGGGGCGCTCGTGGATGGCGAACCGGTGGGGGAACCTGTGGGCGGGATGCCGCCGCGTGGGGGTGTTGCGTGTGGGGCGGAGGGGGCGCCGCCCTGCGGGGGCATGGCGGTGGGCGCGCCCATCATCGGGCCCGTGGTCTGCGGGCCGTTCTGCGGGGGTTGTTGGGGCGTGGGGGACTGCTGGGAGGCACCCTGGTCCGGCGCGTGCTGGGTGGGCGGCGGCCCCGTCACGGTGTCGGCGGACTGGGTGTGAACGGTGGTGTCGCTCTCGTCCATGGTCGGCATCGGGTTGCCCGGGGCCGGGTCGCGCTGCTGGATCGGCGGGCCGTGGGACGGCGAGTGCTGCACCGGAGCGCCGACGCCGCCCTGGGACGGCACGCTCATGTGCGGGGTGCCGCCGCGTCCGCCGCCGCCCGAACCCTGCGAGTCGTCCCCGGTGTTGCTGCCGCTATCGGTGGGGGAGGTGGGGGTGTCGGCGACGGGCGGGTTGCCGGGCATCGCGTCGGGCGCAGGGGATGTGGCGGGCGGCGGCGACTGGACGGAGTCCGGGTGTGAGGGGCCGTCCGGGGCGGGCGGGCCGTTGTCGGGGGCCGGAGCGGGGGCCGAGTCCGGGTGGAGGGACGGCCCTGGGGCCGGCTGGGTGCTGAGGGAGTCCGGATCCGGGGCGTTGCGAGGGTCCGGGCGGGCGAAGTCCGGGGTGTTGTCGGGGGTGGGGT
>NZ_JAJCXB010000132.1 GCF_020564935.1 Streptomyces pinistramenti
GCCCGCTCCTCGGCCACCCCGACAACGGCACCACGCCGGGCGGCACAGACGTAGAGCACCGCCGGAACAGCGGAAGCCTTTTCGGTCATAAGAGCCCTCCCTAACTCTTGGTAGTGACTCCACTACCGGGGCGACTCAGCGTGGCCTACAGTCGAACCGTCTTCAACTTGCGCCGAATGAGCGGGGAGTTGGTATTCAGGATGGTCAACCGCAAGGAATTGGATCCCGAAAGGTCGCCCCGTGCGCGCTTCGGACAGCTGTTACGTGCACTGCGGGACGAACGCGGCTGGACGCAGGACGAGCTGGCGGAGCGCACGGGGTGCTCGGGCACGCACATTTCGGCCGTCGAAACTGGCCGCCGACCTCCAACTACCCGCTTCGCAGCGAGTGCTGACAAGGCCCTTGGCTCGGGCGATCGGCTACAGCGTCAGGCGCGGGCCGTGCGTCCCACAGCTCTTATCGAAGGGCTTCCGGAGTTCGTCACGCATGAGGCGAGAGCCGCAGAAATCCGGCTGTATGAAGTGGGTGTCATCCCGGGGCTGCTCCAGACCCCGGAGTACGCGGCGGTCCTCGCGGAGAGCGCCGTCAGACGGGGAGCGATCACGCCCGATCAGGCACGCGAGCGGATCAACCTCGTTGCGGAACGACAAGCCGCGCTTGTCCGGCCGCGCCCGCCGTTGATCTTCGTGGTGCTGGACGAGGGGTGCATCCGTCGCCCCGTCGGCGAACCAGCAGTGATGGAAGCTCAGTTGGCGCGCCTCATCGAGTTCTCCGAGCTGCCGAACTCCGTGCTTCAGGTCGCCCCGTTCGGAATGGGGGAACGCCGTTCCTTCGACCTGCCCGTCTACGTACTGACGATGCCGGACCGCTCGCTGATGTCGTACGCGGAGTCCGCACAGCGGGGACACCTTGAACGCGACAACCAGACCGTGATCCCCATACTGACCGCCTACCATCAACTACAGGCCGACGCGCCTTCCCAGGCGGATTCTGTGGCCATGATCGAACAGGTACGAAAGGGCACTCCGTGACGACCGAAACCCCCCGTTGGTTCAAGTCCTCCTACAGCA
>NZ_JAJCXB010000133.1 GCF_020564935.1 Streptomyces pinistramenti
GTCATTATTGACTGTGCTTTTTTCGGCTGTTGATCTTTGAGATAAGCCGATGCGGTAGTGACTCCAACTTACTGATAGTGTTTTATGTTCAGATAATGCCCGATGACTTTGTCATGCAGCTCCACCGATTTTGAGAACGACAGTGACTTCCGTCCCAGCCTTGCCAGATGTTGTCTCAGATTCAGATTATGTCGCTCAATGCGCTGAGTGTAACGCTTGCTGATTACGTGCAGCTTTCCCTTCAGGCGGGATTCATACAGCGGCCAGCCATCCGTCATCCATATCACCACGTCAAAGGCCGACAGCAGGCTCAGAAGACGCTCCAGTGTGGCCAGAGTGCGTTCACCGAAGACGTGCGCCACAACCGTCTTCCGGAGCCTGTCATACGCGTAAAACAGCCAGCGCTGACGTGATTTAGCACCGACGTAGCCCCACTGTTCGTCCATTTCCGCGCAGACGATGACGTCACTGCCCGGCTGTATGCGCGAGGTTACCGACTGCGGCCTGAGTTTTTTAAATGGCGGAAAATCGTGTTGAGGCCAACGCCCATAATGCGGGCAGTTGCCCGGCATCCAACGCCATTCATGGCCATATCAATGATTTTCTGGTGCGTACCGGGTTGAGAAGCGGTGTAAGTGAACTGTAGTTGCCATGTTTTACGGCAGTGAGAGCAGAGATAGCGCTGATGTCCGGCAGTGCTTTTGCCGTTACGCACCACCCCGTCAGTAGCTGAACAGGAGGGACAGCTGATAGAAACAGAAGCCACTGGAGCACCTCAAAAACACCATCATACACTAAATCAGTAAGTTGGCAGCATCACCTAGAATTTCTTCAGAAATATTTCTTAATAAATCGTGTTTTTCAACAAGCGTAAAATTACTTTCTAAAATCTCTTGTTGTTTAGCTCGAGTTTGGGTATAAGCCCCATAATAAAATTGACGAGGATCTTTAAGCACGTACCAATCTTTCATTTGGATTACAGTACGGCCCTTATCGTAAAG
>NZ_JAJCXB010000014.1 GCF_020564935.1 Streptomyces pinistramenti
GGTGGGGGCCTCGTCGGCGGCGCCGGCTGCCGCGGAGACCACTGCGTCCGGCGTTCCCATGCGGGACAGCACCCGTTTCACGCCGGAGACCGAATCGGTTTTCTGGGCCGCCAGCCGGGCCGCCAGATCGGCGCGCAGCGTGGCCACCAGCCGCATCCGTGCTGCCGATGGCAGGCCCCGTTGCTGGGCCAGGTCGCCGACCCGGCTCAGATAGTCAAAGACGAGCTGATCGCTCTCGATCCCCACGAAATCCCCTGCGGCGTGCGCTGGTTGCTGCCCCGACGGTACCCCTTCGGCCCAGTGGGGTGACGGAGGTGGCACGCCCGAGGTGCCGTGCGGTCGGGCCGCGGCCGGGCCGTCCGGCGGATCCCGAAGGCGTGCCGGGCGGCCCGGCCGTGGCACGTGCGCTGCCGCCGCGGGAGACCTGCGCCCCGGGCACGGCTACCGTAGGGCGGATGACTGATACGCCCCGCACACTCGCCGAGGAGCTTCGGACCCGCACCGACAGCGGGCTCGTCGACCTGCTGCGGGCCCGTCCCGATCTGCTGAGTCCGGTGCCGGGCGACGTCACCCAGCTCGCCACCAGGGCCGGGACGAGGGCGTCGGTGGTGCGGGCCGTGGAGCGGCTCGACCGGTTCGCGCTGCAGGCCGCCGAGGCGCTGGCGGTGGCGCCCGATCCGTGCCCGTACGCCGTGCTCGCCGCGCTGATGACCGGGGACGCGGGGGACGCGGCGGTGCTCGCCGAGCTGCCCAGGGCGGTGGCCGAGCTGCGGACGCAGGCGCTGGTGTGGGGGCCCGACGACCGGTTGCGGCTGGTGCGTACGGCCCGTGAGCTGCTCACACCGAGTGCGACGCATCCCTCTCCGACGGGGCTCGGCCCCAGCGTCGCCGAGGCCACGTCGGGGATGTCGCCCGGCCGGCTCCAGGAGATCATCGCGGCCGCCGGGCTGCCCGCGACCCACGATCCGGTCACCGCGGTGTCCGCGCTCGCTGCCCTGTTCACCGACCGCGCCCGGATGGCCGCGCTGCTCGACACCGCGCCCGCCGAGTCCGTCGCCGTCCTCGACAAGCTGCTGTGGGGCCCGCCCTACGGCGGGGTCACCGACCGGCCCGCGCCGCATCTCCAGTGGCTGCTGGACCGCGGGCTGCTGCTGCCTGTGGGCGCGCGCAATGTCGTGCTGCCCAGGGAGGCGGCGCTGCATCTGCGGGCGGGGCGCGCGCACCGCACGCCCGAGCCGGTGCCGCCCGCCCTCGCGCCGGTCACCGCACGGGATCCGCAGGCCGTGGACGGTGCGGCGGCAGGCCAGGCGTTCACGGCGCTGGCGACCGTCGAGGAGCTGCTGAAGGAGTGGGATCTCGGCGGGCCCGCCGTCCTGCGGGCGGGCGGGCTGAGCGTCCGCGACCTCAAGCGGACCGCCGCCGCGCTCGACACCACCGAGCAGTTGGCCGCCTTCTGGCTGGAACTGGCCTACGCGGCCGGGCTCGTGGCGTCCGACGGCGAGGCCGACGAGCGGTACGCGGCCACCCCCGCGGCCGAGGAGTGGCTGCAACTGCCCGACGAACTGCGCTGGGCCGAGCTGGTGGCGGGCTGGCTGGCGGCGACCCGTACGCCGGGGGTGGTCGGCAGCGCGGACGCCAAGGGCCGGGCGCTGGCCGCACTCGGCCCGCACCTCGACCGCTCCCCCGCCCCCGAGGTACGCCGCCGCGCCCTCACCCTCCTCGCCGCCCTCCCGCCGGGCGCGGCCGTCCCCGCGGGCGCCGTGCTCGACCGCCTCCACTGGGAACGCCCGCTGCGCGGCGCCGCCCCGGGCGCACCGGCGTCCGGTACGGGCACCGGTGCACCCGCGTCCGATCTCCGCTCCCGTCTCGCCCAATGGACGCTCGCCGAGGCCGAGTTGCTGGGTGTCACGGGGCGCGGCGCGCTCGCCACCCACGGCCGGGTCCTCATCGGCGCCGAAACGTCACCGCAGGCGGACGGTCCCGCCGTGCCGCCCGGCCCCGAGCCCGCCGCCGTGCCGTCCGCCGCGGAGACTCGGGCCGCCGCCGCCCGCGCCGCGGCCCTCCTCGCCCCGCATCTGCCCGAACCCCTCGATCACGTCCTGCTCCAGGCCGACCTGACCGCCGTCGCGCCAGGACCGCTGCGCCGTCCGCTCGGCGAGGCGCTCGACGTGCTCGCCGACGTCGAGTCCAAGGGCGGCGCGACCGTCTACCGCTTCACGCCGGGTTCGGTACGCCGCGCCCTGGACGCCGGACGCTCCGCAGCCGAGCTGCAGGACTTCCTCGCGACGCACTCGCGCACCCCGGTGCCGCAGCCGCTCGCCTATCTCATCGACGATGTGGCGCGCAGGCACGGCCAGTTGAGGATCGGTGCGGCCAGTGCCTACGTCCGCTGCGACGACGACGCGCTGCTCTCCGAAATCCTCGCCGACCGCCGGGCCGCCCCCCTGCGCCTGCGCCGCCTCGCCCCGACCGTGCTGGCCGCCCAGACCGCGCCCGACCAACTCCTCGAAGGGCTGCGGGCGATGGGCTACGCGCCGGCCGCCGAGTCCGCCGCGGGTGACGTCCTGATCACCCGCCCCGACTCGTACCGCACCCCGCCGCGCACCGCCCCCGCCCCGGTCCCCGAGGGCCCCCCGGCGCCCGATCCGGCCCTCGTCGGGGCGGCCGTGCGCGCCATCCGGGCCGGTGATCTGGCGGCCACCGCCGAACGCAAGCCGGTGGAGGCCGCCGCCGCCCCTGCGCCCGGCACGCTGCCCCGCACCACGTCGGCCGAGACCCTGGCCACGATGCAGGCCGCCGTCCTCACCCAGGCCGCCGTCTGGATCGGCTACGTCAACGTCGACGGCGCCGCCAGCCAGCGCGTCATCGCGCCGGTCCGCGTCGAGGGCGGCTTCGTCACGGCGTACGACCACACGTCCGACGAGGTCAGGACCTACCCGCTGCACCGGATCACCGGCGTCGCGGAGCTGGCGGACGACGCCAGCTGAGGGCGCGGGCATTTCCCCGTCCGGCGGGCCGTCGTGACGCGCTGACCTGGTGTGACGCGTCAGAGTCGGCGCTCGGCCGCCTCTACGGTGTCGCCGCCGCTGGTGTGGAACGCGAGCGCGGCCTGCGGGGCGTGCCGCGCACGGCAGTCGGGACATCCGGCCGGAGGCGCAGGGCGGCAGGGCGGCCGCGGCCCTCCGTGCCCCGGGCCGCCCCTCGCTCAGCAGCCGCCCGCCTTGTCGGCGCGATGCGGCACACTGGACGTTTGGCTGCACCCGCGGCCGGCCCCAGGTAGTGAAAGGCGAGGCGCGTGAACGGACCTCTCATCGTCCAGAGCGACAAGACGCTGCTCCTGGAGGTGGACCACGAGCTGGCGGACGCCTGCCGCCGGTCCATCGCCCCGTTCGCCGAGCTGGAGCGGGCGCCCGAGCACATCCACACGTACCGGGTGACGCCGCTCGGGCTGTGGAACGCGCGGGCGGCCGGGCACGACGCGGAGCAGGTCGTGGACGCGCTGGTGCAGTTCTCGCGGTATCCGGTGCCGCACGCGCTGCTCGTCGACATCGCGGAGACCATGTCGCGCTACGGGCGGCTGACGCTGACCAAGCATCCCGCCCACGGCCTGGTGCTGACCTCAACCGACCGGCCGGTGCTGGAGGAGATCCTGCGGTCGAAGAAGGTGCAGCCGCTGGTCGGGGCCCGGCTCGACCCGGATTCCGTGGTCGTGCATCCGTCCGAGCGCGGGCAGATCAAGCAGACGCTGCTGAAGCTCGGCTGGCCGGCCGAGGACCTGGCCGGTTACGTCGACGGCGAGGCGCATCCGATCGCGCTGGCCGAGGACGGCTGGGCGCTGCGGCCGTATCAGCAGCAGGCCGTCGAGGGGTTCTGGCACGGCGGTTCGGGTGTCGTGGTGCTGCCGTGCGGTGCGGGAAAGACGCTGGTGGGGGCCGGGGCGATGGCCCAGGCGAAGGCCACCACGCTGATCCTGGTCACGAACACGGTCTCGGCACGGCAGTGGAAGCACGAGCTGGTGAAGCGGACGTCGCTGACCGAGGAGGAGATCGGCGAGTACAGCGGCACGAAGAAGGAGATCCGGCCGGTCACCATCGCGACGTACCAGGTGCTGACGACGAAGCGGAAGGGCGTCTATCCGCATCTGGAGCTGTTCGACTCGCGGGACTGGGGCCTGATCATCTACGACGAGGTGCACCTGCTGCCCGCGCCGGTCTTCAAGTTCACCGCCGACCTCCAGGCGCGGCGGCGGCTGGGGCTGACCGCGACGCTGGTGCGCGAGGACGGCCGGGAGTCGGACGTCTTCTCGCTGATCGGGCCGAAGCGGTTCGACGCTCCGTGGAAGGAGATCGAGGCGCAGGGGTACATCGCGCCGGCGGACTGCGTCGAGGTCCGGGTCAACCTCTCCGACTCCGAGCGCCTGGCGTACGCGACGGCGGAGACCGAGGAGAAGTACCGCTTCTGCGCGACGACGGGCAGCAAGCAGCGGGTCACCGAGGCGCTGGTGCGCAAGCATCAGGGCGAGCAGACGCTGGTCATCGGGCAGTACATCGACCAGCTGGACGAGCTGGGCGAGCATCTGGACGCGCCGGTGATCAAGGGCGAGACGACCAACGCGCAGCGCGAGAAGCTGTTCGGCGCCTTCCGTGAGGGCGAGATCTCGGTGCTGGTCGTCTCGAAGGTCGCGAACTTCTCGATCGATCTGCCGGAGGCGACGGTCGCGATCCAGGTGTCCGGCACCTTCGGCTCGCGCCAGGAGGAGGCCCAGCGTCTCGGCCGGGTACTGCGCCCGAAGGCGGACGGGCACGAGGCCCGCTTCTACTCGGTCGTCGCGCGCGACACCATCGACCAGGACTTCGCGGCGCACCGCCAGCGCTTCCTGGCCGAGCAGGGGTACGCGTACCGGATCATGGACGCGGACGAGCTGCTGGCGACGGACCCTTCCGAGGACGCCTGACCCGCAGGTCCCGGCCGGTCAGAGGGCGCGGGAGCGCTGCGGGAGTGTCCGGTCGGTGCGCGGGTGCGGGATGCGGCCGAGGCCGCCGCCCGCCGGGCCGGAGCGGGTCCACCACACCACCGCCGCCAGCATCGCGAGGCCGAGCAGCGGGTACGGCGAGGTGAGCGGCTGCTGCCACCAGGAGAAGTGCAGATCGAGGTCGCCGGTGTGCGGGACGATCCACAGGGTGCGGGCGGTGAAGACGAGGGTGACGGCCGCCGTCAGCGCGCGGCGTCGGCGGCTGCCGCGGGAGTGCGCGGCCAGCGTGACGATCAGCGGCACGCACCACACCCAGTGGTGGGACCAGCTGATCGGGGAGACGAGCAGCGCCGTGACGGCGGTGCAGAGCACGCCCCAGGTGTCCGTACCGCGCCGGATGAAGGCGCGGCGGGCGGCGTAGAGCCCGGCGGCGGCGGTGAGCAGTGCGGCGACGGCCCATATGAGGCCGGGCTCGGGGGTGTGCAGGACGCGGGCGAGCAGGCCCTGGAGCGACTGGTTGTCGACGATCCACACCTTGCCGACCCGGCTCGTCTCGAACATCCGCCGGGTCCAGAAGTCGACGCTGGCGTCCGGGAGCACCAGGAGTCCGAGCAGCGCCGAACCGAGGAATCCGGCCGCGGCGGTGCAGGCTTCCTTCACCCGTCCTGTGACGAGGAGATAGACCGCGAAGATCGCCGGTGTGAGCTTGACGCCTGCGGCGATGCCGACGGCGAGGCCCTTGAAGCGGGCGCCGTCGGGGCGGGCGAGGTCCCACAGGACGAGGCAGGTGAGGGCGAGGTTGATCTGGCCGAAGATCAGGGTCTGGAAGACCGGTTCGAGCCAGATGCCGAGTGCGGTGGCGCCGATGACGGTGGGCGCGGTGTAGGCGGAGCGGCGTATTCCGGCGGCTTTGCAGGAGAGCTGGATCAGCGCGGCGAGCAGGGCGCCGTTGGCGAGGACGCAGGCGACCTTGAGGGTGGCGAGCGAGACCCACGTGGTGGGGAGGAAGAGCAGCGCGGCGAACGGCGGGTAGGTGGCCGGAAGGTGCCATCTGGTCGTCGTGAATCCGTAGAGATCGCTGCCCGTCGCGGCCGCCTGACCCTCGGCGCGGTACACCTCTATGTCGGGCATCGGCAGCGGATGGACCGTGTAGAGCCCCCAGAGGCCGATGAGGGAAGCCGCCAGCAGCGCCCCCGCGACCACTGTGCGGTGCGGTCTCGCGACGCTCTGCGCCCAGGTCCGCCTCCACGTCCACGTCCGCGTCCCGTCGGCGGCAGACACCCGTTGCCCCTCCTCGTCACCCTGCGCGCTCCGTACGCGGCGACGCTAGCTGATCAGGGCCGACGGCCCGTAACGGTTTCCGGTCAACCGGATGTCCAGGAGGGGGCGCGCGCCCGTCGGGCGCGCGGCACCGGGCGCAGGGGCGGTGCGGGACCGCCGTCCGTCGGGTGGGGCCGGTCCGGGTCAGTCGTCGGCGTACTCGCCGAGCAAGACGACGCTGAAGGCCGCCGAGGCGAAGACCTTCACCGCGCGCAGGGCGTTGCCGGCGAAGTGGTGGCTGTCGTGGGTCCGCGCGGCGTGCCCGGTGCCGAGGGCCGTGGCCCCCTTGACGGGGTGCAGGGACGCCGGGTGTGCGGCCGCCGGGATCATCGTTGCGCTGCTCATGCCTCCATGATGGTTTTCCCTCGGATGCCGCACATCGGTCGATGGGTCCATTCCGCAGGGGCCTGAAGTCCGACCTCGGGACCGCCCCGCCCCCTACGGGAGACGGACGGGGTCCTACGGGAGGAGGAGGGCCGTACGGGGCGCCCGCGCGCCGGAGCGTGCCGTTCCGGCGCAGGCCCGCCGAAAATCCGTTGGCGCCGCGAATGGCCGCTGACTACAATCGCGCGTCTGCCCTGCCTCCCGTCGAGGAGTGCCGCCGACCGGACGGAAACCGGCCGGTTCTTCGCATCACGCCGATGACCCGCCCCACGTACCGAACAACGGCCTGCCGTGCCCGCTCGCCGCGGCGCGTGCCCGCCGCAGTGAGATCCCACCGGAGGCAACGCCGTGCCCGCGCACGCCCAGCAACCCGCATCCCCCGTATCCGCACCGGCCCCAGGCACCGCAGCCGGCCCCCTCCAGCGCGAGCGCGCCCACCTCGCCGCGTCCCGCACCGCGCTGCGCGCCATGCGCGCCGATGCCGAGGCGCTGAACATCGCCGACGTCACCGCGAACTGGGTCAACGCCGAGGTGCTCCAGGGCGAGATCGACGCCCGCATCAAGGCGCTCGCCGACCTCGCCCACACCCCGCTCTTCTTCGGCCGCCTCGACTATCTGCGCGCGCCGGGGATCGACCTGGCCGAGGGGGCATCCGGGGAGAACTTCTACATCGGGCGGCGGCACGTCCACGACGCCGACGGCGACCCGATGGTCATCGACTGGCGCGCCCCCGTGTCCCAGCCGTTCTACCGGGCCTCCAAGAAGGACCCGATGGATCTCGCGCTGCGCCGCAGGTTCGGCTACACCGGCGGCGAGCTGACCGCGTACGAGGACGAGCACCTGACGGATCCCGCGGAGGCCGAACAGACCAGCAAGCTCCTCCAGTCGGAGATCGAGCGCCCGCGCGTCGGGCCGATGCGGGACATCGTCGCGACGATCCAGCCGGAGCAGGACGAGATCGTCCGCGCCGGGATCGGCGGCTCGGTCTGTGTCCAGGGGGCGCCCGGCACCGGGAAGACGGCGGTCGGCCTGCACCGTGTCGCGTATCTGCTGTACGCGCACCGGGAGCGGCTGGCCCGCTCGGGCACCCTCGTGATCGGCCCGAACGACTCCTTCCTGCACTACATCGAGCAGGTGCTGCCGGCGCTCGGGGAGCTGGAGGTCAAGCAGGCCACCGTCGACACGCTCGTCGGCCATGTGGAGGTGCGCGGCACGGACGGGGCGGCGGCCGCCACGATCAAGGGCGATGCGCGGATGGCCGCGGTGCTGCGGCGGGCGGTCCGCTCGCACATTTCGCTGCCGCAGGAGCCCTGCGTGGTCGTCCGCGGATCCCGCCGCTGGCGCATCCCGGCCTATGAACTCGAAGAGATCGTGCGGGAGTTGATGGAGCGCGAGATTCGCTACGGTGCGGCGCGCGAGGCGCTGCCGCAGCGGATCGCGCATGCCGTGCTGGTGCGGATGGAGCAGGCGGGCGAGGCACCCGACGACCGGGTGCAGGATGCGGTGGCGCGCAATCCCGCGGTGAAGGCCGTGGTCAAGGCGGTCTGGCCGCCGGTGGATCCGGCGAAGCTGGTGCTGCGGCTGCTGGGTGACGCGGAGTTCCTGGCGGCGCAGGCGGAGGGGATCCTGTCGCCCGATGAGCAGCGGACGGTCCTGTGGGCCAAGCCGGCCAGGAGCGTGAAGAGCGCCAAGTGGTCCTCCGCGGACGCGGTGTTGATCGACGAGGCGATGGATCTGGTGGCGCGCACGCACTCGCTGGGCCATGTGGTGCTGGACGAGGCCCAGGACCTGTCCCCGATGCAGTACCGCGCGGTGGGCCGCCGCTGCACGACGGGTTCGGTGACGATCCTGGGCGACATCGCGCAGGGCACCACCCCGTGGTCGACGGACACCTGGGAGGAGGCGCTGAGCCATCTCGGCAAGCCCGGTTCGGCCATCGAGGAGCTGACGTTGGGCTTCCGCGTGCCGCGCGAGGTCATCGCGTACGCGTCCCGGCTGCTGCCGGCCATCGCGCCCGAGCTGACGGAGGCGACCTCGATCCGTGAGTCGGCGGGCGACTTCGAGATCCGCACGGTCCAGCCGCAGTCCCTGGACACGTCCGTGCTCGCGGCCTGCCACGACGCGCTGGCGAAGGAGGGCTCGATCGGCCTGATCACGGCCGACGAACGGGTGCCGGCACTGCGCGCCGCCCTGGAAGCGGCCGGCCTCGGCTGCCTCTCCCCCGGCGAGGAGACCTCGGCCGACGCCCGTCTGACCCTGGTGCCCGCGACGCTCGCCAAGGGCCTGGAGTACGACTACGTGGTGCTGGACGAACCGGCCGCGATCGTGGCCGGCGAACCGGACGAACGCACCGGCCTGCGCCGCCTGTACGTGTGCCTGACCCGAGCGGTCTCGGGTTTGACGATCATTCATGCGGCAGGACTGCCCGAGCAGTTGGCCGATGGCCGGGACGGTTCGGCCGTCGGGGGAGGACAGTTGACGGACATCGACGACGAAGCGGCCGCCGATCCCGCTTTCGGCCGGTTGCCCGACGACTTCGAAGGGGCGCCCGCGTCATGACGCACGAGCAGGGCGGCGAGCGCGGTGGTGACGGCCCGGGTGTCGGAGAGGGGGCGGGCTCGGTGGTCACGGTGCGCGTCGTCGCGTCGCCCCTGACGGCCTGGTTCCATCATCTGCTGACGCGGCCGGTCGTCGTGATCGACGGCCGGGAGTACGCGGCGCGTTGGGGGCGGCGGGCGACGCGCGCCGGGAAGGCCCGGGTCGCTCCCGGCACGCACCGGCTCTGCGTCGCCTTCCGCTACCGGGGGCAGCGGACGGCGCGCCTCGGTGAAAGCTGCGCGGAGTTCACAGCGGGCGGGACGCCGCTCGGCATCACCGCCCGGCTCGGCGCGCGCAACGGGAGCCGGTTCAGGATCGGGGAGCCGGTCGCCCACGAGGACGGCCGGCGCCACCGGGGCGCGCCCGCGCGGCCCTGACGCCGCGTCGCCCCGCCCCTACGCCTCGTCCAGCGCCTCCCGCCACTCCCGTACCGCCGCCGCGTCCACCGGGCCCGACCAGCCGGAGGGGCGGACGGCGCCGCCGATGTGGAAGGCGTCGAGGCCGCCCGCGCGCAGGGCCGGGAGGTGGGCCAGGGCGAGGCCGCCGCCGACCAGGATCTGCGGGGCGTAGCCCGGTTCGCCCGCCGCGGTGCGGGACTGTTCCGCCAGCAGGGTCGGCAGGCCGTCGTCGACGCCGGATGCGGAGCCGGCGGTGAGGAACGTGTCGGGTCCTGCGGGCCCCGGGGAGCCGCCGGGGCCCGGCGCCTCCGGGAGGGCGGCCAGTTCCTTGCGCAGGGCGTCCCGGTCGGCGGCCCGGTCGATGGCCCGGTGGAAGGTCCAGCGGCAGCCGTCGATCACCTCGGCGAGCGCCCGCACGGCGTGCAGGTCCGGGCTCCCGTCGGGGGCCAGGAAGCCGAGGATGAACGCGTCGGCGCCCTCGGCCCGCAGCGCGGCGGCGTTCGCGCACAGCGCGTCCACGTCACCGGACGCAAAGCCGTCGGCGGAGCGCAGCATCACGCGCAGCGGGATGTCGACGGCGGCCCGGATCGCCGCGAAGACGGCGCGGGGCGGGGTGAGCCCGTCGGCCGCCATGTCGGTGACCAGTTCGAGCCGGTCGGCCCCTCCGGCCTGGGCCGCGACCGCGTCCTGCGGGTCGAGCGCGATCACCTCCAGGAGTGCGCGCTTGCTCATGTGACCTCAACCCTTCGGTGGATGACGTGGACGGCGGTGATGACGGTGGAGAGCAGTGGACCGGGCAGGCATAGGTCTAGTCCAATATCCAGCGTAAGGGCTGGTGAGCGGTGCGGGGTCCACCACTACGCAGGACACGACCGAAAACCGACCGTACGCCCGGCCGGTACGCCCCGTCGGCACTTCTGCTCGCACACCTACGCGCGTCGCAAACCACTCATCCGAGCGGGTGTGAAACATGCCCATCATGGGTAACACGCCTTCCCTGTAAGGGCGTTGCGGCATCATGCACGTGGCCCACGAGCGGGGAGAAGCCGATGTCCGACCTTGCCACTGTTTCCGCCGAAGTTGCCCCCTTTCTCGCCCTGGCGGCGAACAGCCTCGGCAGCACCGTCCTCACCACCGCCCAGCAGCGGATCGCCGACCGCACGGTGACCGCCGGCGAGGGCTTCTTCCGCCGACTGCTGCGCCGCGCCCCCGACGACGGAGACGGCGGCGGCACCAGCCTCGGCGGCGGCACCCAGCCGCTGCTCGACACCCGTACCGCCGACACCCTCGACGGCCTGCTCGCCCGCCTCGACGACCAGGACCGGCAGCTGCTCTCCGACGCCATCGCCGCCTGGCTGGCCGAACCCGCCGACCACCGCGAAGCCTCCCAGCTGCTGGAACACGTGGCCCAACGCTCCGCACCCGCCCCCGTGCAGATCATTCACAACAACCCCACGGCGAACGGTGCGCACTCCCTCGCGGCTGTCGAGATCCACGGCGACATCCATCTGGGAGGCGGCGGACGCACCCAGGACGGCTCATGACCGCCGAGGACGGCGACCGCCAGGACCGGTCCGCCCCACCCACCCGCGACATCCACAACAGCCCCACCACGCACGGCGACCACTCCATCGCCGCCAACGACATCAAGAACGTCATCATCCGCTGGGTGATGCACCCCAGCGCCCGCTGGCTGCCGCTGCTGCTGGCCTGTGCCGGGCTGGTGATCGCCCAGGCCCTGCACCCGAGCGGCCCGTTCGGCCAGTACCTGCTGTGCACCGTGCTGGCCGGGGTCGCACTCGTCACGGCCGCGGTCCGCGTGCTGATCCGCAGATCCTCCGGCGTCGGCTTCGTCGGGGCCCTCTCGCTGGTCTCCGTGCTGGCCACCGTCGGCGGCTGGCTGGCGTTCCAGCACGGCGCGGCGCACGCCGACATCGACGTGACGGGGCAGGTCGTCACGGCAGGCACCCAGCCGCTGGACGACGCCGGGAACCGCTCGCTGGTCCTCACCCTCGGCGAGTCCGCGCTCAAGGAGCCGCGCGAGCGGCTGCGCCTCACCCTGGCGATCGACGACCACGATCCGTCGGGGCCGACCTGCCTGCACCGGACCTCCGCCACGGTCTACCTGGTCACGTCAGGTGTCGCCGCCCAGGAGGAACAGATGCACTCCGGCAGCACCGTCGACTTCGCCCTGGGCGCGCGGACCGGCAGCGTCCGGATCCAGCTGACGCTGAAGACCGGCCGGAACTGCCAGATGGACGTACGGGCCGCGTCGGCGGTGCTGCACGACAGCTGAGCCCGGCACCGGCAACGAACAGGAACCTGAACGCGAACGGGGACACCCATGACCACACCTTCACAGCACCGGCCCGCACCGCCGAGAGCCCGCGCCCGCCGGCACCGCGCCCTGGCCGGCGCCGCGCTGCTCGCCCTCACCGCGCTGCTCGCCGGTGCCTGCGCCGACCCCGAGCCGCCGTCCCTGTTCGCGGACGGCAGGGTCGCGGTCGGCGTCAAGAACGACCAGCCGGGGACCGGGCAGGAGACCTCCTACAAGTTCGCCGGCTTCGACATCACCGTCGCCCGGCAGGTGCTCGCCGGCGTGCACGCGGAGCCCGATTTCAGCAGCGTGCCGTCCCAGGACCGCAGCACGGTGCTCACCCACCACCAGAAGGACCTGGTCATCGCGACCTACTCGATCACCGACGAGCGGATGAAGGCGGTGGACTTCGTCGGCCCCTACGCCACCACGTCCCAGGGCGTCATGATCCGCGAGGACGAGGCGGGCACCATCCGCAGCCGCCAGGACCTCAAGCACAAGCGCGTCTGCACCTGGGAGGGCACCACATCCGGCAAGGAGCTGGACAAGCCCGCCTACGACGACATCGAGGACTATCCGCAGCAGGACGCCTCGCTCTGCATCAAGGACCTGGAGGAGGGCAGGGCGGACGCGGTCTCGACCGACCAGATGATCCTCTACGGCTTCACGCAGGAGAAGGACTCCCACCTCAAGGTCGTCCCCGGCATCCTCTTCGGCTCGTCGAACGAATACGGCATCGCGATGGCCAAGGGCCACCGCGCGGACTGCCGGCGGCTGCGCGACGCCCTGCGCGCCTACATCACCAGCACCGCCTGGGAGCAGGACTTCGCCAACTCGCTGCCCGCCATCAAGGAGCAGGAGCCGCACTGGCAGACCGACTTCAAGCCGAGCACGGAGTCCATCGACCGGCTGTCCTGCCGCGATCACCCGGCCGCCTGACCCGGCCCGCGGCCCCTCGCCCGTCCCCTGCCCCACGCGGCACAATGGCCGCATGACATCCGAGCCCCGTACGGCACGGCCCACCGGCCCGGCGCCCGATCTGCACCGGCGCTGGGCCGCGGCCGTGACCTCGGCCCGCGGCCCGGAAGGCCCCGACCCCGCCCCGTACGCGGACAATCTCCTGGCCCGCTGGGCGGAGCCGCAGCGCCGCTACCACACGCTCGCGCACCTGACCGCCGTCCTGGACCGGATCGACGAACTCGCCGCGCACGCCGACGATCTGTGCGTCGTCCGGCTGGCGGCCTGGTTCCACGACGCGGTCTACCGCCCGGACCGCTCCGAGAACGAGGAGCGCAGCGCCGCACTCGCCGAACGCGCCCTGCCCGAACTGGGCGTCGGCCCGGCCCGCACCGCCGAGGTCGCCCGCCTGGTGCGGCTCACCGTCACCCACGACCCGGGCCCCGACGACCGCGACGGCGAGGTGCTGTGCGACGCCGACCTCGCGGTACTCGCAGGCCCGCCCGCCGCCTACGCGGCCTACGCGGCAGCGGTCCGCGAGGAGTACGCCTTCGTCCCCGACCCCGACTTCACCGCAGGCCGCGCCACCGTACTCCGCCAACTCCTCTCCCTCCCCCGCCTCTTCCGTACCCCCACCGGCCAGGACCGCTGGGAACACCCGGCCCGCCGCAACCTCGCCACGGAGCTGGAGCTGCTGGAGGGATGAGGGACGGGAGGCATCCCGGCGGCACCCCCGGCGACCCCTGGGCGGGGGTGGACGCGGCCGGTCTGGCAGCGGCCGCTCGGGCGCAGAGCGAACGGCCCGTGCCCGGCGTCCAGGACATGGCGTCGTACCTCGCCGCCCAGGTTGTCCGACGCTTCCCACCGGGACGTGGTGGGACCGCTGCTCGACGGGCAGGGGGCGAGCGGCGTGGTGCTGCGGCGCGGCGTGTTCGTCGCCCGCTGAGGGGATCCGGCGCGGGCGGAGACGGCGTTCAGCGCGACCAGGAGCGTGCTGTCGCTGGTGGCGGGGGTGGCCGTACGACGACGGGCGGCTCCGGCTGGACGAGCCGGTCCGCCGGTCCGCCGGCCTGCCGCAGTTCGCGGACGGGCACGGGCGCGGGATCACCTGGCGCCACCTTCTGGATCAGACCAGCCAGGGGGAGGGCGAGCTGTGGGGGAAGCCCACCGCGGTCGACGCCCAGAGCACGCGGGAGGGCACGGAGTCGGCGGGCGGCCCGCCCGGGGAGGGCTGGGCCTACAACGACGTCCGGGTGAACCTGGCCGCCCTGGCACTGACGGTGCTGTTCCGCAGGCCGCTGCCGGACGTCCTGCGCAGCCGGATCACGGAGCCGCTCGGCGCCTCGTCCTCCTGGTCCTGGCACGGCTATGCCGGTTCCGTGGTGGACGTCGGCGGGCGTCGCCTGCCCGTGGTGTCCGGGGGCGCGCACGGGGGCGGCGGCCTGTGGACCAGCGCGCTCGACCTCGCCCGGATCGGGCAGCTCTGTCTGCGGGGCGGGCGGTGGGGCGAGGGCCGGGTGGTGTCACGGCGGTGGGTCGACGAGCTGTGGACGCCCTGCCGGGTCAAGCCGAACTACGGGCTGTCCTGGTGGCTGAACGATGACCGCACGGTGTGGCCGCAGGCTCCGGCGTCCGGCCGCTGCGCCCGGGGAAACGGCGGCAGCCACCTGCTGTGGATCGGCCCGGCGCGGGATCTGGTGATCAGCTCGCGGTGGGGAACGGATGTCGAGGCGCTGCTGGCGGCGGTGTCGCGGGCGGTGGAGCCGGGCCCGGCCGCAGGGTGACGTGGCACCACCTCGTGTCCCGGAACAGGGACGCCGCGCCCCGAACGGGAATTCCCGTCCCGCTCCCGCTGTTCCTTGCTGACATGCCTGCTCCGTCCGATCATTCCGGATCTTCCGAACGCGCCCGCATGCCCATAGCCGTGTACGTACTCGGCCTTTCCGTCTTTGCGCTTGGCACCAGCGAATTCATGCTCTCCGGCATCCTGCAGCCGCTCGCCCGTGACCTGGGGGTGTCCATCCCGCAGGCAGGCCTGCTGGTATCGGCGTTCGCGATCGGGATGGTGGTCGGTGCGCCGGTGCTGGCCGCCGCGACGCTGCGGCTGCCGCGCCGTACGACCCTGATGGTGCTGCTCGCCGTCTTCGGCCTCGGCCAGGTGGCGGGCGCGCTGGCGCCGACATACGGCGTGCTGTTCGTCTCCCGGGTGGTGAGCGCGCTGGCCTGCGCCGGGTTCTGGGCGGTCGGCGCGGCGGTCGCCGTCTCCCTGGTTCCGGTGACCGCGCGGGCCCGTGCGATGGCCGTCATGGTCGGCGGGCTGAGCATCGCCAACATCGCGGGTGTACCGGCCGGCGCGCTGCTCGGGCAGCACGCGGGCTGGCGCTCGGCGTTCTGGGCGGTGGCCGTGCTGTCGGCGATCGGCCTGGTGGGAGTGATCGCGCTGGTGCCGCGCACGGCCGTGCCGACGGGCGATGACCGACCGCAGCTGCGCCGCGAGTTGACCATCTACAAGGACAAGCAGGTCTGGCTGTCGCTGACCGCGACGGCGATGAACGGCGCCGCGGTCTTCGCCCTCTTCTCGTACCTCTCGCCGCTGCTCACCGACACCGCGGGGCTGGCGGAGAGCTGGGTGCCGACGGTGCTCGGTCTGTTCGGTGTCGGCGCGCTGATCGGTACCTTCATCGGCGGCCGGGTCGCCGACGCGCACCTCTTCCCCACCCTGTTCGCCGGAATCTCCGCGTCCACGGTCGTGCTGGCCGTGCTGGCGTTCACCGCGCACAATCCGGTCGCCGCCGTCGCCCTCTCCCTGATGCTCGGCGTCACGGCGTTCACCACCGCCCCGGCCCTGAACGCCCGGATGTTCAACGTCGCCAACGCCGCCCCGACGCTGGCCGGTGCGACCACCACCGCCGCCTTCAACGTCGGCAACACGCTCGGCCCCTGGCTGGGCGGCCTGGTCATCGCCGCGCACTGGGGCTACCGCTCCGTGGCCGGCCTCGGCGCCGCCCTGGCCGCGGTGGCCGTGGTGACCACCTTCGTCTCGTTCCGCCTCCAGCGGGCCACGCCCCGCTCCCGGGTGATCGCCAAGTCGGCGCCTTCCGCCGACGCCTCCGTGCCCGCGGCCCGTACGCGGGAGGGCGCGGAGCAGCACTCGGGCTGACCGCCGCACACGCCGGGACGGGCCGCCGTCAGCTCGTCCCGGCGAAGCTCCACCGGGTCTGGCTGTAGGTTTCGCCGCGGCCGAAGCCGAAGGCCGTCACCGGTGCGACCTGGTAGACGACGGCGCGGCCGCCGCCCCCGACGAAAGCGCCGTCGCGGACCTCGAACCGCCAGTCGCTGCCGTATTTCGCGGCGTAGGCGTCGGCCAGCCGGTGCAGCGTCGCCTCGTCGCCGACCTGGACGGCCTCGCCCTCGACGACGACGTCGAGTCCGGTGTGCAGGTCGTTGCCACCGGCCGTCGAAGTGGTCAGTACGCAGTGGGAGTTGGCGGCGAGGTTGAGCGCCTTGCGTTCGGCGGGGCCGGTGCAGAAGTGGAGCGCGTCGTCCATCCAGACGGCGATCAGCGGGGTGACGTGCGGGCGGCCTTCCGGCCGGAGGGTGGAGAGCCAGAAGACCTCCGCCTCGGTGAGCCCGCCGACGGCCGCCTTCCACGCGGTGGGGGTGGCGCCCTCGCTGCTGTAGCGCGTGTCGAGGGTGGTGGAAGGTTCCCTCACCGGTACGTCCCTGGCTGGCATGGCGGTCCCCTTTCGGCGCGGCGCGCGGTCAGGCCCATCGTGCTGGTGCCGCCCGCTGCCCCGCCGCCACGACGCGCCACCCGCCGCCCGTACGAGGGATCGGCCCCCGGCCCCTTCTTCCGGCGGCGTACCGCGCCCCGCGACCCCGAACTCGGCCGGCACGTCCCGGGTGTGCCCGCCCAGCGCGGGGACCGGGCCCATGCACGCCTCGACGTCCGCGAAGTTGATGGGCGGCAGCACCCGTCGACGGGGCCGACGGTCGGGGCGAGACGCAGCCGCCGCGCCTCACGGAAGTACCGTTCGACGTGGTGCTCCTTCGCCTGCCCCGTGCTGCCGAGGGGCTGCACGGCACGGTCCGCGGCCTGGTAACCGGCGCCGGTGCCCAGCCACTTGACCCTGTTCGCCTCGCGGCCGCAGCTCAGCCCCCGGTCGTGGCGCCAGGCCACGTTCCCGGCCATCAGGCGCGCCGCGTCCAGCCGGGTCAGGGCCTCGGCGAGGGGGAAGGCGACGCCCGGGTTCTGTCCGACGGGGCGGCCGGAGACGACGCGGTCGTCGGCGTACCGGGTGGCGGCGTCCAGGGCGGCGCGGCCGATGGCCGGGGCCTCGTCGTCCGGCAGGATGCGCCGCTGTCGGTCAGGGCGTGTCCACACCTCCTGGCGGTGCCGGGCGGTGCTTGGGGCGGCGCAGGCCGGCGGCCGTCAGGCGGCGCAGCAGTTCCTTGCTGCCGACCTCCACCGCACCGGCCCGCACCGCGTCGCCGTAGCGCTCGCCCGGCAGGTCGTAGTGATCGCGTTCGAAGGCCCTGCGGGGCGCGCCTATGCCGTCCGCGAAGCGGTGCAGTTCGTCGAACGAGACATCACTGACGACGTGCGACCACAGGCGGCCGTGTCCCGGCCAGGTCGGCGGGTCGATATAGATCGCCACGTCAGGGCTCCCGACGGCCGCAGGACACCACCGCGCCGCCCTCCGGCGGCCCGCCGGGCGTGCTCACCTCACTGCTCCAGGGGCTTGCCGAGCCCGCCGACGGGGGAGACCGTCACGGCCGTCTTCGGGCAGACCCAGTGCGGGTCGGGCCCCAACTCCGGCTCCACGTCGAGCGCATGCGGATCACCCGACTCCGTGCACACCGGGCACAGCGGCCAGCGGCCGTACCGTTCCAGCAGGGCGTCCTGCACGTCCTGCGCCACCAGTCCGGCGACGAACTCCACGCCTTCAGGCCACTGCTCCACCCACCATCTGCGGTGGACGACCGCGTCCTCGACCAGCGAGACGATGTCCGCGTCGGCAACCTCGTCCGCCATCAGATCGGCGAGCACCAGCGCCCGCGCGGCATGCAATGCCTGTTCCAGCTCCATGCCTTCCATTCTCTCGCGGACCACCGACATCGATCCGCCGCTGTCCACAGGCCCGTCATCCACAGGCCGCGGCCGGCGTTCCGGGTTTTCCACAGGCCGGAAAGGGAGGTGTTGACGCGACCAGCCGATGAAATTACTTTTCAGTTGTGAGCAGCAGCCTGAAGGAAACTTTCAAGGACGCGGCCGTCGACACCCGACCGGCCCCGGCCCCACCCGCCCCTGCGGCGCTGGCAGCCAAGGTCCGCACCCTCGGCCCGTCGATGACCCGTTCCATGCAGCGGGTCGCCGAGGCCGTCGCGGGCGACCCGGCGGGCTGCGCCGCCCTCACCGTCACCGGCCTGGCGGAGCGTACGGGCACCAGCGAGGCGACGGTCGTCCGCACCTCCCGCCTGCTGGGCTACCCCGGCTACCGCGACCTGCGGCTCGCCCTCGCCGCGCTGGCCGCGCAGCAGGAGGCCGGCGGCGCCCCGGCCGTCACCGCCGACATAGCGGTCGACGACACCCTCACCGACGTCGTCGCGAAGCTGGCGCAGGAGGAGCAGCAGTGCCTGGCGGACACCGCGGCGGGTCTTGACGTCACCCAGCTCGAAGCGGCCGTCGCCGCGCTGGTCTCGGCCCGCCGCATCGACGTGTACGGCATAGGGGCGTCGAATCTGGTCGGCCAGGATCTGGTCCAGAAGCTGCTGCGCATCGGCCTGATAGCGCATGCCCCGGCGGACCCGCACCTCGCGGTGACGAACGCCGTGCAAATGCGGGCCGGCGACGTCGCCCTCGCGATCACCCACTCCGGCCGGACCACCGACGTCATAGAGCCGCTGCGGGTCGCCTTCGACCACGGCGCGACGACCATCGCGATCACCGGCCGCCCGGACGGCGAGATCGCGTCCTACGCCGACCACATCCTGACGACGTCCACGGCCCGCGAAAGCGAGCTGCGCCCCGCCGCCATGTCGTCCCGAACGAGCCAACTCCTCGTCGTCGACTGCCTGTTCATAGGAGTCGCGCAGCGTACGTACGACATCGCGGCCCCCGCCCTGTCCGCCTCCTACGAAGCACTGGCGCACCGCCACTCCCCCCGCCCCCACCGCTGACCGGCGCCACCACACCCCAGGCACCGCAGCTCCCCTCCCTTCCCTTCAGCACGTCGCCTCACAGCACGTCGTACAGATCCGTCCGTACGAGCCGGAAAGAGCCGCCCCCATGACTTCCACCGCCGACCACGCCCACCTGCGGGCCCAGCTGGACACCCTCACCACCGAGGCGTTCCGCCCCGAGCTGGCCGAGATAGACCGGCGCTCCACCCTGGAGATCGCCCGGACGATGAACGACGAGGACGCGACCGTCCCGGCCGCCGTCGCCGCGCAGTTGCCGCGGATCGCGGCCGCCATCGACGGCATCGCCGCACGGATGGCCGAAGGCGGCCGGCTGATCTACGCCGGCGCGGGCACGGCCGGCCGGCTGGGTGTGCTGGACGCCAGCGAGTGCCCGCCGACGTTCAACACCGACCCCACCGAGGTGCTCGGCCTGATCGCCGGCGGTCCGTCCGCGATGGTCACCGCCGTCGAGGGCGCCGAGGACAGCGCCGCGCTGGCCGCCGAAGACCTGACCGCGCTCGGCCTGACCGCCGAGGACACCGTCGTCGGCATCTCCGCATCGGGCCGCACTCCGTACGCGGTCGGCGCCGTCGAGCACGCCCGTGCCCTGGGCGCGCTGACCGTCGGCCTGTCCTGCAACGCCGGATCGGCCCTCGCCGCGGCCGCCGAGCACGGCATCGAGGTCGTCGTCGGCCCTGAGCTGCTGACCGGCTCCACCCGCCTCAAGGCCGGCACGGCGCAGAAGCTCGTGCTCAACATGCTCTCGACGATCACCATGATCCGGCTCGGCAAGACCTACGGAAACCTCATGGTCGACGTCCGGGCCTCCAACGAGAAGCTCCAGGCCCGTTCGCGGCGCATCGTCGCGCTCGCCACGGGCGCGTCCGACGAGGAGATAGAGACCGCGCTCGCCGCGACGGACGGCGAGGTGAAGAACGCCATCCTCATGGTCATCGGCGGAACCGACGCCCCCACCACGGCCCGCCTTCTGGACGCCTCCCACGGCCACCTGCGAGCCGCCCTGGAAGCCACCCGCACACCCTGATCCCCCCCCGCAGCCCCCTCCTCGTTGTCCGCACAGCAAGGCACCGCACATGTCCGAAGACAAGAACCGCGCCACCGCCGCCGCGATCCTCCCTCTCGTCGGCGGCGCCAGGAACGTCACGTCCGTCGCCCACTGCATGACCCGGCTCCGCCTCGGCATCCAGGACCGTTCGCTGGTCCAGGACGACGCGCTCAAGGCGCTGCCCGCGGTCATGGGAGTGGTCGAGGACGACACGTACCAGATCGTGCTGGGCCCGGGAGCGGTCGCCCGCGTCACCCCGGAATTCGAGCGCCTCGTCGAGCTGGGCCGCGCGCCCGCGCCCGGCACGGCCGGGGCCCAAGAGGCATCCCCCGCTGCCGCCGCCGAACCCCAAGCCCCGGCCCCGGAGTCACCCCCGGCCGACGCCGCCGCTCCCCTCACCACCGCCGAAGACCTCGCCGCCCAGGGAGCCGCGCTCAAGGCCCGCCGGAAGGCCAAGAACGCCACCCCGGCCAAACTGTTCCTGCGCCGGGTCGCGAACATCTTCGTCCCGCTGATCCCCGCCCTGATCGGCTGCGGCATCATCGCGGGCATCAACGGCCTGCTGACCAACCTCGGTTGGCTCCCCTCGGTGGTCCCCGCGCTGGCCGCGATGGCCTCCGGCTTCATGTCGCTGATCGCCGTCTTCGTCGGCTACAACACCGCCAGGGAGTTCGGCGGCACGCCCGTCATCGGCGGTGCGGTCGCCGCGGTCATCGTCTTCCCCGGCGTCGCGGACATCACCGCGTTCGGCCAGAAGCTCTCCCCCGGCCAGGGCGGTGTGCTGGGCGCCCTGGCGGCCGCGCTGCTCGCCGTCCAGGTGGAGAAGTGGTGCCGCAAGTCCGTGCCGGAGGCGCTGGACGTCCTGCTCACGCCGACCCTCACGATCCTGGTGACCGGCCTGGTCACCCTCTTCGGCCTGATGTACGCGGCGGGCGAGGTCTCCACCGCGATCGGCACGCTCGCCAACTGGCTCCTGGCACACGGCGGCGCGCTCGCCGGGTTCGTCCTCGGCGGCCTCTTCCTCCCCCTCGTGATGCTGGGCCTGCACCAAGCCCTCATCCCCATCCACACCACCCTCATCGAACAGCAGGGCTACACCGTCCTGTTGCCCATCCTCGCCATGGCGGGCGCGGGCCAGGTGGGCGCGGCCCTCGCCGTCTACCTCCGGCTGCCGCGCAACGGCTCGATCCGCGCCACCATCAAGTCCGCGCTCCCGGCCGGCTTCCTGGGCGTCGGCGAACCGCTGATCTACGGCGTCTCACTGCCCCTCGGCCGCCCCTTCATCACGGCCTGCATCGGCGGCGCGTTCGGCGGCGGTTTCATCGGCCTCTTCAACCAGCTCGGCGACGCCGTCGGCTCCACCGCCATCGGCCCCTCGGGCTGGGCCCTGTTCCCTCTGGTCAAGGGCAATCAGGACATCGGCACGACCCTCGTCATCTACGCCATCGGCCTGGCCGTCGGCTACGTCACCGGCTTCCTGGCCACTTACTTCTTCGGCTTCAGCAAGCAGATGCGCACAGAATTGAACGCCGAGCCCACCCCGGAGGCAGCCGTTTCCGCCTCAGCGGCCCAGACACTTCCTCCGCGTCCGGCCCCGGCCGCAGCTCCGGCCGCAGCGAGCGCGGGCAAGAGCGGAATCGACATAGCGGGCCGATAGGAGCACCTCTCAGTGCGCGGAGACGGTGTCCAGGTGCGCGGCCAGTTCCCGGCCGATGTGGGCCAGCGGGGCCGCCTGGGTCATGGCGTTGTGCGTACACGCGACGTCGCGGCTTTCGATGCGGCCCGTCACCAGCGGACGCCACACCTCGCCGGACGGCGCATGGGCCGGTTTGCCGTGCGTCGCGTGGAAGTACAGGAGGTCCCCGTCGAAGACGCTCTCGGTGAAGGTCGGGAGGAGCTCGACGGTGTGGGTGAACACCTGGGTGACCCGTGCGCGTTGGCGTTCGCCGAGAGTGGGGTGCTCTTTCAAGGCTTTCAGGGAGGCCGGCACGTCATTGCTGCCGTCGTCCGCGTCGCCGGAGGCGGTCAGCGGGCGGCCGGTACGGGTCGGGGCGTGGCCTGCGGCTTCGAGAAGCGCGGCGAGGATGTCGCGCTCCTCCAGTGCCGAACCCGTCATTTCGTGCGGGTCGATGGGGCGCGAGTCGAGCATGGCCAGGAGGTCCACGCGCTCGCCCGCCCCTTGCAGCCGGGCGGCGATGGCGTGTGCGAGCGCGCCGCCGGATGACCAGCCCAACAGGTGGTAAGGGCCGGTGGGTTGCACGGTGCGGATCTGCTCGACGTAGTCGGTGATCAGCTCCTGGAAAGTGGTGGGCAGCGTGCCGGTGCCGGTGAGGTCCAGGCCGCGGGCCTGGAGTCCGTAGACCGGGCGGTCCGTTCCCAGGTGGCGGAGCAGCCCGGCGTAACACCAGCTCAGGCCGCCGGAGGGGTGGACGCAGAACAGGGGCGGCCGGGAGCCGTGGGCGCGCAGCGGCAGGAGCATGTCGAAACCGTCCGACCGGCAGCCGGTCTCCAGCAGCCGGACGAGGCCGGCGACGGTGGGGGCTTCGAAGAGTGCGCCGATGGACAGCTCGGTGCCCAGGGCGGCGCGGATGCGGCTGATGAGCTTGGCGGCCAGCAGCGAATGCCCGCCGAGGGTGAAGAAGTCGTCGTCGATGCCGACCTGTTGCACGCCCAGGACCTCGGCGAACAGCGCGCAGAGCGCTTTCTCCTGCGGGCTGTCCGGCTGCCGGCCATCAGGGGCCGCGGGGGTTTCGGGGGCGGGCAGGGCGGCGCGGTTGAGCTTGCCGTTCGTGGTCAGCGGCAGCTCCTGGAGGAGGACGAAGGCGCCGGGGACCATGTAGGCGGGCAGCTGTGCGGTGGCCCAGGAGCGGAGTGCGGCGGCGTCCAGCGGGGAGGCGGAGTGTGCGGGCCAGAGGTCGGGGACGGAGCCGGGGCCGGGGCGAGGCGCGGCATCAGCGTCGGCATGGGTGGCTGCGCGGGCGGCCGGATAGGCCACCGGACGGGTCGCGGGCACCACGTACGCGGTCAGGCGCTGATCGCCCGGGGAGTCCTCTCGTATGGTCACCACCGCCTGGGCGACGCCCGGGTGGCGGGCCAGCGTGGTCTCGATCTCGCCCGGTTCGATCCGGAAGCCGCGGATCTTGACCTGCTCGTCGATGCGGCCGAGGTATTCCAGGACGCCGTCCGCCGTCCAGCGCGCCCGGTCGCCGGTCCGGTACATGCGGGAGCCGGCAGCGCCGGGAGTGGCGAAGGGGTTGGCGAGGAACCGCTGGGCGGTCAGGTCGGGTTGGTTGAGATAGCCACGGGCGATCTGGTCGCCGGCCAGATACAGCTCGCCGGGCACACCGGGCGGCATCGGGTGGAGCAGGCCGTCCAGCACGTACGCCTGGATGTTGTGGCCGGGGCGCCCGATGACCGGGTGGTCGCCGTGGTCGGTGAGGCGGCAGTACACCGCGTCGACGGTGCATTCGGTGGGCCCGTAGTAGTTGTACGCGTGGGTGCCGGGCTGGGCGCGCAGGGTCTCCCACAGTGCGGCGTCCATGGCCTCGCCGCCCACCATGAGGACCCGCGGCCGGTGCCCGTCGCCGGTGAACAGCCCGTCGGCGATGAGCTGGTGGAGGTAGGTGGGGGTGAGGTCGAGGAAGTCGATGCGCTGCTTGGCGATGTAGTCGACGAGGGCCGGCGGGTCGATGCGTACGGCGTCCTCGACGAGGTGCAGCTCATGGCCTGCGGCCAGGTACAGCATTCCCACCCAGGCGGTGTCGAAGGAGAAGGCGGCGGTCAGCGCGGCGCGCAGCCGGCGGCCCGCAGCGGCGGCCTCCGGGCCGATCAGTTCGGCCTCGTGATCGAAGAAGAGGTTGGTCATCTGGCGGTGTTCGACGACCACGCCCTTGGGTCGGCCGGTGGAACCGGAGGTGTAGCTCACGTACACGGGATGGCCCGGTGACAGGGGGGCCGGGCGGTCGGCGTCGGTGGGGTCGGCGTCCGGCAGACGCGCGAACGTGCGGAGTGCGGCCGGGTCGTCGAGCGGCAGCGTGGCCGTACCTGCGGGCAGGCGCCGGGCGGTGGCGGTCGTGGTGAGCACGCATCGCGGGCGGGTGTCGGCGAGCAGGAAGCGGATGCGCTCGGCCGGCAGGCCCGGGTCGACCGGTACGGACGCCGCACCCGTCTTGAGTACGGCCAGCAGGCCGACGACATGGTCGACCGAACGCGGCAGGGCGAGCGCCACAAACGTTTCGGGACCGGCGCCGCGCTCGATCAGCGCGTGTGCCAGCCGGTTGGCCCGCGCGTTGAGTTCGGCGTAGGAAAGCGTGAGGTCGCCGCAGACCAGCGCGGTGGCGGCCGGTGTGCTGTGTGCCTGTGCCCGGAAGATGTCCGGCAGGGTCGTGGCGGGTACCGCGCGGGCGGTGTCGTTCCAGCCGGTCGTCACCTGATGGCGTTCGACGGCCGACAGGAGGTCGATGCCGCCGACGGTCTGTCCGGGCTCGGCGCCGGCGAGGGTCTCCAGCAGGGTCAGGAAGCGGCGGTGGTGGGCGGCGGTGGCCTCGGCGTCGTACAGGGCGGGGTCGGCGTTGAAGTCGATGCGCAGTGAGCCGTCGGCGGTCCGTTCATAGACGTTGACGCCGAGGCCGGTGACCGGTCCGTTGGAGAGGTTGTGCAGCGTGGCCGGATGCCGTCCGAAGCTCAGCTGCGGGTCGTAGCCCATGATGTTGATGCCCCAGTCGCCCAGATAGCCGCCGGTGGGAACGAATCCGAGGTCCTGGACGAGGTACTGCGACGGATAGCGCTGATGGCGCAGCAGGCCGCGGGCCCGCTCGGAGGTGCGGCGTACCAGCTCGCGCACGCTGGTGTCCGGGCCGAGCTCCACGTGCAGCGGCAGGATGTTGGCCAGCATGGCCGGCACGCTGCGGGCCACCGTGCCGGAGCGGCCCGTCACCGTCAGGTCCAGCATCACGTCGGTGCTGCCGCTCATCCGGTACACGTACAGGGCCAGTGCCGCCATGGCCACCGCGGGCAGTCCTGACCTGCACTGCCGCGCCAGCGCCCGCAGCCCGTCGGCGGCGGGCGCCGGGACGTACCCGGTCTCGCGTACGAAGCCGTGCGGGGCCGAGGGCCGCCGGTCCGCGAGATCGGCGGTGGCCGGGCGCCCGGCCAGTTGGGCGGCCCAGAACTCGCGGTCGCGGCTGAACCGCTCGGACGTCCGGTACGCGGCCTCGTCGGCCAGCAGCTCGGCCAGGGATCCCAGGCGGCCGGGCGGGCACTCCTTGCCGGCCTCAAGGGCGGTGTACAGCTCGGCGACGCGCTGGATGAACAGCGAGAAGCCGTAACCGTCCAGAAGGATGTGGTGGATGCTCAGGTACAACACGCAGTGGTCATCGGGCAGTTGCAGCACCGCGAAGCTGAAGAGCGGACCGCGGCGCAGGTCGACCGGCCGGCGCAGGTCGGCCCACATCCATTGCCGGGCCCCGGTCCAGGCACCGGGGACGGGCGCGGGAGCGGCTGCCGAGGGCTCGATGACGGGCCGGCCGATCGGCCCGGCCGTCGGATCGGTGACGTCGCGCAGGTCCACCACCGGCAGCGGCCAGTCCGGCGACCGGTCGGCCACCTGCCAGACGTCGCCCTCGTCGTCCGTCTCGAAGCGGACCTGCAACGCCTCGGTGTCGGCCACGGCACGGCGCAGCGCGGCGCGAAGCACGTCCAGGTCGACCGGGCCGTGGATGTCCACGTACTCGGCGGCACGGTAGATGGGGTTCGCCGCATCCACTTGCTGGGAGAACCACACCCCGGTCTGCGCGACGGTCAGCGGCAGACGACGGTCGCGGTCGCCGGACTTCCTGTTCATGCTTGCCGTCCCCTGACGAAGGTCCTTGTGCTCAACGCCGACCGGGCCGGTGGCTCACCTGCGCTCCCGGCCGCAACTCACACGCTGCACAGGGCCAACGAGCCAGCGGGGCTGGTGTATCGGTTCATCGGGAAAAATGTCCGCCGGGTGTGCCGCGGGGCCCTGGCCGTGAACAACGAGTACTCCGCCGCGGCCGGCCGGTCATCCCGCCCATCGACACAGCACTTGCTGGAACGTCCTGATCGGCGCGCATCTCCTGACGCAGACCGCGCCCGACCGCTTCGAGTTCCACGATCTGCTGGCCTGCGCGATCGACCAGGCGCAGCGTGAGGAGCCCGCCGGCAGCAAGGCGGTCGCGCTGCACGCACACGCTGCCCTGGCACCTGCACGCGGCCCAGGCCGCGGACCCGTTTCAAGGTGTCCGAATCGCCGCTCCCGCTCGACCCGCCGACCGACGGCGTCGAGCCGCCGGCCTTCCTGGACCACGCCGCCGCCCTGCTCCGGCACGAGCAGGAGCACGGCAGCCTCCTGGCAGCCGCACAGGCCGAAAGCGGGCCTTGATCGCATCGCCTGGGAACTCCCCGCGCTATTGCCCGTTACCCGCCCGGATGAACCCCTTCGTCGAGTGGTTCGCCATGGGCGCGACCGGCCTGCAGGCCGCCCGGAGAGTGCCATCGAGCCGGTCAGGTCGAGCTGCTGGCCGGCCTGGGCAAGGCGTACTCCCAGTCGCACCGCCTCGTCGCGGCCGCGGAGCATCACGGAGACGCCCTGGCGCTGCGCCGGGAGCTGGGCGACCAGCCGGGGGAAGCGCTCGCCCTGAACGCGATCGGCCTGATCAGACCGCATGCCCGTCAACTGGACGCCAAGAAGGAGCAGTTCGTCACGTTGCCGGCACTCTGCCGTGAGACCGGATTCGACCGGCTCCGGACGCGGGAGCACAGCGAGGTGCCGTCTCCGCGACCGCTCTCGCGAGGCACGGGCCTGGCATCACGCCGAAGAAACGTACGCACAACAGCGCCGCTTCGAGGACACGTCCACCTTTCACCGCCGCGCGGCGGCAACGCAGCGCGAGGTCAACGATCCCTGGCAGTTGACCCTCGCGCTCGACGGTCTGGCGACGACGTTCCACGAAACCGGTGCCGGCGAGAAAGCGCGCTTCCCGTGGATGAAGCCCCGGACCTCCTCACCGGCTTCGACGAGGCCCATGCGGCCCTGATCCGCACGCGCATTAACGCGACCCTGATGAGGTGACCGCACCTCACCGCACACATACCCACCGGTGACGGCGCCGCCGCACACCCAGAATCCCCGGGCCACAACAGGACGCTGTTGGCGAATCCTCCTCCTGGTTCCACGCAGTAGGAGGAAATAGCCATCTCCGAAGGGGTTCACTTTTTTGAATGCTCCAGAACGGACGCCATCAACAGGACCGCCCCGACGGCACCCAGCGCAAGGCTGCCAAGGAGACTCAGCAACCCGCGTCCCTCCACAAGTCCAAGGACGAACCCTCCCAGACCTGCGAAGGTCGCCAGGCAGCTAAAGAGGATCACCGGGAACGCTTTAAGATTCAAGAAAGACCCAAGCAGCCTGTTCAGATCCCACAGAGGAGCGAACCTCCTGCGCGGAGACCTACGCGGCCGATCCGTTCCCTCCACGAGCCTTCCCCTTCCCATACTCCCGGTTGAACTGGTCCGGCCCTACATTCCGGCTCTGCTTCTCTTTCTTCTCCGGATCAGCCTCGGGCGTATAGGCATAGTCAATGCCGGTCGCAATGAGAGCAACAGGCCAACCGAATACCTTCCCTGCACCCTTGATGATTCCGGAACCCACCTTGTTGATGACAGTCCCGCCACCCGCACCGAGCTTGATCCCCAATGTATTCGCCATCGAGGAGAGGGCATTCGGTGGAGTACCACCAATAAAATACTTCCAGGCTTCCCCTCCCCTCCCATGAAGCGCAGAATCTCCAGCGTTGATCCATCCCTTGTAGCTGAGGAACTCCGCCACCGGCTTGATGGTGTCACTACCCCATGGCTTCTTGGCATCGAGCCTGCCCACGCCGACGCCAGAGTCCTTCTGGGAAGCTTTCTTATACGAGCTGATTGAGGTGTAGACCTTGCCCTTGAAGCCATCCTCTGCTTTGCCGACAGTGTTGCTGTGGAGAGCCTGGGAGGCGAGCTCGTCCGTTTCGTCTGCGTCTCCGAGGATTTTTTCGATCCTGCCGGTGAAATCTTCGATCTTTGCTTTCTGCAGGGCAAGGATCTCTCGGTTGTCGACGTCGTCTTGGTCTGGGAGGTCCTTGGTGATGTCGTTGCGGGCCTCGACGCGGCCGGTGCCACTGACCACCAAGCCTCGGTCCCTCGCCTCCACATCGGCGAGTTCGTGGAGGTCCGCTTTATGTTTCTTCAACCTACTGCGGGCGTCGCGCAAAATATCACGGATGCCCTTGGCCTCCGTGACTGCGTCCGCGAGTTCCTTATCGGCATCCTTGATTTGGTTGGATGCCATCACCGAGGTGAAGTCGGTGCTTTGCCAACCTGCCTGATGGAACGTTTTGGAGACGTCGCGGGTGAATGCGTCGCCCAGGGATTCGAGGCGGCGTATCTGGGTGTCCCATGCCTCGACGGCGCCATTCAGGCCGTTCAGGTCGAGGTGGTAGAGCTGTTCGTACGTCACCATGCGCTGTCACCTCATCCGAAGGGCGTGGACGGGGGCACGGACTTGAACGTCGCCGCGTTCTCGTGCTCCGACCGCTCGTAGTTGTCGGCGGTGGTGGTGCACTTGGCATGTATCTCGCGGCAGGTTCTGACGAGCCGTGCGACCTGGTCACTCCAGGTCTCCACCGTCTGATCCATGGTTCTGCCCAACCTGCCGTCCCAGGAAGCCCCCTTGAAAGCTGTGGCCGCGCGCATGCTCTCGTCTTTGGCGCCACACCCCTTGGCGTGCAACTCACCGGCGATGTCCAGGGAGTTGTTACCGGACTGGCGCAGCTTCGTCGGGCTATTGATCTGAGTAGCGCCGCCGCTTCCTCCTGAGCTGGGCGGGCTGGGCGTGGTCCCCCAGACCATTGCGTCCCCCTCGTGTCGATGCTCTCTGCGGGCGAGTGACACTTCCACGCAGAACCGGTGAGCATACAGACGTCGCTGACCTTGATCATTCTGGGGTTCCGGTCACCCCCACCCGGCAGCCGCGCGGGCACACCCGGCGCCGATGCGCCATGCGGCAACACCGATGACGTGACGGGCGCCACACCAAAACCAGCCTCAAGTTAGGCAAGCCTAAGCTAACTTATTCCTGGACCGCTTCCCGCGAGCCGGCCCCAAGAGGCACCCCCGCCAAGGAGATTGACGCCGCATGTCTTCATTGACCCTCCGCATCCGCCGGATCGCCGCCACCGCCGTGGCCGTCGCCGCGGGCAGCACGCTGGCCCTGCCGGGCGCCGCGCACGCCGCCGCTCCCGCGGACAAGGCCGCCGTAGCCAAGGCCGCCCCCGCAGCCAAGCCCGTCACGGCCGCTCCCCTGGCGAAAGGGCTCTACCAGTCCGCGTACTCGGACCGGAACCACGTGCTCTGGGCCACTGCCTCGGTAGGCCGCCCGCCGGTCACCAACTCCGCGCTGGTGAAGGTGGATCCGCGGTCGATGAAGGTGAAGGCGTCCTACGCGCCGCCGGTCACGGACACGGCCACCGGCGCCGTCGAGGCGGTCTACGGGGTCGCCGTGGACGACAGGCACAACACCGTCTGGACGACCAACACCCGCAACAACTCCGTCGCCGTCTACAGCCAGCGCACCGGCAAGCACCTCGCCACGCTCCCGGGCGTGAACCACGCCCGCGAGGTCGTCGTGGACGAGCGGCACAACACCGCGTGGGCCAGCGGCTTCGGCGACGGCTCGCTCGTCGCCTTCGACACCCGTACCTACAAGGAGAAGAAGCGCGTCACGGTCGCGGGCGCGGGCCCCGCGGGCCTCGCCCTCAACGAACGCACCGGCACGGCCTACGCCACCGACCTGAACGGCAACCAGATCATCGAGGCGTCCCCCCGCGCCAAGGCCCCGCGGCTCATCCCCACGGGCGAAGGCCCGATCTCGATCGCCCTCTCCCGCGACGGCCGCACCGCCTACACCGCCGACCAGAAGGCCGGCTCCCTCTCCGTGGTCGACCTGCGCAAGGGCACCGTCACCACGTCCGTGCCCACCGGCGACGGCACCCTCGCCGTCGCGAGCGACCCGCGTTCCCACACCGTCGTGGTGGCCAACCGCACCACCGCCACCGTCTCCCTCATCGACCCCCGCAAGGGATCCGTCGTCAAGACCGTGACCACGGGGGCCAACCCCAACCACATCGAGATCGCCCACGGCACCGCCTACGTCGTCGACAAGTCCGGCACCGGCCCCCGGGGCGAGGACCAGCTCAACCGCATCCGCATCAAGCGCTGACCCCCGGCCCGGCACCCCCGCCCGATCCGAGCCGTACGGCCCGCGCCCTCACTGGGCCGGGAGGCGTACGGAGTAGATGGAGGGGGTGTCGAGGCGGCCGGAGACGAGCATGGCGCCGGTGACCGCGAGGAGCAGGGGGACCATCAGCGCGTCGACGGTGCGGGTGAGTTCCAGCATGAGGACGACGGCGGCCACGGGTGCCTGCATGGCGGCGGCGAGGACGGCGGCCGCGCCGATGACCGCGAATCCGGCGGCAGGTCCGGGCCAGAGATGCGTCCAGCCCAGCCCGGCGAGGGAACCGAGCAGGGCGCCGGTGGCCACCGTCGGGGTGAAGAGACCACCGCTGGCCCCGCTGCCCAGGCTCCCGGCGGTGGCGATCGGCTTGAGGAAGAGCAGGGCCACCAGCGTGGGGGCGGCGAGCAGCCCGCCGAGGGAGAGCTGGACGATGTCCTTGCCGTTGCCGAGCAGTTGCGGATACGGGACGGCCAGCGCGCCGACCGCGGTGAACACCAGCAACGGCGCGACGTGCAGCCGCCACCCCGTGGGCCGGTGTGCGTGCGCGATCCGGATCATCCGCACCCAGCCGACCGCGGCCAGCCCGGCGAGGGGACCGAGCAGCACGGCGAACACGGCCAGCGAGGCGGACAGCGGCACGTCGGGCAGCCGGTAGGTGGGCCCGGTGGGCAGCACGGTCCAGGAGACCGCGGTGGCGATGCACGAGGCGGCCAGTGCGGGCAGGGCAAGCCGCAGCGACAGGACCCCGAGCATCACCTCAAGCGTCAGCAGCGCCCCGCCCAGCGGGACGTTGTAGACGCAGGCCATGCCGGCTCCGGCGCCGCAGGCGGCGAGCAGCCGGCGGTGCGCGGTGTCGATGCGGGCCCAGTCGGAGAGCCGGGAGGCCAGCGCGGCACCGGCCAGCCGCGGCGCCGCCTCCCGCCCCAGCGAGGCGCCCATGCCGACGATCACCACGGACAGCACCGCCGTGCCCAGACTCCGCCGCAGCGGCAGCCGCCCCGCGTCCCGCCACAGCGCCACGCTCACCTCCGAGCCGCCGGGCCCCGTCCACCACCGCAGCAGCCACCAGCCGCCCCCGGCCACCGCCCCCGCGACGGCCAGGGCCACCACACGGCGCGGCGCACCGGCCTGCTCGACCGCGGCCAGAAAGCTCCCCGACCGGTAGGAATACGTGAGGTGGGCCACCGCGTGCAGCAGCGCCATCAGGGCGGCACCCGCGAGCCCCGCCAGCACACCGGTGGCCACCACCAGCACCCAGAACCGCACGGAAAGCGCGGGAACATCCACCGGCGCGACGAGATTCGGCTGCTCCACCGTCCCCGTACCGCCGGGCCTGTCCCTTCCGTGGTCTCCGCTTCGGCCGCCGTCCATCGCCCGCCCTTCCCGGGAAGCCGGCCCCCACTCGCCCCCGCCGGGCATCGTCTCCCGGCCCGCCCGCCCACAGGTGCGCCCGGCCCGCGTGTCGCGCCACCACACGATCCGGACGCCGACCGGACCGGGAGGCCGTACCGCCATCCGCCTGCACCTGCGCCTACGTGCCCACCGGATCGGCCCGCCCCTCGTTGTATCCGGGGACAGACCGATCGTGAGGGCGCAGCGATGAACCGGAACGCACAGTGGGTACGGGACGCTTCGGTGACCCTCATGGACGCGGCGGTCACCGCCGGCCTGATCACCGGCGCCCTGCTGCTGCGCACCCGCTGGCTGGCCGCGATCGGCGGCGTCTGGGCGGTGCTGACCCTGCGGCAGGGCTACCTGGCCGCACGCGCCCGCAGACGGCCGACGCACCCGCCGAACGGCACGCGGCACCAGCCTCGTTCCCCGAACTGACCACCCGCGTCCCGGCACGGACGCGCCCCCGCGCTCAGGGCAGCCTGCTCGCCAGATTCAACTCCGCGACCCTGGCCCACAGTTCCTCCCGGGGCATCACGGCCCGCACCGCGTCCGGCGGGCAGTCCCACTCCCGCCCGCCCCCAGGAGGCCGCAACTGCACATATGGCCCCTCCCGCCCCATCACCCGCCCGATCCGCCCGTCCCGCGCATCCACCACGTACCGCCCGCACTCCGCCCCCGTCACGGCCGGCACCCTTCCAGCACCTCCACCAGCCGCCGCGCCGTGGCGAGATTGCACCGCCCGAGTTCGATCAACGGCTGCGGGTCGGCCATCACGCACGAGACCGGATCCACCCGCAACGACGGCAGTGCCACCCCCAACTCCCGCAACGACTCGTCCACCACCCGCACGATGTCCTCTGCCTCGCCCAGCCGCTCCGCCGCCGCCCGACGCCGCTCACTCATCGCCATCGCCCTACCACCTTCCACGCTCAGTAGTGATGTTCTTCACCCAGCGTGGCCGGACTCGGCTAGCCTGAAAAGTGGCGCAGATCCAACACATCCGGCTGGCTGACCAGGAGTTCTCATGCCCGGACCGAAGCGTCTCGACCCGTCGTCATCACCCCGCGCGATGCTCGGCGCCGAGTTACGTCACCAACGCGAGAAGGCCAACCTGTCGCAGGACGAACTGGGTGCCGCCCTCTTCGTCAGCGGCTCGTTCATCGGCCAACTGGAGGCCGGTACCCGCCGGATGCTCCCCGAGTACGCCGCCCGCATAGACGAAATCCTCGGCACGGACGGCTACTTCACCCGCAACTGCGAAGCGGCCACGAAATCGAAGTACCCGGATCACTTCGCGGAGGCGGCCGAGGCGGAGGCCATCGCGGTCTCCATCAAGGAGTACGCACCGCAGCTCATCCCGGGCTTGTTGCAGACGGAGGCGTATGCGCGGGCCGTTTTCCGCGCGTATCAGCCGACGGCGACGGAGTCGGTCATCGATGAGCTGGTCGTCGCCCGATTGGAACGAGCCCGACTGCTCGACGATCCAACAACGCCGCTGATGTGGGCCGTTCTGGACGAGGCGGTGCTGCGACGGGCGACCGGCGGCCGGAAGGTGATGGCAGAGGCGCTTCAGCACATCGCCGCACTGATCCGCCGACACCGGATCATCGTGCAGGTGCTGCCGTTCGACGCCGGGGCGCATGCCTCGCTGGAAGGCACGCTGAAACTCATGCGCTTCCCGGACGCTCCGCCGCTGTCCTACTTGCAGGGCCTCGGCACAGGGCAGTTGGTGGACGATCCGGCTCGGGTCGCGCAGTACGAACTGTCCTACGATCTCCTCGCGGCCAGCGCACTGTCACCGGAAATGTCACTGGCCATGATCGAGTCGATGGCGGAGGCATTCATCCATGAGGAACCACGGTGAGTACGACCTGAGCGCCGCTTCCTGGCACAAGTCCAGCTACAGCGGCGGCAGCGGCGGCGACTGCCTGGAGGTCGCCCGGGACTTCCCCGGCGCCGCCTCCTGGCGAAAGTCCACCTACAGCGACGGCAGCGGAGGGAGTTGCCTGGAGGTCAACGACAACGCCCTCCCCGGCCTCGTCCCCGTACGGGACTCCAAGCGGCCTTCCGGCCCGGCGCTCGTGTTCCGGGCGGCGGCCTGGTCCGAGTTCGTGACGGGCCTCAACAGCGGTTCGCTGCACGGCGCCTGAGACACAAAAGCCTGGGGCCCGGGGCTCATCACCCGAGCCCCGGGCCCCAGGCCGTCGGCTGGGACCGCTGTATGTCAGATCGGCAGGTCCCAGCCGGGCCCGTCCTCGGTGCCGAGCCAGACTCGCTGGCCGGCGGCCGAGACCGTGATGCCGAATCCCTCCTGATGGGGTTCGTCGGCGGCCTGCCAGCGCTGCACCGCCCGCTCGACCCGGTCCCACAGGCGGACGGGCCCGCGCTGCACAACGGTCCACCCGCCGTTGGGGTTAGGTGCCGTCCGGGCCTGCGAACCGGTGGATACGTCCCAGAGGATCTGTGCCGCCCCCGTCCCCATACGTTCGGCCGAGGGCGCCGCGAGCTGCGCGACCCACCCGCCGGTCCACGTGTCGAGCTTCGCAGGGTCGATCCGGCTCGGGCGTTCCTCTCCGGGCAGCAGGGCCGGCGTCGGGCGGGGCGGCCGGTCATGGGGCCTGGCGATCATGAAACTGGTGTAGCCGGGCAGGAACCGCCCCGTTGCCTCCCCGGGGCCGGTCACGTCGAGCAGCGCAAGGGAGTTGGCGTAGCTCCACCCGGACAGGGTGACCAGGATCTTTCCGCCCGGCTTCACCTGGTGCAGCCACGGGAGCGGGATGTACCGGACCGAGCAGGTGGCGATGAGCCGGTCAAACCGCCTGCCGTCCGGGTCGCCGCGCAGCCCGTCACCGTTGATCAGCCGGGGCGCGAAACCGGCCGCCTTGAGCGCCGCCGCCGCAGCCCCGCCCACCACCGGGTCGTACTCGATGCTGGTGAGATGGGCGTCCCCGAGGCGGTGCGCGCCGAGGGCGGTCGAGTAGCCGGTTCCGGTGCCGATCTCCAGCACCTGGTGCCCGGCCTCGGCGCCGAGCTGCTGCCACATGCGCAGCACCAGCGACGGCAGCGTGGACGACGACGACGGGGAACCGGTCACCGTCCCCTCGGTCACGTCGTCGGGCCTGATGCGCCCGTCGAGTTGAGTGATCAGCGTGTGGTCGGAGTAGACCCCCTCCAGCCATCCGGGCTTGCCCTCCCGGACAGGGCGGTAGCCGGTCGGGACACTGCCTGCCACCGGCATGAAGTAGGACCCCGTGAACAGCTCGCGGGGAACCGTCCTGGCGGCGCTGCGCCACTCGGGTTCAGCGAAGGTGCCGTCCTCGGTGAGCCTGTCCGCCAGGACGCTGCGAAGCTGAGCCGATGTGCTCACGTGTCGGGGCCTTTCTCCAACTGGTCGGCGATGGCGTGGGCGACCGCTGCGGTGGTCTCCGCCGGCTGCCACGCCCACTGGCCGTTCGGATCGCACTCAAGGAAGTACCAGTCACCGTCGGTGGTTACGGAGAAGTCGAACGCACCGTAGGTCAAACGGAGTTCGGCGAGGTAGGCGGCGACCGCGCGGGCGGCCGACTCGGGCACCTCGACCGGTGTGCAGGTCATCAGGTCCTGACGGTAACGCCAGTCGAGGTCGGGGCTGTCGATCCGGACCCCGAACAGCCGGTCGCCCACGGCGGTCACCCGCACGTCGAACGCCTTGTCCACCCTGGCTTGGAACATGTGCGGGCAGACGGACACGGCGTCGGTGATCTCGGCCCCGCGCACCTCCCGGACCCACACGCTGTGCGGCCGGCCGTCCACCCGGTAAGGCGTGTTCCACAGCGGTTTGTAGACCACTCCGCCGGGCCGGCTGACAACGAACTTGCGCGCCTCGTCCGGGTCGTTGGTGATCACGGTGTCGGGCACCAGGAATCCGCAGCGCCGTGCGGTCGAAAGCTGTGCGGGCTTGAACTCGGATGACGCAGCGGCCCGGTTGTGCCACGGGTGATTGACGTAGTGCGCGCCCGGCAGTGACGCGAGGATGCCCCCGACGCCCCACAGGGCTTGTTCTGCGGCGAACCGGCTGTCCTGGTCGCTCAACCCCTGCGGCCCTTCGTAGGGGGAGGGCCTACGCACCCAGACGGACCGAATCCGAGCGGTGTCGAGTTCCCGGCTTGCCGTGCGCAGGGTGCCCCGCTGGCCGCCCGTGCGGTACGTGGCAGTCAGCGAGGCACCCTCGTGCAGGTCGGCGCCGGGGTCGAGACGGACAACGGGAACCCGGCGTTCGGCGAGCAGCCGTAACACCACGTCCGCTGTCACGTCGTAGGGGGTGGTCAGCACCAGTACCGACCTGCCGTCATCCATCAGCCGGAACTCTGGTCCTGGTCGTACGACTCGGTGCTGTCCGCGTCGGTCGCGCCGCCCGGACCGGCCCCGTCACCGGGGGCGGTCGTGGTGGGCGTCAGGCCGCTCGTGCTGGTGCCGTGGCTGCCCAGCTCGACCGTCCGGCCGTGCTCATCCACGATCACCGCGATCTGCGTTTCGGGGTCGATCACGGGGGTGCACTTCGGGACCGCGGTGGTGGCCGCGTACGGCCCCATTCGTTGCGTGCCCCACGGTGCGGGCATCTGCGTCATCTGTTCTGCGCCTCCGTTTCATGGCGGTGCCAACAGTGCAACAGCCCAGCCAGTTGGCCGAGTTGCGCCATCCCACCGCAGCCGACTCGTCCTGTCCAGGGTGGGAGTGGCCGAGGCCGTTGTGCCACCTGAAGACCGCGCGGGCGCCTGAGAAACAAAAGCCCGGGGCCCGGGGCTCGTTCACCCGAGCCCCGGGCCCCGGACCGTTGGCCCACCGACGGTCAGAGCGTCGGCCCCCGCAGCGCCTTCTCGTTCTGCATGTGCGTCAGGCGGCGCACGAAGAGAATCGCGAGGACGGCGGCCACGATGTCGAACACATCGCTCGCCATGAGCCCGGCGAGCGCCCCCCTGATCTCATCCGGCGTCTCGGCCCGCGCGTACCGCGTACTGGCAAGGCGCCCGAAGATCAGGTCCACGATCCACAGCGTCCACCACCAGTTGACCAGCGCCCTGGACGGGGAGTTCGCACCGGCACTGGCGTTCCAGGTGTCGAGCGCGATCCGCCGCGGGAACCACAGATTCACCACCGGTACGATCCAGCCCCAGATCGCCCAACCCCGGCCCTTCGCGTGGTGCTCGGGGGCGAAGACGTCGGCGTTGACGCGGGTCCGGTGGAACCAGACGATGAAGACCACGGCGGTCGCGAGCATGGCCACGGCCTGAATCTTCCCGGAGGCCGCGTACAGCGTGTCCGCCCGGTCGATCTCCTGCGCGGTCACCGAGCCGAAGTCGCCGATGATGCGGCCGGCCAGACCGTACAGCTGCCACCCCTGCCACAGCGCGTACAGATCGGCGACGACGACGAGCCTGAGCAGCATCTTCACGGCCTTCGACAGCCCGACAGGCGAGCGGAGAACCGCCTGCGGGCCGCGCGGAACGGACCAGTTGGATGACGGCGGCGGCGGTGCGACGGGCATGTGGGACATGCGGAATCCCCCGTGGTGCTGGATCACTGTGCTGGCACGTGCAGCGGGCCGCCTCTCCCCGAGGCGGCCCGAACACAGAGGGAACATACGTTCTCCATACATCCCCTGTCCATTCAAAAAGGGGCAGACCAGCCCGTCTCGGAGTGAACCAAACTTTCCTATGGAAGGCTGAGTTGAGGCCGCCCTCACGGCTGCGCTCGCTACGGCAAGGTGAGGATTTCGGCTCCGTCGCGGGTGATGGCGATCGTGTGCTCGCTGTGTGCCGTCCGGCAGCCGGTCGCACTGCGGAGCGTCCACCCGTCGGCATCGGTGACGAGTTCAGCGGTGTCCGCCATGACCCACGGCTCCAGGGCCAGCAGCAGACCCGGGCGCAGTTTGTATCCACGTCCGGGCCGTCCGGTATTCGCCACGTGCGGGTCCTGGTGCATCGTTGATCCGATGCCATGACCCCCGAACTCGGTGTTGATCGGATATCCCGCCTCGCTGAGGACCGTGCCGATGGCATGGGAGATGTCGCCGATGCGGGCCCCGGGCCCGGCAGCGGCGATCCCTGCGGCCAGCGCGCGTTCGGTTGCCTCGATCATCGCGACACTCTCCGCGGGCTTCGCGTCGCCCACGAGGAAGCTGATGGCGGCGTCCGCGGCGACTCCGCCTCGGGAGACGGCGAGGTCGAGTGTCAGCAGATCGCCGTCGGCAAGCGTGTAGTCGTACGGCCGTCCGTGGAGCACGGCGTCGTTGACGGCCGTGCAGATGTAGTGGCCGAACGGGCCGCGGCCGAAGGACGGCGCGTAGTCGACGTAGCAGGACTGCGCCCCCGCCTCGATGATCATGGCCTTGGCCCACCGGTCGATGTCCAGCAGGTTCGTGCCGACCGCGCTACGGCTCTTCAGCGTCCGCAGGATGTCAGCGACCAGGGCACCTGTGCCTTTCGCCCGAGCCAGCAGGGTGGGGTTCAGGATCTCGATCATGCGGCGCCCTTCTCGTAACCAATAACTATACCGGTCAAACTATACCGGCCAAACTATACCGGTACTAGAATCGGAGCCATGGTCAGGTTGCCGCTCACTCCCGAAGAGGTCGAACGCGGACAGCGCCTCGGCGCCCTGCTACGTCGGGCCAGGGGGGAGCGCTCGATGCTCGACATCGCGCTCGACGCACACGTCTCACCGGAGACCCTCCGGAAGATCGAGTCGGGCCGCGTGGCCACCCCCGCCTTCCCGACCATCGCGGTGATCGCCGATGCCCTCGGCCTCTCCCTCGATGTGGTCTGGGCGGAGATCAACCGGCCCGAACGTGGCGCTGGACGGGCCGGCTCCGGCCACCACGCACCTGAGCAGTTGGCCTCGTAAGTCGGGGAGACCCCGGAACGGCCGGTGAATTCACCGGCCTTGCGGTCGAGCGCCCGGCGCGCCGACGTCGGCCGAACCGGCGACGAGAGCTGGGCGCCGCTCGCCGACCCGGAAGGCGACGAATTCCGCTTCCTTGCGGGCCGCCACCCCTGACCGGGGCCGCACACCGCGCGAGACCCGAGACCCGGGCGCCGAGATCCGCGCTTCGAGCCCTGCTTTCAAGGAGCGGGAGGATGAAGGGAATTCACCCACCCACCCGCCCAACTCCCGCACACACCAGCGCAGATGACGGATTGTGTTCGGTTTGCCACAAGGCGCCACACCGGTCTGGCGTGCCCACCGGACCTGCCGCCCAGCGCGACCCGGCACCGGCACGCGAACCGGAACCGCCGCCACCGGCCCCGCGGCCACACCACTCCCCAGCACCGCACGGCTCCCCACACCAGGCACGCACCCGCACCCCGGCCTACGCAGCCCTCGTCGCCCTCGGCCGCACGGACCCCCGCATGACACTCTCCGCCGCCGACTGCGCCGCCCTCGAACCACTGGCCGCCGAGTGGCTGGCCCGGGGCGCGACCCGGACCACCTGGCCCAGGACCTCACCGCGGGCCTCCCTCCGATCGTCCACCACCCCGGCAAACTGGCCCACTCCCGCCTGACCACCAAACTCCCACCGGAGCCCCAACCGGCCCCGGAACCACCACCGTTCCGCGACGGCGCCCCACCCCGCCCCCGCTTCAAGCACCCACTGCCGCGCCCCCCGCCACCCCCAAGCCCTCCCCCGCGGCCTCTGCCCCGACTGCCGCAACGAACCCCGCCCCACCCCGCACGGCCTCTCCCCCACGGCCGTCCACACCCACGTGCAGCGCATCCGGGAGGCGACCCGCGCAACAGAACGGAGTCACGCATGACCGCAACAACTGTCCGCACGAGAACCGGGGCACCATGGAGTCGAGGAGGCGACACCATGACCCCCAGCGCCGCACACCGCCCGCAGATGCCCGTCGAGGACTTCGAAGAACTCGCCCGCACCGCGCCGGAAGCCGTCACTCTCGAATTCATCAACGGAAAACTAGAGGTCAAGCCGGTGCCGGACGGAGATCACGGAGCCATCGTCATGTGGCTGCTCAAGCAATGCATGCAGCAGCGCCCCGACCTCGCGCTCTACCCCGAACAGGGCCTCCGGACCGAGGCGTGTCACTGAACTCCCGCGGCCTCTCGCAGAGATCCCGATCGCGGCGGAACCGAAGCCGGAACCAGAGCCGGAGCCGGCCGGAACTGGGCTAGAAAGGTCGGCATGGAACTCACCCAGATACGCGTGTTGGTGTCCGACTTCCCCGGCGTCTACCGCTTCTACCGGGACGTGCTCGGGCTCCAGCCGCAGTTCGAGGCCGAGAGCGGCCCGTACGCCAAGCTCAGCCCCGACACCGGACACGCCGCCATCGCGCTGCAGGAGCGGGCGCAGATGGCCGGCGTGCTGGGGCAGTTGCGGGCGCGGCCGGAGGGGTACCGCGCGCTGGTGGTACTGCGGGTGGACGACCTCGACGCCGCCCACACCGAGCTGACTTCGCGGGGTGCGGTTTTCACCCGGGAACCGGGCCCGATGGGCGATCGGATGCGGGTCGCCTACCTGGAGGATCCCGAAGGGAACCTGATCGAGCTTCAGGAGTGGCTGGCGCTGCGCGAGCGGGCCGATGGCGAGTCGGCGCAGGAGGCGCAGGGAACGTAGGAGCGGTGGGAGGCGCAGCGGCGGGGTTCCGCGAGGGGGCGGGCCCCTAGCCCCTCAGTGCACCGACAACCCGCCGTCCACGAAGAGGGCCTGCCCGGTGACGTAGGCGGAGGCGGCGCTCGCCAGGAAGACCGCGGCGCCCGCGAAGTCGTCGGGCAGGCCGTTGCGGCCGGTCAGCGTGCGGGCGGCCAGGGCTGCGACCTTTTCGGGATCGGCGGACAGCCGGGCGTTGAGCGGCGTCATCACGAAGCCCGGCACGAGCGTGTTGCAGGTGACGCCGTACGGTGACCACGCCTCGGCCTGGGAGCGGGCCAGGGACTCCAGCGCGCCCTTGGAGACCCCGTAGGCGCCGCTCTGGACGAACGCCCGGTGCGCCTGCTGGGAGGTGATGTGGATGATCCGGCCGTAGCCGCGTTCGGCCATGCCGGGGCCGAACCGCCGGCCCAGCAGGAAGGGCGCCTCCAGATTCACGGCCATCGTGGTGTCCCACACCGCGTCATCCAACTCGTCCATCGGTGGACGCAGGTTCACTCCGGCGCAGTTGACGAGAATGTCCGGCTCGCCGAACACGGCAGCCGCCCGGTCCGCCGCCGTCCGCACCCCTTCGCGGGTGCCGAGATCGGCGCTCACCCAGGCCACCCGGCAGCCTTCGGCCGTCAACTCGTCGGCGGTGGCGGCGAGTTCCGCTTCCCTGCGCGCCACGATCACGACGTTGGCGCCCGCGCGGGCGAGGGCGCCGGTGATGGCCCGGCCGATGCCGGAGCTGCCGCCGGTCACCACGGCGGTCCTGCCGTCCAGCGCGAACAGGCCGGAGAGGTACGTCTGCGAAGTCATGGCCGCACCTTAGACGCGGCGTTCGCGGGGTGCGCTAGGGGGTCGGGGCAGGTCAGCGCAGCCGCCCGACGACCGCTTCGGCGACCGCCTTCGCGCTGCCGGGGTTCTGCCCCGTGATCAGCAGGCCGTCCTCGACCACGTACGTGGCGAACGGCTTCTCCGCCGTGCTGTAGGACGCCCCGAGCTGCTTGAGCCGGTCCTGGAGGCTGTAGGGAACCACGTCCGCGCGCTGGGCCAGCTCCTCCTCGGGCCACGAGAAGCCGGTGACGTCCTTGCCCTGCACCAGCGGCTCCCCGCCGCTCAGGGTGACGTCGAGCAGGCCGCACGGTCCGTGGCAGACCGCCGAGACGATCCGGCCGGTTTCGTGGAACCGGGCGATGAGCGATTCCAGCGCCGCGCTCTGGTGGAAGTCGAACATCACGCCGTGCCCGCCGGTGAGGTAGATCGCGTCGAAGTCCTCGACGTCGACGTCCGCCACCGGCACGGTGTCCGTCAGCTTGTCCATGAACGCACGGTCGGCGTAGCGCTTGTCGGTGCCCAGGTCGGCGAGGACGTCGTGGGCCAGGCTCTCCGGGTCGAGCGGGACGTGGCCGCCCGCGATACTGGCGATCGTCATCGCGAAGCCGGCCTGTTCGGCGACGTCGTAGAAGTGCGTCAGCTCCCCCAGCCACAAGCCGGTGCGGTACCCGGCCTTCTCGTACTCGCCCACGCTCGTGACGATGACCAGGATGCGGTTGGTGCCGGCCATGGCGGCCTCCCTCTCCGAGCTGCCGGTAAGCCGCCGATGGCGCTGCCGGTACCCGCGAGCACTCCGCGAAGGCTGGGCGACGCCAGCGGCTCACTCCCACCGTAACCGTGATCATTCACGCCGCAACCCGGCTCCCGCGCCGGGGATTTGGGTCCTGGAGCCACCCGTACAACGCCCGAAGGCGGCACCCCCCGGAAGGGGTGCCGCCTTCAGTACGTACTCCGGCGCTATGGCCTGCCGATCCTCGGGAGGATCAGAAGTCCATGTCACCGCCGGGCATGCCACCGCCGGCCGGGGCGGCGGACGCCTTCTCCGGCTTGTCGGCGATGACGGCCTCGGTGGTGAGGAACAGCGCGGCGATGGAGGCGGCGTTCTGCAGCGCAGAGCGGGTCACCTTCGCCGGGTCGATGATGCCCTCGGCGATCATGTCGACGTACTCGCCGGTCGCGGCGTTCAGACCGTGGCCGACAGCCAGGTTGCGCACCTTCTCCACCACAACGCCGCCCTCAAGGCCGCCGTTGACGGAGATCTGCTTCAGCGGGGCTTCCAGGGCCAGCTTCACCGCGTTGGCGCCGGTGGCCTCGTCACCCTCAAGCTCCAGCTTCTCGAAGACCGAGGAAGCCTGGAGCAGGGCCACGCCACCGCCGGCGACGATGCCCTCTTCGACGGCCGCCTTCGCGTTGCGAACGGCGTCCTCGATGCGGTGCTTGCGCTCCTTGAGCTCGACCTCGGTGGCGGCACCGGCCTTGATGACGGCCACGCCGCCGGCCAGCTTCGCCAGACGCTCCTGGAGCTTCTCGCGGTCGTAGTCCGAGTCCGAGTTCTCGATCTCGGCGCGGATCTGGTTCACGCGGCCCTGGACCTGGTCGCTGTCACCGGCACCGTCGACGATGGTGGTCTCGTCCTTGGTGATGACGACCTTGCGGGCGCGGCCCAGCAGGTCGAGACCGGCGTTCTCCAGCTTGAGGCCGACCTCCTCGGAGATGACGGTGCCACCGGTGAGGATGGCGATGTCGCCGAGCATGGCCTTGCGGCGGTCACCGAAGCCCGGGGCCTTGACGGCAACGGACTTGAAGGTGCCACGGATCTTGTTGACGACCAGGGTCGACAGGGCCTCGCCCTCGACGTCCTCGGCGATGATCAGCAGCGCCTTGCCGGACTGCATGACCTTCTCCAGGAGCGGCAGCAGGTCCTTGACGTTGCCGATCTTGGAGTTGACGATCAGGATGTACGGGTCGTCGAGCGACGCCTCCATACGCTCCATGTCGGTGGCGAAGTACGCCGAGATGTAGCCCTTGTCGAAGCGCATACCCTCGGTGAGTTCCAGCTCCAGACCGAAGGTCTGGGACTCCTCGACGGTGATGACGCCTTCCTTGCCGACCTTGTCCATGGCCTCGGCGATGAGCTCGCCGATCTGGGTGTCGGCGGCGGAGATGGAGGCGGTCGAAGCGATCTGCTCCTTGGTCTCCACGTCCTTGGCCTGCTCCAGCAGGGCGGCGGAGACGGCCTCGACGGCCTTCTCGATGCCGCGCTTGAGTGCCATCGGGTTGGCACCGGCGGCGACGTTGCGGAGGCCCTCCTTGACGAGCGCCTGGGCCAGGACGGTCGCGGTCGTCGTGCCGTCACCGGCGACGTCGTCCGTCTTCTTCGCGACCTCCTTGACCAGCTCGGCGCCGATCTTCTCGTACGGGTCCTCCAGCTCGATCTCCTTGGCGATGGAGACACCATCGTTGGTGATCGTGGGGGCGCCCCACTTCTTCTCAAGGACGACGTTGCGGCCCTTGGGGCCGAGCGTGACCTTGACGGCGTCGGCGAGCTGGTTCATACCGCGCTCAAGGCCGCGCCGCGCCTCCTCGTCGAACGCGATGATCTTGGCCATGTGAAGTGGTCCTCCCAGGACGAAGGGGGCACCTCCCACGCCGTCAAGACGTGGGGGCGGATTTCTCCGGACCGCGCTGGCGCCCGCGACGGACGGACCACATGCCTGACGGTTCCTTCCCGCCCTGCCTGCGGACCTCACCGACGGTCCAAAACTGTCACTCTCACCCGGAGAGTGCTAACGCCAATGATTAGCACTCGACCCCCTAGAGTGCAAGCGCCTTCGAAGAAGGCTCCCTCTGGGGAGGCGGTCGGGCGACGGGTGGGAGCAAGCGCCTTCGAAGAAGGCTCCCTCTGGGGAGGCGGTCGGGCGACGGGTGGGAGCAAGCGCCTTCGAAGAAGGCTCCCTCTGGGGAGGCGGTCGGGCGACGGGTGGGAGCAAGCGCCTTCGAAGAAGGCTCCTTCCGGGGAGGCGGTCGGGCGACGGGTGGGAGCAAGCGCCTGCGGACGACGTCGGGGGGGGCACATCCCGCTCCCGGGTACGACAGGAGGCCCGCACCTCCGAAGGGATGCGGGCCTCCTTCACGCTGCAGTCGGTCGGCGCTTCAGCCGGCCACCCGGACCATGTCCGCCTGCGGCCCTTTCTGGCCTTGCGAGATCTCGAACTCGACCCGCTGGCCCTCCTCAAGGGTGCGGTAGCCGTCCATCTGGATCGCGCTGTAGTGGACGAAAACATCCGCACCACCGTCGACCGCGATGAAGCCGTACCCCTTCTCCGCGTTGAACCACTTGACGGTGCCCTGAGCCATGCCTAACTCCCCTATTACTGGCCCTTGCACAGGACCGCACTCCGCGGACCCGGGTCAGACCTCACCCCGCGAATGGCCCGTGGGGTGTGCGCCGGAACGCGTCGACCGCCGCTGAATGTATCTGCACCGATGCCCAGCGCAACAGGTCAATCGGACGAGAATTCTGACGCCGCCGGAAGGGCCGATATGCCCTGAACTCCCCATATTCCCGGGCAAGTCGGGCCGGGCATAGCTCACCTAAGCCGCAAAAACCGCACACACTTTGCGCACAACTCACCGCGATCTCTTGGGCGTCGAGCCGCTCACGGTGGGGGCGAAGAAGGGAAACAGCGAAATGGTACCGCGTTTTGCAGGACCCTTTCACAAATCGGAATCGCCCCGTCCGCTTAACTACGGACGGGGCGATTCCGGTCAATCGAAGAAAGGATGGCGCGAATCAGATGGTGCCCATCCCGAAAAGGCAGCGGCTCAGCAGCCTCCGGCCACCGCGGGAATGATCGAGATGCCCGCGCCGTCCGGCGTCGGCGTCTGAAGGCCCTGCTCGAAGCGCACGTCGTCGTCGTTGACGTACACGTTCACGAAGCGGCGCAGCTTGCCCGCGTCGTCCAGCACGCGGGCCGCGATGCCCTGGTGGTTCTTCTCCAGGTCGCCGATCACCTCGGAGAGGGTCGCGCCCTCGGCCGCGACCTCGGCCTGGCCGCCGGTGTACGTGCGGAGGATGGTGGGGATGCGGACCTTGACGCTCATGGGGTGTGCCTCCAACGGCTACGGGAGTACGACTGCGAGTTCGGGGGCCGCCGGGCGAGCGGCGGCGGGCGGGACGGTCAGCCGGCCAGACCGGCCGAGCGGAACGCGTCCAGGCTCGGGCGGATGGTGGCCGTGGGCCCCGTGGTCGGGGCGACGGCGTCAAGCGTCTTGAGGCCGTCACCGGTGTTCAGGACGACGGTGGTCAGGGACGGGTCCAGCAGACCGTCATCGATGAGCTTCTTGGTCACGCCGACGGTCACGCCGCCCGCGGTCTCCGCGAAGATCCCTTCCGTCCGGGCCAGCAGCTTGATCGCGTCCACGACCTGCTCGTCGTTGACATCCTCCACCGCGCCGCCGGTACGGCGCGCGATGTCCAGGACGTAGGGCCCGTCGGCCGGGTTGCCGATCGCCAGCGACTTGGCGATGGTGTCCGGCTTCTGCGGGCGCACGACATCGTGGCCGGCCTTGAAGGCCGTCGAGACCGGCGAGCAGCCCTCCGCCTGGGCGCCGAAGATCTTGTAGGGCCGGTCCTCGACGAGGCCGAGGGCGATCAGCTCCTTCAGCCCCTTGTCGATCTTCGTCAGCTGCGATCCTGACGCGATCGGGATGACGATCTGGTCCGGCAGCCGCCACCCCAGCTGCTCGCAGATCTCGTACGCGAGCGTCTTGGAGCCCTCGCCGTAGTACGGACGGAGGTTGACGTTGACGAAGCCCCAGCCCTCGCCGAGCGGGTCGCCGATCAGCTCGCTGCAGAAGCGGTTGACGTCGTCGTAATTGCCCTCGATACCGACCAGGTCGCCGCCGTAGACCGCGGCCATGACGACCTTGCCGGCCTCCAGGTCGTGCGGGATGAAGACGCAGGACTTGAAGCCGGCCCGGCGCGCCGCCGCGCCCACTGCGCCGGCCAGGTTGCCGGTCGACGAGCAGGACAGGGTCGTGAAGCCGAAGGCACGGGCGGCCTCGACCGCGATGGCGACGACCCGGTCCTTGAAGGAGTGCGTCGGGTTGCCGGAGTCGTCCTTGACGTACAGGCCGCCGGTGACGCCCAGTTCACGGGCTAGGTTGTCGGCCTTGACGAGCTTGGTGAAGCCGGGGTTGAGGTTCGGCTTCTCGGCCACGTCATCGGGGACGGGCAGCAGCGGCGCATAGCGCCAGATGTTGTCGGGACCGGCCTCGATCCGCTTCCGCAGGCCCTCGGGGTCGCCGCCCGGCAGGTCGTACGCCACTTCGAGCGGCCCGAAACAGCTCGCGCAGGCGAAGATCGGGCCGAGTCCGAACCGCTCGCCGCATTCGCGGCAGGAGAGCGCGACGGCAGGACCCAGAGCGACGGAGGGAGCGTTTTCGGTGACTTCAGTAGCTTGCACAGCCATGGAGGGAGGCCCTTTCTCCTCATCTTCCTCGCGGCGCATCTCGCCACGAGACGGATTTGGCACCTTCCCTAGCCGGGAGCCTCACGCGCGCGGGACGTTTCCACGTCCTGGCGGCAAGACCGGCTGGAGGGTTGCCGGGGCTTCAACGGGCCGTATCCCTCTGCCCCTCTGGATGAGCGGTATGGCACTGGGCAAAATCCCAGGCGTTTGTGGTGCGGTGACCCCGGCATGCGGCGGTCGTCCGCGTTGTTCAAGACTGTAACCGAAGGCCCTGACGGTTGAGATAGTCGTCCGAACCGCGAGATGGATCACATGCGCCGCTGACACGGCGCGCACCGAGGAGTCGAAGACGTGCTGGATGAGGTGGAGCGCTGGCTGGAGCGCCGCTCCTGGTCGGCTGCCGACCGCCCGCTCGGGCGGCTGCTGGACGCCAAGCGGCAGACCGGCCGGACGGTCAGTGTCGTGCTGCCCGCGCTCGACGAGGAGGCCACGGTCGGCACCATCGTCGCGGCCATCCGCGCCGCGCTGATGACCGCCGACGTGCCGCTGGTCGACGAGCTGGTGGTGCTGGACTCCGGCTCCACCGACCGCACGGCCGAGGTCGCGGCGGCGGCCGGGGCGCGCGTCGTGCACCGCGACACCGTCCTGCCGCGGCTGCCCGCGCTGCCCGGCAAGGGCGAGGTGCTGTGGCGTTCGCTGCTGGCGACCCGCGGCGACATCGTCTGCTTCATAGACGCCGACCTGCGCGCCTTCTCGCCGTCCTTCGTCTCCGGCATCGTCGGCCCGCTGCTGACCGATCCGGACATCCAGTTCGTGAAGGCGATGTACGACCGGCCGCTGGAGACCGGCGGCGCCCCTGGCTCCGGGGCCGGTCAGGGCGGCCGGGTCACCGAACTGGTGGCGCGCCCCCTCCTCAACCTCCACTGGCCGCAGCTGGCCGGCTTCGTCCAGCCCCTGGGCGGCGAGTACGCGGCCCGCCGCTCCCTGCTGGAACGCCTGCCGTTCCCGGTCGGCTACGGCGTCGAGCTGGGCCTGCTGGTGGACGCGCTGCACACGGTCGGCCTGGACGCGCTCGCCCAGGTGGACGTCGGGGTCCGCAAGCACCGCCACCAGGACGGCCAGGCCCTCGGCCGGATGGCGGCCGCCATCTACCGCACCGCCCAACTCCGCCTGGCCCGCGGCCACTTGGTGCGCCCCCGGCTCACCCAGTTCGACCGCGGCGCGTCCGGCTTCGTGCCGCGCACCACCGACGTGGACACCGAGGAGCGGCCCCCGATGGCCGAAATACCGGAGTACGCGGAGCGCAGGGCGGCCTGACGGCGCGCGGGCGGCACCTCGCCCGTCTACTCTCGCCGCATGGTCTCCGAACGCAAGTCTGCCGAGGTGCTCGTCGCCTCCAACCGCGGTCCGGTCTCCTACGCCCTGGCCGCGGACGGCACGCTGACCGCCAAGCGCGGCGGCGGCGGTCTCGTCTCGGGCCTTTCGGCCATCGGCCCGGACACCGACGCGGTCTGGGTGTGCGCCGCGCTCGGCGACGGCGACCGGGCGGCCGTACGGCGCACCGGCGGCGACCTCGACCCGGACGACACCGGCGGACAGCGCGTCCGGATGCTGGACATCCCCGCCGACGTGCACGCCGCGGCCTACAACGGCATCGCCAACTCCGTCCTGTGGTTCGTCCACCACATGCTCTACCAGACGCCCCTGGAACCCGCCTTCGATACGGACTTCCGTACGCAGTGGGCGGCCTACGAGGCGTACAACGCGGCCTTCGCCGACGCGCTCGCCGAGGCCGCAGCGCCGGGCGCCGCGGTCCTCATCCAGGACTACCACCTGGCGCTGGCCCCCGGAATGCTCCGCGAACTCCGCCCCGACCTGCGGATCGCGCACTTCTCCCACACGCCGTGGGCGCCCGCCGAGTACTTCGCGATGCTGCCCGACGACATCCAGCGGCAGCTGCTGCGCGGCATGCTCGGCGCGGACCGGACCAACTTCCTGACCCGCCGCTGGGCACAGGCGTTCCAGAGCTGCTGCCGGGCCGCGCTGGGCGCGGAGGGCGAGGTCGCCGATGCCCGGATCGGCGTGTACGGCCTGGGCGCCGACGCCGGGTTCCTGCGCGAGCGGGCGCACCGGCCGGACGTCGGCGATCGGCTCGCGGCGCTGCGCGCCCAGGTGGGCGGCGACGCGGCCGACGGCGCGGCCCGCAGGACCATCGTCCGCGTCGACCGCACCGAACTCTCCAAGAACATCGTGCGCGGCCTGCACGCCTACCGCAGGCTGCTCGCCGATCACCCGGAATGGCGCGAACGCGTCGTCCACATCGCCTTCGCCTACCCCTCGCGCCAGGACCTGGCCGTCTACCGCGACTACACCGCCGAGGTGCAGCGGGTCGCCGACGCCGTCAACGCCGAGTACGGCACGCCCGGTTGGCAGCCGGTCGTACTGCACGTCAAGGACGACTTCGCCCGCTCGCTTGCCGCCTACCGCCTCGCCGACGTGGCCCTGGTCAACCCCATCCGGGACGGCATGAACCTCGTCGCCAAGGAGATCCCGGTGGTCTCCGACGCGGGCTGCGTCCTGGTCCTCTCCCGCGAGGCGGGCGCCCACGAGGAGCTGGGCAAGCACGCGCTGACGGTCAACCCGTACGACATCAACGCCACCGCCGACGCCCTCCACGCGGCCCTGTCGATGCCCGCCGCCGAACGCGCCACCCGCACCGAACGCCTGGCCGCGGCCGCCACCGCGCTGCCGCCGGCCCGGTGGTTCCTGGCGCAGCTGGAGGAGCTGCGGGCACTGGAGGGCCGGTCCTGCTGACCGCCCGGGTACCCGCTCCGCGGGCGTCGCGGGGCCGGGTCTAGCGTGGTGGTCCGTGACAGGAACAACGCTTGCGGCCGGTCTGCCGGAACTCACCGCGGGGCGGCTGGTCGGCAGCTGGCAGCTCGATCCGTACGCCCTGGCGCTGGTGCTCGTGCTGGGCGGCCTCTACGCCTGCGGTCTTGTCCGGCTCGCGCGGCGGGGCGAACGGTGGCCGCTCGCGCGGAGCGCGGCCTTCGCGGTGATCGGGCTCGGCAGCATCGTGGCCGCGACCATGTCCGGCCTTGCGGTCTACGATCACGAGCTGTTCTGGCCGGCCGCGGTGCAGAACGTCGTGCTGGACCTGATCGCACCGCTGGGCCTGGCGCTGGGCGACCCGCTGGCCCTCGCGCTGCGGGCGCTGCCCTACGAACGTCCCGCCGCCCGGTGGCTGCGGGCGCGGCTGACCGGCCGTGCCCTGAGACTGCTGACCTTCCCCCTGGTCAGCACGGTGCTGGTGCTCTCGTCCGAGCTGGCGATCTACTTCACGCCGTACTTTCCGACGGCGCTGCGGCACAGCCCGCTGCACGAGCTGATGTACCTGCAACTCCTGGTCGTCGGCAGCCTCTTCGTCCTGCCGCTGCTCACCCGTGAGGCGCTGCTGCCGTCGTGGTGCAGCCATCCGGTGCGGGCGCTGCTGGTCCTGGTCGACGGGCTGGTCGACGCGGTGCCCGGCATCGTCGTGATGACCAGCGGCACCGTCATCGCGGGCGGCTGGTACGCCACCCGGCACCGGCCCTGGGATCCGAGCCCGGAGCGCGACCAGATGATCGGCGGCGGGCTGATGCTGACCATCGCCGAGGTCGTCGGACTGCCGTTCCTGATCGCGGTGTTCGCGGAGTGGGTACGGTCCGAGCGCGCCAGGACGAAGGCGCTGGACGCCCGGCTGGACCGCGAGCTGGCGGTGGCGGGCGAGGCGGCCGCTGCGGGTGTGCCGGACGCGGCGGGTGTGCCCGGCGTGGCGCAGCCGGAGCTGACGCGGCCGTGGTGGGAGACCGATCAGGGGGCGGTCGGCGAGCGCTTCCGGCGGCACGGCGGGGGCGGCTGACCCGGGCGGTGCGGGTGAGGGCGGCCGGGCTACGGCCGCCCCGTCACGGTCACGTCAGCGGTCCGCGAGCCGGTCCGCCAGCCCGTCGACCAGCGCCACCACACCCTCCGGCCCGTCGACCACCAGGTCCGCGCGGTCGGCCAGTTCGGCGACCTCGGTGCTGCCGCTGCACACCAGGAGGCCGGTGAGGCCGTCGGCGCGGAGGCGTTCGACGGCGTCGAAGGCGGCGAGGTCACCGAGGTCGTCGCCCGCGTAGAGGACGGTGCGGGCGCCGGTCTCGCGGACCCAGTCGGTGAGGGCGACGCCCTTGTCCATGCCCGGTGGGCGCAGTTCCAGGACGAGGCGGCCCGGTTCGACGATCAGGCCGTGGCGGGCGGCGAGCACGGACAGCGGCTCGCGCAGCCGGTCGAAGGCGCCCTGCGGGTCCGGGGCGCGGCGGGTGTGCACGGCGAGGGCGCGGCCGCCCTTGGTCTCGATCGCGGTCGCGGTCCAGGGGCCGAGCCAGACGCCGGAAGCGGCCAGTACGCCGGGGAGTTCGGCCGCCCTGGCGGCGAAGGCGGGGGGCGGCGGGGGCGCGTGGACGGTGTTGCTCGCGGCTTCCCAGCGCTCGGCGCCGTAGTGGCCGAGCACGACGAGGTGGTCCAGGCCCGGGACGCCCGTGACGCCGGCCAGGCGGACCGCGACCGCGACCGGGCGGCCGGTGATCACGGCGGCGGCGCGCAGCCGCGGGACGAGGCGGCCGAGTGCGGTGGTGGCGCCGGGGTGCGCGCGGGCCTTTTCCGGGTCGGGGACGATGTCGGCGAGGGTGCCGTCGAAGTCGAGGGCGATCACGGTGCGTTGCGGCTCGGCGAGCAGCGCGGCGAGACCGGCCCGGCCTGCTGCGGTCTTCGGCTCGGGGAGGGGGCGGGGGCCTGCGGCGGGGCCCGGCGGGGCGGGTTCCTGGGGGGCGGATTCCTGCGGGTCCGGTGCGGCGTTCGGGGAGCTGCCCATGGTGCCGAGCCTACCGGTGGGGCGGCGTGGTGCGCCGGGTGTGCGCCGCCCTGGAGCGGGCCGGGCGGCGGGCTCCGGCCCGGTCCTTCACCGCCGGGTGCGGCGGGCGGCGCGTATCCGGCGGAGGCGGTTGACGGTGACCGGATCGTGCTCCAGTGCCCGTACGTCGTCCAACAGGGCGTTCAGGAGCTGGTAGTAGCGGGTCGGCGAGAGGCCGAGCCGTTCGCGGATGTAGCGCTCCTTGGGTCCTGCCGACGGCCAGGAGCGGCGCTCCACGGCGAGCACCGCTTCGTCCCTGGCCGAGAGCCCGCCCGCTTCGCCGTCGTCCGCGCCGTCCGCCTCGGGTGCGCCGCCGTCCGCGCCGCCTCCCGCGCCGCTGGTCATCACGCGTCCGTACCGCTCGTCATCACGTTTCCACGATAAGCCCACGGTCCGACAGTGCCGGATGCCCGCCGGGGGCGCGGGTGGTCACTCGCTGGTGTTGTCGGCCGCGTCCGCGGCGTTCTGCAGCTCGGTGAGCACGCTCTGCGGGTCGCCCTTGGGGCCGACCGCCGCGCCCATCTTCGCCTTGAGGGACTTGGAGACCATCGGCCAGGAGATCTTGTTCGCGGGGTAGAACTCGGCGTCGCGGAGCTGCTTGAGGAAGCTGTGCAGGCTGCTGAACTTGTCGTCGGCGGCCATCTTCTGGGAGGCCGTGGTCGTGACCGGCAGCAGCCCGTAGTCGTGCGAGAACGTCAGGACGTTGCTGTCGCTGTAGACGAAGTCGAGGAACTTGCCGGCTTCCTTGCGGTGGCCGTTCTGCTTGAACGCCATCATCCAGTCGGCGACGCCCATGGTCGCCTTGGCCCTGCCGTTGACACCCGGCAGGTCGGCGGTGCCGTAGTCGATGCCCTTGGCCGCGGCCTGCTTCATCAGGGTCGGGTGGCCGTTGAGCATGGCGGCGTCACCGTCGGCGAACGCCCGGAAGGCGGCCTCGCGGTTGAGGGCGGCCGGGTCGCCGCCGGTCAGGCCCTTGCCGACGAGGTTCTTCCGGAGCCAGTCGAAGGTCTTGACGTTCTCCGGCGAATTGATCGTGTACTTGCCGATGTTGTCGGTGTAGCCGCCGCCACCGCTGAGCATCCAGATCATGGTCTCGGCCTGGGTCTCCTCCGGGCCGAGCGGCAGCGCGTAGGGCATCTTGACGCCGTGCGCCTTCAGCAGCGCGGCGTCCTTGGCGACGTCGTCCCAGGTCTGCGGGGGTTCTGTGATGCCGGCATCGGCGAAGAGCTTCTTGTTGTAGAAGAGGCGGCGGGTGCTGGCGCCGAACGGCATGCCGTACTGGATCCGGTGGTACTCGCCGGCCTCGGCGAGCGCGGGTGTGAAAGCGGCCTGGGTCGGGATGGAGAGCAGCTGGTCGGCGCTGTAGAGCTGGTCCTTGGCCGCGTAGTCGGCGTACGCGCCGATCTGTGCGAGGTCGGGTGCGTGGCCGGCCTTGACGAGGGCGGCGACCTTCTTGTCGACCTCCGTCCAGCTGTAGACGTCGACGTCGACCTTGATGCCGGGGTTCTTCTTCTCGAAGGCGCTGGTCAGTTCGTCCCAGTAGTGCTGGGAGCTGTTGGACTTGCCGTCGCCGTAGTCCGCCGCGACCAGTTTGAGAGTGACGTCACCGTCGCCGCCCGGACCTCCGTCACAGGCGGTCAGGGTCAGAGTCATGACGGTGGCGAGTCCCGCCGCCGCCAAGGTCACGTACCGCCGCTGCACCGCTATTACCGCCCTTTGTCCCGAATGATGTGTGAGTACCCGGTTTGCCGTACGGCTTCAGGGATCGCCCTCCACCGGCATGGGCAGCGAGTCTCCCCCGCGTGCCGTCACAAGGTCTACACCACCTCCCGTATCGCTGGGGTATCGCCCCGGGGAGGCGCAGGTCACAGCGGTTTTGCGTCAAATAAATCATGGGGTAACACCAAGGATAATTCCCGGCGAACAGCAGGCGGTACGGCGAGTGGACTAGACCTTTCATGCCGGATCGCGCGAAACTGTTCCCGTGAGACACGTCATCGCCCTTGATGTGGGCGGCACCGGAATGAAGGCCGCCCTCGCGGGAGCGGACGGCACCCTCCTCTACGAAGCACGCCGCCCCACCGGCCGCGAGCACGGCCCCGAAGCCGTCGTCGAGGCCGTCCTCGGCTTCGCCGCCGAACTGCGGGACATCGGCAAAACCAGGTTCGGCAGCACGGCCGCCGCCGCGGGAGTCGCCGTCCCCGGCATCGTCGACGAAGCCGCCGGCCTCGCCGTCTACTCCGCCAACCTCGGCTGGCGGAACGTCCCGATGCGGGCGCTGCTGTCCGCACACCTCGGCGGCGTGCCCGTCGCACTGGGCCACGACGTCCGCACCGGCGGCCTCGCCGAAGGCCGCATCGGCGCGGGCCAGGGCGCCGGACGCTTCCTGTTCGTGCCGCTGGGCACCGGCATCGCGGGCGCCATCGGCATCGAGGGCCGCATCGAAACCGGCGCACACGGCAGCGCGGGCGAGATCGGCCACATCGTCGTACGGCCCGGAGGACCGCCGTGCGGCTGCGGACAGCGCGGCTGCCTGGAGGCGCTGGCCTCCGCCGCAGCCATCGGCCGCGACTGGGCCGCGGCCTGCGGCGACCCGGAGGCCGGCGCCGCGGACGCCGCCAAGGCCGTGGCGTCCGGCGACCCGCGCGCCGCCGCCGTCTGGCAAAACGCCGTGGACGCGCTCGCCGACGGCCTGGTCACCGGACTCACCCTGCTCGACCCGCAGACGCTGATCATCGGCGGCGGCCTCGCCGAAGCGGGCGACACGCTCTTCGTGCCGCTGCGCGAAGCGGTCCGCCGCCGCGTGACCTTCCAGCGCCTCCCCTCGATCGTTCCGGCGGCCCTCGGGGACGCCGCCGGCTGCCTGGGCGCAGGACTGCTCGCCTGGGATCTTCTCTCCACGGAGGTATCGGCCTGATGGCACAGAAACAATCCGCGGGACGGGCCGACGGCCGGCGCACCACTCTGGCCGGCGCCCGCATCGCCCGGCCGTCCGGCGTCGTCGACGGCGGCCGGATCACCGTCGAAGGCAGCCGCATCGCCGACGTGTCCAGCCGCGGCGGCGACCCGGAAACGGCCGGCACCGCCATCGACCTGACGGGCCATCTGATCGTCCCCGGCTTCGTCGACATGCACGTCCACGGCGGAGGCGGCGGCTCCTTCTCGTCCGCCGACCCCGAGGAGTGCCTGACCGTCGCCGCCACGCACCGCAGGCACGGCACCACCTCGATGGTCGCCTCGACCGTCACCGGCGACCTCGACGAACTCGGCAGGCAGGCCGCGGTACTCGCCGAACTCGTCCAGCAGGGCGACCTGGCCGGCATCCACTTCGAAGGCCCCTTCATCTCCCCGCACCGCTGCGGCGCCCACCAGCCCGAGCTGCTGCGCGACCCCGACCCGGCCGACGTCCGCAAGCTCGTCGACGCCGCCCGCGGCACCGCCCGGATGATGACCATCGCCCCCGAACTGCCCGGCGGCCTGGAGTCCGTACGGCTGCTCGCCGACGCCGGAGTGATCGCCGCCGTCGGCCACACCGACTCCACGTACGACGCCACCCGCGACGCCATCGACGCCGGCGCCACCGTCGCCACCCACCTCTTCAACGCCATGCCCGCCCTGGGACACCGCACACCGGGACCGGTCCTGGCCCTCCTGGAGGACGAGCGGGTCACCGTCGAGCTGATCAACGACGGCACCCATCTGCACCCGGCCGTCCTGGAGATGGCCTTCCGCGACGCGGGCGCCGGACGCGTCGCCTTCATCACCGACGCCATGGGCGCGGCCGGCATGACCGACGGCATGTACCCGCTCGGGCCGATGCGGGTCGAGGTCAAGGACGGTGTCGCCCGGATCAGCGAAGGCCCCACGGCCGGCTCCATCGCCGGCTCCACGCTCACCCTCGACCGCGCCTTCCGCCGCGCCGTCACCCTCGACCGGCTCCCCGTCGAACAGGCCGTACAGGCCCTGTCCGCCAACCCGGCCCGCCTCCTGGGCATCGACGACCGCACCGGCTCCCTGGAAGCCGGCAAGGACGCCGACCTGGTGGTCCTGGACGCCGCCCACGAAGTGGCCGGCGTGATGCGCCGCGGTGAATGGGTGGTCCGCCCGGCCGGTGTCTGACGGACCGCAGGAGCGCGGGCCGAACCGCCGTTCAGCGGACGGCGGTCGGCCCGGGTCTGGGCCAACCGCCGTCCGCGATGGCATGATCGCTCGCGCACTTGTCCGTACGCGGCCGCCGAGCGCGGTTGCCAGACCAGCGGCCGTCCGCCCGACGGCCGTCCGGCCAACCACTGCCCGGCCGGCGGCTGCCCCATCGGCACAGCCGTCCGAGCACGGCGCGGGAGGGGGAACCATGATCCTCACGGTCACGCTGAACGCCGCCCTGGACATCACCTACCGGGTACCGCAGCTGCGCCCGCACACCACACACCGCGTCACCGAGGTCGTCGAACGCCCCGGCGGCAAGGGCCTGAACGTCGCCCGGGTGCTCACCGCGCTCGGCCACCGCACCGTCGCCACCGGATTCGCCGGCGGCGCCACCGGCGACGCGCTGCGCACCCTGCTCGCCCAGGAGACCGACGTCACCGACGCACTGCTCCCGGTCGGCGGCACCACCCGGCGCACCATCGCCGTCGTCGACACCGCATCCGGCGACACCACCCAGCTCAACGAACCGGGCCCGACCGTATCCCCCGCCGAATGGGACACCTTCCTCGGCACCTACCGCGAACTCCTGGGCGACGCACGGGCGGTGGCGCTCTGCGGCAGCCTGCCGCCCGGCGTACCGGTCGACGTCTACGCCCGGCTGACCCGGGCCGCACGCGCCGCCGGCGTCCCCGTCCTCCTGGACACCAGCGGCGAACCGCTGCGCCGCGGCCTCGCCGCCCGCCCCGACCTCGCCAAGCCGAACGCCGACGAACTCGCCGCCCTCACCGGCTCCACCGAACCGCTGCGCGCCGCCCGCGAAACCCGCCGCCGCGGTGCGCACTCCGTGGTCGCCTCCCTGGGCGCCGACGGCATGCTCGCGGTCACCCCCGACGGCACCTGGCAGGCCGCCCCGCCCCGCCGCATCGCGGGCAACCCCACGGGCGCGGGCGACTCGGCGGTGGCCGGTCTGCTGTCCGGCCTGGTCGAAGGGCTTCCCTGGCCGGACCGGCTCACCCGCGCGGTGGCCCTGTCCGCCGCGACCGTACGGGCCCCCGCCGCCGGTGAGTTCGACGCGGCGACCTACGAAGAGCTGCTGCCGCGCGTGAAAGTGACGGACCATCCGGTTCCGGCCACATGAGGCGGCAGACCCGGGTGTCTGCTAGAGCTTCTTCTCCAGCCAGATCTGGTCGATGTTCACATCGCACTTGTTGCCGTCCTCGCAGGACAGCATGACGGTGTTCCCGCTCTTCTTGTCCAGGTCGACGCGCGCCCAGGTCTTGGTCCACCTGTCCCAGGAGCCCTTCTCGGCGTTCGCGAAGTTGCCCATGCTCACCGGCCGCGACTGCGCCTTGCCGTTGACCGTCACCGTGAGGTTCTCGTCCTCGCCCGGCACGTTGTAGCCGACCCACATCTTGTAGGCGCCGGGCTCGGGGACGTCCAGCGTCCACGTCACGGACGCGCCCTGGTTGTTCATGCCCGCGACGTACGTGCCGCCCGCCGAGCGCGCGCCCGGGAGGTCCTTCGTGGTGGTCGCGCCGCCCTGGAGCTTGAGGCTGCCCGCGTCGTCCTTGGGGAGCGGGGCGTCGCTGGGCTTGTCGGACGGCTTGTCGGTGGGCTTGACGGAGTCGCTCGCCGTCGGCTCCTTCTTGCCCGCCTGGTCGTCGGTGCTGTCGCCCTTGTTGTTGGTGATCATCGCGACGCTGATGCCTATGCACACCACCGCGACCACCGCGACGGCGCCGATCAGCAGGCCCTTGTGGCTGCGACGCGGCTCCTGGCCCTGGGGCGGCCGGCCGGAACGGGGAGGCTCGCCGCCCGGCAGCGTCTCCGGAGCGGCGTAGTTGGCGTGCGGCCGGCCGTACGCGGGCTGCTGGGGGGCCTGTTGGCCGCCGTACTGCCGCTCGCCGACCGCGCGCACCTGGTTGTAAGAGGTCCGCGGGACTCCCGGCTGCCGCGCCGTCCCGCCGTCGCCCGTCGCTCCCGCGCCGCCTTCGCCGCCTTCCGAGCGGTAGAGGTAGGCGAACGGGTCGTCGTTCTCCGGCGTGTCCGCGCCATTGTTGCCGGCCGTCATTCCGTGTCACTCCCCAGCGATCTGTACCGCATCCGTACGCATTCGCAGATGTCTGCGTGAACTGTTTTTCGGGCCCCCGGCGGCGCCGCGCCGCATCGGCGCAGCCTACCCCTTCGGCACCGGCCCACGCCGGGTCCGTCCAGCCACAAGATCGCTACGGATCGGTGAACGACCGGTGTGAGGAGGAGCGATGCCGCGGGTGTGAGATACGCGGCAACCTGACGCGCTCCGGGGCCCGGCGCCTCAGCCCGCCGCCCGCCCTTTCGCCTTCGACCGGGAGCGCTTTTCCACGTACATCCGCTGGTCGGCCGAGGCCAGGACCTCCTCGGCCGACATTCCGCAGCTCGCCCAGCTGATCCCGAAGCTGGCGCCGACCCGCACCGCGCGGCCGTCCACCCGGATCGGCGGGATGATCGCGTTCCGCAGCCGTACCGCGAGGTCCTGGGCGTCGGCGGTGCCGAGACCGTCGGCCAGCACCACGAATTCGTCGCCGCCGAGCCGGGCGACCGTATCGCCGTCCCGCACGCCGCTGGTCAGCCGCCTGGCGACCTCGATCAGCACCGCGTCGCCGGTGTGGTGCCCGAACCTGTCGTTGATCGACTTGAAGCCGTCGAGGTCGCAGAAGAGGACGGCGAGGCCCTTGGAGCCGTCGTCGGCGGGGCCGTCCGTCGGCGCGATGGTGTGCACGTGATGGTCGTAGGGCAGCGGGCCGCCCACCGACCGTTCCATGCCCTCCAGACCGTCGAACGCCTCGTCGTCGACCCGGAAACCGTGCGGATCGGACGGGTCGGCGAAGACCGTGGCGGAGACCGCGTACGCGTCGGCGGGCGAGCCCGGCGGGCAGCCGCACAGCCGGGCGCCGAGCCGGGCCCGCAGCTCGGCGCTGTTGGGCAGGCCGGTCAGCGAATCGTGGCTGGCACGGTGCGCGAGCTGGAGTTCGTGCCGCTTGCGGTCCTCGATGTCCTCGACGTGCGTGAGCAGGAACCGCGGCCCGTCGGCGGTGTCGGCGACGACGGAGTTGCGCAGCGAGACCCATACGTACGTGCTGTCCCTGCGGGCCAGCCGCAGCTCCGCCCTGCCGCCCTCGGCCGAGGTGCGCAGCAGGGTGCCGATGTCCTCGGGGTGCACGAGGTCGGAGAAGGAGTAGCGGCGCATCGCGGACGCCGGGCGGCCCAGCAGCCGGCACAGCGCGTCGTTGGTCCGCAGCAGCCTGCCGTGCTGGTCACCGCCCATCTCGGCCACCGCCATCCCACTCGGCGCGTACTCGAACGCCTGCCGGAAGCTCTCCTCGCTCGCCCGCAGCGCCTGCTGTTCGCGCTCCAGCCGGACCAGGGCCCGCTGCATGTTGGCCCGCAGCCGGGCGTTGCTGATCGCGATGGCGGACTGGAAGGCGTACATCTGGAGCGCCTCCTGGCCCCAGGCGCCGGGGCGGCGGCCGTTGCGCGGCCGGTCGACGGAGATCACTCCGAGGAGTTCGCCGCTGCCGTTGGCCGCCGCGTACATGGGGGCGAAGAGCCGGTCCATCGGATGCCACTCGTCGGCGAAGCGGGGCGCGGGCCCCGCGGTGTGCCACTGCGGGACGTCGTCGTCGTCCAGCACCCAGCCCTCGGTGTGCGGGATGAAGCACAGCTCGCCCCACCGCTCGCCCATGGCCAGCCGGCGCTCCCAGGAGCTGCGCGAGCCGACCCGCCCGGCCATCAGCGCTTCGGCACCCGCGCTGCCGGCCACCGCGGCGACGACGAGATCGCCGTCGGGGCGGACGAGGTTGACCGCGGCCAGCTCGTAGCCCAGCCCCGTGGTCGCCCCGTCGGCGACGATCTGCAAGGTGTCCGCCAGGCTACGTGCGGTATTCAGCTCGGCGACCACTTGGTGCAGCTGCCGCAGGGTCGCAAGACGGACGTACGGCTCCGACTCGGCCTCCATCGCTCGCTCTCCCTGAGACCTCGACAGCAACTCCAGGATTCTTTATCGTCCGATTCCACGCTCACTGAATCACAGTGAGCTGCCCACTCGGTACACAGGGTCAACAATTACCGTGCGCTGTGACTCAAGTCACAGAACGTGAAGTGTAGTTGACGACGTCCCCGGGAACCCCGCCAGGAGCGTTCCTGCACTTCCTGAAAGCAAATTCCGGCGTCGGCCGTCTCAGCCGTCAGACCTAGGACGCGGGTGGTTCCCGGGCCCGATGCGCCCTCGGGGCGGATGACGTTAGCGTTCATGGCGTGTTCACGAAAAGCCCTGCCGCCGCATCCGCCGGTATCCCCGCCGTCACCACCGCATCCGTGCCGGACGGAGCGCCGATCCCCCATTCTGGTGGGGTGAGTGACGACGAGTTCCGAGCCGCCCTGTCCCGCCTCGCCGCCGGCGTGGTGCTGATCACCGCACACGCCCCGGACGAAGGACCGCACGGCGAGGACGTCGGCATGACCGCCACGGCGTTCGTTTCCGTGTCATTGGACCCACCCTTGGTGATGGTGAGCGTTCGCAACGACTCCCGGATGGACGACCTGTTGGCGCAACAGCCGCTATGGGCGGTGTCGGTCCTGTCGGAGCATCAACGGCAGATTGCCGGGCGATTCGCCATGAAGGGCCGCATCAGCGACCGACTGCTCTTCGCCGACCTTCCCCACGTACGGGGCGAAGCGGCCGGCGCACCGCTCATCGGCGGCGCGCTCGCCACCCTGGAATGCCGCACCGAACAGCGGGTGGTGGCCGGCGATCACACCCTCGTCATCGGCCGCGTCCTGACGGCGTCGGCACCGGGCGAGGACGCCGGACCGCTCACATACTTCCGCGGAAAATACCGGCATTTGGGGTGAATTGCCGCGGTGGAGGCGTACGGATGCGGGCGCGCGCGAGGCGTACGGGTGCGCGCACGGACGGCTCGGGCCGGCACGCCGTGCGCACATCGATGAGTTCGGCATACGGATACGCGCACGGACGGCTCCGCCCGTGATGCGGCGCTCCGCAGGCCCCGGCTCTTTCAGCCCCAGTCGCGGCCCGAGCGGCCGCGCTTGGTGTCGCCGCGCTGCTTCTTCTCGCGCAGCCGGCGTTCGTTGATGCCCCGCGGAATCCGCGACTTGCGGCGCGGCTTGGGCGGCGGCGCGGTCGCCTGCGCCAGCAGCGCGGCGAGCCGGACGGCCGCGGTCTCGCGGTTGCGCCACTGGGAGCGGTGGTCGGACGCCCGTACGGACAGCACGCCGTCGACGAGCCGGCCCGCCAGCCGCTCCAGGGCGCGCTCCTTCCACACCTCGGGCAGCACCTGCGTCCTGCCGAGATCGAAGCGCAGCTCGACCTGGCTGTCGCTGGTGTTGACGTGCTGGCCGCCCGGACCCGAGGAGCGCGAGAAGCGCCACATCAGCTCGGCCTCCGGCAGGGCGACCGAACCGCGGATGACATAGGGACCGGACATGTGTCCCATGTTCCCGTGTTTCCCGGCGCCGGGCACCCGCTTTTCGTCGGCACGCGGCCGCCACGCCATCAGGATTCGGCAAAGAAAGTAAAGTCGCCTGGAACCTCCTGACGCCCTGGGCGCGTTGAGAGGGATGACGGTAGCTTCGTCAGTTCGGTACGAAGCCCGACGGTTCGACGATTCGATGAGGAAAGGGACTTCCCATGGCTGTAAGCCTGTCCAAGGGCGGCAACGTCTCGCTCACCAAGGAGGCCCCGGGCCTGACCGCCGTCACGGTCGGCCTCGGCTGGGACGTCCGCACCACCACCGGCACGGACTTCGACCTCGACGCGAGCGCCATCGCGGTCAACCCGAGCGGCAAGGTCTACTCCGACCAGCACTTCGTCTTCTTCAACAACAAGGTGACGCCGGACCAGTCCATCGAGCACACCGGCGACAACGTCACCGGCCAGGGCGAGGGCGACGACGAGCAGATCAAGGTCAACCTCGCGGGCCTGCCGGCCGACGTCGAGAAGATCGTTTTCCCGGTCTCGATCTACGACGCCGAGAACCGCAGCCAGAACTTCGGCCAGGTGCGGAACGCCTTCATCCGCATCGTCAACCAGGCCGGCGGCACCGAGATCGCCCGCTACGACCTCAGCGAGGACGCGGCGACCGAGACCGCCATGGTCTTCGGCGAGCTGTACCGCAACGGCGCCGAGTGGAAGTTCCGCGCCGTGGGCCAGGGTTACGCCTCCGGCCTGGTCGGCATCGCCCAGGACTTCGGCGTCAACGTCTGACCCGTGCCGACGCACTGACAAGCCGGCCGAGGCCGCCCGACCCGCCACGACGCGGGACGGGCGGCCTCGTGACACCATCGATGACGTGATCGACCTCGGCTACTCCCTCTCCCGCCGCTTTCCTGACCCCCCGCAGACCGACTACCGGACCGCGGACGTCCGCACGCTGCGCCACGACCTCTTCTGCGGCGATGTCTACATCGCCGACACCAAGGAGGACCGCGAGGTGTCCACGGCCTGGGGGTGGGTGCCGGTACTCGACTTCGCCTGGGCGCTGTGCGACATCGTCGAGCAGCTCGACACCGACCCGCGGGGCAGCCGCTCGGCCCGGCCGGTCCACGCCGAGCTGGACTTCACCGAGTCCTCCGACCGGATGCTCTTCGAGCGCCGCTTCGGCTGGGTCGACGTGGCCGCCGACTGGATGCCCACGGACGAGCCGCCGCTCACCTTCAACCACGGTGCGCTCCGGCGCGAGGCCCGCGACTTCCTGCACGACCTGATCGCCGACCTCGCCGACATGCACGACGGCCTGGACGACAACCCGGCCGTATGGGCCCTCCAGGCCCGCTTCCCCCGCGTCTGACCGACCAGGCCGACCGGGTCACCCGGACCGGCCGGATCACCCGGACCACCCGCCCCCGGCCCGTCGCCAGGGCCCACCCCGTCACTCCACCCGCACCCCCACCTGCGCGGCGAACGCCGGTGCCAGGTCCATCAGTTGGACGGTGCTGATCACGGCGCCCGACAGCTGCTCGATCCCGCGTGCGATGTCCAGTGCGGCCGCGCCCCGCAGGTCGACGTCCTTCATCCGCACCCCGCTGAAGTCCGCCCGCGCGATCGTGCAGTCGTCGAACGTCACCCGCTCCATCTCGGCGCCGGAGAAGTCCGCCTCGACCAGCACGCATCCCTCGAAGACGACGTCCCGCAGCTTCGCCTTGCGCAGATTCGGGAAATCGATCTTCCCGCCCCGCACCAGGACCCGTTCCAGCACCGCGCCGTGCAGCTGTATCCCGCCGAGCCGGGCGTCCGTCACCTCCACATCGCGCAGCGACGCCTGCGACAGGTCCGTGCCGACGCCGCGCACCTCGCTCAGCACGCTGTCGATGATCCGCGCCCGGCTCAGCACCGTCTCGTCGAGCGCGCACCGCCGCACCGCGCAGTCCATGAACCGTGCGCCCCGCGCCGACTGCCCCGCCCAGTCGGCCTCGGTGAACTCCAGCCCGTCGTAGTCCCCTTCGGTCTCCAGCTCCGCGCCGTCGTGCGGCGCCAGCTCGGGCAGCCGCACCTCGGCCCGCCGTACCGCCCGCGCCGTCCCCTTGCCCCGCGCCGCCACGGCGCTCACCGCCTTCCGCCTCACCACGCCCGTACGCCCGCCCCCGGCCACCGCTCCACGTCGGCCGGACGCAGCGGCCCACGCGGCACGTGAGCCCTGTCCCCGTCTGCACACCCATCGTGAACCACACCACTGACAATGCCCGTCCGCGACCCCTCCCCACCCCTCTGACCTGTGACGATCCGACATCGCCTGACACCTCACCCCCGCCCGCGCGTCCCCGCATGTCACATCCGGCCCCGCCCTCCCGTCCAAGCCCACACAGGCACGCACGCACCGCACACACCGCGCACCCAGCGCGCCCGGGACACATCGCGACGGAGGAACTCTCATGGCACGCACGGCCGACACGGCGCACACAGGTCGCCCCGCGCCCCACCCCGCCCCCGCCCGCCTCACCGTCATCGGCGGCGGCTTCGCCGGGCTGACCGCCGCCATCTCCGCGGCCGAGGCCGGCGCCGACGTCACCCTGTACGAGGCGCACCAGACCCTCGGCGGACGCGCCCGTACCGCCGACGCGCCCTACCGCACCAACGAAGGCCCGCACGCGCTCTACAGCCGCGGCCCGCACTGGGCCTGGCTCGCCCAGCGGGGGCTGACCGGGCCGCTCGCCCCGCTGCCGCTGCGCGAAGGCGCCCGGTTGCGCTTCTTCCGCGGAGGCGCCCTGCGGCGCACGCCGCCGCTCGGCATCCTGCGGCTCCGCACCCGGCGCAACGCCCCCGTCGACCAGGACTTCCACACCTGGGCGGCCGGGCAGGCCGGCGAACGGACCGCCCGCGCCGCGGCCCACTACGCAGGTGTCGCGACCTACCACCACGACCCGGGCAGCCTGTCCGCGGCCTTCGTCCAGGAGCGGCTGCGCCGCACCACCGCCCTCGTGCCCGAAGCGCGCTACATCCGGGGCGGCTGGAGCGAGCTGATCGCCCGGATGGCCGGCCACGCCCGCGGCCTCGGCGTACGCATCGAAACCGGCGCCCGCATCGGCACCCTGCCCGAGTCGGGCCCCGTCATCGTCGCCACCCAACTCGACTCCGCCCGCGCCCTCCTGAAGGACGACGGCCTCACCTGGGGCAGCGCCCGTACCGCACTGATCGACGTCGCCGTACGGACCCGTCGCGGCGACGCGTTCCTGGTGTCCGGGCTCGACTTCCCCGCCTGGGTCGAGCGGTTCACCGCCCAGGATCCGGGGCTGGCTCCCCGGGGTGAGCAGCTGCTCCAGGGGCAGAGCGGCATCGGGCCTCACGAGCAGCGCGCCGACGGGATCCGCCGGGCCGAGCTCCTCCTGGACGCCGGTTTCCCCGGCTGGCGCGCACGCACCACCTGGCGGCGCGACTCCCTGGCCACCGGCCGTACGGGCGCGGTGGATCTGCCGGGCACCACGTGGCGGGACCGTCCGGCCATCGACCGCGGGCACGGCGTCTATCTGGCGGGCGATCAGGTCGCGGCCCCCGGTGTGCTGTGCGAGGTGTCCTTCAGCAGCGCCATAGAGGCGGTCTCGCTCGCGCTCGCTTCCGCCCGAGCCCTGCGCAACACGGCGGTGCCCCACCGCGCTTGAGGCGACGGCGGGCCCGCGGCACCGAACGCGTGGCAGGAAGCCGGCCCGCCGCCCGCCTCCCTGCCCACGTACCGTCCGGCCCGCGGCTACCGCACCAGCGCCATCCCCCGCTCCGTCTCGTTCAGCCGCCGCCCGCCGGTCTCCGTGCACGTCACGATGTCCTCGATGCGCACCCCGAACCGCCCCGGCAGGTAGATCCCCGGCTCGATCGAGAAGCACATCCCCGGTACGAGCGGCAGATGTTCGCCCTCCACCAGGTACGGCGGCTCGTGCGTGGTCACCCCGATGCCGTGGCCGGTGCGGTGGATGAAGTATTCGCCGTACCCCGCCGTCCTGATCACCCGCCGGGCGACCCGGTCGATCTCCTGGCACGCCGCCCCGGGCCGCACCGCGTCGAACGCCGCCTGCTGCGCCTCCCGCACGATGTCGTGGACCTTGCGCTCCTCGGCGGTCGGCTCGCCCACGTGGACCGTGCGCGAGGTGTCCGAGCCGTACCCGTCCCGCAGCCCGCCGAAGTCGAGGACGACCATGTCGCCGTCCTTGATGTACCGCGCCCCCGCCTCGTGGTGCGGATTCGCGGCGTTGGGTCCTGATCCCACGATGGTGAAGTCCACCTGGCTGTGCCCGTGTTCGGTCAGCAGCCGGGCGAGGTCCGCCGCCACCTCACGCTCGCGGCGGCCGGCGAACGGCAGGCCCAGGATGTCCTCGTACGTCGCGTCGGCCGCGGCACCGGCCGCCGCCAGCCGTTCCACTTCGTGCGCGTCCTTGACGGCCCGCAGCATCGGCAGCACCTCGGACAGCGCGCCGTAGCCGCTGCCGGGCAATACCCGTTGCAGCCCCAGCAGATGCATCGCCCAGGTGGCGTCGGACACCCCGTAACGCCCCTTGGGATCGAGCCACTCGGCCAGTTCCGTATACGGGTCCGCGCCGTCGCCCCACCCGGAGATGTCCAGCGCCCCGGCCCCGGCGGCCGCTTCGGCGTCCGGCTGTTCCAGTACGGGCACCAGCAGCCGCGGGCGCCTGCCGGGAGCGAGGAACAGTGCGGTCAGCCGCTCGGTGGTCGCGGTGACGCGGTAGCCGCACAGCCATGCCAGATCGGGCCCCGGCGTCACGATCAGCCCGGCAAGGCCCGCCTCTGCGGCCGTCGCGGCGGCCCGTCCCATCCGCTGCTCGTGGTCGTCACGCGTCGTGGAAGTCGCCATGCCAGGAATGTACGCCCGCCGCCGGGCGCGCGGCAGAGCGAAAGCACCCGAACGGCACGCGGGTGCGGCCGGTCCGGGTACGCCGCACCCGCCCACGCTCTCTCGGGAAACGCGGGCCCGCCCATTCCCCGCCCATTCCCGAAGGAAAAGGGAAGGGATATCCCTCACCCACAGGCCCGCCGCCCGCCATTGGCCATTACACGGCCCCGCTCATCGTGTAGAATGCGCACGCCCTCACACCCGCGCCGTGACGGATCTTGACAGCGGCCGCGGTCACGAACACGGCGGCAAAAGCGAGAGTTTCGCGTCACGAAGAGGTAGCAGAAATACCACCAGGAGTGAGTTTCCATCCCATGAGCGATGCACCGACCTGCGTATCAGTCTTTTCGGGCGGGATGGGCCTGGACCTCGGCCTCGAACAGGCGGGTTTTTCGATCCGTTTCGGCGCCGACAACATGAGTGCCGCAGTGGAAACGGCGAAATCGAACCGCCCCGGACTTCCTTTCTACCCGGACGATATCCGCAGACTTTCCACCGATCATATCTGGGCGGCATCCGGTCTCCGCGAGGGCGAGCTCGACCTGCTCGCCGGCGGTCCGCCCTGCCAGAGCTTCAGCACCGCGGGAAAGCGCCGCGGTCTCGACGACGAGGAAAAGGGCTCGCTCGTCTTCGAGTTCGTCCGCCTGGTGAAGGACCTCCAGCCCAAGGCGTTCATCATGGAGAACGTCAAGGGGCTGCTCTCGGCCTCGATGAAATGGCGGCAACTGCCGTACAACAACAACGGCAAGATCATCGATGACCTGCACGGCTCGCTCTTCCGTGAACTCTGCGCACAGTTGCAGGCACTCGGCTACAGCCTCGACCACCGCCAGCTCAACTCCGCGGACTACGGCGTTCCGCAGACTCGGCAGCGGGTATTCCTGATCGGCTACCGCGACGGCCGCACGGTCACCTTCCCCGACCCCACGCACGCCAAGGAACCCGGGATCTTCACCGAGCCCTGGCAGACGATCGGCGACGGTCTGGCGGGCCTGGACTCCGACGACTCGTATTGCGCGAAGTTCAGCGAGCGCAAGCTGAAGTATCTGCGGATGATTCCCGAGGGCGGGAACTGGCGCGACCTTCCCGAAGAAATACAGCAGGAATCCATGGGCCGCGCCTTCTACGCCAAGGGCGGCCGCTCCGGCTACTGGCGCAGGCTCAGCTTCGCCACCCCCTCGCCCACCATCCTCACCGAACCGCAGAACGCCAGCACCGCCCTCTGCCACCCCGTGGCCGACCGGCCGCTGACCGTACGCGAATGCGCGCGGCTGCAGACATTCCCCGACGGCTGGAAGTTCTACGGGCTCGGCCGCGACCAGTACAAACTCGTCGGAAACGCCGTCCCGGTCCGTCTCGCCGAGGCGCTCGGCACGCACCTGCGCTGCACCCTGGAAAGCCGGCCGGCCACCGTCACCGTCTGACCAGGCCGCCGCCTGTCGATTGACCCGGCGGAAGAGCTTCGCGTAGTCGATGTTTCCGTCCGCGTCGCCGATCTCCGGCTGTGCGGCGCGGGTGAGGCGATCCAGCAGATCGGGCACGAGAGTGTCCAGCACCTCTTTCCGGAACTCCGAGCACAGCAGCGCGCAGACTTCGCCCACCCGTACGTCGTAGTCCGCGGTGCCATTTCCCACCCGCTCCCAGAACTCCCGGCTGGAAAGCGTCACATATTCCTGTCCCGGCGCCTTGGAAGTCCGCGCCCTGCCGTAGCAAGGGGCGAAGTATCCGACGAAATCCTGGCCGGTCTTCTCGTACTCGCCGCGTACCCGGACAATGGTGTGGGACAGGTTCTTCCGGGAACTCATCGGCATGCAGTCCCAGCTCATCTTCACCTGGTAGCCCTGCACCTCACCGTCTTCCCCCAGCACCTCGAAGTCGAAGTCGTCGGGGTGCTCGGGATACCGGGCGCCGGGAAAGCACGCCTTGACGACGGCTTCCAGGAGATGCCCGACGGCCTCTTCCTCGGACGCGTACAGGGCGCTCCGCACCTGGAGCGTCGCCCAATCGCGGACGGTTTCCGCTTTCCTGATGCGCAGCAGGAAAGGATTGGTGCGCTTCAGGCGGTCCGCGACTTTCAGCGACGAGAACCTCTCCCGCATCCGGTTGACGTAGAGCCGCTCGGCTTCCGTCACCACCAGCATCGCCCTGTCGAGCGGAATCCGCAGCAGCCCGCTCACCTCGCTCGCCAGCTCCGCGTCCGAAACGGCCGGGGCCCGCTCCGCTTCGAAGGGAAGGGCCTGCTGCGGCACGGCGGCCGGCTCAGGCGTCAGGGCGGGCAGCGTGAGGTCCGGCATGCGCCATTCGTATCATGATCGGCCATACGCCGCCGCCCCGTCACCGGCTTCCGCAGGCGGGACGGGGCGGGCGCGGAAATCTCAACTCCGCACGGGCGAGGGGCGCGTGGCGCCGGTCAGCTGCCGGACGGCCCCAGGAGCGCCGACGCCGTCTCCAGCGGGGTGAGGCCGGCGGCGGGCAGCTCCGTCGGGGCGGGGCGGCAGGTGAAGCCGAGGCGGCTCAGCGCCCTGGTCACTTCGCCGGCGCTGAAGTCGCGGCGGTCCTGCCGGGTGATGATCTCCCCGACCTGCTTGACGGGGTAGTGGCGGCGGCCGATGATCACGGACTCCCCCGTGATGGGCTCGGGCTTGACGCCCTTCATCGACTCCTGCACCTCACTCTTGATCAGGTCGAAGGGAAAGCGGGCGATGACGCAGCGCATGGGGCCTCAACAGGGTCGAAGAGAAAGCCGGCAACGGACGTGCCGCCGGGCGGAGAACGGTGCGGCAGGGGTCGGGGCGGGTCCGTGGAGCGCGGAATTCCGGTCCGTCCTCACGCCGCCGAGCCGAAGGAGGGCTTCCCGCCCGTCTTCTGCGCGGCACCGGCGGCCCGCCGGGCACGGGCGGGCCTGCTGCGCCGTCCCCGCGCGGAGGAAGCGGACCGCTTGGGACGTTCGGCGACCGGCGCGGCGATGGTGACGGGGACGCCCGAGGGGGCCTGGGCGCCCGTGATGCGGCTGAGTTCGGCCTCGCCGGAGCGGACCTGAGTGGTCTGCGGGGTGATGCCGGCGTCCGCCATCAGGCGCGTCATGCCCCGGCGTTGGCCCGGCAGGACGAGCGTGACGACGCTGCCTGACTCGCCGGCCCTGGCGGTACGGCCGCCACGGTGCAGGTAGTCCTTGTGGTCGCTGGGCGGATCGACGTTGACGACCAGGTCGAGGTTGTCGACGTGGATGCCGCGGGCGGCGACATTGGTGGCCACCAGGGCGGTGACGTGCCCGGTCTTGAACTGGGCCAGCGTCCGGGTGCGTTGGGGCTGGGACTTGCCACCGTGCAGCGCCGCCGCGCGGACACCGCTGCTCAGCAGGTGCTGGGTGAGCTTGTCCACCGCGTGCTTGGTGTCCAGGAACATGATCACCCGGCCGTCACGTGCGGCGATCTCGGTGGTGGTGGCGTACTTGTCGGCGCCGTGCACGTGCAGCAGGTGGTGTTCCATCGTGGTGACCGCACCCGCCGAGGGATCGACGGAGTGCACCACCGGGTCGGTCAGGTAGCGGCGCACCAGGAGGTCGACGTTTCGGTCCAGGGTGGCCGAGAACAGCATCCGCTGCCCGTCGGGGCCGACCTGGTCGAGGAGCGCGGTGACCTGCGGCATGAAGCCCATGTCCGTCATCTGGTCGGCCTCGTCGAGCACCGTGACGCACACCTGGCGCAGGCGGCAGTCGCCACGGTCGATGAGGTCCTTGAGCCGCCCGGGAGTCGCCACGACGACCTCGGCCCCGCCGCGCAGCGCGCCGGCCTGCCGCCCGATCGACATCCCGCCGACGACGGTGGCCACCCGCAGCTTCAGCGAACGGGCGTACGGCGCGAGCGCGTCGCTGACCTGCTGCGCCAGCTCACGGGTGGGCACCAGGACCAGGGCCAGGGGCTCGCGGGGCTCGGCGCGGCGGCCGGCGATGCGGGCCAGCAGCGCCAGGCCGAAGGCGAGCGTCTTGCCCGATCCGGTGCGGCCCCGTCCCAGGACGTCGCGGCCGGCCAGCGAGTTCGGCAGGGTGGCGGCCTGGATCGGGAACGGCGCCGCCATGCCTTCGGATGCCAGGGCCGCCAGCAGCTCGGCCGGCATGTCCAGTTCGGCGAAGGTCTCCGCAGGGGGCAGGGCCGGGGTCAGGGTGGCGGGCGCCGCGAACTCGCCCCGCAGCGCGGCGGGACGACGCCCGCCGCCGCCGGAACGGCCCTGCGCACCGGAGCGGTTGGGGGCTCCGCCGCGTCCGGAACCACCGGAACGGCTCGGGGCCGGGGAGCGGGGGCCACCGCTGCGTCCGGAGCCGGACGAGCCGGTGCGGGAGCGGTCGTTGGAGCGTGCTGTGCGGTTCATGGGAACCTTCCTCGATGCGGTACGTCGAGGAATCCTCGGCAGCTGCCGGCCGCACACAAGAGAACCGCAAAGACGAACCGAAAAAATAGATGAAACGAAGCGGATGCGGAATACACCGGATCCGCTGTGTCGAAAACGATCGGAATTCGCCGTACAGAAGGGCGTTTCCTGCCGATCGTGAGCCGGGCGGACGGACGTCCCGCCTCGGCAGCTGACGGTCCGGCACCCCGAGGGGTGGCCGGCGTCGCTCGTGCGGCGGCGATGGCACGCACGAGGGAGTTACCGGGAAAACAACGAGCTGGGGCCCGCACCCAAGGTGCGGGCCCCAGCTGCGTCGTACGCGTCAGCGTCAGGCGGGAACGATGTTCTCGGCCTGCGGGCCCTTCTGGCCCTGGGTGACGTCGAAGCTGACCTTCTGGCCTTCCTGGAGCTCACGGAAGCCCTGGGCGGCGATGTTCGAGTAGTGGGCGAAGACGTCAGCGCCGCCACCCTCCTGCTCGATGAAGCCGAAGCCCTTTTCCGAGTTGAACCACTTCACGGTGCCTGTAGCCATTTTTTTCTCCTTCGGGGCAGTGCCCGGAGCCCACACCATGTGGACCCCGCGTCGCCGCGATGATCGCCCCGTCCGGAAATGCACCGGAAAATACAAAAGCACTCCCGCCGTGTATGACGGCGGAGGCACTCGAAGTCTCTTGGGAACCACAACTGCAACTGATTACGACAGTAGCACGGCGCGGCCAACCGTGCCGGGGCAATGCCCGGAATTTTGCCCTGACCAGCATTTTCCCCGGACGTCGCACTGCATATTCCCGCTGTTTCGACGAGGAATATCACCACTTCCGCACCCGCCCCAGGCGGCGGACCCGGGTGACGAATCCCTCACCCGGCGGCGCGCGGGCCGAAGCCGGGCAGCGGAGATCGACTCAGCACCCGGGGCCACCTCGACGTCATGATGGCGCCACAAGGGCTTGCCATGGCGCCACAGTGGCGCCATGATGGCGTCATGGACCTCACGCCCTACGTCGACAATCTCCGGCATGAGCTCGCCGTCGCCGCGGACGCGGGTGGCGCCGAAGCCCGTGCCCTGGCCGAGCGCCTCACCGCCCCGATGGAATCCGCCGCCCGGCTCACCCTGCTCAACGCACTGTCCGCCGCCATGGCCGAGGTCACCCGCGACCTGGCGCCCGGCTCGGTCGACGTACGGCTGCGCGGGCTCGACCCCGAGTTCGTGGTGACGCCGTCGCCGACCTCGGAACCGTACGAAGAGGCGGACGGCCGGGAAGGTGCACCGAGCGGCGCGCCGGCGCCCGTGCCCCCGGTTACGGACGGCGACGAGGGCGGCACGGCGCGGGTCAACTTCCGGCTTCCCGCACAGCTGAAGACGCGGGTCGAGGACGCGGCGGGCCAGGAAGGTCTCTCGGTCAACGCCTGGCTGGTACGGGCCGCAGCCGCCGCGCTGGAACCCGGCACAAGCGGCGGCGGCCCGCCCGCCCGCAGCCGCCACCGGGGCAAGCAGGGCTACACCGGCTGGGTCCGCTAGCCGGCCCGCCCTCCCGTACCGCTTCTCCCTCCAACACCCGCCCCACCGGCGGGAACTCACTCCACAGCCATGAGGACGGCACAGCCATGCCTGCATTCGATACGTCTGAACCGCTCTCCGTCACCCTGGAATTCGACATGGGATCCGTCCGGATCACCGCGAGCAAGCGCGCCGACACGGTCGTCGACATCCTGCCGAGCGATGCGGCCGACGACGCCGACGTGCGGGCCGCACAGCAGGTCAAAGTCTCCTGCTCGGACGGCAAGTTGCTGATCAAGGGGTCGAAGAAGCGCTCCCTGTTCGGCAAGAGCGGCTCGCTCGATGTACGCATCGAGCTGCCGGCCGGTTCGGATCTCCACGGCACCTCCCCCGTGGCCGACTTCACCTGTGAAGGCCGCCTTGGGGACTGCCGCCTGAAGACGTCGCTCGGCGACATCCAGATCGACCAGGCGGCGACGGTGAACCTGAAGTCCGGTCACGGCACCGTCCGGGCCCGCCACGTAACAGGGAACGCCGACGTCGTCGCGGCCGGCCAGGTCGACATCGGCGAGGTCAAGGGCGCGGCGACGGTCAAGAACGCCAACGGCGACACCGAGATCGGCGAGGTGGCAGGCGAGGTGAAGGTGAACGCGTCCAACGGCCGTATCTCCGTCGGCATCGCGCACGCCGGGGCCGACGCCAGGTCCGCCAACGGCGGCATCAGCATCGGCGACGTGGCGCGCGGCCACGTCACGCTCCAGGCCGCCGCCGGTGACATCGCCGTCGGTATCCGCGAGTCCACCGCCGCCTGGCTCGACGTGCACACCGGCTTCGGCAGCGTACGCAACTCCCTGGGCCCGGCCGAAAGCCCCGGCGACTCCGACGAGACCGTCGAGGTGCGCGCCCGCACAGGAGTCGGCGACATCCTCATCCACCGCCCCTGACCAGGCAATCCGTCACACCGGACCAGGGACCGGGCGGACGCCACCGGGCCGCCTGGCCCGCCACGCCTGATCACACACCCCACCACGACACCGCACTCACTGCTCAGCAGAGGACTGTCATGCCCATGGCTATTCCCATGCCTGCGACTCCCACGGCGCCCACGCGATCCCCCCTCCCCCCAGCCATCACCGCCTCGGGCCTCTCCAAGTCCTACGGCGACAAAGTGGTGCTCGACGGCATCGATCTGCACGTCCCCGAAGGCACGGTCTTCGCGCTGCTCGGGCCCAACGGCGCGGGCAAGACCACCACCGTCCAGATCCTCTCCACCCTCATCTCCGCGAACGCCGGCCAGGTGCGGATCGCGGGCCACGACCTGACCCACGAGGTCGATGCCGTACGCGCCGTCATAGGCGTCACCGGCCAGTTCGCGGCATTGGACAACCTGCTGACCGCCCACGAGAACCTGATGCTGATGGCGGACCTGCTGCATCTCCGCCGCCACGAGGGCAGACGCCGTGCCGCCGAGCTGCTGCACCGCTTCGAGCTGAGCGAGGCGGCCAAGAAACCCGTCTCCACCTTTTCGGGCGGAATGCGGCGCAAACTCGACCTCGCGATGACCCTGGTCGGCAAGCCGCGCATCATCTTCCTCGACGAGCCGACCACCGGCCTGGACCCGCGAAGCCGCCGCACGATGTGGGAGATCATCCGCGGCCTGGTCACCGACGACGGCGTCACGATCTTCCTGACCACGCAGTACCTGGAAGAAGCCGACCAACTCGCCGACCGCATCGCCGTACTGGACCAGGGACGGCTGGTGGCCGAAGGCACCGCAGACGAGCTGAAACGCCTCGTCCCCGGTGGCCACATCCGCCTCCGGTTCGGCGACCCGCGCGCCTTCGACGCGGCCGCGGCCCTCTTCGCCTCCGCGACGCGCGACAGCGAAGACCTGGCCCTGCGGATCCCCGCCGACGGCAGTATCGGCACGCTCCGAGCCGTCCTCGACTCCCTGGACGGCGCGCAGCTCAGGGCCGAGGCCCTCACCGTGCACACCCCCGACCTCGACGACGTCTTCCTCACCCTCACCGCCCGCACCCGGCCGGGCGCCGGGGCCAACTCCCGGAAGGAGAGCGTCCGATGAGCTCCCTGTCCTACGCCGCCGGCGATTCCCTGACGATGCTGCGGCGCAACCTGAAGCACGCACTGCGCTACCCGAGCATGACGGTCACGGTCGTCGCGATGCCGCTGGTGATGCTGCTGCTCTTCAACTACGTCTTCGGCGGCGCCCTGGGCTCCGGCATCAGCGGCGCGCCCACCGGCGGCGGCTCCTACATCGACTACGTCGCCCCCGGCATCATCCTGATGGCCGCGACCTCCGGAGCCCTGTCCACCGCGATCAGCGTCTGCTCGGACATGACCGAGGGCATCGTCAACCGGTTCCGTACGATGTCGATCTCCCGCGCCTCGTTCCTGACCGGGCACGTCGTCGGCAGCGTCATCCAGACGCTGATCAGCATCGCGCTCGTCCTCGGCGTCGCCCTGCTGATGGGCTTCCGCCCCACCGCCACCCCCGTGGAGTGGCTCGCCACCATCGGCGTCCTGACCCTGCTCATCCTGGCGCTCACCTGGCTGGCGGCCGCCATGGGCCTGATCGCCAAGAACGTCGAGACCGCCGGCAATCTGCCCATGCCGCTGACGTTCCTGCCCTTCCTCGGCAGCGCCATCGTCCCGCCGGAGTCCATGCCCGCCGGGCTGCGCTGGTTCGCCGAGTACCAGCCCTTCACCCCGGTCATCGAGACGCTGCGCGGCCTGCTGATGGGCACCGAAATCGGCAACAACTGGCTCATCGCCCTCGCCTGGTGCCTCGGCCTCACCCTGACCGGCTACCTCTGGGCCCGCACCGCCTTCACCCGTAACACCAAATGCTGACCCCCCACCACACACGCCGCATCACACCCCGGAGGCCCCATGACCCACGCACCCTCGCCGAACCCGCCCGAGAAGACCCCAGGAGAGGCCACAGCGCCGCTCCCCGGCCTGCCCACCGCCCGTCCCGCAGGCTGCCCCTTCGACCCGCCCGCCGAACTGGCCCAGCTGCGCGCGGAACAACCGCTCCACCGGATGACCTACCCCGACGGCCACGTGGGCTGGCTGGCCACCGGCTACGCCACGGTCCGCGCGATATTCGCCGACCCCCGCTTCAGTTCACGCTACGAGCTGATGCACTACCCGCTCCCCGGCGGACCCGAAGGCAGCCTGCCCCCGGCGCCGGTCGGCGACATGACCGGCATGGACGCCCCCGAACACACCCGCTACCGCAAGCTGCTCGCCGGCAAGTTCACCGTCCGGCGGATGCGCGAACTGACCGACCGCGTCCGGGAGATCACCACAGATCACCTGGACGCCATGGAACGCCAGGGGCCCTCGGTGGACCTGGTGCAGGCGTTCGCCCAGCCCGTCCCCGCCCTGATGATCTGCGAACTGCTGGGTGTGCCCACGGCCGACCGCGAGCTCTTCCAGCGTCAGACACAGACGCTGACCGACCTCCACGCCACCGAAGAAGACAGGTACTCCGCCATGGCCGGGCTCCAGGAGTACCTGCACGCGCTGGTCGTGGCCAAGCGCGCCGAGCCCACCGACGACCTGCTCGGCGACCTGACCACCAGCACCCTCACCGACGAAGAACTCGCCGGCGTCGGCGGCTTCCTGCTCGCCGCCGGCCTCGACACCACCGCCCACATGATCGCGCACGGCACCTTCGCCCTGCTGAGCAACCCGGACCAACTGCACGCCCTGCGCAGCGATCCGGCCCTCGCCGACCAGGCCGTCGAAGAGCTGATGCGCTACCTGACCATCGCCCACACCGGAATGAAGGCGGCCCTGGAGGACGTCGAGATCGACGGCCGGCTGATCAAGGCCGGCGAGACGGTCACCCTCTCCATCGAGGCCGCCAACCGCGACCCGCAGCGCTTCCCCGACCCCGACACCCTCGACCTCCACCGCAAGGCCACCGGCCACCTCGGCTTCGGCCACGGCATCCACCAGTGCCTGGGCCAGCAACTGGCCCGCGTCGAACTGCGCGTAGCCCTCCCCGCACTCCTCACCCGGTTCCCCACCCTGCGCCTGGCGGTCCCCCCGAACGAGATCCCCCTACGCACCCACTCAAACCTCTACGGCGTACACCACCTCCCGGTCACCTGGGACAAGGCGTAGCCCCTGCTGACCACCGCCGCCGCCACGCTCAGCGCCCACGGCTCACGCAATCGGCCCCGGACCAAAAGATCCGGGGCCGACCAGAACGCCACCACGTAACCAACCCGCGGCTCGCAGCGCCCCTCCACAGAGCCCCCGGTCGGATTCGAACCGACGGCCTTCGCTTGACAAGCGGGACCGAATCCCTGATCCAGCGTGCTGGATCAGGCTGGGTGATGCTGTCTTCGCAGGTCAGCACCACCCGGCCTGATAGCCGGTCCTGCCTCTGATGGCTCATGTTCCACCGTCCGCTCACGCATCGCTCACGCATAACGGACGGCTGGCCAGGCATGGTCAGGGGTGAGGCCGCCCCTGACTCCTCGTGCGTCACACGGGGAGCAGGTGCCACTGCCGGTCCCGGTGGTCGCCCTCCGCCCTGTGCTGCTTGAGCGCTGTGCGGGCGTTGGTGTCGACGCGCAGGAGCAGACCGCTGTTCCGGTTCGCGATCTCGTACACCGACGGGGTGTCGGTCGCGGGGCTCACCGGGATCAGCCTCCATTGCTGGTGGTGTGCGTCGTCACCCTCGTAGGCGCGTTGCGCGACCACTGCCCCGGCCGCCTCGTGCGCCCCGACGATCTCCAGGACCTTGCCGCTGCGCACGTTCTCGATGGTGTACAGGGTTTCGCCGTTGTCCTGGCCCGCGACGACGAGCCGCCACCGCTGGTGTTCCCTGGGGGCGGCGAGGGACTGGTGGATCTCGGCCCCGTCCTTGGTGGACTCACGGTGGACCGCCATGCGCAGCCTGCTGCGGATGTTGGCCCAGGAGACCACCGCGCCCGAATCGGGCAGCCCGGCCATCTCCGGCAACGCGACCTTCCGAACCCGGTGGTTGGCGTGGTCGGCGATGTAGAGGGTGTCGACGCGGTCCACGGCGAGCCCGATCGGTTTGTTCAGCCGGGCCGAAGCGGCCGGGCCGTCGTCACCGTCGAAGCCCGCGGTGCCGGTGCCGACGATCGTGCTGATCTTCCCGTCGGCCGCGATCTTCCGGACCCGATGGTTGTTGAAATCAGCGATGTAGAGGGTGCCGATGCTGTCCACCGCCACCCCCAACGGGCTATCCAATTGGGCGGCGGTGGCGGGTCCGTCGTCACCGCTGAAGCCCTTGGTGCCGGTGCCGGCGACCGTGCAGATCTTCCCGTCGGCCGCGATCCTACGGACCCGGTGGTTTCCGGCATCGGCGATGTAGAGGTCGCCCGCGCGGCCTACCGCCACTCCGCGTGGGCGGTTCAGCTGGGCCGAAACCGCTGGACCGCCGTCTCCGTCGGATCCCGCGGTCCCGGTCCCCGCGACTGTGCTGATCTTCCCGTCAGCCGTGATCTTACGGACCCGGTGGTTGTTGCAGTCCGTGACGTAGAGGGCGCCGGTGCTGTCCACCGCCACCCCAAACGGGCCGTCCAATTGCGCGGCGGTGGCGGGTCCGTCGTCACCGCTGAAGCCCTTGGTGCCGGTGCCGGCGACCGTGCAGATCTTCCCGTCGGCCGAGACCTTCCGGACCCGTTGGTTCTCGGAATCGGCGATGTAGACGGCGCCCACACTGTCCACCGCCACCCCGCGCGGGGTGTTCAGTTGGGCCGAGACGGCGGGGCCGCAGTCACCGCCGAAGCTCTTGGTGCCCGTGCCGGCGACCGTGCTGATCTTCCCGTCAGCCGTGATCTTACGGACCCGGTGGCTGTACTCGGAGACGTAGAGGGCTCCGGTGGTGTCCACCGCGACCTCGTACGGGTGTTGCAACTTGGCCGAAACGGCAGGCCCGTTGTCCCCTGCGAACCCACTGGCCCCGGTCCCCGCGGCCGTGCTGATCGGAGGGGCGGAGTCCTCGCCACCTGTGGCTGCCTCGTGGGCAGTGCTCATCGTCATCCCTTCACCGTTCACTGACCGCCTACCGCGAGCGGTTGTCGTTGGAGGCGGACGGGTCCTCGGCGGTCGGCTTGGACGCCTTCGGGGCCTCGGCCTCGGGGGCCGGAGGGGCCTCGGGCGCCTTGGAGAAGTCGCTCTTCTTCGGCCTGTTCTCCAGGTCCTCGTCCTTCTGGAGGTCGCTGTGCTCCGTCACCGTCGCACTCGACTCCTGCATGCCGGCGGACGCCGCCGTGGACACCGAGCCGGGGTTCTGGGCGTACTGGGCCTGCGCACCGGCCGACGCCTGGGTGGTCTGGATGAAGGAGCCGAGGAAGCCCAGGATGGCCCGCGCTTCCGGCGACTGCTCCTGCACGACCTTCGCGCGGGAGTTGGCCCCGTGGATCGAGCTGGTGAACAGGCTCGTGCTCGTGTCGTCGTATGTGTCGTCGTCGGCGTCCTCGAAGTCGACGCCCACCCCCGGTTGCGGCTTGGCGCCGTCGGTGGTCACCGAGAAAAGCCCCGCACCCCTGCCCGCGAAGCCGAAAACGTTGTCGAACACCATGATCGTCACCCCTTGTCGTCGTCATGCCGACGCCGCCCGCCTGCTCAAGGCTGCTTGTGCAGCCCGCGTTCGCTGCCGGTCAGGCTCTCGCCGTCGAACATCGTGTGGTGGACCTCCAGGGCGGACACGACCTCGGCCAGCCCCTTCATACGGAAGCCGTTCCCGCCCGCCAGGTCGATGTCGCCGAGGTCGCGGGCGACCACGTACTCAAGGCCGGGGTAATCCCTGGACTGTGGGGGAGACAGGACCGCCACCGGTACGTCGTACTTCACCGCGAGCAACCCGGAGAAGGTCACCGGAATCTCGTAGGAGTACTGCTTGCGGGTACGCCGCTGCGTGACGATGGTCTCCACGCGGGAATCCGGCGGAACCTCGCCCTCGATCTGCGAGTTCGAGGCCCAGCTGGTGGTCAGGGAGCCGCCGACGGAGGCCATGATGCCCAGCATCAACTGGGCGTTGAGTTCCGCGCTGCCGGTGGCGCTGCCCGAGGTCGTGAACGCCCCCGAGCTCGTCACCGAGTTCGACGCGGAGTTCGTCACGCCGTTCGTCGTCGAGTTCGTCACGCCGTTCTCGGTGCCGTTGGCGGTGTCGACCCCGATGTCGTCCTTGCTGTTCTCGTTGGTCACGGTGTTCGTGACCTTGTTCCCCATTTCGTTCTGGAGCTGGTTCTGCAGCTCCGTCCCGAACTGCGCCTGGAGGTCCACCTGGAGGTGGCTCTGGAGCTGAAGCTGGAGCTCCGCGCCGACGCTGCCGCCGAAGGTGAGCTGGGCCTCGCCCTGGAGCGTCCAGGTGACCTCGTTCGACACGGTGAACTCGACCGAGTCGGTGAACTTCATCGTGGACGTCTGGCTGCGGTTGACGTAGGTGCGCGAGGAGAACGTGTCGGGCGGGGGCTGATCGACGTTGCGCCGCTCCTCGATCAGCGGCTCCCCGAGGTTCATGTAGGCGAGCCAGCCCAGTTTGAACGCGGAACCGGGGAAGGCGCCGAAGCTCGACTTGTTCAAGGAGAACCCGACCGGCTTGTGCCGCACGCCGTAGTCATCGACGTAGACCAGGTTGGGATGGTCCAGGACGGACTGCCAGGTCTGCTCGATATTGAGTTCCCGCAGGTTCTTCTTCGTCAGCGGCTGGCGCTTGGCCCGTTCCAGGTTGTACGCGTTGGAAGGCATTCCCCGTCCTCGACTGATCTGATCGAACTGCGTTCAGTGAACGGCAAAGCGGTAACAGGCGTCTGCGCATGTCCCGGAAATTGAAATTACCACGGGCTTCATCACTCGGAAGGGCGCCTCTGGACATTCACCCAATCGGGTGATCAAGGTTCAGTGGCTGTTCTCAACTTGCAAGAGCTGTAGGTACGTTGAAGCGCTGCCAATCATCCGATCGATGACTTTCCGACAGCCCTTCCTGTGAGCGCTGCGGCCTCGCCGTTGACGCAGGTGAGGGGATTCGATTCGACCATCTCATCGCTTTCGAAGGCGTCTTGGAGGCGTCTTGATCGAGGGTGATTGAGTCTGCGGTAATGCCGCGCGATAAAGCACTGAACTGAGCGCCCGACGCATTGTTCTCCACATTCAGAACAGGTGAGGTTTCCGCGATGTACACCCAAGAACGCACGGCGATGTCGAATTTGGTGGTCGGCGGACCGGTGGCGGTGAACAGCTACGACAACGCAATCGTGGCGGCACTGCTCGAAAACCGGCCGGTCATGCTCGTCCACGCCTTCAACGGCGGCTACCTGCGGCCCACCGAGCTGAAGGAGGAGAGCCACGACAAGGGGGTCAAACTGGCCACCGCGCTCGACCCGGACACCAAGGAAGCGCAGGGCCACCTCTGGTACATCACTCCCGCCGGCTTCTTCGGGCAGCGACCGCTGTACTTCATCGAGAGCGCCGCGGGCCAGGTGTCGCCCGAACCCGCCGGTGCGGGCGAAGCCGGCGCCGGGCGCGGCGACGACGGCGCGCCGAAGCCGCAGCGCAGGCGCATCGCCGTCCACCAGGAGGCCCCGAAGAGCACGGCCGACACCGTGCAGGTAGGACTCCCCAACAAGGTCGGCGACAAGTGGCGCGGGAAGAACGGCGCGCCCGAGGACACTCAGCTCTGGGTCGTCACGGTGACGCCGTGGGGCGGGATCACCTTCGTGCCGATCACCCACCCCGACGCCATTCTCGGGTTCAAGGACCACGCGGTGACGGCCGACAGCGAGGTGCGTCTCACCTACAACTGGGGCGGGGACTTCACCGGGACGGTCATCAACACGTTCTACCCGCGGCTGCCCAGCGAGTGGAACGTTCCGTACCACCACGTCTTCACGTGATCCGCGGCCACCGTCGCGCCGAACCCGTCCCGAGCCAACGCCCGCACCGCCTGGAAGAGGCACCACGATGCCCGTGCCCATCGAAGAACTGAAGTTGGAGATCGTCAACGCCGCCACGGGGAAGACCCTCGGCGCCGAGGCCGCGCCGAGCGCGGACGGGGTGCTCGTCGTCCGCGACTTCCCCGACGGCGGCCCGAGCCCGGAGCAGTGGCAACTCGCCCCCGTGCAGGCCGCACAGGGCGGGCAAGCGCAAGGCGACCAGGTATACGTGATCCGCAACGCGGTCAGCGGCAAGGTGCTCGACAACCCTGCCGCCGCGGACCGCGGCGTCCGCCAGTGGGACGCCGCAGACGGCAATCGGAGTCAGCAGTGGCACGTCGTCCCCGTTGAGGGCGAAGCGGGCCTCTTCTTCATCGAGGGCGCGACCGATGGCGCCGTTCTCGACCTTGACGAGCCCGGCGCGGACGACACCCGGATCGTCCTGCGCGAGCACGACGACAGCGCGGAGAGCCAGCGGTGGCGATTCGTCCCGGCCGAGCCCGAGCGCACCAGCGACCCCGTGCTGCACTGGGCAGCGCTGGACCACTGGAACGGCCGCCGGTCCTGGCGGCTGGCCCCGTCGGCCGGGCTGCGGCCGGCACCCGGCGCGACGCCCTCCTTCAGCAACGTGCTGCTGGTCCTGGAGCAGTTCGGGAGCGACGAGGACGCCGGGGAGTGGAAGAGCGAAGGGGCCACCCGCTCCCCCGGCGGGCAACCGGGGTGGTGGGCCGGGGCCGGTGCGCGGTTCCTCGCCGACACCACGGGAGCGGGGCGGGCGGACATCGTAGGGCTCAAGGCCGCGGAGGGGGCCGTGACGTCGTCCAGCAGGGGCGACGGCACGTTCGACGACGAAGAGCGCGTCCTGCACCCGCCCGTACCCTCCGCGAGCCCCGAGGACCTGTGGACCCTCGCGGACACGACGGGCGGCGGCAAGCCCGATGTCATCGTGCTCGCCGCCGACGGTGTCCGGGTGTCCCCCCAGGACGAGGACGGGACGTTCGCGCCCGCGGGCGGTGAGCCGGCCCTCAAGGCGTTCGGACACGGCGAGCAGGCCGGCGGTTGGCTTGCCGACAAGCATCCCCGCTTCCTCGCTGACACCACCGGTGACGGCAGGCTCGATGTGGTCGGCTGCCATGACGACGGCGTCTGGGTGTCACTCCAGGACGAGGAAGGAAAGTTCGCACCGATCGGCGACGAACCGGTTCTCCGGGCGTTCGGCCACGACGAGAAGGCGGGCGGTTGGCTTGCCGACAAGCATCCCCGCTTCCTCGGCGACACCACCGGTGACGGCAGGCTCGATGTGGTCGGCTGCCACGACGACGGCGTCTGGGTATCGCTCCAGGACGAGGACGGAGCGTTCGCCGACCCCCTGTACGTCCTCGACGACTTCGGGGTCGACCAGGGGTGGAGCTCGGTCGAGGAGCACCCCCGGTTCCTGCTCAGGACCACCGGTGGCGGAGCTCCGGACATCGTCGGGTTCGGGCCGCAGGGCGTCGTCGCGGCACGGGGGCGCGGCGACGGCACGTTCGAGCCATCGAAGCTCGTCCTGAACGACTTCGGGCTCGCCCAGGGGTGGACGAGCGGGAAGCACCTCCGGTTCCTCGCCGACGTCACCGGCGACGGCACCCCGGACATCGTCGGCTTCGGCAACGAAGGGGTCTGGGTGTCACACGGCCGCGGCGACGGCCACTTCGAGCAGGCCCAGCTGGTGTGCCGAGGGTTCGGGTACAACGAGGACGCAGGCGGCTGGCGGGTCGACCGCCACCCCCGTTTCCTCGCCGACATCACCGGCGACGGGCGCGTCGACATCGTCGGCTTCGGCGGCCCGGGGGCGTACGTGGCCCGAAACCTCTTCCGCCGCTTCAGGACCCGCTAGCCCTCGGAGGACCTCCACAGTCGCGTCCCGGCGACTCGCCATGGGCGTGCCGGGACCTGTCACTCCGCTCCGACGTGCGGCCTGGCACGCCTTCGCCTGCGAGGCCGCACCGGATCCGTCCAAAACTGCCGGGGAATCCGCCGCCGTAACGGGACTTGGCGACACATCCGCTCACGCACCGCTCACGCAAAAGGCCCCGGACAAGGAGTCCGGGGCCAATCACAGCGCCCCCGCGCAACAAAACCGCAGGTCATAACGCTCCTACTCAGAGCCCCCTGTCGGATTCGAACCGACGACCTTCGCTTTACAAGAGCGGTGCTCTGGCCAGCTGAGCTAAGGAGGCGTGCGGAAGCAGTGTACCCAGGCGGGCCGGATGCCGGTCGCCATTTCGTGACCGGTGGGCTACTGACACCGGGCGTTGCCGCAGGTAGCGTCTCGGGCAGCCCACGATTGTGGGCCACGCCACTCCTTTTACTCGGATCGTCCGGCACGTTCCTGCCGGTGAAGGGACACATCACCATGGCTACGGTCACCTATGACCAGGCAACCCGCGTCTACCCGGGTTCCGAGAAGCCCGCGGTCGACAAGCTCGACATCGCCATAGAGGACGGCGAGTTCCTCGTTCTGGTCGGCCCCTCCGGCTGCGGCAAGTCGACCTCGCTGCGCATGCTCGCCGGTCTTGAGGACGTCGACGGCGGGGCCATCCGCATCGGCGACCGTGACGTCACGCACCTTCCGCCCAAGGACCGGGACATCGCCATGGTGTTCCAGAACTACGCGCTCTACCCGCACATGACCGTCGCGGACAACATGGGCTTCGCCCTGAAGATCGCCGGTGTGCCGAAGGCCGAGATCCGGCAGAAGGTCGAGGACGCGGCGAAGATCCTGGACCTGACGGAGTACCTCGGGCGCAAGCCCAAGGCACTGTCCGGCGGCCAGCGGCAGCGGGTGGCAATGGGCCGGGCGATCGTCCGGGAGCCGCAGGTCTTCCTGATGGACGAGCCGCTGTCCAACCTCGACGCGAAGCTGCGCGTGCAGACCCGTACGCAGATCGCCGGGCTCCAGCGCCGCCTGGGCATCACCACCGTCTACGTCACCCACGACCAGGTCGAGGCCATGACGATGGGCGACCGGGTCGCGGTGCTCAAGGACGGGCTGCTCCAGCAGGTCGACTCGCCGCGGAGCATGTACGACCGGCCGGCGAACCTGTTCGTGGCAGGGTTCATCGGCTCTCCCGCCATGAACCTCGTGGAGGTGCCGATCACCGACGGCGGGGTGAAGTTCGGCAACAGCGTCGTGCCCGTCAGCCGTGAGGCGCTGACCTCGGCGGCGGACAAGGGCGACACGACGGTCACCGTCGGCGTGCGTCCCGAGCACTTCGAGATCGTCGAGCAGAACGGCGCTGCCGCGAAGTCGCTGTCCAAGGCATCGGCCGACGCGCCCGCGGGCCTGGCCGTCACGGTCAACATCGTCGAGGAGCTGGGCGCCGACGGTTACGTCTACGGTTCCGCGGAGGTCGGCGGCGAGATCAAGGACCTGGTCGTACGGGTCAACGGCCGCCAGGTACCGGAGAAGGGCGCGCAGTTGCACGTCGTGCCGCTGCCGGGCGAGACGCATGTCTTCTCAACGTCCTCGGGCGAGCGACTGAGCGACTGAAAGCGGGCCGGGCGCGAGGTCCGGCTGAAGCGGGAAGGGGCGGGGCGGCCGAGTGCCGCGCCGCCCCTTTCGCGTGCCCCCCCTTTTGCTCGTACTTGCAGGCCCTCCTCCACACACCCCGACGCCCTCCGAACTCCCCACCACACACCGCTTTTCGAATCTGTACGTCAACATCAGCACCGCCCCGACGGCCGTTCCGTCCCCCGATAAGGTGACCAAATGTCGCCACATCGTCACCCCTCGCTACCATCGCGACCGTGAACTCCGCAGCCCGCCGTATCGGCAGAACTCTCGCCCTCGTCCTTCCCGTCGTCCTCGTCCTCTCCGGGACGCTCGCGGTCACCCGCGTGCCGTGGGCCTCGACGGCCACGGATCCGCAGGTGCTGACCGCGTCCTCCGGCAAGGTCGCCGCCAAGGCCGCCCCCCGCGCCCCGCAGGACGTCCTCCGGGACCGCCTCCTGGTCGAACTACAGGAGAAGGACCCCGGGGTCGCCCTGACCCATCTCCAGAAGGCCACGACCGAAAGGCCGTCCCTCGCCAAGCACTGCGTGTCCATCGCGCAGGCGCTGGGACGGGCAGCCGTCATCAAGTACGGTGCCGCGCATCGCGCCCAGGCGTTCTCCCGCCCGGTCTGCGACACCTCCTTCGCCACCGGCGTCGCCGCCGCCCAGTGACCTGCTCTCGCACCGCATAGGGTGCGAATCATGACAGTCGCCCCGCCCCCGTTCCCCACGCAGGCCGTTGTCCTGGCAGGAGGCCAGGGCTCGCGCCTCCGTCCGTACACCGACGACCGCCCCAAGCCGATGGTCGAGATTCCCGGTACCGGAACCCCGATCATCGGCCATCAGCTCACCTGGCTGGCCTCGGAAGGCGTCACCGACGTGGTGGTCTCCTGCGGCCACCTCGCCCACGTCCTCAAGGACTGGCTGGACGAGACCGAACTCCCCTTGAGCGTCACGACAGTTGTCGAGACCGAACCGCTGGGACGCGGCGGCGGGCTCAAATATGCGGCCGCCGCCCTCCCCCGGCCCGACGAGCCCTGGTACGCCACCAACGGCGACATCTGGACCCGCTTCCCGCTCCGCGAGATGGCCGCCTTCCATGACGAACGCGGCGTCGATGCCACCCTCGCGCTGGCCCGCCCCAGGATCCCGTGGGGCGTCGTGGAGACCGACGAGTTCGGGCACGTCCTGGACTTCATCGAGGCGCCGCCCTCGCCGTACCTCATCAACGCCGGCGTCTACGTCTTCTCCGCCGCCTTCGCCGACCTGCTGCCGGTACGCGGCGACCACGAGCGCACCACCTTCCCGCGGCTGGCCCGCGAACGCCGGCTGGCGGGCTACCCGCTTCCGCACGGCGCCTACTGGCGGGCCATCGACACCACCAAGGACCTCACCGAGGCCGCCAAGGAACTGGGCGCGCAGGCGAGTTGAGACCGGCGGCGCGCCGCCCGGTTTTGCCGGAACGGCAAGTTCGCTCACGGCCGCCCCGCCCGCTGCCGCATGCTCCGCCGTACCGGCCGGGCACGGAGCGGCCGGCCACGACGAACCCGTCTCCCTGGGAGGACGCATGCCGCAGCCCACCCCGTTGCCGGACCCGACACACCGCTTGGTGGACGTTCCCGACGGCCGCATCCATCTGGTGGAGCAGGGCTCGGGCCCCCTGGTGCTCCTCCTCCACGGCTTCCCCGAGACCTGGCACTCGTGGCGCCACCAGCTCCCGGCGCTCGCCGCGGCCGGCTACCGCGCGGTCGCGATCGACGTACGCGGCTACGGGCGCTCGTCGAAGCCCGCTGACGTCGGCGGCTACCGGATGGCGGCCCACGTCGCCGACAACGTCGCGGTCGTGCACGCCTTGGGCGAACGAACCGCGACGCTCGTGGGCCACGACGTCGGCTCCCCCATCGCCGCCGGCACGGCGCTGCTGCGCCCCGACGTCTGCACCGCCGTCGCGCTGCTCGGCGTCCCCTACGCACCCCGGAACGGCTACCGGCCGACCGACGCGTTCGCGGCCATCGGCGGCAGCGAGGAGTTCTACGTCAGCTACTTCCAGGAGCCGGGCCGGGCCGAGGCGGAGATCGAACCGGATGTCCGCGGCTGGCTCGCGGGGTTCTACGCCTCGCTGTCCGGCGACACCATGCCCGCGGACGGCGGCTCCGGGCACTTCTTCGTTCCCGACGGCGGCCGGATGTCCGACCGGTTCGTCCGCGGCGCCTCGCCGTCCTGGCTCACCGAGGCCGATCTCGACGTCTGCGCCGAGGAGTTCGAGCGGACGGGGCTGACCGGGGCGCTCAACCGCTACCGGAACGTCGACCGTGACTGGTCGGACCTGAGCGCCCTGGACGGGGCCCCGCTCACCCAGCCCTCACTGTTCATCGGCGGCACCCGCGACGCCTCCACGACCTGGATGGCCGACGCCATCGACGCCTTCCCCACCACCCTGCCGGGCCTGGTCTCCTCGCACCTTCTCGACGGCTGCGGCCACTGGGTGCAGCAGGAACGCCCCGACGAGGTCAACCGCCTCCTCGTCGACTGGCTGCGGTCGCTGCCCGCCCCCGCCCGGTAGCGGGCCGCAACGGACTCCGGCCCCCGAACTCCCCTCCGCATACGGGGTGTTCGGGGGCCGGGGCGCACCCGGGGCGGGTCAGCCCAGGAGGCCGCCCAGGGTGCCGTGGTGTCCGGAGTCGCCACCGGAGCCGCCGCTGCTGTCCCCGTCCGAGCCGCCTCCGGTGGCGCCACCGCCGGCGCCTCCCGAGGTGGGCGACGCCCGGGTGGGCGCCGGGGCGTGGGTCGGTGCGGTCCGCTGCGGCGCCCCGCTGGTGGTCGCGCCGGGCTGCTGGGCGGTGCCGCTGGTGCTGCCCGCCGACGGGGAGCTGCCGGGGGCCGAGGCGGACGGCGAGCCGGACGGGCCCGCGGTGTGCGAGGCGCCTGCCGTCGGCGTACCCGTGGGCTCAGGGGCGGCGGTCCTGGACTGCTGGGGGCGGGTGACGTGACGGCGCGGGCTGGGCAGCGGCGAACCGGGCAGGTTGTTGATCGCCGGCTCACCCGGCCGCGGCACGGGCACCACCGTCGCGGACCGTACGGCCCCGCCGAGCAGCGAGCCGATGAGCAGCGTGAGCCCCCCGATCACGGCCGCCAGCACGGCGCCGCGGCGCAGCACCCGGCGCCGCAGGTCGATGACGTCGACGCGCGGGCCGAGCCGCCGCCATGCCTCGCCGGCCAGCCGGGCGTCCATGGAGTAGACCGGCGCGCCCGCGATGATCAGCGGGCTCCAGGCGGCGAGGTAGATGATGTCCGGTGCGTCGTAGGCGGGGACGTTGCGCCAGGTGACGGTCATCAGCAGGGCGGCGGAGAGCAGCGCGCCGAACGAGGCCGCCAGCCGCTGCCACAGGCCGCAGATGGTCAGCACGCCGACCACGACCTGGAGGAACGCGACGGTCAGGCCGGCCCCGACCGGATGCGCGACGGCGAAGTCCCGCAGCGGGACGGCCAGCGCCCAAGGATCGAGCGACAGCATCCACTTGACCATCGAGCCGCGCTCGCCGCCGTCGAAGTAGACGGGGTCGCAGAGCTTGCCCATCCCGGCATAGATGGAGATCAGGCCGAGGAAGATACGCAGCGGGAGCAGGACGACGCCGAGGTTCATCCGGCGCCCGGGATAGTAGGCGTGCCGGACGCTGTCGGCGTTGCGCCGCCGGGCCGCCGTGTCGTAGCGGTCCTGCGCTTCGTAGCGGTCCTCGGCGTACGCGTCGCGGGAGTGCGGGCCGCCGTACGCGCCGTCGTAGGCGTCGTGGCCCGTGCCGTCGTACGCGCCGCCGACGGGCCGCACGCCGCGCATGAGCGAGGTGTCGGAGTCGGTGGGGCCGCGCTGCCCGATGACGGTGGCGGCGGGCGCCTGCGCCCCGTCGTCGAGCCGTACCCGAGGCAGGACCTGGGTCGTGCCGGCGTCGTCGCCCGGCTCGGCGGCGCCGAGGCCGAGGCCCGCATGGCGGACCGCGCGCAGGAGTTGGGTGGTGGCGCCGGTCTGGCTGCCCGGATCCGTGCGGCCGGTCCACACCACGGGGGCCCGTCGTCTGGCACCGCCTGCCGTCCCCCTGATGGCGGGGAGGAGCGCGGCCGACGCCATGGCCCGGCTCACGACGGGCGCGGCGAGCTGCACACGGAAGCTGGCGTGGTTGACGATGACCTGCGCGGGGTCGCACGGCACCTTGACCGAGCTCAACAGCGGCTCGTCATCGAAGCCAGGCGAGCGTCCCCCCGTAGGTGTGCGGGGTGTTCTGGTGTCCACGCTCATCTAACCGAGTGACGAGCGGTTAAGACACTGTCTTGACCACGCCGATCTGTCCGAGACCCGTCAAAAGGTCACGGGATCGCCGGAAATCGTACGGAGCGTCACGTCTTGCCCTGGACTGAACCGCCGCCGTACCGGCCGCCCTCCTGGACGGCCGGTACCCGCAGGCATCCGCTCAGCCGCGGCGGCGCGCCGCTTCCCACAGGACGACACCGGCGGCGACACCGGCGTTCAGCGACTCCGCGCCGCCCGGCATCGGAATCCGCACCCGCACGTCGCAGGTCTCGCCGACCAGCCGCGACAGGCCCTTGCCCTCACTGCCGACGACGATGACGACCGGCCCGTCCAGCGCCGCGACGTCCTGCAGCTCCGTCTCGCCGTCCGCGGCCAGACCGACGACCGTCAGACCGGCCTTCTGGTACTGCTCCAGGGTCCGGGTCAGGTTGGTGGCACGGGCGACCGGCGTACGGGCCGCGGTGCCCGCCGACGTCTTCCACGCACCGGCCGTCATCCCGGCCGCGCGGCGCTCCGGCACGACCACGCCGTGGCCGCCGAAGGCGCACACGGAGCGGACGACGGCGCCGAGGTTGCGCGGGTCGGTGACCCCGTCCAGCGCCACGATCAGCGGCTCTTCGCCGTCGTCGAACGCGGCCGCGGCCAGGTCCTCGGGGTGCGCGTAGTCGTACGGCGGCACCTGAAGGACCAGGCCCTGGTGGTTGAGGCCGTTGGTCATCCGGTCCAGCTCGGGGCGCGGCGCCTCCATGAGGTTGATGTCGCCGCGCTGCGAGGCGAGCTGGAGCGCCTCGCGCACCCGCTCGTCGGTGTCGATGAACTGCTGGACGTAGAGAACGGTCGCGGGCACCCCGTCGCGCAGCGCCTCGAAGACCGGGTTACGGCCGACGACCAGCTCCGACGTGCCCTTCGCGCCGCCGCGCCGCGGCGCGGGACGGCGCGCGGCCGCCTGCTTCGCCTTGGCGTTGGCCACGCGGTTCTTGACATGCCCCTTGCGCGCGGAGGCGGGCGGGGTCGGCCCCTTGCCTTCCAGGCCCCGGCGCCGCTGGCCGCCGCTGCCGACCTGCGCGCCCTTCTTGTTGGACGTGCGGCGGTTCCTGCGCTGGCTGTTGCCGGCCATGGGTCACCTGTTTCTTCACTGCTCTCGACGTCTCGCGACGTGGAGTGGGTACGAACGTATGGATTGAGTGTCGCCCGCGGCCGCCGGGAAGGGCGAATCCGGACGGCGGCCGGGGGTCACGACGGAGATCACGCCGGGGCTCACGACGGGGTCAGGACAGCGACCAGCGCGGCCCTGACGGGGTGTCCTCGATGGCGAGACCGGACTGCTGGAGCTGGTCACGGATGGCGTCGGCGGTCGCGTAGTCCTTGCGGGTACGGGCGGCCTGCCGCTGGTCGAGCACCAGACGGACCAGCGAGTCGACCACGCCGTGCAGGTCTTCGCCGCGGTCCGTGCCGCCGCCCGACCACCGCTCGTCGAGCGGGTCGAGGCCGAGCACGCCGAGCATCGCCCGCAGCTCGGCCAGCCTGGCGACGGCGGCCTCCTTGTCGTCGGCGGTCAGCGCGGAGTTGCCCTGCCGGACGGTGGTGTGCACGATCGCCAGCGCCTGCGGGACGCCCAGGTCGTCGTCCATCGCCTCGGCGAAGGCCGGCGGGACCTCGGGCGCCGGCTCGACGGCCCCGGCCTTCTCGACGACCCGCTGGACGAAGCCCTCGATCCGCGCGAACGCCGACTCGGCCTCGCGCAGCGCCTCCTCGCTGTACTCGATCATCGAGCGGTAGTGCGGGGTGCCCAGGTAGTAGCGCAGCACGATCGGCCGCCAGCGCTTGACCATCTCGCTGACCAGCACGGAGTTGCCCAGCGACTTGGACATCTTCTCGCCGCTCATGGTCACCCAGGCGTTGTGCGACCAGTAGGCGGCGAAGTCGTCGCCGAACGCCTTGGCCTGCGCGATCTCGTTCTCGTGGTGCGGGAAGACGAGGTCGACGCCGCCGCCGTGGATGTCGAAGGCGCGGCCCAGGTACTTGTGCGCCATCGCCGAGCACTCCAGGTGCCAGCCGGGACGGCCACGGCCCCACGGGGTCTCCCAGCTGGGCTCGCCCTCCTTGGCCGCCTTCCACATCGCGAAGTCCCGGGAGTCGCGCTTGCCGGTCTCACCCTCGCCGGACGGCTGCTTGAGCTTGTCCAGCTCCTGGTTGGACAGCTCCAGGTAGCCGGGGAAGGAGCGCACGTCGAAGTAGACGTTGCCGTCGGCGGCGTAGGCGTGGCCACGGTCGATCAGGCCGCGCATCATCTCGATCATCTCGGGGATGTGGCCCGTCGCACGCGGCTCGTACGTCGGGCGCAGGCAGCCGAGCGCGTCGTACGCCGCGTTGAAGGCGACCTCGTTCTCGTAACCGATCGACCACCACGGGCGGCCCTGCTCGGCGGACTTCTTGATGATCTTGTCGTCGATGTCCGTGACATTGCGCACGAACGTCACGTCGTAGCCGCGGTGGGCGAACCAGCGGCGCATGATGTCGAAGTTCAGTCCCGACCTGATGTGCCCGATGTGCGGGGCGGCCTGCACGGTAGCGCCACACAGGTAGATCGAGACACAGCCCGGCGTGAGCGGGGTGAAATCGCGAATCTGCCGGGCGCTGGTGTCGTACAGGCGAATCGTCACGGAACCAGGGTAGTCGGAATGAGGGAGTGCACCGCGACCCCTTCAGTCGCGCGGAGACACAAGCGTGACACTCGCCCGATTCGCGAGGAATCACCGGGCGCACCAGGGCCCGGCAGACCACCGGGCCCGTGCGCAGCCCCGGGACCTCACCGCACGCTCAGAGGCGGCCCACCACCTTGTGCGGCGTGATCCGCACGACGACCCGCTCGCCGCTGACCGGCTCGGGGGCGAAGTCGGCGAAGTCCTTGCCGGTGTACTTCCGCGACAGTTCGTCCGCCAGCTCGGGGCCGCCCTCGGTGCTCAGCGCGGCACTGCCGCGTATCTCGGCGTACACGTACGGCGTGTCAGCGGGATGGAGGACGACGCTCACCCGCGGGTCACGGAGGAGGTTCTGGGCCTTGCGGCTGCTGAGCGTCGTCGAGAACAGCAGCTCGTCGCCGTCCCGCTTCACCCAGACCGGGGACAGCTGCGGGCTGCCGTCCGGCTGGATCGTCGCCACGGTCACGAAGACCGGCGCATCGAGGAGGTTCTTGAGGTCATCGGACAGGGTGGCCGTCACGGGAGTCCTTCCTGAGAACCGGGCCGGGGGCATGAACACTCCGTTTCTTCCCCAACTCCCCACCCCCCAACGGCATTCCCGCGCCTTCCAGGGACATGCCGGGGTGCCCCGTAAGGGACGGGCGCCGGACCGTACGGGAACACCCCGGCCACCCGCCCCTACGGGAGCGCGCTACGCCCTGCGGACCACCAGCGCCGTCGCCACCGCCGCGAGGCCCTCCGCACGGCCGGTGAGCCCCAGCCCGTCCGAGGTCGTCCCCGACACCGAAACCGGCGCACCGGCCGCGGCCGACAGCGCCTTCTGCGCCTCGTCCCGCCGCTTGCCGACCTTCGGGCGTACGCCGATGACCTGTACCGCGACATTGCCGATCGCGAAACCCTCGGCCCTGACCAGGCGCGCGGCCTCGGCCAGCAGCGTCACCCCGGAGGCCCCGGACCACTCGGGCCTGCTGGTGCCGAAATGCGCGCCGAGGTCGCCGATGCCGGCCGCGGAGAACAGCGCGTCACAGGCGGCATGTGCGGCCACGTCACCGTCGCTGTGCCCGGCCAGGCCGTACTCCTCGCCCTCCCAGAGAAGCCCCGCGCACCACAGCTCACGGCCCCGCTCGAAGGCGTGCACGTCCGTGCCGATGCCGACGAGAGGCAGTCCTGGCAGCCCGTCGGCGCCGGAATCGGTGGTCGGCTCAGACATAGCCATCGGTGGCCCTCCTACGGGCGAGTACGGCCTCGGCCAGGACGAGGTCCAGCGGCCGGGTCACCTTGAACGCTTCCTCATGACCGGGGACGACCACCACCGGCGCCCCCAGCCGCTCCACGAGCCCGGCATCGTCGGTGGCGCCCTCGCCCTCGACGGCGACCGTCTCGTGCGCCTTGAGCAGGGTCTCCCGGTCGAAGCCCTGCGGGGTCTGCACGGCCCGCAGCAGGGCCCGCTCCGGAGTGCCGGTCACCGGCTCCGGCTCACCCGGGGAACGCGGCTCGACCTGCTTGACCGTGTCGGCCAGCGGCAGCGCCGGGACGACGGCCGGGGCACCGGCCCGTACGGCGGCGATCACCGCGTCGACGGTGTCGACCGGCACCAGCGGGCGCGCCGCGTCGTGCACCAGCACCACGTCGGTGTCATCGGGCAGCACGGCGAGCCCGCGGCGCACGGAGTCCTGGCGGGTCTCGCCGCCCGGGACGACGACGAGCTCGGTGCGGCCGCCGAGCGGATGCTCGTCGAGCAGGCTGCGGACCTCGGGCGCACCGTCCGGCGGCGCGACCACGACGACGAGGGAGACGGCACGGGACGCGGCCATCGCACGGACCGCGTGCACGAGCATCGGGGTGCCGCCCAGCGCGCGCAGCGCCTTGGGGGCGCCGGGGCCGAGCCGTACCCCGCGACCTGCGGCGGGGATGACCGCGGCGGTGCGGATCGGACGGGAAGAATCTGGCATCGAAGGCTCCGGAGTCCGGGGTGTTCCCGGAATTGGCGCAGACAGGTTTGTTGCCTCAGCCGGGGTGGGTATGGCCACAGCGTGCCGGGCGCGACGCCTTGACCGCCCCTTCCGTGACAGTGGTCGAGTCAGCTGCCCGAGCCCGGCACACCACCTGGCTGATACGGCGGGCGCTCAGGGCCCGGACCGGCCGTGCACGGCACAGCCGGTGTCGTCGGCTCCCCCGTACCTCCGGGCGCGACCACGCGGCGCGGGATCCGGCGGTGCGGGACGGGAGTCCGGGACCGGGAAGGGCCGCAGATATGCCGCAGCGCCCGGCAACAGACCCCTCCGGAGGAGAAGTCGTCACTCGGGCACCGCGGCATTACTGCGTTGCATCACTGCACCGGGACCACCTGCGTCGCGTCACCACAGATCGCTCCGGCACAGCCTGCGTCGTCAGGACGCGAGGACCTCGTCGAGCAGAGCCTCGGCCTTGTCTTCGTTGGTGTTCTCCGCGAGGGCCAGCTCGCTCACCAGGATCTGGCGCGCCTTGGCGAGCATCCTCTTCTCACCGGCGGAGAGTCCGCGCTCGCGCTCCCGACGCCACAGGTCGCGGACGACCTCGGCGACCTTGATCACGTCACCAGAAGCGAGCTTCTCGAGATTTGCCTTGTAGCGACGGGACCAGTTCGTCGGCTCTTCGGCATACGGTGCGCGCAGCACCTCGAAGACCCGGTCCAGCCCGTCCTGGCCGACCACATCGCGTACGCCGACGAACTCCGCATTGTCCGCCGGTACACGAACCGTCAAGTCGCCCTGGGCGACCTTCAGCACCAAGTAGGTCTTGTCCACGCCTTTGATCTGGCGAGTTTCGATGGCCTCGATCAGCGCGGCCCCGTGATGGGGATAGACCACGGTGTCGCCAACCTTGAACGTCATGTGACAGGTACCCCTTCCGTGGCTATCCATGCTAACACGTGAACGGGCCGTTCTGAATGGCGTTTTCGCAGGTCAGGGCATATCTCGGGGCTTGACAAGCATACCTGGAACGTGCTGCGAGGGGCCGCCGCGGACAGGTATTCGCAGGTGGGAGCCCCTTCTCAGGCGGGCGGAAACAGGCCCGCGACACGTCGGGAAGTCGTTGATCAACAGGACGAAAGTCCCGGTTTGCACGGATCCGTATGAGCGACTTCCGCTACTCCGTTCGGTGCGTGCGAGCGCCCCGGTCGGGTTTCTCGAATTGATCACCCGCCGACGGCGGGAGGTGCGTGATCAATTCCGCGGGCCGGCCGCATTCCCTGCGAATACTCCATTTCATCGGGGAAACCTGCGCGGAATCCGGCGGGACGGCCACCCGAACGGTCTCTTCGCGCATATTCCCCGACTTACCGATCCGCGTTCCCTCACCGCTGCACTGAGAAGGCCGCGAAGAGACCGGAGAGGGGGAGCGGAGAGAGGGCCTGAGATACGGCGGGGATTTCGGTGGAGGCGGAGGGTGAGGCGACGGATGGTGAAGGGTGGATTCGGTGGGGGCTGCCGTATGCGGGGTGTCCGGAGCGCGCGCCGAGGGGGCGCGGTGCGGCGCGCGCCCGTGACGTCTGCCGGGCGTGTCCGCCCCGTTCCGGCCCCGTGTCCGCCGGGGGTGATCCGGGGCGTGATCACCCAGGGGGCGGGTCGGGTGCGGCGGCACGAGGGCGGCTCGGTAACCTAGCGGCGCTGACACACCCTTAGGGCGGCTTTACGCACCCGTCGTCATGACGCGTACGCATCGGCCGCCCCAGCCGTCCACCGCGACCGGACGAAGTTCGGCCGCCGAAGCTCGTCCAAGGAGATGCCGCCGCCGTGAGCCGCAGCCTTCGACGCGGCGTCCTCGCCGCCACCGTCCTTACGCTCTCGATCGCCACGCTCTCCGCGTGCGGGGCCGGGAACGACGCCCAGACGCTGGAGGTCAAGCCGGACAACGCCGCGACCACCGTCGGCGACATCAAGGTCCAGAACGCGTCCGTGGTCACCCAGCCCGACCTCAAGGCCAAGGGCCCGGCCGCGATCACCGCGACGGTGTTCAACAGCGGCACCAAGGACCAGAAGCTGACCGCCATCACCCTCGTGGACACCGGCAAGAAGGCCAAGCTCACCCCGGTGAAGGGCGCCGGGCCGATCACCGTGCCGGCCGGCGGTTCCGTCGTGATCGGCGGCAAGGGCAACGCCACCGCGGTCCTGGCGGAAGGCCGGGAGGCCGTCCAGGACGGCAACGCGCAGCCCGTGAGCTTCCGCTTCAGCGAGACCGGCACCGTCCAGCTGCGGGCCTACGTCGTCCCGGCGAACGGCTACTTCAAGGAGTACGGCCCCACGATCGTGCCGCAGCCGGGTGCGACCCCGTCGGGCTCCGGCAAGCCCTCGGAGTCGGGCAAGCCGGCCGGTTCCGGGAGCCCGGCCGGTACGGAGTCGCCGTCCGGCACGGCCGGCCAGGGCGAGCACGCCGGTCACTGACCGGCCGCCGCCCTCCCGGGCGGCCACCGCACAGCGCTACGCGTCAGGGGCGCCCCTCCGGATGGGAGGGGCGCCCCTGACGCGCACTGCGGGCGGCCGAGCGGCCGGTGGTGCCGCGGCGGTTTACGGCTCGAACTTGTAGCCCAGACCGCGGACCGTGACGAGGTAGCGCGGTGCGCCCGGGTCCGGCTCGATCTTGGCGCGCAGCCGCTTGACGTGCACGTCCAGGGTCTTGGTGTCGCCCACGTAGTCGGCGCCCCACACCCGGTCGATGAGCTGCATACGGGTCAGCACCCGTCCCGCGTTGCGCAGCAGCATCTCCAGCAGGTCGAACTCCTTGAGCGGCAGGTCGACCTTGCCGCCGCCGACCGTGACGACGTGACGGTCCACGTCCATTCGGACCGGGCCGGCCTCAAGCGCCTGCGGAGTGACCTCCTCCGGCTCGCCGCGCCGCCGCAGCACCGCGCGGATGCGGGCGACCAGTTCGCGCGAGGAGAACGGCTTGGTGACGTAGTCATCGGCTCCTATTTCCAGGCCGACCACCTTGTCGATCTCGCTGTCCTTGGCGGTCACCATGATGACCGGGACATTGGAACGGCCACGCAGCTGGCGGCAGACCTCAGTGCCGGGCAGGCCCGGCAGCATCAGGTCCAGCAGGACCAGGTCGGCGCCGTTGCGCTCGAACTCGTCCAGTCCGTCGGGGCCCGTAGCCGCGATGGCGACCTCGAATCCCTCCTTGCGGAGCATGTACGACAGTGCGTCGCTGAACGATTCCTCGTCCTCGACGACGAGCACTCGGGTCACGGAAGGACCTCCGGGGCAGGGTGAGCTGGAAGCGGATCGTTGAAGGTCTCGTACGGCCGGTCCTCTTCGTCGAGGGCCTCCGTAGCGGTGAGGTCGGCGGGCCGTTCGCGGTCGCGTACGGCTCCGGCTTCCGGGAGACGCAGGGTGAAGGTGGAGCCCTGTCCCTCAGCGCTCCACACTGTGACCTCTCCCCCGTGGGAGGCGGCCACGTGCTTGACGATGGCGAGGCCGAGGCCGGTCCCGCCGGTGGCGCGCGAGCGCGCCGGGTCCACACGGTAGAACCGCTCGAAAACGCGGTCCCTGTCCTTCTCGGAGATCCCGATGCCCTGGTCGGTCACCGCGAGCTCGATCAGGTCGCCACCGGGGGCGGACACCCGGCGGCCGGCGATCCCGACGCGGGTGCGCGCCGGGGAGTAGTTGACGGCGTTCTCCACGAGATTGCCGAGGGCGGCGGCGAGCTGGCCGCGGTTGCCCCATACGTACAGCTCAGGGCTGTCGGCCGGGCCGCGCCCCGCACTGCCTTCGGCGGACGAGCCCGCCGGACCGCCCAGGTTCGACGCCATGGTGATCTGCTTCGCGCCGGCCTGCTGGCGGCAGCGGTCGACCGCCTCCTCGACCAGTTCCTCCACCCGGACCGGTTCGGCGTCCTCCAAGGGATCGTCGTTCTGGACCCGGGAGAGGTCGATCAGCTCCTGGACGAGGTTGGTGAGCCGGGTCGCTTCGTTCTGCATCCGGCCGGCGAAGCGGGTGACGGCCTCGGGGTCGTCGCTCGCGTCCATCACCGCCTCGGAGAGCAGCGACAGCGCGCCGACCGGCGTCTTCAGCTCGTGGCTGACGTTGGCCACGAAGTCGCGGCGCACCGCCTCTATGCGACGGGCTTCCGTCAGGTCCTCGACCAGCAGCAGCACCAGCCGGGAGCCGAGCGGGGCGACCCGGGCGGAGACCGCGAGGGCGTCACCGCGGCCGGTGCCGCGGCGCGGCAGATCCAGCTCGACCTGGCGTATCTCGCCGTCCCTGCGGGTGTCGCGGGTCATCTGCATCATCGGCTCGACGGCGAGTTTGCCGCCGCGGACGAGACCGAGCGCGTAGGCGGCGGAGCTGGCCTTGACGACGGAGTCGGCCTCGTCCAGCACCACCGCGGAGGAGCGCAGCACCGACAGGACGGTGTCGACGCCGGGCGGGAGCACGGCGTCGGTGTGCAGGGATGTCCGCGTGGGCTTGATCTGGTCGCGCTCGCTCCAGCGGAACGCCAGCATGGCGAAGACGCCGGTGCACAACCCGGCTATCGCTGCCACTGCGGCGACGGCCGCGTCCACGTTCATGGCTCCAGGTTATGCGCCTGGTCGGACACTTCCCCAGCCGTGCGAGTGTCTGCTCGAACACCCGTCGCCCAGAGTTCACCGTGGCGTCGGCGGTGGTTCACCCCGGGCGCCGCGAGCGGGCCGCCGGAGCGTTCCCCGGGGACGGCCTCCGGCCCCCGTGGCGGCCGGAACCGCCGCCCCCTACCCCCGGCCGGTCCGCCCGTCCTCCCGGCATCACCCTCGGCGCCCGGCCGCGTCGCCCAGAGTTCACCTTGGCGTCAGCCGCGCTTCACTCCGGATGGCACCGCACGTCGCGCGGTCCGCTCACTGTGAGGACCGTGCGGATGCGGCGGCGAATCGGTCCCGCAGCGGCGCGCGGCCATGAGCCGGGCGCGGCCTCCTGGAGCCACGGATTCCCGGATGCCGTCCTGGACACGGTATCCGGGCGGTCTCCCGGGGACCGTCCGGAGCCTCTTCCCGGAGTCCGGTCCGTGCGCGCACAGACCGTGGGAGCGTGGGAGCGGAGCGTGCACCGTGCCGTTCCTTACCGCGGGTTTCCCACACCACCACTCGATGCGAGAGAAGGTCACAGATGCGGGACGCGTACCACGAGGAGCTGGATTCGATCGGCGAAGGTCTGGTCGAGATGGCCCGGCTCGTCGGCTCCGCGATCGGGCGCGCCACCACGGCGATACTCGACGCGGACCTCAAGCTCGCCGAAAGCGTGATCGCCGCCGACGAGAAGGTCGACGACCTCCAGCGCGACCTGGAGGCGCGGGCCATCACCCTGCTCGCCCGCCAGCAGCCGGTCGCCACCGACCTGAGGATCGTCGTCACCTCCCTGCGGATGAGCGCCGACCTGGAGCGCTCGGGCGACCTCGCCCAGCACGTCGCCAAGCTGGCCAGGCTGCGGTTCCCCGAGACGGCCGTGCCGCGCGATCTGCACGCCACCATCCTGGAGATGGGGCAGCTGGCGCAGCGCCTGATGGCCAAGGCCGGCGAGGTCATCATCACCAAGGACGTCGACCTGGCCCTCCAGCTGGAGCAGGACGACGACGCGATGGACCTGCTGCACCGCACGCTCTTCCAGCACCTGATGGACGACCGCTGGAAGCACGGCATCGAGACCGCCGTGGACGTGACGCTGCTGGGCCGCTACTACGAGCGGTTCGCGGACCACGCCGTGTCCGTGGCCAAGCGGGTCGTCTATCTGGTGACCGGCGAGCACGCCGACGAGATCGCGCCGCCGACGGCGGTCGAGGGCGCTTAGGGAGCGGATCGCGCCGCTGTCGTGTGCCTCTGCGCGCCGTTGACGCGCCGCTCTGCACGGGCTTGCAATGGCGGCAGGTGATCCCGAGGAGGCAATTCATGGCACTGCGCACGGATTCCCACGACGCCACGACCCGCGGCGAGCCGACGGACGTCGCTCGCCCACACCTGCCCCTGCTCGGCGCCTGCGGCTGCGGCTCCGGCTGCGGCTGCGGCTGCCAGTCCGGCGCGCCGTGCCAGTGCGGCGGCTGCTGCGGGTAACACCGCGATCCGGGCAGAAACGCATCCGGCCCCGTACGGCACCTTGCCGTACGGGGCCGGTGACGTGCGCGGCGCCCTGCGGAGGCCGCGCGCCACCGTGCTCAGCGGCCCGCGCGCATCCCGCGCTCAGCGGCCGTCGTGCAGTTCGGCATGCATCTGCGGCTGATTGTCCTGGTCGTGGGTGAGGGCGTAGTGCTCCACGGCGTTGAACGCCTTGTTGGCCATGCCGATGACCTCCTCGAACGGGTTCACTCCCGCCACCGGCTTCGCCGCGTCACCGCCGAAACCCGCGGCCGCCCCGAAGATCGAACTGACCGTCGTCGCGGGCTTCGCGGCCAGGTCGAAGGCCGAGCGGGGGATGTCGACCAGGTCCGCGTAGTGGTCGGTGAGCGCGGTGCGGATCATCGCGACGAACGCGTCGTGGAAGCCGGGTGGCAGGTAGCCGCGGTAGAAGTCGAGGGCCTGCCGCGTCATGAAGATGCCGTCGTCGCTGCGCTGCCACTCGCTGTCACGTGCGGCGTGCCACACCTCACGGGCCTCACCCGCGTTCTTGGGCAGCAGCCACTCCTCGGGAGTGCCCAGGTAGTGCAGGACGTAGTGCCAGGCCGCCAGGAAACCGTCGGCGTCTTCCGGGTCGACGTGCAGGCCGAGGTGGGCCATGCACTCCAGCACCTGTGTGGAGAAGACGAAGCCGGCGCCGCCGGTGTACTTCTGCGAGACCGGCTCGCCCCACTTCTCGTAGTCCCACTGCCCGGAATTCTTGTGGAGCCGGCGGACGGAGGCGTGGACCAGACGCACCTTGGTGACGTCGGCGGCCAGGGAACCGTCGGTGAGGGCGTTCTTGTTGCCCATGTCGAGGAAGAGCCGGGACGACTGGGACAGGCGGCGCCCGGGGCCTTCCTGTCCTCCCAGGCGCCCGGTGGAGCGCAGCGTGAAGGCTCCGGCCGGGGAGAGGTAGCAGCCGATCAGGCCGACGGTGCCCTGCATCATCGACGCGGTGCCGTGGTGGTGCGCGAAGAACTGCTCCGCCCTGCGCACGTCGTCGGCCGTCCAGCCGGGCGGCGGGGCGGCGGCCTCGTGGAGGAACGCTTCGAGCCTGGGCGGGAGTTGAGGGTGGGCGGCGGAGAGGGTGCCGATGGTGCGGAACAGCCCGTTGACGCCGTCGACGTCCCCGGAATCCAGGAGGTCCGCCACCAGCGCGTCCGCCTGGGGGTCGCCTACCTTGTCGGCTTTGGGGAGTTCTTCCAGGGTCAGTGGCACGGAGGGGTTCCTTCCGACGGAGCGGGGTCGAAGATGCGCGACCGGCCGGGGGCCCAGGTGACCGCGGGCCCGTACGTGATGCGCGCACCAGGCTCCACTTTCTCCGCCCCCACGGCGGAAAACACCCGCCCCGCGCACTCCCCGCCTTTCGAGTGAAGGATCTTGCGAACGCCCCCGAAGAGGCCACCACTGTGCCCCAACTCGGCGCTTTGATCCGCCACTTGACGAACCCGTCGCGGGCAGCACCGAGCCCCCCGCCGGCGGGCGAATCCGCGGGCGGGGGGCTCGGTGGGGGCGTGCTACTTCTTCTTGCCTTGGGTCTTGCGGGATATCTCGCCGACCAGGGTTTTCGCAGGTGGAGACGCTGATCGACTCCGGGTGAGTGGTCGCCATTGGTCGTCATCGGGTGCCCTTGAGCAACCTCGGACGGCCCAGAGACGGCCCAGGAGCGGCCCGTCCGCCACTCACCGCGCGGGTTACTGCCGACCGATGGGGACCTCGTAAACGATCTCGCACAGCGCTGCGGGAAGGACGATGTCCGCCGTCTCTACCGGCCGTCCCTGGTCGCTGTAGTAGGTCCGCTTGATGTGCGTGACGAGAGCGGCTTTCTGGATGCCCAGGAGCGACGCTTCCTCGGCAGTCGCCAACCGTGGCTCCGGCTGCTCGACGGCGTGGCTGACCGCGATGTCGATCTCGGCCATGCGGTTGACCACGCCTTGCCCGGCATGCGGCCCACCCTCCGGAAGGACGACGAGGGTGCCAGCGGTGAGGTCGTACGGCTCCCAGCTCGTCGACAACTGCACGGGCCTGCCGTCGGCGAGGAACTCGTACACGGTACGGACGCACAAGTCGCCCTCGACGATGCCGAGCCGCGACGCGATCTCAGCCGGGGCCGGCACCTTCGCCTCAGTCCGGCTCTCCCAATCCCCCTGCTTGCCCGCGGCCTTCATGTCCGCGCGGAACGGTGAGCCGTTCGGCTGCTCGCGTGCCGAAGAACGGACCACGCGTACCCGCCGACGGGGAGCGGCGACGTACGTACCGGATCCGGCGCGGCCTTCCAACGCCCCTTGGGAGATCAGTAGCTCCTGAGCCCGTCGGACCACGTTCTCCCCCACGCCGCACTCCTGGGCGATCTGCGCGCGCGAGGGAAGGCGGTCTCCCGGTGTCCACTCATGCTCCGTGATCCGTCGCCGGAGCTCGTCGGCGATGCGGAGATACGGCGGTTGCTCAGGCATATGGAAAATCTAGTCCACTAGCTCTAATCTAGTTAACTAGCTTCACTTAACGTGATCCAGTGACGACGGGGGCTGCTCTGTGCCTGCTTCGGAGGCAAGCGCCGAAGACATCGCAACCCGGCTATCCGCCGTCGGACTCGCCCCGCGCGTGGAACGTCACGCCCACTTCACGTCGATCGAAGCGGAGATACCGGAGCCGCTCTCCGCCGAGTCGTGGCGAGAGGTCCTGGAAGCGCTGGCGGAAGCCGATCGGTTCGGGCTCCTTGTCAACAGTTTGAACGGCCGCACCTTATGGGCTGCCTTACACACAACGGCCCCCGCGACGGGCGAAGTCCAGGGGCCGGGCCATCAGCGATAGGAGCTGATCAGCATGTTCAACCGTATCCGCCACACCGTCTCGCACACGGACGAGCGGGGCGTCCCAATGAGTCAGCCTCGCCGTTCCTCGATGCATGTCCGACCGGCCGTCGGGCCTGACGGTCGCTTCGCATTCAACCGGCCCGCGATGGCGGAGGTCGTCTGATGCCTCCCCGTCACGGATCTCCAGTCAATCGCGCGCAGGTCGTTCGATACCTATCGAGCTCCTGCCTGATTGGTACGCACCGCGAGTGCGCGCACTCCACCCCGACTGCTGCACCGGCCGGTATCCCTGTGGTCTACGAGGCGTGCAGTTGCCCGTGCCACACGGTGGCCAGTGATTCTCGGACGGACGCACCGCAGTGAGGGGCTGGGCACCGGGCAGCGCAATGGCCGGACCTGTCGAGATCACCTCTGCGAGCGTCCAACGCGGCGACGTCATCCAGATCGGCGGTCAGCCGTGCCGGGTGTCCGACCTCTTCCAACTCCACGGCGGAGCAAAACGCCTGCGCTTCGAGTCGGGCGAGCTGCTCACCATGAACTCCCGTACCCGGCTCGTTGCGCTGCGGACGCTGAGAAGGTGGTGATGCAACCCATGCCTTCCCACCGCCAGGCCATCGCCGCCGATATTCGGAACCAGATCTCAACCGGCCAGATCAAGGCCGGCGAACGTCTCCCATCCGAGGCGCGGCTTGCCTCCCGCTACACGGTCAGCACAGCGACGCTGCGAAGCGCCCTCGCTGTCCTCCAGGGCGAAGGACTCGTCGAGAAGATCCACGGCAAGGGGAACTACGTCCGCTACCCGCTCCGCAGAATCACGTACGTCGGCGGTGTTCGCGGCACCAAGGCGGAGCCCCCGGCCGAGTCGGCCTTACGCATCAGCGTCCGCACTACCAACGTCCAGGCGCACGGACAGTTGATCGACTTACTGAGGGTGCCAGCAGACACCCCATTGACCGAATACTTCTGCCTGAGCCACGAGGGGGAGTCACCGCACAGCTTGGCTCGCATCTATGTCCCCCGCGACCTGTCGCCGACCGACGTGCCCGACGAATCACCCTGCTTCAAGTGCATCGAGGCGCAGTTGGCGGTGCTCCGTCCGCCACTGACCGAAGTTCGAGAACGAGTCACCACACGGCCTCCGACCCCGGAGGAAGCGGCGAGCCTACGGATCAGCTCAGCCTTGGCAGTTCTCGCCATCACACGTGTGGCGGCGGACAACACCGGACGCGTAGTTGAGGCGGGGCTCTCAGTGTTACCCGGCGACCGCGCCGACGCCTTCTTCACCACTCGCCACATGACCGAAGAGAAGGGGAAGAGTGAATGAAAAATTACGATGAGCTGCGACTCCTGCCTTGGACGGGATCCGAAGGCAAGCCCTGCTACTTGAGCACTGACGATACCGACGGCTACCTGTCCCGCCTGGCCGACAACACCGAAGCAGTGCAGCTGGGCATGGCGGCCGAGCTCTTGGAGCACGCTGCCGAAGTACTCGGCGATGGAGAGACGGAGCCGAACGAGCTGCGGCTCCTGGCAACGGATATGAGCGGAGCCCTGCGAGATGCACTTCGTGTAGCAATCAGCCGCGGTCACCGTCTTCTGCCAACGGTTGCAACGGAGACGAGGAAGCCCGCACATCTGCCCGTAGCACTCAGCTAGCAGATAGACAGCGATCGGCAGAGGAGCACCCGGCCAAGTCTGGGGTTCCTGTGCCGATCGCGCACCGCTTTAGGAATTCAATTGCGAGCCTCTCACCCGACTCCCTCAGTTCTACCAGTAAGGCGTGTGTGCTCGCTTAGGGCCGTCTGCGTCCCGTGGATTTCAACCGGTGATGTCAGGGTGGATGGCCCAATGGAGCGCATAGTGGGCCGCAGATGGTGGCAACGACGCCGCGGTTCGCGTGCCTGCCAGACGGTACCCCGGGGGTGGTACAGGGCGACTCACTTCACATCCTCCGCAGCGACGTGGCCGAGGTGGTGGAAGACGCGAGCGATGCGACCAAGGAGAAGAAGACCTCTAGGCTGTCTTTCTCTTGCGTTTTGAGGTCATCCAACGATAGTTGCCTTCGCCAATGATTCCGGTGACTTCTGGGAGAATCAGTCGATTTCCAAAAATTGCATACTCGGCTCCTGTGCGCTGTATCTGAGCTGTGTGGAGAATACTGAACTCGACACAACGGAAACCCTTGTAGAGTTCCTCAGTGATTCGCTTGTCAGCGTCGTATGTCAACAACCATCGCAACGGGGTTTCGCGCAATAGGGCAGAAAGTTCCTGATGGTCTTTTTCAGCGAGAGAGTCCAGGTAAAGGCGGTCGCCCTGTACGAGGTAGGGGGGGTCTACGTACAGAAGAACATCGTCACTCTCATGTTCCAACGAGCTGATGAATTTCCGGGCATCAATTTCCGACAGGGTGACCCGACTACCGTAGTCCCCGAGGTTCCTAATCCTTTCGATAAGGTTGGATCGATTGAATCGAGCATCGATCTTCCAGTCGCCTTTTTGATCAAGTCCTCCAATCGGTCGCGCTCGCAAGATGCCGGATCGGTTGCAGCGATTTAGGAAGAATGTCGAAAATCCGAGCTCCAGATCACTTCTTCCGGTCGGAGTTCGGTAAATTTCGGCATGCTGATGCCATGCTTTGATGCTTACTTCTTCATGCGCAACCGCGTCGACGAGCTCTTCAGTGTTATTGAAAATGCATCGCCAGAGTGCCGCTACGCCAGGGTCCAGATCATTGATATAAATATGTTCGACTTCGTTATCGATAAGCAATCTCAGTGCAGCGCCCGCGCCCCCCGCGAATGCTTCTGCATACGCTTTGGGACGCGGGCGCTGTCGTGCTAGAAGGTGGGCCACATAGGGAGCCAGGCGGGCCTTTCCGCCGGGGTACCGAAGAGGGCTAATATACCTCATCGCTTTTTCTTTTCTAGCAATTCATCAGCCTTAATAAGAACGATTCCGTATGCGGTGCTCAATTTCCGCACCTCAGAGGACATGGGGTTATTATTCCAGGAATGCACGAAGGAATGCAGTGACCGCAAGATTAGCGCTCCGTCGACTTCTTGGGAAAACCGCCAGGCATTAGAGAGGTGAGGGTCTTTCTTGTCTGGATCCACCTGCTGCAGAACGGCGCCGATTCTACCCTTCAAAGTGTCCTGGTTCCGCCGCCACCCGAGCTGGTCTGCGACCTCGGTGACTACGATGTCCACGACAGCACGGACCATGACGGCTGCAACGTTGGGCATCTCGTCGATCTTGATCCGCTTCGCCTCCTCGACCACGTCAGAGGTCCGAAGGCTCACGTGTCGCAGCGTTACTCCCTGGAACAGTCTCTTCTCGAAGTCTGCCCGCTTCCGCCGTCCCGGCTTGGGCGGCGCGTCAGAGCCATCGTCCGCTTCGCTAGTTCCTTCGGAGCCCTCGGCGCCGACGGACTTTGAGTACTTCTCGGGCTCCTCTAGCCGGTCAGCCAGTTTGGGAAGCTCTCCCTCTACCTTTTCCAGGTAATCTTCCCGCTGTCTCTTGTTCTTGATTTGGTCAACAGAGATGGGGCCAGCGAGGTCGTGAAATAGGCGGGCGAGAATTGGCTGGAGCTTTATCGTCGGATAACTCCTCAGGACAACATCCCCATCGAAGGAGATGCCGAGCCTGTTCCGAACCGCGGGATCCGCAATCATCCGCCCCAGGTTGGTGATCCGGGCGTCACGTACTGTCTGCGTATTGGACAACAAGTCCGGGTCGTCGGGAAACCATTCATTGACTGCATCAATGAAGAGTCGAGCTTTTTCGGTCGGTGTCGACCGGCCGCTGAACCTGCTCGCTTCGCCGGCGCTCCATTTGACGACGCCAACTCCACCGTTCTCCCCGGTGTGCTTCAGTCTGATCCAATGCTCAGCCTGCACCCGGCTCTCAGCGACCACGCATGTGAGCCGCCGCGGAAATTCGCCGCTTTTGGCGATAGCCGTGAACTGCTTGCGCAACTTATCCGTCGGCGCAAGGGCGGGGTTGTGCAGCAACTTGAGGGCCGCGACCCGCCGGTTCCCTTCGAGTACTACGTTGTCCTCACCATCTACGAGCACGATGGTCAGTTCTGAGGGATTGACGCCGTGCTGGCAGATATCCCTAGCCAGTTTGAGGAGCTTCTCGGGGCCCTTATCGAGCAGGGCAGCGATTGACTCCTCAAGACTTGCAGTCTTGTTCGCGTGCCGCGGGTTAGTCTCATCCAGCGTCAAGGACGCTACGTGCATGCTTGCTTGCTTCATGCTGCCTATGGTCCTCGCCCGCTGGATGTCGCGCACTGCATTTATGGAAACTAGATCATACTTACCTTTCGCATGGCGAGACCAGAAGGACGAGATCAAGCCCTGTGGCTGAAAGACGATGTTGATGGGTATGACGTGAGGTCGGTGCAGCGGGTTTGGCCGGTGTCCTGCCCGGTTTGGGGTCGAGCATGATCAGGGGGCCGTACGCTGGCCAGCAACTCGGGCAGGCTGTGGACCTGCCCGGAATTTGAACGAGTGGCCCCCTGGTCTTGCTCGACGCGGGGCCCGAACCGGGGAGGTGGCTAAAGCCGTGGAGCCGACCGCCCCAGCCAAAGCGGGGTTCCCTACCTCCAACCCGCGGCACGTAGCGCGCCGCCGGGCGCGGCCAGCCGGGGCGGAGACAGGAGGCAGGCCGCGCCGCAGAGGTGGCGCGCGCCCGCGCCGTGCGCGGGCCTTGATGAAGTAGGGAAAGTTCATGAAGTAGGGAAAGTTCTATCGCGTGGGTGTCAGGCGCTTGCCGTCATGGCTCCGCACGTGAGGCCCGTTCCCGTCCAGGGCATCCAGCAGCCGGACCGCGTAGACCTCGGACATCCACTCGGAGACCTCGTCGGGCGTGAACCAGGCAACTGCGGTCGATTCGCTGGAAGTTCGCTCGGTGCCACCTGCGGGCTTGCACCGGAAGACCAATGCCACGATGCCTCGTGTTGTGTTCTTGTAGACCCCGGTGAGCTCGTCGACCTCGACGTGGATGCCCGTCTCTTCCCGGACTTCCCGCTGGACGCCTGCCTCGGGGGTCTCGTCGAGTTCGAGCACGCCGCCCGGGAGTTCCCAAGCGCCATTGTCGGCGCGGCGGATCGCCAGGAGTCGTCCGTCCTCGCGTACCACCACTCCGGCCACGCCGACTTCCGCTCGGCCCAGGAGCGCCAGGCCCTCGGCCTCGACGACCGCCAACCGGACACCGTGCTCGTCCTGACCGACTGGCAGTACGCAGGCCACGGTCACAGCCCCGGCGAAACTGCCCTCGCCACCACCATCGCCCGTGGCCTCCAGCTCAACCGCGAGACAGCTCGCGAAGCCCTCGCAGACCTGGTTGACGAGCGGGAGTGGTGACCGTGACTCTTTCTCCCGCCTCGCTACCTGACGCCTGACGACCTGGTCGAGATATTCGAGCTGCCCAGCGTCGAGACGGTCTATCAGTGGCGCCGCAAGCGCACCGGTCCCCGCGGCTTCCGGGTCGGCCGGCACCTTCGCTTTGACCCGGCCGACGTACGAACCTGGGTCGATTCCCTGCGCAACGGGATGGCTGCCTGATGGCCGGACACGTTCAGGATCGCTGGTACACGACCAAGGCCGGTGCCGATGGCAAGGAGATCAAGGTCAAGTCCTCCCGGTACGGGACCGGGCTCCGCTACCGCGCCCGCTACATCGGCCCAGACGGCACGGAGAAGGCCAAGAGTTTCCCGGACCGGCAGAAGCGGCTCGCGGATCAGTGGCTGAGCCATATCGAAGCGGACATGGCACGCGGTCAGTACATCGATCCTCGCGCGGCTCGGACCACGTTCCAGCAGTACGCCGAAAGCTGGGTGGCCACACAAGGAGCTGATCCGAACACGCAGGCATCGATGGAGTCACAGCTCCGGCTGCACGCGTTCCCCTACCTCGGTACACGTCCGCTCGGCTCCTTCCAGCCCGCGCATATTCGTGACTGGGTGCAGCAGCTCCAGGCGAACGGCGTCCGCGGCTCGTACGCCCGGACGATCTACTCCAACGTCCGGGCCGCTCTGAGCGCGGCCGTGGACGACGGGCATCTCCCCCGGAATCCCTGCGCTGCCCGCTCGGTCCGGCCGCCCGCTGTGGACACGAAGCGCGTCACGCCGTGGACAGCAGAACGGCTCTTCGCCGTGCGCAAGGCCATACCCGACCGGTATCAGGCGATGGTCGACCTGGGTGGCGGCTGCGGCTTACGGCAAGGCGAGATCCTGGGCGTCGCGGTGGATGCGATCGACTTCGGCTCGGACACGCTGCACGTCGTCCAACAGCTGAAGCTGAGCCGCAGCAAGCCCGTCTTCGCTCCGCCCAAGGGCGGCAAGCTCCGGGATGTGCCCCTCCCCGGTCCGGTCGCCGATGCGCTGCGGGCTCACATGAAGCAGTTCCCGCCGGTCGACATCACCTTGCCGTGGAAGGTCGCGGACGGTCCGCCGGTGACCAAGCGGCTGGTCTTCACCGGGCCTCGTGGCGGTCACGTCTGGCGTACGTCGCTCAACGAGGAAGCGTGGAAACCGGCGCTCGCGGCGGCCGGGGTCATCCCTGTGCCTGAGCGGGGCAAGCCGTACGCGGAGTCGCGCGAGAACGGCATGCATGCCATGCGGCACTTCTACGCATCAGTACTGCTGGACGCCGGGGAGAACATCAAGGCGCTCGCCGAGTATCTCGGTCACTCGGACCCCGGCATGACGCTCCGCGTGTACGCGCACCTCATGCCCTCCAGCCAGGAGCGCACGCGTAAGGCGGTGGCCGCCGTCTTCGGCACGGCCCGGTCAAGCACCTGACGGCCCACAGACGGCCCAGCGCACCAAAAAGCCCCCCACCACGCGGAGAACCCGCAGGTGGGGGGCTTCTTCGGCTCTGCTTACTTCTTCTTGCCCTGGTTCTTCACTGCCTCGATGGCGGCCTTGGCGGCCTCCGGGTCGAGGTAGGTGCCGCCGGGCTTGACCGGGCGGAAGTCGGCGTCCAGCTCGTAGAAGAGCGGGATGCCGGTGGGGATGTTCAGGCCGGAGATGTCCGCGTCGGAGATGCCGTCGAGGTGCTTGACCAGGCCGCGGAGGCTGTTGCCGTGCGCGGCGACCAGGACCGTGCGGCCGGCGACGAGGTCCGGGACGATGCCGTCGTACCAGTACGGCAGCATGCGGGTGACGACGTCCTTGAGGCACTCCGTGCGCGGGCGCAGCTCGCTGGGGATGTCGGCGTAGCGCGGGTCGTCGCTCTGCGAGAACTCGGCGCCGTCCTCCAGGGCGGGCGGCGGGGTGTCGTACGAGCGGCGCCAGAGCATGAACTGCTCCTCGCCGAACTCGGCGAGCGTCTGCGCCTTGTCCTTGCCCTGGAGCGCACCGTAGTGGCGCTCGTTCAGGCGCCAGCTGCGGTGGACCGGGATCCAGTGGCGGTCGGCGGCCTCCAGGGCCAGCTGCGCGGTGCGGATGGCGCGCTTCTGGAGGGAGGTGTGCAGCACGTCGGGGAGCAGGCCGGCGTCCGTGAGCAGCTCTCCGCCGCGGACCGCCTCCTTCTCGCCCTTTTCGTTGAGATTGACGTCCACCCAGCCGGTGAACAGGTTCTTCGCGTTCCACTCGCTCTCGCCGTGGCGGAGGAGGATCAGCTTGTACGGTGCGTCGGCCATGACATCGAGCGTAATCGAATGCCGGCCGTGTCCCTGTCGCTGCCCCGGGCGGCGGGGCGGGGCCCGGGGAAGGCGTCGCGGGGGCGTCGGGCCCGGTGTCCGGACGTTTGACCGCTCCCGTCAATCAAGTGGCGGCGCCTCGTCCGTCATCAGTAGTTTGCGATCACCGCGTCCGACCGCGGGGCGCCGCACCCGGATGCCACCGCACGGCCGGGCCGCGGCGCGGCACCTCGCCCGCCCGCCCACACCTGCCCGGGGGATCCGTCATGTCCGCAGCCCGTCTCGGAAGAGCCGTCCGGGAGAGTGTTTCCGGTCTTCCCCGCCCGTTCTGGTGGCTGTGGACCAGTACCTTGATCAACCGTCTGGGCGGATTCGTCGCGACGTTTCTGGCGCTCTACCTGACCGTCGAGCGCGGCTACTCGGCCTCGTACGCGGGTCTGGTCGGCGCGCTGTACGGGCTCGGCGGGGTGATCGCGTCCGTGGGCGCCGGGATTCTGACGGACCGGCTCGGGCGGCGGCCGACGATGCTGATCGCGCAGCTGTCGACGGCCGCTTCGGTCGCGCTGCTCGGCTTCGTGGAGCAGCCGGCCGCCATCGCCGCGGTGGCCTGCGTCGTCGGTATGGCGTCGAGTGCCTCGCGGCCCGCGGTCCAGGCGATGATGGCGGACATCGTCGCCCCCGAGGACAGGATGCGCGCCTACTCCCTGAACTACTGGGCGATCAACCTGGGCTTCGCGGTCTCGTCGGCCGCCGCGGGGCTCATCGCCGAACACGGCTATCTGGCGCTCTTCCTGGGCGAGGCGGCGCTGGTGCTGGCCTGCGCGCTGGTCGTCTTCCGGAAGCTGCCCGAGTCGCGCCCCGCGGTTTCCGCCGCGGCGGGCCCCGCCGTCGCCTCCGGGGCCGCTCCGTCCGCGATCTCCATGCTGACGGTGCTGCGTGACGGCCGCTTCATGACCGTCGTCGGCCTGAATTTCCTGCTCGCACTGCTCTTCCAGCAGGCGTACGTCTCGCTGCCGGTGTCGATGGGCCGGGACGGCTTCTCCAGCGCCGACTTCGGCCTGATCATCGCCGTCAACGGCCTGCTGATCGTGCTGCTCCAGATCCCGGTCACCCGCTTCATCGAGCACCGCAGCCCCTCGATGCTGCTGATCGGCTCGTCCCTGCTGGCGGGCTACGGCTTCGGGCTGAACGCGCTGGGCGGGTCGGTGGCGGCGGTGTACACGCTCGCGGTGGCCGTCTGGACGCTCGGCGAGATCATCAACGCGCCCACCCAGATGGGCCTGGTCGTCCGCCTCTCGCCGACCCACGGGCGCGGCCGCTATCAGGGCATGTACGCCCTGTCCTGGGCGGTCGCCGCGCTGGCGGCCCCGCTGGTCGGCGGCACGGTCATCGACCACTACGGGGCGGACGTCCTGTGGACCGGCTGCGCGGCCGTCGGAACCGCCGCGGCCGTCGGCTACGGCCTGCTGCTGCGCAACCTCCCGGCCGGGACGGACGGAACGGGCGGAACGGGCGGAACGGCCGGGACCGGCGGAACGGCTGGGGCGGAAGAAGCCAGCCGGGCGGAGAGCCTTCCGGGGGCCGGCGAGGCGGTGGCACCGGCCGAACCGGTGGCGTGAGGGGGCACCCGTAGGGGACCGGGTTCCTGGCACCCGGTGCCCGGACCGGGGGCTCGGCCGCCTGCGGCCGCTCCCCTCCCCGCCGCTCTCAGACCCTCAGCTCCCGTTGTGCCTCGTACAGGTTGGGCGGGCAGGCCGCCTCCGGGTGGCCGTAGGCGGCGGTGCGGGTGTGCAGGGGGCCCGTGAAGTCGGGGGTGTCGATCTGGCCGAACTCGCTCACCTCGCTGAGGGCTACCGTCGCGCTGTACGGGGCGATGCCGTCGAGCTTGATGCAGCCGGCGCGGTGGTTGGTGACGGTGATGTTCCAGTGGGTGAACCGGGCGCCGTAGAGGGGCCCGGCACTGGCATCGCCGCCGTGTGCGCCGTCGTTGGTGACGGTGATGTCGGTGCGGACGTTGGCGAACGGCAGTCCGCGGTGGCTGTCGAAGGTGCCCATCGCCATCCGGCCGCGGGACCAGACGTTGTGGCTGGACAGGCCCTCGACGTTGATGCCGTGGAGCTGGGTGCCGGGCGGCGCGGGGACGGTCCGCAGGTCGATCGCGAAGTCCTCGACGAGGTTGTCGTGCGAGCCCTCGCGGCAGCAGTACGGGTGATGGCTGCCGCGCCCGGACACCCGCGTACGGCGCAGGGTGCACGCCTTGGCGGCGACCAGCAGGAAGCCGTTGTCGGCGTGCCGGACGTGGACGTCGTCCAGCCAGCAGTCCCAGGCGCACTGGAGGGCGACGCCGTTGTAGCCCTTGTCGCGCAGGTGCGGGGACTGCGGGGTCTCGGTCATTTCGAGGGTGAGCGCCTCGACGCCTGCGCCGGTCAACGGGCGTATGTGGGTGGTGAGTCGGGGCTGCCACGCGCGGCGCGCGTCAAGGGGCAGCGGACGGTCGAGGGTCACGCAGCGGCGGTGGTGGTCGACGGCGGTGACCCGGCAGGGCCACTCGTAGGGGACGTACGAGGTCAGCTTGGTCTTGCCGTCCCAGGGGTAGGACGCGGCGCCCGGGATGTCGCCGCTCATGTGCCGCAGGAGCGTGTGGCCGGCGTCGTCGGACAGCTGGAGGAGGACGCGGGTGCCGGGCCGGAGGACGGTGGTGTCCGCGACGGTGAGGGTGCGGTCGCCCTGCCGGGCCGGGGCGGTGACGGGAGTGAGCGTGCGCCACTCGTCGCGGTGGTTGCCCGTCCACCCCTCGAACGGCCACTCCCGGTCCTTGATCGCGTCGGTGAGTGACTCCCAACGGGCCTGCGGGCAGAGCCAGATGAGGCCGCCCGCCCACGACCAGCTGGATTTGTCGCCGCCGTAGCGGCTCCCGTAGGGGCCGATGAGGTAGGTGAGGCTGCGGGTGGCGTGCAAGGTGGTGCGGCCGCTGCCGGCACCGCGCAGCACGACGCGGTCGTGGCCGATCCGGATGAGGTCGTCGATGCGATAGGTGCCGGGCGGGACGTACACCGTGCCGCCACCGTCGCGGCCGGCGTCGCGCAGTGCGCGGTTGATGGCGGGAGCGGCGTCGGCCGAGCCGTCCGGTGCCGCGCCGTAGTCCCGGACGACGTCGGCCACTACGGGACGCCGGGGGAAGGCGGCGCCGCCGCGGTAGCCGGCCCTGCCCACGTAGGGGATCTGCGGGTGGGTGTACGGCGCGGCCTTGAACTCGTCCCAGAGGGTGGCGGGTTGGCGGCGTCCGCTCCGGGATGCGGCCGCGGCCCGGCCGACCGGTACGGTGCCTGTGGCGGCCGCCGCCGCGACGCCGATCGCGCTGCCGAGCAGCCCTCGCCTGCTGATCTCCATGAGCCCGCCTTCCGCCGCCACCCGAGTTCAGATACGCGAACATTGTTCACGTCGCAGACTGGTGTGAGGATGCCATGCCGCAGGGGCCGGCGGAAGAGGCCGGGCGGCCGGTACTCGTGCTAGCCACACCCCCGGGCCGGGTGCCCCCACCATCGCGCGCACGCCTCGCGGCCGCGACCCTGGAAGGGCGACGGCAGGGCGCAGCGCGGGACGGGGCGCGGGACGGGAGACCGGAAGGACACCGCGACCGCGCCGCCCGGCCGCCGGTCCACCAGGCGGTACGAAACGGGGACGGGAAGCGGGATGGGGACGGAAGCGGGGACGGGGACGGACATGGGAACGGGCGCGGGCACAGGGCTCGGTGGCGGGCTGGACGCCCGGATGGCTCAGGAGCAGCGGGCGGTGCGGCGGGCGGCGGTGGTGGGGGCGCTGGTGATGGCCGTCAGTCTGATCGCCACGTCCGTGGGGGCGTCCGCGAAGTCGGCGGACGGGGCGCGGGGCGAGGTGGTGCGGCCCGTCGCGGCACAGTCCGGCGCGCCGTCGACGGGCTCGGACCGCCCGGCCGCGAAGACGGTCCGTGTGCACCTGCCGGCCCCTACGGGTTCCCCTCAAGCGGGCGTGGTTTCCGTGCACTTGACGGACCGGTAGCGGCGCGGCCCGCGGGTCTCCGGGGAGCCGCACCGTGAGCTGATGGTGAGCGTGCGCCATCCGGAGCTGCGGTTCGTCCCGTAGGGGCGGTCGGGGGCGGGGTCAGGGTGTCGCGGACGGGCCCTGGGCCGCGGGCTGCCGGGTCAGGTGGGCGAACGCGTCGAGGTTGCGGGTGGATTCGCCGCGGGCGACCCGCCAGGCGTACTCCTTGCGGATCGCCGTGGCGAAGCCCATCTCCAGCAGGGTGTTGAAGCTGCCGTCGGCGTTCTCCAGGACCGTGCCCAGGATGCGGTCGAGTTCGTCGGCGGTGACGGCCGCGAGCGGGAGCTTGCCGACGAGGTAGATGTCGCCGAGCTTGTCGATCGCGTAACTGACGCCGTAGAGACGGGTGTTGCGCTCCAGCAGCCAGCGGTGGACGGCCTCGTGGTTCTCGTCCGGGTGGCGGACGACGAAGGCGTTGATGGAGAGGGAGTGCTTGCCGACGATGAAGGAGCAGGTCGTGGAGAGCTTGCGGGTGCCGGGCAGCTTGACGACGTACGTGCCGTCGGCGGGGCTTTCCCAGTCGAGACCGGCGTCGTCGAGGGTGCGCGTGCTCACCGCACCGGCCGTCGCCGTCGCGTCCGCCGCCCGCTCCCCGGTCCTGTCGTCAGCCATGGAGTGATCGTAGGTGACGGCGGCGTTCCTGTATCGCGGCGGCGTAGACCTCGCCGGTGGCCGCGGCGGCGGTGTCCCAGCCGAAGGACTGGGCGTGCCGGGCGGCCCCGGCCCCCATCCGGGCGGCCAGCGAAGGGTCGGCGGCGAAGCGGGCGAGTGCGCGGGCGTAGTCGGCCGGGTCGTGGCCGCCGATGAGGTAGCCGCTGACGCCGTCGCGTACGGCCACCGGCAGGCCGCCGACCGCGGCCGCGACGACCGGGGTGCCGCTGGCCTGCGCCTCTATGGCGACGAGCCCGAATGACTCGCTGTAGGACGGCATGACCAGGACGGATGCGGCGCGGTACCAGTCGGCGAGCTGTTCCTGGCCGACCGGCGGCCGGAAGCGTACGACGTCGGCGATGCCGAGCCTGGCGGCCAGCTTCTGCAGCCCTTCGGGCTTGGCCAGGCCGCTGCCGCTGGGCCCGCCGACCACCGGGACGACGATGCGCGAGCGCAGCGCGGGGTCTTCTTCCAGGAGCACGGCGACCGCGCGCAGCAGGACGTCGGGCGCCTTCAGCGGCTGGATGCGGCCGGCGAACAGCGGGATGACGGCGTCCTGCGGCAGCCCCAGGCGGGCGCGGGCCGCGGCCCTGCTCTCGGCGACGGCGGCCTCGCCCGCGGCTCCGGTGAGCGCGGATCCGGTGGCGCCGGTGGGCCGGAAGCGGTCCAGGTTCACGCCGGGGTGCACGACGGCGACCCGTCCGGGGTCGGCCTCGTAGTGCCGCACCAGCTCGTCCGCCTCCTCGGCGGTGTTCGCGATCAGCCGGTCGGCGGCGCGGACGACCTGGGTCTCGCCGATCACCCGGGCCGCGGGCTCCGGGGTGTCGCCCGCGGCGAGCGAGGCGTTCTTGACCTTGGCCATGGTGTGCATGGCGTGCACGAGCGGCACGCCCCAGCGTTCGGATGCGAGCCAGCCGACGTGTCCGGAAAGCCAGTAGTGGGAGTGCACGAGGTCGTAGTAGCCGGGGCGGTGGCCCGCCCAGGTCTGCATCACGCCGTGCGTGAAGGCGCAGAGTTGGGCCGGCAGCTCCTCCTTCGCCAGCCCTTCGTAAGGGCCCGCGTCGACGTGCCGTACGAGGACGCCGGGGGCCAGCTCGACGGAGGGCGGGAGGGTGCCGGTGGTGGCGCGGGTGAAGATCTCCACCTCGATGTTGATCGCGGCGAGCTTCCTGGCGAGTTCGACGATGTAGACGTTCATGCCGCCGGCGTCGCCGGTGCCCGGCTGGTGCAGCGGTGAGGTGTGCACGCTGAGCATGGCCACCCGGCGCGGCCGCCGCGAAGCGCCCACGCGCAGCCTGGCCGGGCCCGGGAACGGGCCGTGCGGACGGCTGCGGAGCCGGGACACGTATGGGCTCACTGCGAGCTACCTCCTACTGGGCGGGCTGCGCGCCTCCGACCCCGTGTAACAACGGAATTCGGCCGTCCATTTCCTCCGGGCACGCCGTGTTCCCAGCTTTGCCAAAGTGTGACCAAGCCGCGGACGGCCCCGGGCCGCCGCCCGGTCACCGGCGGCTCCCGGCAGGCGGCGCCCCCGGCCGCCGCACGGGCTCGTCCCGGCCGCCGCATAGGCTCGTCGCATGGCCCGCCGCTCCTCCGCCCCCGCCGCCCCGGCGCCCGCCCGCCCCGTCGGCAGCGCCACCCGCGGGACCACCAACCCCACCCGCCTGCGCCGGATGGACCGCTGGATCGCCGCCGAACACGCCGCCGTACTGCGGCGCAGCGCCGATCCGGTCGCCGTCGACCTCGGGTACGGGGCGGCCCCCTGGACGGCGGTGGAGCTGCTGGCCAGGCTGCGGACGGTCCGGTCCGACGCGCGGGTGGTCGGCATCGAGATCGACCCGGCCCGCGTCGAGGCCGCCCGCCCCTACGAACGGCCAGGACTGGACTTCCTGCACGGCGGCTTCGAAGTGCCGCTGCCCGGCGGCCGGGAGCGCGCGCCGCTGCTGATCCGCGCCGCGAACGTGCTGCGGCAGTACGACGAGGACGAGGTGGCGGCCGTCTGGCGGCGGCTGTGCGCGCGTCTTGCGCCCGGCGGGCTGCTGGTCGAGGGCACCTGCGACGAGATCGGCCGCCGGCACGTGTGGGTGGCGCTGGGCCCCGAAGGCCCGCGCACGGTCACCTTCGCGACCCGGCTCGGTTCCCTGGACACCCCGTCCGACCTGGCCGAACGGCTGCCGAAGGCGCTGATCCACCGCAATGTGCCCGGCGAACCCGTGCACGCGTTCCTGCGGGACTTCGACCGTGCCTGGGCCGCGGCCGCACCGCTCGGCGCCCTGGGCGCCCGGCAGCGCTGGACCGCCGCCGTCCGTACCCTCGCGGCTGACTGGCCCCTGGCGGGCGACCCGCGCCGCCGCCGTCAGGGCGAGATCACGGTGCGGTGGGAGGCGCTGGCACCGCGGATGTGACCCCAGCGGACGGCCACCCGCCCCCGGCCCGGCTACGCCACCGGCTCAAGCCCTGCCGTCGCGACCACATCCGGAACCGGCAGCTCCGCCAGCTCCCGCAGCCGGGACTCCGTCACCGAGCCGCGCGGTGCGCTGTACGTCACCAGGATCTGGTCGTCGTCGGTCGTCAGCCGGAAGGTCTCGAAGGTGACGTGCAGCTCGCCGACGCGCGGGTGCACGATCCGCTTCGTGCCGCGCAGGCACTCGCTCACCGACTGCGCCTCCCACACCCGCCGGAAGTCCCCGCTGCGTTCGAGGAGTTCGCCGACCACCGCGCAGATCCGCGGATCCTCGGGGTGCCGCCCGCTCTCGGCGCGCAGATTGCCGACCGTCTCCTCGGCGATCCGGTCCCAGTCCGGGTGCAGCGCGCGGGCCGCGGGGTCGAGGAAGACCAGCAGCGCGGAGTTGCGCCGCCCGGGGGCGAGACCGTCGAGGTCGAAGCCGACCCGGGCGCCCAGGGAGTTCCAGGCGAGGATGTCCAGGCCGCGGCCGATGACCGTGGCGGGGACGGTGCCCGCCATCGCGTCGAGCAGCTGCCGGACCTCGGGCCGCACGGTCTGCCCAGGACCGGCGGCCGGTGCGCAGCCGCCCGCCGGGCCGTCGGCCGCGCGGCGGTCCAGGGCCGCGACGTTCCGCAGATACGTCACCTCGCCGCCGGTGAGCCGCAGCGCCCGCGCGATGGCGTCCAGGACGGAGGCGGAGATGGCGTGCGCGCGGCCCTGTTCGATGCGCGTGTAGTAGTCGACGCTGATGGCCGCGAGCTGCGCGACCTCCTCACGCCGCAGCCCGCGCACCCGGCGGCGGTTGAGCCCGCTCGGCAGCCCGAGGCCGGCCGGGTCGAGCGCCGCGCGACGCGCCTTGAGGAACGAGCCGATCTCCACTTCCCGATGCAGCATCCGTCCAGTATGCGGCGCGCGCCCGGTCGGGTGGTTCCGCCGGACCCAGGACCCGACGGGCCTGGCCCCTTCCCGGCGGGGGCCGCAGGCTGAGGCGCACCACCCGCCGAGCACGACCACCGGCGGCCTCTTCGCCCTCGAAGGAGCAGCTCATGAGCCGAGGGCGAACCACACCCTCTTATGGCCTTGTTCGCCGTCGGACGGCCATGTCACGCCCCAGTCGGCGGACAACTTCTTACGAGGAGAAGGCCGCGCCCTCGTTCCTCGTCGCCGCGGAAGTTGAGCCAGGTAGGGACGAACCGCGGACTCCAAGAGTCGTCGCCCCAGGCGGCGAACAGCACGCCCTCGGGGTGCAGCAGTGTGACGTCGAGGTACACCAACGTCGTGTGGGTGTGCAGGTGCACGTTCGTGATGACCTCGCTCACGCAAACCCGAGCGTCGTCGACGAGGGCCGGGTGCCCGGTCGCGACGAGCAGCGCCTTGACGAGGTCTCGCATGATCTTGGGGGCGAGGTTCGAGTTCGGTACGACGAAACGAGCTGTGGTTCTCCTGAACGGTGGGGCTGCTGTCTTGCTCATATCGATGTCTCCCAACGTGACGTGAGCGCCGGCTGCAATGCCGTCCGTGGCTATGGCCATCCCTCGGGGCCCCCTCAACGGGCGCGCAGATGACTACACTTCGGGTCTTCCCGGCGTGCTGCGCGGTGTTGCCTGGAAGGTAGGGCACAACAGTGGGACGACTGTCCCAACCCTCCGAGTGGACCCGTGACACAGTTGGGCGGCACACTTCTACGCACAGGAGAAGGAGGGGCCGTGCCGCCACGGAGCTACCCAACTGCCCGCCAGAAACGGTTGGGTGCCGAGCTGCGCAAACTGCGTGAACGCGCCGGCATGTCCGGGACGGAGGCCGCCGCCTTCCTCGGCGGCGAGCGGGCACAGATCAGTCACATCGAAAGCGCTCGCTACGGAGTCAGCGCCGAACGGGTGCGCCGACTCGCGGCGCACTACTCCGCCACCAACAAACACCTGGTTTCTGCGCTCGCCGTCATGGCCGAGGAACGCACCAAAGGCTGGTGGGAGGATTACCGGGGCATACTCTCGCCCGGATTCCTGGACGTTGCCGAACTCGAACACCACGCCAAGCGCATCAAAGCCATCCAGATGCTGCACCTCCCTGGAGTTTTCCAGACGGAGGGGTACGCGCGGGAACTCATCCGAAGTGGCGTTACCGAACTCCCCGCCACAGAACTGAACGCCCGCGTCGAGCACCGCATGCGACGTCGAGAGATTTTCGACCGCCCCGCACCGACTCCGTTCGAGGCGTTCATTCACGAGGCAGCGCTGCGCATGAGGTACTGCGCAGTAGACACCATGACGGAACAGCTTGAATTCCTGACCGAAGTTTCGCACTGGCCGTCAGTGACGATTCGCGTCATTCCATTCGATGCACAGGTTACAGGCTCGGTGCATTCGATGATGTATGCCTGTGCGACCATCCCAGCGCTCGATACGGTCCAGATTGACAGCGCATTCGACAGTGGATTCCTGGACGCAGAAGCTCAGCTCTCCAGATATCGGGAACTACTCGATTCAGTTGAATCGATCTCGCTCAGCGCGGAAGAGTCGAGAAAATCCATTCACCGTATCGCACAGGAAATGTGAGTTAACCGGCATGACCGACGCAATCGACTGGCAGAAGTCCTCTTTTTCCGGGGCGGACAATAATCAGAGCTGCATCGAGTTGGCTCCCATTGATGGCGAGATCAAGATGCGCGAGAGCGACGACCCGGACGTGATCGTCACGACCTCGGTCGACAAGCTGCGCGCCTTCGTCCTGGGCGTCAAGGCAGGCGAGTTTGACCACCTGATCGCCTGATCTAGCCCCAAAGCGCCCCAAACGCCCGCCATCTCCACAGATGCCGGGCGTTTGACATATGCCCGGCACAACTTAGGGACGTCACACTGTTGCGACGCTCCACTGAGTGGCACTACCGTCGCCATGCGTCGCCACAAGAGGGCGATTCACGGCAGGACCATGCTTCTCGTGTGTCGCAATTCCCCTGCCCTGACTGGGGGTTGGGGAATTACTCCGAAGGTTGCCCCTCCTGCTGGTGAGCTTCTGACGCGTGGAGGGGGAGCCGCTCCGTCACTTCAGGAGGGCCGCCGAAATGACCGAACGGCTCCTCGTGGACTGCTCGTTGTGTGGTTGCTGGGTCGATCTGCACACGGTTCGCGTTCGCTCGTTCTGGCGCGCTACCGAAGCCGACGACACCCTGCGCTACTACGAACAGGCAGTGTGCCGAGACATGGTCGCTTGCTTTGCGCGAGCGTCGGATACCGACCACTGGCAGAGCGTCGGCGCCCGTGTCCCTGGCGGAGTCGAGCCATCCGCCGACGCCACGCTCTACCGCTGCATGTTGTGCGACATCGCGGCATCCGTCGATGACGTGATCTGCGCCCGCTCGCAGGATGAAGCCGGTTGGTTCTCAGAGGTCTTCTGCCGTGACGACGTGGCATGCGACCGCCGGCAACGGCGGTGCCGACGAATCGAGCCGCCCGCATGCTGACTCCCTGGACCACCGCACCCCGCGCCGACAGGCCGGCTCCTCCTGCGCGCGGGGCGGTGCACCAAACCCCAACAGCTTCAGCAAAGGAATCCCGATGCACCCCATCTCGCACCCGCGCGAAGCCTTCCCCCTCGCCCCCGAGGGTGGCCGTACCCCGTACAGCAGCGAGCAGTCGTCCGACGCCAACACCCGCCCCTGGATTCTTCGTTACGCGATGCTCCCCGACTCGCAGCAGGCCGTCGCGCTTCCCCCCGCCCTGTACGACGAGGACCGGCAGATTTCCGTCGGCGTCGACACCGACCTGCTGCCGTACATGCAGACGCATTCCCCCACCATCCCGGACGGCAACACGACCAACCCCCCGCCGCTCGACGAGGGCGCGAAGGACTGAGGCCAGCATGCCAACTGTCCTCATCATCGCCGCCCGCGACGACTGGCCTACCGACCGCGTCGTCAAAACCTTGGAGGAGCGCGGAGCGACTGTCTTCCGGATGGACGCAGCAGAGTTCCCCGAAGAAGCCGGCCTCTCCGCTCGCATCGATGACTCACACGCATGGGCCGGCGGCGTGGTCACCTCACACCGCGCGCTCGACCTCGCCGACGTCAGCGCCTGCTACTTCCGCGCGCCCAACCCGTTCCGCTTCGCCGAGGGCATGTCCGACGCCGAGCGACGGTTCGCCGCCGCACAGGCCCGCGCGGGATTCGGCGGCATCCTGACCGCACTGGACTGCCGATGGGTCAGCCACCCTTCGGCCATGTCCCGCGCCGAGTACAAGCCCTACCAGCTCGCCGCCGCCCGCGAGTGCGGCCTGCCCATCCCCCCGACCCTGATCACCAACCGAGCCGATGCCGTCCAGGCGTTCGCCGGCGACATCCCCGGGCCGATCATCTGTAAGCCCGTCGCAAGCCCCGTCTTCATCGAGGGCGACCAGCTCAAAACCGTGTACACGCGGGTCCTCACCGAGGACGACCTCGGCGACTTCACCGGCATCGAGACGACCGCCCACCTGTTCCAAGCGTGGGTGGACAAGGCGTATGAGGTACGTCTGACCATGGTTGGCGACCGACCGTTCGCGGCCGAGGTCCACTCGGACACCAAGGCCGGATACACGGACTGGCGCAGCGATTACAAGTCGCTCACCTACGAGCCGACCAAAGCGCCGGCAGACGTCATCGAGAAAGTACGCGCCTTGATGCGGCGGCTTGAACTGCGCTTCGGTGCCTTCGACTTCGTCGTATCACCCACCGGCGAATGGACGTTCTTGGAAGTGAACCCTTGCGGGCAATGGGACTGGATACAGCACGCCACCGGGCACCCCATCGCCGAAGGTATCGCCGACGAACTTCTAGGAGTCACCGAGTGAGCGCAACCCCTCTCGACGTCGCCGGCCCGCACCTGGCCGCGCTCGTCGAGCAACTGAAGAAGGCCGAGGCCATCCGGTCCGCGCGATGGGCCGAGGCGTTCGCTGCCGTACCGCGGCACGTGTTCGTGCCGTGCTGGTACGAGATGGAGACGAACGGCAAAGGCATCTCGGTATGGCGGATGCAGCACCCCATGCACGAGGGCAAGCTGCCGAAGGTCTACCGCGACATCACCCTCGTGACCGCGCTCGACCCCAGCACTGCCGAGAAGGTCGACGACGACGCATGGACCGGCGTACCCACCTCGTCCAGCACCCTGCCAAGCCTCATGGCGGGAATGCTGGAAGACCTGCATGTCCAGGACGGGCACCGCGTACTCGAAATCGGGACCGGCACCGGCTACAACGCCGCTCTGCTCTGCGCCCGCCTCGGCGAACACCTCGTGCACACGATCGACATCGACCCCAAGCTCGTCGCAGCCGCACAGACCCGTCTCGCAAAGATCGGCTACGAACCGCAGCTCGTACCCGGCGACGGCCAGGCCGGCTACCCCACAGGGGAGCGATTCGACCGCATCCTCGCCACGTGCTCAGTGCGTCGCCACCTGCCGGCCGCGTGGATCGAGCAGACGAACCCCGACGGAATCATCGTCGCCGACATCGCCCTCGGCATCGAGGGCGGACTAGTCCGGGTGTCCGTCGACGGCGACGGGCGAGCATACGGGCACTTCACCACGACATCCGGCCGGTTCATGGCCGCCCGGACCGACGCAAGCACCTACCCGGTACAGGAACGGGCACCGTACGCCGCGGAGACCGAGACCCGCCCCACCACGGTCACGGCCTCGGACATCCGGGCCAACTACCCCTTCCGTCTGCTGCTCGCGCTCGAACTGCCCGACGCTGAGATCGTCTACAACAGCGCCGACGACGGCACCATGTCACTCCAGTTCCAAAGGCCCGACGGCACATGGGCCCGCACGCCGCTCGCCGGCGACGCCAGCGTGACGTACGGCGGCGAGGCCGACCTTTGGCAGACGGTCGAGGCCGCATGGCAGTGGTGGAACGAGCAGAGCCGCCCGGCACAAGACCGGTTCGGGTACGCCCGTGAACCGGAGGGGACCGTGCGAATCTGGCACATCCCCACAGGACGACTCTGGACGCTCTGATCCCGGGACGTGATCAACTCGCTGCGGCGTCTCCGTGGTGATTACTCCCTACGGAGACGCCGCAGCGTTACCGCAGGTCAGTTCCCGCTCTTCTTCCCTTGAAGCTCTTCTGCCGCTTTGTGAGCAATACCGTCCAGGACGGAGGCGAGGAACGAGCCGATCTCCACTTCCCGATGCAGCATCCGTCCAGTATGCGGCGCGCGCCCGGTCGGGTGGTTCCGCCGGACCCAGGACCCGACGGGCCTGGCCCCTTCCCGGCGGGGGCCGCAGGCTGAGGCGCACCACCCGCCGAGCACGACCACCGGCGGCCTCTCCCCCGCAGAAGGAGCAAGCTCATGAAGCGCAGGATTCTCGGCGGCACCGGCATCTCGGTCAGCGAGTACGCGCTGGGCGCGATGATGCTCGGCGCCCTGGGCACCACCGACCACGACGAGGCCGTACGGATCGTGCACCGCGCGCTGGATGCCGGGATCAACTTCGTGGACACCGCCGACGTGTACGCGTCGGGCGAATCCGAGGAGATCGTCGGCAAGGCGCTGAAGGGGCGCCGCGACGAGGTCGTGCTGGCCACGAAGTTCCGCAGCTCGATGGGCCCGGACGCCAACCACGGCGGCGGCTCCCGCCGTTGGATCGTGCGGGCCGTGGAGGACAGCCTGCGGCGGCTCGGCACCGACCACCTCGACCTCTACCAGATGCACCGCCCGGACCCGGCCACCGATGTCGACGAGACGCTGGCCGCGCTCTCGGACCTGGTGCGGTCCGGCAAGGTGCGGGCCATCGGCAGCTCGACGTTCCCCGCCGAGCAGATCGTCGAGGCGCAGTGGACCGCCGAGCGCCGCGGCCACGTCCGCTTCCGCACCGAGCAGCCGCCGTACTCGATCCTGGCGCGGCAGGCCGAGGCCGCCGTGCTGCCGACCGCGCAGCGCTACGGCATGGGCGTACTGACCTGGGGGCCGCTCAGCGCGGGCTGGCTCTCGGGGCGTGCCCTGTCGGCCAGTTCGCGGGCCGGCATCGAGACGCAGAAGTTCGACCTCGCGCTCCCGGAGAACGCGCGCAAGGCGGAGGCGGTGGGCGCCCTGTCCGAGGTCGCGGCCGACGCGGGCCTGACCCTGCCGCATCTGGCGACCGCCTTCGTGCGCGCCCACCCCGCGGTCACGTCCGTGATCATCGGGCCGCGCACCATGGACCAGCTCGACAGCCTCCTGGACGGCGCGGACGTGATGCTCGGCGCGGACGTGCTCGACCGCATCGACGCGATCGTCCCGCCGGGCACCGACCTCAACCGCGCCGACAGCTACTACCTCCCGCCGGCCCTGACGGACCCGTCCCTGCGGCGGCGGTAACGGCTCCGCGGACCGAACGGCGGGGCGCCCAACACCTCTGGAAAGGGAGGCGGTTGGGCGCCCCGTTTCACGTTTTCGTCGCCTGGTCGTAGACGCCGACGATCCGTTCCAGGAACGCCACGACGACGGCCTGTTCCTCGGGCGAGAGGGTGTCGGCGGCTTCCGTGACGCCCTGGATGACGGGGACGACGTGCTCGAAGGCGGCGGCGCCCCAGTGGTCGTCGGGGGTGACGATCACCTTGCGGCGGTCGGTGGGGTGCGGCCCGCGGGTAGCGTGCCCGGCCGCGACGAGGCGGTCGATGACCAGGGTGGTGGCCGCGGTGGAGGCGTCCAGCCTGCGCGCGAGGTCGGTGGGGGTCGTCGGCCCGACGTTGACGAGGTGGTCCATCACCGCGAGGCCGGCCGCGTCCACGCCCATCTGTCTGCCGAGATACCGCTCGAACCGCTGCTGGCGCAGGGTCAGATTCCGCAGCTGCTCCCGGATGGGACCGCCGGCCGCGGTCGCGGGGTCCTGCGCGGGGCCGGGAGCGCCTTCCGGAGGGGGGGTGGCGGGCCGTTTGACATCCATGCGGCTCAGGCTACTCTCAATATTGCTAATAAAATTGGTAATCAATGAACTGAGGGAAAATGGCCCTGGGTACCGACCCGCCCGCCGCACCGCCCTACCGGTGGCGCTGGCTGATCCTGGTGGTGATGCTCGTCGCGGAGATCATGGATCTGCTGGACGCGTCGATCGTCAACGTGGCCGGGCCCGCACTGGAGGAATCCCTCGGCGCGGGCTCCGTCGGCCTCCAGTGGGTGATCGGCGGCTACGCCCTCACCCTGGGCGCCGGACTGGTCCTGGGCGGCCGGCTCGGCGACCGCTACGGACGCCGCCGGATGTTCCTGACCGGCCTCGCCGCCTTCACCGCCGCCTCCCTGCTGTGCGCGGCCGCACCGAACATCGAGTCGCTGATCGTCTTCCGGCTGCTTCAGGGCACCGCGGGCGCGATGCTGCTACCGCAGGGCCTCGGCCTGCTGCGGGAGAACTTCTCCGGGCCCGAACTCACCACGGTCTTCGGCATCTTCGGGCCCGTCCTGGGCCTGGGCGGCATCATCGGCCCGGTGCTGGGCGGCGGCCTCATCCAGGGCGACTTCTTCGGCCTGGGCTGGCGCCTGGTCTTCCTGGTCAACCTGCCGATCGGCATCGCCGCCCTGATCATCGCCGCGGTCTTCGTCCCCAGGAAGCCCGGCGATCCCGCCGTACGGATCGACGGCATCGGCGCGGCCCTGGTGGCGGCGGCCTGCGCCCTGCTGGTGCTGCCCCTCAACCAGGGCCAGGAGTCCGGCTGGCCGCTGTGGACCTGGCTGTGCCTGGCCGCGTCCGTCATCGGATTCGCCGCCTTCGCCGTCCGGCAGCGCCGTACCGCGGCCGCGGGCCGTGCACCGCTGGTGACGCCCGCACTGCTGCGCAAGCCCGCCTTCACCGTCGGGCTCGGCGGCATCGCGCTGTTCTTCGGCGGGCTGGTCGGCAGCCAGCTCGTGCTGACCCTCTACCTCCAGATCGGTCAGCACTTCACCGCGGGCCAGGCCGGTCTCGGCAACCTCCCACTGGCCGTGGGCACCGCGATCGGCGGCGCGGTCAGCGGGGCCGTGCTGGCGGAACGGATCGGCCGGGCGGTCCTCCAGGCCGGCCCGCTCGTCCAGCTCGGCGGTGCGGCCCTGCTCTGGTACGAACTCGACGGCACCGGCGGCCCCGCGTCCTTCTCCATCTGGGACGTGGCACCCGGCATCGCGGTCTCCGGCATCGGCGCGGGCCTGGTCATCGCCGCTCTCTTCAGCTTCGTCCTCGCCGCCGTCGACGACCACGAGATCGGCTCGGCGTCCGGCGTGCTGTCCGCCGTGCAGTCGGTCGGCGGCTCGCTCGGCGTGGCCGTCTTCGGCTCGGTCTTCTTCGGCCGGGTCAAAGGCGGCGACTTCACCGGCGGCTTCCACCACGCGCTGATCGTGCAGAGCTGCCTGCTGCTGGCCTTCCTCGCCCTCACCTTCCTGCTCCCCGAGAAGCCCCGCCCCGAAGCCGACCAACACACCACACCGGGCGCGGACGCACCCCGGGAGCCCACCGTCGTGTGACCCTCCGGCCGGCCGGTCTTCCCCAACTCCCCTCCTCTCCCTCTTCCTTCACCAGGAGCGCCATGTCCCACAGGACCGCCCTGATCGCCGGAGCGGGCATCGCAGGCCCCGCCCTCGCCTACTGGCTCCACCGTCACGACATGCCCGCCACCGTCGTCGAACGCGCCCCGGGACTGCGGGCGGGCGGACAGACCGTGGACCTGCGGGGTGCCGGACGCGCCGTCGCCCGCCGGATGGGGCTGGAGGCCGCGGTACGCGCCGCGAGCACCGGCGAGGCGGGCATCCGGTTCGTCGACGGCAGGGGCCGCACCCGCGCCGCGCTGCCCGCCGACGCCTTCGGCGGACAGGGTCCGGTCACCGAACTGGAGATCCTGCGCGGCGAGTTGTGCCGCCTCCTGCACGAGGCCACCCGCGAGCACACCGCGTACGTCTTCGGTGACGAGATCACCCACCTGCGCGACGACGGCGACCGCGTCCACGTCACCTTCCGGCACGCCGCCGACCGCGCCTTCGACCTCTTGATCGCCGCCGACGGCGCCGGCTCGCGCACCCGCGACCTGGTCTTCGGCGACACCACCCGCACCCGGCACCTCGGACTGTGCACCGCGTACCTGACCATTCCCCGCGAGCCCCGGGACGGCCGCTGGGCCCGCTGGCACAACGCCACCAGGGGCCGGACGGTGACCCTGCGCCCGGACAACCAGGGCACCACCCGCGCCCACCTGTCCTTCCTCTCACCGGACCACGGCTACGAGCGCCTCGAACCGGCCGCCCAGGTGCGGCTGTTGCGCCGGGTCTTCGCCGACGTCGGAGGCGAGGCACCCCGCGTGCTGGCCGCGCTGGACTCCGCGCCGGACCTCTACGTCGAATCCGTCGCGCAGGTCCTGATGCCCCGCTGGTCACACGGCCGCGTCGGCGTCCTCGGCGACGCGGCCCACTGCGCATCCCCGCTCAGCGGCATGGGCACCAGCCTCGCCTTCACCGGCGCCTACGTCCTCGCCGGCGAACTGGCCCGGCACGCCCACCACCGCGACGCGTTCGCCGCCTACGAATCCGCCCTGCGCCCCTACGTCGAACGCGCCCAGAAGCTGCCGCCCGGCGTCCCCCGCATCGCCACGCCGCGCACCCGGGCCGGCATCAGGACCCTCAACACGGTGCTGCGCGCCGCCGGGCACCCGCGCGTCAGCCGTGCGCTGGGCCGCTTCCTGGTCCCGCCCGCCGATACCTTCCCGCTGCCCGCCTACGGAGTGTGAGCCGCAGGCGGGAAGCGGGCGGGCCGACCGGTCAGCCGGTCTTCAGGACGGGCTGCCGCAGGTCGAACCAGGCGGCCAGGTCGAGGGTCCGCTCCAGGGTGGTGCGGTCCTGCGTGGAGACGGCCTCGTGGGCGGCCTGCGACGCGGCCCTGACCAGGTCGCGGTTGCACAGCTCAAGCGCCGGGTGGCCGGCGGCGAGCAGGTCGGCGGCCTGCGACTGGATGGCCGAGAGGTACGCCGGGTCGAACGTCCCGGGGTAGCCGCTCTTCTTGCGGTCCGCGACGGACTGCGGCAGCACGTCGCGGGTCGCCGCCCGCAGAATGCTCTTCTCCCGCCCGTCGAACGTCTTGAGCGCCCACGGGGTGTTGAAGACGTACTGGACGAGCCGGTGGTCGCAGAACGGCACCCGCACCTCCAGGCCGACGGCCATGCTCATCCGGTCCTTGCGGTCGAGCAGGGTCTGCACCATCCGCGTCAGGTGCAGATAGCAGACCTGCCGCATCCGCTTCTCCACCCCCGTCTCGCCGTCCTTGAGCGGCGCCTGCGCGACGGCGGTGAGGTAGTGGTCGTGGACGTAGGAGGACAGGTCGAGGGTGCGTGCCAGGCCCGCTTCGACCAGGCTCGACGGGTCGAAGAGCGCCTTCGAACCGGCCAGCCAGGGGAAGGTGTCGGCGTTGCTCCGCTCGTCGTGGAACCACGGGTAGCCGCCGAAGATCTCGTCGGCCGACTCACCGGAGAGCGCCACCGTGGACTGCTCGCGTACCGCCTTGAACAGCAGGTACAGCGAGTTGTCGCGGTCTCCGAGGCCGATCGGGAAGTCCCGCGCACCCACGGCGGCCCGGCGGACCTCCGGGTCGGACAGCTCCGCGCCGTCGAGGATGATGTCGCGGTGGTCGCACTGCACGTGCTCGGCGACCGCGTGCACGTACGGGGTGTCCTGCGACGGGCTGATGTCGACGGCCTGGAAGTTCTTCTCCTGGTCGGGGAAGTCGACGGCGAAGCTGCGGACCGTCTCGCCGACCGCGCCGAGCTGCTGGGCCGCTATCGCGGTCATGGCGGAGGAGTCCAGGCCGCCGGAGAGCAGCGTGCAGCGGGGGACGTCGGCGACCAGCTGCCGGGCGATGATGTCGTCCAGCAGCTCCCGCACGTGCGCCACGGTGGTCTGCCGGTCGTCCGTGTGCTCGCTGACCTGGAGCGACCAGTAGGCGTGCGTGCGGATGCCGGACCTGTCGACCACGGCGAGATGGCCCGGGAGCAGCTCGCGCATACCGTCCCAGATCGCGCTGCCGGGCGTCTTGGCGAAGGAGAACAGCTCGCGCAGTCCGTCCAGGCCGACGACCGGCGCGCACAGCGGGTTGGCGAGGATCGCCTTGGGCTCCGAGCCGAAGAGGACGCCGTCCTCGGTCTCGAAGTAGTAGAAGGGCTTGATGCCCATGCGGTCGCGGATCATGACGAGCCGGTCGGTCCTGGCGTCCCAAATGGCGAAGGCGTACATGCCGTTGAGCCGCTCGGCGAGCGATTCGCCCCACTCCAGGTAGCCGTGCAGCACGACCTCGGTGTCCGAATCGGTGGTGAACCGGTGCCCGCGGCGGCGGAGTTCATCGCGCAGCTCGGTGTAGTTGTACGCCTCGCCGGAGTAGACCATCGCGACCGGTCCGTCATCCGTCTCGACCTGCATCGGCTGGGCGCCGCCCGGCAGGTCGATGACGGCGAGCCGCCGGTGTCCTAACGCGGCGTGCCGGACCGTCCACGCGCCACGGGCGTCCGGGCCACGGCAGGCCATCGTCTCGGTCATGGTGTCGAGCACCTGCGTATGAGCAGTCAGGTTCCGCTGGTAGGCAACCCAGCCGGTGATACCGCACATAGCGATCAACCCCTCTTCATCGAGCGGATGGTTGTATCCACCATGAACTTGCCGCGGGGAGTTGGCTACGGCGCCTCGGGCGGCTGCCTCCGTTGCCTTTCTCACAGGTAAATTTGTGTTAATTTCGCGTTTCTTACCGCGACTCCCGAGGAAGCGTTCGGTTCCGTCACGGGCACCTCATGCGTCCCCTCCCGGGTCGACCCGGGAGGGGACGCAGACATCAGCCGCCTCCGTATGCCGCGCTATTCCGCCGCGGGGAGAAAGTACGGCTCAATACCGATGGCAGCCAGGTCGGTGCGCACCTTCTGCACGAATTCCCGGATGTTTGCCACGAGAACGTCCAGTTCGACGGGACGGGTCCATCTGCCGGGCTCCAGAACGGACCCCACCGCCCAGCCGTCCTGCCGCCGCTCGATACGCACCCAGCCGGGTTCGGCCGACATGGAGTCGAAGATGAATCCATCGGATTCGCCTGCCCCGTCGAGCCATTCCGTCAGGAGGTAGGCAAGTTCAGCCACCGGGAATCCCGGCTCGGACAGAATTTCCCGCCCCTCGTCGGCGAGGGTGAAATCGGCCTCAAGGCTGATGAGGAGTTCGGCCAGGAGAGGGCCGCTCAGTTCGTCCTGCCGAAGATTCTCGTAGGTGATCTCCATGTCATCCCTCGCGCTTCACGTTGATCGGGAAGTTGTTGATGACCCGGCCGTCATTGGACACCACGACCCTGATGCCCTCCTGGCCCTTCGTGCCGATGCGCCTCTTGAGATCGAGTTCGATCTTGAAGGTGTCGGGCGAGGGATTGGGCATGAATACCGCGTCCTCCGACTTGAGCGCCTCGACGATCCATTGCTGGACCTTCCCCTTGTCCGCGGTATCGTACTTCGCCGCGCGGGCCCAACCCTCGCCGCCGGCCAGGTGCTTGTCCTTGATGAAGAACTTCGAAGGGTCCTTCGCGGCCTTGAGCGCCGCTTCCGATGCGGTGGCTATCCTGCCGACCCGAGTCGACCTGGCCAGCACCTCGACACCCTCGATGACCTTTCCGGCCTTTTTGACCTTTCCGAAGGGCGTGACGGCGACGGCGAATGCGGCGCACCTGGCGACGGTGGGATCCTTGACGCACTCCTCCAGGTCGGTGAGCCCGAAGAAAAGGTCACCCACCATGGCAAGCTGCTGCTTGGCCTGCTCGGGAGAGGTTTCGATCAGATAGGCGCCGTCCAGCTGAAGACACCAGCCGACACCCGGCCCAGGGGCACAGGGAATTCCCTTTTTCTTCTTCTCCTCCTCCTTCTTCCGCTGTTCCTGGAGATATCGAGCGTCCTCGGCCGCTTCGGCGGCTTCCTCGCGACGCATCTCCTCGACGTCGCTCCAGGCGGCCGATGCCGCCTTCTTGGCCTCCTTGGAGTCCTTGCCCGCCTTCAGCGCGGATGCCCGTGCGTTGTCCGCCGCGTTGTGCGCCTCCCTGGCCGAATCCCGCGCGTATCCGGCGGAGAATTCCGCACCGGCGGCGGACGCCTCGGCGCTGCTCGCGTCGCGGTCGGCGGACGCTGCGGCGTTGCGGGCGGTCACCGCGGACTTGGCGGCCCGCGCGGCGGACGCCTCGGCGCTCTTGGCCGACGTATCGACGTCCGCGGCGTAACCGGCGGCCCGGTCGGCGGACTTCTTGGCCTCGCCCGCGGCCTTGCCGGCCGCCGCCTTGGCCTTGTTCGCGGTGGCCGCGGCCCCGGCCGCCTTCCAGGCGTTCTCCCGCGCCGTGGCCGCCGTCCGGGAGGCTTCGGCGATCAGCCGCCGCATCTGCGCGGTGTGGGTGTCGGCGAGCTGGTCCTTGCGGACGGCCGTGTACTGGCCTGCCTGGATGAAGGCGTGCAGCTGCTCCGGCGTGCCGGACAGCGCGATCTTCGCCGCGGCCTTGGCCTCCGGGCCGCCGGCGCCGGTGAGCTGGACGGCGCGGACCCGTTCGTCGGAGATCCGGGCCAGGTACCGGCCGCTGTCGAGGAAGGCGGCCAGCTTCTTGGCCGAACCGTCCTTGAGCGCGTCCTTGGCCGCTTCCTTGACGGCGGGACCGCCGACGCTGTTCGCCTGGACGGCGGCCAGCCGGTACCGGGCCTTCGCCGCCTCGTACCGGCCGTCGGCCAGGAAGTCGGCGAGCTGCCGGTCGTCGCCCTTGAGCGCCTTCGCGGCGGCCGTGCGGACGGTGTCGTAGGGGCTCTCGTAGGTGAGCTGCTCGACCTGCTGACGTGCGTCGTCCCGCGCGGCGCCCGCCCTGCCGGTACGGAGGTAGTCCAGCATCGCCGCGTCGGATCCGGCCAGCGCCCTGGCAGCGGCCTCCTGGCTCCAGGGGCCGCGGCTCTTCAGCACCCGGATCGCCAGCTTGCGGCCCTTGAGCGCCACGGCCGCGGTGTCCACGCCCTCCTTGTCCGCCTCGGTGGCGAGCCGCCCGGCCTCCTGGTCGAGTTCCCGGTCGTCCCGCAGGGTGTGCCCCAGGCCGACGGTGAACTCGTCGTCGGCCTTCTTGAGGTCCTTGGCCTGCTGGATCGCGTCGTGGGTACGGGAGTTGAGGTCCTCCGCCTCGGTCTCGCGGGCGATCTCGTACACCGACTTGGCGGCCTTGACTGCGGTGTCGGCCGCGTCGGCCGCCTTCTTCGCCTCGCCGGCCTGCTTGCCGGCCTCCGCCGCGGCGCCTGCCGCCTCGCCCGCGTGCTGCGCGGCCCTGTCGGCCTCGTCCGCCGCGCTCTGCGCGTGCCGGGCCGCCGACCTGGCGGCGTCGCGCGCCTCGAAGGCCGCCTGCGCGGACCTGTCGGCCAGCGCCTGGGACGCTCCGGCCGCGCGCCTGGCCTCGTTGGCGTGGCGGCGGGCCTGGACGGCCGCGTTCCGCGCCTCGCCCGAGTGCGCGCCCGCGGAGGCGGCGAACCCGTCGGCCTGCTCCGCCGCGTCGGCGGCCGCGTCGGCGTTCCCCGCGGCGCTGCGGGCCGCACTCGCCGCCTTGCCCGCCTCCTTCGACGCGGTACCGGCCGAACCCGCGGCCTGGGCCGCATCGTTGGCGCCCTTGACCGCGGCCCGCGCGATCTGCGCGGCCTTCTTCGCGTCGGCCGCCTTGCCCGCGTCGCCCGCTGCCGCGATGGCCGCGTTGCGTGCCCGGGACGCGGCGTCGGCCGCGGCGGCCGCCGCCTGGGCCGCACGGGCGGCGGCGTCGGCCGCGAGGCGGGCCGCGTGGTTGGCGGCGTTCGCGGCACCGATGGCCTGCCTGGCCGCCGTCGCCGCGCCGCGCGCCGCGTCCGCCGCCCGGCCGGCCGCGTCGGCGGCCCGTCGCGCGTCCTTCCCGGCCGCCTCGGTCTCGGTGGCCGCGGTGCGCGCGGCCTCCTTGGCGAGTTCGGAGGCCGCCACCGCGCGGTCCGACGCCGCGGTGGCCGCGTCGGTCGACTTCTTGGCCAGCGCCCCGGCCGCCTTGGCCTGGAGGGCCAGTTGCGCGACCGTGGCCCGCTCCTGGTCCCGGGCGGCGGCCACGTCCTGGCCCACGTCCAGGAACTCCCGGATGTCGTCGGGCGACCCCTTGAGCGCGACCTTCGCGGCTTCCCTGGTGGCGGGCCCGCCCACGCTCAGGATCTGGACGACCTGTACCCGCTCGTCCTGCTCCCGGGCGCCGTACCGCCCGTCCTCCAGGAACGTACGGACGGCATCCGGCGACTTCTTCAGCGCGGCCTTGCCCGCTTCCTGGACGGCCGGGCCGCCGACGCTGACGGCCTGGACGGCCTGTACCCGCTGGTCCTGCTCCAGCGGCCCCTTCCAGCCGTCCTTGAGGAAGGCGTTCAGGTCCTCACGGCGCCGGCTCTTCAGCGCCTTCTTCGCGGCCTCACGCACCGCACCGCCGCCGATGGAGACCATCTGCACGGCCGCGATGCGGTCGTCGTGGTACTCGGCGAGACTCTGCTCTCCGTCCAGGAAGCGGCGCACATCCGCGTCGTCCCCCAGGAGGGCGGCCTCCGCCGCGGCCTTGACTCCAGGGCCGCCCTGCTGCCACAGCTCCACGACCCGGCCGCGGTCGGTCCGCGGCATCCCGCCGCCGTCACCGCCGTTCCCTTCCCCGTCGCCGGCCGCGAATGCGGGATTCATTCCGGGCGCGGACGCCACGACCGCCAGCGGGAGCAGAGTCACCACTGCGGTACGTATACCGCGCGACCATCTCCCCCTCGCTCCGTACGAATGGACTCTTCGTCTCACGAAGCAGACACCTCTTGCCAGTTATGCATGGCCGACTTTCGGCGACGGGAGCATAACTGCCGCATCCGGCATACAGAGAAAGGGAGTTGAGGCCGTCGGACAGCGGCCGAATGCCGCACGCGAAGACGATGCACCGCCGCCATCTGCCCTGTCAGACCGCGCCTCCCGCAAAGGGGTTGCACACCGCATTAATGACGTAACTTACTCGTTATAAAAGCCTCTTGATTAACCCTCACTCTTTTCCTGGTGATACGTTCGCTGCTCGCCATTCGGCTGTTTCCCTCTGCGGTCGACACGAGTCGCCGCAGCATCCCTGGAAGGATTCTCTGGTGATACCTCGCGTGCGCAAGACGCTGATCGCCGGCGTTATCGGTGCCGTCACCGCCGTCGCCGGGGCCTCCGCCTTCGCCGTCGCCGAGGCCGCCCCGCAGCGCACCGACAGCGCCGCACGGCAGGCCGCCGCCACCCCGCCGCCCGCCGTGGAGGACTTCGGCTACCCGGAAGCGGACCGGATTCTCAAGGAATCCGGCCTGAAACTCCTCAAGGGCGACGGCCATATCCTGCTGGCCGACTGCGACGCGTCCCCCGACTTCGACGTCATGGCCGAGAAGGCGAATCACACGCCCGTCAACCACTGCTTCAAGGTCACCGGGAAGACGGGCTATCTCAGCCTGGAAATCCCTAAGATCAACAGCATTTGGGAGAACGCAGGGCACGCCGCGCGGGCCACCGTCAGCACCGAGGGAAAGACCAAGACCGTCGCCCTCAAGAAGAACGACATCACGCCGCTCGGCGAGGGCGATCTGAGCACCGGCGGCAAGGAAGCCACCCTGCTCGAACTCCGCGTCACCGGCTGACACCCGCATTCCGCGCAGCGCACCGAAGAATCCCGTTCGAAGGAAAGAAAAACATGTCTGGCATACGTCCCCGCGCAGCGTGGGTGACAGCAATGGTGGCTGCCGCGGTCGCGGGCGGCGCACTGACCGCCGCTCCGGCACAGGCCGTCGCCGGCCCGGCCGCCACGGACGGGGCGTACGCCTTCGCCGCGCAGCTCGACATCGGTGCGGGCAAGCGCAGTTGCTCGGGCTCGCTGGTCGACAAGCAGTGGGTGCTCACCGCCGCCAGCTGCTTCGCCGACGCCCCCGCCCGGGGCTTCAAGATCGCCGAAGGCGCGCCGAAGTGGAAGACGAAGGCGACCGTCGGGCGCACCGGCCCGACCGGCTCGGCCGGGACCGTCGCGGACGTCGTCGAGCTGGTGCCCTACGCGGGCCGCGACCTGGTGATGGCCAAACTGGCGTCGCCGGTCTCCGGCGTCACCCCGGTGGCCGTCGGGAACGCCGCGCCCGCCCCGGGCGACAGGCTGAACGTCGTGGGGTTCGGCCGGACGAAGAGCCAGTGGGTGCCCGGCACGCTGCACCGCGCCGCGTTCACGGTGGACTCCGTGCAGAGCGCGTCGGTGGGCCTGAGCGGCGTGGGCACGGCTGCCGTCTGCAAGGGCGACACCGGTGGCCCGGCGCTGCGGGAGACCGCGGGCGGGCCTGAGCTGGCCGCCGTCAACAGCACGTCCTGGCAGGGCGGTTGCCTGGGCACCGACCCGTCCGAGACGCGTACCGGCGCCGTCGACACCCGGGTCGACGACCTCGGCACCTGGGTGCAGAAGGTCAGCTACCGCACCGTCTTCCCCCGCTCCCCCTGGGACAAGGCCACGCACATCGCCTCGGGCTACTTCACCGGCGGCTCGGCCGGCGGCGCCCGCCACATGGACATGATCGTGCGCTGGATCGACGGCGAGGTCACCCTCTACCAGGGCGCGGACGACAAGGACGCGAAGCACCCCTTCAGCGCCGAGATCCAGCTCGCGAAGGCCAAGTCCACCTGGCAGTACGCCCAGCAGATCACCGGCGCGAGCTTCGGCGGCGGCTCCGACGGCCTGGTGGTGCGCTGGATCGACGGTGAGCTGACCCAGTACACGCACGTGGACGCCAAGGGCTTCCACGGCGAGAAGAAGCTCGCCCCCGCGAAGAACAAGACCTGGCCGTACGCGAAGCAGATCACCGCGGGCAGGTACACGGCCAACGCGCAGCGCGACGACCTGATCGTCACCTGGGCGGACGGCGAGGTGTCCCTCTACACCGACCTGAACACCAAGGGCATCGGCGCCGAGAAGAACCTGGCCAAGGCCAAGAACAAGACCTGGCCGCACGCCACCCAGATCAGCTCGGGCGAGTTCACCGGCAAGAAGACCGCGGACCTCCTGGTGCGCTGGTCCGACGGCGAGGTCACGGTCTACCCCGGCGTCGACACCGCAGGCTTCCACGGCGAGCAGCGGATCCGTCCGGCCAAGTCCCCGTGGACCAAGGCAACGGTGGTCACCACCGGCGCGTTCGTCGCCAACCAGCGCCCCGACGACGTCCTGGTCCGCTGGGAAACCGGCAAGCTCGCCCTCTACGCGGGCGTCGACGCAGGCGGAACGCACGGCGAGACGACCCTGGCCGGCTGACCGCCCGCACCCCCGGGGGCCGGTCCACCACCACCGGCCCCCGCCGCCCCCCCCACCGCACCCACGCGCCCACAGAACACGGCTACGGAACACCCCCCATGCGACGAATACTCCGGCTGCGCGCCGCCACCCTCGGCGCATGCGCCTCCCTCGCCCTCACCACCCCGGCGGCCGCCGCCCCGCAGCCGGACTCCGGCCACGACGGCGCCCCCCACACCTCCGCTCCGGCCGGCCCGCCGTCCACGCCCTCCCCGGCGGTGACGCAGGACCAGATCCACAAGGCGCGGGAGACCGAGCGCTACTGGACGCCCGAACGCATCGACGCCGCCGTCCCGCTGGACGCACCGCAGGCGGACGGCAAGGGCGCCGACGGCACGGACGAACAGCCCGCGCCGGGCGCACGGCGCAAGCGGTCTCTGGCGGAACCCAGCCACCCGAGGGACACAGGCATCGCCACGGTCGGCGTCTTCCTGATCCGCGGGGCCGACGGCGCGGCCACCCCGAACCAGTTCTGCAGCGCCAGTGCCGTCGCCTCCCCCACCAAGAGCCTGGTCATCACCGCGGCGCACTGCCTCAAGGGCGACCGGCGCAACCGCGACATCGCCTTCGTACCCGGCTACCGCGCCGGGGCGTCGAAGGCGGGCGGCACCGGCGAGACGCCGTACGGCATCTTCCCGGTGCAGCCCGGCAAGATCTGGACCGACAAGCGCTATCTCCAGTCGCCCGCCGACGACGACGTCGACTTCGCCTTCCTCCGCGTCGGCCCCAACTCCGACGGCAAGCTGCTGGAGGACGCCACAGGACCCGGCAACCGCCTCACCGCCGTCCCCGCAGCGCAGCTCGCGCGCAAGGACGTGACGGTCGCCGGGTATCCGGGCGGCCGCAAGACCCCGTTGCAGTGCACGAACGACACCCGCGCCTTCCAGGGCCGGTTCATGGAAATCCAGTGCGACGCGTTCCGCGCGGGGGTCAGCGGCGGCCCGTTCCTGGAGCACTTCGACGGCGACCGCGGCGACCTCGTCGGCGTCATCGGCGGCTACAAGACCGGCGGCCTGTACGACCACACCTCGTACGCCTCACAGTTCGACGACGACGTCTTCCGCCTCTACGACCAGGCGGTGAACGACACGGCCCCGGACCTCCCCAACCCCATGGGCAACGCCTCCACATGGAAGAACGCCCGGGTCATGACCGCAGGCCGCTTCCACACCGACTCGGTACGCAACGGCACCGATGACCTCATCGTGCGCTGGTCCGACGGCGAGGTCTCCCTCTACCCGGGCGACGGCGCCTACGGCTTCCGCAAGGACGTCCGGCTGACCCCGGCGAACGAGACCTGGAAGCACGCGGCGGCCATCACCGCGGGCGACTTCACCGGTGACCACACCTACGACCTGCTCGTCCGCTGGAACGGCGGCTCGCTGACGCTCTACAAGGACGTCAACGAAACCAACAAGCTCCGTAACGCGATCAAGCTCCAGCCGGCCAGCACCACGTGGAAGCACGCCGAGGGCATGACCACCGGCCGCTTCGGCGGCGCCACGTCCCGCGCCGACGACCTCGTGGTCCGCTGGTCCGACGGCGAGGTCACCCTCTACCCCGACGTCGACGCCAAGGGCCTGCACGCCGAAAAGCAGCTCGCCAAGCCCAACAAGACCTGGACCTACGCCCGCGACCTCACCGCAGGCGACTTCGGCACCGGCACCGGCGGCCAGGACCTGTTCGTCCGCTGGACCGACGGCGAGGTCAGCGTCTACGCGGACCTCGCCGGCAAGGGCCTGGCCTCCGAACACCGCCTCCGCCCGGCCAAGTCCGCCTGGCGCTACGGCTCCCTCTCCACCGCCGGCACCTTCGGCGGCAACACCCGCCAGGACGACATCGTCACCCTCTGGCCCGGCAGCGGAAAACTCACCATGAACACCGGCACCACCCTCACGTCCCTGGCGGGCGAACGGACGCTGGTACCGACGAGCTGACGCCGCTCCGCGCACCATGCGCCCGGCATGAAGTGCGCCCCCCCCGCGGGCGGCGCAC
>NZ_JAJCXB010000015.1 GCF_020564935.1 Streptomyces pinistramenti
CGCGGGGGGGCCCCCCCACCGCCGTTGTCCGTCAGCGCCGTCGGCGGGCGGTCAGCTCTCGCCGCCGAGGTGGTGCACCCGCACCATGTTGGTGGTGCCGGGCACGCCGGGGGGCGAACCGGCAGTGATGATCATGGTGTCGCCCTGGCTGTAGCGCTGGAGCTTGAGCAGCTCCGCGTCGACCAGGTCGACCATCGCGTCGGTGTTGTCGACGTGCTGCACGACGAAGGTCTCCACACCCCAGCTCAGCGCGAGCTGGTTGCGGGTGGCCGCGTCGGTGGTGAAGGCCAGGATCGGCTGGGCGGCGCGGTAACGGGAGAGCCGGCGTGCCGTGTCACCGGACTTGGTGAAGGCCACCAGTGCCTTGCCGTTGAGGAAGTCCGCCATCTCGCAGGCCGCGCGGGCCACCGCGCCGCCCTGCGTACGCGGCTTCTTGCCGGGCACCAGCGGCTGGAGCCCCTTGGACAGCAGCTCCTCCTCGGCCGCCTCGACGATCTTCGACATCGTCTTGACGGTCTCGATCGGGTACTGGCCGACCGAGGACTCCGCGGAGAGCATGACCGCGTCGGCGCCGTCGAGGATGGCGTTGGCGACGTCGGACGCCTCGGCGCGGGTCGGCCGCGAGTTGGTGATCATCGACTCCATCATCTGGGTCGCCACGATCACCGGCTTGGCGTTCCTGCGGCACATCTCCACCAGGCGCTTCTGCACCATCGGGACCTTCTCCAGCGGGTACTCCACCGCCAGGTCACCACGGGCGACCATGACGGCGTCGAACGCCATCACGACCTCTTCCATGTTGTTGACCGCCTGCGGCTTCTCGACCTTGGCGATCACCGGAACCCGGCGGCCGACCTCGTCCATGACGCGGTGCACGTCCTGGACGTCCTTGGCGTCCCGGACGAAGGACAGCGCCACCATGTCGCAGCCCATGTGCAGGGCGAACTTCAGGTCATCGACGTCCTTCTCGGACAGCGCGGGGACGTTCACCGCGGCGCCGGGGAGGTTGATGCCCTTGTGGTCGGAGATGACCCCGCCCTCGATGACGATGGTGCGCACCCGCGGGCCGTCGACCTCGACGACCTGGAGGGCCACATTGCCGTCGTTGATCAGGACCGGGTCGCCCTTGGAGACATCGGCGGGCAGCCCCTTGTAGGTGGTGCCGCAGATGGTCTTGTCGCCGGGGATGTCCTCGGTGGTGATGACGAACTCGTCGCCGCGCACCAGCTCCACGGGGCCGTCGGCGAAGGTCTCCAGGCGGATCTTGGGGCCCTGGAGGTCGGCCAGCACGCCGACGGCGCGGCCGGTCTCCTCGGATGCCTTGCGGACGCGGTGGTACCGCTCCTCGTGCTCCGGCTGGGTTCCGTGGCTCATGTTGAAACGGGCCACGTTCATTCCGGCCTCGATCAGCGTCTTGAGCTGATCGTAGGAGTCGACGGCGGGGCCCAGGGTGCAGACGATTTTCGAACGGCGCATGGGCTGAATCCTATCGGTTTGTTTCGGAGCGGAATATTCCCCCGGGGGAAACACCAGGGACTAGGCGCTGACCAGGGCGTATGTCTGCTGGGCGATCTCCAGCTCCTCGTCGGTGGGCACCACGGCGACCGCGACCCTGGCGTATTCGGGCGAGATCAGCCGGGGCTCTCCGGACCGCACGGCGTTGAGCGAGGCGTCCACGGCCAGGCCCATCTCCTCCAGGCCGGCGATGGCGGCCTCCCGCACCGGCGCGGCGTTCTCGCCGACACCCGCGGTGAACGCCACCGCGTCCACCCGGCCGAGGACGGCGCAGTAGGCGCCGATGTACTTCTTCAGACGGTGGATGTAGATGTCGAAGGCGAGCTGCGCGCGCGCGTCGCCCGCGTCGATGCGGCGCCTGATCTCCCGCATGTCGTTGTCGCCGCACAGGCCGACCAGGCCGCTCTTCTTGTTGAGCAGCTCGTCGGTCTCGTCGGCCGACATCCCGGCGACCCGCTTGAGGTGGAAGGTGACCGCCGGGTCGATGTCGCCCGAGCGGGTGCCCATGACCAGGCCCTCCAGCGGCGTCAGCCCCATCGACGTCTCCACGCAGCGGCCGCCGGCCACCGCGGAGGCCGAGGCGCCGTTGCCCAGGTGCAGCACGATCACATTGACCTCGGACGGGTCCTTGCCGAGCAGCGCCGCGGTCTTGCGCGAGACGTACGCGTGCGAGGTGCCGTGGAAGCCGTAGCGGCGGATGCGGTGCGCGTCGGCGGTCTCCACGTCGATGGCGTAGCGGGCCGCGTACTCCGGCATGGTCGTGTGGAACGCGGTGTCGAAGACGGCGACCTGCGGCAGGTCGGGGCGGAGTTGCTGGGCCGTCCTGATGCCGGTGATGTTCGCCGGGTTGTGCAGCGGCGCGACCGGCACCAGACGCTCGATCTCCTTGAGCACCGCGTCGTCGATCACCGTCGGCACGGTGAACTTCAGGCCGCCGTGTACGACCCGGTGCCCGATCGCGGCCAGTTCCGGCGAGTCCAGGCCGAGGCCGTCGGCGGACAGCTCGTCGGCCACCGCCTTCAGCGCGGACTCGTGGTCGGCTATCGGGCCCTCGGCCTCGCGTACCTCGCCGCCGGTGGCCAGCGGGGTGTGGGTCAGCCGCGAGGTCGCCTCACCGATGCGCTCGACGAGCCCGGCGGCCAGGCGGGTGCCGTCGGCCATGTCGAGCAGCTGGTATTTCACCGACGAGGAGCCGGAGTTGAGGACGAGGACGCGGGAGGCGGTGGCAGTCATGGAGGGCTTTCCGGATGGGGTGCAAAGGGTGTGGGGAGGGCGGCGTCAGCCGGCGGTGTGCCCGGCGCCGGGCTGCGCGCCCTGCGCCTGGATGGCCGTGATGGCCACGGTGTTGACGATGTCCTGGACCAGCGCGCCGCGCGACAGGTCGTTGACGGGCTTGCGCAGGCCCTGCAGGACCGGGCCGACGGCGACCGCGCCGGCCGACCGCTGCACGGCCTTGTAGGTGTTGTTGCCGGTGTTGAGGTCGGGGAAGATCAGCACGGTGGCCTTCCCCGCGACATCGGATTCGGGGAGCTTGGTCTGCGCGACCGCCGCGTCCACCGCCGCGTCGTACTGGATCGGCCCCTCGACCAGCAGGTCGGGACGCCGCTCACGGACCAGCGCGGTGGCCTTGCGGACCTTGTCGACGTCCGCGCCCGAGCCGGAGGTGCCGGTGGAGTACGACAGCATCGCGATCCGCGGCTCGACGCCGAACTGGGCGGCGGTGGCGGCCGACTGGATGGCGATGTCGGCGAGCTGCTCGGCGTCCGGATCCGGGTTGACCGCGCAGTCGCCGTAGACCAGGACCCGGTCGGCCAGGCACATGAAGAAGACCGAGGACACGATCTGGGCACCCGGCTTGGTCTTGATGATCTCGAAGGCGGGGCGGATGGTCGCGGCGGTGGAGTGCACGGCGCCGGAGACCATGCCGTCGGCCAGGCCCTCCTGCACCATCAGCGTGCCGAAGTAGGAGACGTCGGCGACCACGTCGAAGGCCAGCTCGTAGCCGACGCCCTTGTGCGCGCGCAGTTCCGCGTACCGCTCGGCGAACCGCTCGCGCAGCGGGGAGGTCTGCGGGTCGATGATCTGGGCGCCCGCCAGGTCCATGGACAGCTCGGCGGCGCGCTTGCGGATCGCCTCCTCGTCGCCGAGCAGCGTCAGGTCGCAGACGTCGCGGCGCAGCAGCACATCGGCGGCGCGCAGCACCCGCTCCTCGCCGCCCTCGGGCAGTACGACGCGGCGGCGGCCGGCGCGGGAGCGCTCGATCAGCTCGTGCTCGAACATCATCGGGGTGACCCGGACGGAGCGGGCGACGGAGATGCGGTTCGTCAGCTCGGTGGTGTCCACGTGCCGCTCGAACAGGCCCAGCGCGGTCTCGGCCTTGCGCGGCGACGCGGCGTTGAGCTTGCCTTCGATGGCGAACAGCTCGCCCGCGGTGGGGAAGGACCCGCCCGGGACCGAGATGACCGGGGTGCCGGGGGCGAGCCGGCTCGCCAGCGCCATGATGTCGGGCCCGGGGCGCTCGTCGAGGGTGAGGACGACACCGGCGATGGGCGGGGCGCCCGCGCTGTGTGCCGCGAGCGAGCCGATGACGAGGTCGGCGCGGTCCCCGGGGGTCACCACGAGGCAGCCGGGGGTCAGCGCCTTGAGGAAGGTCGGCAGCATCGCGCCGCCGAAGACGAAGTCGCGGGCGTCCCTGGCGAGCCCGGAGTCGTCGCCGAGCAGCACCTCGGCGCCGAGCGTGTGCACGATCTGGGCGACGGTCGGCGCGGACAGCGCGCCGTCCTCGGGGAGCGCGTAGCAGGGCACCGGAAGCCGGGCGGCGAGGCGCTCGGCGACCGCCTCGCGCAGGCCGGGCGCGACGCGGTTGACGACCAGCGCGACGACATCGCAGCCCAGCGAGTCGTAGGCGCGGTAGGCATTGTGGGCCTCGGCGCGTACGGACTCGGCCTCCTGGCCCTGGCCGCCGACGACCGGGATCACCGCGGCGCCGAACTCGTTGGCGAGCCGGGCGTTGAGGCTCAGCTCGTCCGGCAGGCTGGTGCCCGCGTAGTCCGAGCCGAGCACGAGGACGTACTCGTAGTCCCGTGCCACCCGGTGGAAGCGATCGACGAGCCGGGAGACCAGTTCGTCGGTGCCCTGCTCGGCCTGGAGGGCTGCGGCCTCGTCGTAGCCGATGCCGTATACGGAGTCGGCGGGCTGTGTCAGCCGGTAGCGGGCCCGCAGGAGGTCGAACAGCCGGTCGGGTCCGTCGTGGACCAGCGGGCGGAAGACGCCCACCCGGTCGACGTGGCGGGTGAGGAGTTCCATGACTCCCAGCTCGATGACCTGGCGGCCGTCGCCGCGGTCGATACCGGTCACGTACACGCTGCGCGTCACGCGTGCTCTCCGATCCATTCCGTTGCTGGCATGGTCAAATTCAGCCGTTATGGTGAGCTTGCCCCTCTTGACAATACCCGCGGCTGTGGATACGTCGCTCTCCCAGTTTCCCCGAGACGGCGGCGCCGGAGAGCGCAGGGGTACCGGGCGAGTGAGGGCGGGGCCCACGGCGCCGTGAAACAATCGGACCGGCTCTCACGTCCGACAGCGAGCACAGGAGACACAGCACGATGCGTATCGGAGTCCTCACCGCAGGCGGCGACTGCCCCGGCCTGAATGCTGTGATCAGGTCCGTCGTCCACCGCGCCCTGACGGGGCACGACGATGAGGTCATAGGCTTCGAGGACGGATTCGCGGGCCTGCTCGACGGCCGCTTCCGCAAGCTCGACCTCGACGCCGTCAGCGGCATTCTCGCCCGCGGCGGCACCATCCTCGGCTCGTCCCGGCTGGAGCGCGCCCGGCTCCGCGAAGCCTGCGAGAACGCCAAGGACCACTCCAAGGACTACGGCATCGACGTCCTCATCCCGATCGGCGGCGAGGGCACACTCACCGCCGCGCGGATGCTGTCGGACGCCGGGCTGCCGGTCGTCGGCGTCCCCAAGACCATCGACAACGACATCTCCTCCACCGACCGCACCTTCGGTTTCGACACCGCGGTCGGCGTCGCCACGGAAGCCATCGACCGGCTCAAGACCACCGCCGAATCGCATCAGCGGGTCATGGTCGTCGAGGTCATGGGACGGCACGCCGGCTGGATCGCGCTGGAGTCCGGCATGGCGGGCGGCGCCCACGGCATCTGCCTGCCGGAGCGCGGATTCGACGTGAACGACCTGGTCACGATGGTCGAGGAGCGCTTCGCCCGCGGCAAGAAGTTCGCCGTCATCTGCGTCGCCGAGGGCGCGCACCCGGCCGAGGGCTCCATGGACTACAAGAAGGGCGCCATCGACCAGTTCGGCCACGAACGGTTCTCCGGCATCGGCAACGCCCTCGCCGCCGAGCTGGAAAGGCGCCTCGGCAAGGAGGCCCGCCCGGTCATCCTCGGCCACGTCCAGCGCGGCGGCACCCCCACCGCCTACGACCGTGTGCTCGCCACCCGCTTCGGCTGGCACGCCGTCGAGGCCGCCCACCGCGGCGACTTCGGCAGGATGACCGCGCTGCGCGGCACGGACATCACGATGGTGCCGCTCGCCGACGCGGTCACCGAACTGAAGCGGGTGCCCGCGCACCGCATGCACGAGGCCGAGTCGGTCTTCTGAGCCCCGGCCCCCCGCAGCAGCACGACGGCGGCGCGCCCCCTGGTGAGGGAGCGCGCCGCCGTCGGCACACCGGGGCTCACTGCGCGCCGATCGCCTCCAGCATGTTCAGCCGGGCCGCCCGGCGGGCCGGCCACAGCGCGGCCAGGATGCCGACGATGAGCGCCAGCAGAACGAACAGGCCGAGCCGGTCCCACGGCAGCTTGAGCGCGTACGCGGGGAGCCCGTTGCTCATGATGGAGCCGACGGACCAGGAGAGGAAGATCCCGACCGCGATGCCGAGGACCGCGCCGAACAGCGAGATGACCACCGACTCCAGGCGCACCATCCGCTTGATGCCGCCGCGGGAGAGCCCGATCGCCCGCAGCATCCCGATCTCACGGGTCCGCTCGAAGACCGACATGGCGAGGGTGTTGACGACACCGACGATCGCGATCACCACGGACATCCCGAGCAGGCCGTAGACCATGTTCACGAGCATCTCGATCGGGCCGGACTGCTCCTTGCGCAGCGCGTCGTGGTCCTGGACCTTCAGCAGCGGACTGTCGCCGAGCGTGTGGCGGATCTGCCGCTCCAGCGTTTGGGACGTCCCGCCCTTGGCCTTGACCAGCAGCTGGTCGTTCTTCTGCGTCACCAGGTAACGGTCCACCAGGGACGTGGTGGCCAGCGCCCCGCCGACGATCGTGTTGTCCTCGTAGACGCCGGCGATCTTCAGCCGGGCCTTCGGCTTGTCCTCGTCGAACGTCGCCGTCAGGGTGTCGCCGGTGTGCCAGCCCTGGCCCTTGGCCGTGCTCTGCGAGACGGCGATACCCCGGGGACCGAGGTCCTGGAGCGCCGTGAACGAACCGCTGGTGAAGGAGAGCCGGACGACCTTGCCGATCCGGGTGAGGTCGGTGCCGGTCACGTCCGAGAAGCCGTCCGCGGCCTGGAAGCCGGTGGTGCGCAGCGGGACCATCTGGTCGACGCCCGGGAGCTGCGCGACCTTACGGGACGCAGCGGGGTCAAGACCGGCGAAATTCGTCGTCGCGACCTTGTAGTCGGCGGTCAGCCCGCGGCTGATCTGGGCGTCCATCGCCTGCTGCACGGAGCTGCCGAGGACCGTCATGCCGGTGATCAGGACGAGACCGATCATCAGCGCCGACGAAGTGGCGGCGGTGCGCCGCGGGTTGCGCAGCGCGTTCTCCTTCGCCAGCTTGCCGCCGATTCCGAAGAGCCGGACGGTGACCAGGCCGGCCAGGGACACCAGCGGCCGGGACAGCAGCGGGGCGAGGATCACCGCGCCGGTGATGGTGAGGACGCCGCCCGCCATGGCGACCGGCATGTCCTCGGACGACGTCAGGGTGGAGGCGTAGCACATGATCGCCACGCCGAGGCCGCCGATGACGACGCCGAGGGAGTTGCGGATCACCAGGCCGCGCGGCGCGGGCGGCGCCTCGACGGTGTTCAGCGCCTCCACCGGGGCGATCTTCGCGGCCCTGCGGGACGGCAGCCAGGCGGCCAGGACGGTCACCACGACACCCACGGCCAGCGCGACGCCCACCGTGGCCGGGGTGATGATGACCGGACCGCCGGGGAAGCCCGCGCCGTTGGCGTTGAGCACCGCGCGCAGGCCCACCGCGATACCGGTGCCCAGGGCGAAGCCGACGACGGACGAGACCAGGCCCAGCAGACCGGCCTCGGCCAGCACCGAGCGGACGACCTGGCGCCGGGAGGCGCCGACCGCACGCAGCAGCGCGATCTCGCGGCTGCGCTGGGAGATGAGCATGGTGAAGGTGTTGGCGATGATGAAGATGCCGACGAACAGGGCGATACCGGCGAAGGTCAGCAGCGTCTGGCTCAGCGCCTTGTTCTGGTCCGCGATCATCCGGGCCTGGTCCGCGGCGAGTTGGGCGCCGCTGATGGCCTCGGCACGGTCCTTGGGCAGCAGCGTACGGATCTTCCCGGTCAGCGCCTGCTGGTCGGTGCCGGGCTCGGCCGCCACCACCAGCTCGTCGTACTGGCCGGGGTGCAGGTACAGCTTCTGGGCCGTCGCCGTGTCCAGGAGCGCCAGGCTGCCGCCCGCGGTCACCTGCGGGTCGTCGGTCGAGACGATGCCGACCAGCTTCTTCGTCTGCACCGGCCCGTCGACGGCGAAGCGCACGGTGTCGCCGATCCGGTAGCCCGCCGCCTTCGCGGTGCCTTCGGCCAGCGCGATCTCGCCGCCGTCCGCCGGGCCGCGGCCCTTGACCAGCGGGTAGCGGCTGTCCTTGCCGTCCTTGCCCGGCTGGTAGTTGGCGGCGCGGTTCTGCCAGCTGTCGCCGATCGGCTGGTTGTCCTTGTCGGCGAGGGTCGCCCTGCCGGAGACGTCGGCACGTACGGCACTGACACCGGGCAGCCCGCCGATCCGGTGCGCCAGCGCGTCGTTGAGGGCGGTGGACCGCTTGCCGTCCTCCGGCGGTCCCGGGTTGCCGACGTCGACGGCCCGTACGGAGACCGCCACGTCCTTGAGGTTCTTGGCGGAGGCGTTCTTGACGGCTTCGCCGACGGTGTCGCTGAAGACGAGGGTGCCGGCGACGAAGGCGACGCCGAGCATGACCGCGAGCGCGGTCATCAGCAAACGGGCTTTGTGCGCAAAGACGTTGCGCAATGCGGTACGGAACATGGTGGTGTCAGTCCTGGGTCCGGTGGCGCGGATGGGGCGGGTGCGGCGGCGCCGCGCGGGGTCAGCTCGTACGGCCCTTGGAGTCGAACATCCGCATCCGGTCCAGGACGGAGTCCGCGGTCGGCTCGTACAGCTCCTCGACGATCCGGCCGTCGGCGAGGAAGACGACCCGGTCCGCGTACGAGGCGGCGACCGGATCGTGGGTGACCATCACCACGGTCTGGCCCATCGCGCGGACCGACTCCCGCAGGAAGCCCAGGACTTCCGCGCCGGAGCGGGAGTCGAGATTGCCGGTCGGCTCGTCCGCGAAGATGATCTCCGGCCGGGCGGCCAGCGCCCGCGCGACGGCCACCCGCTGCTGCTGGCCGCCGGAGAGCTGGGCCGGCCGGTGCCCGAGCCGCCCGGACAGGCCGACGGTCTCGATGACGTTGTGCAGCCACTCGCGGTCGGGCTTGCGGCCCGCGATGTCCATCGGCAGCGTGATGTTCTCCTCGGCGGTCAGCGTCGGCAGCAGGTTGAACGCCTGGAAGACGAAGCCGATCCGGTCCCTGCGCAGCCGCGTGAGCTGCTTGTCGTTCAGCGAGGCCAGCTCCGCGTCGCCGATCCGCGCCGAGCCGGACGAGACCGAGTCGAGGCCCGCCATGCAGTGCATCAGCGTGGACTTGCCGGAACCCGAAGGCCCCATGATCGCGGTGAAGCGGCCCTTGCCGAACTCGACGGACACCGAGTCCAGCGCCACCACCCGGGTCTCGTTCCGGCCGTAGACCTTGCTGAGATCCGTCGCACGGGCGGCGACGGCCGCGGTGGTGCGGGCGGGGGTGGGGGCAGCCGCGAAGGACACGGGGACTCCTGGGGAGGGGGAACGGTGATGCCTCAATTGTTGAATGAGCACGTCACCGCGCACGTCACCCCCAGGGACCGAAAGCCCGACCGGCCGGAAGTGCCACCCGCACCCTCCGGGTCATCCCCTGGGGGGACGGCCGTCCGACCTTCGGCCGACGGCGCGTCAGCCTTCGCCGGTCTCCCCGGCCCGCTCCCAGAAGTGTTCCAGGATGCGGTCGAGGAAGGCGCGGCCGGCCTTGCCCGACGAGGCGGCGCTGCCCCCGCCGCCCCAGTTGAGCGAGGCGACCATCGTCGACTGGTACGCGTCGTGCAGGTGCTGGAGCACCTCCTGGAGCCGCTCCCTGGGCAGCGGCACGAGCTTGCCGACCGGCCGGACGTACGGCTGCCAGCGGGCGGTCGCCGCGCTGTGCAGCAGCTCGGCCAGGCGCTCCTCCTGGCCGGTGAAGCGGAGCAGGGCGGGCAGCGGCAGCGACAGCGCATCGGCGAGCGCGGCCGCCTGCCGGTCACTGCCCCGCCAGGCGCCGCCCCCCTCCAGCTCACGGTAGGCGGCGGTGTCCATGCCGATCCGCAGTGCCAGATCCGCGACCGCCAGGCCCCGCGCGAAGCGGTACTCGCGCAGCGTGCCGGGCACGCCGATCAGGTCGGCGGGCGCACACCACAACGCACCGGCCAGCGCGCTGAGTTCGGCTTCCGTCGGCGAGGTCTCGGCCAGCTCCCAGGAGGCGACGGTGGCCGCCGTCGCCGGGATGCCGTACGCGGCCCGGATGCCGTACGCGACGTGTGCGGGGGTCATGCCGAGGCCCTCGCGGAGCCGCCGGGCGGCCTCGGCGTCGAAGGGTGGCCTGCGGGGCTCTTCGGCATGCGTGCTCACCGGCACACGGTAGGTGACGCCGGATCGCGGCACCTATGGTGCGTACGCCCAAGCGTCAACGTCGTAGGAACGTACGGGCGCAAGGGGCTTTTCGGCCGCGGTCACGGCGGTATGCGCCCGCCGGGCGGCCCTGCCGCGGCGCCCACGCCGCCGCTCGGGCAACCGCCGTCAATGCCCTGACCAGCGGTAACGCAGCTCCGGCCGGCCGACCTGGCCGTACTGCGGGGCCCGCGCGGCGCGGCCGGCCTCCACGAGATGTTCCAGATAGCGGCGGGCCGTGATCCGGGAGATGCCGACCCCGGCGGCCGCCTCCGTGGCCGACAGCCCGTCATCGGCGGCGCGCAGCGCATCGGTGACCGCCCGCAGAGTGGCGGCGGTCAGTCCCTTGGGCAGCGCGGCGGGGCGCGGGGCACGCAGCGCGGCGATTGCCCGGTCCACCTCGTCCTGGCCGCTCGCCTCGCCCGCGGTCGCCCGGAACTCGGCGTAGCGCAGCAGCCGGTCGCGCAGCGTGGCGAAGGTGAACGGCTTGAGCACGTACTGCACCACCCCCAGCGAGACCCCCTCGCGCACCATCGTCAGATCGCGGGCCGAGGTGACCGCGATGATGTCCGCCGCGTGCCCCGCCGCGCGCAGGCTGCGCATCAGCTGGAGGCCGTGCCCGTCCGGCAGGTAGAGGTCGAGCAGCAGCAGGTCGACGGGGTGGTGGTCGAGGTGGCGGCGCGCGTCGGCGCCGGAGTGCACGGTCCCGGAGACCGTGAAGCCCGGCACCCGCCCGGCGTACAGGGCATGCGCGGCGGCGGCGACCGGATCGTCCTCGACGACGAGGACCCGGATAGCGGATGTGGTCATCGCGGACACCTTCTCCCATTCCCGCGCCCGGCGGGGCCGCACGGCCCGCTCATGAGACGCCGTCCCGCGATCTGGGCAGCGGGCGCAGCGGCAGCCGCACGGTGAACCGCGCGCCGCCGCCGTCCTCCGCGCCGAGCGTGAGGGTGCCGCCGTTGCGCCGCACCGCCTGCTGCACGAGCGCCAGGCCGAGGCCGCGCCCGCGGGCCGGCGCTGCGGGCGCCGGGACCTTGGTGGTCCAGCCCCGCCGGAAGATCTCGTCGGCCGCCTCATCGCCGATGCCGGGCCCGTTGTCCGCGACGCACAGCAGCAGTTCGCCGGCGTCCGCGTGAGCGGTGACGCGGACCTGCGGCGGCCCGGCGGCGGGTGTCCTGGGCGGCCCCGCGGCATCGGGGGCCGCCGCGTCGATGGCGTTGTCGATGAGATTGCCCAGCACGGTCACCAGGTCGCGGGCGGGCAGCCGGGGCGGGATCAGCCCGTCGTCGATCCGGCTGTCGGAGGTCAGCGTCAGCTCGACGCCGTGCTCGTTGGCCTGTGCCGCCTTGCCCAGCAGCAGCGCGGCGAGCACCGGTTCGGCGACCGCCCCGACGACCTGGTCGGTCAGCGCCTGGGCCAGCTCCAGTTCGGCGGTCGCGAACTCCACGGCCTCGTCGGCGCGGCCCAGTTCGATCAGCGAGACGACCGTGTGCAGCCGATTGGCGGCCTCGTGCGCCTGCGAACGCAACGCCTCCGCGAAGCCGCGCACCGAGTCCAACTCGCCGGACAGCGCCTGGAGTTCGGTGTGATCGCGCAGGGTCACGACGCTGCCGCGGTGCTCACCGCCGGAGACCGGCGAGGAGTTGACGACCAGCACCCGCTCGGCGGTGAGGTGGAGTTCGTCCACCCGCGGCTCGGTGGCGGCCAGCGCCCCGGTCAGCGGCTCCGGCAGCCCCAGCTCCGTCACCGGCCGGCCCACCGCGTCGTCCGCGAGCCCCAGCAGCTCCCGCCCGCCGTCGTTGATCAGCGCGACCCTGCGCCGCCCGTCGAGCATCAGCAGCCCCTCGCGTACCGCGTGCAGCGCCGCCTGGTGGTAGTCGTGCATCCGGCTCAGCTCGGCGGCGTTCATCCCGTGCGTGTGCCGCCGCAGCCGCGCGTTGATGACGTACGTGCCGAGCCCGCCGATGACCAGCGCGGCCGCCGCGACCCCGATCAGCGCGAGCACCTGGTCGCGCAGCTGCTCGCCGATGGACTCGATGGTGATGCCCGAACTGACCAGCGCCGTGATGCGGTTGCCGTGCTCGGGGTCGCGGACCGGGGCGACGACGCGCACGGACGGGCCCAGCACCCCCATGTGCGTCTCGTGGAACGTCTCGCCGCGCAGCGCCCGTTCGGTGTGCCCGTAATAGGTCTTACCGATCACCGAAGGTTCGGGGTGTGTCCAGCGGGTGCCGTCGGTGGCCATCACCACGATGAAGTCGACCCCCGCGTCCCGGCGCAGCCGCTCGGTGTACGGCTGGAGCGAGGCCGTCGGATGCGCACTGCGCGCGGCCGCCACGACCGCGGGCGAATCGGCCACCGCACAGGTCACCGCCGTGGCCTGCCGCCGCGCGGTCTCCTCCGCCTGGCGCCCCGCGCTGACGTACGCGAAGACCACGCACCCGGCGACGACCACGGTCACCAGCAGGACCTGCATCGCGAAGAGCTGCCCGGCGAGGCTGCGCGGGCCGCGCAGCGGGCGCGGCGTACGGGGACGGGGGAGACGCATACATAACAGTCTGCCCGGTCACTTTTACATGAACGAAACGCACGCAAGGGTGACGGGCGCCACACCCGACGTGCATAGTCGCCGGGACTTGTTGTGTGCCGGAGCCGCAGATCAGCGCACAGCCGTAGACCGAGGAGGCAGCCGTGGCTGCACAGACCCCACCGTCCCAGGGGACCACCGGCAAGACCGTGCCGAAGAAGCGGGACCGTACCCACTTCCTCTACATCGCCGTCATCGCCGCCGTCCTGCTCGGCATCGCCGTCGGCTTCGCCGCCCCCGGTGTCGCCGTCGAACTGAAGCCGCTCGGCACCGGTTTCGTGAACCTCATCAAGATGATGATCTCGCCCGTCATCTTCTGCACCATCGTCCTCGGTGTCGGCTCGGTCCGTAAGGCCGCCAAGGTCGGCGCCGTCGGTGGCCTGGCACTCGGCTACTTCATGGTGATGTCCACCGTCGCCCTCGCCATCGGCCTGGTCGTCGGCAACATCCTGGAGCCCGGCTCGGGGCTCCACCTGACCGAGACCGTCCGGCACGCGGGCCAGGCCCAGACCGAGGGCGGCGGTGAGAGCACGTCGCAATTCCTGCTCGGCATGATCCCGACGACCCTGGTCTCCGCCTTCACCCAGGGCGAGGTCCTCCAGACGCTCCTGGTGGCCCTGCTGGTCGGCTTCGGCCTCCAGTCGCTGGGCAAGGCGGGCGAGCCGGTGCTGCGCGGCGTCGGCCACCTCCAGAAGCTGGTCTTCCGGGTGCTCTCGATGATCATGTGGGTGGCGCCGGTGGGTGCCTTCGGAGCCATCGCCGCAGTGGTCGGCGAGACCGGCGTGGACGCGCTGAAGTCGCTGGCCATCATCATGGTCGGCTTCTACACGACCTGCCTGCTCTTCGTGATCGTCGTACTCGGCGCCCTGCTGCGGCTGTTCGCCGGCGTCAACATCTTCCTGCTCCTGAAGTACCTGGCGCGCGAGTTCCTGCTGATCCTCTCCACGTCCTCATCGGAGTCCGCACTGCCCCGGCTGATCGCCAAGATGGAACACCTGGGCGTCAGCAAGCCGGTGGTCGGCATCACCGTCCCCACCGGCTACAGCTTCAACCTCGACGGCACCGCCATCTACCTCACCATGTCGTCCCTCTTCGTGGCCGAGGCCATGGGGCAACCGCTGGCGCTCGGCCAGCAGATCTCCCTCCTGGTCTTCATGATCATCGCCTCGAAGGGCGCGGCCGGCGTCACCGGCGCGGGCCTGGCAACCCTGGCCGGCGGCCTCCAGTCGCACCGCCCCGAACTCGTCGACGGCGTCGGCCTCATCGTCGGCATCGACCGCTTCATGAGCGAGGCACGCGCCCTCACCAACTTCGCGGGCAACGCGGTCGCCACCGTCCTGGTGGGCACCTGGACCAAGGAAATCGACAAGTCCAGGGTCGACGAAGTACTCGCCGGCCGCCTCCCGTTCGACGAAAAGTCCCTCACCGCCGACACCCACGGCGAACCCCCGTCCCACGACACCCCCGACCCGCAGGACAACAACGGCACCAAGACCCCCGCGGCCGTCTGACCCCCGTACCCCCACACCCCGCCTGTGGGGGCCACCTCACCGGCCCCCACCCGCGCACGAGCAGACGGCCGGAGGACGAGGCCCGAAGGGCGGGGTGCGGGGATCACCGGCCCACCCCCACCCCCACCCGCAGCCAACCCACCGGGCCGCCAAGCCTCTCGGCAGACCAGGGCTCCCGGACGTCCCCGTCAGTCCCCCTCCACACCCGCCACCGCACCGGCCAACTCCGCCACCCGCTCCGCCGCCACCCCCACCGTGGCCAGCACCGCCGCAACCGCCGCAGCCCCCGCCTCCCGAGCCGGGAGCGCGCCGTAGTTCACCGCCTGCGTGATGCCGAACAGCGTGTGCTCATGCAGATGCGCCAGCGCCAGCGGCGGCAGATCCGTACGGAAACACCCCTCCCGCAGCCCCCGCCCGATCAACTGGGCGGCAGACCGCCGCACCGGCTCCAGCCGCGCCCGGATCCCCTCGTCCGTGACGCTGCGCCGGGCGAGCGCGAGCAGCAGCCGGTAGCGGTCGGCGACCTGCCAGACGGCGACGGTGGCGCGGGCCAGCGCGAGATCCGCGGGCAGCTCCGGGTCCGTACCGCTGTCGAAGGCCGCCGCGACATCGGCGGTCGCACTGTCGGTCAGCGCCGTGACCAGCGCTTCCCGGCTGGGGAAGTGCCCGTAGACGGTGCGCCGCACGACGCCTGCGGCCCGCGCGATGCGGTCCATGCTCGCGTCCGGGTCCTGCAGGAGTTCGGTCAGCGCGATGTCCATGATCCGCCGCCGGTTGGCGTAGGCGCGGCTGCTGGACGGACTGGACGGACCGGTCGTCATGGGCTCCTCCTCGATGGCACCCCATTTTGCACGCCACTGTGCAATGACATAAATTGCACAGCCTGTGTAATTGCACAGCACTGTGCAAGATCGTCAAGGTGGAGTGTCATGGGAATGAAGCGGACCAGGACGCCGGTCGACACGGCCGGACCGCCCCACGAGGAGGCCCGACCGCCTCAAGAAGAACACCGGCCACACCCTCGGCCGGCCGACCCCACAGCACCCGCCGACGACTCCGCCCCGCCCTACCCGAAGCGCTGGTGGGCGCTGGCCGTCCTGTGCCTGAGCCTGCTGATCATCGTGATGGCGAACACCTCGCTCACCGTCGCCGCCCCCGCCATGACCGCCGACCTCGGCCTCAGCAGCGCCGACCTGCAATGGGTCATCGACGGCTACACCGTCCCGTACGCGGCGCTGATGCTGCTGCTCGGCGCGATAGGTGACAAGTACAGCCGCCGCGGCGCCCTCGTCCTCGGCCTGCTGGTCTTCGCCGGCGGCTCGGTGTCCGGCGCCCTCGTGGACAGCTCGGGCGGCGTGATCGCCTCGCGCGCGGTGATGGGCGTCGGTGCCGCCATGATCATGCCCGCCACCCTCTCGCTGCTGGCCGCCACCTTCCCGCGCCGCGAACGCGCCCTGGCCATCACCGTGTGGACCGCCACCGCAGGGCTCGCCATCGCCGTCGGCCCGCTGGTCGCAGGCGCGCTGCTCGAACACCACGCCTGGTCCTCGTCGTTCCTGATCAACGTGCCGATCGCGCTGTTCGGCATCATCGGCGCGCTCCTGGTGGTCCCGGCATCCAAGGCGGGCCACCGCGAGCGTCTCGACCACATCGGCGGCCTGCTCTCCGTCGTGTGGACCGGCGCGCTGATCTACATGATCATCCAGGGGCCGCACTTCGGCTGGGGCACCGCCGCCGTCACCGCGGCGGTCGTCGCGGCCGTCGGACTCCTCTGCTTCATCCTGTGGGAGCTGCGCCACCCCCGCCCGGTGCTCGACGTCCGCCGCTTCGCGCGGCGCGCTTTCGCCGGCTCCAACCTCGCCGTCGCGCTCTTCTTCCTCGCCGTGTTCGGCGCGTTCTACTACCTCACCCAGCACCTCCAGTTCGTCCTCGGCTACTCGCCGCTGGACACCGGAGTCCGGATGCTGCCGCTGGCCGGCGCGGTGTTCGTGGGGGCGGCACTGACCGGCTTCCTGACCCCGCGGCTCGGCATGAAGGTCACCGTCACGGCCGGCATGGTCGGCGGCACGGTCGCCCTCGCGCTGCTCACCCGGATCGACGCCGGGTCCTCCTACGCCGACCTGGTCGCCCCGCTGATCATCCTGGGCGTGGCCATCGGCCTGGCGCTGTCCCCGTGCACGGACGCGATCATGGGCGCCTTCCCCGAGGACCAGCTCGGCATCGGCGGCGCCGTCAACGACACCTCCCTCGAACTGGGCGGCTCCCTCGGCATCGCCATCCTCGGCTCCATCCTGGCCGGCACCTACTCATCAGGACTCGCCGACAGCGCCGCCGCCGCTGCGGCCAAGGGCGGCCCGAAGCTCCCGGCGGACGCGCTGTCGACCGCACAGGACTCGGTCGGTGCGGGCCTCGCGGTGGCCCAGGAGGTCGGCAAGCAGGCGGCCGCGGGCGCGGCTCCCAAGATGGGCGCCGAGCAGGCCAGGGCGTTCGGCATGGAACAGGCGGGCGCGGTCGCCGACGCGGTGCGCGGCGCGTTCGCCGACGCGGTCGCGCACACCAGCCTGGTGGGCGCCGTCCTGCTCGGCGTCGGCACGGTCGTGGTGGCCGTCCTGCTGCCGCGACGTACCCGCCAGGCGGGATCCGGCACCGGGACGTCCGTCGGCCCACGCCCCTGACCTGCGGAGTTCTTCGCGGCCCGAGGATTGTCAGTGCCGCCTGGCACCATGCAGGAGACGGAGAAACACCGGGCGCCGCGGGCAGCGGCGCGGGCGAACGAGGAGCGGGGCATGGGGACATGGGGGACGAATCCGTTCGGCGGTGATGCCGCGGCGGACTTCGCGGCAAGCCTCGCCGGGCTGCCGGAGAACCGCCGGCTCTTCGCGGTCCGCACGGCGCTGGCCGAGGCGGCGGAGGAGCGGCGCTACCTGGAGGCACCCGAGGGCGAAGTCGCCGTGGCCGCGGCCGCGTTGCTCGCCGCCGCCAGGCCCGGTGGCGCTCCCGTCGCCCCGGCGTGCGGCTCCGGTCGCGCGATACCGGAGCCGTCCGACGAACTGGCCGGCCTGGCGGTGCACGCCCTGGACCGGGTCCTCGCGCCCGACTCCGAACTGGCCGAACTGTGGGACGAGTCCGATGCCGGGCCGGAGTGGCGCGCCTCGGTGGTCGGCCTGCGCACGGCGCTCGGCCCCGCCGCAGAGCGGGTCTGAGGCGGGGCCGGGGCGCGGGCAACGGAGCGGCCCCGCAGCGGAGTTCGTGGCGGCCCCGTCACCGGGGGACGCGGGGCACGCGCCGGGGCCGCGCGCCCGTCAGGCCGGCCGCAGCCAGAGGGTGGCCAGCGGCGGCAGGACAGGGGTGAGGGAGGCGGCGCGGCCGTGCCAGGGGACGGGCTCCGGCGCGAGGAGACCGGGGTTGGCGATGCCACTGCCCCCGTAACACGGGGTGTCGGTGTTCAGCACCTCGCGCCAGGCCGGTACGTCCTCGGGGACGCCGAGGCGGTAGGAGTGCCGGACCACGGGCGAGAAATTGCTGACGGCGAGGAGGGGGGATCCGTCGATGGCGAAGCGGAGGAAGGCGAAGACGTTGTCGTCGCCTGCGTGCGCATCGATCCAGGAGAAACCGGCCGGATCGGTGTCCCGTTCCCACAACGCGGGAGTGCCGCCGTAGCGGTGGTTCAGATCGCGGACGAGGTCCCGCACTCCCCGGTGGTCGGGCTCCGCCGCGTACGACGGATCCAGCAGCCACCAGTCGGGACCATGGCTCTCCGCCCACTCCGCGCCCTGTGCGAACTCCTGCCCCATGAAGAGGAGTTGCTTGCCGGGGTGGGCCCACATGTAGCCGAGGTATGCGCGATGGGTGGCCCGCTGCTGCCACCAGTCGCCCGGCATCTTGGACACCAGCGAGCGCTTGCCGTGCACGACCTCGTCGTGCGAGATCGGCAGCACATAGTTCTCGGAGTAGGCGTAGATCATGGAGAAGGTCATCTCGCCGTGGTGGTACTTGCGGTGCACCGGCTCCTTGGAGACGTAGACGAGGGAGTCGTGCATCCAGCCCATGTTCCACTTCAGCCCGAAGCCCAGGCCGCCGAACCCGCCGGGCCCCTCATGATGCGTGGCGCGGGTGACGCCGTCCCAGGCCGTGGACTCCTCGGCGATGGTGACCACACCGGGGCAGCGGCGGTAGACCGTCGCGTTCATCTCCTGGAGGAAGGCGACCGCGTCCAGGTTCTCCCGGCCGCCGCGCTCGTTGGGCGTCCACTCCCCGTCCGCCCGCGAATAGTCGAGGTAGAGCATCGAGGCCACGGCGTCCACCCGCAGCCCGTCGATGTGGAACTCCTCGCACCAGTACACGGCGTTGGCCACCAGGAAGTTGCGTACCTCGCTGCGCCCGTAGTCGAACTCCAGCGTGCCCCAGTCCGGGTGCGCGGCCCGCGACGGATCCGCGGGCTCGTACAGCGGCCGCCCGTCGAACTCGGCCAGCGCCCAGTCGTCCCGGGGGAAGTGCGCGGGCACCCAGTCCATCAGCACGCCGACACCGGCCCGGTGCAACGCGTCGATCAGGAACCGGAAGTCGTCCGGGGTGCCCATCCGGGCGGTCGGGGCGAAGAAACCCGTCACCTGATAGCCCCAGGACCCCCCGAAAGGATGCTCGGCGACCGGCATCAGCTCGACGTGCGTGAAGCCCAGATCCTTGACGTAGGAAGGGAGTTGAGTGGCGAGCTGGCGGTAGGACAGGCCGGGACGCCAGGAAGGGAGGTGCACTTCGTAGACGGAGAACGGCGCCTCGTGGGCAGGCCGCGCGCCGCGCCGGGCCAGCCAGTCCTCGTCCTGCCACGCGTAGCCCGACTCGTCCACGACCGAGGCGTTGGCGGGCGGGCACTCCGCCCTGCGGGCCATCGGGTCGGCGCGTACGGTCGGCGTCCCGTCCGGCCGGGTGATCCTGAACTTGTACAGCTCGCCGGCGCCGACCCCGGGCAGGAACAGCTCCCAGACGCCCGACGAGCCCAGCGAGCGCATCGCGAAGGCGGTGCCGTCCCAGTGGTTGAACTCCCCGATGACCTGCACGCCGAGGGCGTTGGGCGCCCAGAGCGTGAAGCGGGTGCCGGCCCGGCCCTGGTGTTCCATGACGCGGGCGCCGAGCGCGTGCCAGAGCTGTTCGTGCCGGCCCTCGCTCAGCAGATGCAGATCGAGATCGCCGAGCGCGGGCAGAAAGCGGTACGGATCCCGCACGGTCAGGGTGGTGTCCGCGTACGCGATCTGCAGTTCGTAGTCCGGGACGGTGCGCAGCGGCAGCACTCCCGCGAACAGCCCGTCACCCTCGGGGCGCAGCGCGGCGCGCAGCCCCTTGCCGACGACGGTCACGCCCTTCGCATACGGCCGCAGCACCCGGACGAGCACCCCGCCCGGCACCGGATGCGCGCCGAGCAGCCCGTGCGGATCGTGGTGCGCCCCGCCCAGCAGCCGCTCGCGGTCCTCGTCGGCGAGCGGCTCGGCGGCCCGCACCCCGCGCCCACCGCCCTTCGGCCCGGCAGCAGCGGTCCGTCCCGGCCGGGCAGCGGCCGGAGCCACCACGGAATCCGGCACGCTCACCGCGCCCGCGGGCACCTGAGACGAGGAGGAAGCAGAGGAAGCAGAGGAAGCAGAGGAAGCGGGGGAGGCGGAAGAAGCAGGAGTGGCAGCAGGAGCGGTCGCTTCCGCAGTGGCTGTGGTCGGGGCGGTGGTGCGGCGGCGGGACGGCGGTCGGGCGGTCACGTGGGGGCCTCCTCGGCGGGGCATCGGTCGGTCGGGACGGTCACCGGTGGTGCGGGGGCAGCCCCCGGCCGGGTATTGCGCCCATCACCTCGCTCACTCCCGCCACCGCCCTCACCCCCACCCGCCGCCTCCCTCCGCCGGCCGGCCGGCCCCCGCTGCCAGGCGGCGGACGGCGGCCATCGGTACGGGGAGCCAGTCGGGCCGGTGGCGGGCCTCGTAGAGCACTTCGTAGACCGCCTTGTCGGTCTCGTACGCGCGCATCAGCTCGGGTACCGACCAGGGGGCGAGCCCGCCGGCTTCGGCGTATCCCCGGCAGTAGGCGTCGCGGGTGCGGCGCGCCCACTCCAGCGACCAGGCGTCGCCGCCGGACGGGCCGCTGCGGGCCGCGTAGTCGAAGGAGCGCAGTATCGCCGCGACATCGCGCACCGCGGGCTGTGGCCGGCGCCGTTCGGCCAGCGGCCTGGCAGGCTCGCCCTCGAAGTCGATCAGCGACCAGCGACCGTCGCCCGCCGAGCACAGCGTCTGCCCCAGGTGCAGATCGCCGTGGATGCGCTGGGCGGCCCAGCTTCGCCCGTCGTGCCCGACGGCGGCCAGCGCATCGAACGCGGTGCGCAGCCGGGCACGGTAGGGCTCCAGGGCGGGCACCGCGCGGACGGTGGTGTCCAGCCGCTCGCTCATTCCGGCAGCGATCGACTCCAGCTGCGGGCGGCCCAGTTCGGCGGTGGGCAGCGTCTGCGCGAGCGCGGTGTGCACCTCGGCGGTGGCATGGCCGAGAGCCCGCGCGGCAGGGGTGAAGTCGGTGCGGACGGCCAGCGCGGCGAGCGCCAGCTGCCAGCCGTCGGACGAGTCCTGCAGGTACGGCTGGAGCACCCCGAGCGTGGTCGGCTCGTCGCCGGTCCCCGGAGGCCGGGCCTCGAACCAGGCGACGGGCGCGGGAACCCGTGGGCACTTGGCGTCCGCCAGCGCGCGGGGCAGCTCCAGATCCGGGTTGATGCCCGGCGTGATCTGCCGGAACACCTTGAGAATGAACGTATCTCCAAAGACGAGCGAGGTGTTGGACTGCTCCACGGCGATCGGCCGTCCTGGCAGCCCCGCGGGGATGTCGGCGCCGGCCTCCCGGCAGAAGTGCAGCGCCCCGAACCGCCCCGGCAACCGCAGACGCTCCAGCAGCAGGCCGCACAGCCGGCCGTCCCGCAGCGCGTCGTACACGGCGCGGCCACGGAGCGGGCCGCCGGACGGCCGGCCGATCAGCGCGGGCGCGAGCCGCGACGGCAGCGCCGGGCGGACCCCCAGCAGCAACTGATAGCAGTCGGCCGTGGCCGACGGCGGCGCGGACTGCCGGGTGCGCACCAGCAGCTGGAGCAGGCCGGGCCCGTTGCCGTCGGCGGTGCACGGCAGCAGCTCGGTCGCGGAGAGCAGGGTGAGGCCGGTGATCCGCCGTCCCTTGCCGGCGAACCAGCGCTGCCGCGGCACCCAGTCGGCGAGCAGCGGTGCGAGGGAGGGCAGCAGATCGGGTGCGGAGGTCAGCGGGCGGTCGGCGGCGTTTCCGGTGGCACGGGTCGAGGCGGTGTCCGACATGGCGTCGCGTCCTTTCCCCGGGCACACGACAGGATGCGCAAAGTGTCCCGGAATGCGGCCTGGTCTGTGCGGCGGCGCGGTGGGGGTACCCCCAGACGGAGTCCGGGGCGCCGGATGGTGTGCGGACGGCGGCGGTGCGCGGGCGGGGCGGCGGCCGCTGCTCCCGGGGGCGGTCCGCCCGTGCCGTGACCGGGCCCGGAAGAGCCGCCGCCCGAAAAGGAACGCCCGTACGCGCCGGGTGGCCGCGTACGGGCGGATTTCTCGGTGTCCCGTGCCGGGTGGGGCGGGGCGCTATCCGGCGTTCTTGCGCAGCCGGAACCAGTAGAAGCCGTGGCCCGCGAGGGTCAGCAGGTACGGCAGCTGTCCGATGGCGGGGAAGTGGACCCCGCCGATCAGCTCGACCGGGTGGCGGCCGCTGAATTCCTGGAGGTCCAGCTCCGTCGGCTGGGCGAAGCGCGAGAAGTTGTGCACGCACAGCACCAGGTCGTCGTCGGCCCCGCCGGCTCCCGGCGACTCGCGCAGGAAGGCCAGGACCGCCGGGTTGGTGGAGGGGAGTTCGGTGTAGCTGCCGAGGCCGAACGCCGGGTTCTGCTTACGGATCTCGATCATCCGGCGGGTCCAGTGCAGCAGCGAGGAGGGCGAACTCATCGCGGCCTCGACGTTGGTGACCTGATAGCCGTAGACGGGATCCATGATGGTCGGGAGTGAAAGCCTGCCGGGGTCGCAGGACGAGAATCCGGCATTGCGGTCCGGCGTCCACTGCATCGGTGTGCGCACCGCGTCGCGGTCGCCCAGCCAGATGTTGTCGCCCATGCCGATTTCGTCGCCGTAATAGAGGATCGGCGAGCCGGGCAGGGAGAGCAGCAGGGCCGTGAAGAGTTCGATCTGATTGCGGTCGTTGTCGAGCAGCGGGGCCAGGCGCCGACGGATGCCGATATTGGCCCGCATGCGCGGGTCCTTGGCGTATTCCGCGTACATGTAGTCGCGCTCTTCGTCGGTCACCATTTCGAGGGTCAGCTCGTCGTGGTTACGCAGGAAGATGCCCCATTGGCAGCCGGACGGAATCGCCGGGGTCTTGGCGAGGATTTCCGATACCGGATAGCGGGATTCGCGGCGTACCGCCATGAAGATGCGGGGCATGACCGGGAAGTGGAACGCCATGTGGCATTCGTCGCCGCCGACGGAGTAGTCGCCGAAGTAGTCGACGACGTCCTCGGGCCACTGGTTGGCCTCGGCCAGCAGCACGGTGTCCGGGTAGTGCGCGTCGATCTCGGCGCGCACCCGCTTGAGGAAGCCGTGCGAACGCGGCAGGTTCTCGCAGTTGGTGCCCTCCTCGGCGTAGAGGTAGGGCACCGCGTCGAGCCGGAAGCCGTCGATGCCGAGGTCGAGCCAGAACCGCAGTGCGGAGATCATCTCCTCCTGGACCGCCGGGTTCTCGTAATTGAGATCCGGCTGGTGGGAGAAGAAACGGTGCCAGTAGTACTGCTTGCGCACCGGGTCGAAGGTCCAGTTGGAGGCTTCGGTGTCGACGAAGATGATGCGTGCGTCGGCGTACTGCTTGTCGTCGTCGGCCCAGACGTAGTAGTCGCCGTACGGCCCTTCCGGGTCGGTACGGGATTCCTGGAACCACGGGTGCTGATCGCTGGTGTGGTTCATCACCATGTCGATGATGACGCGCATGCCGCGGTGGTGTGCGGCGTCGACGAATTCCACGAAGTCGGCCAGGTCGCCGAATTCGGGGAGTACCGATGTGTAGTCGGCGACGTCGTAGCCGCCGTCCCGCAGCGGGGATTTGAAGAACGGCGGGAGCCAGAGGCAGTCCACTCCCAGCCATTGCAGATAGTCGAGTTTGGATGTGATGCCCTTGAGGTCGCCTACGCCGTCGCCGTTGCTGTCCTGGAAGGAACGCACCAGGACCTCGTAGAAGACGGCCCGTTTGAACCAGTCGGGATCGCGGTCCTTTTCCGGGGTGTCCTCGAATGTGTCGTGCACGGGCTCATTGACGATCAATTGGGTGACCCTCCGATCGGTGAGGACGGTCGCAGGGACAGCACATGGGCGGGCGCCGGCGAGCGGCCCGGACCAAGGCGTACATAGTTGTCCCTGCCCCAGTGGTAGGTGTCGCCGGTGAGCTCGTCGCGCACCGGGAAGGATTCGTGCCTGCCGAGGCCGAGTTCCGGCATGTCCAACGACACCGTCGCCTCGTGGGTGTGGTGCGGGTCGAGGTTGATCACGGTCAGGACGGTGTCCGCTGCACTGCCGTGACCTTCACGTTTGGAGAACGCGAGCACCGAGTCGTGGTCGACGTGATGGAAGTGCAGGGACCGCAGTTGCTGGAGTGCGGGGTGCCTGCGGCGGATGCGGTTGAGGGTGGTGAGGAGCGGGGCGAGGCTGTGCGGGCCGCGGGCCGCGGCGGCCCAGTCGCGCGGCCGGAGTTCGTACTTCTCGGAGTCGAGGTACTCCTCGCTGCCGGGCTCGGCGGGGGTGGCTTCGCACAGCTCGTAGCCGGCGTAGACGCCCCAGGACGGGGAGAGGGTGGCGGCCAGCACCGCACGGATCTCGAAGGCGGTGCGCCCGCCGCTCTGGAGGTAACCGGGCAGGATGTCGGGGGTGTTGACGAAGAAGTTCGGCCGCAGGTGTGCGGCGCTGTCCCGGGACAGCTCGGTGAGGTAGTCGGCCAGCTCCTGCTTGGTGTTGCGCCAGGTGAAGTAGGTGTACGACTGGTGGAAGCCGATCTGAGCGAGGGTGTGCAGCATCGCCGGGCGGGTGAACGCCTCGGCGAGGAAGAGGACGTCGGGGTCGGTGCGGCTGATGTCGCCGAGCACCTTTTCCCAGAACAGCACCGGTTTGGTGTGCGGATTGTCGACGCGGAAGATGCGGACGCCCTTGGCCATCCAGAAGCGCAGCAGCCGTTCGGTCTCGCGGACCAGGCCACGGAAGTCGGTGTCGAAGGCGATCGGGTAGATGTCCTGGTACTTCTTCGGCGGGTTCTCGGCGTGCGCGATGGAGCCGTCCGCGCGGTGGTGGAACCACTCGGGGTGCCGGGTGACCCAGGGGTGGTCGGGCGAGCACTGCAGCGCGAAGTCGAGGGCCACCTCCATCCGCAGGTCGCGGGCGGTGCGGACGAAGTGGTCGAAGTCCTCGAAGGTGCCGAGGTCCGGGTGGAGCGCGTCGTGGCCACCGTCGGGCGAGCCGATGGCCCAGGGGGAGCCGACGTCGTGCGGGCCCGCGGTCAGGGTGTTGTTGGGGCCCTTGCGGAAGGAGGTGCCGATGGGGTGCACAGGCGGGAGGTAGACCACGTCGAAGCCCATCGCGGCGACGGCGGGCAGCCGTTCGGCGGCGGTGCGCAGGGTGCCGCTGGTCTTCGTGCCGTCCGGCGCGGTGGTGGCGCCCTCGGAGCGCGGGAACAGCTCGTACCAGGAGCCGTACAGCGCGCGGCGGCGCTCGACGACCAGGGGCATCGGGCGGGAGACGGTGAGCAGTTCGCGCAGCGGGTGGCGGCCGAGTGCGGCGGTGACGTCGGGGGCGAGGGCGGCGGCGAGGCGGGTGGCGGCGGGCAGCGCGGTGTCGCGCAGGGTGTCGACGGCGCCGAGCACCGGCTCGCGTCCTTCGCTCTTGGGGACGTCGCCGGCCGCCCGCTCCAGGAGGGCCGCGCCCTCGGCGAGGACCGTCTCGGTGTCGATGCCGGCCGGGATCTTGACGGCGGCGTTCCGGTGCCAGGTGGTGACCGGGTCCGACCACGCCTCCACGGTGTACGTCCAGCGGCCCTCGACGTCCGGGGCGACCTCGGCGCTCCAGCGGTCGGTGCCGGGGCGGTGTTCGTGCATCGGTGTCCAGGGGCCGCAGCGGCCTGCGGGGTTGCGCAGGACCACGTTCGCGGCGACCGCGTCGTGGCCCTCGCGGAAGACGCTGGCCGAGACGGCGAAGGTCTCGCCGACCACCGCCTTGGCCGGGCGGCGGCCGCAGTCGATCTGCGGGCGGATGTCCAGAACAGGGATGCGACCGATCATGGGATCACCAGAGAGTTGTCATGTTTTGCAGAATTTTGTCCTTTCTATCCGGTTGATAGAGATGTGGCGGGAGGCGGGCATCGGGGGGCCGGTGCCCTTCACTCGGTTGGCGGGCCGGGGCCGGGGCCTTGCGGGCGGAAGCGGCGAGACGTGCCGAAGGGCGGTGCACGAAAACGGCGGACGGCCGGGGATCTCTCCCCGGCCGTCCGCCGGATCCGGACACCGCCCACGCTCCGGGTCACGTCACAGGTACCCCGGAGCGGCCGGCGGTCTTCCGAACGCCGTGGTGTGCAGCGTTACTTGACGGCGACGCCGTTCCACGCGGCCTCGACACCCTTGACCTCGTCGCTGCCGGCCTTGTACAGGTCGGTGGCGGCCTTGACGGTCGCCTCGCGGGCGGCCTTGTAGTCGGTGTTCGAGGTCATGTACTCGGTCAGGGCCTTGAACCAGATCTTCTCGGCCTTGTCCCGGCCGATGCCGGTGACCTTCGAGCCGTCGGCCGTCGGGCTGTCGTACTTCACGCCGTTGATCTCCTTCGCGCCGCTGCCCTCGGACAGCAGGTAGAAGAAGTGGTTGGCGACGCCCGAGGAGTAGTGCGGGTCGAGGTTGCCGGTGTTGGAGTCCCAGTTGTCCTGCGACTGGCCGTCCTTGGAGGGCTTGTCCATGTAGCGCAGCGGGGTGCCGTCACCGTTGATGTTGATCTTCTCGCCGATGAGGTAGTCGCCCGGGTCGGACTTGTTGTTCGCGTAGAACTCGACCGCGGTGCCGAAGATGTCCGATGTGCCCTCGTTGAGGCCGCCGGACTCACCGCTGTAGGTGAGGTTGGCGGTGGCGGAGGTGACACCGTGCGACATCTCGTGCGCCGCGACGTCGATGGCGGTGAGCGGGGCCTTGTTGCCCTCGCCGTCGCCGTACGTCATGCAGAAGCAGCTGTCGTCCCAGAAGGCGTTGACGTAGTTGTTGCCGTAGTGGACGCGCGAGGAGGCACCCTTGCCGTCGCCCTTGATGCCGGTGCGGCCGTGCACCTCCTTGTAGTAGTCCCAGGTCTCGGCCGCGCCGTAGTGCGCGTCGACGGCCGCGGTCTGCGGGTCGTCGGGCTTGCCGGTGCCCCAGTTGTCGTCGTCGTCCGTGAACGCCTTGCCCTCGCCGTCCTCGGCGTTTTCGAGGTTGGTGGTCTTGTGACCGCCGCGGCCGCCGTCGGTCAGCGTGTAGCCGCTGCCTTCCTTGGTGGTGCCGAGGTCAACGGTGCCGCTGAACTCGCTCTCGCCCTTGCCGGTGTGGATCTCGTCGTACTGGAACAGCTTCTTGCCGCTGTTGGCGTCGGTGATGACGTGCAGCCGGCTGGGGGTGCCGTCCTTCTGCACGCCCTTGACGACCGTGTCGTACGCCAGGACCGGCGAACCGGACGCGGCCCAGACGACCTTCTTCGCGGCCTGCGCGCCGGTCTGCTTCGCGCTGATCGACTTGGCGGCTGCGCCCTGCGCGCTCTTCGCGGCGGCGGACGCGGCGATCTTCGGCGTGAGGGAGGCGACCTTGATGGTCTTGTCGGTCGACTTGGTGGTGCTCTTGACGGCGCCGCCCTTGGCGGTGTGCACGACCATGTCGCCGCCCAGCACCGGCAGTCCGGCGTAGGTGCGGTCGAAGCGGGTGTGGGTGGTGCCGTCGGCGTCCTTGATGACGTCCTTGACGACCAGCTTCTCCTGCGAGCCCAGGCCCAGGTCCTTCGCGGTCTGCGCCTTGGTCGCGCTCGCGTCGCGGAGCAGCTCGGCGCGGTGCGACGCGGTGAGCTTCAGGGGGGCGCCGCTCCGGTCGGTCTGCGCGGGCGAGGCGCCTGCGGTGCCGGCGGTGATGCCGGCGGCGAGCAGGGCCGCGGCGGCGACGACGGCACCGGTAACGCGGGTCTTACGGGATATGCGGGGGGTCACGCGTGCTCCTTCAACTTTGCCAAGTGGTGGGGGTGCAAAGCGATGCGGGTGTGACGTGCGTCGGGAAGACTGCCATTCGAACGCGTGCATGTCAGGAGGGCGCGCGAAGGTTGGCCGAAATTCGTCCGTAGAGAGAAGATCGCTGTCCGTATAACGGAGTCGGGCGCCGCCCCCGATGCTCCGGGAGCGACGCCCAACTCGCTGTTTGTGCAGTTCAGTTGTGGTGCGATGGCGATCGGGGGTCAGGAGTGCCACACCGAAGTGGCCTCCTGGTGCCGTCGCACCGTCAGAACGTCAGCTTCCAGCCGTTGAGCGTGCCGGAGTCGTAGCGGTACAGGTCCTGCACCCGCAGCTTCCAGGTGCCGGCGGCGGCCTGTGACGAGGCGTCGACGGTGTAGGTCTGCTTGACGTCGGCGGCGCCGTCGGACGTGCTCGCGTTCTTCAGCCGGTAGCTCGAACCGTTCGGTGCGATCAGGTCGATGACCAGGTCACCGCGGTAGGAGTGGGTGATGTCCACCGACACCTTCAGGGCGTTGGGTGCCTTGCCGGTGTGGGTGACCGTGATCGGCGAGGTCACCGCCGCGCCGCCGTCCGGGATCCGGACCGCGCCGGTGCTCTCGTAGACCTTGTCGCCGCCGGGGTTGGTGCCGTCGTCGACCCTGGAGCCGACGTTCACCGCGGCCCAGGTGTTGGCGACGGTGTTGTACGAGGCACTGCCCTGGCCGAACAGGTCGGCCGCGGCCTTCAGGGTGGCGGTACGGGCCGCCGCGTAGTTGGTGTTGGCGCTCATGTACTGGCTGAGCGCCTTGAACCACACCTTCTCCGCGTTGGCCCGCCCGATGCCGGGGACCGGCTTGTTGTCGTAGGTCGGGCTGTCGTAGTGGACGCCGTTGATGTCCTTGGCGCCGCTGCCCTCGGACAGCAGGTAGAAGAAGTGGTTGGCGACGCCGGACGAGTAGTGCACGTCCTTGTTGCCGACGCTGCTCGACCAGTAGTCGGCCGATGCGCCGTCCTTGGACGGCTTGTCCATGTAGCGCAGCGGGGTGCCGTCGCCGTTGATGTCGATCTTCTCGCCGATGAGGTAGTCGCCCGGGTCCTCGGCGGTGTTGGAGTAGAACTCCACGGCCGTGCCGAAGATGTCGGACGTCGCCTCGTTCAGGCCGCCGGACTCACCGCTGTAGATGAGCCCCGCGGTCGCCGCGGTCACGCCGTGCGACATCTCGTGGCCCGCCACGTCCAGCGCGGTCAGCGGACGGGCGTTGCCGCTGCCGTCGCCGTACGTCATGCAGAAGCAGCTGTCGTCCCAGAAGGCGTTGACGTAGCTGTTGCCGTAGTGGACACGGGAGTACGCCGCGACGCCGTCGCCGCGGATGCCGGTGCGGCCGTGCACGTTCTTGTAGTAGTCCCAGGTCTCGGCCGCGCCGTAGGCGGCGTCCACGGCGGCGGTCTGGGCGTTCTGCGGCGTGCCGTCGCCCCAGGTGTCGTCCGCGTCGGTGAAGAGGGTGCCGGTGCCGGACGAACCGTGGTTGAGGTTGTAGGTCTTGTGCCCGCCGCGGCCGTTGTCGGTCAGCGTGTACGAGGACCCCGAACCGGAGGTCCCCAGCGTGACCTTGCCGCTGTACTCGCTGTTGCCGATGCCGTTCTCGATGCCCTGGTACTGGAAGATCCGGGCGCCGGTGGTGGCATCGGTGATGACGTGCAGCGCGTTGGGCGTGCCGTCGTCCTGGAGCCCGCCGACCACGGTCTCGTACGCGAGCCGCGGGGTGCCGTCGGCGGCCCAGACGACCTTGCGCGGCGCCTTGTCGGCCTTGGTCTTCTCGGAGCCCTGCGCCTGCGCGGACTTGACGGCCTTGGACGCGGCGGCGGACGGCGTGACCTTCGCCGTCGTCGTCGGGACCGTCAGCTGCGCACGCAGCGGCTTGGTGACGCTCTTGACCGCGCCGGCCTTGCTCTCGTGCACGATCAGGTCGCCGCCGAGCACCGGCAGCCCGGCCCAGGTGCGTGCGTAGCGGGTGTGGGTGGTGCCGTCGGCGTCCTTCGAGACGTCCTTGACGAGCAGTTTCTCCTGGGCGCCGAGCTTGAGCTGCTCGGCCGTCGTCGCCGTGGCGGCGCCGGCGTCGCGTATCAACTTGCCGCGCTGGGACGGGGAGAGCGGGGCGGGCAGGGCGCCCGGGGCCGGCTTGGCGTGCGGGGTGCCGGGCTGCGGTGCGGCTGCCGTGCTGGTGCCGGCCTGTACGCCGACGGCCAGCATCGCCGTGACGGCGACGAGCGCGCCGGTCGCTGCGGCGCGCTGATGGGGGGTGCGTCTCACACTGACTCCTTCTGCGGGGCTGCGGCACGGTGGCCGCTACCGAGGGGGACCGGGCGGCTGGGTGGCCGTCCGGGCAGAGCGAGGCAGAACACATGGAGCGTGTGGGGGGAGACGTGGTGCCGACTGCCGCGCGGGGTGAGCTGTGGGGTCCGCGTGGCGGTTGCGGGGAAGAGTGCCACCGTCCCGGCGTTGTTGTCAGGGTCTCTTCAACTAAATGGCCGGAAACCGTCCGTTGCTCGGAATTCACCTCCGGATTACGGACAGATGACGGGAAAGCGCGGCGGGGGCCCTTCAGGCGTCCGCCGCGGGCCGGTCACCGGCTCCGTGCCAGGAATGCCACAGGGCCGCGTAGGCGCCGCCGGCCGCCACGAGCGCGTCATGGGTGCCGAGTTCGGCCCGCCGGCCCGCCGCCATGACCGCCACCCGGTCCGCGTCGTGCGCGGTGTGCAGCCGGTGCGCGATGGCGATGACCGTACGGCCCGCCAGCACGGCGGCCAGCGCGCGCTCGGCGTGCCGGGCGGTCCGCGGATCCAGCAGCGCCGTCGCCTCGTCCAGGATCACCGTGTGCGGATCCGCCAACAGCACCCGCGCCAGGGCGAGTTGCTGGGACTGCGCACCGTCCGGGCGCAGCCCGCCGGGGCCCAGCTCGGTGTCCAGGCCCGCGGGCAGCCGCGCCGCCCAGTCCGCCCCGACGGTGGCGAGCGCGGCGTGCAGCTCGGCGTCGGCCGCGGCCGGTGCGCCGATCAGCAGATTCTCCCGGACCGTCCCCAGGAACACATGGTGCTCCTGAGTCACCAGGACGACCTGCCGCCGCAGGACTTCGGGAGCCAGCTCGGCGACCGGCACCCCGCCGACCGTCACAGACCCGCCGCACGGCGCGTCGATCCCGGCGAGCAGCCTGCCCAGCGTGGACTTGCCCGCGCCGGAAGGGCCGACGAGCGCGAGCCGTTCGCCCGGCCGCACGCACAGATCGACCCCGCGCAGTACCTCGTCGCCAGGCCCGCCGGGATAGGCGTAGCGCACGCCGGTGACGTCGATGCGGCCGGTGGCACCGGGGGAACCGTGCGGTCCGTGGCGGTCGTTGCGGTGACCGTCGGCGGGGGAGGGCAGCGGGACCTGTGGGGCGGTACGGGGCGGAGCGGTCTCCGAGGCTCCTGTGCCGTCCGTGCCGTCCGTGGTTTCCGTGGCCGCGCCCAGCCCCTCCACCCGCGCGAACGCGGCGCCGCTGCTCTGGAGTTGCTCGACCCAGAGCAGGACGGTGTCCATCGGCGCCGACACCTGCCGCAGATACAGCGCGGCCGACACCACCACCCCCAGGCTCACCATCCCGGCGCCGTGCAGCGCCCCGCCCACCAGCAGCACCGCGACGACCGGGACCGTGTACGAGACGTCCACCGCGGGAAACACGACGCTGCGCAGGAACAGCGTCCGGATCCGCGTCCGCCGGCAGCGCTCGATGGCCTCCTGGCAGGCCGCCGCGCGGCGCTCCTGCAACCCGAGCGCCTCGACGGTCCTGGCGCCCGCCGCCGTCGCCGCGAGCAGCTCGGCGAGCGCCGACTGCGCCGCACCCTCCGCCAGATACGCCTCGCGCGCCCGGCGCAGATACCAGCGGACCGCGAACCCACTGCCCAGCAGGCCCGCCCCGCACGCGCCGAGCAGCGGATCGAGCAGCACCACCGCACCGAGCAGGAACAGCACCTGGACCACGGCGACGGACACCTCGGGCGCCGCATCGCGCAGCGTCCTGCCGACGGTGGCGACATCCGTCGTCCCGCGAGCCGTCAGATCCCCGGTGCCCGCCCGCTCCACGGTCGCCGCGGGCAGCGCCAGCGCCCGGTCGACGAACTCCGTGCGCACCCGGTCCAGCGTCCGCTCGCCGAACCGGTGGCCGACGTAGCGCGCGTACCGCACCAGCACCAGCTGGGCCAGCGCGCAGCCCAGGATCACCAGCGCCGGCCGGTCCACCGCGCCGACGCCGCCGCCGGCCCGCACCGCGTCGACGATCCTGCCGAGCAGCCACGGCCCGGCCAGACCCGCGGCCGCGGCCAGCGCGTTCAGGGCGAGCAGCGCGGCGAAGGCACGGCCGTCCCGGCGGACCAGCCGGAGCGCGGCCCGCCCGGTCCTGCGCGGCCCGGCCACCGGCAGCGCGCCGTCCGGTACGGCCTTGGGGTCTCCGGTCACCGGGCCTCCTCGGCCCGTACGCCGTCCACGGCCGGGCCCGCTTCCCGGCCGTCGTCCTCCGGTACGCCTACCTGGCCACTCCGGAGGCCCGCGGCCCCCGGGTCGTCCTCGCCGCGCGCCACCAGCCTGCGGTATTCCGGCTCCGACGCGAGGAGTTGACGGTGGCTGCCGACCGCCGCGACCCGGCCGCCGACCAGGTGGTACACGGTGTCGGCGCGGTCGAGCAGCAGCGGCGATGTGCTGGTGACGACGGTCGTGCGGCCCGACCTGGCGGCGTGCAGCCGGGCGGCGACGGCCGCTTCGGTGTGCGCGTCGACGGCCGATGCCGGTTCCACGGCGAGCAGCACCTCGGGGTCGGCCAGCAGCGCCCGCACCAGCCGGACCCGCTGCCGCTGCCCGCCCGAGAGATTGCGGCCGCCCGCCGCCACCTGCGCAGTCAGCCCGTCCGGCAGCCCGCGCACGATGTCGTCGGCGACGGCGGTGTGCAGGGCACGGTCCACGGCCGCCGCGTCCCGCTCGCGCCGTCCGGAGATCACCTCGCGCAGCGTGCCGGCGAACAGCTCCGCCTCGTTGTCGGCGACCAGGATCCGCTCCCGCAGCCGCGCGAGGCCGATGCTGTCGAGACGTACCGTGCCCCAGGTGGCGGCCGAGTCCGCGAATCCGCCGAGCCGGTCGATGACCGCGGCCGCATCGGCGGGCCGGTCCGATGCCAGCGCGGTGAGTGCCCCGGGCACCACCTCGACACCGGACTCCGGATCGTGCAGTGCGGACGGCACCGCGGGGCCGTCCGCCGCGCTGCGGCCGGGCCCGCCGTCGGCCGGCGGCTCCAGGTCCAGGAAGCGCGTCACGCGGCGGGCGGCGACCAGGCCCCGGGTGACGTCGTAACCCCCTTCGATGAGGAACGACACCGGCGCCACCAGTGCCGCCGTATAGCCGTACACCGCCACCAACTCGCCCACGCTGAGCGTGCCTTGGGCCGCCATCCGGGCCGCGAGCCAGGCCACGGCGGCGAGGAACAGGGTCGGCAGGCCCACTCCGAGCGCCTGGATCCAGCTGGTCACCGCGCCGACCCGGTACCCCTCGGCGCGCAGCGCGTCCGACTCCCTGCGGTACCGCTCGGCGAACGCCTCCTTGCCGCCGAGGCCGCTCAGCACCCGCAGGCCGCCGACCAGGTCCGTCAGCCGCGCGGCAAGACCGCTCTGACGCTCGCGGTAGCGGGACTCGGCGCCCTGCAACCGCCCCAGCAGCGGCCCCACCAGCACCGCGAGCAGCGGCACACCCAGCAGCACCAGCGCGGCGAGCAGCCCCGACACCGGCAGCAGCAGGGCCGCCACCACCCCGTACGCGAGGACGGCGCCGACGCCGGGGCCGGTGAGCGTCAGCGTCTGACTGATCACGGCGACATCCCCGATGCCGATCGTGACCACCTCACCCGCCGTCACACTCCGCGGCAGCGCGGCCCCCAGCCGCAGCGTGTGCGCGACGACGACCCGCACCGTACGGAAGGTGGCGTCCATCCGGATCCGGGTCATGGTGCGGTGCCGCATGATCGCGAGGAAGGCATTCAGCACCCCGGAGGCCAGCAGGACGCCGCTCCAGCCGAGCAGCGGCCCCGTCCGGCCCGGGGCCAGGCCCTCGTCGATGGCGCGGGAGAGCACGTACGGCGGCACCATCAGCCCGACCATCCACAGGCTGCCGAACGTCGCACCGGCGGCGACCCGGCGCAGCTGGCTACGGGTCAGCCACCACAGATAGCGCGCGGGGCCGCGACGGTCCGGCACGCCGGGGCCCGCCGTCCCACGGCCGGATGCGGCCGGCTCCACCGCGTCCCACAGGTCCGAAGCAGGGGCGCACATGCCCGCACCCTATGCGAGGCGGCCGCGGCGCCGATGGCGACGTCAGCGCCTGACGGCCCGCAGAATCACGAACTTCGGGTCGGACGCGACCACTTCGCAGTTGCCGAAGAGACGGCGCAGCCGTACGTGATAGCCGAGGTGGCGGTTGCCGATGACCCACAGCTCGCCGCCGGGGCGCAGCGCGGCGCGCGCCCCGCCGAACATGCTGCGGGCGGTCGCGTCGGACGTCGCGCGATGGCTGTGGAACGGCGGATTGTTGAGCACCAGGTCCACCGAACCGGCCGGCACCTGCGACAGCGCGTCGCCGACGACGAACTCGGCCTTCGCGGTGGCGGGCGCGTTCGCCGCGAAGGTGGCCCGCGCCGATGCCACGGCCGAGAACGACTCGTCGATGAAGGTCACTTCGGCCTCCGGATCGGCCAGCGCCATCGCGGTACCGACCACGCCGTTGCCGCAGCCGAGGTCCACCACCCGCCCGGCGCCCCGGCCCGCGGGCAGATGCTCCAGCAGGAAGCGGGTGCCGATGTCGAGACGGTCGGCGCAGAAGATACCGGCGTGATTGGTGACCGTACGGCCCGAGACGACCCCGACGTCCGCCGGCAGCGGATAGCTGCGCGGCCAGGAGCTGGAGGTGCGGGGGAGGCCGGGATCGGGTGTGCAGAAGATCAGCCGCGCCTTCTTGGCGGCGAGGGAGGTCCGGGTCGGGCCGAGGATCTGCTCGAACAGCTTCAGGGTCGAGGTGTGGATCTCGGTGACCATGCCCGCGCCGACGATGCGGGTGCCGGCGTGCACGGCGGGCGCCAGCCGGCGCAGCTGGTCCTCCAGCAGCGCGAGGCTCTTCGGCACGCGGACCAGCAGCAGGTCGATCCGCTCCGGCGGAGTGTCCAGCACGGAGTGCAGCCGTACCGCCTCCGGGTCGGCGCCGCTGCGCCGCAGATTCGCCACCGTCGCCCGCTGCGTGAGGTACGAGTCCGTGATCTGCACCGGGCGCCGGGCGGCCAGCGCGGTGACCAGGGCGCCCCACCGGTCGCCGAGGACGACGGTGGTGCCGGGGGAGCGGGGGGCGGCCTCGGGCTCGGTATCCGCCTCGGTCTCGGCGAGGTGCTGGAGCAGGTACGCGTCGGCGGCGTCCCAGGCGCGGAGCGTGTCGCGGGGGTCTTCGGGGAAGCGGGTGAGGTCGAACGCACCCCAGGACGTCGTGAAACGGTTCATCGTGGGCTCAGGCTAGCCGAGAGCGGGCAGGGCACGCGGCGGGGCCGCCGGGCCACCGGCCGCCCGAGCGGCGGTTACCGCGGGTGACCTGTGGTGCCCGCGTCGCGGGCCCGGCCGGAGTCGTGCCGCAGGGGCTCATTGCCGCTTTGGTTCATTGCCGCGTTGCGGCTGCGCCGCGGTGAGGGCGCGGACGACGAAGATGCCCGCCAACGCCGCGCCGACGACGGCCGCGTCACCGGCCAGGAGCAGCGGCGCACCCTCGTAGGCGCGTGCGATGACCTTGTCCGTCGAGTCCGCGTAGTTCGGGCCCAGCCCGCTCAGCCCGGCGAGCCACAGGCCCCACCACCAGTTCACGGCGCGCGGCAGCCGCTCCCCGGGGGCGCTCGCGCGGTGGATGTCGGCGACGATGCCGCGGGGCACCCAAAGGTTCATGACGGGCACGATCCAGCCTGCGTAGACCCATGGCCAGGCGTAGCGCGGCGGCTGCCCCGAGAGGGCGCGGGCGTTGTCCCGTACGCGCCACAGCCAGGCCAGGAAGGCAATCGCGCAGAGCGCCGTGGCCGCGTCTCCCAGGGCGCTGACGAGGTGGTAGGCGTTCTCCAGGGCGGTCAGCGGGCGGTGCCTGCCGTCGCCCTGGTCCGGCGGCCCGGAAGCGGGCATCCCGGACCTGGCGAGCTGGAACTGCCACAGTCCTCGGGCCACCCAGGCGGCGGCTGCGAGGGCGAGGGCGGCGACGGCGCAGCGGGCGGCTCCGCGCACCGGGCGCAGGGAGGGCGACGCTATGTGATCGTTCACCCGGGCATCCTGGCGCACGGAAGGCCGCGGATGCCAGGCAGGGCTGACGCAGCCGGCCCATCGGCCGGTTGGTCTGCGTTCGGCTGGAGTGGTCAACTTGCTTGCGGTACCCGTCACGTGATCCTGAGTCATATGAAACTCTGCGGCCGGCTTCCGGTGTCCGGTGCACCCGGTCCTCCCTGACCTCCCGGCCCACTCGCGGATCGGCACACCGGACGGCCTCCGGTTCAACTGTCGGCGGGCCTCGGAGCCGCCATAGACTTGAGGGGCTGGTCCGGGGGCACGGGGACCGGAGGGGGACGGCTGCCCCAGGAGGACGCGATGTTGCGGCACACCAGACTGGCCGGGGAATCGGCGGACTACCTTGCCGCCCGCGAAGAGCTGCGCCGGGCCGAGATCGACCTCATGCGCCACCGCGAGCAGGTCGCGGCCCGGCGGCGGGCACTTCCGCAGGGGCCGCCCGTCGACGACTACGTCTTCACCGAGGGCCCCGCCGACCTCGACGCAGGCGACACCCCGGTCCGCGAGGTCACCCTGAGCGGGCTGTTCACCGCTCCGGACCGCCCGCTGATCGTCTACCACCTGATGTACGGCAAGCTGCAGACCGAGCCCTGCCCGATGTGCACCCTGTGGATCGACGGCTTCAACGGCATCGCCCACCACGTCGCCCGCAACGCCGACTTCGCCCTCGCCGCTGCCGCGGGCCCGCCCGCCCTGCGGCAGCACGCCCGCCACCGTGGCTGGCACCGGCTACGGCTCCTGAGCTGCGGCGACAGCACGTTCAAGTACGACCTGGGCAGCGAGGACAAGGACGGCGAGCAGGACTCCGCCGTCTCCGTCTTCACCCGCGACGGCGACGGCACGGTCCGCCATCGCTACTCCGCCCACCCGCGCCTGGCCGACGACATCGGTGAGCGCGGCATCGACCTCCTGGCCCCCGTCTGGCACCTCCTCGACCTGACCCCGCAGGGCCGCGGAGACTGGTACCCGAACCTCGGCCACTGACCTCCGGCAGCGGTCACCACCCGCAGAGCACGGCCGGCAGCGCGCACGGAACGGCGGATCCGGGCCCGGCCCGCTCATCCCACGCTGTCCCGCCACACCCGGTGCAGCTCGGCGAAGCGGCCGCGGCCGGCGATCAGGGCGGCCGGGGGGCCGTCCTCCACGATCCGGCCGTCCGCCATGACCAGCACCCGGTCGGCGATCTCCACCGTCGACAGGCGGTGCGCGATCACCACGGACGTACGGCCGCGCAGCACGGTGTCCATGGCGCGCTGCACCGCCCGCTCGCCCGGAATGTCCAGCGAGCTGGTCGCCTCGTCCAGGATCAGCACGGCCGGGTCGGCCAGCAGGGCCCGTGCGAAGGCGACCAGCTGGCGCTGGCCCGCGGAGATCCGGCCGCCGCGCTTGCGGACGTCCGTGTCGTAACCGTCCGGCAGCGCGGCGATGAAGTCGTGCGCGCCGATCGCCTTGGCGGCCTGCTCGATCTCCGCGCGGCCGGCGTCGGGGCGGCCGATGGCGATGTTGTCGGCGACCGTGCCGGAGAACAGGAATGCCTCCTGGGTGACCATCACCACGCCACGGCGCAGCTCGGCGGTGGACAACTCCCGCAGGTCGACGCCGTCGAGCAGGACCCGGCCCTCGGTCGGGTCGTAGAAGCGGGCCAGCAGCTTGGCGAGGGTCGACTTGCCTGCGCCCGTCGATCCCACCACGGCGGTGGTTTCGCCCGCGGCCAGCGTCAGGCCGAGACGGGGCAGCACCTCGCCGCCGGTGCGGTAGGCGAAGCGGACGTCCTCGAAGGTGACCGTGCGGCCCGGCCGGCCGGCGGCGACGGTCGGCAGCGAAATCGGCGCTTCCGGCTCGGGGACGGACGGGCGCTGGGCGAGCAGTCCCGCGATCTTGCCGAGCGAAGCCGCCGCCGACTCATAGGAGTTGAGGAACACGCCCAGCCGGTCGATGGGGTCGTACAGCCGGCGCAGATACAGCACGGACGCGGCCAGGACACCCAGCGGCAGACCGCCGGCCGCCACGCGGTACGCGCCCCACAGCACGATCACGGCGACCGCGGTATTGGCCACCAGACCGGACAGGGCGACATACCGGGCCATCTCCAGGAGCGCGTCGCCGTTGACGCCTTGGTGCCGGCGGTTCAGCCGGGCGAACTCGGCTTCGTTGGACCGCTCCCGGCGGAACGCCTGCACCGGGCGGATGCCGTTGACCGTCTCCGTGAACTTCACGATGACGGTGGCGATGGCCGAGGACTTCGTGCCGTACACCCGCCGGGAACGGCGCCGGAAGGACGCCACGAGAAGGTACAGCGGGCCCGCGGAGACGAGGGCAGCGGCGCCGGAGCGCCAGTCCAGGTACAGCAGCATCGCGGTGATGTAGACCGTCGACAGGCCGACCGAGATCAGCTCTTCCAGGCCCTCCTCAAGGAGTTCGCGCAGCGACTCCACGTCCGTCGTCGCCCGGGAGATCAGCCGGCCGGAGGTGTAGCGCTCGTGGAAATCCAGGCTGAGCACCTGCGCGTGCCGGAAGATCCTGCCGCGCAGATCGAGCAGGACGTCCTGGCTGAGCCTGGCCGAACGCCGGACGAAGAGGTACTGGAGCCCGCCGGACGCCGCGGCGCACAGCGCGGCTGCCACCGCGACGGCGATCAGCGGGCCGGAGTCCTGCGCGCGCAGAGCGGGCACCGCACGGTCGAGCGCGAACGCCACGAGCAGCGGCCCCGCCTGCACCGCGGCCTGCTGGAGCAGCAGCACCACGGCCGCCGCCCAGACGCGCCGGGTGTGCGGGGCGAGCAGCGAACGCAGCAGGGAGCGCGAGGCGCCATCGGGGGCCGGCAGCACGTCCCGCTCGAAGGCGTCGCCGGGCGCGGGCCCGGCCGCCGCGCCGGAGGGGCCGCCCGGTGCGGCGGCCGTCGCGGAGACCCGGCCGTCGTCGTGGCGCTCGGGCGGCAGGTCCGTGGAAGGTGCTGTCATCGGGTGTCGCCTCCGTCGGGCCGCGGTGTTACTCCGCCGGCCGGTGGCGGGCTCCCGACCGGCTCTGTCTCCCCGGCATCGGCCGGGCCCGGGGCCTCCTCCGCCCGGCGGGCCTCTTCGGCCGCAGGCGAGGCGCCGGACATCAGGGCGGCGTACTCGGGGTGGCTCCGCAGCAGTTCGTGGTGGGTGCCGACGGCGGTGATCCGGCCGCCGGACAGCAGCGCCACCCGGTCGGCGAGCAGGACCGTGGACGGGCGGTGCGCGACGACCAGGGCGGTGGTGGTCGCCAGTACCGTGCGCAGCGCCGCCTCCACCTTCGCCTCGGTGTGCACGTCGAGCGCGGAGAGCGGGTCGTCGAGGATCAGGAAGCGGGGCCGGCCGGCCACGGCACGGGCCAGCGCGAGCCGCTGCCGCTGGCCGCCCGACAGGCTCAGCCCCTGCTCGCCGACCTGCGTGCCGGGGCCATCGGGCAGCGCGTCGACGAATCCGTCGGCCTGGGCCACCTCCAACGCGCGGCGCAGATCGGCCTCCTGGAGGTGCTCGCCGCCCATGAGGACGTTCTCCGCCGCGGTCGCCGAGAACAGCGTCGGCTCCTCGAACGCGACCGACACCAGGGCGCGGGCCTCCTCGCGGGTGAACGTGGTCAGGTCCCGCCCGTCGAGCGTGATCCGGCCCGCCGTGGCGTCGTACAGCCGCGGCACCAGGGCGGTGAGGGTGGTCTTCCCGCTGCCCGTCGTGCCGACCAGCGCCATCGTCTCGCCGGGCCTGACGTGCAGATCGATGCCGCGCAGCGTCGGCGGTGCGTCCCTGGGCGCGTCGGGATACCGGAACTCGACCCCCGCGAACTCCAGCCCGCCCCCGCCGTCGCCCGCCGTGCGGCCGCGCGCCGTCTCCCCGGCCGCGGCGGCCGGCGCCCGCTCCGGTGCGTCGTCCGCCACCGGCTCGTCCAGCACCTCGAAGTACCGGTCGGTGGCGGTCGACGCTTCGTTGCTCATCGCCAGCAGGAAGCCGATCGAGTCCACCGGCCAGCGCAGCGCGAGCGCCGTCGACAGGAACGCGACGAGGGTTCCGGCCGAGAGGCCGCCGTGCGCCACCTGGACCGTGCCCAGCACCAGCGCGGCCCCGATCGCCAGCTCGGGGAGGAAGGTGATGGCTCCCCAGATCGCCGCCAGCAGCCGGGCCTTGTGGAGTTCGGTCGCCCGTAGCTCGTGGCTCAGCTGCCGGAAGGCGCGGGCCTGGCTGCGGTGGCGCCCGAAGCCCTTCACGACCCGGATGCCGAGCACGGACTCCTCGATCACCGTCGTCAGATCGCCGACCTGGTCCAGCGCCCGGCGGGCGGCGAGCGCGTACTTCGCCTCGAACACCGAGCACACCACCATCAGCGGCAGCACCGGCGCCAGCAGGACCAGCCCGAGCCAGAACTGCTGCGCCAGCAGGATCGCGCAGCCCACCAGGATCGTGACGCTGTTGACCAGCAGGAACGTCAGCGGGAATGCCAGGAACATGCGCAGCATCTGGAGGTCGGTGGTGGCGCGGGAGAGGATCTGTCCCGAGGACCAGCGGTCGTGGAAGGCGACCGGAAGACGCTGGACGTGGCGGAACAGGGCCTCGCGCATGGACGCCTCGACCCGGGCCAGCGGCCGGGCCACCAGCCAGCGCCGCAGCCCGAACAGGCCCGCCTCGGCGACCCCCAGCAGCAGCAGATATCCGCCGCCCAGCCACGCCCCGCCCGGATCCCCCTCCGCCACCGGGCCGTCCACCAGCCACTTCAGCACCAGCGGGATGACCAGCGAGATGCACGAGGCGACCACCGCCACCACCGAGGCGGCGGCCAGCCGCCCGCGCACCGGCCGGACGAACGGCCACAGCCGTAGCAGGGAACGCACGGCGGAGTGCCCGTCGGGCCCGCCGGACGGGGAACGCGTCGGTGTACTCGTTGCAGCAGCCATCGGGAGTGAGGGTAAGGGCGACCACTGACAACGCTCACGTGGTTTTCCGCCGGGCCCGCGACCGCCGCAACAGCGTTCAGAACTCCTGCTGTTCGGCGAGGTGCGCCTCGGCCGGGATGTGGGCGTATGCGGCATGGCTGAGGCGCAGCTCGCCCGGTGCGCGAGGCGGCGGCGGGCGGCGCGCTTCCGGGTACGCCCGAGCCGCGCGGCATGCCGGGCGGTCACATACGGTGCGGTGACCGACTCATCCGTCACAATTCGGCACATGTCCGGTGATAAGAACCGCAACTCCCAGCGCACCGCCCGCCGATCGCCTGCCCGCTCCACCACGCAGGCCGGGCGCCGCGCCCTCCTCGCCCTGGCGGCCCTGCTCTGCCTGACCGCACTGGCCGGCTGCACGGTCCCTGGCGGGCTGCTCAGCGGTAAGCCGCCCGGTCCCCGGCACGCGATCGAGGTCGTCCCGGGCGACGGCGCGCACGGCGTACGGGCGGAGGGACGGTTCGAGGTCCGGGTGCCCGCCGGGCGGCTGCAGCGGGTGGTCGTCAAGCGGGCCGGGGACACCGGGCAGGCGTCCGTCGCGGGCCGGATCTCGCCGGACCGTAAGACCTGGCGGCCATCGGCAGGGCCGCTGGAGCCCGGTGCGAAGTACACCGTGGACGCGGTGGCGGTGGACGGCAAGGGTCACCGCGCGTCCCGCCACACCACCTTCACCACCTACGTGTCCCCGAACCGCCTGATCGGCTACTTCACCCCCGAGAACAAGGCCACGGTCGGCACCGGCATGATCGTCTCGCTCCAGTTCAACCGGCCGATCGCGCGCCGCGCCGTCGTCGAACGGGCCGTCTCGGTCACCGCGGAACCGGACGTGGAGATCGCCGCCCACTGGTTCGGCAACCAGCGGCTGGACTTCCGTCCGCGCGAGCGCTGGCAGCCGGGCACCGAAGTCACGGTGGACCTCCGGCTGCGCGGGGTGAAGGCGGGCCCCCATGCGTTCGGGACGCAGCAGAAAACCGTCCGCTTCCGGATCGGCAGGGACCAGACCAGTGTCATCGACGCGGCCACACACACTCTGACGGTCAGCCGCGACGACAAGGTGACGGCCACCCTTCCGGTTACCGCGGGCGACCGGAAGAACCCCACGTACAACGGGAAGATGGTGATCCTGGAGCGGCACAAGGTGACACGGATGAACAGCAGGACCGTCGGCTTCGGCGGCGAGTACGACATCCCGGACGTGCCGCACGCCATGCGGCTGACCCCGTCGGGGACCTTCCTGCACGGCAACTACTGGGCGCCGCCCGAGGTCTTCGGCTGGGACAACACCAGCCACGGCTGCGTCGGCCTGCGGGACATCAAGGGCGGCGGGCGGGGCACACCCGCCGGGTGGCTCTTCGCGCAGTCGATGGTCGGCGACATCGTGGAGGTGCGGAACTCGAAGGACCGCACCGTCGCGCCGGACAACGGGCTCGGCGGCTGGAACATGCCGTGGGAACAGTGGCGCCAGGGGAGCGTGCTGTAGCCGCGTCCGCGCGCTCGCACGACCGCGTCCGGCCGGCCCGTCGGACGTCCCGCCCGCCGCCCGCACGCCCGCCGCCGTTCTGCCGCCCCGCCCCAACCTCCGCCCGCACGGCCACCTTCCGTGCCGTTACGCACCACCCGCAGCACCAGGAAACGGAACGGTTCCCTCGCCGGGCATCGCACTGTCGGACCGGTGTGGTTATCTATCGGCACGCGCGCAGCGGTCCGTCACGCAGGGCGGCAGGCGGCGTGCCGGTAGGCGGTGTTCCGCGCGCGGGGGAGTGCGCGCGGTGCGAGGGGGAAAGGGGCCAGTCGTGAGTCAGCCGATGGCGAAGGAGCCGGTGCGCCGGCGATGGCCGCGGCGCGGCGGGATACCGCTGGCGCTGTTGCTCGGATCCGTGCTGCTGGTGACGGCGTGCGGCGGCGGTGCGGCCGACCGGAAGGAGCCGGGCGGCAAGGCGGGGAGCGGCAGGGCCGCCTCGCAGGCGGCCGTGACCGTATCGCCCGAGGACGGCGCCGACGGCGTCGCCACCAGCGGCGCGCTGAACGTGACGGCCCGGAAGGGCAAGCTCAGATCCGTCAAGGTCAAGGACGACAAGGGCAACGAGGTCGGCGGCAGGATATCCGGCGACGGCGCGCGGTGGCGGCCCGGCGGCCATCTCGGGGCGTCGACCGAGTACACCGTCGATGCGGTGGCCGTCGACAGCCGGGGCCGGGAGTCCGCCGAACACTCCCGCTTCACCACGCTCGTCCCCAAGAACACCTTCATCGGCCGCTACACCCCGGACGGCGGCCGGCGGGTCGGCGTCGGGATGCCGGTCTCGATCCGCTTCACCCGCGGCATCACCGACCCCGCCGCCGTCGAGAACGCCGTCAAGGTCACCGCCGAGCCGCCCGTCCCGGTCGAGACCCACTGGTTCGGCAACGACCGCCTGGACTTCCGCCCCGAGACGTACTGGGCGCCGGGCACCAAGGTCACCCTCCGGCTCGCTCTGGACGGCGTCGAGGGCCGCCCGGGTGTCTACGGCACCCAGGACAAGTCGGTGTCGTTCACGGTCGGCCGCAGCCAGGTGAGCACCGTCGACGCCGCGTCGAAGAAGATGACCGTGGTCCGCGACGGCAAGAGGATCAAGACCATCCCGATATCCGCTGGCGCACCGGGCACCGAGACCTACAACGGCCGCATGGTGATCAGCGAGAAGCTGCCGGTCACCCGGATGAACGGCGACACCGTCGGCTTCGGCGGCCAGTACGACATCAAGGACGTCCCGCACGCCATGCGGCTCAGCACCTCCGGGACGTTCATCCACGGCAACTACTGGTCGGGCAGAGCGGCGTTCGGCACCCGGAACGCCAGCCACGGCTGCGTGGGACTGTTCGACCAGCGTGGCGGCGGCGACGCGTCCACCCCCGCGGCCTGGTTCTTCGACCACTCGCTGATAGGCGACGTGGTGATCGTCAAGAACTCGCACGACGAGACGATCCAGCCGGACAACGGCTTCAGCGACTGGAACCTCTCCTGGAAGCAGTGGAAGGCCGGGCGGTAGGACGGCAAGCGGCGCGGCGGCGCGGGGCCGGGCGCCACTGTGACCAAGTGCACCGCAGCCGCCGCCGTTAACGGCAACTAACCTTCCCTGCATGACTGTGAACTTCGAGGTCGCCGATGGCGTCGGCACCATCAGCCTGGACCGCCCGCCGATGAACGCGCTGGACATCGCCACCCAGGACCGGCTCCGCGAGCTGGCCGATGAGGCCACCCGGCGGGATGACGTGCGCGCCGTCGTGGTGCGCGGCAGCGAGAAGGTGTTCGCGGCCGGCGCGGACATCAAGGAAATGCAGGACATGGACCACCCGGCCATGATCGTCCGCTCCAAGGCGCTGCAGGACGCGTTCACCGCCGTGGCCCGCATTCCCAAGCCGGTGGTCGCCGCGGTCACCGGCTACGCGCTGGGCGGCGGCTGCGAGTTGGCGCTCTGCGCCGACTTCCGGATCGCGGCCGACAACGCCAAGCTCGGGCAGCCGGAGATCCTGCTCGGCCTCATCCCGGGCGCCGGCGGCACCCAGCGGCTGGCCCGGCTGGTCGGCCCGTCCAAGGCCAAGGACCTGATCTTCACCGGCCGTCAGGTCAAGGCCGACGAGGCGCTGAGCATCGGCCTGGTCGACCGGGTGGTACCGGCCGACGAGGTCTTCGAGCAGGCGCACGCCTGGGCCGCGCGGCTGGCGAAGGGGCCCGCGCTCGCGCTGCGGGCCGCCAAGGAGGCCGTCGACGGCGGCCTGGAAACGGACCTCGACACCGGCCTGACCATCGAACGCACCTGGTTCGCCGGCCTGTTCGCGACCGAGGACCGGGAGACCGGCATGCGCAGCTTCGTCGAAGAGGGGCCGGGAAAGGCCAAGTTCCGCTGATACGGCCGGTGTTGGTGCCTTTCAGGTTTGGCCGATACCCGGTGCCTCGTGTGAGGGAATCGCGTCAGCCTTAACCGCGCCTTGCGCGCACCTTGTGCACGGGGCCTGCGCATGCCTGGTAGGCGTGGGATCTTCGCAGGTCGGACCGTGCGCGGCCGAACCTTAACTGCCGCTGGCATATGTCTCGTCGGGGGTCGCGAACCGGTGATTCCGGGCAGATGATTCTGCCGGTTCCGGCCCCGCGAGGGTCATGCAGCGGCCATGATGGGGGGCATGGCGGGCCTCGAAGGAATGGAGCAGCCGCGGCCGTGCGGTGACACGGCCGCCGTGCACCGGGGACTCCCGGAAGTGGACAGGGGGGGCGGGGCGCTGCCGGACGCCCTGCACCTCGCGGCACTCGAACTGGTCGGTGATCCGACCGTCAGCGAGGTGAGGCTGCCCTCACGCCCCGAATCCGCAGGTACCGCACGCCGGTTGACCCAGTCCGTGCTCCTGGAGCAGTGGGCCCTGTCGCCGCAGCTCGCCGAGCACGCCGTACTGCTGGTGTCGGAGCTGGTGGGCAACGCCGTACGGCACACCGGGGCGCGCCGGTTCGGGCTGCGGATGCTCCGGCGGCGCGGCTGGATCCGCATCGAGGTGCGCGATCCGTCCCGGGGGCTGCCCTGTCTGATGCCGGTCCAGGAGATGGACACCAGCGGGCGCGGCCTCTTCCTCGTCGACAAGCTCTCCGACCGCTGGGGCGTGGACCTGTTGCCGCGCGGCAAGACGACGTGGTTCGAGATGCGGGTCACCGACCGCTGAGCGGGGTGGCGCGGGTGCCGTGACAGGGCCGGAAACGGGACTGGGGCCTCCCGCGGGTTGTGCGGGTGAGGCCCCAGTGCCGACCCGCGGCGGACGGAAGGGGTGTGTCCGCGGGGTCGTGAACGACCTGGCCCGGGTCAATGGGGGTCGCTGCGGTCGACTATGGCAGGTCGGCCGCCAGTTGCCAAAGGGGCAACTACGGACAAGGTAGCCGATAATGCATACAATTGGCGCCTGATCCAAGGTGAGGTACGCCACCGGCCTTATAAACGACGGTTGAATAACCGGTTGCATCGATGGATATGCGGTGAAGGGGCGGAGTTGGAGCGCTGAGCGGCGGGACTGCGGCGTCCCGTCGGGATGCCGCTCGCCCGGTGGCGCCGGTGTGCCCCGCGTCCGGTGCCTGCTTCGGACCCGCCCCCGCGGTCCGTAGGATGGGCCGCTCATGCTCCCGTGTGCGGCCGGTGGTTCGCCTGCCGGGGAGCCGGACGGCGGGCGCCGGGCGACGGCTGCGCGCTGACGGGGAAGGAGGACGCCATGACACACGCACGCCGGCCGGCTGCCGCGATCCTGCTGCTCCTCCTCGCCGTCACCTTCGGGCCGCTGCTCTGCCGGACCGGCGGCGACCAGGCCGGGAAGGCGGCCCAGGCGACCACCGCGAGCAGCACCTTCGCGGACACCGGCACGGCGGACGCCGCCGCGGACGGACCGGGCACCGCCACCGGGCCCGTAGGCCCTGCGGCCGGACACCGGGCGGACCGCTTCGCCGTATGGACCGACGTCATCGACGTACCCAAGCGCTGCTCGGGACAGCACGCGCCCGGCAACGACGAGTCCGCCCCGCTGCCCGCCCCGCACCGCGTCGAACCCCTCGCCCCCGGCACCGCGGGCCCCGCCCCGATGGCCGTCGACGCGCCCGCGCAGTTCGCGCTGGCCCGGCCGCCCACCGCCGCCGCGGGCGACGCCGACCACTCCACCCTCCTTCCCGTACTGCGGATTTAGGCCGTTTCCGGGCTCGCCCCGCACCCGCGGGCCACGCCCCGACCGGCCCGGCCGTGCCGCCCCGGCGCCCGGCCTTTCCCCCGAGTACGACTGGAGCTTTCGCATGCCCACATCCGCCTCTCCCACCCGCAGGTTCGCCGCCGTCGGCGCGGTCATCGCCCTCGTCGTCGCCGTGATCGCCATCGCCGTCGCGGTCGGCAAGGCTGTCGAGGGCGGCCGCGACACCGGCGAGCCCGAGGCCGCCGCGTCCGTCTCGCAGCAGGAGGACGCAGGACAGCAGAAGATGTACGACCAGCTCGCAGAGCAGACCAGCAGGCGCCAGGACGGCGACCCGCTGGCGGTCGGCAGGAAAGACGCCCCGGTGGTGCTGGTCGAGTACGCCGACTACCAGTGCTCGTTCTGCGGGCGCTTCACCCGCGAGACCCAGCCCGGCCTGATCAAGAAGTACGTGGACGCCGGCACGCTGCGCATCGAGTTCCGTAACTTCACCATCTACGGTGCCGACTCCGAGCGCGCCGCCCGCGCCTCCTGGGCCGCCGGGCAGCAGGGCAGGTTCTGGCAGATGCACGACGAGCTGTACGCCAAGACCCGTAAGGGCGACGCGCTGGCCGAGGACCGGCTGGTGGAGCTGGCCCGCACCAGCGGGGTCAAGGACATCGACAGGTTCCGCAAGGACCTGGACAGCGAGGCGGCCAAGCGCGCACAGCAGAAGGACCAGGACGAGGGCTACCGGCTCGGCGTCCAGTCCACCCCGTCGTTCTTGGTCAACGGCCGTCCGGTGGCCGGCGCACAGTCCACGGAGGTGTTCGGCCGGGCGATCGAGGACGCCGCTGCCGCCGCGAAGGCGAAGGGGTCGGGCAAGTGACCGACATCGGCTACCTCGCCGCCTTCCTGGGCGGCGTCCTCGCCCTGATCAGCCCGTGCAGCGCCCTGCTGCTGCCCGCCTTCTTCGCGTACTCGCTCGCCAACCCCGGCAAGCTGCTGGCCCGTACCGGCGTCTTCTACCTGGGGCTCGCCACCACCCTCGTCCCGCTCGGCGCGGCGAGCACGGCCGCCAGCCGGCTGTTCAACGGGCACCGCGATCTGCTGGTCGCGGTCGGCGGCTGGGTCGTCATCGCGATGGGTGTCGCGCAGATCCTCGGCCTGGGCTTCGCCTCCAAGCGGGCCCAGGCGGCGGCCGCCCGGATCACCCCGCGCTCGGCCGTCTCGACCTTCCTCCTCGGCTGCGTCTACGGCCTCGCGGGCTTCTGCGCCGGCCCGATCCTCGGCGCGGTGCTGACCGTCACCGCGGTCAGCGGCTCACCGGTGTACGGCGCCTCGATGCTCGCCGTCTACGCGCTGGGCATGGCGCTGCCGCTGTTCGTCCTCGCACTGCTGTGGGACCGCTTCCGGCTCGGCAGCCGCGGCTGGCTGCGCGGCCGGGAACTCCGGGCCGGAAGGCTGCGGCTGCACACCACCTCGCTGCTGTCCGGAGTCTTCTTCGTCGGCATCGGCGTGCTGTTCCTGCTCTTCAACGGGACCAGCGCACTGCCCGGAATCCTGGACGCGGACAGCGAATTCCACGTCGAGGAATGGGTCGCGGGGATCGGGAACGCGGTGCCCGACTACGTGCTGATCGCGCTGGCCGCACTGGTCGTCGCCGCGGTGCTCGGACGGATCGCGCTGCGCCCTGAGAAGCCGGGGAAGCCGGGGAAGCAGATCAGGGAAGGCGGCGATCCGCAGGAGAGCGGGGAGGCCGCGGAGCAGGCGCGGTAACGGGGCGCGCCGGGGCCGTCGTCCAGGCTCCGACCGGAGCGGCAGCGGCCGGCCCGCTCCGGTCGGCGCCCGGCTCAGTCCTTGAGGGGGTTGGAGGTCAGATCGATCAGGTTCTTGCGGGGGTCGGACGCGACGAAGCGGTTGAACTGGGCAAGGCAGGAGAACACCAGGAGACGGCTGACACGGGGGTCGTGCACCGTGACCTCGTAGCCGGAGCGGATTCCGGCACGGCGGGAGAGCGCGAAACCCTCGGACGCGTCCGACCGGAACCGCAGACGATGTGAGAGGACGTTGTTGACCTGCGCGGCGTCGAAGGCCATCCGCAGCGGGGAAGCGTGACGCAGCCGGCTCCCGGCGCCCGCCGGTTCTCCGGCCAGCTCGCCCAGGTCGTGCTGGACGAAGGTCCAGCGGTCCGCGCTGTTCGTGCGGCTCTTGCGCTCGACGGTGCCCACCGGCGTCCGGTCGGGTAGCCATGCCTTCCATTCGCTGACGAACCCGGCGCACTCCGCCAGCCCCTGCCCGGCCGTCACGGTGTAGGGGCGTGAGCCCTCGTAGTGCACCTCCCTGTGCATACGGGCCACCGGCTCCCGCTGCCCGTTCACCCGCGCCAGGAAGGTGGTGTGCGAGCGGGCGTATTCCACTGTGACGGTGAAGGAGCTGAGCGACTGGATCACGGCCGGCCGCTTCCGGACCGCGGGCCGTTCTGCCGGTCGGCCGCGTCCTCGGTGGCCACCCGGCTCAGCTTGGCGATGAGGTGCTTGATGTCGTCCACCTCCGAGCCCGCCCGGAGCTGTTCGTAGATCTCTTCGGTCACGGCGTCCTGGCGGGCGGTCTTGCTCTCCAGCAACTCGTCACCGATCTGGTCCGTGGCCGCGATACGCGCCTCGTCGGCGGGATCCAGCGGTGAACCGGGCGGCTCGGGGTGCTGAGGGTTGACGGGCCGGTACGACGACATGGCGCCCTCCAAAAAGGTCGTCAGGGACGGGAAAGGGGTGGCGGGAGAGGGGGAAGACGCAGTGGCAGCGCCTGATCGGGCGTGGCCGGGCGGGACCGTGACGACAGGACCTGGCTAGGCCGCGGGGAGCATACCGATGCGCGCGGCGCCGGCCGCAGGGCTCCAGCCACTGCTCATTTCGAACGAGAAGCCGCGCTGCTCCACATCGTCGATCAGGCTGCCCACCGTCGGCATCGGGGAATCCAGCGCCTCGGTCACCTTCTTGACCGCTTCTTCGATTCCCTTGACGGCCTTTTCGATTCCCTCGTAGATGCCCTCGATGATTTTGATGGCCGTGATGATCTTGCTGACTATCTTGTAGATCTTGTACAGCTTGTAGGCCGAGTACAGGCCGGCGCCGATGTCCGCCAGCGGGTCCTCGGGGCCGAGGCCGACGGCCTCGATGGCCGCGTCACCGGCGAGCATCTCCGCGCCCTCCTTGGCGAGTTGCTCGACCTCTTTGTTGATCAGGTCGTCCAGGGCCCGCAGTGCCTGGTGGAGGAGGACGATGACGACGTCGTAGCCGTCCTTGTACGCCTTGGCCACGATCTTGGCGGCGTCCCCGACGCCGCCGATACCCATCGTCCACCGGAACAGATAGGAATCGAAGGCCGTTCCCGTATCGCCCTTCCACTCGCTCCCGAGAGCCCAGGACCCCTTGCGCAGGGTGCCCGCGACCGTGTAGACGGCAGCCCCCAGGCTGTCGTACGCATCGTGGAGGGACATGAGCCGCCCGTAATCACCGAGGACGGGCTTGAGAAGAAGTTCGATCAGGCTCTGGCCCGTAAGGAAGCTGAATACCTTGTCGGCGGTCTTCAGCTCACTCTTCATTCCCAGCAGCATCAGCTGGTGGTGGATGTTCTTCGTGGTGGCTTCTTCCGCGTTGACCGGCGCCTTGAGGGACACCGCTTCATCGGTGAAATCAGCGACTTGAGAGGCGCCGGGAAGGGCGCTGATGTTCGGGAAGTGGGAGATCGCATCCGGGTAAATGGAGTGCAGGTCCGCCATGGTCTGCTGATCGGCTGTGGCGTAGTCGCTGCCCGTCCGGCGGACCTTGTCCTCGATCACTCCCATTCCCCGGTGGCATTGCGCGAGTTTGCCGGAGAAGTAAAGTGCCGCCTTCGGTACCAGGAGTCGCAACGGCAGCAGGATCCCCTCCAGGTCATCGTCCTTGCTGCAGTGCTGGTCGCCGTACCGCTGAATGTCGCCGAGGTGACCGGCCTGCTTCGACGTCAGGTCGGCATACTGGTGGAAATTACCCTGGGACGGCGCCTGAAATCCCGACATAAAGGTCCCCCGCGTGGTGTGGTGCTGGTACTCCAGGGGGATGGGCAGGGGCACGTGCACCCCGTGGCCGCACTGTCATCCCCCTGTGAGTTGAGGCCACGGCGAGAATAGGTGACCCGAGTCGCGGACGGACCACGGTTTGCTTTTGATGAAGTTTTCGCGTCCAAAAAAATTGCTTAATTATTTCGTTGCTTCTCTTTTGCTTTTTGAGAGCGGCCAGGCCGTCGCAGGTACTGCCGTCGGAGTTCTAAGCGATGCGCCGCCGGTGCACATGCGGGTGTGCGTCCGCCCGGCGTCGCCGGTCGTTGCAGAGCAGGCACTTGCCGTAGCCCGGCGGAAGCGGATCCTCCGGGTCGCCGTACAGCGGATCGACGGCGCCGTGCGGATGGACGGCGCAGCCGGTCGGGCCGTTCTCCTCGCTGAGCGAGCTGGCGGCGGTCAGCGCCTGGCGGAGGACGTCGACGAGCTGGTCGGCGTCCCGCCGGGTCGGGGCGGCTTGCAGGGACGAGGCAATGTCGGATGCGGTGGTCAGCGCGGTCCGGAGTTCGCGCAGTTGTGCGTAACCCATGCCTCGGAGCGTAGGCGGCCCCACTGACAGTTGATCTTCCGATCGCACTTCGCGGCTTCCCATGGCCGCATCCCTGCCCACTCCCGCCGACGGATTAGCCCCCGCACGGTGACCGTCGCCTTACCGGCTCATGACAGGTCCGTGCGCGGCCGGCGGGCGCACGCCGACGGGCCCGGGGCGGGGTGCCCGCGGGCCCGTCGGCGAGTCCGGTGTCAGGGGGCGACCGGCAGGGCGCGCTTGTGGCCGGTGAGGCGGTAACGGCGGACGATCGTCTCGAAGGCCGCGTCGGGCACCGGCCGGCCCACCAGGAAGTCGTCGATCTGGTCGTAGGACACCCCGAGCGCGTCCTCGTCGGGCTTGCCCGGGTCGAGGGTCTCCAGATCGGCCGTCGGCACCTTTTCGACCAGCTCGGCCGGGGCGCCGAGGGCCGCGGCCACCGCGCGCACCCGGCGCTTGGTCAGCCCGGTCAGCGGGACGACGTCGGCCGCGCCGTCGCCGAACTTGGTGAAGAAGCCGGAGACCGCCTCGGCCGCGTGGTCGGTGCCCACGACCAGGCCGTCCTGGGCGCCCGCCACCGCGTACTGCGCGATCATCCGCTGCCGGGCCTTGACGTTGCCCTGCACGAAGTCCTGGTGATGCGCGTCACGGAACTCCACGCCGCCGTCCAGTGCGGCCGCCAGCGCGGCGTCGCTCGCCGGCCGGATGTCGACGGTCAGCAGCCGGTCGGCCCGGATGAAGTCCAGTGCCAGCCGGGCGTCCTTCTCGTCGGCCTGCACGCCGTACGGCAGCCGCATGGCGAAGAACGTCGCGTCGTGCCCGGCGACGCGGGCCCGCTCCACGGCGAGCTGGCAGAGCCGGCCCGCCGTGGTGGAGTCCACGCCGCCGCTTATCCCGAGCACCAGTGACCGCAGGCCGGTCGAAGTCAGCCGCTCCGCGAGGAAGGCCACCCGGCGCTCGATCTCCTGCTCGGCGTCGAAGGACGCGGTCACCTGGAGATCCCGGGCGATCTCCTGCTGCACGGTCATGGACGCCGGGTCGGTCACGGCTGCTCCTTGTGTCTGGGGTTTCCTCCGGCCGGTGGGCCGGCTACGGAAACCTTATGACGGGTGCGCCCACTTCTTGAGGGCGGCCTTGTCGGCGAAGGCCCCGACGTTCTTGTCCAGCGGGGAGTCGGTGTACTGGTGGATGCGCCACTTCGCCTTGATCCTCGGATGCCCCGCGGAGACGTAGTCGGCGATCCACAGGCCGTCGGCGGCGTACGACGTGGTGTCGTGGTTGAGCCAGAAGTCGCGGTTGCAGTAGAGCATCACGCGGTGCGTCGGGCGGAGCTTCTTCACCTCCAGCAGGAACTGGTCCTTCTGCGCGTTGCTCGCGTACGTCCCGTCGCCGGTGCGTTCCCAGTCGGCGGCCAGGACGTCGCCCTGGACGGACGCGCACTTCTCGACGAAGTACTTGGCCTGGGCCGCGATGTTCCCGGGCCACAGGAAGTGGTAGAAGCCGACCACACAGCCCGCCTTGCGGGCCTTGGCGGCCTGCGCGGACTGGTGCGGATTGATGTAGGACCGGCCCTCGGTGGCCTTGACGAACACGAAGTCCAGCCCGTCGGTGGAAAACGACGAGTTGTACGAGCTGATATCGACACCGTGCAGCATGAGCGGCCTCCCGCCGATCGGACCTGCGTTTCCGAAGCGTCATCTGCGTCCCAGCAGTTCAGCATGGGCACGTCCTGAGACGCCAGATCAGGGTCGTGAAGTTCCCTACAGCGAGGGTGTGTTGGTGACGGAGGGGGCGGTCGGGGCGGACGAGGCACCGGTTGTTCCGCGGACCGCCGGGTCCGCCCCGCGGTGCGCCGCCGGTGCGCCGTTCCCGGGCCGGCGCACGGCGGTGAGGATCCGGCGCGCCAGGCGCCGTCCGCGCGCGCGGGCCCACCCCAGAACGCGCCGCAGCGCCCGCCGCCTGCGGGTGGACCGCAGTTCCTCGAAGAGGCGCTGGTAGCGGGCGGCGATCGGCCCGGGGTCGTAGCGCGTCGCGCTGTGCAGCGCGGCGGCGGCCATCCGCCCGCGGCGCTCCGGATCCTCGACCAGCGTGAGCAGGGCACCGGCCAGCGCCATCCCGTCGCCGCGCGGTACCAGCAGCCCGTCCGTGCCGTCCGTGATGATCTCGGCGGGGCCCAGCGGGCAGTCGGTGCTGACGACCGGCACGCCGCAGCGCATCGCCTCGACGAGCGTCATGCCGAAGGACTCGGCGTCCGACGCGGAGGCGACGACGGCGGCCTTGGCGAACTCCGCCTCGATCGGCGAGCGCGGACCGGTCAGCTCCGCCCGGTCGCCGAGGCCGAGTCCGTCGATCAGCTGCTGGAGCCCGGCCCGCTCGGCGCCGCCGCCGTGGATCCGCAGGCGCCAGTCCGGGTGCTTGGCCGCGACCGCGGAGAACGCCTCGATCAGCAGGTCGAAACGCTTGCCGGGGACCAGCCGGCCGGCCGCCGCGATCACCTTGCCGGTGCCGTCGGACGGCGGGACCTGCGGCGCGGGCACGATGTTGGGCACCGCCTGGATGCGGACGCCGGGCAGCGGCATCCGGGCGCGGTAGACCGCGGCGTCCGCCTCGGTGGTGGTGACCACGGCGTCCAGCGTCCGGTAGTGGCGGGCGAGTTCGGCCCGCAGCCGCTTGCCGTGCGCGTCGTGGCGCAGGTGTTCCTGGGCGATGCGCAGCGCGCGGTGCGGGGCGAAGCGGGCCACGTAGACGTTGATGCCGGGACGGGTGCCGATCACCACGTCCGCGTCGGTGGCCCGCAGGTGGGCGGCGGCCCGGATGTCGACCAGCCGGCTGTACTGCTCGTACCGCTTCTCGGCCGCGGGGAAGTCGTGCGCGGGCTCGGAGAACCGCGGGTCCGCCATGTCGTCGCTGCCGACCCGGGTGTCCACCAGCGGGACGAGCCGCACCCGGGGGTCGACGGCGAACCGCGGGACCTCCCGGTGGCGCAGCATCGAGACGATCTCCACGTCGTGCCGGTCGGCGAGGGCGGCGGCGAGATTGAGCGTGGTGCGGATGGTGCCGCCGATGGCATAGGCGTTGTGCAGCAGGAGGGTGATCTTCATCCGGTCTTTCCCGGTAGGTACGCCGCGTCTCTCCGGCCGTCCGGCCCGGCGCGGCGGCCGGACGCCCCGGGCCTACCGTCCGGCCCGTGGCCACGCTGGCGGCACGGGGTAAGCCCGCGGCGTGGTCCGGGTGAGAGCCCGGTAAGAAAGCCGCGGGGGCCCCACGGCCCTGAGCGCCCGACCCACCGGGCTTGGCAGACTTGCCGGGTGACCTACGCCGTACTGCTCGCCGAGGACGACCGCCCGATCCGCACCGCCCTGGAGCGCGCCCTGACGCTGGAGGGCTACCGGGTGACCGCGGTCGCCGACGGGATCCAGGCACTGGCGGCGGCGCACCGCGAGCGGCCCGACGTCATCCTGCTGGACGTGATGATGCCGGGCATCGACGGGCTCCAGGTCTGCCAGGTGCTGCGGGCCGAACAGGACCGCACCCCCGTCCTCATGCTCACCGCCCGGGTCGAGACCGCCGACCGGATCGCCGGGCTCGACGCCGGTGCGGACGACTACGTCGTCAAGCCCTTCGAGGTCGAGGAGGTCTTCGCCCGGCTGCGCGCGCTGCTGCGGCGGACCGCGCCGGACGGCGAGTACGGCGACCGGGACGGCGCGGCGGCCGACGAGCCGGGCGCCGGGTACGAGCGCGCGGCGGACAGCGGGGTCGTCGAAGCGGCCGACCTGCGGATCGACGGGCCGTCCCGCAGGGCCTGGCGCGGCGGACGCGAACTGGAGCTGACCCGCACCGAGTTCGAGCTGCTGGAGCTGCTGGTGCGCAACGCCGGCATCGTGCTGGACCACTCGACGATCTACGACCGCATCTGGGGCTACGACTTCGGCCCCGGCTCCAAGAACCTCGCGGTGTACGTCGGCTATCTGCGGCGCAAGGTGGACGTGCCGGGCAGCAGGCCGCTGATCCACACGGTGCGCGGCATCGGATACGTCCTGCGGGAGGACTGAGGTGGGCACGGGCGGCGGCCGGCCCCGGGCCCGGCCGGGCCCCTGGCTCCGCCGGCTCCGCGCACGGCTGCGGGACCGTGCGCCGGCCAGTGCGCGCACCTCCTTCGCGGTGACCTTCGCCGCCGGCGCCGCGGCGGTGACCGTGCTGGTCGGCGTGCTCAGCTACGACGCCGCGGCGCGGCTGGTGCGGGTGGACGAGAAGTCGGTGTTCTCCGGGGTCGTGGGCGATCTCAGGGACCAGGTGCGGGAGAAGCCGTTCGGGCCCGCGGACTACACGGCCGCCGACGCGGACCACGACGGCCCGCGGGACGACCTCACCCGGCCGACCCGCACCGACGTCCAGGTGCTGGACGCGGACGGCCGGACCGTGGACCCGGGGCGCCCGCGGCTCCCGGTCGGCGCGGCGGAACGGAAGCTGGCAGGCGCGGCGCAGGCCGGTCGGTACGCGGAGCGCGAGGCGACGGCGGGCGGTGACGCGTACCACCTCGCGACGGTCGCGCTCGGCGGCGGGCGCGGCGCGGTACAGGTCGCGCAGAAGTCCAGCGCTTCCGAAGAGCTGCTGGCCGAACTCCAGCTGCGCACCGCCCTGTTGGCGGCCGCGGTCCTGGTGGTGGCCGGGGCGGCGGGCTGGTGGCTGGCGCGCCGGATCACCGGCCGGCTGGTCCGGCTCACCTCGGTCGCCGAGAGCGTCGCCGAGCACGGCAGGCTGGACGTGCCGGTGCCGGTCGCAGGACGGGACGAGGTCGGGCGGCTGGGCCGGGCCTTCGATGACATGCTCGGGCGGCTGGCGCGCTCGGCCTGGGACCAGCAGCGGCTCGCCCAGGACGCGGGCCACGAGCTGCGGACGCCGCTGACCTCGCTGCGCACCAACATCTCGCTGCTGCACCGCTTCGATGAACTGCCGCCCGCCGCCCGCGAGGAGCTGCTGGCCGACCTGTCGGGCGAGGCGCGCGAGTTGACCGACCTGGTGAACGAGCTGGTGGACCTGGCGGCCGGCCGTCGGGACGCCGATCCGCTGAGCGAGGTGGGCCTGGCGGACGTGGCGCAGAAGGCGGCGGCCGCGGCCCGCAGGCGCACCGGCCGGGAGATCACCGTACGCACCGAACACCCCGTGGTGGTCGAGGGCCGCCCGGCCGCGCTGCACCGGGCCCTGTCCAACCTGCTGGAGAACGCCGCCAAGTTCGACGCGGGCGGGGCGGCGCCGATCGAGGTCGTGGTCACCGGCGACCGGATGGAGGTGCTCGACCGCGGCCCCGGGATCGCGGACGCGGACCTCTCCCGGGTCTTCGACCGCTTCTACCGTGCGCCGGCCGCCCGCGGGCTGCCCGGCTCGGGACTCGGCCTCGCCATCGTCCGCGAGATCGCCGCGGCCCACGGCGGCCACGCCTTCGCCGCCCACCGCCCCGGCGGCGGCGCGGTGCTGGGCTTCACCGTCGGCCCGGGACCGCCGCCGCCGACCGGGAGCGACGCCGCGGATATCCAGGGCGGGTGACCGGGCGGCCGAAAGGGGGCGCCCGCGGCCGCGTGCGCCCCCTCATGACATCACTACGCCCCCGGTCGGAGGGGTTTCGGGCGGCTGCGCGCCGCGCGCCGGTGGCCGAAAACCCATGAGTCGATGACGAACGCTCCAGGTCTTCCCCCGGTCTTCGCCAAGCGGGCATGGACCGGTGAGTAGGGGAGCACCACTGTGCTGGGTGCCGCCGGACGTGGGGTCCGTACCGGCATCCGCACCGGAAACCATCGCACCATCTGGGGGACAGTACCGATGGACATACCCTTCCGCCCCGCCGCCGACCACCCGGAATCACACCGTCCGACACTCACCTCCACCCGCTGCGCCGCCGCGTCCGCCGAGGACCCGACGCCGTGCGAGGGCCCGCACGCGGCCGCCACGATCGTCTCCGGGGACGGCACGGAGGTGGCCGGCTGTCTGCACCACTGCGCCCGGCTGCTGGCCGGCCTGGACGGCGGCCGGGTCCACCCCTTCGTACCGGTGGACCATTCCCTGGAGATCTACTCCCGTGCGGGTGAACTCCCGCCGTTCGCCTGGGAGATAGGCAGGTAGCGGCGGCTTCCCGCAGGGCGGCGGGGCCGGTGGGCCCCGCCGCCCTGTCGCTTCCCCCGGCGCCGCGCCCTACCGGCTCGGTGCGGCGGGCCCGGCGGGATGGCGGAGGTCCTCGGCGGCGTTCGAGACGCGCTGGAGCAGGTCAAGGAACACGGTCCGCTCGGCCGGTTCCAGTGGGGCGAGGAAGACCTGGTTCATCCGGGCGGTGCGCACCGCGAGCTTCTTGTGCACCCGTACGCCCTCGTCGGTGGCGCGTAGCACCGAGCGCCGGCCGTCGTGCGGATCGCGGACCTTGCCCACCATGCCGCGCGCGACGAGCCGGCGGATCACCTCGGCGATGGTCGACCGGTCCAGGCCGACCCGCTCGCCGACCGTGCGCTGGTCGAGCCCGTCCTCGTCGACCAGCGCGTTCAGTACGGCGAACTGCGGTGAGGTGACCTCCTCCGAGACGATGGTGTTCCACAGCAGGGTGTGCGCCTGCTGGAAGCGGCGGGCCAGATGGCCCGGATGGCTGCTGAGGTCGAGCGTGGGCACGCCGGGCCCTCCCCGTGATCGTGTGGACACCGTGCGTGTCGCAGTGATGGACGTTCAGTCTACCGGGGCACATTTCGTGCACGGAGGGACTTGAACCGGGCTACTGGCCGCGACGGAAGTCGACTTGGCGGCAGCTGGTCAGTGCGCTGAGTAAATAACCGGGCGGTCACGGAACGGCCGACGGCCGCAGGCCCGCCCGCCGCGGGGCGGCCCTGCGGCCGTCGTCGAACGCTCCGCCGCCTGCGGTCAGCACTCGATGATGTTCACCGCGAGCCCGCCGCGGGCCGTCTCCTTGTACTTGACGCTCATGTCGGCGCCGGTCTCCTTCATGGTCTTGATGACCTTGTCGAGGGAGACGTGGTGGCGGCCGTCGCCGCGCAGCGACATCCGCGCGGCGGTGACCGCCTTGACCGAGGCCATGCCGTTGCGCTCGATGCACGGGATCTGGACGAGGCCGCCCACCGGGTCACAGGTCAGGCCGAGGTTGTGCTCCATGCCGATCTCGGCGGCGTTCTCGACCTGTTCGGGCGAGCCGCCGAGCACCTCGGCGAGACCGCCTGCGGCCATCGAGCAGGCGGAGCCGACCTCGCCCTGGCAGCCGACCTCGGCGCCGGAGATGGAGGCGTTCTCCTTGAACAGCATGCCGATCGCGCCCGCCGCGAGCAGGAACCTGACCACGCCGTCCTCGTCCGCACCCGGCACGAAGTTGACGTAGTAGTGCAGCACGGCGGGGATGATGCCGGCCGCGCCGTTGGTGGGGGCGGTCACCACCCGGCCGCCGGCGGCGTTCTCCTCGTTGACGGCCATCGCGTAGAGGGTGATCCACTCCATGGCGTGCGCCTGCGGGTCGCCCGCCGAGCGCAGCGCGCGGGCGGCGTTGGCGGCGCGGCGGCGGACCTTGAGGCCGCCGGGCAGGATGCCCTCGCGGGTCATTCCGCGCTCCACACAGCCCTGCATGACCTTCCAGATCTCCAGCAGCCCGGCCCGGATCTCCGCCTCGGTGCGCCACGCCTTCTCGTTCTCCAGCATCAGCGCGGAGATGGACAGGCCGGTGTCCTGGGACAGCCGAAGGAGTTCGTCGCCGGTGCGGAAGGAGTGCGTCAGGACGGTGTCGTCGAGCTTGATGCGGTCCTCGGCCGCGGCGTCCTCGTCGACGACGAAGCCGCCGCCCACCGAGTAGTACGTCTTCTCCAGCAGCGGCGCACCGTGCGTGTCGTAGGCGAAGAGGGTCATGCCGTTGGCGTGGTACGGCAGCGAGCGGCGGCGGTGCAGGATCAGCTGGGTGGGCTCGTCGAAGTCGATCTCGTGCGCGCTGCCTATCTCGGCCTCCAGCAGGCGGAGCCGGCCGGTCCTGCGGATGCGGTCCACGAGCGCGTCGGCGTTCTCGACGTCGACGGAGCGCGGGGAGTGGCCCTCCAGACCGAGCAGGACGGCCTTGGGGGTGCCGTGGCCGTGACCGGTGGCGCCGAGCGAGCCGAAGAGTTCGGCACGCACCGACACGGTCTGGGCCAGCAGCCCGTCCTTCTTGAGCCGTCCGACGAACATCCGGGCGGCCCGCATGGGGCCGACCGTGTGGGAGCTGGAGGGGCCGATGCCGATGGAGAAGAGGTCGAAGACAGAGATGGCCACGGTGGCGAACTCCCTTGTCTGCTCGTGGTGGACGGTGGAGCAATGGGGTGGTTGATACGTTTCTGCGCCGACTGATGAGCGTAACCCGGACCGGGCGCCCGTGGTCAGACGGCAACCGTCGGGCGGTCGTCCTCCGGGGTAACGGGCGGTGCCGCGGCCGCGGGGGCGGCCTCCGGCGGGGCGGCGGCCGCGGGTTCCGCGCCGGCCAGGCCCGCGTGATGGGCCCGGACCCCGGCGCGTACCGCCCAGAAGTAGAAGGCCACGGCCGAGACGGCGACCAGCGCGATGTCCAGGCCGCCGGGAATGATGCCACGGCCGCCGAAGTCCGGGCTGCCCAGCGCGGAGACCAGCGCCATCCACAGCAGGAAGGCGACCATCCACCACGCCGGCGCGAACTGCCCGCGCAGCCGCCGGCCGGTCCGGCGCAGCACCAGCGCGGCGACGGGCACCGCGATGAGGGTGAGCGCCGCCACCTTGGCGGTGTCCGGCGACCGCGACCAGTACAGCGCGCAGGCCGCGAAGGCGAAGGTGACCGGGCACAGGACGGCGGCGGCCGGGAGGCGGAACGGGCGCGGCAGATCCGGCTTCGTCCGCCGGAAGACCCCGACCGCGACCGGGCCGATCAGATACGAGATGACCATGGCCGCCGAGATCACCCCGGCCAGCGCCTCCCAGCTGTGCCCGACGGTGACCAGCAGCAGGACGGAGAAGCCGAGGTTGAGCCACATCGCCGGGCGCGCGGTGCCGTACCTGGGGTGCACGGCCGCCAGCTTCTTCGGGAAGAAGCCGGTCTCGGCGATGTTCTGGACCATGTAGGAGGCCGAGGCGACGTTGGCGATGTTCGATCCGGCCGGCGAGATGAAGGCGCCGAACTGGAGCATCGTGACGACCCAGTGCAGCATCAGCAGCTTGGCGAGATCGGCGAACGGCGAACTGAAGTCCACGCCCCGCCAGCCGCCCGCGGTGGTGAGCTGCTCGGGCGGTACGGCGCCCAGGTACGCGGTCTGGAGCGCCAGGTAGATCACCAGGCCCAGGGCGAGTGCCCCGACCAGTGCGACCGGGATGGCCCGGCCCGGGTTCCTGGCCGCGCCGCCGAGGTTGACCACGGCCTGGAAGCCGTTGAAGGCGAAGACGACGCCGGACGTGGTGACGGCGGTCAGCACCGCGGACCAGCCGTACGGGGCGAAGCCGCCGTGCGCGGTGAAGTTGGAGGTGTGGAAGCCGGAGGCGATCAGGGCGGCCACCGCGAGGACCGGGATCACGAACTTGACCAGGGTCAGGACGGTGTTCGCGCGGGCCAGCAGCTGAACCGACCAGTAGCAGGTCAGCCACAGTGCGAAGGTCAGGACCAGCGCGACGCCGATGCCCGAAACGGTCAGCTCGTGGCGCTCCCCGTCGACCAGGCCGCGGGCCCAGCCGAAGCTCCAGGAGGACATGTACTGGGTGGCGGCGATCGACTCGATCGGGATGAGCGAGGCGACGGCGATCCACACCGCCCAGCCGGTGAGGAAGCCCAGGACGGGCCCGTGCGAGAGATGGCCGTAGCGGGCCATCCCGCCGGGTATCGGGTACGCCGAGCCGACCTCCGCGTACGTCATGGCGATCATGCCGATGAGGAGGGCGCCGATCACCCAGGCGGCCAGCGCGGCGGGGCCCGCCACCTGGGCGGCGGTGCCGGCGCCGAAGAGCCAGCCGGAGCCGAAGATCGACCCGATGCCGATCATGATGAGGGCGAAGAGGCTGAGCCCCTTCCTGTTGCCCGCGCTCATGTCCATGGAGTGCGTGTGTCCGTCCTCTGTCGCGGAAACCCCCGTCACCGAGGGCGATACCACCTTATGTGCCGACAAATGCACGGATTGCGGGCAGGCAGACCGCGAGCCCGGGACCAACGGCCCCGGGCTCGCGGCCCGTTCACCTTCCGGATGCCGGCGGACCGGCCTCGGGAAGGCTCAGTTCGTGCATCGCGTCACATCGTGGCGCGTGCCCCTCAGAGCGAGGGGTAGAGCGGGTACTTCTCGGCGAGCGCGGTGACCCGGGCCTTGAGGGACTCGGTGTCGTACGACGGCTTGAGCGCCTCGGCGATGATGTCGGCGACCTCGCGGAAGTCGGCCTCCTGGAAGCCGCGGGTGGCCAGCGCCGGGGTGCCGATGCGCAGGCCGGAGGTGACCATCGGGGGCCGCGGGTCGTTCGGGACCGCGTTGCGGTTGACCGTGATGCCGACCTCGTGGAGGCGGTCCTCGGCCTGCTGGCCGTCAAGCCGGCTGTGACGCAGGTCGACGAGGACGAGGTGGACGTCGGTGCCGCCGGACAGGACCGAGACGCCGTGCTCGGTGACGTCGTCCTGGACGAGGCGTTCGGCCAGGATGCGGGCACCGTCCAGGGTGCGCTGCTGGCGCTCCTTGAAGTCGTCCGATGCGGCGACCTTGAAGGACACCGCCTTCGCCGCGATGACGTGCTCCAGGGGACCGCCCTGCTGGCCCGGGAAGACCGCCGAGTTGATCTTCTTGGCGAGGTCCTGGGTGGAGAGGATGACGCCGCCGCGGGGGCCGCCGAGGGTCTTGTGGGTGGTGGTGGTCACGACGTGGGCGTGCGGCACGGGCGAGGGGTGCAGGCCCGCGGCGACCAGACCGGCGAAGTGCGCCATGTCGACCATCAGGTACGCGCCGACCTCGTCCGCGATGCGGCGGAACTCCGCGAAGTCCAGCTGACGCGGGTAGGCGGACCAGCCGGCCACGATCAGCTTCGGGCGGTGCTCCTTGGCGAGGCGCTCGACCTCTTCCATGTCGACCAGGTTCGACTTCTCGTCGACGTGGTAGGGGACCACGTTGTAGAGCTTGCCGGAGAAGTTGATCTTCATGCCGTGGGTGAGGTGGCCGCCGTGGGCGAGATTGAGGCCCAGGATGGTGTCGCCCGGCTTGATGAGGGCGAACATGGCGGCGGCGTTGGCCTGTGCGCCGGAGTGCGGCTGGACGTTGGCGGCCTCGGCGCCGAAGAGCGCCTTGATGCGGTCGATGGCGATCTGCTCGACGACGTCGACGTGTTCGCAGCCGCCGTAGTAGCGGCGGCCGGGGTAGCCCTCGGCGTATTTGTTGGTGAGGACGGAGCCCTGGGCCTCCATGACGGCGACCGGAGCGAAGTTCTCCGAGGCGATCATTTCGAGGGTGGACTGCTGGCGGTGCAGCTCGGCATCGACGGCGGCGGCGACGTCGGGGTCGAGGTCATGGAGGGAGCTGTTGAGAAGCGACATGAGTCTTTCCTGGGGAGTCAGGGGGCGCGAAGCGCTTCCGGGACGGGCGGGGCGGAGCGGCGTACTCAGCCGGCGGTGAAGGCGGTGTACTCGTCAGCGGAGAGCAGGTCACCCGGCTCGGCGGTGATCTTCACCTTGAACAGCCAGCCGCCCTCGAACGGGGCGGAGTTCACCAGCGAAGGGTCATCGGTGACGACCTCGTTGACCTCGATGATCTCGCCGTCGACCGGCGCGTAGAGATCGCTGACCGACTTGGTCGACTCCAGCTCACCGCAGCTCTCGCCCGCCGTGACCGTGGCACCGACCTCAGGAAGCTGCACGAAGACGACATCGCCGAGCGCGTTCGCCGCGTGCTCCGTGATGCCGACCGTCGAGACGCCGTCCTCGGCGACCGACAGCCACTCGTGCTCCTTGCTGTAGCGCAGCTGCTGGGGGTTGCTCATGGGTCGATTCTCCTGTACGCGAAGGGGTGATCGTGAAAGGGGTCTTGCACAGTGAGACACACGGGGTGCGGCGGCGCCGGGGTGTGCCCCGGGAGCGGGCTACTTCTGCCGCTTGTAGAAGGGCAGCGCGACGACCTCGTACGGCTCGTGGCTGCCGCGGATGTCGACCCTGACGCCCTCGGTGCCCGGCGCGGCGTGCGCGGCGTCGACGTACGCGATGGCCAGCGGCTTGCCGAGGGTGGGTGACGGCGCTCCGGAGGTGACCTCGCCGATGACCGTGCCCGCCGCGTCGACCACGGGGTAGCCGGCCCGCGGGACGCGGCGGCCCTCGGCGATCAGGCCCACCAGCTTGCGGGGCGGGGCGGACTCGGCGCGGGCGGCGGCCGCCTCCAGCGCGGCGCGGCCCACGAAGTCACCGCCGTTGGAGGTCTTCTCGAACTTCACGACCCGTCCGAGGCCCGCGTCGAACGGCGTGGTCGCGGCGGTCAGCTCGTGCCCGTACAGCGGCATGCCCGCCTCCAGGCGCAGGGTGTCGCGGCAGGAAAGCCCGCACGGCACCAGGCCCGCGTCCTTGCCGGCCGCGGTCAGCGCCTCCCACAGGGCGACCGCGTCGGCGGGCCGGACGAACAGCTCGAAGCCGTCCTCACCGGTGTAGCCGGTACGGGCGATCAGCGCCGGGACGCCGGCGACCGTGCCGGGCAGGCCCGCGTAGTACTTCAGCCCGTCCAGGTCTGCGTCGGTGACGGCCTTGAGGATGCGGGGGGACTCCGGGCCCTGCACCGCGAGCAGCGCGTACGCGTCCCGGTCGTCGCGGATCGCGGCGTCGAAACCGCCCGCGCGTGCGGTCAGCTCGTCCAGGACGATCTGGGCGTTGGAGGCGTTCGCGACGACCAGGTACTCCTGGTCGCCGGTCCGGTAGACGATCAGGTCGTCGAGGATGCCGCCGCCGGCCTCGCAGATCATGGTGTAGCGGGCGCGGCCGGCCCTGACCCCGCCGATGTTGCCGACCAGGGCGTAGTCCAGCAGGTCGGCGGCCTGCGGTCCGGTGATGGTGATCTCGCCCATGTGGGAGAGGTCGAAGAGGCCGGCGCGGGTGCGGACGGCGACGTGCTCGTCGCGCTCACTGCCGTAGCGCAGCGGCATGTCCCAGCCGGCGAAGTCGGTCATGGTCGCGCCGAGCGCGCGATGGGTGGCATCCAGCGCCGTGCGGCGGGGGGCTTCTGTCATGGTTCCGGGCTCCCAGGCATGGGTGAGAGGACATGTCTCCCCATCTGTCATCGGAACCTGAGAGGTTCACCGGAATCCCGCGAACGGGCCGGTTTGCACCTTGGGTGGAGCCGCCCCTTCAACCGGGCAGTGGCTCGCTTTTCAGATCTGCCTCGCCCGCGCGGTATCGGGGCCTGAGAGATTCAAGGGAGGACTTGCTCCTTCGGCGCCCCGGCGCACGGCCGGGGACTCTCCCGCGCGGATTCAAGCGGCCGGTATGCAGTTGACGGTGCACATGTGAACGAAGGTGTGCACGTGGCGCCGACATCATTGCACGGGATCGCCGGACGCAGGAGCCCTGGCCGCCGCCCCCTTCGGCAGACCGAAGAGCCGGCCAACCGCCTTGATGGACATTACCTTTTCTTGACACTCTGCGGGGAGGGACGGGCCAGGCCCGGACCACCGGACCGGGAGGGGCGATCACGGTGCACAGCGAGGCCGCATACGCGACGACTTCGGGGGCCGCGGGCGCCGCGCTGCCGCGGCCCCGACGCGCACCGCGGGTCGTGTCGCAGCCCCTGGCACGGCCGGGGCTCGGCCCGCAGGTCATGGACCTGCGGGGGCTGCCCGCCGCCCGGCACCTGACGGGGCTGCACTGCGCCGCCGGCGCCCTCGTCGTGGTCTCCGGACTGCCCGGCAGCGGCAAGAGCACGCTGATGCACCGCCTCGTCCCGGCCCTGGACGGCCGCGGCGCCCCGGTGCACCGCATCGACTCGCAGGACGCCCGCGCACGCTGGGAGCGCGGCAGGCTGCGCCGGTGGCCGTACCCGCTTTACCGCCCGCTGGTCCGTGCCGCCCACTACGCCGGGCTGCGCCGCGCGCTGCGCTCGGGCGGCAGCGTGGTGGTGCACGACTGCGGGACGCTCGCGTGGGTGCGCCGCTGGATCGCGCGCGCGGCCCGCAGGGACGGCCGCGCAGTGCACCTGGTGCTGCTGGACGTGCCGGCCGAAGTGGCGCTTGACGGCCAGGCGTTGCGCGGACGCGAGGTGTCCTGGTACGCCTTCGCCCGGCACCGCAGGGCCGTCGGCAGGCTGCTCGGCGGGGCGGAGCGGGGACGGCTGCCCCGGGGCTTCGGCTCGGCCGTCCTGCTGGACCGGGCGGCCGCCGACGCGCTGCGCACGGTCGGATTCGGCTGAGCGGGCCGCGCGGAACCGGCACCACGGGCGGGCAACCCACTGCCCCGTGCACTCGTCTAGGCTTTTCGGCCAGGTAGCGCGGTTGGAAGTGGGCGGATGGACATGAATTTTTCGGAGCACGGGATACCTCGGCTGGCATGGCCGGCCAACGAGTTGGAAGAGGTGCTCGCGGCCTCGGTCGGGCACCCGGGCGCGGGCGCCCGGATCGTGGAGGTGCTGGGCCGCAGCCGGCTGTGGATCCCGCTGCCGAACGGCGGCGGGCCGGACGGCGCGGGCCTCGGTGCCGGCGGCCTCGACCTGCCCACCGTCGAGCTGGACGGCCTCGCCTACGTGCCGGTCTACAGCTCCGAGCAGGAGTTCCTGCGGGTCGTCGGCTCGCACCTGCCCTTCACCGTCGCGCCGGCCAGGGAGTTCGCCCGCGGGCTGCCGGCGAAGCTCGGCATCGCCGTCAACCCCGACGGCACGGTCGGGGTGCCGCTGCCGGCGCCCGCGGTGGCCGCGCTGTGCCGGGAGGGCGGTCCGGAGGCCGGGGCCGTTTCGTCCGGCGGCCGGGTGCGGCTCTTCGAACCGGACTGGCAGGACGAGCCGGTGGACTTCCTCGCGGCGGCGGGTCTGGAGTTCTCGGCCGCCGGATTTGTCCTGACTGCCCGACGTGTCCTGGCCAGTGTGGAAGGCGACACGCCCGCGTTGTTCGTCGGAGTTCAGGTCGACACCGCCGCCGTGCCGCTGCACGACGACCGCACGCGGGAGGCCGCGCTGTCGGCCCTGGGACGTGCGCTCGGTGCGGTCCCGGTGCCCTGGCCCGTCCAGCTCGTCATGCTGGACATCGCTCAGGGTGACCCGGTGGCCGACCGGATGCTGGAGCGCGTGCGCCCCTTCTACGCCCGGGACCACTCGTAAGCTGGTTGGATGACGGGCGGGCGCACCCCACGGTGCCTGCCGGAGAAGGGACGGACCACGTGAGCGCGGGTGCGCATCAGGGAGCGGCGGCGGCCGGTCAGGTCGAACAGATGCTGGCGCAGGTCTCGCCCGGCCGCTACGACGCCTACGAGGCGCTGCTGCACGCCCTCGCCGCCGGACAGGTCTGGATGCTGCTCTGGCAGGGCCGGGCCGGAATGCCCGACGCGCAGTACGGAAACATGGAGGTCGAAGGGCTCGGCTACGCGCCCTGCGTCACCTCGGCGCCGGAACTCGCCGCCTCCGGCTGGAACCGCGACCACGAGTTGGTCACCGGCGTCGACATCGCCGCCTCGCTCTTTCCCGACCGCTGGGGCCTGTGGCTGAATCCGCACGCTCCCGGCGGCGGCGTCGGCATTCCCTGGCTGGACCTGCGCCGGATCGCCGGCGGCCTTGACCGGCTGCCCGCAGGGCCGCTGCGGATCACCGAACCGGCCATCGAACTCCCGCAGTTCTACGCCCTGCTCGCGCAGAACGCGCACCGTACGCCGGCCGTAAGGGCGTTGCGCAGGGCCTGGGTGCAGCCCGCGCTCGGGGCGCCGTATCTGGCCATCGGCCTCGACCTGTACGACACCGGCCAACAGGCCGTGGACGCGGTGCGGTTGATGATCCAGCAGTCGATCGGCGCGGTGCCGGACGGCCTGCCGGTCTCGACCGTCGCGATGAACGACGAGTACGACCCCGTCGGCATGTGGATGCGGGCCTGTGCGCGCCCCTTCTTCGACCGGGACGGCTACGGCGGACCCGGTGGTCGGATGCCCGCCCCCGCGCCGTCCTACGGTTACGGCTACCCGCGTCCCTACTGACGCCGCCCGGCGCCGTCGAGGCGTCGATTTACGGGCGAATTCTCCCTGTCTGCCCACCCGTTGGGCCCCTCCTTCGTGTCCGCCTGCTCCGCTGAGCCGGTAGTTCTGTCCGTATAACGGAAACCTGCTGACCACATCACAGTTGCGCATCCATTCACCGTCAGGGCTGGTGAGTGATCGCGAATCGGATGAAGACTCCGGCAGCAGGGTCTCGGCCCTGTGTACGAACGTCATCCGACCACCGGTGTCGCGTGGCCCTGTGGACTGCCGCGGGGCGAACTTCCGCGGCACCTGCACCACTTGCACCAGTGATGTGAACCAGGCCGCCACCGCGGCGGGGCGTGGGCCGGCCACCGTCGGCCGAGAGGGGTCAAAGGCACCGTGACCGCACCGATCGAGACCACCGGGGCGGCTGCGCAGGCGCAGCCGGAAGCGGTGCTGCAGGGCGTGGAGACCAAGCGGATCGAGGGGCGTTCGCTCGGCCGCATCGCGCTGCTGCGCTTCCGCCGAGACAAGGTCGCGGTGGTGGGCGCCATCGTTGTCATCCTCCTCATCGCCATCGCCGCGCTGTCCCGTCCGATCCAGGCCCTGCTCGGACTGGACCCGGACGCGCCGCAGCAGTCGCTCATCGACCCCAACACCACGCTGCCCAAGGGCGACATGGGCGGGATGAGCCTGGACCACCCGTTGGGCGTGGACCCGAAGTTCGGCCGTGACCTGCTCGCCCGCGTGCTGGAGGGCTCCTGGGTCTCGCTGATCGTCGCCTTCGGCGCCACCCTGCTGTCGGTGGCCATCGGTACGGTCATGGGAGTGATCGCCGGCTTCTACCGGGGCCGGGTCGACGCGGTCATCAGCCGGCTGATGGACGTCTTCCTGGCGTTCCCGCTGCTGCTGTTCGCCATCGCGATCTCCGCGTCCCTCCAGGGCGGCGCCTTCGGCCTCACCGGACTGCCGCTGCACCTCTCCGTGCTGATCTTCGTGATCGGGTTCTTCAACTGGCCGTACATGGGCCGGATCGTGCGCGCCCAGACGCTGTCGCTGCGCGAGCGGGAATTCGTCGACGCGGCCCGCGGCATGGGTGCGCGCGGCCCGTTCATCCTCTTCCGCGAGCTGCTGCCCAACCTCGTCGGCCCGATCGTCGTCTACTCGACGCTGCTGATCCCCTCCAACATCCTCTTCGAGGCGGCCCTGAGCTTCCTGGGCGTCGGCATCCAGCCGCCCCAGGCGTCCTGGGGCGGGATGCTCAACCAGGCGGTCAAGTACTACGAGGTCGACCCGCAGTACATGCTCGTCCCCGGTATCGCGATCTTCGTCACCGTGCTGGCGTTCAACCTGCTCGGCGACGGACTGCGGGACGCGCTGGACCCGCGCAGCCGCTGAGGTCCGCCGGACCGCGGACCGGCGCCCGCATCCCGGCGCTCCGATGATTTCTCTCTTCCGAAGTTTTCCGACGTTTTCCGACGAATGAAGGGGACAGCCACCATCATGCGAAGGTCAGTTCCGGTCGCGGCGACAGCGGCCATCACCAGTGCGGGCCTTTTGCTGGCCGGCTGCAGCGGGGGCGGCACCTCCGGAAGTTCCGGGGAGGCGAACGCCGCGACCAAGGGCATCGTCAACGTCTCGAACGAGAAGGGCGGCACGCTCAACTACGCGATGAGCGACACGCCCGAGTCGTTCGACCCCGGCAACACCTACTACGCGTTCGTCTACAACTTCAGCCGCCTCTACGCGCGTTCACTGACCGCCTTCAAGGCGGCGCCCGGCTCCAAGGGCAACGAACTCGCGCCGGACCTGGCCGAGTCGATGGGCAAGTCCAGCGACGGCGGCAAGACCTGGACGTACAAGATCCGCAAGGGTCTGAAGTACGACGACGGTTCCGCCATCACCTCGCAGGACGTCAAGTACGCGGTCGAGCGCAGCAACTTCGCCCGTGACACGCTGTCCCTGGGTCCGAACTACTTCCAGCAGTTCCTCAAGGACAACGACGGCGACGGCTACAAGGGCCCGTACAAGGACAAGAGCAAGGCCGGCCTGAAGTCCATCGAGACGCCGGACGACCAGACCATCGTCTTCCACCTGAAGAAGGCGTTCGCGGAGTTCGACTACCTGGTCAGCGCCCCGCAGACGGCGCCGGTCCCGCAGGACAAGGACAAGGGCGCGGACTACACCAAGCACGTGGTCTCCTCCGGGTCCTACAAGTTCCAGGACTACCAGGAGGGCAAGCAGCTCACCCTGGTCCGCAACCCGCACTGGGACGCCAAGACCGACCCGCTGCGCAAGCAGCTGCCCGACAAGATCGTCCTGAAGCTGAAGGTGGCCCAGTCCACCATCGACAAGGACCTGCTGGCCGGCAACACCCAGGTCGACATGGCGGGCAAGGGCGTCGACGCGCAGACGCAGGCCCAGCTGCTGACCAACTCCAAGGAGAAGGGCAACACCGACAACGCCCTCGGCCAGCGGCTCAACTACATGGCGATCAACACCAAGGTGAAGCCGTTCACCAACGTCGAGTGCCGCAAGGCCGTCGAGTACGCCGTCGACAAGAAGGCCGTGCAGACCTCGCTCGGCGGCCCGATCCGCGGTGACCTGGCCTCCACGGTCCTGCCGACCGACATCGACGGCTACCAGAAGTACGACCTGTACCCGCAGAAGTACTCCGGCGACAAGCTGGACCTCACCGAGGCCAAGAAGCACTGGGCCAAGTGCGGCGCCGGCAAGGTCAACACCACGATCCTGGCGCGCAACGACCGCCAGGAAGAGGTGGACGCGGCGACCTCGGTCGTCGACTCGCTGAAGCAGATCGGCGTCAACGCCAAGATCCAGCAGTACCCGACGAGCAAGTACTTCTCGGACTACGCCGGTGTGCCGAAGTTCAACCAGAAGAACAACGTCGGCCTGATGATGATGCAGTGGGGCGCCGACTTCCCGACCGGCTACGGCTACCTCCAGCAGATCCTGCACGGCAAGGCCATCAGCCAGTCCGGCAACTCCAACCTCTCGGAGCTGGACGACCCGGAGATCAACAAGCTGCTCGACGGCGCCGTCGCCAACCCCGACAAGGCCGCGCGCGAGAAGGCGTACGCCGAGATCGACAAGAAGGCCATGGAGCAGGCCGCGCTGGTTCCGCTCACCTACTTCAAGGTGCTGAACTACCGCTCGCCCAAGGCCACCAACCTGGTGTCGACCTCGGCCTACAGCGGTCAGTACGACTACCTCACCATCGGCGTCAAGAAGTAAGCCCCGGAAGGCAGGTGAAGGCATTGGTGCCCGTCGGCCGGCCGGTCCGGCCCGCGGGCACCGACGCCGCATCCCCGTGTTCTCGTACATCATCCGCAGGTTGATCAGCGCGGTGATCCTGCTGCTGATCGTCAGCGCGGTCACCTTCGGCATCTTCTTCCTGCTGCCGAAGCTCGCCGGGCAGACCACCGACCAACTTGCCCAGCAGTACATCGGCAAGGCGCCCACACCTGCCGACATCGCCGCGGTGAAGAGGAATCTCGGCCTGGACAAACCCGTGTACGAACAGTACTGGGAGTTCCTCAAGGGCATCTTCGTCGGCGTGGACTACAAGTTCGGTCCGGAAGCGGCACGCTGCAACGTGCCGTGCTTCGGCTACTCGTTCAAGACCCACATCGAGGTCTGGCCGGAGATCCAGTCCCGGCTTCCGGTCACCCTCTCGCTCGCCTTCGGCGCGGCGGTCGTCTGGCTGGTCTCCGGCATCACCACCGGCGTGATCTCCGCGCTGCGCCCCGGCTCGATCTTCGACCGGCTGTCGATGGGCATCGCGCTGGCCGGCGTCTCGCTGCCGATGTTCTTCACCGGAGCGGTCGCGCTGGCCCTGTTCACCTATCAGTGGCCGATCTTCGAACGCAGCGACTACGTGCCGCTCTTGGAGAATCCCTTCCTGTGGGCCAGAACGCTGGTCCTGCCCTGGGTGACGTTGGCCTTCCTCTATTCGGCGCTGTACGCCCGCCTCACCAGAGCCGGGATGATGGAAACCCTCGGCGAGGACTACATCCGTACCGCGCGGGCCAAGGGCCTGGGGGAGCGTACGGTCGTCGTCCGGCACGGCCTGCGCGCCGCCCTCACGCCCATCGTCACCGTCTTCGGCATGGACCTGGGGCTGCTGCTGGGCGGAGCGCTGATCACCGAACAGGTCTTCTCGCTGCAAGGGGTGGGCGCCTTCGCGGTGCAGGCGATCACCGACAACGACCTGCCGAAGGTCCTCGGCGTCACGCTGCTCGCCGCGTTCTTCATCGTCCTTTGCAACCTGGTGGTGGACGTTCTGTACGCCGCCGTCGATCCGCGGGTGAGGCTCTCGTGACTGATTCCTCCGAATCCTCCGGAACCTCCGAGGACAAGGCCGGCACGGCGTCTTCGGTCGAGCCGGAGCCCGAGGCCGGGACCGTTACCGAGCCCGAGCCCGCGACGGCCCCTGCCACAGCGGCCGGTCCGGTGCCCGCGGCCGGGAGCGGGATCGCGCCCACCGCCTTCCTCGAAGTGCGGGACCTCCAGGTGCACTTCCCGACCGACGACGGCCTCGTGAAGTCCGTCGACGGGCTCTCCTTCGCCCTGGAGAAGGGCAAGACGCTCGGCATCGTCGGCGAGTCGGGCTCCGGCAAGTCCGTCACCTCGCTCGCCGTGATGGGCCTGCACCGCGCCTCACGGCAGCAGCGCAGCAAGGTCCGGATGTCCGGTGAGATCTGGCTGGACGGCAAGGAACTTGTCGGCGCCGAGCCGGACGAGGTGCGGCGGCTGCGGGGCCGCGAGATGGCGATGATCTTCCAGGACCCGCTGTCCGCGCTGCACCCCTACTACACGGTCGGCCAGCAGATCGTGGAGGCGTACCGGGTCCACAACGACGTCGACAAGAAGACGGCGCGCAAGCGGGCCGTCGAGATGCTCGACCGGGTCGGCATCCCGCAGCCCGACAAGCGGGTGGACGACCATCCGCACCAGTTCTCCGGCGGTATGCGCCAGCGCGCCATGATCGCGATGGCGCTGGTCAACAACCCGGAACTGCTGATCGCCGACGAGCCGACCACCGCCCTCGACGTCACCGTCCAGGCGCAGATCCTGGACCTGATCCGCGATCTGCAGAAGGAGTTCGGCTCCGCGGTCGTCATCATCACCCACGACCTGGGGGTGGTGGCCGAGCTGGCCGACGACCTGCTGGTGATGTACGGCGGCCGGTGCGTCGAACGCGGCCCCGCCGAGCGGATCTTCGCCACGCCGCAGCACCCCTACACCTGGGGCCTGCTCGGCTCGATGCCGCGGATCGACCGCGATCAGACCGACCGGCTCATCCCGGTCAAGGGCGCGCCGCCCAGCCTGATCAACGTGCCGTCCGGCTGTGCCTTCCACCCCCGCTGCCCGTACGCGGACGTCCCCAAGGACAACCTCACCCGCACCGTGCGCCCCGAACTCGGCCAGGTCGACGGCGGGCACTTCTCCGCCTGCCACATGGCGCCGCAGGAGCGGGAGCGTATCTGGACCGAAGAGATTGCGCCGAAGCTGTGACCGAGACGACTGACGACGAGAGCCAGAACACCCCGGCGGACGGGCCGGGCGATGCCGCGTCCCCGGCCGCGTCCGACGCCGAGCCGCTGCTGCGGGTGCGCGGTCTGATGCGGCACTTCCCGATCACCAAGGGGCTGCTCAAGCGGCAGGTCGGGGCCGTGCAGGCGGTCGACGGCATCGACTTCGACGTGTACCCGGGGGAGACCCTCGGCGTGGTCGGCGAGTCCGGCTGCGGCAAGTCCACGATGGGCCGGCTGATCACCCGGCTCGACGAACCGACCGGCGGAAGCATCGAGTTCGAGGGCAAGGACATCACCCACCTGTCCACGGGCAGGCTGCGGCCGATGCGCCGCGACGTCCAGATGATCTTCCAGGATCCGTACGGCTCGCTGAACCCGCGGCACACCATCGGCGGGATCATCGGCACCCCCTTCCGCCTCCAGGGCGTGGAGCCGGAGGGCGGAGTGAAGAAGGAGGTGCAGCGGCTGCTGGAGCTGGTGGGCCTGAGCCCGGAGCACTACAACCGCTACCCGCACGAGTTCTCCGGCGGCCAGCGGCAGCGCATCGGCATCGCCCGCGCCCTGGCGCTCAAGCCGAAGCTGGTGGTGGCCGACGAGCCGGTCTCGGCCCTCGACGTCTCCATCCAGGCGCAGGTCGTCAACCTCATGGACGACCTCCAGGACGAGCTGGGGCTGACCTACGTCATCATCGCCCACGACCTCTCGGTCATCCGGCACGTATCGGACCGGATCGCGGTCATGTACCTCGGAAAGATCGTGGAGTTGAGCGACCGCGCCTCGCTCTACGCGTCGCCGCTGCACCCGTACACCAAGGCGCTGCTGTCGGCGGTGCCGGTGCCGGACCCGAAGCGGCGTACCGAGCGCGACCGGATCCTGCTCAAGGGCGACGTGCCCTCGCCGATCAACCCGCCGTCCGGCTGCCGGTTCCGCACCCGCTGCTGGAAGGCGACCGAGGTGTGCACCACCACCGAGCCGCCGCTGGTCGCGCTGCGCACCGGGCACCAGGTCGCCTGCCACCACCCGGAGCCGGTCACCGGTGAGCCGGCGGCGGCCGGTGGTGCGGGCGGTAAGGAGTCAACTGGCGGTCACGCCTGAGGACTTGGCAAAGTCCCGGGTAAAGCGGCGCGGGAGAGTGCAGAGTCGGCACGGTTGCTTCATTCCTCCGTGTGTTCGAAGGGACGGCTCATGGCACTCTCCCGTTCTGCCCGTCGCGGTACCCGTCTGCTCGCGCTCGCCACCGCGGTGGCCGCCGCCGCGTCCATCGCCGCAGGGCCCGGCGCATCGGCCGCCGTGCCAGGGGCATCGCCCGGCGCGCCCGGCGTCGGCGACGCGTACTTCCCGAACCTCGGCAACGGCGGGTTCGACGCCCTGCACTATGACCTGGGCGTCAGCTACCACCCCGACAGCGGCCGCCTCGACGGCCGCACGACACTGACCGCCAGGGCCACCCAGAACCTCTCCGCCTTCGACCTCGACCTGCAGAAACTCGATGTCGCCTCGGTCCGGGTCAACGGCCGCCGGGCGGACTTCAGCAGATCCGGCGACGAGCTGACCGTGCGGCCGGGCGATCCGCTGCTCCGCGGCCGCAAGTTCACCGTGACCGTGGTCTACAGCGGCGTACCCAAGCCGCTGAGCGGCCCGATCGTCTTCGGGTCCGACTACGGCTGGATGAAGACCAAGGACGGCGTCTTCGTCGCCTGCGAGCCGAACGCCGCCTCGACGTGGTTCCCCTCCAGCGACCACCCGAGCGACAAGGCGACCTACGACATCCGGATCGACGCGCCCAAGGGCCTGACCGGCGTCTCCAACGGCCGCCTCGTCGACTCCGGCGAGCGCAACGGCCGTTCGTACGCGCACTGGCGGGAGAGCCGCCCGATGGCGCCGTACCTCGCCACCGCCACCATCGGAAAGTTCGACGTCAAGACGGGTACCACACCCGGCGGCACGCCGATCTACGTCGCCACCGACCCGACCCTGCCCACCGGCAAGGTCGACGTCTACGGCGTCACCGCCGCGGCCACCGACTACTGGTCCGAGCTCTTCGGCCCGTACCCCTTCGAGGAGACCGGCGCGGTCGTCGACGACATGCCGCAGGCCGGCTTCTCGCTGGAGGTGCAGTCCAAGCCGGTGTACTCGGCGGTCCGCAACGAGACGACGATCGTCCACGAGCTGGCCCACCAGTGGTTCGGCGACTCGGTCTCGGTCAAGCAGTGGAAGAACATCTGGCTCAACGAGGGCTTCGCGACCTACGCGCAGTGGCTCTGGAGCGAGCACAAGGGCACCAAGAGCGCCCACGACGCGTTCCGCGCGGAGTACGCGTCGATACCGGCGGGCGACGACTTCTGGAAGATCAAGGTTGGCGACCCGCAGCGCGACACGATGTTCTCCGACTCGGTCTACGAGCGGGGCGCGATGACGCTCCAGGCGCTGCGCGAGCGGATCGGCGACAAGGCGTTCTTCCGGCTGCTGCCGGCCTGGACCTCGGCGCACCGCTACGGCAACGCCGAGACCTCGCAGTTCATCGCGCTCGCCGAGAAGATCTCGGGACAGCGGCTTGGTGACCTCTTCACCACCTGGCTCCACACGCCGGAGCGGCCCGAGCTGCCGGGCAAGTAGCCGGGCGGGCCGGGGCCCGTCAGTCCGCCGTGCCCCGGCCGCCCTTCAGCTGCTGCGGCCGGGGCAGGTGCAGTCCGAGGTAGACCGCGGCCATCCGCAGGGCGAAGACCAGACCGGCCGATGCCGCGGTCGCCGCGGTGCCGTTGACGCCGAGGTGGTGCAGCGCCAGCAGGCAGCAGCCGCCGGCCAGGGCGGCGATGGCGTAGACGTCCTCGCGCAGCAGCAGCGGAGGGAACTCCCCGCACAGCACGTCCCGGACGACCTCGCCCGTCACGCCGGTCAGCACCGCGAGGATGATCACGGCGAGCGGGGTGGCGCCCGCGTCGATGGCGGCGCGGGCGCCGATCACGGTGACGACGGCGAGCCCGGCGGCGTCGACGACCAGCAGGGACTTGTGCGGCAGGGTCCGGAAGCGCAGATAGATCATGGTGCCGACGCCGACGCAGATGATCACTGTCAGCAGTACCCAGTCGTGGGTCCAGTACAGCGGATGCCGGTTGAGGATGAGATCGCGCAGCGTGCCGCCGGAGATCGAGGCGGCGAAGGCGAGCACCAGGCCGCCGAAGGGATCCATGTTGGCGCGGTACGCGGCCAGCACTCCGCTCGCGGCGAAGGCGGCGACGCCGACCAGGTAGAGCACGTGAAGCATGGCGGAATCATCGCAGGCCCAGGAGGTGCCGTGGCCGGATGTGTGCCATCAAAGTGACACTACCGGTCGGTAACTGTTCGGTGTAGCGTGCATGCCATGGCTACGGTGACCCCAGGTAACAGCGAGTTCGACCGCGATACGGCGGTCGTGCGCCGCGCCCCCGGCGTCTACGACGCCCGGCTCCCGGCCGGCTGGACGGTCGTCCACGCGGTCAACGGCGGCTTCCTGCTCGCCCTGATGGGCCGCGCCCTGGGCGACACCCTGCCGCACCCGGACCCGTTCTCCGTCACCGCGCACTACCTGACCGCCTCGGTCCCGGGGCCGGCCGTCATACGCACCGAGGTGGTCCGCACCGGCCGGACGATGTCCACCGGCGCCGCCACCCTCGTGCAGTTCACGGAGGACGGCACCGAGGTCGAGCGGCTGCGGGTGCTCGGGGCCTACGGCGACCTCGACGCGCTGCCCGACGACGTCCGCACCAGCGCCAAGCCGCCCGCGCTGCCCCCGTACGAACACTGCCTGGGTGCCGACAGCGCGCCCGGAGGGCAGCCGCCGATACCCGGCAGCACCTCCATCGCCGACCGGCTGGCGGTGCGGCTGGATCCGGCCACCGCCGGCTGGGCGGTCGGCGCCCCCTCCGGCAAGGGCGAGATGCGCGGCTGGTTCGGCCTCGCCGACGGGCGCGACCACGACCCGCTGTCCCTCCTGCTGGCCGTCGACGGCATGCCGCCCACCGCCTTCGACCTGGGCCTGTCCGGCTGGGTGCCGACCGTGGAACTCACCACCCACATCCGCTGCCGCCCGGCTCCCGGCCCGCTGCGGGTCGTCCTGAGCACCCGTAATCTCGCGGGCGGCTTCCTGGAGGAGGACGGCGAGATCTGGGACTCCCAGGACCGCCTCGTCGCCCAATCCCGCCAGCTGGCACGGGCGTTGCTCGACAGTTGACACCCTGGGCACCCGCCCCCGCGGGTGCCCCCGTAGCGCCCGCGGCCGAGGTCGCGTCCGCTACGTCTCCGGCGCAAAAGAGAGACCACATTCCGCCGCGCCCGTGTCAGACTGATCGACATGGGGGACGTAGCACTCAGCATCGATGACGGCACTGTCGTATGGCTGCGGGCCACACCCGCCGCCCCGGCCGAAGGGCACCGGCCTGCCGAGGGCGACGGCGGTCAACAGCATGGCAGTGACAGCGAGTTGGAACTTCCCGAAGGCTTCGGGTCGGCGCTGCCGGTCAGCGTCGACAGCCGGCTGCACCGCACGCTCACCCGCAGCGGCGAAGTGCTCGAAGAGGCCCTGCGGCCGCTCGGCAGCGTGCTCGGGCAGATCCACCGCTCGATCGCGGACAGCAGCCACCACCCGGACGAGGTCACCGTCCAGTTCGGCGTCACTCTCGGCTCCGACCTGAAGCTCGGGGTGTTCTCCGGCAAGGGCGACGCCAGCTTCACCGTCTCCGCCACCTGGAAGCTCGGCAGCGACGCGGGTGAGACCGGCGGGACGACGCCGTGATCACCGGTGCCGGTGACGACACCCCGCTGCACCGCTCCTTCGTCTCCGTACGGCACGCCGGAGCGGCCATCGGCTGCGGTGTGCTGATCGCCGACCGGCTCGTCCTCACCTGCGCCCATGTCGTCAACAGTGCGCTGGGCAGGGACCGTTTCGACCGGCAGCCGCCCGGCGCCGAAGCGGTCACCCTCCGGCTGCCGCACCTCGCACCGGGCCGCGACCTCACCGCCCACGTCGTGCACGAATGGTGGTCACCGCCGCGCGCCACGGCCCGCGGCAGCGAACCCGCCGTGCCGGGCCGGGTGCCGTACCACGGAGACCTCGCCGTCCTGGAGCTGGCGGCCGACCCGCCCGACGGGGCGCAGCCCGCGCCCTTCCTGCCGCACGGCCACGCCGGCGAGGTCATCGCCCTGTGGGCCAGCGGCCATCCGCTGCCCACCGTGCGCGCGGTGCCGCGGGTCTCGGCACCGCCCTGGATCGCGCTGGACGTGCTCGGCTCAGGACAGGTCACCGAAGGATTCAGCGGCGGACCGCTGTGGGACCGCGCACGCCAGGCCGTCGTCGGCCTGGTCGCCGCCGTCCACCGGCCCGTGGACGGCTCCGCCGGAGCGCAGCCGACGATGTACGCCCTCAGCGTGCCCGCCATCGAAGCCGAACTGCCCACCCTGCCGCCGCCCGCCGTCCCCACCGCCAAGCGCGGCGTGCAACAGCTGCTGGGCGCGCTGGAGCGGATCCTGACCCGGCCGGACGCGGTGCTCGCCTGCGAGGAACGGCTGGCCGCCCGGCTCGGCAGGCCGTCGGCAGGACCCGCCGCCGACCTGGAGCGGCTGGTCGGCCTGGCCGTCGGCGTCCGCCGCGGCATCCCCGAACTCCTCGAACTGGTCCGGGACCACCAGGAACCCCGGGGCGGCCCGCACGGCACGGCCGCCCACGGCGCACGGGACGACTGGGAAGCGCTGCGCAGAGCGGCCCGCACGGTACGCCCCGGCGAATACCTGACCACCCAGCAGCGCCGCGACCTGTCGGGACTGCTGGCCCACTGCTCCCGCACCGACCCGCGCACCCTGCTGGAGCGGGTCCTGCCGCACGCGCCGGAACTGCCCGCGGTGGCCGGACTGCCCGACGCCGTCGACGCGTTGGAAGGATTCCCGCCCGCCCCCGGGACGCCACTGCCGCCGCTGCTGCAAGGGGTGGTGCGGATCAGCACGGACGAACGGGCGGCCGGTGCCTACCCGGCCGACGACCTGGACGCCTGGACCGGCCGCGTCGCCGCCCGTTCGGGTGTGGACGAGGCGGCGGTCAGGCAGTTCAGGGCCGACCTCGCGGCCGCCGCGGTCCGGCCCCCGGCGCCCGGCGCCGCCCACCCGGCGGGCTTCGCCCCCGTCGCGCCGCGCTTCGCCCCGCGCGTCCAGGTCGAGTTGCTGCCGGGGCCCGCGGGCCGTGGCTTCACGTACCAGATGTGGACCTGGCCCGACCGCGCCTCGCACCGCCTCCTCATGGTCCGGGACACCGAGGCGGGCAGCGAGCAGGTGATCGACGACATCCGCCGGGCGCTGCGCACCGAGGTCAGGGAGGACCCGGAGACCGCGCTGGTGGAGTTCTTCCTGCCGGCCGCCTGGCTCGGCCTCGACGTGGACTCCTGGGAGTCCTGCGACAGCGACGAGGACGGCCCGTTCGCGCCCGGCATCACCCGGCGGGTGGTGGTACGCACCACCGAGCGGTCCCGGGAGAGCTATGCCGGCTGGAAGCACCGCACCGCCGCGCTGCCGCAGGCCGAAGCGGTCGTCCTCGACCACCGGCACACCGACCGCAAGGTGGCCCGCGCCCAGCTCGAAGTGCACCGCGACGCCGGCACGGTGGTGCTGTGCTGCCCGCCCGACCACCACGGCCCGCTGCTGCGGCAGTGCGTCCAGGCGGGCGTGCACACCGTCCTGTGGCACCGTGCCGAACACGGCGAGCGGATCGCCAGGGACCTGCTGACGCTGGTGGACGGCACGGACCACACCGAGATCCCCGAGGCGGTGCGCCTGGAGCGGGCCAAGGCCGTCGCCGAGCCCGAACACACCGCGCACCACGGCAGGCGGCTGTCCCTGCTCTACGACGCACCCGACCACCGTCCCGGCCCGCTCGCGCCGGACGCCTGGGTGCTGACGCAGCCGTGAGGGGCGTGCCGTGAGCGCGGCGGACGGGAAACGGGAGACGTACCGGAAACAGGAGGAGAGCACGCGGTGACGGCACAGAGCGCAGCAGGCGGACCCGACGACAGGGCGGCAGGACCCGAGGACTGGTGGGTGTTCCGCGGCCCGTCGCCGCTGCCCGCCCCGCCGCCCTGGCGGCGCTTCCCCGCCGCGACCGGCGGCAGGGAGACGGTGGACCCGTACCTGCTGGAGAGTCACGAGATCTCCGTCGTCAACGCCGCGCTGCACCTGCACCGCCCGCTGCTGGTCACCGGCCGCCCCGGCGCGGGCAAAAGCTCGCTGGCCCGCGCCGTCGCCGACGAACTGGGGCTCGGCGGCGTCCTGCGCTGGTCGGTCAACAGCCGCTCCACCCTCCAGGACGCCCTCTACCGCTACGACGCGGTGGGCCGGCTGCGGGAGACCTCGCTGTGGCGCGAGCGCGAGGAGCTGCGCGGGGTGCCGCGCAGGCCGGCACAGCGGCGGGCCGCGCCGGCCGGCGACATCGGCCAGTACCTGCGGCTCGGTCCGCTGGGCAGCGCGCTGGCGGCCGGCCGGCCCCGGGTGCTGCTCGTCGACGAACTCGACAAGGCCGACATCGACCTGCCCAACGACCTCCTGGTCGTCCTGGAGGAGGGTGAGTTCGAGATCCCGGAACTTGCCCGGCTGCCCGAACACCAGCAGGACGTGCAGGTCCTGTTGAGCGGAAGCCGGGAGCGGGTGCGCATCCACCGCGGCGTGGTCCGCTGCACCCACTTCCCGATCGTGGTCATGACGAGCAACGGCGAACGCGACTTCCCGCCCGCCTTCCTGCGCCGCTGCGTACGGCTCGACCTGCCCGAACCGTCCGGACACCGTCTGCGGAAGATCGTCGAACACCACCTGGGGGCCGAGGCGTTGGCACAGGCGGAGGACCTCATCGAGGCGTTCGAGCAGCGCACCGCGACCCAGACGCTCGCCACCGATCAGCTGCTGGCCGCCGTCCACCTGCGGATCAGCGGCGCCGACCTCAGCAAGGACGAACTCCTCTCCGCCGTACTGCACCGCCTCGACGAGCCGCTGTCGCCATGATCGGCAGGCTGCGGGAGGCGCTGGGCGGCGCCGGATACGACCTGGGAGCGTCCGAACTCCTCGACGTGCTGTGGCTGGCACGGGCCATGGGGGCGTTGCCGGAAGGGGCCGGGGACGGAGACGGGAGCGGAGACGGCGGTGCGGGCGGGGCTTCGGCCTTGGCCGCGGTCGAGGTCGGGGCGGACTCGTCGGACCCGTCGGTCTCGCCGGACCCGTGCGAGGCGGCGGACGTACCGAGCCTGCCGAACTCGCCGGACTCATCGGTCTCTTCGGATGCTCCCGATGCTCCGGGCTCTGATGTCTCGCCGAGCCCGTCGGCCCCATCAGGCCTTCCGGCCCCGTCGGACTCCCCGAACTCTCCGGCCCCTCCCGCAGCCGATGCCCCGGCCGTCCCGCCCCGCCGTGCCCTCTACGGCATGGGGAGTCAGGGGGGCGGGCCGGGCGGGGGGCGGGCCAGGACCGCGCGGGTGCCGGGGCGCCGGGCGCTGCCGCACGCCCAGCGGCTGGGGCGGGAGCTGCGGCCGCTGCACCGTACCCAGGACCATCCCCGGCGCACCGTCACCGACATCGAGGCCACCGTCCGGCTGACCGCGGAGACCGGCTTCCTGGACGTGGTCAGCCGCCCGGAGCAGGAGCGGCGCTGGACGGCGGTGCTGCTGGTGGACGCGTCCCCGTCGCTCCAGGTGTGGGACACCCTGCCCGCCGAACTGCGCGCACTGTTCGCCCGCAGCGGCATCTTCCGCGCCGTACACGTCCACGGCATCGACCCGCGGAATCCGGCGGGGCCGCGGCGCGGGCAGCAGCCGGGCGCCCCTCTGACGTTCCTGCTGACCGACGGCACGAGCGACGGGTGGCGCGACCCGCGGGCCGTCGCGGCGCTGGAGGAGTGGGGCCGTGCGGGCCCGCTGGCCGTCCTCAACCCGCTGCCCCGCAGGCTGTGGCGGGGCACCGCGCTGGAGGCCGTGCCCCGGATGCTCGTTGCGCCCGGCGCGTTCGCCCCGGCCCGCAGGCTGTCCGTCCGCGACCCGCTCAGCGGCGAGCGCGACCCGGAGGCGGACGGCGCGCTCGCGCTGCCGGTGCTGCACCCGACGGCCGCCGCGCTGCGCCAGTGGGCGGGCCTGCTCACCCGCCCCGGCGTCCCGCATCTGCTCGACACGGCGCTGCTGGACGGGACGCCGGTGAGCCCGCGCCGCCTGCCGCAGGGCAGCGCGGAGGAACTGGTCGCGTACTTCCGGGGCGCGTTCTCGCCCGAGGCGTACCGCCTGGCCGTGCGGCTCTCCGCGATCCGGCCGCTGACCACGCCGCTGATGCAGCTGGTCCGCGCGGCCACGATGCGCGACGCCGGGCCCACCCATGTCGCCGAGATACTCCTGGGCGGCCTGCTGGAACCCATCGGGTCAGGCCGGGAGACCACCGCCGCCCGGACCCTCGGCCGCGCCCTGCGCCCCGGCCCGGCGGGCGGCAGGTCCGACCAGCCGGTGTACGACTTCCGGCCCGGCGTACGGGACCTGCTCTCCAGCGGCCTCGGGACGGAGGCGGCCGTGGAGGTCGTCGAGGCGGTCGGCAGGTCCCTGGAGCCGTACATGGGGCGGCTGCCGGACTTTCCCGTGCTGATGGGGGACGCGGCGGGGGAGCTGCGGCTGAAGGAGTCGGCGCGGGCGTTCGCGGTGCTGGCGAGCCCGGTACTGGAACGGATGGGCGGGACACCGGCCGGGGCGGGGACACCGGCCGCGCCGCCGGCCGCGTCCGGCCTGCCCGCGACGCCGCCCGCGCCCGACGGGCCGGTCTCCCCGGCCGACGGTGAACTCCCGGCCGACGAGCCCTTCGTGGGCCGGGACGCGGAAGCCGCCCGGCTGGTGTCAGGGCTGACGGAGGGCGGCGACGGTGGTTCCCAGCGGCCGCGCCGCCGGTTCCTGTACGGGCCTCCGGGCGTCGGCAAGTCGGCGCTCGCCCGGCGGGTGGCGCAGCAGGCGGCCGGGCACTTCCCGGACGGCCGGCTGTTCGTGTCGCTCGCGCGGGCTGCGGGACAGGGCGGGGCGGCAGCCGACGAGGCGGTGGCCGCGGCCCTGGCCGAACTGCTGGTACAGCTCGGCGAACCGGCCGACGGCCTGCCCACAGCCGTCGGCCCCCTCGCCGCCCGCTACCGGTCCCTGACCGAAGGCCGCAGGCTGCTCCTCGTCATCGACGAAGTGCCCCCGGCATCCGGCGGCGCCCCGCCCCCCGAGCTGCTGCCCGCCGGCCCCGGCAGCGCCGTCCTGTGCGTCGCCGCCCGCCGCCCGTCCCCGCGCCAGGCCCCGGACGCGCTGCTGCTGACCGGCCTGCGCCCGGACGCGGCGCGGGAGTTGCTCGGCGCGCTGATCGGCGCGGAGCGGGTGGCGGCGGAACCGGCGGCCGCGGACGCCGTGGTGACCGCGACGGCCGGCCTCCCGGCGGCCCTGCGCACCGCCGCCGCGCAGCTCACGGCGTCCGGGCGGCCGCTCGCCCAGTGGCCGGGCGAGCGGCCCGGCCCCCTCTTCCCCATGGGCCCCGGGGCCGCTGAGGCCACCGGCTCCGCCGCCGCCTGGGCCGACGGCCTCCTCACGGGCCCGGCCGCGCGGCACGCCTTCCGGATGCTTGCCGTCCCGGACGGCGAGGCGATCTCCCGGGACGCGGCGGCCGCACTGCTGGACGTACCGGCGGCGCGGCTTGCGCCGGTCGTGGCCGAGCTGGTGGCGGCCGGGCTCCTGACGGAGTCCGGGTCGGGCCGCTACCGCTACCCCGGGCTGTTGCGCGGGCTCGCCCGTGACCTCGCGCGGCGCGAGCTGCCGGCGTCCGGGCGGGACGCCGCGCTGGCCAGGCTGTTGGCCTGCTACCTCGCCAAGGGGCGGCGGATCCATCAACGCCGTTATCCGGGCGACCGGTTGACGGACGCACTCACCGGGGGCGGACGGGAGAGCGGGCCGCCCGCAGGTGAGCGGCCCGAGACGCCGGCCGGGTGGGCGGACGAGATGCCGCAGGTGCTGGCCCTGGTCCGGCAGGTGGCGGCGGAGGCGGCCACGGGTGCGGCGTCCGGAGGGAGTGCTTCCGGGGTGCGCGCGCACGTGACCCTGCGGCGGGCCGCCGACCTGCTGCTGGTGGCCCAGCCCGCGGCCGAATCCAGCGTGTACGGCGCGGAGTTCGAGCCCGCCGCGCGCATCGTCGCCGACCGCGCGGCCCTGGAGGGCGAGCGGCGGGCGGAAGGCCGGGCCCGGCTGGCACTCGCCGAGGCGCACGCCGCGCGGGGCAGGTTCGCCGATGCGGAGGCGGAGGTGCGGCGCGCGGACCGGGCCGGGCGGGCCGCCGACGATCCCGTCACCGGCTTCCGCGCACCGCTCGCCCACGGCCTCATCGCGCTGCACCAAGGGCGGTTCGACGACGCCGAGCGGCAGTTGACCCCCGTGTGGGAAGGCTGTCGCGCCCGCCGTGACACTCTCGGCGAGGCCGCCGTGCTGGCCGCGCTCGCGCGGGTCTGGGCGGCCGGCGGCGCGGGCGGCGACGCCATCCTCTACGCCGAGTGGAGCGTCGGCGCCTACCAGCGCGTCGGCCGCACCCCGCGGCGCGCGCACGGCCTGTACGCGCTGGCCGAGGCGCTGGCGGCGGACGGCAGGAACGGCGGGGCGCTGCGCCGCATCTCCGAGGCGCTGCCGCTGTTCGAGGCCGACGGGCAGGACCTCTGGGCCGCCAGGACCCGCAGCCGGATGGCGCAGGCGATGATCTCGGTGATCCGGCCGCACGACGCGCTGACCGCCGCACAGGACGCGGCCGCGCGGCTGATGATGCCCGGTGGCGAACGCTGGCGGGCCGACGCGCTGGCCGTGCTGGGACGGGCCGAGAGCGCCCTGGGGCACCAGCAGAGCGCGGAGGCCCACTGGCGGGACGCGCTCGCCGTCTACGAGGAGTTCGACGCGGCGGCGGAGGCCGACGAGATCCGCGCCCTGCTGCGCGACCGGCCCGGATCGCCCGCGGGCACCTCCCGCACGTCGGAGTGGGCGCGGGCCGGCACCGCGCTGCGCGATCTGACCGCCGCCGTCCGGGTGCTGCGCGACCGGCTGCGGCTGCACACCGCGGGCCGGGCGGCGTCCGCCGCGGAGGCCCGGCACCTCACCACCCTGGCCGCGGCGGAGACCGGGCTGGCCGCCCGGCTGGCCGCGTTCGCCCGCACCGGCCGCCCGGACGAGGCGGCCGGCTCCGAAGAGGAGCGCCTGCGGGCGGTGGCGGCGCAGCTCGCGGAGTCCGAGGCGGCGGATGCCGGGCTGACGGCCGCCGCCCGGGACGTGGCCAGGCGCCTCGGGCGGTAGCGGGCGCCGCCTCTCACTCCGCCCCCAGGAACTCCACCAGCTCCGCCGTCAGTTCGGCCGGGGCGTCCTCCTGGACGAGATGCCCGGCGCCCTCGATCGGGCGCAGCCGGGCGCCGGGGATGCGGGCGGCCAGTTCGCGGCCCTTGGCGGCCGGGATCCAGGTGTCGTCGGTGCCCCAGCAGATCAGCGTCGGCAGCGTGATCTCGCCGTACCTGCCCTCGATCTCGTCCGTCATCCGCTGGTCGTTCTGGGCGATCTGCCGGTAGAAGGCGGGCTGCCCGGCCGCCGTGCACCACGGTGCGACGAGCCGGTCGAGCACCTCGGGGTGCAGCCCGGGACGGCTCGCCGACGCGACGTACTCGCGGACCAGGGCGCGGTGCAGCTCCGGCGGCAGTTTGCCGAAGACCTCCGGGTGCGCGCCCAGCAGCCGGTACGTGGGCGAACCCCAGGGCGCCAGCGCGACCGGGTCGACGAGGGCCAGCCGCGCATAGCGGGCGCCGTACAGGAGGTGGGCCCGCAGCGCCACGCAGCCGCCGAAGTCGTGGGCCACGACGGCGGGTTCGGGGAGGTCCCAGTGCGCCAGCAGCTCGGTGAGGGTCACGGCCTGCGCGGCGAGCGAGACGTCCGCGCCGTCCCGCATCTCGGAGCTGCCGTAGCCCGGCATGTCCCAGACGAAGACCTGGTGCCGCCGGGCGAGCGCGCGGGCCACGGCGCGCCAGACGTACGAGGAGAACGGCGTGCCGTGCAGCAGGACGACGGGCGAAGCGCCCGCCCCGGCTTCGCCGAGAGCGGCCCAGCGGACCTCTCCTGCCGAGCCGGTGAAGGTGCGGTCGAGTCGCCACTGTGTCATGAGCGTCAGGCTAGTGACTCCTTACGTGGGGTGTCCAGGGGTGTGCCGCGACCGGCCCGGCGTCCGGGGAGGGGAGGGTGGCAGGCGGGCCGCGGCGCGGGGCGCCACCGCGCGCCGGACATGCGCCCCCGGGGCCCGCGGCGGCTGCTCGTAGAATCGTCGCACCATGGTTTACCTCGACCACGCCGCCACCACTCCGATGCTCCCGGAAGCGGTGCAGGCGATGACCGCCCAGCTGACCGTCACCGGCAACGCGTCCTCCCTGCATGCCGCCGGCCGGCGGGCCCGGCGTGCCGTCGAGGAGGCGCGTGAATCGCTCGCCGCCTCCCTCGGTGCCCGCCCCAGCGAGGTCGTCTTCACGGCCGGCGGCACCGAGGCCGACAACCTCGCGGTCAAGGGCCTGTTCTGGTCCCGCAGGGACGCCGACCCGGCCCGTACCCGCGTCCTCGCCAGCCCCGTCGAGCACCACGCCGTGCTGGACGCCGTTCAGTGGCTCGCCGAGCACGAAGGCGCCGATGTCGAATGGCTGCCGGTCGACGCGCTGGGCCGGGTGCACGCCGACGCGCTGCGCGAGGCCATCGCCCGCAACCCCGCCGACGTCGCCCTGGCCACCGTCATGTGGGCCAACAACGAGATCGGCACTCTCCAGCCGGTCCACGAACTCGCCCGCGTGGCCCGCGAGTTCGAGATCCCCCTGCACGCCGACGCGGTGCAGGCGGTCGGCCAGGTCGAGGTCGGCTTCGCCGCGTCGGGCCTCGCCGCGATGACGGTCTCCGGACACAAGATCGGCGGCCCGTACGGCATCGGCGCGCTGCTGCTCGGCCGCGAGTGGGCGCCTGTCCCGGTGCTGCACGGCGGCGGCCAGGAGCGGCAGGTGCGCTCCGGCACCCTCGACACCCCCGCCATCGCCGCCTTCGCCGCCGCCGGACGGCACGCCACCGCCCACCGCGCGGACTTCGCCCGGGACATCGGCGCGCTCCGCGACGACCTGATCAAGGCCGTCCGCGCCGCCGCCCCCGACGCCGTCCTGGGCGGCGACCCCGACCCGGCGGGACGCCTCCCCGCCAACGCTCACTTCTCCTTCCCCGGCTGCGAGGGCGACTCCCTGCTCCTCCTCCTGGACGCCCAGGGCATCGAGTGCTCCACGGGATCCGCCTGCACGGCCGGCGTCGCCCAGCCGAGCCACGTCCTGCTGGCCGCCGGAATGGCCCCGGAACTGGCCCGCGGTACGCTCCGCTTCTCCCTGGGGCACACCTCCACGGCCGAGGACGTGGCGGCGCTGGCGGACGCCATCGGACCGGTGGTGGAACGGGCGCGCAGCGCGGGCCTGAGCTGAGCCCGGGGGAGCGCACCCGGCGGGCCGCGACGCGTCAGGCCCGCCCCGGACCCGAACCGAACGGGAAGATGCTGTGTTCTGGATACCCGGCCTGATCGCGCTGGCCGCGGCCGCCCTCTGCGGATTCCTCCACCGGGTGTCCCGCACCCGAGCCCGGGTGATGGAACGCACCGAGACGCTGCCGGTGCACGACCTGCGGGCCCTGCACGCGGCCGCCGCCGAAGCCGCGGGCGCGGGACACTTCCGCTACCGCTGTGAGGTCGCGGGCCTGGCCCGCCCGCACAAGGACGGCGCGCTGCGCTCGCAGATCGCGGAGCTGGACTGCGTCTGGCACCGGCACAAGGTCACCCGCAAGTACGAGGAGACCTACCGGGACAGCGACGGCAACCGCAGGCGCCGCACCCGCAACGACGTCGTCTCCCAACACACCACGTCCACCGCGTTCTTCGTCGAGGACGCCACCGGCAAGATGGTGATCCGCCCGGGAGAGCACCCCGTCGTCGGCGCCGAGAAGGTCGTCGACCGCTTCGACCCGCACACCTCGGGCGGCAACCGCCTGGAGATCGGCCCGCTGAGCCTGAACCTCGGTGGCGACGGCACGATCGGCTTCCGGCACGAGGAGTGGATCGTCCGCCCCGGCAGCCGCTTCTTCGTCCACGGAGAGGCCGCCGACGGCAGCGGCCGGCTGGCCGTCGGCGCCCCCGCGGAAGGCGGCGTCTTCGTGATGTCGGTCAAGCCCGAGGAGGAGCTGCTGCGCGGCGAGCGGCGCAAGGCCCTGCTGCTCGGCGCAGGCACCGGCGTGCTCGGCCTCGCGGGAGTCGTCCTCCTGGTCCTCGCCGTCATCCGCTGACGTGCGGCGACGGCGACGGCGGGCGCCGCAGCTCGGCACGGACCAGCCGCAGATAGCGGTCCCAGTCCCAGTACGGCCCCGGATCGGTGTGGTCGGCGCCCGGCACCTCCACGTGCCCGATGAGGTGCTCACGGTCCGCGGGGAAGCCGTAGCGGCGGCAGATGCCGGCCGTCAGGCGGGCCGACGCGGCGTACATGGCGCGGGTGAAGGACTCCGGACGGTCGACGAATCCCTCGTGCTCGATGCCTATGCTGCGTTCGTTGTAGGCGCGGTTCCCGGCGTGGAACGCCACGTCCAGCTCCCGCACCAGCTGCGCGACATGGCCGTCCTTGCGCACGACGTAGTGCGCCGCCGCGGCGTGCCACGGATCCTGGAAGACCTTCAGTGCCGACGCGAAGCTGCCCTGGACGACATGGATCACCACCCGGTCTATGGCGTAGTCGGCCGGGCGCTCGGCCCGCCGCCAGTTCGCCGGATCCGCCGCCACCCACTGGGCACCCCGCTGATCGACGGCTCCCGGTGTCCGCGGCTCGGCTTCCGGCGGCAGCCCGGCCCACCGCCGCAGCTCGCTGCGGGCCGCGAAGGCACCGGTCCCGGCGGCCACCAGGCCGCCGCCTCCGAGCCACAGCGCCCGCCGCCTGCTCACGCCGGGCTTCGGTCGATTCGTCTTCCCCACGTGTGGATAACGCTTTCGGGCCTGTCGGCGGTTCCGTCTACCCTGGGGTGGTTATGACTGACGCTCCCCGCCGCCTCCGTGTCCTTGCCGCCATGTCCGGCGGTGTCGACTCCGCCGTCGCCGCCGCCCGCGCCGCCGAGGCCGGCCATGACGTGACCGGCGTGCACCTCGCGCTCTCCGAGAACCCGAAGTCGTTCCGCACCGGCGCCCGCGGCTGCTGCACGATCGAGGACTCGCACGACGCCCGCCGCGCCGCGGACGTCATCGGCATCCCGTTCTACGTCTGGGACCTCGCCGAGCGCTTCCGCGAGGACGTCGTCGACGACTTCATCGCCGAGTACGAAGCCGGCCGCACCCCGAACCCGTGCCTGCGCTGCAACGAAAAGATCAAGTTCGCCGCGCTGCTCGACAAGGCACTCGCCCTCGGCTTCGACGCGGTGTGCACCGGCCACTACGCCACCGTCGTCCTCCGGGAGGACGGCAGCCGCGAGCTGCACCGCGCGTCCGACATGGCCAAGGACCAGTCGTACGTCCTCGGCGTCCTGGACGACCGGCAGCTGGCGCACGCGATGTTCCCGCTCGGCGACACCCTCACCACCAAGGCCGAGATCCGTGAAGAGGCCGCCCGCCGCGGCCTGTTCGTCGCCAAGAAGCCGGACAGTCACGACATCTGCTTCATCGCCGACGGCGACACCCAGGGCTTCCTCGCCCAGCGCCTGGGCACCGCCGAGGGCGACATCGTCGACGAGTCGGGCAACCGCCTCGGCAGCCACGACGGCGCCTACGGTTTCACCATCGGCCAGCGCAAGGGCCTGCGCATCGGCACCCCGGCGGCCGACGGCAAGCCCCGCTACGTCCTGGACATCTCCCCGGTCGACAACACCGTCACCGTCGGCCCCGCCGCCTCCCTCGACGTCACCGCCCTCACCGCCATCCGCCCCCGCTGGTGCGGCCGCCCGCCGACCGCCGGCCCCACCGTCTACACCGCCCAGCTCCGCGCCCACGGCGGTGAGACGGAAGTGACGGCGGAGGTGGTCGACGGCGCCACGCTCCAGGTGACCTTCACCGAACCGGTCCGCGGCGTGGCCCCGGGACAGGCCATCGTCCTCTACGACGGCACCCGCGTCGTCGGCTCGGCGACCATCGCCACGACCGAGCGCAGGGCGCACGCGGGAGCCTGACCCGCACTCTCCGTGCGCAGGTACTCCACCGCTCGCCCTGACAAATGTCATGGCCAAGGCAGTACAGACGGGACTGTCGGCGGACCGGGGTGCCGGGCGAGGCTGAGGGCACGCCGCAACCGAGCGGCGGCACCGCGCAGTTCAGCGCCCGAACCCGGGGGAGTACGCCATGGGGCAGGACCGGCCCGTCACCGCCGAACGCAGCAATCCGCTGGTGCAGAGCTTCCTTCCGCTGATCGTGGACGCCGGGATTCCGCTGGCCTCGTACTACGTGCTCAGCGGCGGCTTCGGGCTCGGCACGGTGGCCGCGCTCGCCTGGAGCAGCGTGGTGCCGGCGCTGCGGACGGTCTGGGGACTCGCGAGCAGCCGCCGGGTCAACGGCCTGGCGCTGCTGATACTGCTCGTCAACGCCGCCGGCCTGGCGCTGAGCACGATGACCGGCGACCCCCGGCTGATGCTCGCCAAGGACAGCGGCGTGAGCAGCGTCGTCGGGATCGCGGTCCTGGTCTCGGTGCGGTACGGCAGGCCGCTGATGACGGCCGGGCTCAAGCCCTGGGTGACGAAGGGGACCGCGGCGGGCACCGCGGCCTGGGAGCGGCTGAGCGCACGGTCCGCGCCGTTCCGCAGGGCCGAGCGACGGTTCTCCGCGATCTGGGGGAGCGTGCTGCTGGCCGAGTGCGTGGCCCGAGTGGTCGGCGCGTACACGCTGCCGGTGGACACGATGGTCTGGCTGGGCACGGTGATCGCGGTGGTGGCCATCCTGGTGGCGATGGTCGTGGCCGGGGGGAGCTGCGCGGAGCCGATGGAGAAGATGGTCCAGGCCGAGCTGGCGGCGGAAGCGGCGGCCCGGGACGCCGCGGCGGAAGTGGCGGGACCGTCCGCCGGTGTCGCGGCCTGAGCTTTTCCTGACCCCCGAGGCCGAAGACGCGGTACCGGCAATTAGGGTCGGTGACGCGACGGGACGTCAGAGGGCCGCTGCGGCGAGAATGTGCCAGGAACCGAACCGCAGAAGGCTTTTCGTCGGCCACGAAAGGGATCGGAAGATATGTCGACTGTTCAGTCTGAGGTCAAGCCCGGGGTTCATTCGGCCGGGCCGGCATCCCTGCACGCGGAGCTGGTCCGGCGGAATCCCGGTGAGCCGGAATTCCACCAGGCCGCCCTGGAGGTGCTGGAGACGCTGGCCCCTGTGCTGGCGGCCCGTCCGGAGTTCGCCGAGGCAAAAATCCTGGAGCGGATCTGCGAGCCGGAGCGGCAGATCATGTTCCGGGTGCCCTGGCAGGATGATTCCGGGGCGATCCGCGTCAACCGGGGCTTCCGGGTGGAATTCAACAGCGCGCTCGGCCCGTACAAGGGCGGACTGCGATTCCATTCGTCCGTGAATCTGGGGATCGTGAAGTTCCTCGGCTTCGAGCAGATCTTCAAGAATTCCCTCACCGGCCTCAATATCGGCGGCGGCAAGGGCGGCAGCGACTTCGACCCGCACGGCAGGTCGGACGCCGAAGTGATGCGGTTCTGCCAGTCGTTCATGACCGAGCTGTACCGGCACCTGGGCGAGCACACCGACGTGCCGGCCGGTGACATCGGCGTCGGCGGCCGGGAGATCGGCTACCTCTTCGGCCAGTACCGCCGGGTCACCAACCGCTGGGAAGGCGGGATGCTGACCGGCAAGGGCCTCGAATGGGGCGGCTCCAAGGTCCGCACCGAGGCCACCGGCTACGGCAACGTCCTCTTCACCGAGGAGATGCTCAAGAAGCGCGGCGAGGAACTGGATGGCCAGCGGGTCGTGGTCTCCGGCTCGGGCAATGTCGCGATCTACACGATCGAGAAGGCCCAGGCGCTCGGCGCCCACGTCCTGACCTGCTCGGACTCCGGCGGCTACGTCGTCGACGAGAAGGGTATCGACCTGCCGCTGCTCCAGCAGATCAAGGAGATCGAGCGCGGGCGGATCTCCGAGTACGTGGCACGGCGCGGCCCGTCGGCCCGGTACGTCGAGGGCGGGCGGGTGTGGGACGTCGCCTGCGAGGTGGCGCTGCCGTCGGCCACGCAGAACGAACTCGGCGCGGACGCCGCCCGGATCCTGATCCGCAACGGCGTCAAGGCGGTGTCCGAGGGGGCGAACATGCCGACCACCCCGGAGGCGGTGGCCCTCCTCAAGGAGGCCGGCGTGGCCTTCGGCCCCGGCAAGGCCGCCAACGCCGGCGGCGTCGCCACCAGCGCCCTGGAGATGCGGCAGAACTCCGCGCGCGAGTCGTGGACCTTCGAGCGCGCGGAGGCCGAACTCGCGGCGATCATGCAGGGCATCCACCACACCTGCTACGAGACGGCCGAGCGGTTCGGGCTGCCGGGCGACTACGTCGCGGGCGCGAACATCGCCGGCTTCGAGCGGGTCGCGGACGCGATGCTGGCGCAGGGGCTGATCTAGGGCCGCTCGTTCGGATCAGACCGGGCTCGCGGGCACCGGCCCGCCCGTCGTACGGACCGCCGGCCGCGGGCCCGTACGGCGGGCGGCGCGACGGCCGGTGTGGCGCCCGCGGTCAGTCGGCCGGTGGGGTGTCGACGAGGTCGGTGACGAATGTCCGGAGCCGTCCGCGGATCACCGGGGTGACGCCGTGGATGACCTGGGCGCCGTGGGCGACGGCCACCCCGGCGCCGGCGTCGGTGAACCACCGGCTCGTGCGGGGCCCGGCGAGCCAGGTGGGCTGCGACGCGTGCGGGTACGGAGTGGGCGGCAGGCTGCGGCTCACCGGGGTGCCGGGCAGATAGCCGTCGGCCTCGCCCAGCACGGCGCCGGTCCAGGGCGCGGGATCGGACGTCGTCTCGATGTAGAACCGCCCGCCGGCCTCGGCGGCGGCGATCACGACGCCGATCCGCCCGATGCGGCGCGGCGGGGTCCGGGGGCTGGTGATGCCGTCGAGGCGGGTGGGAACACTCTGGCCTGCGGTGAGTTCGGTGTAGCTCCAGGGCGTCGCCCCGGCGATCGACGGCGTGCCCCGCCGGATCGCGGGCAGCGCGCGATAGGTCGCTTCGGCCAGGATCTGCTGTGCCGCACCGGGCGCGGGCACCGCATCGGTCTGGAGGACCGGGCGCCAGTCGGCCGCCTCGCTGTCCATGATCTTGATGAGCCGGGAGATCTGCTCGGAGGTGAGGAAGTCCTCGACGGTCTGCACCATCAGCGTCTCGCTGACGTGAATCACGCTGCCTCCTCGCGCAGATCTGCCGCCCCACCGCATCCCGCTCTCCCCGGGACGACCGGCCCCGGCGCCCGCACCCCGGACGGCGCGCCCGTGCGGACCATCCCCCCGGAGGCCCGCACGGGCGTCGTCCCGGGCAGCCGCACGCTCCCCCCGGCGGTCCGTACGGTTCCCCCCCCCGGGCATCCGTACGTTCCCCCGGCCCTCCGTACGGTCAGCCCGGGTGGTCCCTGCGGTCGGTCCGAGCGGGACGGTCGTCCCGCGTGGCCGTCCGCAGCGGCCGTAGGCCCACCGTCGCTGCGCAGGGATGCCCCTGGGCAGGCGCACACGGGGGCGCACCGACGTGCGGCGCGGCAGGGAAAACGCATCCGACCGGGGGCGCGAGAGACCCGGCTCGTAAGCTGGCGCACATGAACATCTGCGTCTTCTGCTCCGCCGCCGACCTCGACGACCGGTACGTCACCCCCGCCCGGCAGTTCGCCGAGCTGATCGGCAAGGGCGGCCATTCCCTGGTGTGGGGCGGTTCGGACACCGGCCTGATGAAGGTCATGGCCGACGGGGTGCAGGGCGCCGGCGGACGGCTGATCGGCGTCTCCGTGGAGTTCCTGGCGGACAAGGCGCGGGCGGGCGCGGACGAGATGATCGTCACCAAGGACCTCGCCGAGCGGAAGGCGCAGCTGCTGGAGCGCGCCGACGCCGTCGTCATCATGGTCGGCGGCACGGGCACGCTGGACGAGGCCACCGAGATCCTGGAGCTGCGCAAGCACGGGATGCACACCAAGCCGGTCGTCCTGCTCAACACCGCCGGTTTCTATGACGGGTTGAAGGAGCAGTTCCAGCGCATGGAGGCGGAGGGCTTCCTGCCGGTTCCGCTCACGGATCTGGTGTTCTTCGCGGAGGACGGCGTCGGGACGCTCGCGTACCTGGAGGAGCAGGTGGGTGTCCAGGGCTGACGGCCCTTCGCCGGGCGCGCCTCCCGGGCCGCCGGCCGGACCGCGCCCGTCTGCGCGCCGCCGGCCTGCTCGTTAGGATCGGTGGCATGGGAACGCACTTGATCACGGGCGCAGGTTCGGGCATCGGAGCGGCGGTCGCGCGGCGGCTGCTGGAGCGCGGGGAGGAGCTGTGGCTGCTGGCCCGGGACGCCGGCCGGGCCAAGGAGCTGGCCGAGCAGTACCCGGGTGCCCGCACGCTCGTCGGCGACCTCGCCACCCCCGAGAAGCTGTCCTGGGCGTTCGGCAAGCAGCCGCTCCCGGAGCGCATCGACTCGCTCCAGCACATCGCCGGCGTCATAGAGCTGGGCGCCATCGGTGACCTGGGCGCCAAGGCGTGGCAGCGGCAGCTCAACGCCAACCTCGTCTCGCCCGCCGAGCTGACCCGGCTGCTGCTGCCGCTGGTGCGCGTCGCCAAGGGGCACGTCGTCTTCGTCAACTCCGGTGCCGGGCTGCACGCGAACCCCCAGTGGGGCGCGTACGCGGCGAGCAAGCACGGACTCAAGGCGCTGGCCGACTCGCTGCGTGGCGAGGAGCACGAGAACGGCGTGCGGGTCACCTCGGTCTACCCGGGGCGTACGGCCACGCCGATGCAGGCGAGCACGCACCAGCAGGAGGGCAAGGAGTACGACCCGTCCCGCTGGATCGACCCGGAGTCGGTCGCCACGGCCATCCTCACCGCCATCGACCTGCCGCGGGACGCGGAGATCAACGACCTCTCGGTGCGGCCGGGACGCTGAGCCGCCCGGCTCCGGCGGACGTTTTCCGGCGGCGGCCCCTCCGGTTCCCGGTGCCGCGGACGTACGCTGCACGAGTGACCACTGAAGCGAAGTCGACCGCAGCGGCGGGGTGCGGGTTCCGGGAGATCCGGGGGCTCGTCACCGAACTGAGCCGCCGGATGGACGCCCATCAGCGCAGCCGGATCGCCGAACTGGACCTGACTCCCACCCAGGCGAAGGCGCTGGAGGAGCTGGGCGAGCCCAGAACGGCGCGGGAGCTGGCCGGAGTGCTGTGCTGCGAGCCGCCGAATGTCACCTATGTCATCTCCAAACTGGAGAAACAGGGCATGGTCGTACGGCAGCCGCATCCGCTGGACGGGCGGGCCAAGCAGCTGGTGCTGACGGAGGCGGGCCGGGAGCTGCGGCTGGATCTGCTGCGGCGGATGGGCAAAGCCTCGCCGCTCGACCACCTGTCGCACGACGAGCGTGCGGCGCTGCGCGACCAGCTGCTGCGGGCGCTGGACCGCGGCGACGGCTGACCTGCGCGAAGCGGCGTCCCGTGCGGGTGCGCCGTACGGGAGCGAGGTCTCAGGGGAGCGCCCCTGGGGCCTCGTTCGCGTTTTCGGGCATGTGGTTCCGGGGCGGTTCCGTATACGTCAGGTAAAGTTATAGCTGTAACTATTGCCGGAGTGGATAGCTACAGCTTTAACTAAAAGCATGATCACTGAGACGGCGGGGCCGCGCCCTGCGCCGAGCGGAACGACGGGCGCCACCAGCGCGGCAGCGGACGGCGGGCAGCCGGCCCCGCCCTCGCGGCCTGGCGGCGGCGGGGCCCAACTCCTCGTCCTGGCGCTCGGGTTCGTGATGGCGAGCCTGGACACCGGCATCATGAACGTCGCGTCGAACGACCTGCGGGCCCGGCTCGGCCTGACCATGTCGGGACTCACCTGGGTCGTCGACGGCTACGTCCTCGCCTTCGCCTCGCTGCTGCTGCTCGCCGGATCGCTGGCCAAGCGGTTCGGTGCCCGCCGCATCTACCTCACGGGCCTCGCGGTCTTCACCGCCGCCTCGCTCCTGGGCGCCGCCGCGCCGGACGGCGGTGTCCTGGTGGCGGCCCGCTTCCTCCAGGGCCTGGGCGCCGCCCTGTTCATGCCCAGCTCGCTGTCCCTGCTGATGCACGCCTTCCCGGAACCGGCCCGCCGCGCGAAGGTGCTCGGCGTCTGGTCGGCGATCGTCTCGACGTCCGTCGGGCTCGCCCCGTCGATCGGCGGCTTCCTGGTGGGCACGCTCGGCTGGCGCAGCATCTTCCTCGTCAACCTGCCCATCGGGATCCTGGCGCTGCTGCTCACCCGGCGGATCGTGGCGCCCGTCCCCGGCCGCCGCTCGGCGCTCGGCGGCGCCGGGCACCTGCTGGGGCTGCTGGCCCTGGCCTCGCTGAGCTTCGGCCTCATCGAGGGGCCCGCCAAGGGCTGGGCAGCGCCCGAGGTCCTGGGCGCCTTCGCGGTGGCCGCCCTCGCCGCCGCCGGATTCGTCGTCCGCGAACGGACCGCCCGCACCCCGGTCCTGCCGGTCGCGCTCTTCGCCGACAGCCGCTTCTCGGCCGCCAACGCCGTCGGATTCCTCTTCAACTTCGCCTTCTACGGCGTGCTGTTCGTCCTCGGCCTCTTCCTCCAGACCGCACGCGGCGCGGGCCCCGTCACCGCGGGCCTCCAGATGCTGCCCGCCGTCCTGGTCATCCCGTTCGGCAACATGCTCTACGCCCGGATCGGACTGCGGGTCGGCAACCGCACCGCACTGACCGCCTCGCTGGCCTTCTCGGCCGCCGGGTATGCCCTGCTCCACCTGGTGCTCGCGCCGGAACTTCCGTACTGGGCACTGGCGTTGATCCTCGCGCTCACCAACTTCGGCAGCGGCATCGCCTCGCCCGCGATGACCGGCGTGCTGATGGAGGCGACCGGCCGTGAGCACGCCGACATCGGCAGCGCGACCCTCAACGCCAACCGGCAGGTCGGCTCGCTGGTCGGGATCGCCGGAATGGGCGCCGTGCTCATCGCGGCCGGCGGCGGCTACCGGGGCGCCACGTACGCCTTCGCCCTGACCGCACTCGCCCTGGCCGTCGCGGCGGTCGTCGGGTGGCTGGGGGTACGGACGGGCGCGGGCCGGCGCGCGGGCGTCTGAGGGACGCGGGGGCGCCCGGGGCGCCGACGGGCGGGCCGACGGGCACCGGGGCCCGCCCCGCCGCATACCCTTCCGGAGTGAGCGAGAACAGCACGTACGACGGGCAGGGCACGGGCGGCGGGGACGACGGCGGGCGTCCCTGGGGTGCCGGGGCGGCGACCGGGGTCGGGTCGATGCCCGGTGGTGATGCGCGGGAGGCCGCGAAGACCGTGACCGGTTCCCTGGAGACCTTCCCCCACCTGCCGGAGCTGCCGGCCCGCGGCCCCGGCGCCGACATGATCGGGCGGACCCTCGGCATGCTCGTCGAGCTCTACGCCCACGTGGAGCCCAGCGGCTGGCGGATCAGTGACCGGCCCGGACGCGACACCCGGCGCGCCCGCGCCTGGCTCGGCGAAGACCTCGACGCCCTGGAGGAGTTCACCCAGGGATACGAAGGGCCGCTGAAGGTCTCCGCGGTCGGGCCGTGGACCCTGGCGAGCGCCCTGGAGCTGCGCAACGGCGAGGCCGCTGTCAGCGACCCCGGTGCCTGCCGTGACCTTGTGGCTTCCCTGGCGGAGGGGCTGCGCGGCCATCTCGCGGACGTACGACGGCGGGTGCCGGGCGCACAGGTCGTGCTCCAGCTCGACGAGCCGTCGCTCACCTCGGTGCTCCAGGGCCGGGTGAAGTCCGCCAGCGGCTACCGCACCCACCGGGCCGTGGACCGGGTCGTCGTCGAGGGCGCACTGCGGGACCTCGTGGGGGCGGCGCAGGGGCCCGTCGTCGTGCATTCGTGCGCGCCCGAAGTGCCGTTCGGGCTGCTGCGCAGGGCCGGCGTCGCGGGCGTCTCGTTCGATTTCTCGCTGCTCACCGAGCGTGAGGAGGAGGCGATCGGCGAGGCCGTGGAAGGGGGTACGGCCCTGTTCGCCGGTGTGGTGCCGGGCGTGGACGGCCGATTGTCAGACCCTGCCGGTAGCGTCATGGGTGTCAGGACGCTGTGGCGCAGGCTGGGGCTGACTCCGGGGACTCTCACCGAGTCCGTGGTCGTCACCCCGTCGTGCGGGCTGGCGGGCGCTTCGCCCGCTTATGCCCGCTCCGTGCTTGCGCACTGTGTCCGGGCGGCGACATCGCTCGCAGACAACCCTGAGTGACCGCACTCAAGGACCACGGGAGGACAAGACGGTGGCTGGCGAACAGCACGCAGCGGCATCCGATGTGCCCACGGCGGCGCGGGAGAAGCACGCGCAGCTCGCTGAGCAGATCGAGGAGCATCGCTTCCGCTACTACGTGAAGGACGCTCCGGTCGTCAGCGACGCGGAGTTCGACAAGCTGCTCCGCTCCCTGGAGGCACTGGAGAACGAGTATCCGGAGCTGCGCACCCCGGATTCGCCGACCCAGAAGGTCGCGGGGGCGTACGCCACGGAGTTCACCGAGGTCGAGCACCGCGAGCGGATGCTCTCGCTCGACAACGCCTTCGACAACGAGGAGTTGGCGGCCTGGGCCGAGCGGCTCGCCGGGGAGCTGGGCGGCGCACCGAAGGAAGCCGGCTACCACTTCCTGTGCGAGCTGAAGGTGGACGGCCTCGCCGTCAACCTCACCTACGAGCAGGGCCGGCTCACCCGCGCCGCCACCCGCGGCGACGGCCGCACCGGCGAGGACATCACCCCCAACGTCCGCACCATCGCCGAGATCCCGCACCGCCTCACCGGCGAGCGGATCCCGGAGCTGGTCGAGGTCCGCGGGGAGGTGTACTTCCCGATGGAGAAGTTCCTGGAGCTGAACGCCCGCCTGGTCGCCGACGGCAAGCCCCCGTTCGCCAACCCGCGCAACGCCGCCGCGGGTTCGCTCCGCCAGAAGGACCCCAAGGTCACCGCGACCCGCCCGCTCCACATGGTGGTGCACGGCATCGGCGCCCGCGAGGGCTTCGACATCGACTGCCAGTCGCACGCCTACGACCTGCTGCGGGACTGGGGCCTGCCCACCGCGCAGCACAACCAGGTCGTCGACTCCCTGGAAGCCGTACGCGGGTTCATCGCCCACTACGGCGACGCCGAGACCCGCCGCACAGCCGTCGAGCACGAGATCGACGGCGTCGTCGTCAAGCTCGACGAGATCCCGCTCCAGGGACGGCTGGGCTCGACCTCGCGGGCGCCGCGCTGGGCCATCGCCTGGAAGTACCCGCCCGAAGAGGTCAACACCAAGCTGGTCGACATCCGCGTCGGCGTCGGCCGCACGGGCCGGGTCACGCCGTACGCGGTCGTGCAGCCGGTCACCGTGGCCGGTTCCGAGGTCGAGTTCGCGACGCTGCACAACCAGGACGTGGTCAAGGCCAAGGGCGTCTTCATCGGTGACACCGTCGTGATCCGCAAGGCGGGCGACGTCATTCCCGAGATCCTCGGCCCGGTCGTCGATCTGAGGGACGGCAGCGAGCGGGAGTTCGTGATGCCGGCCGACTGCCCCGAGTGCGGGACGGCGCTACAGCCCGCCAAGGAAGGCGACATCGACCTGCGGTGCCCCAACGCCCGCTCCTGCCCCGCCCAGATCCGCGAGCGGCTTTTCTACCTCGCCGGCCGCAAATGCCTCGACATCGAGAACTTCGGCTATGTCGCCGCCACCGCGCTCAGCCAGCCGCTGGAGCCGGCCGAGCCGCCGGTCAAGGACGAGGGCGACCTCTTCGGCCTCTCCATCGAGCAGCTGCTGCCCATCAAGTCCTATGTCCTGGACCCGGATTCCGGTCTGCCCAAGCGCGACCCGGAGACCGGCGAAGAGAAAGTCGTCACCTTCTTCGCCAACCAGAAGGGCGAGCCGAAGAAGAACGCCCTCGCCATGCTGGAGAACATCCAGGCCGCCAAGGAACGCCCGCTGGCCCGGATCATCACCGGACTGTCGATCCGTCACGTCGGCCCGGTGGCCGCCGAGGCACTCGCCCGCGAATTCCGGTCGATCGACCGCATCCGGGAGGCGAGCGAGGAAGAACTCGCCGCCGTGGACGGCGTCGCCGCCACCATCGCCGCCTCGGTCAAGCAGTGGTTCGCCGACGAATGGCACCAGCAGATCATCGAGAAATGGCGGGCCGCCGGAGTCCGGATGGAAGAGGAACAGTCGGGTGAAGAAGGCCCGAGGCCGCTGGAAGGCGTCACCGTCGTCGTAACGGGCACACTTCAGTCACACACCAGAGATGGCGCGAAAGAGGCCCTTCAGAGTCTCGGGGCGAAGGTGACCGGTTCCGTTTCCAAGAAGACCGGATTCGTGGTGGTCGGGGACAACCCCGGCTCCAAGTACGACAAGGCCATGCAGCTGAAGGTGCCGGTACTGGACGACGACGGCTTCGCGGTGCTGCTGGAACAGGGTCCTGACGCAGCACGAGCGGTAGCCGTCACGCCGCCTGAGGAAGAGTGAGATGTCACCGCTTCAGCGCATACCAGAGAGATCCGGGTGGCCAGGTCGCATTCGGGCAACCGCGGCCGATCGCTGCCCGCGGTGGCCCTCGGCGGCCTACTGTTGAGGAGTGCGCCTGCCGTGGTGCGGGCACAGCCGGCTGTGAGAGGGATCGGAATGAAACCGACCGACAGCGCCGCTCCGGCGTCGCGGCTCCGCCGGCTTGTCGTGCCTGCGCTGCCCGCGGCCTTCGTCGTCGTGGCGGGTATCGCGCTCGTCACCGGGGTGATCAGGACCCTGAGCCGAGGCGAGGCACTCTTCCCCGCGGGCACCGCCGGCTGGTCGCTGGCCGTCCTCACCGGCATCATCGTCGGGCACCTGGTCGCCCTCGGTAGGGACCGCTGGTGGGGCGGCACGGGCTCCGGCGCCGCCCTCGCCCTGGCCGTCGTACTCCTCTACGGCCTGATGCCCGCGGTCCTGGTGAGCCTCGCCGTCGTCGTCCTCGTCGGCGCGGCCCGCCGGCACCGCTGGCGGCAGGCGATGGTGCACGGCGCGGTGGACCTGCTGGGCATCGGCGCCGCCGCGCTCTGCCTCGCCGCGCTCGGCACGGTGCCCACCGTCCGCCACCCCTGGCATCCGGAGATCTGGGACCTCACGGTGCTCCCCGAGGTGCTCGCGGCGGCCGCCGGGTATCTCCTCGTCACCCGCGCCCTGTTGTGGTGTTCGGTGCTCCCGCGCAACGGCGGCCTGCCCACCATCACCCGCACCGCCATGACCCGTCAGGTGCTGGTCGGCGTCGCGCTGGTGGGCATCGCCCCGCTGATCGCGGTCACCGCCGTCCACGCGCCGCTGCTGCTGCCGATGTTCGCGGTGCCGCTCATCGCCCTGGACTCCACCCTGTGGATCGCCCGCGCCCGCGCCGAGGAGCAGCTGCGCGACCCGCTGACCGGACTCCCCAACCGCCAGTGGCTCCTGGAGCGCACCTGGTCCGCGCTGGACGAGGCGGAACGCATCGGCGCCCGCTCGGCGCTGGTCCTCATCGACCTCGACCGCTTCCGGTCGGTGAACGACACCCTGGGCCATCTCGCGGGCGACCGCCTGCTGTTGCAGATCGCCGACCGCCTCCGGCACGCCCTGCCCCGGGGCGCGGAGGCCGCCCGGCTCGGCGGGGACGAGTTCGCCGTGCTGCTGCCCACCGCCGACTCGCTCACCAGCGCCCAACGGGTGGCCCGCAACCTCGTCGCCGCCCTGGGGTCACCCCTCGACCTCGACGGCCTGACCCTCGTGCTCGAAGCGAGCGCGGGGGTCGCCGTCTTCCCGGACCACGCACTGGACGCCGAGGGACTGCTGCGCCGGGCCGACGTCGCCATGTACCAGGCCAAGCGGGACCGCAGCGGCGTCGAGGTCTACGAAGCCAAGCGGGACGGCAACACCCCCGACCGGCTCGGCCTGTTGGGCGATCTGCGCCGCGCCCTGGACGCGGGCGACGTCGAACTGCACTACCAGCCCAAGGTCGGCTTCGACGGCCACGTCGCGGGCCTGGAGGCACTGGTCCGCTGGGTGCATCCGGACCGCGGGAGAGTGCCACCGGACGAGTTCATCGCCATCGCCGAGTCCTCCGGCCTGATGCCCCGCCTGACCGAGTACGTCCTGGAGACCGCGCTCGCCCAGGTGGCACGCTGGCGGGCCATGGGTCTGGAAGTGCCGGTCGCGGTGAACGTCTCACCGCGCGACGTCCACTCCCCGGGCTTCGCCGGCGCCGTCGCCGCCCGCCTGGCCCGGCACCGCGTCCCACCAGGATCCCTCCAACTGGAGATAACCGAACACGTCCTGCTGGAGGACCCGCAGCGGGCCGCCGACACCCTCGCCGGACTGACCGGCCACGGCGTGAAGATGTCCCTCGACGACTTCGGCACCGGCTACTCCTCCCTGGTCCACCTGCGTCGGCTGCCGGTCAGCGAGCTGAAGATCGACCGGTCCTTCGTGGCACGCCTCGCGGTCGACAACGAAGACGCCGAGATCGTCCGCTGCACCATCGACCTGGCCCACTCCCTCGGCCTGCTGGTGGTCGCCGAGGGAGTCGAGGACGACGAGACCTGGGAGCGGCTGCGCGACCTCGGCTGTGACGCCGTCCAGGGCTGGCTGGTGGCGGCCGCGATGCCGCCGGACGAGACCACCGCCTGGCTCCGCGCCCGCGGGGAGCACGGCTGGCACCGCGAATCGGAGACGGCCGCCCTCGCGGCGGAGAAGGCTGCCGAACGCCCTTCGGGACAGGTCCTGAACTGACCCGGCCTCCGGCCGTCCCGTGTCCCCGCTCCGATCGCACTCCCCGGCCCCAGCTGCCGCCCGGCGTACCCCCGCCACCGGGCGCCCCCGAGGCCCCGCCCCACTCCACAGAGGCGTCCGACGGCACGCAGCCGCGGCCCGAAGCCGATACCCCGGCGGCCGGTGACGAACGCCCCGGCCACCCCGGCACCGGCGACGTCGGCAAGGAGCCCCCGCACGCCGGTACCTCCTGACGGGCCCGTGAAGCCCCCGGCGGATCCGGGCCCCGTAAGGCGGCTCCGGTGTCTTCCGCCGGGCCTCCGGAGCCCCCTGGGAAAGCCCTGCGCGATTCCTTCCGCGTACGCCATAGGATTGGGCCGTACAACTCACGTAGGACTCCGAGAACCAGCAGAGGATCGCTGCATGCCTGGCATCACGCGCGAGGAGGTCGCCCACCTCGCCCGGCTGGCACGTCTGGAGCTGAAGGACGAAGAGCTCGACCACTTCGCCGGACAGCTCGACGACATCATTGGCGCGGTCGCCCGCGTCTCCGAGGTCGCCGACCAAGACGTCCCGCCGACCTCCCACCCGCTGCCCCTGACCAACGTCATGCGGGCGGACGAGGTCCGTCCGTCGCTGACCCCCGAGCAGGCGCTGTCCGGCGCCCCGGCCCAGGAGCAGCAGCGTTTCAAGGTGCCGCAGATCCTGGGGGAGGAGTGACCGACATGGCAGACCTGATCAAGCTCACCGCCGCCGAGATCGCGGCGAAGATCGCGTCCGGCGAACTGACCGCCGTCGAGGTGACCGAGGCCCACCTGGCCCGCATCGAGGCCGTCGACGAGAAGGTGAACGCCTACCTCCACGTCGACCGCGAAGGCGCGCTGGCCCAGGCCCGCGCCGTCGACGAGAAGAAGGCCCGCGGCGAGAAGCTCGGCCCGCTGGCCGGCGTCCCGCTCGCGCTGAAGGACATCTTCACGACGCAGGACATGCCCACCACCGTCGGCTCGAAGATCCTCGAAGGCTGGATCCCGCCGTACGACGCGACGCTGACCAAGCGGCTCAAGGCCGCCGATGTCGTGATCCTCGGCAAGACCAACATGGACGAGTTCGCCATGGGGTCGTCGACGGAGAACAGCGCCTACGGCCCGACCGGCAACCCCTGGGACCTCACCAAGATCCCCGGCGGCTCCGGCGGCGGCTCCTCCGCGGCCCTCGCCTCCTACCAGGCCCCGCTCGCCATCGGCACGGACACCGGCGGCTCCATCCGCCAGCCCGCCGCCGTCACCGGCACGGTCGGCGTCAAGCCCACCTACGGCGCGGTCTCCCGCTACGGCATGGTCGCCTTCTCCTCCTCCCTCGACCAGGGCGGCCCCTGCGCCCGCACGGTCCTGGACGCGGCGCTGCTGCACGAGGTGATCGCTGGCCACGACGAGCTGGACTCGACGTCCATCGACGCGGCGGTCCCGGCCGTCGTCGATGCCGCCCGCAACGGCTCCGTCGCCGGGATGCGGGTCGGCGTCGTCAAGCAGTTCCGCGGCGAGGGCTATCAGGCGGGCGTGCTCCAGCGGTTCGACGAGTCCGTCGAGCTGCTCAAGAGCCTCGGCGCCGAGATCGTCGAGCTGGACTGCCCGTCCTTCGACCTGGCGCTCTCCGCGTACTACCTGATCGCGCCGTCCGAGTGCTCCTCGAACCTCGCCCGCTTCGACGCCATGCGCTACGGCCTGCGGGTCGGCGACGACGGCACGAGGTCCGCCGAGGACGTCACCGCCCTCACCCGCGAGGCCGGCTTCGGCGACGAGGTCAAGCGCCGCATCATCCTCGGCACCTACGCGCTCAGCTCCGGCTACTACGACGCCTACTACGGCTCGGCGCAGAAGGTCCGCACCCTGATCACGCGGGACTTCGAGAAGTCCTTCGAGACGGTCGACGTCATCGTCTCGCCGACGACGCCCACCACCGCCTTCCCGATCGGTGAGCGCGCGGACGACCCGATGGCGATGTACCTCGCCGACCTGTGCACGATTCCGTCGAACCTGGCCGGCAACTCCGCGATGTCGCTGCCCTGCGGCCTGGCACCGGAGGACGGCCTGCCCGTCGGACTGCAGATCATCGCCCCCGCCATGAAGGACGACCGGCTCTACCAGGTCGGGTCCGCCGTCGAGGCGGCCTTCGTGGAAAAGTGGGGGCACCCGCTGCTGGAGGAGGCACCGTCACTGTGAGCTCAATGACCAAGAAGGCCAAGAACTTCAAGAAGTCCAAGTCCGGCGTCTACCTGTCGATCGGTACCACCGCGTTCGGCGCCCTCAGCGTCTTCAAGCAGGCGAAGACGGCCCGCCAGGAGAACGACACGCTGCGACTGATCGACGCGGGCGTCTCCGCCGCGGCGATCGTCACCGGCCTGGCGATCCTCTACCGCGAACTGAAGCGCCTGGGCGACGACGACGTCCTGCTGGGCTGAGAGGGAAAGTTTCACCGTGACTGTCACTGACCTGGTGTCGTACGAGGACGCTCTCGCGGCGTACGACCCCGTCATGGGCCTGGAGGTCCATGTCGAGCTCGGCACCAAGACCAAGATGTTCTGCGGGTGTGCGACCACGCTGGGCGCCGACGCCAACGCGCAGACCTGCCCCACCTGCCTGGGCCTGCCCGGCTCGCTCCCGGTCGTCAACGCGATCGGCGTCGAGTCGGCCATCAAGATCGGCCTGGCACTGAACTGCTCCATCGCCGAGTGGTGCCGCTTCGCCCGGAAGAACTACTTCTATCCGGACATGCCGAAGAACTTCCAGACCTCCCAGTACGACGAGCCGATCGCCTTCGACGGCTACCTCGACGTACAGCTGGAGGACGGCGAGGTCTTCCGGGTGCAGATCGAGCGCGCCCACATGGAGGAGGACACCGGCAAGTCCACCCACGTCGGCGGCGCGACGGGCCGTATCCACGGTGCCTCGCACTCCCTCCTGGACTACAACCGCGCCGGCATCCCGCTGATCGAGATCGTCACCAAGCCGATCGAGGGCGCCGGCGAGCGGGCCCCCGAGGTCGCCAAGGCGTACGTCGCCGAGCTGCGCGAGCTGATCAAGGCGCTGGGTGTCTCCGAGGCCCGCATGGAGATGGGCCAGATGCGCTGCGACGTGAACCTCTCGCTGCGCCCGAACGGCACCGAGAAGCTCGGCACCCGCTCGGAGACGAAGAACGTCAACTCGCTGCGTTCCGTGGAGCGCGCGGCCCGCTTCGAGATCCAGCGGCACGCCGCGGTGCTCTCCTCCGGCGGCACCATCGTCCAGGAGACCCGGCACTTCCACGAAGAGGACGGCTCGACGACGGCCGGCCGCATCAAGGACAACGCCGAGGACTACCGCTACTTCCCCGAGCCGGACCTGGTGCCGGTGGCCCCCGCGCGCGAGTGGGTCGAGGAACTGCGGGGCGCGCTGCCCGAGTTGCCGCGGCTGCGCCGCAACCGGCTGCGCGAGGAGTGGGGCGTCTCCGCGCACGACATGCAGTCGATCCTCAACGCCGGTGCGGTCGACCTGATCGTCGCCACGACCGAGGCGGGCGCGGACTCCGCCTCCGCCCGTAAGTGGTGGATGGGCGAACTGGCCCGCCGCGCCAACGAGGACGGCGTGGACCTCGCCGCCCTGCCGATCACCCCGGTGCAGGTCGCCCGGGTGGCCGCGCTGGTCGCCGAGGGCTCCCTCAACGACAAGCTGGCCCGCCAGACCATCGAGGGCGTGCTGGCCGGCGAGGGCGACCCGGACACCGTCGTCGAGAAGCGCGGCCTGAAGGTCGTCTCCGACGAGGGCGCCCTGGGCAGCGCCGTCGACGAGGCCATCGCGGGCAACGCCGCCATCGCCGACAAGATCCGCGGCGGCAAGGTCGCGGCGGCCGGTGCGCTGGTCGGCGCGGTCATGAAGGCCACCCGCGGCCAGGCCGATGCGGCCCGGGTCCGCGAACTCATCCTTGAGCGCCTCGGCGTGACAGAGGGCTGAGCACAGCCGCGGCCGGTGCCCCGGCCGCCCGAAGACGGCCGTTCTCCTCCGGGAGGGCGGCCGTCTTCGTGCACCGTCCACCCGACCGGCCCGGCCGGGAATGCCGGGGCACACCGTCGTGCTGTGATCAAGGAAAGGCCCTCCGCCGTGGACGCGGGCGGGCCACCACGCTTCGGACAGTGGAGGAACGGTGCAGCAGCACGCTCTTGTCTCGCGGATCGGCCGGGTCGGTGTCTGGCACGGCGGCCTCGGCGGCGTTCCGGCGGACGAGGCCCGGGAGGCCGCCGCCGAGATCGAGCAACTGGGCTACGGCGCCCTGTGGTTCGGCGAGGGCCCGGGGTCGGAGGCAGTCAGCCAGGCCGCGCTGCTGCTGTCCGCCACCGAGCGGATCACGGTCGCCACCGGCATCGCCAACATCTGGGTCCGTGACGCGTCGGCCGCGTCCGCCGCCGCGCGCAACCTGGCCGCGGCCCACGACGGCCGCTTCCTGCTCGGCCTGGGTGCGAGCCACGCGCCGCTGGTCGACCTGCGGGGCCACACCTACGCCAAGCCGCTGGCGGCCGTGCGCGCGTACCTCGACGCGATGGACGCCGCCCCGTACGCCGGCCCGGCCCCGGATTCCGCCTCCGCCCGGGTGCTGGCCGCGCTCGGCCCGAAGATGCTGGAGCTGGCGGCGGCGCGGGCGGCCGGCGCCCACTCGTACTTCGTGCCCACGCAGCACACCGCACGCGCCCGGGAGATCCTCGGCGCCGGCCCGCTGCTCGCCCCCGAACAGGCCGTACTTCTGGAGACCGACCCGGAGAAGGCCCGTTCGCTGGCCCGTGCCCACCACACGCGGTTCTACCTGGAGCTGCCGAACTACACCGGCAATCTGCGCCGGTTCGGCTTCGGCGACGAGGACTTCGCGAACGGCGGCAGCGACCGGCTGGTGGACGCGATCGTGGCCTGGGGCGACGTGGACGCGATCCGGCGGCGGGTCCAGGAACACCACGACGCGGGCGCCGACCACGTGGCCCTCCAGCCGCTCGCCGCCGACCGCGGCCTGGGCCTGGAGCAACTGCGGGAACTGGCACCGGCGTTGGGTCTGGGCTGACCGCCTCCCGCTGAGGGTGCGGGCCGCCGTGAGGTGGCGCGGCAGCTGCCGTTTCGGCGGTTCCGGCCGTCCGGTGGCACCCCTGCATCGGTCGCGTGTTCCCAAAGTTGTCACCTCGATACCTATCGCCCGTCACGGCCGTCTACTACCGTCCCCGTCGCACCATCTCAATGGGCTGACCGAAGACCATTGACTGTCGACTGGGAGGTCGGGCGTGACACCGGAGGTATCTCGCAGGCGGGTACTGGGAGTTGGCGCTGCCGCGGCGGGGGCGGCGGTCGCCGGATCGCTGCTGCCGCCGTCGTTGCAGGAGGCGCTGGCCGCCGACGCGGCACGGCCGGCGCGGGGCGCGGGCGACCTGCGCGACATCAGGCACGTCGTCGTGCTGATGCAGGAGAACCGTTCCTTCGACCACTACTTCGGCATGCTGCGCGGAGTACGCGGCTACGCCGACCGCAATGCCGTCGAACTGCCCGGCAAGCGCAGCGTCTACGAGCAGCCCGGGGCGCTGGGCATCGGCACCGTCCTGCCGTTCTCGGTCCGCGGGGCCGCGGCCGCGCAGAAGAAGGACCTCCAGTACATAGGGGCGCTCAACCACGAGTGGGTCGGCGGTTCCAAGGCGTGGAACGGCGGCTGGATGAACAACTGGGTCACCGCCAAGACCGCCGCCACCATGGCCCACTACGACCGGCAGGACGTCCCCCTGCACTACGAACTCGCCGACACCTTCACCGTCTGCGACGCCTACCACTCGTCGATCCACTCCTCCACCAGCCCCAACCGCAACCACCTGGTCAGCGGCTGGACCGGCTTCGAACCCGGCACCGGCAAGCGCGCGGTCGGCAACGACGCGTACGACGAGGACACCCACACCGGCTACACCTGGACGACCTACCCCGAGCGGCTGGAGAAGACCGGCCACAGCTGGCGGGTCTACCAGGAGTGGGACAACTTCACCGACAACAACCTGGAGTTCTACGCCCGCTTCAAGGCGGTCGCCAGGAAGGCGCTGGCGAAGGTCGGCGGCGTCTCGAACATGACCGCCTTCTACGGGAAGGTGGCGGGCGCCGGAGCGGACGAACGCAAGCGGCTGCTGGGGCTGCTGGAGGACGGCGTCAAGGCGCTCGGGCGGGCCGACCGCAGCCTGTTCGAGCGGGCGCTGCGGCGCGGCGAGCCGGACACCACGGCCACCGCCTTCGCCGCCGACGTGGCGAGCGGCAAGCTGCCCGAGGTGTCGTACATCGTGCCGTCGGCCGCCGACTCCGAACACCCCGGCTCCTCCTCGCCCGTCGAGAGCGCCACCATCGTCTACAAGGTCCTGGACGCACTCGGCAGGAACCCGGACGTCTGGCGGCACACCGCGCTGTTCCTCACCTACGACGAGAACGACGGCTTCTTCGACCACGTACCGCCGCCGGTGCCGCCCGCAGGGACGGACGGCGAGTTCTGGGACGGGAAGCCGACGGGCCTGGGCATGCGGGTGCCGATGATCGTCATCTCGCCCTGGACGGTCGGCGGTTACGCCTGCTCGCAGGTCTTCGACCACACCTCGATCACCCGCTTCCTGGAACGGTGGACGGGGGTGCGGGAGCCCAACATCAGCGCCTGGCGGCGGACCGTCTGCGGCGACCTCACCGGTGCGTTCGACTTCTCTCGCGGGCGCCGGCAGCCGTCGGTGGAGCAGCCGGGCGAGATCCCGCCGTTCAGCGGCCGCTGGGCGCCGCGCCCGCCGGCCGACCAGGCGCTGCCCCAGCAGGAACACGGCACCCGCCCGGCCCGGCCGCTGCCCTACCAGCCGGACGCCGACGGCGGCCTCGACACGGGCGCCGGCCTTTTCCGGATGGCGCTGCGCAACGGCGGCGCCGCCTCCGCCCACCTCGCGCTCTATCCGTACGCCGGGGAGTACGGGACGCCGCAGCACCGCGACGTGACCGGCAGCGGGAGCTGGGACGTGCCGGTCAAGGACGGGGCGTACCGTTTCACCGTCACCGGGCCGAACGGCTTCCGGCGGGAGTTCGCCGGCCACGGCTCGGGCGCGGCGGCCGCCGCCCAGGTCCGTACCCGCATCGACGCGGACCGCCGGGAGATCCACCTGACCGTCGTCAACGGCGGCACGGCCGACCTCACCGTCACCCTCGCCCCGCTCGCCTACGGGGACACGCCCCGCACGCTGAAGGTGAAGGCCGGCGGCACCCGCACCGTCGCGCACCGGGCGGCGGACGCGCACGGCTGGTACGACCTCGCCCTCACCGTCGCCGAGGACACCTCCTTCCACCGCCGCCTCATGGGACACATCGAGAACGGCAAGGAGTCGGTCACCGGCTGACCGGGCCGGACCGCGCGGCTGACCAGCGGCGGGACGGCGGCCGGCCGGCCCCGGCCCGCCGTCCGTCGCCGCCGCGCACCCCCGCCCCCGCCGCTCTCTCATCCGACTCTCAGACGCGCCCCCTACGGTCGCGCACATGGGAACGACCAGGACGACCGACGAGCGCGCCGCAACGCGAACCGACGACCCGTCCGTGCCGGCCGAAGCCGCCACGGACGTGGAGGAGAAGACCACCGCAGAGCCGGACACCGATGCCGCCACCGGCACCGCGGACGCCGCCGATGAGAAGCGGGCCACCGCCACGGCCGAACACGACGAGGACAGCGATCTCGACGGCCTCGACGACACCGCGGCGGCGCACGACGACGAGGACGCCCTCGACGACGAAGCGCCGGTGCAGGCCACCGCGGGCGTCGGGTTCGGCGCGGGCGCGGTCGTCGCCGCCGGGCTCGGCCTCGCCTCCGTCACCGGCACCTGGCTCGGCACGCTGCTGGCCGAACGGCAGACCCTGCTCGGCCAGATCAAGCTCCAGTCGGGCAAGGCCACCGACCAGATCGCCACCGTCTACGGCACGCCCTGGCACACCACAGCCCTGGTCAACGGCCTGTTCGCGCTGCTCGCCGTGATCATCGGCGGCGCCGTGCTGCTCAACCGCCCGCGCGCCGCCTGGATGCGTGCCGTCGCCTGGGGCGGCCTGGCCCTCGGCGTCCTGGGCATCCTGATCTCCGCCGGAATGTACTTCGACCTCCTGGCGAGCCTGCCCAGCATCCCCAAGGCCCCCGCGGGCGCGGGTTCCTGAGGACCGTACGGCCCCGTCACCGCACCACAGTCAAGGCCCGCCGGTCCGCCCGGCGGGCCTTGGCCGTGCGCGCACCACCGGACGGCATCAGGCGGGACGCTCAGGTCACCTTCAGGTGCAGGATGCGGTCATCGCCCTTGTGCGGCTTGCCCCGCCCGTCGGTGTTGCTCGTGACCAGCCACAACGACCCGTCGTCCGCCGCCACCACGGTCCGCAGCCGCCCGTACGTGCCCTTCAGGAAGGCGTGCGGCGCCGCGGCCGGCTTCGTTCCGTCCAGCGGGATCCGCCACAGCCGCTCGCCGCGCAGCGCCGCCATCCAGAGCGACCCCTTCGCGTACGCGAGGCCGCTGGGTGAGGCGTCCGACGGCTTCCACTGGAGGACCGGATCGGTGAAGCCCGAGCCGCCCTTGCCCTTCCCCTCCCGCTCCGGCCAGCCGTAGTTGTGGCCCGCCTCGATGAGGTTCAGCTCGTCCCAGGTGTCCTGCCCGAACTCCGAGGCCCACAGCCGGTCGTGACTGTCCCAGGCGAGCCCCTGCACATCGCGGTGCCCGTAGTCGTACACCACCGAATCCGCATCGGGATTGCCGCGCGCGGGCTCGCCGTCCGGTGTCATCCGCAGGATCTTGCCGCCCGGGGACGCCTTGTCCTGGGAGAGCTTCCGGTCACCGGTCTCGCCGGTAGCGGCGTAGAGCATCTTGTCCGGGCCGAACGCGATCCGGCCGCCGTTGTGGATGTGCCCCTTGGGGATGCCCCGCAGAATGGTGTCGGGCGCGCCCAGTTGGTTGCCCGCAGGCCGCTTCTCGTCGTAGATCATGCGGGCGATGCGGTTGTCGGATTCGGTGGTGAAATACGCGTAGACCTGGTGGTCGGCGCCGTACGTGGACGACACCGCGAGCCCCAGCAGGCCCCCTTCGCCGCCCGGAGCCACCCCGGGGACCGAGCCCAGTTCGGTCTTCTTGCCGCCGTCCGCGGCGATCCGGTAGATCCTGCCGGTGTCCCGGGAGCCGACCAGCAGATCGCCGCCCGGCAGCAGCGCCACGCCCCAGGGCGAGTCGAGGCCGGTGGCCAGGGTGCCGGTCACCTTCACCGACCCCTTCGCGGGCGGCACGGACGACGACGGGCCCGGACGTGCGGAGCCCTTCGTGCCGGGGGAAGGACCGCCCTTCCCGGGCAGCGCGCCGCCGGCGGAGCAGCCCGCCGCCAGCAGCAGCGAGGCCGCGGCCAACACGACGGTCAGGGAACGGTGTTGCACGGCAGAGTCCTCTCGTCGGCGGAGCGGGACAAGGACACCACATCGGCGCGCGCCGCCGCCGGACGTTCCGGGCCGCAGGGAACGGTGTCGGCGCGGGGCACCACGGCGGCCGGTATCCGGGCCGGACACCGGCCGCGGCCGAGGTCAGTCCCACGACCCCCGGGCCGGCGGCAGCGAGGCGATCTCCGCCAGGTCGGCGCGATCCAGCACCAGCTCGGCGGCCTTGGCGTTCTGCGCGGCCCAGCGCTCCTTCTTCGTCCCCGGCACCGGTACCACGTGCCGCCCCTGCGCCAGCACCCACGCCAGCGCGACCTGTCCCGGCGTCGCGCCGTAGCGCGCCCCCACCCGCCGCAGTCCGGCCACCACCGGCTGGTTCGCCGCCATCATCTCGGCGGTGAACCGCGGATGACGGGCCCGGAGGTCCTCCGGTTCGAAGCCCTGTCCCGGGGTGAGGGTGCCGGTCAGGTAGCCGTTGCCCAGCGGCATCGCCGCCAGGAACCCGACACCGCGCGACTCGCACCACGGCAGCAGCTCCGCCAGCGCCTCGGGCGACCACACCGAAAGCTCCGCCTGCACGCTGCTGACCGGGAAGACCTGCTGGATGCGCTCCAGTTGGCGCAGCGTCCCGTCGTGCATCCGCGACCGGATCCGCCGCGCGCCGCCCGCCGCCTGCCGGTCGGCACGGGTCGGCCGCAGCGCGCGGGCGCCCACGGCGCACAACCCCAGCGAGCGCACCTTCCCCGCGGCCACCAGCTCTGCCATCGCGCCCCAGGTCTCCTCTATCGGGATCTCGGGATCGGCGCGGTGCAGCTGGTAGAGATCGATGCGGTCGGTCCTGAGCCGGCGCAGCGAGGCGTCGCAGGCCCGCTTCACATAGCCCGGCCTGCCGTTGGCCACGATGTGCTGCTCGCCCGCCAGCAGCCCGCACTTGGTCGAGACGAAGGCGTCCGCCCGCCGTTCCTTGAGCGCCCGGCCCACCAGCAGCTCGTTGGTGAACGGCCCGTACATGTCGGCGGTGTCCAGCAGGCTGCACCCCCGGTCGAGCGCGGCGTGCACGGCCCGCAACGAGCCGTCCAAGCTCCGCTGCGACTCGGTGTACCCCCAGTTCATCGGCATGCAGCCGAGCCCGATTGCGCCCACTTCGAGCGCCGCCGCACCGATTGTCCTGCGCTCCACCTGGTCGTGCCTCCGTCCCCTCGCCCCCGGTCAAGGGCCAGACCAAACTAACGTCTGAAGAGAACGCCTCTTCGCATAGCCTCGGACCATGGCAACCGCAGACCCGCACGCAGACGCGATGGACGTATGGCTTCCGATCCCGCCCGACGAGATCGAGGGCCTTCCCGACGGACTGCACTACGTCCACTGGGACGCCGGCCCCGACTACCCGGCCGATCCCGCCCGGTGCGCGTTCTACGCCGTCCCCTATATGAAGGGCGCAGAAGCGTCACTGCGGCCGCTGCCGCTGATGAGCCGGGTCCGCGTGGTGCAGACCCTGACCGCGGGAGTCGAGCACATGCTGCCCGCCCTGCCCCAACTGCCGCACGGAGCCCAGCTGTGCAACGCCCGCGGGCTGCACGACGCCAGCACGGCGGAGCTGGCCCTGACCCTCATCCTGGCGGCGCTGCGCGGCGTGCCCGACTTCGTGCGGGCCCAGGACGAGGGGGAGTGGCGGACAGCTTTCCGGCCCGCACTTGCCGACAAATCCGTTCTCATCGTGGGTTATGGGTCGATCGGCAGTGCCATCGAGGACCGGCTCACGCCCTTCGAGTGCGCGCGGGTGATGCGCATCGCGCGCACCGCCCGTGAGACCGTGCGCGGTCCTGTGCATCCACTGTCCGCCCTGTCCGCCCTCCTGCCCGCCGCCGATGTGGTTGTGCTGGCCACTCCGCTCACGGACGAGACCCGTGGCCTGGTCGGACGTGATTTCCTGGCGCGCATGAAGGACGGCGCACTGGTGGTGAACATCGCGCGCGGCCGGATCGTCGACACGGACGCGCTGCTGGCCGAGCTGACCTCGGGACGGCTGCGCGCGGCCCTCGACGTCACCGATCCGGAACCGCTGCCCGCCGAACACCCTCTGTGGCACGCTCCCGGCGTGCTCATCACTCCACACGTCGGGGGCCCCAGCTCTGCCTTCCTGCCCCGCGCGAAGCGCCTTCTGCGGGACCAGCTGCGGTTGTTCGCCGCTGGGGCACCGCTACGGAACGTGGTCGCTACAGCTGACCGGAATGCTTGCGCGTAGCGCTACGGGTCCGTACGAATGCACGGAGTGTGCAGAAACCCCGTCATCGTCACGCTCCGTAGAAGTGCTATGTCCCTGAGTGACCGTTCTGGTGTATCGTCCCGGTCGGGGACGGCGCCGCGGAGCCGGCGGCGCCCGCGAAGGATCCGGAACTCGAGGGGGGCGACGGCGATGAACGGCCGATGGACGAATCGCGAGACGCGCGATCCACGAGCACCGAGGGGGATATGGCGACAGCCCCCGATGTGCCGACCACGTCGCCACCGCGCCCGGGTGTGCGGGAGGGCCCGGTGAGCGCCCCGGGCGCGGTGCTCTCCCGGCCGCCGGTCCAGGCAGGCGGGCCGCCGAGCCTGCTGCCGCAGGTCGCGCTCGCGGGGGTCTGCGGCGGCTATGCCGTAGGCGCCGCCCTCGGCTGGGGATCACCCCAAGTCGCCAAGTTCATGGGTGACTTCGGACTCAGCTTCGCCGCGTTGGTGGCGGCCGTCTCCTGCGGCCTGTACGCCCGCAGGAGCGGCACCCGCTTCCGCCCCGCCTGGGTGCTCTTCGCCGGCTCCTCGGGAATGGCAGCCTTCGGCAACGCCATATGGGGCTGGTACGAAGTCGTCCAGGGAGCCCCGGTTCCCAGCCCCTCGATGGCGGACTTCTGCTTCCTGCTGTTCGCGCCGCCCGCCATCGTCGGCCTCCTGGTCCTCGCCAAACGCCCGGTGACCAGGGCCGGTTGGGTCTGCCTCGCCCTGGACGCCTGGCTGATCGGCGGCTCGCTGCTCACCCTGTCCTGGAGCCTGGCCCTCGCGCACACCGCCCACTTCCCGGGTCGCAGCGTGGCCCAGTGCGCGCTCGCGCTGGCATACCCGCTGCTGGACATCGTGCTGGTCAGCATGGTGCTCGCGCTGCACTTCCGGCGCGCGTCCGTGCACCGCTCGGCGGTCAACACCGCCATCGCCGCACTGGCGTTGACGGTATTGTGCGACGCCCTCTTCACCTCGCCGCTGCTGCGCGAGCACTACCGCTCGGGCCAGATCCTGGACGCCGGCTGGTTCGCCGGGTCGATACTCCTCGCCTACGCGCCCTGGGTCATCCGGCGCGCGCCGGGCGACCTCGGTGGCGACGACCGCGCCACCCGCCAGGCCCGCAGGACCCAGACCCCCGCCGGCCGCCCGATCGCCGGCTCGCTGGCAGCCCTGGCCCCGTATCTCGCCGCCGGCGTGTGCACCCTGGGCATCCTCACCAACGTCCTGGACGGCCGCCGCCTCGACCACGTCGTGCTCTTCACCGGCTGCACGGTCGTGCTCGCCCTGGTCGTACGCCAGGGGATCATGCTGCTCGACAACCTCACCCTGACCCAGGAACTGGCCCAGAAGGAGAACCACTTCCGCTCCCTGGTCCAGGGATCGAGCGACGTCATCATGATCGCCGCACCCACCGGCGTGCTGCGCTACGTCAGCCCGGCGGCCGCCGGGGTCTACGGCCGCGACGCGGAGGAACTGGTCGGCTCCGAACTCGCCTCCCTGATCCACCCCGAGGACCTGGGGCGGGTCGTCCACGAAGTCCGCAGGTTCCTCGCCGCCCCGCCGGACGTCGAGCCGACCACCCGTATCGAGTGCCGTTTCCGAGCCGGCGCCCGGCGCTCCGGCGGCGACGGCTGGCTGAACGTCGAGTCCACGGTCAACCGTCACCACGGCGGCCTGATCTTCAACTCCCGTGACGTCACCGAGCGCGTCCGCCTCCAGGCCCAGCTCCAGCACAACGCCTCACACGACGCGCTCACGGACCTGCCCAACCGCGCCCTGTTCACCGAACGCGTCAGCAAGGCGCTCACCGGCCGCCGGGCGGGCGACCACGACACCGCCGTGCTCTACATCGACCTCGACGGCTTCAAGCAGGTCAACGACACCATCGGGCACCAGGCGGGCGACGACCTGCTGATCCAGGCCGCCAAGCGGCTCGGCGATTCGGTACGCGCCGGAGACATAGCGGCACGGCTCGGGGGCGACGAATTCGCCGCACTGATCACCGGCGACGGTACCTGCGACCCGTCGGCCCGCGAGTTCCGGATCCACGAGATCGCCGACCGGCTGCGCATCAAGCTCTCCGAGCCCTACCGCATCGACGGCCGGGACGTCCGGGTCGCCGCGAGCATCGGCGTGGCCTTCGCCGAGCCCGGCATCACCCCGGCCGGTCTGATGCGCAACGCCGACCTCGCCATGTACCGCGCCAAGCAGGCGGGCAAGGGCCGGGTCGAGCTGTACGCGCCGCAGATGCAGGCCGAGGTGGCCCGCCGCGCCGAACTGGCCACCAAGCTCCGCACCGCGCTGCACGAGGGCGAGTTCGCGCTGCTGCACCAGCCCGTGGTCGAGCTGGCCACCGGCCGGGTCACCGCCGTCGCCGCGCACACCCGGTGGCGCTCGGCGCAGGGCATCCTGTTCACCCCGGCCGAATTCCTGCGGGTCGGCGACCGCGGCCGGTCCACCGAGGACGGGGACCGCACCGCCGAGCTGTGCCGCTGGCAGCTCGAAGCGGCCGTCGAACAGGCCGCGGCCCGGCACCGCGCCGGCTATCAGGTCCCGGTCGCGGTCCGCCTCTCCGCCCGCCGCCTGCTGGACCGCGCGCTGCCGCCCAAGAGCATCGAGTCCCTGCTCGCCCGGCACGCCCTGCCCTCGGGCGCCCTCCTCCTGGAGCTGTCCGACAGCGACCCGAGGATCCCGCTGGACGAACTGGAGCGCCGCCTGGTCGCCCTGCGGCGGGCCGGCGTACGGATCGCGCTGGACGGCTTCGGGAGCGGGTACGCCGCCATCAGCGCCCTGCGCCGGCTGCCCATCGACGTGCTCCGTCTGGACCGCGGACTGGTCGACGGTGTAGTCGAATCCGCCCGGTTGCACAAGATCACTTCCGGCCTGCTGCGGATCGCGTCCGATCTCGGGATGCAGTCGGTCGCCGATGGCGTCGACCTGCCCGAGCAGGTGCTCGCGCTGCGCGCCATGGGCTGCACCCACGGCCAGGGCGTGGCCTTCTCCGGGCCGCTCGACGAGCACCGGCTGCGGCGGGCCCTGACACGCGATTCCTACCCCCTGCCCACTCTGCCGGGCGAGGGCCGTGCCGTGGTGCTCTCGGGCAGCCGGCTGCCGGTGCGGCACGGCGGTGTGGCCGGCCCCGACGCCCTGGTGCACCCCCCGCTGCGCCCAAATAGTGAGACCTCCGTCCCACCTACTTGACACTCATGTGGCGACGGGGGGAGGGTCAGTGCCATGCGCACCCGAATTCTCGTACTTGGAAAGCGCGTCGGCTGAAGCTGGGCACCGATGAAGCCCACTTGAACGCACCCGACGCGCTCCCCTCGCTTGCCTCCTGGCACGAGGGGTTTTTTGTTGCATCCCAACCTCACAAATCCCGCCAAAACCCTCAGCTTCGAGAAGAGACGCAGATGACCGAGCAGGCCCCGGGGGCCCACCATCCGCAGCCGCGGACCCGTCACTCCGGCGGATCGCAGCAGACCGCCGCCGTGGAGCACGTCACGGGTGCGCAGTCCCTCATTCGTTCGCTTGAGGAGGTCGGGGCCGACACCGTGTTCGGCATTCCCGGCGGTGCGATCCTTCCGGCGTACGACCCGATGATGGATTCCTCGAAGGTCCGGCACGTCCTGGTGCGCCACGAGCAGGGTGCGGGGCACGCCGCCACCGGTTACGCGCAGGCCACCGGCAAGGTCGGGGTGTGCATGGCGACTTCCGGGCCCGGTGCCACGAACCTCGTCACGCCGATCGCCGACGCGCACATGGACTCCGTCCCGCTGGTCGCCATCACCGGGCAGGTCGCCTCGGCGGCCATCGGCACGGACGCCTTCCAGGAGGCGGACATCTGCGGCATCACGATGCCGATCACCAAGCACAACTTCCTGGTCACGGACCCGCTGGAGATCCCGCGGACCATCGCGGAGGCGTTCCACATCGCGTCCACGGGCCGCCCCGGTCCTGTCCTGGTCGACATCGCCAAGGACGCCCTCCAGTCGAAGACCACCTTCAGCTGGCCGCCGCACACCGAACTGCCCGGCTACCGCCCGGTGACCAAGCCGCACGCCAAGCAGATCCGCGAGGCCGCCCGGCTGATCGTGGAGTCCAAGCGGCCGGTGCTGTACGTCGGCGGCGGGGTCATGAAGTCCGGTGCCTCCGCCGAGCTGAAGGTGCTCGCCGAGCTGACCGGCGCGCCCGTCACCACCACCCTGATGGCGCTGGGCTCCTTCCCCGACAGCCACCCCCAGCACGTCGGCATGCCCGGCATGCACGGCGCCGTCACCGCCGTCACCGCCCTGCAGAAGTCGGACCTGCTGATCACCCTCGGCGCCCGCTTCGACGACCGCGTCACCGGCAAGCTGGACTCCTTCGCCCCGTACGCCAAGGTCGTGCACGCGGATATCGACCCGGCCGAGATCGGCAAGAACCGCGTCGCCGACGTGCCGATCGTCGGTGACGCCCGTGAGGTCATCGCCGACCTGATCGTCGCGGTCCAGGCGGAGCACGACGCCGGTCACAAGGGCGACTACCGCGCCTGGTGGAAGGACCTCAACCGCTGGCGCGACACCTACCCGCTGGGCTACGACCAGCCCGAGGACGGCAGCCTGTCACCGCAGCAGGTCATCGAGCGGATCGGCAAGCTGGCTCCCGAAGGCACCATCTACGCGGCCGGCGTGGGCCAGCACCAGATGTGGGCCGCCCACTTCATCGACTACGAGCAGCCCTCGACGTGGCTCAACTCCGGTGGCGCCGGCACGATGGGCTACGCCGTCCCGGCGGCGATGGGCGCCAAGGCGGGGCAGCCGGACCGTATGGTGTGGGCGATCGACGGCGACGGCTGCTTCCAGATGACCAACCAGGAACTGGTCACCTGCGCGCTGAACAACATCCCCATCAAGGTCGCGATCATCAACAACGGTGCGCTGGGCATGGTCCGCCAGTGGCAGACGCTCTTCTACAACCAGCGCTACTCCAACACCGTGCTGCACAGCGGCCCCGGCAACGAGGCGGGCGAGGACAAGCCCCGCGGCACCCGCGTCCCCGACTTCGTGAAGCTGTCCGAGGCGATGGGCTGTGTCGCGCTGCGCTGCGAGGACCCGGCCGAGCTGGACGCCGTCATCGCCAAGGCCAATGCCATCAACGACCGCCCGGTCGTGGTCGACTTCATCGTCCACGAGGACGCACAGGTCTGGCCGATGGTCGCCGCCGGCACCTCCAACGACGAGGTCATGGCCGCCCGGGGCGTGCGCCCCGACTTCGGCGACCACGCCGACGACTGAGCCCAGGACGCCACGGACGCACGGAAGAAGAGAGAAGACCGACCATGTCCAAGCACACGCTCTCCGTCCTGGTGGAGAACACCCCCGGCATCCTGGCCAGGATCGCCGCCCTGTTCTCCCGGCGCGGTTTCAACATCGACTCGCTCGCGGTCGGTGTCACCGAACACCCCGACATCTCCCGCATCACCATCGTGGTCAGCGTCGAATCGCTGCCGCTCGAACAGGTCACCAAGCAGCTCAACAAGCTCGTCAACGTGCTGAAGATCGTCGAGCTGGAGCAGGGCCACGCGATCCAGCGGGAGCTGGTTCTCGTCAAGGTCCGCGCGGACAACGAGACCCGCTCGCAGATCGTCGAGATCGTCCAGCTCTTCCGCGCCAAGACCGTCGACGTCTCCCCGGAGGCGGTCACCGTCGAGGCCACCGGATCCAGCGACAAGCTGGAGGCGATGCTCAAGATGCTGGAGCCGTACGGCATCAAGGAGTTGGTGCAGTCCGGCACCATCGCCATAGGACGTGGCGCCCGGTCCATCACGGACCGCTCGCTGCGCGCCCTGGACCGTACGGCCTGACCCCCGCGGTCCCTGGCGGACCGCACGGCGCCGTGCCCCGAGCGGTACGGCGCCGCCCTCGCCGCTCGCATGCCGAGACCCGCGAACCCTCCCCACCCCGCCCGACGTACTGTGTGGGCAACCAGCTAGATCCAAGGAGATACCCGAAGTGGCCGAGCTGTTCTACGACGACGATGCCGACCTGTCCATCATTCAGAACCGCAAGGTCGCGGTCATCGGGTACGGAAGCCAGGGCCATGCCCACGCGCTGTCCCTGCGCGACTCCGGTGTCGACGTGCGCGTCGGCCTGCACGAGGGCTCCAAGTCCAAGGCGAAGGCCGAGGAGCAGGGCCTGCGGGTGGTCACACCCGCCGAGGCGGCGGCCGAGGCCGACGTCGTCATGATCCTGGTGCCGGACCCGATCCAGGCGAAGGTCTACGAGGAGTCCATCAAGGACAACCTCAAGGACGGCGACGCGCTGTTCTTCGGCCACGGCCTGAACATCCGTTACGGCTTCATCAAGGCACCCGAGGGCGTCGACGTCTGCATGGTCGCCCCCAAGGGCCCCGGCCACCTGGTGCGCCGTCAGTACGAGGAAGGCCGCGGCGTGCCCTGCATCGCGGCCGTCGAGCAGGACGCCTCCGGCAACGCCTTCGCGCTGGCGCTCTCGTACGCCAAGGGCATCGGCGGCACCCGCGCCGGCGTCATCAAGACGACCTTCACCGAGGAGACCGAGACCGACCTGTTCGGCGAGCAGGCCGTGCTGTGCGGTGGCGCGTCGGCGCTGGTCAAGGCCGGTTTCGAGACGCTGGTCGAGGCGGGCTACCAGCCCGAGATCGCGTACTTCGAGTGCCTGCACGAGCTGAAGCTCATCGTGGACCTCATGTACGAGGGCGGCCTGGAGAAGATGCGCTGGTCGGTCTCCGAGACCGCCGAGTGGGGCGACTACATCACCGGCCCGCGGATCGTGAACGAGAACACCAAGGCCGAGATGAAGAAGGTGCTCGCCGAGATCCAGGACGGCACCTTCGCCAACAACTGGATGGCGGAGTACAACGCCGGTCTGCCGAAGTACAACGAGTACAAGAAGGCCGACGAGAACCACCTCCTGGAGACCACGGGCAAGCAGCTGCGCAAGCTGATGAGCTGGGTCGACGACGAGGCGTAACACCCGTCGGACGAAGGGGTCGCGGCACTGCCCGCGGCCCCTTCGTCCGTGCGGCCGCGGCCCCGTCCACCGATACGGCGGCGCCGCCTTGTCCACCGCGTAGAACCACGCACGGGTGATCCTTACGCTTCGGCACAGGTACGCCCCGGGCCGCCACTACACTGCCAGGCACAAGCGCGTCAGGCTCACAGCGTCGTGCGTCTTCCACGCGGCTGCCCCCTTCACCGCCTTCGGCCGTCGGGACGGTCGTCCGCGAAGGACTAGTGAGGACTGAAGACCACGTGAGCTCGAAACCTGTCGTACTGATCGCCGAAGAACTCTCGCCCGCCACCGTCGACGCCCTCGGCCCGGACTTCGAGATCCGGCACTGCAACGGCGCGGACCGCGCCGTCCTGCTCCCCGCCATCGCCGAAGCGGACGCCGTCCTCGTGCGCAGCGCGACGAAGATCGACGCCGAGGCCATCGCCGCCGCGAAGAAGCTGAAGGTCGTCGCCCGCGCCGGCGTGGGTCTGGACAACGTCGACGTCTCCGCCGCCACCAAGGCGGGCGTGATGGTCGTCAACGCCCCGACCTCCAACATCGTCACCGCCGCCGAGCTGGCCTGCGGCCTGCTGGTCGCCACGGCCCGCAACATCCCGCAGGCCAACACCGCCCTGAAGAACGGCGAGTGGAAGCGCAGCAAGTACACCGGTGTCGAGCTGAGCGAGAAGACTCTCGGCGTGGTCGGCCTCGGCCGGATCGGCGTCCTGGTCGCGCAGCGGATGTCGGCCTTCGGCATGAAGGTCGTCGCCTACGACCCCTACGTCCAGCCGGCCCGCGCCGCGCAGATGGGGGTCAAGCTCCTCACCCTCGACGAGCTGCTCGCGGTCTCCGACTTCATCACCGTGCACCTGCCCAAGACCCCCGAGACGGTCGGCCTGATCGGCGACGACGCGCTGCGCAAGGTGAAGCCGTCGGTCCGGATCGTCAACGCCGCCCGTGGCGGGATCGTCGACGAGGCCGCGCTGGCCAGTGCGCTCAAGGAGGGCCGGGTGGCCGGCGCAGGTCTGGACGTCTACGCGTCCGAGCCGTGCACCGACTCGCCGCTGTTCGAGTTCGACCAGGTCGTGGCCACCCCGCACCTCGGCGCATCGACGGGCGAGGCGCAGGAGAAGGCCGGTATCGCGGTCGCCAGGTCGGTGCGGCTCGCGCTGGCCGGCGAACTGGTGCCGGACGCGGTCAACGTCCAGGGCGGCGTGATCGCCGAGGACGTCAAGCCGGGGCTGCCGCTGGCCGAGCGTCTGGGCCGGATCTTCACCGCGCTGGCCGGTGAGGTCGCGCTGCGCCTCGATGTCGAGGTGTACGGCGAGATCACCCAGCACGACGTGAAGGTGCTCGAACTCTCCGCGCTCAAGGGCGTGTTCGAGGACATCGTCGACGAGACGGTCTCCTACGTCAACGCGCCGCTGTTCGCGCAGGAGCGCGGCGTCGAGGTGCGGCTGACGACCAGCAGCGAGTCGGCCGAGCACCGCAACGTCGTGACGGTGCGCGGCACCCTCGCCGACGGCGAAGAGGTCTCGATCTCCGGCACCCTCTCGGGCCACAAGAACGCCCAGAAGGTCGTCGCGGTCGGGGAGCACTCCATCGACCTGGCGCTCGCCGACCACATGGCGTTCCTGCGCTACAGCGACCGCCCCGGTGTCGTCGGCACCGTCGGCAGGATCCTGGGCGAGGCGGGCATCAACATCGGCGGCATGCAGGTCTCGCGGGCCGACGTGGGCGGCGAGGCCCTGGTTGCGCTGACCGTCGACGACACCATTCCGGCCGGCGTGCTCGCCGAGATCTCCGACGAGATCGGCGCGACCTCCGTGCGCGCGGTCAATCTCGCCCACTGATCCACCGGATTTCCGCAGCTCATACGGGCCCGGACCCCGCCTCGGCGGGGCCGGGCCCGTTGCCGTGCGGTCCGGGTGGCCCGCGTGGGTGCGGGGCGCCGCGAGAGGCCGACGAACGGCCGCGTCCGGCCGGGTGACGGACGGTACCGGGGGGCCTCGGCATCATTCACCCGAATGGCGTAGTGGGTGGGGAGGGGCCGAGCGCCGTCAATACCGTCCGGGGCCCGTCGGAGCCGGTGTTTTCCCCCGCTCCCGACTCGCTGGGTGCGTGTTCGCGTCGCGCAATGGGAACTGCGCGTGCCCTGCCGGCGCGGGCGGAAGGAGAAGACGCCATGAATGCACCCCTGGGTGACACCCCTCAGGATCTGACCGGACTGAACGTGGTCGATGCGGAGGGCGCCAAGGTGGGCGCGGTCCAGCAGGTCTACCGGGACGACGCCACCAATATTGCCGAGTGGATCACCGTGCGGACCGGCCTCTTCGGGATGAAGGAGACCTTCGTACCGCTTGCCGGGGCGCGGCGGGTGGACGACGAGCTGCACGTTCCGCACACCAAGGAAACGATCAAGGAGGCGCCGCGGATCGATGCCGACGGGCATCTCGATCCCTCCGAGGAGGAAGAGCTGTACCGCCACTACGGGCTGACCCGGCCGGGTACGGCACCCGGCACCATGAAGGGCGCCGACACCGGCAGCCCGGCAGGCACCGGAAACGCCGGGATGACGGGCACCGGCAGGGCGGCCGGCGGCGCCGCGGGGATGGCCGCGGCCGGCACCGGAGGCGACGCGCGGCGGGCCCGTACGCCGGCCGGCGACCGCGACCGGGCGATGGCCGAGGGCGCCGGAACGCTCCACAAGGAGCGCACCGACCGGCCGCTGGCCGGGGCGGGGGCCGGCGGGATGGCGATGTCCCGCGGCCGCGGCGAAGGCGAGACCGCGGGCAGGGAACAGGTGCCCGAGATCCTGCTCTCCGAGGAGCAGATGCAGATCGGCACCGAGGAGCACGAGAGCGGCCGTGCGCATCTGCGCAAGCGCGTGGTCACCGAGGACGTGCACCGCACCATCCCGATCAGCCACGAAGAGGTGCGGATGGTCCGCGAGCGGATCACCGAGGACGAGCGGCTGAGCGGCCGGACCGCGCCGCGCATCGGTGACGGTGAGGTCGAGGTCGTCCTGCACGAGGAACAGGCCGTGGTCAGCAAGAAGACCGTGCCGGTGGAACGGGTGCGGCTGGAGACCGAGCGGGTCACGGAGCAGAAGGAGGTCAACGTCGAGATCCGCACGGAGCAGCTGGAGTTCGACGACGGCAGGACGTCCCGTAAGGGTGAGCGGAAGGGCCCGGGGCCGGACCGGCGCCGGTGACCCGGGCGGGGTGCCGGCCCCGGGGGAGCGGCGGAGGCCCCTGAACGCTCCGGCCTCCGCCCGCCCCAGCCCTGTCGGCACCCGCCCCGAACTGCGACCGGCCCGGCCTCCCGCCCGCCTGCGGAGGCCGGGCCCTTGCCTGTCCGGGCGCCGGGCATCCGTGGCCGTGTACGTCAACAGGCCCCCGTGTACGTCAACAGGCCCCGGGGAAACGGGAGTTCAGCGTCTCCCGTGCCCGGGTGTCACAGCCGTGCCGCCTTCAGGGACATGTGCAGCAGCAGACGGTCCTCGCCCTCGTCGAGGTCGAGGCCGGTGAGTTTCTCCACCCGGCCCAGGCGGTAGTAGAGGGTCTGGCGGTGGATGCCGAGGGCCTGCGCGGTGCGGCCCGCCTGGCCCGCGCAGTCGAGGAACGCCTCGACGGTGCGGGCGAGTTCGGTGTGCGCGGGCGCCAGCAGCGGGCGGACCGCGGCGTCGGTCGCGCCGGCGGGCAGCGTGGTCAGCAGCCGGTACGAGCCCAGGGCCGTCCACTCGGCGACCGGGCCGAAGCGCGGCTCGGCGCGGGCAGCGCGGGCGGCGTCCAGGGCCTCCCGCCAGATCGCCGGAAGACCGGTCAACTCCTGGGTGCCGGAGGCGATTCCGGCCGCGCCGGGCCGTAGCTGGGAACCGTCGGCCGGGGAGGTGCGGACGGGCCGGCGGCCGGCGGCGGCCGGGGCGGCGGCGCCGGCGCGCGGGGAACGCAGCAGATGTTCGGCCACGGTGTGGGCGGGGCCGAGCGCACCGGGCGAACGGAGCCGCACCAGGGCGGCCAGCGCGGGGACCGGCGGGGCGGCGCGTGGCGGACCGGTGCCCGAGGCCCCGGGCTGGGCGGGGACGGTGGCGGCCTCACCTGCGCCGCCCGTCGCCCCGCCGGGCTGGAGCGCGCAGGCCGCCAGCAGGCCCGGCAGGCTCGGCGGCGGCGCCGCGTCGGTGCCGGGGGTGTCCCAGGGCAGCACGGCGACCAGTGTCAGCGGCATGCCCGTGCTGAAGCGCAGGGTGTCGCGCAGCGCGTCGCGGAGCAGGACCGCGGCGGCCGGCCGGTCCGCGGGCCCGGCGAGCAGCACCTCGCGCAGCAGATCGCCCAGTTCGGAGCCGGCCCGCGCCTCGTCGGCGAGCAGGGCGCCGATCCGGGCCGCGGTCTCCATGGCCTGCTCGATGCGCGGGTCGGGCGGCGTGTCATGGCCGCCCAGTTCGAGGTGGGTGAGGTGGCCGTCGTCCAGCAGCCACACGTAGCCGTGCACGATGCCGCGGTGGCGTACCGGCAGACAGATCCGGCCTTTGAATACACCCGCCGCCGGGTCGGGGGGGATGCGCAGGGCGCTCTTGGCGCGGGCGATCCCGAACGCTTCGAACCAGGCTCTTACCGCGGCCGACGAGCGGCGCTGGAGGATCGACCGGGTGCGCACCGGATCCATGACGAGGTCGTCGTCGCCCTCATGGGCACCGAACGCGATCAGCCCGAAGTCGCGGTCCTCCAAGGTCGCAGGCGCCCCGAGCGCCGCTGAGATCTCGTCCACGAGCTGCTGATAGTCGCCCCGCATCCGTTGGTCGTCCCCTTTCCTGTTGTGTACGCCACCGCTGTCTCTGGCGGCACTCCATCATCCGCGGCCACAGTGGTGTTGTCGTCACTCTTCATTCTCATACAAGTGTCTGAGATCCCGGCCACCAAGGCGTGACAGCTGTCGATGGCTGAAAGGTGACGAGATCCTTAAGTTTCAGGTGGCTCATCTTGCCGTTGCGCCCGCCCCACCGGCGCCCGCCCGGCATTTGTCATCCTGAATCGTGGAGGTGCCCCATGCTGGGTCCTGTGCTCCTCGCCGCCGCGCGCAGCGACAGCATCCGCCGCATCGTTGCGGCCGCTCCGATCACCCGCCCGGTGGTCGACCGATTCGTCGCCGGTGAACGGCTCGACCAGTCGATGGCCGTCGTACGGTCCCTGGCCGAGCGGGGAATGGAGGTCACCCTCGACCACCTCGGCGAGGACATCACCGACCCGGCCGAAGCGCTGCGCAACCGCGACGCCTATCTCCAGCTCACCGAGGCACTCGGTGCGCAGGGGCTCGGCGAGCGCGCCGAGATGTCCGTCAAGCTCTCCGCCTTCGGGCAGGCGCTGTCCGGCGGTCACGAGCTGGCGCTCAAGAACGTCACGCCCGTGGTGGAGGCCGCGGCCGCGGCCGGTACGACCGTGACCCTCGACATGGAGGACCACACCACCGTCGACTCCACCCTCGCGATCCTCGCCGACCTGCGCGAGCGGTTCCCGCAGACCGGCGCCGTCGTCCAGTCCTACCTGTTCCGTACGGAGGACGACTGCCATGCGCTGGCCGGGGAAGGCTCCCGGGTGCGGCTGGTCAAGGGCGCGTACAAGGAGCCCGCGACCGTCGCCTTCCAGGACAAGCGCGAGGTCGACAAGGCGTACGTGCGCTGCCTGAAGATCCTTATGGCGGGCGAGGGTTACCCCATGATCGGCTCGCACGACCCGCGGATGGTCGCCATCGGCCAGGACCTCGCGCGCCGCAACGGCCGCAAGCCCGGCGACTTCGAGTTCCAGATGCTCTACGGCATCCGGGAGGCCGAGCAGCAGCGGCTCGTCGCCGAGGGCCACCGCATGCGCGTCTACATCCCGTACGGCACCGACTGGTACGGATACTTCATGCGGCGCCTCGCCGAGCGCCCCGCGAACCTGGCGTTCTTCCTCAGGTCGCTCGCCACCCGGGGCTGACGGCCCGATCGGATCCGCGCGGGTGGATGCTTGAGGCGGGGGTAGCCCCCCTGAAAGCAGCGCCCGCGCCGCCCACCCTCAGCGGCGCGCCGCTGGAACATTGTGAAACCGACGTCGAAACCGAAGGAGACACGGCCGCTATGGACGCTGTGACCCACGTCCCCGCCCCGTACAACGAGCCGGTGCACGGCTACGCCCCCGGCTCCCCGGAGCGCGCCCGCCTTGAGGCCAAGCTCAAGGAGCTCGCCGGCAACCCCGTCGAGCTGCCGATGACCATCAACGGCGTCAAGCGGATGGGCGGCGGCGAGCGCTTCGACGTCGTGCAGCCGCACCACCGCAAGGCCGTGCTGGGTACGTACGCCAACGCCACCAAGGCCGACGCCCAGGAGGCCGTCGACGCCGCCCTGGCCGCCGCCCCGGCCTGGCGCGCGACGTCCTTCGACGACCGCGCCGCGATCCTGCTGAAGGCCGCGGACCTGCTGTCGGGCCCCTGGCGCGAGACCATCGCCGCCTCCACGATGCTCGGCCAGTCCAAGACCGCCCAGCAGGCCGAGATCGACGCGCCCTGCGAGCTGGTGGACTTCTGGCGCTTCAACGTGCACTTCGCGCGTGAGCTGCTCCAGGAGCAGCCGCCCATGCAGCCGAACGGTGTCTGGAACCGCCTGGACCACCGCCCGCTGGAGGGCTTCGTCTACGCGATCACGCCGTTCAACTTCACCGCCATCGCCGGCAACCTGCCGACCGCCCCGGCTCTCATGGGCAACGTGGTCGTCTGGAAGCCCTCCCCGACCCAGACCCACTCGGCGATCCTGCTGATGGAGCTGCTGGAGGAGGCGGGCCTGCCCAAGGGCGTCATCAACCTCGTCACCGGTGACGGCAAGGAGGTCTCCGAGGTCGCGCTGCCGCACCCGGAGCTGGCCGGCGTCCACTTCACCGGCTCGACCGCCACCTTCCAGTACCTGTGGAAGGCCGTCGGCGAGAACATCACGAACTACCGCTCCTACCCGCGGCTGGTCGGCGAGACCGGCGGCAAGGACTTCATCGTCGCCCACCCGACCGCCGACCCGGCGATCCTGAAGACCGCCATCACCCGTGGCGCCTTCGAGTACCAGGGCCAGAAGTGCTCCGCCGCGTCCCGCGCCTACATCGCCCGCTCCACCTGGGAGAACGGCTTCAAGGAAGAGCTGGCCGCCGAGGTCGACGGCCTGACGATGGGCGACGTCACCGACCTGTCGAACTTCATCGGCGCCGTCATCGACGACCGCTCGTTCGCCAAGAACAAGGCGGCCATCGACCGCGCCAAGAACGACCCGACCTGCGAGATCGTCGCCGGCGGCAGCTACGACGACTCGGTGGGCTACTTCGTCCGCCCGACCGTCATCGCTTGCTCGGACCCGGAGAACGAGGTCTTCAAGACCGAGTACTTCGGCCCGATCATCGCCGTCCACGTCTACGAGGACGCCGACTTCGACAAGACCGTCGAGCAGATGGAGTCCGCGTCGGCGTACGCGCTGACCGGTGCCGTCCTCGCCAAGGACCGGCAGGTCGTCGCCGAGGTCTCCGAGAAGCTCCGCTTCGCGGCCGGCAACTTCTACATCAACGACCGGCCGACCGGCTCCATCGTCGGCCAGCAGCCGTTCGGCGGCGGCCGCGCCTCGGGCACCAACGACAAGGCGGGTTCGAAGTTCAACCTGCTGCGCTGGATGTCCCCGCGCGCCATCAAGGAGACGATGGTCGCCCCGGCGGACTACCGCTACCCGCACATGGGCTGACACCCCCCGACGCCGGGACGTGCCACCCGCACGACCCGGCGGGCGCCGGCCGGACCTCCCCCCGTGCGCCGGCCGCCCGCGGTATCCACCGCACCCGACCGCCCCTGGCCCGACCGGCCGGGGGCGGTCGGGCGTGGTGGGTGCTCAACCGGCGCGCAGCGGTCCGGTGATCACCTCGGAGAGGGTGAAGCCCTTGGCGGGACCTTCGGGGAGGGCGACCTCGGTGCCGTACGGCCTGCGGACCGAGTCGGCGTAGGTGCCCTTCTCCTGGCAGGGGGAGGTGAGCACGCTGACGGTGCCCTGCTCGTCGAAGTCGTCGATGATGACGTACACGGGGATGCCGGCACGCGCGTACGCGCTGCGCTTGCGCACCCGGTCCCGCGTGATGCCGTCGTGCCCGGGGGAGACCACCTCGACGATCAGCTGGACGGCCGACGCCTTGAGGCCGATGCCGTCGTCGGTGACGTGCTCGTCGGGATCCACCGGCGCGATGAACACGTCGGGGATCCAGACCTTGCGGCCGTGGACGATGTTGACGTCCTGGTAGGCGGCGTACGGAGAGTCCGCGAGGAACAGCACCAGCTTGTCCCGCAGCCGGTTGGCGATCTGACCGTGTGTGTAGCGACCGGTGGGTGACACCTCGATGAACCCCTCGATGATCTCGGCGTGGAAGCCCTCGGGGAGTTCCATGGCTTTCCATGCCTGCCACAGGACGTCGTCCAGATCGGGGCCTGGCGTCGTGTTCTCGGGCGCCTCGTGTGCGAGAGCGGTCATGGTGCAGCACCTCCTCCTCAAGTGTGTGCGGGCTCGGCCCGGTGGCACAAGCGACGCCGCCAGGCTAGGAGGCTTGGTCTCCGCCTATCGCGCAGCCGTGGAGAGTTCACCCGTCTCAGATAGTAGGAAGCCCAAGTAATTGTGCAGACATCACGGCTGCGCTGTCCTAGCGTTGTAGGAGCCGAACGTATCGCCCCATCGGGCGACGGCGGACGCGGCCCGTGCGCGAGTGCAGGTGACCCCTGCTGCACAAGGCCCCCGCCCCTTCCGGCCGTTCCTGGATCGACGCAATCCTTCTTCTCGGGGCTTTGGCATTGGAGACGTGAATCATGGCCGAGACTGCCGTCCGCAGGACCCGTCACTCCGCCCGCAGGATCAATGAAGCCGACCGCAAGAACGCCGCGGCCGCGCTCCAGCGCGCCCTCGACCGCCGGGACAACGGCGGGTCCACCGGGCACTGATCCCTGATCCGAACGGACCGTTGCCGCCCGTCCCGCCGCCGCTGCCGTGCGTGTGCAGCGGCGGCGGAGTCCGTGGGGCCGGTGGGTGCCGGTGTCGGTCCTCTGGTGTGAGGGATGTCCCGTCGGGACATGTGTCTCATTGGGACATGGTGGGTGTACGGTGCAGGTATGAGCGCGGAACGCACCGGAACCGAAGCACGGCCCGACCGTCGGGCCCGCAGGTCACGCCGTACCCGCGAAGCCCTCGCACGGGCCGCCCTGGAGCTGGTGCTCGACCGCGGCCTGCGTGAGGTGAGCGTCGAGGACATCGCCGAGCGCGCCGATGTCGCGCGGCGCACCTTCAGCCGGTACTTCACCGGCAAGGAAGAGGCCGTCGCCGACTGCATCCGTGCCGACGCCGACCGGATCAACGACGCGCTGCGCGCCCGCCCGGCGGCCGAGCCGCCGCTGGTCGCCTACCGCGCCGCCGTACTGGACTGGCTCACCGATGAGGACGAGCCCGCCTGGCACCGCCGGCCGCACGTCTTCGACCTGCTGACGCTCGCCGAGCGCGAGTCGATGCTGTACGCCGCGCTCCAGCACACCCGCGTCGCCGCGCAGGAGGACTCGGTCCGCATCCTGGCCGGCCGGCTGGGCGCGGATCCCGAGGTGGACCTGCGCCCGGCCGTGCTCGTCGGAGCCGGTGCCGGTGCCCTCGTCGCCGCGCAGCACGCCTGGGTCAGGGGCGGCGAACTCGCCGCCCTGCCCGGCCTCGTCGAGCGCGCCTTCGCCGCGCTGACCGACGCGGCACCGTCCGCCGCACCCGCGGCGCACCCCGGGGAGCCGCCCGATCAGGCTCCCGTATCGCCTCAAGGGATCTGAGTACGTATGTCGCACGACCACAGCTCCACCCCCGCCCCCGCCGTCGTCGCGGACGAGTTCGCCGGACGGGTCGCACTGATCACCGGCGGCGCCTCCGGCATCGGCCTGGCCGTCGCCCGCCGGCTGGTACGCGGCGGTGCCGCCGTCGTCCTGGCGGACTTCAACGAAGCGGGCGCCCGCGTCGCGGCCGGTGAACTGGCCGCCGCCGGCGCCCGTGCCGAGGCCGTCGCGGTGGACGTCACCGACGCGGACTCCGTCGCCCGCGCCGTCCGCTTCACCACCGACACCTACGGCCGCCTCGACCTGGCCGTCAACAACGCCGGGATCAGCGGCCCGGTGGCACCCACCGGCGCGTACGACCCGGACGCCTTCCGCCGCGTCATCGACACCAACCTCACCGGCGTCTTCCACTCGCTGCGCCACGAACTGCCGGTGATGGCGGCCGCGGGCCGCGGCGCCATCGTCAACATGGCGTCGATCCTGGGTACCAACGGCTTCGCCGGATCGCCCGCCTACGTCGCCGCGAAGCACGGCGTGGTCGGCCTGACGAAGACGGCCGCACTCGAATACGCCGGCCAGGGCGTGCGGATCAACGCGGCCGGGCCCGGCTTCATCGACACGCCGCTGCTGCGCGACGCCGACCCGGAGCACCGCGCGCAGCTCGTCGCGCTGCACCCGGCGGGCCGGCTCGGCACCGCCGACGAGGTCGCCGAGCTGACCGCGTTCCTGCTGTCCGACCGGGCGTCGTTCATCAACGGCAGCTACCACCTCGTCGACGGCGGCTACGCCGCACGCTGACCCGTCACCACACCACCACTCGGGGCATCGAGAGAAGAGCATCGCCCATGAAGGCAGTCCAGTACCGCGAGATCGGCGCCGCCCCGCAGGTCGTCACCGTCCCCGAGCCCGAAGCCGGCCCTGGACAGGTGCTGCTCAGGATGACGGCGGCCGGGGTGTGCCACTCCGACATCGCCGTGATGAGCATGCCGGCCGACGCGCTGCGCTTTCCGCTGCCGCTCACCCTCGGCCACGAAGGCGTCGGCACGGTCGCGGCGCTCGGCGCGGGTGTCACGGGACTTGCCGTCGGCGACGCGGTCGCGGTCTACGGGCCGTGGGGCTGCGGGACCTGCCCGGCCTGCGCCGAGGGCAAGGAGAACTACTGCCGGCGCGCCGCCGGTCTCGGCATCTTCCCGCCGGGACTGGGCGCGCCGGGCGCGATGGCCGAGTACATGGTCGTCGACGATCCGCGGCACCTGGTGCCGCTCGGCGGGCTCGACCCGGTGGCCGCGGTGCCGCTGACCGACGCCGGCCTGACGCCGTATCACGCCATCAAGCGCTCGCTGCCCAAGCTGGTGCCCGGCGCCACGGCCGTCGTCATCGGCACCGGCGGCCTGGGCCACGTCGCGATCCAGCTGCTGCGCGCCATGACCGCGGCCCGCGTGATTGCGCTGGACGTCACCGAGGAGAAGCTGGCGCTGGCCCGCGAGGTCGGCGCGCACGACGCGGTGCTCTCCGACGCGGGCGCGGCGGCCGCGGTCCGCGGGCTGACCGGCGACCTCGGCGCGCAGCTGGTCCTGGACTTCGTGGGCGCCCCGCCGACGGTCGCCGCCGCCGGGGCGATGGCAGCCGCCGAGGCGGACGTGACCCTCGTCGGGCTCGGCGGCGGCGCCCTGCCGGTGGGCTTCGGCGCCCTGGCGCACGAGGTAGCGGTCTGCTCGCCGTACTGGGGCAGCCGCGCCGAGCTGGGCGAGGTGCTGGCCCTGGCGCGGGCCGGTGCGCTCGATGTGCACGTCGAGACCTACGGCATCGACGAGGCGCCGCTGGCCTACGAGCGGCTGCACGCGGGGAAGATCAACGGCCGGGCCGTGATCCTGCCCCAGGGCTGACGGCCGCGGGCTACCGGGTCACCTCGAAGTGGTCGATGCGCTCGCCCGTTTCAGCGAGCGCGGTGACCTTCATCTTCGGGCGGTGGCCCGGTGAGACCTCGACGGCGATGAAGGAGAAGCCGGTGTAGCGCACCCGCGACCACTCCACGGTGTCCTTGGCCTTCGCCCGGTCCTTCGTCCAGTGGTAGGTGTCCACCGATTCGAGGTCCTTCACGTGGCCCTCGTAGCTGTCGGGTACCGGGAAGTCGTAGAGCGCCCGGCCCGCGCCGCCCGCGGTGACGTAGACGATGCCGTCCCGGGTGGCGTCGACCCGCTCGCCGACCGGCACCTTCTTGGACACCCGGCCGCCCTTGACGGCGTCGGTCCGCTCGTAGACGTGGTTGTGGCCGTTGACGACGAGGTCCACCTGGTGCTTCTCGAAGAGCGGCAGCCAGGCGTCGCGCACCCCGCCGTCCGACGCGTGCGAGTTGGTGGTGGAGAACGCGCAGTGGTGGAAGAAGACCACGATGAAGTCGATGTGACGGGAGGCCCGCAGCTCGCCGAGCCTGCGGTCGAGCCAGCGGGTCTGCTTGCCGCCGGTGTAGCCCTGGTTGGCGGGGATCTCGTACGAGACGTCGTTGGCGTCCAGCGCGACGACCGCGGTGTTGCCGTAGGTGAACGAGTAGACGCCGGGCGCGTGGTGGGCATCCGGGCCGTTGCCCGGCAGCGTCCAGCGGGCGTTCTGGCCGCCGTAGCCGTTGGGGGAGTACCAGGCTTCCATGTCGTGGTTGCCGGTCGTCACCATCCACGGCACGGACTTGGCGACCGACTCGGTCTGCGCCAGGAACTGGTCCCACACCCGCGCGTCGTAGGTGTCGTGCTCGGAGCCCTGGCCGTCCGGGTCGGCGTAGCAGATGTCGCCCGCGTGCAGGTGGAACGCCGGGTTCTGGCCCAGGATCAACTGGTCGTTGGCGAGTGCGTGGTAGCTGACGCCCTGGTCGCCGAAGGCGGTGAAGACGAACGTCTCGGCGCGGGCCGGAGCGGTGCGGAAGGTGCCGACGGTGGAGAAGTGCCGCGGGTCGGCCGGGTCGAAGCCGTCGTGGCCGACGCCGTAGTAGTACGTCGTCCCCGGGCGCAGGCCGTCGAGTGCCGCGTGCAGGTAGTGCTGCTCGACGGCGGGCAGCTTCGACGACAGCGACGGGGTGTGCAGGTCGCGCACCTCGGCCTGGATCTTGCGCCCCAGGTCCCACGGCTTGAGGCCGACCCGCAGGTACGGGCGGCGGACCGCGAGCGGCACCTGCCAGCCCACCCGCATCTGCGTCGTGGGGTCGGCACCGAACGCCAGGTGCCGGCCGAACGGCGCGACCAGGGAACCGTCGACGTGGTTCGCGGCGTGCGAGGTCAGCAGGGTGGGGGAGGGTGCGGCCTGGGCGGATCCGGCCAGCAGCCCGGAACCGGCGACGACCCCCGCGGTCGCCGCCGAACTGCGCAGCAGCCCGCGGCGGGTGAGCTTGGTGCGGAGGTAGGCGTGCTGTTCCGGCATGCTCATCCGGGCCGCGAGCTGCTCCGGTATGCCGACGCGGGGGGTGTGCGAGGGCAGGGGGGCTGCCCGGTGGTCTCCAGTCATGCCGAAAATCTCCCAGCGCCGGCCGTCCGGAGCGGGTCCTCGGGGTGAACGGCGGCTGACCGGATTCCCACGTGTCCGTATGGCGGACACCACGTGTCAACGGATGGGACGGGGAGTAGGGTCCAGGCATGTCTCGCAGCATTCGCCTCGCAGTGATCCCCGGTGACGGTATCGGCCAGGAAGTCGTGGCTCAGGGCCTCAAGGTCCTGACCGCGGTCCTCCCGCAGGACGTCAAGCTGGAAACCAAGGAGTACGACCTTGGCGCCAAGCGATGGCACGCGACCGGCGACACCCTCCCGGACGAGGAACTGGACGCGCTCAAGCAGCACGACGCGATCCTCCTCGGCGCGATCGGCGACCCGTCCGTACCCTCCGGTGTGCTGGAGCGCGGACTGCTGCTCAAACTCCGCTTCGCCTTCGACCACTTCGTGAACCTGCGCCCGTCGAAGCTCTTCCCCAACACCGCGACGCCGCTGGCCGTCAGCGACGAGCAGAGGGGCGCCATCGACTTCGTCGTCGTCCGCGAGGGCACCGAAGGCCCCTACACCGGCAACGGCGGCAGCCTGCGCACCGGCACCCCGGCCGAGGTCGCCACCGAGGTCAGCCTCAACACCGCCTACGGCGTGGAGCGGGTGGTGCGGGACGCGTACGAGCGGGCCAACTCCCGCCCCCGCAAGAAGCTGACGCTGGTCCACAAGAACAACGTCCTGGTCTACGCAGGGCACATGTGGAAGAACATCTTCGACAAGGTCGGCCAGGAGTACCCCGAGGTCACCACCGACTACCTGCACGTCGACGCCGCGACGATCTTCTTCGTCACGCAGCCCGAGCGGTTCGACGTCATCGTCACCGACAACCTCTTCGGCGACATCCTCACCGACCTCGCCGCGGCCGTCACCGGTGGCATCGGCCTCGCCGCCTCCGGGAACATCAACCCGACCGGCGAGTTCCCCTCGATGTTCGAGCCGGTGCACGGCTCCGCCCCGGACATCGCGGGCACCGGCAAGGCCGACCCGACGGCGACGGTCCTCTCCGTCTCGCTGCTGCTGCGCCACCTCGGCTTCGCGGAGCAGGCCGCCCGCATCGAGGAGGCCGTCGCCGCCGACCTGGAGGCCAGGGACGGGGACGCGCGCAGCACCGACGAGATCGGCGACGCGCTCGCCGCACGCGTAGCGGGCTGACCCCCGCGCCGTACCTGATCAGCAGCACACACAGCGCCGGGCCGCCGAGGCCCGGCGCTACGTGTGTTGGGGTACACACGTGCCCGCGCCGGTTTCGGTGGGACCATCGAAACCGGACCGCACGCACGATTCCGTCCGCGGACACCCGCGAGCGATAATCGGACGTGGGCCGCCGCCCACGGAGAACCCTGGATGTCCCGGTGACGCGGGGCGGTCCCGGCTCCCGCACGCGCGCGGCGTATCAACCGCACCGGTGCCGCAACTCCGGGGCACCCCTCGGGCCCCTCAGCCCCCTTCCGGAGGGCTGGGCCGGCGACCCGCGGTATCGGAACACGCAGTGAAGGACATGCATTCATGACGACGCCCACGATCGAGCTCAAGCCCTCCGCGAACCCGCTGTCCGACACCGAGCGGGAACAGATCCTGAAGGCCCCCGGGTTCGGCCGGCACTTCACCGATCACATGGTGACGATCAAGTGGACGGAGGGCCGCGGCTGGCACGACGCCCAGCTGGTGCCGTACGCGCCGCTCTCCCTCGACCCGGCGAACATGACCCTGCACTACGCGCAGACGATCTTCGAGGGCCTCAAGGCGTACCGCCAGCCCGACGGATCCGTCGCCACCTTCCGGCCGGACGCCAACGCCCGGCGTTTCCAGGACTCCGCGCGCCGCCTCGGTATGCCCGAGCTGCCCGTCGACACCTTCATCACGGCCTGCGACGCGCTGGTCACCCAGGACAAGGCGTGGGTGCCGGCCAGCGGCGAGGAGTCGCTCTACCTGCGGCCCTTCATGATCGCCACCGAGGTGGGTCTGGGCGTCAAGCCGGCCAACGAATACCTCTTCCTCGTCATCGCCTCGCCGGCCGGCGCGTACTTCTCCGGCGGCGTCAAGCCCGTCTCGGTGTGGCTTTCCGAGGAGTACGTCCGCGCCGTCCCCGGCGGCACCGGCGCCGCCAAGACCGGCGGCAACTACGCCGCGTCCCTGGTCGCCCAGGCGCAGGCCGCCGAGCAGGGCTGCGACCAGGTGGTCTGGCTGGACGCGATCGAGCGCCGCTGGATCGAGGAGATGGGCGGGATGAACCTGTACTTCGTGTACGGGAACCGCATCGTCACCCCGGAGCTGACCGGTTCGCTGCTGCCCGGCATCACCCGCGCCTCGCTGCTGACCATCGCCGCCGACCTGGGCTACGAGGTCGCCGAGGGCCGGATCTCGGTCGACGACTGGAAGGCGGCCGCCGCCGACGGCTCGCTGACCGAGGTGTTCGCCTGCGGCACCGCCGCCGTCATCACCCCGGTCGGCTCGGTGAAGTCCGCCCGCGCCTCCTGGGACGTCGCCGACGGCGAGCCCGGCGAGGTCACCATGAAGCTCCGCAGGGCCCTGCTGGACATCCAGACCGGTGCCGCAGCCGACCCGCACGGCTGGATGCACCCCCTCGGCTGAGCCAGGACCTGCCGTACGGGGCGGGGCCGCCACC
>NZ_JAJCXB010000016.1 GCF_020564935.1 Streptomyces pinistramenti
CACCCCCGACCACCCGGCCGCCCCCTCCGACGGCCTGCGCGCCACCGGGCTCCAGGTCGCCTTCACCCACCGCCGCCACACCCACCAGGCCCTGAACGGCGCGGAGTTCCACGCACCGGCCGGCACCGCCACCGGCATCACCGGCCCGTCCGGATCCGGCAAGACCACCCTCCTGCGGACCCTGGCAGGACTCCAGAAACCCGACGCGGGCTCCCTCACCTGGAACGGCCGGCCGCTGCCCGCAGACGTCCGCAGGCGCAGCCGCGCACAGCAACGGAGCATCCAGCTCGTCCCGCAGAACCCACTCGGCGCCCTCAACCCCACCCGCACCATCGGCGCCTCCCTCACCCGCCCGCTCCAGCTCCACCGGACCGTCGCCAAGCCCCGGCGGCCCGCCCGGGTCCGCGAACTCCTCCACGATGTCGGCCTCCCCGCCGACTTCGCCGACCGCTACCCCCACGAACTCTCCGGCGGCCAGCGCCAACGCGCCTCCATCGCCCGCGCCCTGGCCACCGAACCCGACCTCCTGCTCTGCGACGAGGTCACCTCGGCACTCGACCCGGCAACGGCCACCGCGGTCCTGCAACTCCTCACCCGCCTGCGCGCCGACCGCCGGCTCACCCTCGTCCTGGTCAGCCACGAACTCACCCTGGTCACCGCCTACACCGACACCCTCCACCTCCTGCACGAGGGCCGGGTCACCACGGCACACCCCCAGGAGCCCGCCGCGAACCGGACAACCGGAGCCGTCAGGTCCTGATCCCGCCGGACCCGACCACCGGCGGCCAGAGCATCAGCGGACCCCCAACTCCCCCAGAACCCGCCCCTGTTCCGACGTCAACCGCACCGGGAAGTACAGGTAACACACCCCACCGGAACCGCCCTTGACCTGGCCCTTGTCGTCATACCGCTTCGTCCGCAGCCAGATGTTCTCGAACTGGGGCGCAGCGCTTTATCAGACACAGCCGCCCCTGACAAACATGCAGGTCAAAGGCTTGGGCTCGTCCGCGCCGAACGAGCCCAAGCCGGGCCGTGCTGACGTGGTGCTGAGTTCCCGCCCCGCCCCTTCCGGTCCGTTCGGGAGCGTTGCGCTGGATCGGTGCTGGCAACCGCCGCACCTCCGAGCGATGGCAGACTCAACCCACAGCGCCCCCGCGTTCCGCCTGGGGACCTCTCAGGCTCAAATCCACCACCCGCAGACGCCCCTTGCGATGGGCACCAGCAACCCCAGACGGCCTTGCGCGGGAGCATTCGGCGCGGCCGGGATTCGTCCTTATTGTGCCGCACTCCCAAACTATGGATGTGAACAGCCATGGACCAAACCATGTGGACCGTAACTTCCCTGGCCAGCTCCCTCGGAAAGCCCACGTCATGGGTTTATGACAATCACGAGAAACGAGCCATCCCCAGCTTCGCTTGGGACCGGGGCTGCGGGCGGCCTGACGCGGGATCTCAGGTGCGCCCGAGCAGGGGAGAGAAGGCGGCCGAGTTCCGTGCGCCGCGCCACCATGGCCGTCGACCGCGCCGCTGGACGCGTGCCGGGTGTCGAGGAGTTCGCCGAGGCATGCCGGGACGCGATCCGATTCTCAGTTCATTGTTGGAGTTTGACTGACGTAGGCGGAGGCTTGAGCTTGAAACAGGCCGGCGTAATGACCGTCGTCGGCCAGCAGTTGGTCATGGGTGCCTTGCTCCACGAGGGCACCTTTGTCGAGGACATAGATCCGGTCGGCGTCGCAGACGCCGTAGAGGCGGTGGGAGATGAGCAGTACTGTGCGGCCTGCGAACAGCCGTCGGATGTGAGCGAAGAGTTCGGCTTCTGCCTGGGGGTCGAGGGAGGCGCTGGGTTCGTCGAGGATGACCAGTGGGGTGCTGCGGTAGAAGGCGCGGGCGATTGCGAGTCGTTGCCACTGTCCGAGGGACAGGTCGGCGCCCTCGTTGAACTCTTTACCCAGGATGGTGTCGTAGCCGGCGGCGAGTGCGTCGATGGCGGTGTGGATGCCCGCTAGGCGCGCGGCCCTGGTCACTGCTGCGGCATCGATCGGAACTCCGGGCCGGCCGAAGGCGATGTTGTCGGTCACCGACATCCGGTAGCGCAGAAAGTCCTGGAACACCACTGTCGACAGGCTCCGCAGTGTTCGGGTGTCGGTGAGGTGCTGTCCGTTGAGCAGTATTTCACCGTGGTCAGGCGGGTAGATGCCCGCGAGGATCTTGGCGAGTGTGGTCTTGCCTGAGCCGTTCGTGCCGACCAGTGCGACGACCTGCCCTGCGGGCAGGGACAGCGAGACGTCGTGCAGGACCGGTGCGAGTGAACCCGGGTAGGTGAACCCGATGCCGGTCGCGGTGATTTCGCAGTGGTGCGGCAGTTGTCGCTCGGGGAGTGCCGGTGGCCTGGTGTTGGTCGTGAGCAGCCGGAGATCGTTGATGTAGAGAGTCGTTTCACCGGTGCTGGCGAGGACGCTGCTGGTATTGCGCATCTGGGTGGACAGCAGCCAGAGGCCGCCGACGGCAGTCAGCGTTGTGGACAGCTCGATCCAGTGCGCGTAGGTGGCCAATGCCAGGGTCGTCAGCGTGGCGAGCAGGACGAAGTCGCCAAGGGCACGTGCGCCCAATTGCCGCCAGAGGAAGCTCTGCGCGAGTACGGACCGGCGATCTACCTCGTCCGCGAAGTCCGCCTGCCAGCGGTTCAGCAGCAGGGGGCCCAGGCGCAGTGCGTGCACCTCGGCGGCTTCGCGCCGGCCGGTGAGCGTCTGCTGAAGGTACTCACGACGCCGTCGGTTCTCGGCCAGGTCGCGGTGGACGCCGTAGTAGGCCAACCGCATTCGGTGGAGCGTGCGCAGGGTGGGGATGGCGGCAATGACGAGCAGCGGCACCAACCACCACACCATCGTGGCGAAGGTTACGGCGACGATGACGACGCTCAGCGCGGATTGGATCATGCTCAGTGCGGTGAACAGCAAGATCGTCGGCTGGTGCTGGGACGCCGTGATCGCCCGTTCGACGCGGTTGTGGAATTCGGGGTCCTCGAACTGGTAAGGCTCGGCGTGAGCGGAGACGTCGAGTACCCGACCGACGGCTTCTCGTTCGAGTTTGGCGGACAGCACCAACTCTTGGGAGTCAACCACGTCCGTGACCACGCCGCCGAGCGTGGCGAGCACGACCAGGACCGCGGCATGGGCGATCAGTGCGGTGAGCGAAGCGTCATCGCCCGCGTTATCGAGGGACACCGTGCGGGTCAGGGTGCCGCGCAGGGCGAGAACTGCGGCACCGAGCCCTATCGCGGAGGCCAACTGCAGGCCCACCACAAGAAGAAGTCGCGTTCGGTCGGCGTGCCACGCCAACCGGATCGCGAACGGCAGCACGGTTCGCAGCCTCGCCGACACGCCTGCGTCCGCCGGGTCGACGGGGTTCACGGTCCTCATGCTGCACCACCAGGCTTTCCGGGCCAGGGAGACCGCCGTCGCTCGTGGCAGGGGAGCCGTGCGGCCCGACGCGGCGGTTGCTCGCGCTCGGTAATTCAGAGTGGAATCACTCGGCGTCAGACTACGCAGCGAAGCGGAACAAGCTTATGCCGGGTCATGAAACTCACTCATACGGTTACGCATTTCACTCGTCAAGGTGGTGATGTGATCGACCCCCGATTCAGGGATGGAGTTCGACCGAGCCGACCTGCTACATTCGCCTGGACCACACTGAAAGTTCCCACTCTTGAACGTACCGTGGCGCACGACATATATCTTTTAATTTTCACCGGAAGCGGCGGAGTGCAGTCCGGGAAATCCAAGCAACTCAACCTGGCCAGGCCGAGGTACGAGCTTCTCGAAGGATTTCGTTGGCCATCACTGCCATGCAGTCCCTGGAATTCTGACGGACCACCGTTGTCCCGAAAATCGAGTCACGGGGAAACGGAGTCCGCAGTGACTTCCCGAGCCGAAGAAATCGATTCGGGATGCAAGTGGAAGACCGGTCCGGCTTCCACGGCTCCGTGGTGTTAGCGAAAGAGGTTTGCCATGGCAGAAATGGTCCAGGACATCTTCGACCTTGACGTTCGAGAAGTGACAACGGAAGCCGATCCCGCCCCGACGGGAATGGTGACGGAGGGGTCCATCGTGATCACATCGTCCTGCAAGTGCACCTGCTGTTGGTGCACCCGCGCCACTTGTTAGCAGCCGTGGGTACCTCTGCCCGCACGGGCAGAGGTACCCGAGCGTGACAGCGCACTCAACACCGCGGATGTGGCTTATGAACAAGCAGGACATGTTCTCATGTGCGGACTTCGCACTGCTTCGCGCGCCGGTGCAGCCGATTGCTCGGCTTCATGAGACCACAGGCGGCGGCCTAGACGACGGTTTCGGTGACGAAATCGGAGCTGCGATCGAGAGTTTGCGGACATTGGCGGCAGACCCTTTGGTGGGTGAGGCGGTCCTGGTGTCCAGCGGTTCCTTGGCCCACGGACTGAGGCGTGTGCTCCTCGGCGGTGACCGGGGTGGCGCCAGCAAGACCCCGCGTCCGGCGGATCTGCACCGGATGATGCGGGCGCTCCTGAGGTACCGCCTGCGGATGGCCACCAGGCCCACGCCGTTCGGTCTGATGGCAGGGGTGGCACAGGTCCAGTTCACCGCCAACGCCGACGAGGTGAAGGTCCGCCTCGGCGACCGGCACCGACGGGTCAGCCGTCCCGACCGGGAGTGGCTGGGTCACCTGGCGGCGGACTGGGAACGCAGCCCGGAAGTGCTGACGCGACTCCGACTGGTGCGCAACAACCTCTGCTTCGTGCGCGGTACCCGGCTCGTCCTCCCGTACCAGCCTGAGACCGACACGGCGGGCGACCCGGAACGGCTTCACGAGATCAGCGTCCGGTACACCGAAGCTGTTCGCGCCATTTTGGAGGCCACCGCCGTGCCGGTGGCGTACCCCCACCTGCGGGACCGCTTGGTGACGAGCTTCCCCCAGGCGCCGAGCACGGCCATCGACACCGTGTTGCTCCGCCTCGTGGACAAGGGGTTCCTGCTCACCGAGCTCCCGCCACCGCCGGACTCAATCGACCCGGTCGGCCACATGCTGGAGGTGCTCGCCGGAGTCGACGCCGGCCAGTCGCCCGAGCAATGCGACCTGGCAGCGATCCGGGCCGGTCTCGTCGACTATGACGAAACACCGCTGGGAGAAGGGACTGCGGCTTGGGAGGCCGTGACCGCCCGGATGCGCGGTCTGCGACCGGGGGACGCCTTGGTGCAGGTCGATCTGGCCCTAGATGCCGACGTGCGGCTGCCGACGTCGGTGGGTACCGAAATCGCACGGGCGGCCGGACTGCTCTGGCAGCTGGCACCCACCGAGGACGAGCCCGGCTATCTGCGCGATTATCACGCCGACTTCGTGGAACGCTACGGGTTGGATCGGCTCGTGCCGTTGAAGGAGCTGCTCGACCCCAATCGCGGGTTGGGCGCGCCTGCGGGCTATCACCTACCGCCGGGTTCCCGACAGACACGTCCACCGCACGGGAAGGTCGACGGCCACGAGGCGCCGCTGCGGGACCGGATGCTCGGCGATCTCGTCCAGAGCGCCAACGCCGCCGGCCAAGGCGAGGTGGAACTGACCGACGACCACCCGGTGGTACGCGAACTCGCGACCGACACCGGTCAGCCGCCTGACTCGATCGACCTGTGTGCCCAGTTGTTCGCCGATTCGGTCGACGCGCTGGCTGCCGGTCGATTCACAGCAGTGGTCGCCGGCTGGTCCGAACGGGCTGGGTCGATGATGGGACGGTTCGCCCACCTGTCGTCGTCAGTGCAGCAGGCATTGTCCGATCTCGCATCCGGCGCTGTCGGAACGTCCCGTCCCGACGTTCTGTCCGCCCAGGTCGCTTTCCACCCCTTCTACCCGCGGTTGGCGAATGTAGCGAGCGTCCCGCGTCTGCTCTCCCACGCGATTCCGGTGGCGGTGTTCGCCGATCGGGACAACCCCGCCACCCTGGACCTGGACCGACTGGCGGTGGGAGCGCTACCGGACCGGCTGTTTGTCGTGGACCGCGACAGCGGACGGCGGATTGCCCCGACGGCGTTCGACGTGATCAACGATCGCACGAATGCCCCCAACGTGGCGCGCTTCCTGCGGGAGGTCCAACACAGCGGTGTCAGACCTTGGCAGGGGTGGTCCTGGGGCTCTGCCGAAGCCCTCACTCATTTGCCCAGGGTGCGCTACGGCCGCACCGTGCTTTCACCCGCTCGATGGCGACCTGATCCGGTCCTGTGCGACAAGCGGGCACGGTTCGACGACTGGAGCGCCGCCCTCGACCGGTGGAGGGAGCGCTGGCGCGTGCCCTCCCAGGTTTGTCTGTCCTACCTCGACCAACGCATCGAGCTGGACCTCGACAGCACGGCGCACCTCCACCTGCTCCGCCACGAACTGGAACGCAGGCCGACCACGGTGTTGCGCGAGTCCTACCGGGGCGCCGCACCAGGACACGGCTGGCTTGCCGGGCCCGGCGGGCCGCACCACAACGAGGTGGTGTTCGCGCTGACCCGTCGCACTCCGCCCGAGGAACCCCGCCGCGACGACCATCATCGACGCGCGCACGACCGGGCGATGTCGACCGTCAGGGAGGCTGCGGAGGGGGAACAGCCACCGGGCGGGCAGTGGGTCTACGCCCTCCTGCACTGCCCCACCGAACAGCACGACGAACTGCTCGTCGACGAAGTCGCACCGCTGGTCGAGCACCTGCCCGAAGGGGTCGATCGCTGGTTCTTCATCCGGTACCACGACACCGCCCCGCACCTCCGCCTGCGGATCCACGGTACGGATGCGGCCCGTGCCGAGTTGACCGATCGGGTACGCGACTGGGCTGCGCGGCTACGCCGTCTCGGTCTGATCAACCGAGTCGTCTTCGACACATACGACCCGGAATGGGAACGCTACGGCGGCCCCGACACGATGGCAGGAGCAGAGCGGGTCTTCCACGCCGACAGCGTCGCCGCCCTGGAGAAACTCCGCTTGCGCAACGCCGGGCAACTCTGCAGTGACCCCCTGCTCCTGCAAGCCTCCAATCACATCGACCTGATCCGCGCTTTCTCACACGACCCTGAAGAAGCTGACGCCACTGCTGCGGGCCGGCAACCGGAACCCTGGATGCACCAACTCCTGGACCGTACGGTCCGCCTTCCCGAACATCGTGCCTTCCAGCAACGCCGCCGGGAGGCATTGGCACTGGTAGACCCTTGGGGCGGCTGGAACCGACTGCGCGCGGAACCAGGAGGTGCGACGCTGCTCCGCTGCTGGGCCGACCGCGCCGGCGCGGTACGCGCATACCGGAAGCAGCTCGACCAACTGGGCCCACACTCGTGGTCATCGCAACCGGAAGTGCTGGACGCGCTGCTGCACATGCAGCACAACCGCTTGGTCGGCGTCAATCCCGAGTCGGAGCGGAAGGTTCTCGCTATCGTCCGAGGCGTCGTGCAGAGCGCCGTTGACCGTTGGAGAAAGGAACAGCGATGAGCAGCACGGCAATGGGTGCCCTCGACGTCGTCTACCCGCCCGGCACCGAAGACAGCCGGAAGGACGCCGCGCGGATCGTCACCGAATTGGCCACCCGGCTGTCCGATCCCGCCGCCGTGCTGGCGATCACGACCGCTCCGGACAACCTCGAACAGGTCCCCGGGGAGCCGCCCAGGAGCCCATGGGGACGAGCCGGCCTCGGAGAAGGCAACGCGGCGGTCGCAATGCTGTTCGCCGAACTCGGCCACATCGACACCCGCCACCGAACCCACGCCCACGCCCACCTGTCCGCAGCCGCCGCCGGAGTCGGCTCCTTCGCAGAGGAAGGACTCTTCTACGGAGCGCCGGCCGTCGCGTTCGCCGCACGCATGGCACAACACACCAGCACCGACTACGCACGACTGCTCCACGATCTCGACCAGCAGGTGACAGCGCGGCTCAATACCCGGCTCACGCTGGAGAACCGACGACTCGACGCCGGGATCCCGGGAGCAGACGTCCGCAGGTACGACGTCATCAACGGCCTCACCGGATACGGACGTTACCTGCTTCTTCAGGCGCCACAACACCGGCGACTGCTCACCGACGTCCTGACCTACCTGGTCCGATTGACCAAACCTGTCACGGCGCAAGGACACACCGTGCCGGGCTGGTGGCTGCCACGGCCACCGGATTCCCCTGACACCCCCTTCCCCCACGGTCACTTCAACCTCGGCCTCGCACACGGCATCCCCGGTCCACTGGCACTGCTCGCGCTGGCGAAGCAGAGGGGAATCGAGGTTCCAGGGCACGACACGGCGATCAACGACATCGTCGAGTGGACACTCGCCTGGCGACGCCACGACGACCACTGGCCAACGGAAATCAGCTTCGAACAGCAGATCGAACCCGACACGACAACATCGCTCCCGGACCGGACCGCGTGGTGCTACGGCACCCCGGGAGTAGCACGAGCGCTGTACCTCGCCGGCACCGCCCTTGACCGGCCTGATTGGCGACAGACAGCAGTCGACTCACTCATCGCCGTCATCGACAACCCACTGCACGTTCACGACCAGGCGATCTGCCACGGCTGGGCCGGACTTCTGCATATCGCCTGGCGAACAGCCCGCGACAGCGGCGACCCCCACCTCGCTGCCCGGCTTCCCCGGCTCGCATCCCCCATCCTCGCCGCCTACGACGACGCCCACCCTCTCGGCTTCCTCCACAGCAGCCCCTACACCGACCTGGCACCCCACCGGGCCGGCCTCCTTGACGGCGCCGCTGGTATCGCACTGGCCCTGCACGCGTACGCCACCAACACCTCCCCTGCCACCCCATGGGACGCCGCGCTCCTCCTCACCTGACACCGCATCAATGCCAGGGTGCAACCGATCAAAGTCACACTCTCCAGTGTGAGCTCGGAGGCCATGAGATGACATCTTCGTCCGGACCGCGCCGCTAACCTCGATCTTTCGAGATGGGCCGCTGACGGAGTCGGTGGCCCATCTCGCTGTCGATGCCAGTGATTGGGCAGGTCGTGGGCCCGAGCGTCGTGTCGGGTGAACACCGGGTTCCGCTGCTCGGGGTTGGAACCTTCTCTCATAGGGGCGGGTGAACCTACTGGTCAGCCGGATTTTGGGAGAGCGTTGAGTCGCTCGGTCGTGCCTGTGATGACGTCGGTCCAGGGCCAGTTGCACGAGCTCCAGCCAGATCTGGTTCTGCGCCGTCTTGTGGAGGGGCAGGTAGCGCGGGCGTTTCGGATGCGGTCCTCGGCGCGTACGCGTTGGCGGTGTCGCAGTTCGAGTGCGGCGATCCAGGCACGGTCGCGGATCTCGCCTTCCGGTTCGACGGCCGCCGTCCAGACGGTGGGCGGGACCGTGCGGACGGCCTGAGGAATCTGCTCGGTGATGGTCATGCCGACCGAGTACGACGGCCACCCACCCCACTTCGCGAGCCAGGCGACGAACTCGTGGGCGCCGCCACCGGAATCGGTGCGGATGAGCGTCTGCCGTCCGCGCCGGTATCTCTTCGGCCACTGGGCCAGGGCTAGTTGAGCGGTGATGATGTGGTCGGCGGCGGTGTTGCTGCCCGCGTTGCCCGGCCGCAGCAGACCCGCGACCGGGCACCCCGCTGCCACCGCTTCCATGGTCGGCGCTGCCCATCAGCGGATGACGTCCGAAGGTGTTCTTCCAGGTCGCGGTGACGTCCTGCTTCTCGGAGTGGGCCAGGACGAGTACGCCGTCCAGGTCCACAACCACCTGACCTGCGGTGCTGGGGGCCGCATCCTGGGCCAGCCTCCAGACCCGCTCGCGCGCTTCGGCACGCGCGGCCCGGATCGCTGAAAGGGCACTCGGGCCGACCGCGGCAAGGCACTCGATGAGGCGGGAGGCCGTTGGGTCGGAGGCCACCGGTCCGAACACGGCCGGCTCGGCCCGCAGCATCCCGACATCCGCGAGGCAGCCCCCGCCCAGCGCGACCGCGAGGACCGCGTCCAGCAAGATCTTGCCCGGATCGTGTACCGCCCGCTTCACGTCCGACCGCCCCGCCCGGCTGTCTACGGGGTGCGGGGCGGGTGCTCTTCAGGGCTCGTCGGCGATCCGGCGTGCCGCACGGCGGCAGCTGCTGGGTGCTTTCTACACTCACCCTCGCGGAAATCGACCTGGCCGACGAATTGATCAAGTGGGAAACGCAGGCATGGGCGGAAATCCAGACCGGCGCCTTTCGGTGGACACGGCCCAGGAGGTCCACGAGCTTGTTGTCGCCCATGCGGATGCCGCGGGGCAGCAGCGTATTGATGTCGAGGCCGCATTGAAGCGGCGCGTGCGGCGTCCGGAGGCCGACGGGGCGGAAGTAGGCCCGGGTCAGGTGGGGTCGACTGTCAGGCCGGGCATGACGAGGCGGCCGGGGTCGCTTTCCATGCCGGTGAGGCGCAGGCCGGCGGGGGTCTGCGCGTCGAGGCGCAGCTCGTTGGTGAGCAGTTCGGCCGCGTGTGCCGTCTCGTCGGGGTCGAGGACGGCGTGCTCCCACCACCCGGCAAGCGGCCGGTCCCACCCGCGCCGCCGCATCTCGGCGTGAGGCGTCGGATCGGGCCGGGCCCGGTCGTCCACCAGCACGGTGAGGTCCTCGCTGCCCTGGGCGACGCCCCCGACCGTGCGGCCGTTGTCAGCGGTGGGTTGAAGCCGAGGTGCCCGCGGGGCGGGAGGGCGGCGGCCACGGCGGGTTCACCTGTAGCTGCCACATGTACGGCAGACGGGCGAAGTCGACGCTGTGCGGGTCAGTGTCGAAGTGCCCCCGCTCGGCCTCTGCCAGATCGTGCGGGTGCCACACCGCCAGGTGCAAGGTGGTCGCGGCGCTCCGCGACAGCAGGAGGACGCGGCCTTCCATGGTCCAGCGGACGTACGGGCCACGCACGGCGCCCCCGTAGATCGCCGGGCCGCCGATGCGGCGGCATACCGCCGCGATGGCGGCCCGTATCGCGCCGGGGGCATCGGGTATCGGCTCGGGAGGCGCCTCCGCACCAGATTGGGCGAGACGGCGGCAGGCGATCTCCACCGAGTCCTCTAGACCGCGTATTCGCCCAGCCATGTGGATATCGTGACTGAGTGTGTGATTTTGCGCATGTTGAGGTGTTAAGGGCTGGTGGGGCTGTAGGGCCTTCAGCCCCACCAGCGTGCGTGAGGGGTTCGCGTAGGTGACCGCAGGGGGGTGCTTCAGACCGTGCATGGCGTGAAGCACTCCAGAGGGCGGGCTGCGTCATGCAGCGGAAGGTGGGAGTGCCCTTCGCCTTCAGCAGCCTCGGCCCGCTTGGCGTTCGCCGACTGTCACTTGCAGTAGGGCAGGAGGTCCACCATGTGCGACCAGCCGTACTGGTCCAGGTTGGTATCGCTCACGTAGACGTTGCGGTGCCCGGTGTCATCGTCCGTCCGCAGCCAATAATTACTTCCCCGGCCGTTGGTTTCGTTCTTGTAGAAACCGCCCTCGACATAGCAGTAGAAGTAGTTGCGGCCACCGTTGAGCGTGCCGGCGTGGCTGCTGCTCTGCGCGTCCGGCGTGTAGTGCGTCCACTGCGTCCGGGCGGTGTTGAAATACACCTTCGAAGACGCCGCGGCCTGTGCGGTAAGCGGCGCCCCGGGTGCGTGTGCTGCCGTGTTCCCGGACGGCTGGGCCGCGCTGACGCCCGTGGCGCCGAACAGGAGTCCGCCAGCCGCGAGCGCACCGAACAGTGTGCGCCGGAAAGTCTTGTACATCCCCGTTCCCTCATTCTTCTGCGGCCCTTGATCGGTGGGCCAGTTGAGCAGATGCTCACATGCTCATCCAGAGCCTCACAAAGGTCAATACGCACAAGTGCGTACACCGCGAAACTCCGGCCCCGAGGGGCGAGGTGGGCCCGCGCGGCGGCACATCGGCCGGCGCCCTATCCGCCCGTGAGTGCGACAGCAGGCGGATGGCTGCGCCGCATCCGGCTCCTCTTCGGGGTCGCCGGATGGTCCGGCCATGACGGGAACGGTGCGCGACGGGCTTCCGCGCCCGCTGCCGGTGATGTCAGGGGCAGTGGTCGGCCTCGGAGAGGAAGAGGGCGAGGGGCCGGCAGGGAGGAGGAAGCGGCTGTGGCGGGCGGCGTCAAAGGCGTCGCCCATGGGCCACCACATGAGTTTGAAGTCGGCTTCGGTCGGGGTGAGTTCTTGGGGGCCGAGGATGAGGTGGCGGGCTTCGTAGAGGTGAACGCGGGTGGTGGAGGCCAGCGTTATGGCGTAGGAGCCGAGGGGGCGCCACTGCTGTGCGGTGCCGCCAGGAAGGATCACCGCCGTGGCGGGGGAAGTCAGCGGTGAGGAGGGCGACGAGGCCCTGGCCGTCCCGGGCCACTACGACGGAGGCGTCCCGGGACGGTGCAGTGCGTTCGGCATCGGTCATGCGCGAGCGTAGCGACTACCCACATACCCAGGGTGGTGTGGGAGGGGCGGTGGTTGGCGCACTAGTTGCGTTCGCGGGACGACCAGTTGGCCGGGGAGAGGAGGGGGTGTTCCGTTGTTCCTGCGGGGGCCAGAGTGCATGACCAGGCCGTGAGTGCGGGGCGGCCCTCGTGGTCCCAGTCCGTGACGTACTGCGCTACCTGGTCGGCGAGGTCTTGGGCCTTGGGGCCGGGTGCGGGGTGGAGTCCGCCGGGTTGGACGAACACTGCGATGTCGTCGTCGACGAGCGCGCACCCGGTGTAGTCGGTGGTGCCTTCGGCGCCTGCGCAGGTGGTGCGTGCGTCGCGGGCCGCCAGGTGCATCCACAGGTCGACGTAGGACCCGCGGGCGTCCAGGTCACCGGGGGTGGGGTGGAGACGGGCGCAGGAGGCGGCTGGGGCGGGAAGGCGCTGTCCGCGAGTGGCCGGTGAGGTGGCGGCTCCGGCGTAGAGGGGGCCGGTGGCATTCATGAAGTCGGCGTTGGCCACCAGTTGCCCGACGAGGCTGTCGGCGTCGGTGCGGGTGACGCGGAGCAGAGGGTGGAGGCCGCCGTGCGCGACGGGGGCGAGGATGGCACCGTCGGGGGCGAGCTGGTCGAGCCAGGCCGGGGAGATGCCTGCGATGCCGCAGGTGACGAGGATCAGATCGTACGGGCCGCCTTCCGGGTGTCCGAGGTATCCGTCCCCGGTGTGAACGGCGACGTGCCGGCTGTCCGCGCGGGCGAGGGCTTCTCGGGCTTCGGCGGCGACGAGGGGGGAAGCTTCGACGGTGTGGACGTTCGCGCCGGTGATGTGGGCGATCAGGGCTGCGTTCCACCCGGTGCCCGCGCCGATCTCCAGGACCTTCAGGCCGGGCCGTAGTTGGGCGGCTTCCAGCGTCTTGGCGACGATGGAGGGCTGCGAGGCGCTGGAGAATCCGCCGGCGTCGTCAGCGGGGGTGTGGGTCATGATGCCGCGGTCGGTGTAGGCGAGGCGGAGAAGTTCGTCGGTGGGCTGCTCGGGGTCGACCGTTGTGTGCTGACCGGTGGCGTAGTGCCCTGCGATGAACAGATGCCGGGGCACCGCTTCGATGGCCGCGGCCACGGTCTCGGAGCGGAGGGCGTTCTTCGTCCGCAGGTCGGCGGTGAGTGCTTGGGCCCTGGGGGTCCAGTCGAGGGTTGTGGTCATCGGCGCGTGTGCTCCTGGGGGCCGTATCGGGTGACGGGTGTGTAGATGCGGGTCGGGTCGCTGGGCTCACCGGCGGGTCGGCCTTCGGCCTCCAGCCAGGCGTGGACCTCGGCGGTGCCGGGTTTGATGCCGACGACCAGGGCGGGGGTGTGGCCGTGGGCGCGGCAGTACAGCAGTGCCGCCACCGAACGGGACAGACAGGCGCGACGGCCACCAAGGCGGAGGTTCGCGGTGCAGACCGCCAGTACGGCGTGCTCGGTCTCCGCCGTACTGGAGGGGCGGGCCCGGCGCTGGGCTCGGGCCAAGGTGCGTTTCAGCCGGGACGTGCTCGCGCTGATCGGGGGTGCGAGGGCCCCTGTCGTGCGGGCGAGGACGTACTGCCACGGGCCGAGTCGGATGTGGGGCGGCAGCGCGACGGGGAAACTCATCGCGTGCTCCCCCGGACACCGGATTCCCCGCGCTGCCGCACCACTCCGGCCTCCTGGAGCTTGCCGAGGAGGGCGTCGAGGTCGGCGCGTAGCCGGGTGCGGGGGACGGCGGGCCAACGGCGGGCCAGTGCCTCCTCGGCACTGCCGACCGTGCCGCCGCCCGCGAGTTCGGTGACGGCCACCGCCGCGGTGGGGTTGAGCGTCCACACCTCGCCCGCGGGGCTGATCAGGTTGGCGCGGCCGGTCGCCGGGTCGGTCACCACGCGTACTCCGGTCGTCAGGGTCAGCATCGTGTCTCCGCGGGGGGAACGAGGGTCGGCAGGGGGCGGTTGTCGGCGGTGCGGGCCCAGATCTCGCACATGACGGTCAGGTGCAGCAGGAGGTCGGTGCGCTCGTTCAGACGGTCCCAGCCGGTGAGCGCCGCCCGCAGGCGTTCGGCGTCGATGAGCCCGTACGAGGCGAGCAGGCAGTCCGCATCCAGCAGTCGCGCGAACGCCCCCTGCATGGCGGCGGCTGCGCTCGTGGTGTCGGCGCTGTATCCGCCCTTGGTGCGCCGGGTGAGATGGGCGGCGGGCACGATGCCGCGCATCGCCGCGGTGAGGAGCGGCTTGTTCTGGTACGGGCTGGTGCGAGCCTCGGCACGGGTGGCCAACGCGGCTTCGATGACCTGTTGATCGGCGTACGGGTAGCCGAGCCGGATACCGAACGGGCCGGCGACATCGGCCTGGAGCCGGTTCCAGCGAGCCAGCGCCCGGATCGCGGCCATCGCCGTGTGCTGGTGAGGACGATCATGCAACGGTTCCGCGACGTCTGCTGCCGCACCCACGGTCTCGGCCAGTACCGTGCGGGCCGACGGGGTGAGCCACGGCGGGACATGCGGCCCGGCTTCCCACCCGAAGGGCTCGCCGTCCCCGCGAGTGAGACACCCGGCGAGCCACGCCGCGTACGGCTCCGGCGCCACGGCCCGGGACCGGATCTGCTGGACGGGCACGCCCCACAGAGCAGCCCACCCCTTCACATGCTGACGGGCGGTGCGCCGATCGCGGCGGCGGGTGTACCAAAGGTAGGGCAGGGCGGTCAGCGTCAGTTCGTCTCCGCCCTTGCCCGACAGCAGCGTCCTGGCTCCGGCTCCGGCGGCGTGACGCCACCAGAAGGCCGAACGCAAAGGGCTGGCGGCGGAGGGCGACGGCGCGTCCAGCGCGAACGGCGCGTCCATCCCGGCGAACTGGCCTGGTATGGAGCCGACTTCGAAGACGTCGTGTGAGGCGCCGGGCTGGGATGTGGCCACCAGGCGGGCCCAGTCGGTGTCGTCGTTCCCCGGATCCGCCGGTGCGCGCGTGAAGTTGGCCAGCCGCGCGCCGCCGACCTCTTCGTAGGCAAGGGCGGACAGCGCGGCGCTGTCGGCGCCTCCGGACAACTCGCAGCCCACCGACGGTTCGCCGCGGGTGCGCACGGCCACCGCGCGGTGCAGCGCGTCGCGCAGGGCCGGTGCCGCTGATGGCATGCGGCGGACTCCGCATTGGCGAATCGCTTGGCGTCTTCCCGGAGGATTTCCAAGAAGGCACTTTGCGCCTGCGGCGTCAAATAGTTCGAAACCGAGATAAGAACGGAATCTACACACCACGCTACGCATCCCTGAAGCACCGAAAGGAAGGAGAGTGGCGCGATGCTCCCATCCCTGGCTTCCTCTCCGCCCAATCCGATCGATTCTCCATCGTCAATCAGCAAGGCGGCATGACCTACCCCGGACTTGTCCGAAGCTCCTGGGATCGAGCCATCAAGCGCCTGGGGCTCCGCGCGTACACGCCGCACGACCTCCGCCGTAAATGGGCAACCCTGACCTTGACGAATGGAGTCGCCATTCACGAGGTGTCCCGTTGGCTCGGACACCGCTCCATCAAGGTCACGGTCGACCAGTACGGACACCTCACCCAGGACGGGCGGGAGCGCTGCCGCCAGGTGGTGACGACGGCCTTCCAGGGCCACCTTCCGCAGGAGCTGTCGGTCCACCTGGCGGCGTGACCGCTACACGATCCCGAGTTCCTGCAGGACGCGGTGCTGAGTTGGTGCTGGGTTCACGGGGAAGTAGAGGTAACACACTCCCCCACTACCGCTCTTGACCTGCCCTTTCGCGTCATACCGCTTCGTCCGCAGCCAGATGTTCTCGAACTGGCGGCGCGAGTAGACGTGGCGGACGGCGGGGTCGTCCTTGGAGGCCGGGTCGTTGGCGATGACGTCGCCGGATTCGGTGAAGCCGATGACGGTCATCAGGTGGCCCGCGGTGCCGTAGCCCGCGCCGTCGAGTTCGGTTGCCAGGAAGGACAGGGAGGTGATGACGGGGATGCCCGCCCTGACCAGGTGTTCGACGTCGGTGAGGGAGGCGAGGCGGGTGATGACGGCCTGGAGGTCGCGGTAGGTCGCGGCGTAGGCGGCGTTGAAGGGCCAGTTGCCGCAGCCGGCGTACTGGCCGTCGAAGGTGTGGCGGGCGGCGTGGCAGACCTGGGGGTCGGCGTAGGCGGGATCGACCCAGGCCAGGTCTTCGGGGGTGGGCCTGCGGCCCCAGAACTCGATGACCATCTGGGACGAGGTGGGGCTGCACCACGCCTCGCCGCCGTTGTCGTACTCGGGGTACTGGCCCTTGTGGATCTCCTGGGAGTAGCGCGGCACGTCGAGTTCCCTGCCGGTCGCGACCCCGGGCCGGGAGGCGGGGACCTCGAAGCGGTCGGGGATGTCCGAGCCCATGGCGCCGAGCCACCGGACGGTCGGGGTGCGGTCGCTGCCGGGGGTGCGGTGGAGGGTGAGGCGGAGTTCGCAGGCCGTCAGGCGGAGGCCGCTCGCCGGGTCGTCGACGGCGAGGGTGTCGGTGGAGACGCTGCTCCGGCCGTCCTTCTGGCCGTCGACGGAGGTGCGGCGGATGTCGGCGTCGCCGTCGCCCGAGGTCCAGCGGCCCATGACGTACCAGGGGGTGCGGCCACCGTCGCCGTAGGTGGCCCGCAGTTCGACGGTGAGCCAGGTGCCGGGCGGGGTGTGTGCGTTCCAGGAGGCGATGATCTCGGTGGCCGGGACGGCGAGGGTGTGCCGGGGGCCGGTCCAGGTGGCGTACTCCCAGGCGGCGGTCCTGCCGGTGTGCGGGTCGTGGTAGTCGGCGGTGCCCGCGGGGGTGGCGAGGGTGAGGCCGGGGCGGCGGCCGGACACGACGCGGGTGCCGTCGGCGCGGCCCCGGTTCCAGTCGGCCGCGGTGGTCCAGGCGTGATAGTCCACGAGGCTCCTCTGCGGCCCGGAGGCGGCGGGGTCCGCGGTGGCGGGTGCGGCGGTGTGCGGCTCGGCGGACGCCGAGGGGACCGCTGCACCGGCCGCCGCCGCGAGGGCGGCGGCCAGAACGGTGCGGCGGGGCGCGGAGCTGGTCATCGGGGATCCCCCAGTCGGTTCGGCGGACGGGACACGGGCCGGATCGGTGCGACGGCGGGCGCGGCAGCCGGGTGACGCACCCGGCACCGCCCGTAGGCAGGCAATCAACTATCGCGTTCCGGCCGGGCTTCGGCCAGCGGTTGGACGCGCGTCGCGGCGGCAATATTGGTGCAGACCACTGACGTACGCTGGCGCGATGAACCAGGATCTGGCGCCGCTCGCGGCCCGGCTCGGCGCCCTGCCGCCGTCCTGCGGGCCGGTCCGGCTGATCGCCGTGGACGGGCACGCGGGCTCCGGCAAGAGCACCTTCGCCCGGCGGCTGGCCGAAGCGCTCGGTGGCGCGCCCGTGGTACAGACCGACGATCTCGCCACCCACGAGCAGCTTTTCGACTGGGCCGAGCGGTTCCGCACGCAGCTGCTGGAGCCGCTGACCCGGGGGCGCCGGGCTCGCTACGAGGTCTACGACTGGGTGCGCGGTGCGTTCGGCGGGGTGCGCGAGCTGGAGCCGGCGCCGGTGGTGCTGGTCGAGGGTGTCGGCAGCGGACGCCGGGCGCTGCGGCCGTACCTGGCGTGCCTGCTGTGGATGGAACTGGCGGACGCGCACTCCTGGGAGCGGGGGCGGCTGCGGGACGGACCGGATCTCTCCGGTTTCTGGGATGGCTGGATCCCGGCGGAGCGCGCGCACTTCGCGGCGGACCCGTCGCGGCCGTACGCGGATCTCCTGGTGTTCCAGGGGAAGTTGGGGTACGAGATGCACATGGGGCCCGCGGCGGGCCCCTGAACTCCCCCTGTTTTCACCCTCTGTTACCGGACATGAACCGTACACGGACGACCCTTGACCGGCTCCCGCCGAGTGCCTCAACTCGGCTTGACCTGGGGGGCGTACAGGACTTACGTTCTCATTGTGCGGTTCTGACGGACCGCCCGCAGTCACGAAGCCCCCGGTTGTTCCCCCGTGATCGGGGGCTTCGTTCTGCGCGGATTTCCCTTTTGCCGCCCTCGGCGCCGCCTCCCCCTCACCCAGGGTCACCACACCCTTCGCGCCGCTCCGGCCCGCCTTCCCCGTACCGCCCCCTACGGCCTGCACCGATACCGCAGGTACCATGCGAGTCGGTGCCACCGAAGGACGGGCGAGGGCCGACGGCGTTCGTGGCGACGACAACTCCCGCCCGCCGACCGCCGGTTCGGGACGGACTGCGGTCCGGCACTCGTCCGGCGGCACACCACGGGGTACGTTTTTTGTGGGGGGACGCGATGGATTCCGGCACACAGGGCACGCCGCCCGCCCCGGCCGAACTCGCCTGGCTGCGCGCGGTCGACGCCTACACCGTCGGCGCGTATCCGCAGGCCGAGGAGGAGTTCCGGGCCGCGGTGCGGATGGATCCGACGATGGCGGACGCCTGGCTCGGGCTGCACGCACTGCGCGCCGACACCTCCACCGCACTGCTGCGCATGCACCGCCACCGCGACCGCTTCGGCGAGCAGCGGGCCCGGCACCGACGGTCCCTCAACTCCTGGTACTGGCTGGGCTGGTGGGTCCAGCCGGTGCTGGAGACCGGCCGTGACCTGCTGCTCGCGCACGCCTCCCACTGGCTCGACGGCCGCCACATCGCCGAGCTCGACCAGGCGCTGGCCGGCTGCCCGCCGGTCGACACCGACCCCCAGGTCCGTTTCCTGCACGCCTGCCGCGGCTATCTCGTCAAGGACTGGGACCAGTTGGTACGGCACACCGAGCCGCTGCTCGACGATCCCGCGCTGGGCATCGAGGCCGGGCTGTTCGGCGGCATGGCGCGGGTGCGTCTGGAGATGTACGGCCAGGCCGCGCCGCTGCTGTCCACCGCCCTGATGCGCTGCCGCAGCGAGCAGCCGCAGCGCAAGGAGCTGCGCTACTGGCTGGCCCGCGCGCACGAAGGCACCGGCCGCTCCGCCGCCGCGCTCCCCCTCTACCGCGCCGTGCACCGCGTCGACCAGGCGTTCATGGACACCACGGCGCGGCTCGCCGCCATCGCCCAGGCGGACGGCCTGGAGGAGGGCGGCGATCTCGCCGCGGTCTCCGCCTCCGGCTTCGGCCAGGAAGCGGGCGGCGATCTCGACCCGCTCGGCCCGCTCGACCCCGTCGATGGGCGCGAACTGCCGGGCAGCGGCGATCCCGGCGCCCCCGAAGAGGCCGGCGGCGCACCCGGCGTGGCCGGCCGGACGCGGAACAAGGCGGCGGCACCGGCACCGCGCGGCACCGAACGGCTGCCCGCCGGGCCCGCCGACCCGGTACTCCTGGAGAAGGCGCTGGCCGAGCTGGAGCGGATGGTCGGCATGGAGCCGGTCAAGCGCCAGGTACGGGCGCTCTCCGCGCAGCTGCGGATGGCCAGGCTGCGGGCCGGGCAGGGACTGCCGGTGCAGCCGCCCAAGCGGCACTTCGTCTTCTCCGGCCCCTCGGGCACCGGCAAGACGACCGTGGCCCGGATACTCGGCCGGGTCTTCTACGCACTCGGACTGCTCGGCGGCGACCATCTGGTGGAGGCCCAACGCGCGGACCTCGTCGGCGAGTTCCTCGGCCAGACCGCCGTCAAGGCCAACGAGCTGATCGACTCGGCGCTGGGCGGCGTGCTCTTCGTCGACGAGGCGTACAGCCTGTCCAACTCCGGCTACAGCAAGGGCGACGCGTACGGCGACGAAGCCCTTCAGGTACTGCTCAAGCGCGCAGAGGACAACCGCGACCGGCTCGTCGTCATCCTCGCCGGCTACCCGGAGGGCATGGACCGCCTGCTGGCCGCCAACCCGGGCCTGTCCTCCCGCTTCACCTCCCGCGTCGACTTCCCCAGTTACCGGCCGCTGGAACTGACCGCGATCGGCGAGGTGCTGGCGGCGGAGAACGGCGACCGCTGGGACGAGGAGGCCCGCGACGAGCTGTGCAGCATCAGCGGCCATGTCGTCGAGCAGGGCTGGATCGACGAGCTGGGCAACGGCCGCTTCCTGCGCACCCTGTACGAGAAGAGCTGCGCCTACCGCGACCTGCGGCTGTCCACCTGGCGCGGTACCCCGGGCCGCGACGACCTCGCCACACTCCGGCTGCCCGATCTGATGCAGGCGTACGGCGAGGTGCTGTCGGGCCGCGGCCCGAACCCGCAGGGGCCGCCGCCGGCCTGACCGGCGGCGATACCCCTGCGTCCGCGTCAGCCCGCCAGTGCCCGGTCCTCGTCCTGGCGCGCCGGATCGTCCTGCGGTACGGCAGCCGCGGGCGGCTGCGAGCCGTCGCGCGGGGCGGCCGGCCGCGCATCGGCGACGGCCGCGGGGCGTGCGTCGCGGGCGCCGTGGCTGCCGGTCGCCGTGCGGTGGGCGGGATCCCGCATCTCGCCCACCAGCATCTCCAGGACGTCCTCCAGCGCGACCAGGCCGACGACCCGGCCGGTGGGCCCGGCGACGGCGGCGAGGTGGGAGGCGGCCCTGCGCATCGCCGTCAGGGCGTCGTCCAGGGGCAGTGCGGCGCGCAGTGTCGCCATCGGGTGCCAGATCCGTTGCGGCACCGCACGGTCCCGCTCCTCCAGGTCCAGCACGTCCTTGACGTGCAGATATCCCATGTACGCTCCGCCGGGCGCGCAGACCGGGAAACGGGAGTAGCCGGTCTTGACGGTCAGCTCCTCGACCTGGCGCGGGGTGACCGTCGGGTCGACGGTGACCAGGCCCGCCGGGTCGAGGAGGACATCGGTGACCGGACGGCTGCCCAGCTCCAGCGCGTCCGCGAGCCGCTCCTGTTCGGCCGGGGCGAGCAGGCCCGCCTGTCCCGCGTCCTCGACGAGGTGGGTCAGCTGCTCGCTGGTGAAGACCGCCTCGACCTCGTCCTTGGGCTCGACGCCGAAGATCCGCAGCACGCCCCGGGCGCAGGCGCCGAGCAGCGCGGTGACCGGACGGCAGAGGCGGGCGAAGGCGACGAGTCCCGGGCTGAACCACAGGGCGGTCTTCTCGGGCGCCGCCATCGCGAGGTTCTTGGGGACCATCTCGCCGATGACCAGGTGCAGAAAGACCACCAGGGCGAGGGCGATGGCATAGCCGAGCGGGTGGATCAGCGGTTCGGGAAGGTGCACCGCCTGGAAGACCGGCTCCAGCAGGTGGGCGACGGTCGGCTCGGCGACCGCACCGAGCGTCAGGGAACAGACGGTGATGCCGAACTGGGCCGCCGCCATCATCTGCGGCAGATTCTCCAGACCGTGCAGCACCTGGCGGGCCCGCTTGGAGCCCTCGGTGGCCAGCGGCTCGATCTGGCTGCGGCGTACGGAGACCAGGGCGAACTCGGCGCCGACGAAGAAGCCGTTGGCGAGCACGAGGAGGACGGCGAGCAGAAGCTGGGCGGCGCTCATCGGGCCACCTCCGCGCCGGCGCCGACAGGCTCCCTGGCCGGGGCCGCGCCGACCGCAGCCGTGCGCACGATCCTTATCCGCTCGGCTCGGTGGTGCGAGACCAGCCGCACCCGCAGCCGCCAGCCGTCGAGTTCGGCGGTGTCGCCGGGGGCCGGGATCCGGCCGAGTATGTGGGCCACCATTCCCGCCACCGTCTCGTACGGGCCGTCGGGCGCCTCCAGGCCGATCCGCCGCAGCGTGTCGACCCGGCAGCCGCCGTCGGCGTCCCAGGCGGGCCTGCCGTCCTCGGCCGGGGCCTGGCCCAGCTCGGGCAGGTCCACCCGGTCGTGCTCGTCCCGCACCTCGCCGACGAGTTCCTCGATGATGTCCTCCAGCGTGACCACACCGGCGGTGCCGCCGTACTCGTCGACGACCACCGCGATGGGCTGTTCGCTGCGCAGCCGCTCCAGCAGCGGCGCCACCGGCAGCGTCGCCGGGACCTGGAGGGGCGGTACCGCGATCCGGACCGCCGGGGTGCGCAGCCGGTCGTGCGCCGGGATCGCCAGCGCGTCCTTGAGGTGCACCATGCCGACGACCTCGTCGAGGCGGGTGCGGTAGACGGGGAAGCGGGAAAGGCCCGTGGCGCGGGTGAGGTTGACGACATCCTCCGCGGTCGCCGAAGCCTGGAGCGCGCTGACCCGCACCCGCGGGGTCATGACGTTCTCCGCGGTCAGGTCGCCGAGGGACAGGCTGCGCACGAACAGGTCGGCGGTGTCCTGCTCGATGGCGCCCGCCTGGGCGGAGTGGCGGGCGAGGGAGACCAGTTCGCCGGGGGTGCGGGCGGAGGCCAGTTCGTCGGTGGGCTCCACGCCGAGCGCCCGGACGAGACGGTTCGCGACGGTGTTCAGCAACGTGATCACCGGACGGAAGAAGCGGGAGAAGGCGCCTTGCGGGGCGGCGACGAAGCGGGCCACCTGGAGCGGCTTGGAGACCGCCCAGTTCTTGGGCACCAGCTCGCCGATCACCATCTGGACGGCGGAGGCCAGCAGCATGCCGATCACCACGGCGATGCCGGGCACCGCGCCCTGGGGCAGCCCGGTCGCGGTCAGCGGCCCGTTCAGCAGCTCGGCCAGCGCGGGCTCGGCGAGCATGCCGACGACCAAGGAAGTGATGGTGATGCCCAGTTGGGTGCCGGACAGTTGGAAGGACAGCTCGCGGAGCGCGGACACGACGGTGGCGGCGCGGCGGTCACCGTCGGCGGCGGCCCGCTCGGCCTCGGCCTTCTCGACGGTGACGAGACCGAACTCGGCGGCCACGAAGAAGCCGTTGGCCAGGATCAGCACGAGCGCGGCGGCGAGCAGCAGCAGCGGGCCGGTCATGCCGCCGCCTCCGTCGTCCGCGGGTGTTGGGGAGGGGTGGCGCAGGTACTACAGGACGATCCGTCCATTGCTGGAGGGAGTCACTCCTCAGGTCGCAGTGGCCCCGGGGCGGGGCAGGGCGTGAACAGCGCCCCGCAGAACAGAGTAATCAGCGGGGCGCGGATTCGAGGTGAACACCTCTGAGAGCGAAGTCACCGGCCGGGCCGACCGGCGGCGGCGTCACCCGGCGGCGGAACCGCCGGCGCCGTGGCTCTCGGCGAGCGCGCGCAGCGCGCGGGCGTCGCGGACGGCGTGCTCCCGGCCGATGCCGGGCTGGATGCCCATCGCGGGGAGGCTGGTGCCGTCGGCGAGGTCCAGGTGGACCCAGGCGTCGCCGTTCCGGAGGTTGACGCGCAGCACCTGGGCCCAGGCCAGCTCGCGCCGGGTGGTGAGGTTGACGACCGTGAGGCCCTCCTGCCGTGCGACCACCTTGGGGCGGGCGAGCAGCAGGAGGACGGCGAGCACCACGAGACCGGTGAGGACGAAGCTGACCCGCTCGCCCCCGGTCAGCTCGGGCAGCGCCAGCGCGATGGCCGTCAGCGCGGCGAACTGGGCGATGCCGACGGCGTACAGGACGGCCCGGGTACGGGTCGGCCGGAAGGTCACCGGGAGGCTGGGCAGGGATGCGGGCGCGGACACGTCGTCGGTCTTCCGTCTCGTGGGCAGGCGGTGGTGCGGGCCGTTCGACGGCCGCGGGTCAGAGCCGGCAGGCGTGGATGCCGGTGGTCAGGATCGCGCGGGCGCCGAGGTCGTACAGCTCGTCCATGATGCGCTGGGCGTCCTTGGACGGGACCATCGAGCGGACCGCGACCCAGCCTTCGTGGTGCAGCGGGGAGACGGTCGGCGACTCCAGGCCGGGGGTGAGCGCCACGGCCTTCTCGACGTGCTCGACGCGGATGTCGTAGTCCATCATCACGTACCGGCGGGCCACCAGGACGCCCTGCATACGGCGCAGGAACTGGCGCACCTTCGGGTCGTCGGCCGGGGCACCGGTGCGGCGGATGACGACGGCCTCGGACTTGAGGATCGGCTCGCCGATGATCTCCAAGCCCGCGTTGCGCAGGGTGGTGCCGGTCTCCACGACATCGGCGATGATCTCGGCGACGCCGAGCTGGATGGCGGTCTCCACCGCGCCGTCGAGGTGGACGACCGAGGCGTCCACGCCGTTGTCGGCGAGGTGCTGGGTGACCAGGCCGGAGAACGAGGTGGCGACCGTCATGCCGCCGAACTCGGTGACGTCCTTCGCGGTGCCCGGACGGGTGGCGTAACGGAACGTGGATCCGGCGAAGCCGAGCTGGAGGATCTCCTCGGCCTGCGAGCCGGAGTCCAGCAGCAGGTCGCGGCCGGTGATGCCGATGTCGAGCTTGCCGGAGCCGACGTAGACCGCGATGTCGCGCGGGCGGAGGAAGAAGAACTCGACCTCGTTCTCGGCGTCGACCAGGACCAGTTCCCTGCGGTCCTTGCGCTGGCGGTAGCCGGCCTCATGGAGCATCGCCGACGCAGGCTCGGACAGTGAACCCTTGTTGGGGACAGCGATGCGCAGCATGAGGTGGACTTCCTTCGGTGGGTGGGGTGTTGAGGGGTGAGCGGGGAAGCTCAGAGGTGGCTGTAGACGTCGTCGAGGGTGAGGCCCTTGGCGATCATCATGACCTGGAGGTGGTAGAGGAGCTGGGAGATCTCCTCCGCGGCCGCCTCGTCCGATTCGTGTTCCGCGGCCATCCAGACCTCGGCGGCCTCTTCGACGACCTTCTTGCCGATCGTATGGACGCCGGCCTGGACCAGCTCGGCGGTACGGGAGGTCGCGGGGTCGCCGGTGGCGGCCTTCTGCTGGAGCTCGGAGAAAAGCTCCTCGAAAGTCTTCTTGGACATGGTGATCCCTACCCTAGCGGGCAATGTCGGAGCGGCGCGCAGCGCCACCGCTGAAGGGCGGTGGCGGGCGACGGGCGGGCGCGCAGCGCCACCGCTGAAGGGCGGTGGCGGGCGACGGGCGGGGGCGCAGCGCCACCGCTGAAGGGTGGTGGCGGGCGACGGGCGGGCGGTCAGCGCCAGGGTTCGGACACGGTGCGCAGGGTGGCGGCGGTGGCGACCGCCGCGGTGACCGCTTCGTGGCCCTTGTCCTCGGTGGAGCCCTCGATGCCCGCGCGGTCCAGGGCCTGCTGCTCGGTGTCGCAGGTCAGGACGCCGAAGCCGACCGGGACGCCGGTGTCGACCGCGACCTGGGTCAGGCCCTGGGTGACGCCCTGGCAGACGTAGTCGAAGTGCGGGGTGCCGCCCTTGATGACGACGCCGAGCGCCACCACCGCGTCGTAGCCGCGGCCGGCCAGGACCTTGGCGACGACGGGCAGCTCGAAGGCGCCTGGCACCCGCAGCAGCGTCGGCTCGTCGATGCCCAGCTCGGCCAGGGCGCGCAGGGCGCCTTCCACCAGGCCGTCCATGATCTGCTCGTGCCATTGCGCCGCGATCACGGCGACCCGCAGGTCTCCGCAGTTCTTCACGGTCAGTTCGGGTGCGCCCTTGCCGCTCACAATTCTCCTCGTACGGGTGATGGTGCTGTGCGTGCTGACGGTCGGTGGGGGCCGCGGCCTGCGGCTACTGGTTGTCGCAGCCGCTGGTGCGTTCGGCGTCCAGCCACGGCAGGTCGTGGCCCATCCGGTCCCGCTTGGTGCGCAGGTAGCGGAGGTTGTGCTCGCCCGCCTGGACGGGCATCGGCTCGCGGCCGCTGACCTTGAGGCCGTCCCGGATGAGGGCGGCGGTCTTGTCGGGGTTGTTGGTCATCAACCGGACCGAGCGGACGCCGAGGTCCTGGAGCATCTGGGCGCCGGCCGCGTAGTCGCGGGAGTCGGCGGGCAGGCCCAGTTCGAGGTTGGCGTCCAGGGTGTCGTGGCCCTGTTCCTGGAGCGCGTAGGCACGCAGCTTGGAGAGCAGGCCGATGCCGCGTCCCTCGTGGCCGCGCAGGTAGATGACCACGCCGCGGCCGGCCGCGGTGATCCGCTCCAGCGACGCCTCCAGCTGGGGGCCGCAGTCGCAGCGCAGCGAGTGGAAGATGTCGCCGGTCAGGCACTCGGAGTGGACCCGGACCAGGACGTCGTCGCCGTCGCCGATGTCGCCTGCGACCAGTGCGATGTGCTCGACGCCATCGACGGTGGAGCGGTAGCCGTACGCGGTGAACTCGCCGTGCGCGGTGGGCAGCAGGGTCTCGGCCTCCCGGCGGACGGTGGGGGCGGACGTCCGGCGGTAGGCGATGAGCTCCTTGATGGAGATGATGGCGAGGCCGTGCTTGCGGGCGAACGGCACCAGTTCCGGCAGCCGCAGCATGGTGCCGTCCTCACCGGCGATCTCGACGATGGCGGCGGCCGGGCGCAGTCCGGCGAGCCGGGCGAGGTCGACCCCGGCCTCGGTGTGGCCGTTGCGGACCAGGACGCCACCGGGCCTGGCACGCAGCGGGAAGATGTGCCCCGGGCGCACGAAGTCGCCGGCCGCGCAGCCGCCGGAGGCGAGCATCCGCAGGGTGGTGGCGCGGTCGGCGGCGGAGATGCCGGTGCTGACGCCGTGTTCCGGGGTCGCGTCGACGGAGACGGTGAACGCGGTCCGCATCGATTCGGTGTTGTGCTCGACCATCTGCGGGAGCGCGAGCCGGTCCAGGTCGGCGCCCTCCATGGGGGCGCAGATCAGGCCGCGGCATTCGCTCATCATGAAGGCGACGATCTCGGGGGTGGCCTTCTCCGCGGCGACGACCAGGTCGCCCTCGTTCTCGCGGTCCTCGTCGTCGACGACCACGACGGGGCGGCCGGCCGCGATGTCGGCGATGGCCCGCTCGACCGGGTCCAGCGTCAGATCCGCTTCGTCGGCGGGCTCGTACCAGCTCTGCAGTGCGGTCATGCCGCTGCTCCTTCCAAGACGGTGGCGGCGCTCGTCCGCGAGCGCAGCCACCAGTCGCGCATGCCCCACGCGACGAGCGCGAGATAGATGACGTAGACGAATCCGGAGAAGGCGAGCCCGCTGCTGAAGGCGAGCGGGACGCCGACGAGGTCGACCAGCAGCCAGGCGAACCAGAACTCCACCAGGCCGCGCGCCTGGGCGACCATCGCGGCGAGCGTGCCGACAAAGATGTAGGCGTCCGGCCAGGGGTTCCAGGACAGCTGCGGGACGAGTGCGAAGAGTCCGCCGACGGCGGCGGTGCCGAGCGCGGTGCCGCCGATCAGCAGCCCGCGCTCGCGCCAGGTGGCGAAGCGGACGGCGATGGAGCCGTCCTGGGCCTGCCTGCGGCCGCGCTGCCAGGCCCGCCAGCCCCACAGTGCCACGCCGATGACCAGCAACTGCTTGCCGACTCCGCCGCTGAGGTGGGCGGACGCGTAGGCGGCGACGAGGATGAGGCCGGACAGGAACTGGGCGGGCCAGGTCCATATCGAGCGGCGCCAGCCGAGGGCCAGGGCGGCGAGCCCGATGGTGTTGCCGATCATGTCGGACCAGATGACGTGCTGTCCGAAGGCCGTGAACGCCTCACCGTTCAGCCAGGTCAGCGCGCTCACCGGACGACTCCCTCAGAGTCCTTGCCGCCGGCGCCGAGCAGCCGCTCGACGTACTTGGCGAGGACGTCGACCTCCAGGTTGACGGGGTCGCCGGCCTGCTTGATGCCGAGGGTGGTCAGGGCGAGGGTGGTGGGGATGAGGCTGACGGTGAAGTGGTCGTCGGCGGCGTCGACGACGGTGAGGCTGACGCCGTCGACGGTGATCGAGCCCTTCTCGACGACGTAGCGGGCGAGCCCGGCCGGCAGCACGATCGTGACGATCTCCCAGTGTTCACCGGGGGTGCGCGCGGTGATGGTGCCGGTGCCGTCGACGTGGCCCTGGACGAGGTGTCCGCCGAGCCGGCCGCCGAGCGTCATGGGGCGTTCGAGGTTGACCCGCGAGCCGACGGTCAGCGCTCCGAGGCTGGAGCGGCCCAGGGTCTCGGCCATCACGTCGGCGGTGAACTCACCGTCGGCGGTGTCCACGACCGTCAGACAGACGCCGTTGACGGCGATGGAGTCGCCGTGCCGGGCGCCGTCGGTGACGATCGGGCCGCGCAGGCGGAAGCGGGAGGCGTCGCCGAGGTGCTCGACGGCGGTGACCTCACCCAGTTCTTCGACGATTCCGGTGAACACTTCAGTTCTCCTCGTGGAGCGTGTGACGGGTGGGAGTGGCGGTGATGCGCAGGTCGGGTCCGAGCCGCGCGGTCTCGGTCACATCGAGTCGCAACGCCTGCCCGATGGTGGTGATTCCGGCGTCGCCGACGGCGGCGGGGCCCGCGCCGAGCAGCACCGGCGCGAGATAGCCGACGACCTTGTCGACAGCGCGGGCGGCGAGGAAGGCACCGGCGAGGGTGGGGCCGCCTTCCAGGAGCACGGAACGCACGTCGCGCTCGTGGAGCGCCTGGAGCAGCGCGGGGATGTGCAGCCCGCGGCCCCCGGCGGCGCGCGGCAGCCGGACGAGCGGGGCGAGCCCTTCGAGGTGGGCGGTGACGGCGTCATCGGCGACCGCGATGAGGGTCGGCGCGGTGCCGTCCAGGACCCGGGCGCCGGGCTTGACGGCCGAGGCACCGGAGTCGACGACGACCCGCAACGGCTGGCTGACCTCGTCATCCGTCAACCCGCTGACCCTGGCGCCGAGTTGGGGATCGTCCGCGCGGGCGGTTCCCGAGCCGACGATGACGGCGTCGGCGCGGGCGCGCAGCCGGTGCACATCGGCGCGGGACTCGGGCGAGGAGATCCAGCGGCTGGTGCCGTCCGCTGCGGCGATCCGGCCGTCGAGGGTGGCGGCGTACTTCCACAGGACGAAGGGGCGGCCGCGCAGTACGGACGTCAGCCAGGCTTCGTTGACGGCCGCGGCCTCGTCGGCGAGCAGTCCGCCCTCGACGTCGATGCCGGCTTCGGCGAGGGCGGCGGCGCCGCCGGTCGCGGTCGGGTTGGGGTCGGATACGGCGTAGACGACGCGGGCGACACCGGCGTCGATCAGCGCCTGGGCGCAGGGGCCGGTGCGGCCGGAGTGGTTGCAGGGCTCCAGGGTGACCAGTGCGGTGCCGCCTCTGGCGCGTTCGCCCGCCGCGCGCAGTGCATGGATCTCGGCATGCGGGCCGCCGGCCCGCCGGTGCCAGCCCTCGCCCGCGGTGCGGCCTTCGGCGTCCAGGACGACGCAGCCGACGACGGGGTTGGGGCTGGTGTGCCCGAGGCCGCGCGCGGCGAGCTCGATGGCACGGCGCATCGCCGCGGTCTCGGCGGGGTCTGAGGTGGCCACCGGGTCCTCCTGCCTCTTCGGGCACGGACTCCGGGGCTGTCTGGACGACAGAAGCGGAAACAAGCCATGGCACACCGGCCGCAAAAGGAGGGCTCACCCGGAATGACGCACCGGGTGTGCCGCCGACGGCGGTATACCGAAGCTCGCCCGCCGCGCACTGCCTCCCATCCGGACTTTCACCGTCGGTGCAGGAATTTCACCTGCTCAACCGGCCGCTGGCTGCGGACGGGTCGCGGACTGTTACCGCCGGTTCGGAATTACACCGACCCCGGAGTGCGCTGCTGCTCATTTCAGTACAGGGCCAGTCTGCCACGGTTGATCGTCGGCCATGCGGGCGAAGCCTGTGGGCTGCCTCACAGGACGCGGGTGCGTCGAATGTCACAGGCGTAGCGGCTGAGCCGTCATAACGGGGAGCGCCCTCCGACCTCAAGGGCTGATCCGCGATGGCGACAATTCTGGTGACCGGCGGCACGGGCACGCTCGGGCGGGCCGTGGTCGACCGGCTGCTCGGCGACGGCCACGACGTCCGCTCGCCGAGCCGGCGGCGGGTGGCCGGGACCGGTGGCGGGGCGCGGCCCGTACGGATGAGGCAGGCGGGCACCGTTCGCTGCCCGCCGGATTGCCCTTCCGTACCTTCCGGGCCGAAGGCCGGGCGTGGCACCGTGCGGCATCTTGGCGGCAATGCGAAAGGGCCACTGATGCACACACACGAGCCGGAACGGGCCCCTGCGGGCGAGCGGCGACAGCCGCTCCCGCAGCGTCAGGAACGCGGCTCGGGCCCGGCCGGGACGGCCGCGTCGGCGCTGCTGGCGCTCCAGCGCAGCGCGGGCAACGCCGCCGTGGTCCGGGCGATGGAACAGGAACGCCACGTGCACGGGGCCGGGTGCGGGCACCCCCAGGAGGAGCCCGCGGTGCAGCGCTCCGCCGACGGGCCGAGCGTGCAGCGGGCCGCCGACCAGGAGGATTCCGGGAAGCAGCCCCGGTACAAGCAGGTCCGCCCGAGCACGGAGGGCACCCGCTCCGCCGACCTCCGCATGAAGGACCGGATGGCGCGCACCGCGCATGTGCCGGTCGGCCGGAGAACGCCGCACGTGGCGGTCAGCGACGTCCCCGGCGACGGGATGATGTTCTCGTCCAACTCGGGCAACAAGAAACTGTCCGAGGCGCGGCAGCAAGAGGCACTCGGTCATCTGGAATCGGCGATGGATCCCCGTCAGCCGCTCTCGGACGACCCACGCCGGCGCAAGGACCAGCTCAAGCTCCGGGCGGCGGTCACCGGGCAGTACGGCCAGGTGCACTCCGGCGACGCGAACCTCGCGCGCACCACGAAGGCGATGCGGGACAAGAAACTGACCTGGGACGGCGGCCCGTCGACCTGTAAGAAGGACGGCTCGGTGCACGGCGAGATGACGCTGCTCGGGAGGCAGATCGCGCACTGGGAGAAGGAGGGGAACCACTGGCCGCGCGGTGAGGGGAAGTTCGAGATCGTGGCGATGGGCGGCGTCAAGCTGGCCTGCGGAGCCTGCCAGATGGCGTTCGAGGCGGCCAACGCGCACATCGGGAAGCGGTACGGCTACCAGGTGGCGGCATCCGGCACCCACAACGAGATGTTCCGGTGGCAGGCGCCGGAGTGGCTGACCGGCCCGGCGTTCGCGCAGGTGCAGCAGCAGGCCGCCGCGCGGGGATGGGTCTTCCACGGCAGGAACCTGGAGGACGGCAGGTCCGAGGAGGAGAGGCAGGGCGAGACGCGGAAGACCAGCGATCAGCACCTGCCGGAGGACTCCGGTTCGGAGTGGGCGGAGAGCGACGGGTCGCAGAGCGACGGCTGACCGCGGCGCGGGTCGCGTCAAGGCAGGCCGGAAACCGTTGCGCGCCGCGCGGGCGGGTTCGCACGGGCCGCCCGCGCGGTCAGCCGCCGCACGCGAACAGCTCCTCCTGCGCGGCGTCCATCGCCGCGAGTACCGCGCCGCGCAGCACGCCGCGGCCGCCGGCCGTGCCCGCCCGTACCTCGGTGGCCAGCGGTGACAGCCGGGCGAGCTGCGCGCCGACCCGGTCGGCGAGTTCCGTGCCGCCGGCCCGGCCGATCTCGCCGCCGAGCACCACGCAGCCGGGGTCGAGCACGGCGCTGACCGCCGCAGCGCCCAGGGCGATGTGCGCGGCGAGCACGTCGAGGAAGACGCCGCCCGCCGGATCCGCGAGGGCGGCCCGTACGAGCGCCTCGGCGGGTGGCGCGCCGTCGTCCGGGGATGCGTCGCCGTTCCGTCCCGCGCCGTCCGCCGTGATGCCGTGCTCCGCCGCCAGCCGGACGATCGCCGCCGACCCCGCGAGCGAGTGGAAGCCGCCGTCGCAGCCGTGCGCGGAGGGCAGGGCCGCGGTGCCGGGGACGGGCAGGAAGCCGATTTCGCCGGCGCCCCCGGAGGCGCCGCGGCGCAGCCTGCCGTCCAGGATGACCGCCGCGCCCGTGCCGTGGCCCAGCCAGAGCAGCACGAAGGTGTCCCGGTCGCGGGCCGCGCCGTCGCGCTGCTCGGCGATGGCGGCAAGGTTGACCTCGTTCTCCAGCAGGACCGGCGCGGCGCGGGCGCGGAGCGCCGCGATCAGGCCGGCATGCCAGGCGGGCAGCCGGTCCGTGCCGCCGAGCCGTCCCGTCGCCGGGTCGACGAGGCCGGGGGCGCCGACGGCGAGGGTGTGCGGGCCGGGCGCGCCGGCCGTCCGCAGCGCGGCGTCCAGGGCCTTGCGGGTGGCCGCCACGGCCCGTTTCTCCGGGGTGCCGGGGCTGATGCGGACGGTGCGTTCGGCGCGGGTGCGGCCGAGCAGGTCGGCGACCGCGACGGTGGCGCGGTGGGTCCGCAGGTCGAGGCCGACGAGGTGGGCGCGGTCGGCGACGATGCCGTAGAGCCGGGCGTTGGGGCCGCGCCGCTCGACGCCGCTCTCACCGACGACCGCGATCAGGCCCGCTTCCTGGAGGCGTTCGACGAGGTCGGCGACGGTCGGGCGGGACAGGCCGGTCAGCGACTTGAGCCGGCTTGCCGTCAACGGGCCTTCGGATTGCAGGAGTTGCAGGGCGATCCGGTCGTTGATCCGCCGGGCGGTGCTCGGGGACGCGGTACGGCCGGTGGCCACCGTGCGCGGTGCGTGCATGGCGGGATCCTTGCAGAAGGCTGCCCCCTTATTAACAGGCAGGGTTCCTGATAATTTACGCGCATGCCCGGCCCCGGCGTCTCCGACGCGACCCCGCATCCGCCCCCGCACCCCTCGGCCCACGCCCCGGAGACCGCCCTGCGCCGCGCGCGCTGGTCCGTCGCCCTGGTCTTCCTCGTCCACGGCGCGGTGACCGGCAACTTCGCCACCCGCGTCCCGTGGATCCAGGACCACGCCGGCATCAGCGCCGGCCAACTCGGCCTCGCCCTGGCCTTCCCGGCTATCGGCGCATCCCTGGCGATGCCGCTCGCCGGGCGGATCAGCCACCGGCTCGGAGCCCGTACCGCGCTGCGCGGACTGCTGGCCCTGTGGACCCTGGCGCTGATCCTGCCCGCCCTCTCCCCCGGCCTGTTCACGCTGTGCTGCGCGCTGCTGGTCTACGGCGCCAGCGCCGGCATGGCGGACGTCGCGATGAACGCCCTGGGGGTGGAGACCGAGGAGCGGCTGGGGCGGCCGATCATGTCGGGGCTGCACGGGATGTGGAGCGTGGGCGCGCTGCTCGGTTCGGCGGCCGGCACGGTGGCTACGCACGCTGGGATGGACGCCCGGCTGCATCTGGGCGGCGCCGCGCTGGTCCTGACCGTACTCGGCACGGTCGCCTGCGGCGGCGTGCTGGATCTGCGCAGCACCCCGGACGAGCACCCGCCGCCGCGCTTCACGCTGCCGCCGAAGTCGGCGCTGGTCATCGGCGCCGTCGGGTTCTGCGCGATGTTCGCCGAGGGCGCGAGCCTGGACTGGTCGGCGGTCTACCTGCGCGACGTGCTGCGCACCGACGCGGGCCTGGCCGCCGCGTCCACGACCGCCTTCGCCTGCACGATGGCGGCGGCGCGGCTGGCGGGCGACAAGGTGGTGGCACGGTTCGGCGCGGTACGCACCGTGCGGGCCGGCGGCGCCCTGGCCACCGCGGGCGGCCTGCTGGTCGTCGCGGCACGGCAGCCGGTGATGGCGCTGGCCGGGTTCGCGATGATCGGGCTCGGCATCGCTCTGGTGGTCCCGCTGGCCTTCGCGGCGGCCGGACGCAGCGGCCCCGCCCCCAGCCAGGCCATCGCCGGTGTCGCGACGATCACCTACGCGTCGGGCCTCATCGCGCCCTCCACGATCGGCGGCATCGCCCAGGCGACCTCGCTGACGGCGTCATTCGTGCTGGTCACGGTGTTGGCGGCGGGCCTGATCGCCGGGGCGCGGGTGCTGCGGCTGCCGAGCCGCACGACGACGGCGGGCGGTGCGGAGGCGGCGGCCACGGGCGAACCGGAGCGGGCCTGAGCGGGCGCCGGCCGCGGCCGGCGCCCACCGTTCGTCAGGCCGCGACGTCCGCCACGTCGGCCTCCGGGCTCCGCAGCAGCCCGGAGGCGATCGTCCGGGCGCGGTCCGACCAGGGGGTGGGGCGCAGCGCCTGCGGGTCGACGCGGACCAGGACGCGGTGGCCCCGTGCGTAGGTCTCGGCGCCGTCGGCGGAGCAGATCCGGAAGCCGTAGGTCAGACCGGTGCGGCCGATGCGTTCGACCCAGAGGTGTGCGGCGTAGCGGCCGGCGCGGGCGACGGGGCGCTCGTAGGAGATCTGCATCTCCTTGATGACGTTGCACATGTCGCCTGCGGCCGACCAGTCGCCGTCGAAGGTGAAGCCGTGGCCGCCCCAGTACGCGGCCCAGGCGCGCTCGGACAGCAGCGGGAAGCGGGAGTTGTGGAGCATGCCGAGCGCGTCGAGGTCGTCGAAGTGGACGGTGACGGGGACCAGTTGCCCGTAGGGGACGGGGCTTGCGGCCTGGCGGGGTTCGACGCTCACGGGTGGTGCTCCTGAAGTGCTCGGTACGGCTGCCGTGCGGGGTGCACGGAGCGCCACCGGCCGGCGAGGCGCTGCTCGCCGCCGGCGGACGCCGCCGTTGGTACGGGTGGTGCGATCAGTACGGGTAGTACAGAACGAAACTACCTTAAGCGGCTGCTTAGGATGTTTATCGCCCGGGACAGCGCCGCTCGCACACCTGCGACAGGCAGCGGCTCACGGCCTCCGCCGCGGCGGAGTCCTTGTGGCGCGCCTCAGTCGTCCCGGCCGGCCGACCCGTCGCCATCGCTGGTGCCCGCGTCGAGGAGCGGCGTACCGGGCCGGCCGGCCGCGCTGGAGAGCCAGCGCAGGGAGTGATAGCCGGTGAGCACGACGAGCGTGCCGAGCGCGATGCCGCTGAGTTCGAAGGTGTCGGTGAACTTCAACGAGACGCCGCCGATGGCGATGACGATGCCGGCCGCCGCGGGGATGAGGTTCAGCGGCACGGTGAAGTCCACCTTGTTGCGCACCCAGATCTGCGCGCCGAGCAGGCCGATCATCCCGTACAGGATGACGGTGATGCCGCCCAGCACACCGCCGGGGATCGCGGCCACCACCGCACCGAACTTCGGGCACAGGCCGAACAGCACGGCGAAGCCCGCCGCGGCGGTGTAGGCCGCGGTGGAGTAGACGCGGGTCGCCGCCATCACGCCGATGTTCTCGGCGTAGGTCGTGGTGGCGGGGCCGCCCACCGCTGTCGAGAGGACCGTTGCCGTGCCGTCGGCGACGATCGCCATGCCCATCTTGTCGTCCAGCGGGTCACCGGTCATCTCGCCGACCGCCTTGACGTGCCCGGCGTTCTCCGCCACCAACGCCACCAGCACGGGCAGGGCGACCAGGATCGCGGACGCCGAGAAGTTCGGTGCGTGGAAGGTGGGCACGCCGATCCAGTCGGCCTTCACCACGCCGGAGAAGTCGATCCGCCAGTGATCGGTCACCTTGCCCGCGCCGTTGGCCGAATGGATCTGTCCCGCGGTGCGGTCGAGCACCCAGGACAGCGCGTAGCCGAAGACCAGCCCCAGGAAGATCGCGATGCGTGACCAGAAGCCCCGCAGGACGACGAGCGCGAGGCCGGTGAAGAGCATCGTCGCAAGGGCGGTCCACTGGTCCTGCGGCCAGTAGGTGGACGCGGTGACGGGCGCGAGGTTGAAGCCGATGAGCATGACGACGGCGCCGGTCACCGTGGGCGGCAGCACCGCGTGGATGACCCGGGCCCCGAGGACGTGGATCGCGATACCGCAGCCGGCCAGGCAGGCGCCCACCACGAGCATCGCGCCGGTGAGGGTGCCGGCGTCGCCCCCTTGCCCCGCGATCACCGCGGAGACGCCCACGAACGAGAGGGAGGATCCCAGGTAGCTGGGGATGCGCCCGCGCGTCATCAGCAGGAACAGCACGGTGGCGACGCCGGATGCCATGAGGGCGAGGCTGGGGTCGAGCCCCATGAGCACCGGGGCGACGAAGCACGCCCCGATCATCGACACCACGTGCTGGGCGCCGAGCCCGATCGTCCGCCCCCAGGTGAGGCGTTCGCCGGGTTTGACCACCTCCCCCGGCTCCAGGTGACGCCCGTCTCCGTGCAGCTTCCACCCGAAACCAGCCATGATCACACTCCACATCTGCGACGCCCTGCACGTCACAGAGCCGAGGTGATTCATAGTCGACCGATTGCTTCTGGACAAACCGAACCCGGGGGAATGCGGTGGGCCGGAGCGACGGACGGGGACGGGCCTGGCGGCAGAGACCCGCCGCCCATTCCGGATTCCCCCGCCCGGCCGTCCCGTTCAGCCGAATTTCTTCACGGCCTGGTAGTACGTCCAGGCCAGTGCATTACAGGAAGTCTTCTTCGCGCCGGAGTAGCGCAGGCAGACGCGCCGGAGATCCGCGTACAGCATGCTGTCGAGCCGCGGTTTATTCGCCGCGAAGCTGCCCGCCTTCTTGTAGTTGCGATAGCCGAAGTCGTGCCGCGCGCAGGAGATCCGGAAGGGGAAACCCAGGGGATTGTCGGGTGAACCGGAGCAGTAGTCGGTGGACCAGTCGAATCGGTACGCAGACCATTTCGATCGGTTACCGCGGGCCGCCACCCAGGTGGTGTAGCTGGTCGCTGTGGTCTGCGTCCAGCTCTTCAGGATCCGGGGTCTGTCGGCGGGAACGGCTTGCGCGGGCGCGGCGGCGGCCAGCAACGCGCTCAGGCCGAAGAGAAGGGCGGTCAGTGCGGCGGCGAGTCTTCGGGACATACTGCAACCTCCGGAATTCGGCGCCGCGTTGTCCGCTGAACGCTTCCCGGGACGCCGAAACTATGCGGTTCTCAAAGGTCCGTTGCGCTCTCGCTGAACGGCCGAAAGCCACAAGAGGGCGCGCCGGTTATTACCCCGATCCGGTCAATGCCACACGGCTTTCCGCAGCGTTCACACGCAAGGTGCCACGCTGGCACGGTGACGACTACTCAGCAGCGCGGCGGCGAAAGCCCGCCGGACAGGGCGCAGCACGCGCGGCAGCTCTCCGCCGACGCGGCCGGCGGCGCGGCACAGGCCCTGGCGCGGATGCGCGCGCTGGCCGCCGCGCTGCCCGCCGATGACGGGGTGGCCGTCTTCAACGGGGTGTATCTGGCGGTCACCGAAGAGGTGGACCGGCGGATCGGGAGCGGCGCCTTCCAGGACCCGTCGGCCGCCGGCGAGCTGGATCTGCGGTTCGCCCGACGGTACTTCGCCGCGGTGGACGCGGCCGCCGCGGGGCTGCCCACCCCGGCCTGCTGGCGTCCGCTGTTCCAGCTCAGACGCCACCCCGGCGTGCGTCCCCTCCAGTTCGCGCTGGCCGGGATCAACGCCCACATCGGGCACGATCTGGCGCTCGCCGTGGTCGACACCTGTCATGCCCTGGGCTGCGAACCGGCTCACCTGGAAGGGGACTTCGACCGGGTCGGCACGGTCCTGACCGGGCTGGAGGAGCGGATCAGGGAACGTCTGATGCCCGGCCCCGACATCCTGGACATCGCCGATCCGCTCACCCACCTGGCAGGTTCCTGGAGCCTGGAGATGGCCAGGGACGGCGCCTGGGCCGCGGCCCGGATGCTGTGGGGTGCGCGCCGGTTGCCGGACTTCGCCGAAGAGTTCGCCGATCGGCTCGACGCGAGCGTCGGACTTGTGGGCCGCTGCCTGCTGACCCCGTTGGGCTGAGCCTTCGTGCACCGTCCCTCCGGCGCACGGCCGCGCCGGTTCCGCTCGGTCGGCGGCCGCCGTATGGTGCGCCTATGACGCTACGACTGGGACTGGGGCTGCCCCAGATGGCGCAGTACACCCCGGGCACGACGTGCTGGAGGTGGCGCGCACCGCAGAGCGGGCCGGGTACGACAGCGTGTGGGTCTTCGAGCGGACCCTGATGCCGCGGGCGCCGCTGGACGGCCTCTACGGCGCGGCGGGTGTCCCCTGGCCCGACCAATACCACGCCTGCGCCGACCCGTTGGTGACGCTGTCGCTGGCCGCCGCCGTCACCGAGCGGGTGCGCCTGGGCAGCAGCGTGCTGGTCTCCGGGCTGCACGCGCCGTTCCCCCTGGCCCGTACGCTCGCGACGCTCGATGCGGCGAGCGGCGGCCGGGTGCTGGCCGGGTTCGGGACCGGCTGGTCGCGGGACGAGTACCGCGCGGCCAAGGTCACCGACTTCGCCGACCGCGGCGCCCAGCTCGACGAGCTGCTGGACGTCTGCGCCGCGGTCTGGGGCCGGAATCCGGTGGCGTACGCGGGCCGCTACGCCGAGATCGCCCCGGCCGACGTCGGGCCCAAACCCGCAGGGCCCCTCCCGGTGTATCTGGCGGCGACCGGTGGCCGGGCCCTGGAGCGAGTGGCCGGGCGGGCCGACGGCTGGCTGCCCGCGCATCTGACCGGTGAGCAACTGGCCGTCCAGCGGCGGAAGTTGGCGGAGGCGGCCGAGCGGCAGGGCCGGGACGCGGCGGAGATCGCCGTCTGTCTGCGGGTCGGGGTGGAGCCGACCGGCGCGCCGCTGCCGGCCGCCGGCCGCCGCCCGTACAGCGGCAGCCTCGACCAGATCGTGCAGGACCTGGCCGAGGCCGGGCGGGCCGGTGCGCACGAGGTGCTGCTGGATCTCCAGGTGCACTGCGCCGACGGCAGCGAACTCGCCGATCAGGCGGCCGAGCTGTACGCGGGCGTGCGGGCGGCCGGACTGTAGGGACGACGGGGGCCGCCGCGCGGGCGGCCCCCGGGGATCAGTCCTCCGGGAGTTCGACCGGCGCGATCTCGTCGTAGACGTCGCCGGGGCCCGGGTTCGAGGCGTCGGTGCTGCCGCCGAAGTGGTGCATCACGCCCCACACCGCGTTCAGCGCGGTCTGCACGGCGCCCTCGGCCCAGCCCGCCGTCCAGGAGATGTCGTCGCCCGCGAGGAAGATGCCGCGCTTGTCCTCGGGGAGGCGGTCCTGCATGAAGTGGGTGAACAGGCGCCGCTGGTAGCGGTAGTGGCCGGGCAGGTTGGCCTTGAACGCGCCCATGAAGTACGGCTCGTTCTCCCAGGAGACGGTTACCGGGTTGCCGATGATGTGCCGCCGGATGTCGACCTTGGGATAGATCTCCGACAGCGACTTCAGCATGACCTCCATCCGCTCGTTGGCGTTCAGCGGCAGCCACTTGAGGCTGTCGTCGCACCACGTGTAGGAGAGGCAGATGACGGCCGGCGCGTCGGGTCCGTTGTCCAGGAGGTAGGTGCCGCGGGTCATCCGGTCGGTGAGCGTCATGCTCATCACGTCCCGGCCGGTCTCCTCGTCGGTGTCCAGCCAGAACGGCCGGTCGACGGGCACGAACAGCTTGGACGACTCCATGTAGTGGGTGCGCTCCACCGCCGTCCAGTGGTCGATCGGCAGCAGTGCGTCGTCGCAGGCGATCTTCGACAGCAGCATCCAGGACTGCGCGGTGAAGACGGCCGCCTCGTAAGTGCGGATGTCGCCGTCGGCGTCGGTGACCGTGATGCGGTTGCCCGCGGTGCGGTGCAGCCGGGTCACCGCGGGGCGCGGCGTGCCGCCGTGCAGCGAGGCGAGCGAGGTGCCCTGCGCCCAGTGCAGGATCTTGCCCGGCTCGCGCTCCCACAGGCGCAGCGGCAGCTGCTGGCTGCCGCCGACGATGCCGCGGTGGTGGTCGTCGGCCTCGGTGTAGACGACCCGCAGGATCTCCAGGATGGAGTTGGGGAAGTCGGTGTCCCAGCCGCCGGTGCCGAAGCCGACCTGGCCGAAGATCTCCCGGTGCCGGAAGGACTGGAAGGCGGTGGAGTCGCAGAGGTAGCCGTAGAAGGTCTGGTTGTCGAGCTTCTCGACCAGGCGGGACCAGATCTCGCGGATGCGCGGGACGTCCCGCTCGCGGATCGCCCGGTTCATGCCGGAGAAGTCGGCGCCCTCTTCCAGGCAGGCGTTCCAGGCGTCCATGACCTGGTGGTAGACCTCGGGGAGGTCGTCGACCGTGCGGGCGTAGTGCGACTCGCCCTTGAGGTCGACGACGGTCGACGGGGTGCCGGGCGCCAGCGGGTTGGGGAACGGCCGGGTCTCCAGGCCCACCAGGTCGATGTAGTGCTGCAGGGCGGTGGAGGACGGCGGGAAGCGCATCGCGCCCATCTCGGCCGTCAGGGCCCCTTCTTCACCCTTGGTGGAGCACCCTTCGAAGCCGACGGTCCGCAGCCGGCCGCCTATCTCGTCCGCCTCGTAGACGACGGGTTTGAGGCCCATCTTCATCAGCTCGTAGGCAGTGACGATGCCGGAGAGGCCGCCGCCGATGACCGCGACCTCCTTGCCGTGCTCCGTCGCCGGGACCTGGCCGAGGCCCGCCGGATGCGCGAGGAAGTCGTCGTAGGCGTACGGGAAGTCCGGGCCGAACATGGTGATCGGCGGCTGGGCATCCGCGTGGTGGGCTGCGGTGGGCACCGTGGACGTCATCGGGTACGGACTCCTTGCGGGCAGGTCGAAGAGCAGGCGGGAGGTGGGGCGGGCGGCGGCCCGAGGGGGCGCCGCCCGGTGCGGGGTGAGGTGCGGGGCAGCCGTCAGGCGAGCGAGCCGTAGAGCTCAGGGCGGCGGTCGGCGAGATACGGGTTGTCGGACCGGGACCGGGTGAGGAAGGCGGCGTCCACCTCGGCCTGCACCAGCTGCTCGGAGCGGCCCGCGCGGGCGCGTACGACACCGTCGGGCCCGGCGAGAGCGCTGAGGCCGACGAACTCGAACTCGCCCTCCGCGCCGACCCGGTTGACGTACGCGACGTACATCTGGCTCTCGAAGGCGCGCACCGGAATGACGGATTCGGCGACGAACTGGAAGGGGTGCATCTGCGCGGTGGGCACCAGCAGCAGATCGGTGCCGGCCAGCGCGTGCGCCCGGACGTTCTCGGGGAACTCCACGTCGTAACAGATCAGCAGGCCGATCCGGAGGCCGTTCAACTCCGCCTGGACGACCGGCTGTTCACCGGGTGTGAACCACTCGCGCTCGAAGCAGCCGAAGAGGTGCGTCTTGCGGTAGTTCGCGAGCCGGGCGCCGTCCGGGCCGATCAGCTGGGCGGAGTTGTAGACCGCGTCGCCGCCGGGGTCCTGGTCCAGCTCGGGGTAGCCGTAGAGGACCGCGATGCGGTGGTCGGCGGCGATCCGGGCGACGGCAGCGGCGCTCGCGCCGTCGGCGGTCTCGGCGAGCCGGTGGACGCCGTCGCCGATGGCGTAGCCGGTGAGGAACATCTCGGGACAGGCGAGCAGTCCCACGCCGGATGCGGCCGCGTCCCGCGCGGCGTCCTGAAGGATCCGCAGATTGTGCGCGGTATCGCCCGGCCTGCCCGAACTCTGGAGCAGGGCGGTGCGCAGCGACGACATGAGACCCCTCGGCGGGACGGTTCGGGTGGGACGCCTCGACGGTACGGGCCGCCGATCACCGGGGACAAGGCGGCACCGTTGCGCGTCCGTGGACGATTCGTTGCGCGTTATGGCAGCTCAGCGGCGATTCGTTGCGGCGGTGCACCGCCGGCCGCCGTCATCACCTCGCGTACCAGGCCGCGCAGCCAGCGGTGTCCCGCATCCGCGTCCTGCCGCGGATGCCAGGCCATGGCCATCGGCATCGGCGGGAGACCGAGCGGGATTTCCAGGGTGCGCAGGCCGAGGCCGCGGGCCGCCGCGGCGCCGAGCCGTGCGGTGGAGAGGCCGACCGCGTCGCTGTCCCGCACCATCAGCAGCGCGGCCGCGAAGGTCGGGACGGTGGCGATCACCCGGCGGCGCAGTCCCTGGGCGGCGAGTGCCGCGTCGATCGGTCCGGTGAGCCGGCCGCGGCGGGAGAAGTTGAGGTGCGGGGCGTCGGCGAAGCGGCGGACGGTGAGGCGGGCCTCGGTGAGCGGATGCCCGTCGCGCACGACGGCGACGCCGCGGTCCACGAACAGCGGCTCGGCCACGATCTCCGGTTCGCGGCTGTCGATGACCCCCAGCTCCAGATCGGCGGCGCCGTCCCGCAGCAGCGGCAGATCGACGTGGCTCTCGCCGAGGAAACGCAGCACCACCTGCGGCGCCTCACGGGCGATGCGGGCGACGAGGCCGGGCGCCACGGTGGTGATGAGCAGGTCGTTCGCGTGGATCGTGAAGACCCGGGCCAGCTGCGCCGGATCGGCGGGCGCGGGCGGCGCGAAGAGGCCGTGCGCCGCCTCGACCAGCCGCCGCACCTCGGCGCGGATCTCCAGGGCACGCGGCGTCGGCACCATCCGCTGCCCGGCGCGGACCAGGACGGGATCGCCGATGGCGCGGCGGATACGGCCGAGGGTGCGGCTCATGGCGGGCCCCGAAAGCCCCATCCGGTCGGCGGCCGCGGCGACGCTCTCCTCTTCGAGCAGAGCGTCCAGTGCGGTCAGCAGGTTGAGGTCGATGTTCGGGTCTCGCGTCATCGGGCGGCGCACCCCTTGTCCTGGAGATCGGCGGGGCTCCAGCTTCCCAGGCGCGGCGCCGCGGCCGGGAACTGCGGGGTTCAGCCCGGCGACCCCGAGCTGAAGCGCCGCAGCAGCGGCGAGAGGACCAGCACCGATTTGGTGCGCTCCACGAACGGCTCGCCGGCGATCCGCTCCAGCACCCGCTCGAAGTGGCGCATGTCGGCCGCGAAGACCTGGACGATGGCGTCCGCCTCGCCGGTGACGGTGGAGGCGGACGCCACTTCCGGGTAGCGCGACAGGCCGCGGTGGATCGCCTCGGGCGAGGTGTTGCGGCTGCAGTACAGCTCGATGTACCCCTCGGTCTTCCAGCCCAGCGCCGCCGGATCGACCCGTACCGTGAACCCCGTGATGGCGCCCTCGGCCCGCAGCCGGTCCACCCGGCGTTTGACGGCCGGCGCGGAGAGCCCGACCTCCTGGCCGATGTCGGCGTAACTGCGCCGGGCATCCTCGGCGAGGGCGTGGACGATGCGTTCGTCGAGGTCGTTCAGTCGCACTGCGGGTGGATCACTTCTCTGCCGTGGCCAATCGGGACCGGCGCATGCCGTATCCGAAGTAGACCACAAGGCCGACGGCCATCCAGATGCCGAAGACCACCCAGGTCACGGTGCCCAGGCTGCCCATCATGTAGACGCACAGCAGGAAACCGATCGCCGGGAAGAGCGGCGAGAGCGGCGTACGGAAGGAGCGCTTCATGTCGGGCCGGGTACGGCGCAGCACGATCACCGCGACGTTGACCAGCGCGAAGGCGAAGAGGGTGCCGATGCTGGTGGCGTCCGCGAGCTGGCCGAGCGGCACGGCGGCGGCGAGCACTCCGCAGAACAGCGAGACGATGACGGTGTTCACCCGGGGAGCGCCGGACTTGGCGTGCACCTTGGAGAACGCCTTCGGCACCAGGCCGTCCCGAGACATCGCGAAGAGGATGCGGGTCTGTCCGTAGAGCACGGTGAGCACGACGCTGGCGATGGCGACGACGGCGCCCGCGGCCAGCAGCACGGCCCAGACGTCCTGGCCCGTGACGTCCTTGAGGATGCCGGCCAGCGCGGCTTCGGATCCGGCGAACTTCTTCCAGGGCAGGGCGCCCACCGCGACCGCGGCGACCAGGCAGTACAGCGTGGTGACGATCACCAGCGAGAGCATGATCGCGCGCGGCAGGTCACGCTGCGGATTCTTGGCCTCCTCACCCGCCGTGGACGCCGCGTCGAAGCCGATGTACGAGAAGAACAGCGTCGCCCCCGCGGCGCTGACGCCCGCCATGCCCATCGGCATGAAGTCCTTGTAGTTGCCGGACTTCACCCCCTGCAGGGCGACGCCGCAGAACAGCAGCAGCGCGACGATCTTCACCGCGACCATGATCGTGTTGGCGCGGGCGCTCTCCCTGGCGCCGCCCAGCAGGAAGACCATCGCGAGCAGCACGACCAGCAGTGCCGGCAGGTTGAAGATGCCGCCGTGGCCGGGCGGCTGGGAGAGCACGCCGGGGATGGTGTGGCCGATCGTGCCGGCCAGGAACTCGTTCAGATACTGGCCCCAGCCGACCGCGACGGCCGCGACCGAGACGCCGTACTCCAGGATCAGACACCAGCCACAGATCCAGGCGACCAGTTCACCGAGGGTGGCGTACGCGTAGGAGTAGGACGAGCCGGAGACCGGGATGGTGCCGGCCAGCTCCGCGTAGGACAGCGCGGAGAACAGGGCCGTGATGCCGGCGATGACGAACGAGATGACGACGGCGGGCCCCGCCTTGGGGACGGCCTCGCCGAGGACCACGAAGATGCCGGTACCGAGCGTGGCGCCGATGCTGATCATGGTCAGCTGCCACATGCCCATCGAGCGGCGGAGCGTGCCGCCCTCACCCTGACCGCCCTCGGCGACCAGCCGCTCGACGGGCTTGCGCCGCATCAGCCGGGTGCCGAGACCCCCGGAGGAGGGCCGCCTTGGGTCGCTGTCCCCTGCGGGTGGGGCTGCGCCGTGGTCCAACACTGGGGTGGCTCCTTCATCGCTGCCGGTCAGATGGTCCGGATGACGGCGACCGGGCAGCGGTCGGCATGCGGGCGCGCCGAAACGCCCCGCAGCGGGAGACCGCCGAGCAGGCGGTCCCCGCCACTCCACGTACAGCGCTTGACCTTACGGGCCGTCGCTGACCTGCCGTAATGCAGGTTCCTTGCGCAACCACGGACGATCGTTGCGCACCGGAGCGGCGGGCGGTCGTTCGTTGCGCACCCACCGTCCGATCGTACGGCCGGCGAACGCCGTACCGCCCTCCGGGCAGCGGGACGCGCCCGCCGTCACCGTCCCCCGCACATGCGGCAGGCCCCGCACCGAAGCGATTCGGTGCGGGGCCTGCCGGGGGATGCGTACGGGACGCGGTGGGTCAGCTCCAGCTGTCGTGCAGCGGCTTGCCCTCGGCGTAGCCCGCGGCGCTCTGCACCCCGACCACGGCCTTCTCCGCGAACTCCGCCAGCGATGCGGCACCGGCGTAGGTGCAGGAGCTGCGGACACCCGCGATGATCGAGTCGATCAGGTCCTCGACGCCGGGGCGCGCCTGGTCGACGAACATCCGCGAGGTGGAGATGCCCTCCTCGAACAGCGCCTTGCGGGCCCGGTCGTACGCCGACTCCTCGCTCGTGCGGTTGCGCACCGCGCGGGCCGACGCCATGCCGAAGCTCTCCTTGTACGGACGGCCGTCGGCGGTGTGCTGGAGGTCGCCGGGCGACTCCAGGGTGCCGGCGAACCACGAGCCGATCATGACGTTGGAGGCGCCGGCGGCCAGCGCCATGGCCACGTCGCGCGGGTGCCGCACGCCGCCGTCGGCCCAGACGTGCTTGCCGTACTTCCTGGCCTCGGCGGCGCACTCCAGCACCGCGGAGAACTGCGGGCGGCCGACGCCGGTCATCATGCGGGTGGTGCACATCGCGCCGGGGCCGACCCCGACCTTGATGATGTCCGCGCCGGCCTCGATGAGGTCGCGCACGCCCTCGGCCGCGACGATGTTGCCGGCCACGATCGGGACCTGCGGGTCCAGCGCCCGGACGGCCTTGACCGCGCTGATCATCGACTCCTGGTGGCCGTGCGCGGTGTCCACGACGAGGGTGTCGACACCGGCGGCCAGCAGCGCCTTCGCCTTGCCCGCCACATCGCCGTTGATGCCGACGGCGGCGGCGATCCGCAGCTTGCCGTCGGCGTCCGTCGCCGGGGTGTAGAGGGTGGCGCGCAGGGCGCCCTTGCGGGTCAGGATGCCGACGAGCATGCCGTCCTCGTCGACCGCGGGGGCCAGCTTGCGGTTGGCGGCGTCCAGGCGGTTGAAGGCTTCGCGCGGGTCGATGTCCGCGTCCAGGACCAGCAGGTCCCGGCTCATGACCTCGGCGACCTGGGTGAAGCGGTCCACCCCCGCCAGGTCGTGCTCGGTGACCACACCGACCGGCCGGCCGCCCTCGACGACGATGCCCGCGCCGTGCGCCCGCTTGGGCAGCAGCGACAGGGCGTCGGCGACGGTCGCGATCGGCGACAGCACTATCGGCGTGTCCAGGACCAGATGCCGGCGCTTGACCCAGGTGACGACCTCGGTGACGACGTCGATCGGGATGTCCTGCGGGATGACGACGAGCCCGCCGCGGCGGGCTACGGTCTCGGCCATCCGGCGGCCGGCAATCGCGGTCATGTTGGCGACCACGAGCGGAATGGTGGTGCCGCTGCCGTCCGGCGCGGACAGATCCACGCCCTGCCGGGAGCCCACGGCCGAGCGGCCGGGCACCATGAACACGTCGTCGTACGTCAGGTCGTACGGCACCGAAGAACACTCTTCGAGGGCGCCGTTCTTCGGGTTCAGGAATCGCATAACGCCAGGATACGGGTCACCACCTGCGGTGATGCGATCATCCGAGGACCCGCGGGGACCTCCTGTGCGATGCGACAAACAACCCGCCCCGCGGGCTCAGCCGGCCCGCCCCCGCGCGAGGATCACGGCGAGGCCGGTGTCCGTGCCGCGCCAGTACGCCACCGCGTCGGCAAGGATGTTCTCGACCATGCCCCAGTCCGCCGGAGCGGCGCCGGCGAAGGACTGCCAGCCGGTGATCACCAGCAGTCGGCCACGGCCCGCCGGGCACCAGGACAGATCGGTGAGGCAGTCGGCCAGCGCGTCCCAGTTGCCGCCGAACCAGTCGGGGAAGCGCAGCGCGCGGGCGCAGCGGTCCAGGAACTCCGCCTTGTCCGCGGCGCCTTCGAGATCCAGCGCGGCGCCGCTCCAGCCCGCGTCGGCAGCGGCAGCCAGCGCCTGTGCCACCGGCCGGTCGGCGGGCCAGGACAGCACCCCGGGAGGCGTGCTGCCGTCGAGCACCGCCACCAGCGGCGCCGGCACGGAACCCGTCATCGGAGCACCGCCTTGAAGGACCGGTAGTGATCGTTCGTGTAGTACGTCTCGTGCCGGTCACCGGTGATCAGCCGACGCGCGCCACGGTCCCGCGAACCCGGCGTGCGGACCGTGTACTCGTGGTAATAACCGCGCTTCTGGCGGGGCAGCAGCCGCTCGTGATTTCCGAAGACCGTCCCGTCCTTGGCGTACGGGAAGGGCCCGCCCGCGTCGATGAGCCGGAGCGTGTCCCGGGCCTGGCGCGGCAGTCCTGATGCCTGGACGGCCGGCATGCCGTGCGCCCAGGACGGTACGCCGGAGCCGCCGGGCGCCCGGGTGGCGGCGGCCGTGGCGGAAGGGCCCGGCGCGCCCGAACTCCCCTTGCCCGCCCCGCTCGTCGAACAGCCCGTGAGGACCAGCAGCAGACCGGCGAGGAGCGCGCCGATGACGGCGGTGGCCGTGCGCGGGGCGGAACGGATCATCATGGCGCCGATGCTGTCACAGCGGCGGCCGCGCTGCGCGCCGGTGGCGGCAGCGTGGTGCACCCCGGATCCGGCGCCCCGGCCTCGGGGTCACACCCCGTCGGGGTCCGCGCGGTCCAGGGCGGGGCGCGGCCCGGGGCCGGTCTCCAGCAGCAGGTGGTCGGCCGCCGCGGTGTCCGTGACCAGGCTCGTCACCAGTCCGGAGCGGAGCACCGCGCCGATCGCCGACGCCTTGCGCCGCCCGCCCGCGATGGCGACGACCTCGGGGATACGCCGCAGCCGGTCCGCCTCGACCGTGATGCAGCGCTCGCCCAGATCGCGCCCGATGCGGCGGCCCTCGGCGTCGAAGAGGTGCGCGGACATCTCGGCGGCGGCGCCGAGCGAGGCGTAGTGCTCGCGCTCGTCCTCGCTCAGCATGTCGTAGACGGTCGACACACCGGGCTCCCAGGAGCCGATGGAGACGCAGGCGACGGTGACCTTGTCGAAGTATTCGAAGGCCCTGGCGATGCCGGTCTGGCCGCGCAGCGCGGCGGCGGTCGCCGAGTCCGGCAGCAGCATCGGCGCGTAGATCGGGTGCGCCTCGCCGCCCGAGACGTCGGCCGCCCTGCGCACCGCCTCGACCGAGCCCCGGTCGGCGGTGCCCGCGTCGTACACGCCGGTCAGCTGGACGACGGTGCACGGCGGGAGCCGGTGCAGGGCGGCCGCCATGTGGATGGTCGACCGGCCCCAGGCCAGGCCCAGCACATCGCCCTCGGCGACCAGCTCGCCGAGCAGGTCGGCCGCGACCTCGCCGAGGTTCTCCGGGTCGGCGGCGTCCTCGGACGCGTCGGCGGGCGATTCGACGACGACCGCGTGCCGCAGGCCGTAGCGGGCCCGCAGCGCGTCGGAGCGTTCGGCGTCCAGCTCGGACGGCACCCGGATCTCGATCCGTACGAGATCACGCTCCAGGGCCGTCTCCAGCACCCGGGCGACCTTGAACCGGCTGACGCCGAACTCCTCCGCGATCTGGATCTTGGATTTGCTCTCCAGATAGAAGCGGCGGGCCATGGCCGCGGCCTGCACCAGCTCGGCGGGGCCCATACCGGACTGCGGGCGGCTGGCTACCACGAAAATCTCCCCTGTTGCGCATCTGATCGAGTCTTTGCTCATCCTTTCAGAAACCCGGGGCCGACGGGGACCACGACCGCCCCCTGGGTGTGAACGCCGGGTGGCGCCGTGCACAACCGGGGGCGGGGCAAGGATGAAAGAAGCGGGACGGGACGGAGCCGCCCCGTCCGCCGGATCAGTGGGCGCAGCCCCAGCTCGCCGCCGTGGCCGCGGCCGCCTTCTCACGCAGGTCGTGGACGGCCTTGGCCGGGTCGTCCGCGCCGTAGACCGCGGAGCCCGCCACGAACACGTCCGCGCCCGCCTCGGCGCACCGCTCGATCGTCGCGGCCGAGACCCCGCCGTCCACCTGGAGCCACAGCTCCAGACCGTGCCGCGAGATCAGTTCACGGGTCCGCCGGATCTTCGGCAGCATGATGTCCAGGAACGCCTGGCCGCCGAATCCCGGCTCCACCGTCATGATCAGCAGCATGTCCAGCTCGGGCAGCAGATCCTCGTACGGCTCGATCGGCGTGGCCGGCTTGAGCGCCATCGACGCCCGCGCGCCCTGCGCCCTGATCTCCCGCGCCAGCCGCACCGGCGCCGCCGCCGCCTCCGCGTGGAAGGTCACCGAACCCGCGCCCGCCTCGATGTACTGCGGCGCCCAGCGGTCCGGGTCCTCGATCATCAGATGCAGGTCGAGCGGGGTGTCCGTCGCCTTGCTGAGCGACTCGACGACCGGCACTCCGAGCGTGAGGTTCGGCACGAAGTGGTTGTCCATGACGTCGACATGGAGCCAGTCGGCGCCCTCCACCGCCTTCGCCTCCTCGGCGAGCCGGGAGAAATCTGCGGACAGGATGCTGGGGTTGATCAAGGCCATGGAACCAGTATGGCCTGCCCGAGCGGCCACCTCGCAGCGGGCTCCCGGGGCCTTCCACCTGCTCCAGGAATGCCCCGGGGGCCGAAGCGGGCCCGGATCCGCCCGGCACCCTCAGCACCGCCACCCGCCATCCGGCGTCCGGACACACCGGGCAACCCACGCTGCCCGCAAGGCCGTTGACACCGGCAGAACGGCCCCTGGGGGTAGGCCCGCGTTCGGCATGGCCCGTTCTGCGGCGATGACCTGGCCGTTCTCCAGCCGTCTCATTCGGGGCCACGCCGATCTGTCTCACGATCTTGTCCCTTCGGCTCTGATGGGGAGTCCTCACGGGCTCGTGCTGCTCCGCCCAGGCCGTCGGCGTCATGCCGTCAGCGTCATAGAGGGATCCTCCCAAGGTGGTTCCCGGTGATGGTTTTGCCCCGGGTGGTAGTCCGGGCGGTGACGTCGAACGGGTGATCGGTGCTGCTGTGCAGCGGCAGGTGGCACGGCAACCCGCCATAACAAGATCACTGCCGATCTGCGCGAGGCCGGATCGGAGCCCTGACCGATCTCGGCTTCGTCGGCTTGGACGACAACCTCGCGGCGCAGGAGCACGGCGTCACCACCCGCTGAACGGGAGGATCTCGACCACGGTCCGAATGAACGCGGAGCACGCCATCACCCTCGTGCGGGCCGTGCTCGTGCTGACGACCCCGAAGGTCTCCCGCTGACGGGCTATCACGGCGAAGCGATCACGCCGCCGACCAGTCCGAGCGCCGGGCCCCCGCCCCCACCAGCCCCCGCGACCTGCAACCATCAAGTCGAAACGGGCTCGTTGCCGGCAGCCCCGCGCTGCCGGGGCAGCATGTGGGGGTGCCCACCAGCGGGCACCCCCGTTTCGCCTACTGCGCCGGCAGCTGATGACGACGCGACCCTCTCCGCCGAGCCCACCGTTCCCGCCCAAGGCGCCGTGAGCGGTGACATCGGTGCCCGTATGGGCCAGGTCAGGGCCACCTGGAGTGCCGCTGTTCCCGTCACCACTGCCGATACCGGCTTTGCCGCCGGCTTTTCGGGCTCCGGACCTGACACCGGCAGCTCCCCTGACGCCATGGGCTTCCACGATCGGAACGGTTCAGCAGGAGGCTGGTGCGCCGACGCCGGCCTGTCCGCCACTGCCCTCAGGAAACCCGCCACCGCCCCCGTTGCCGCCGGTGTTGGTGGTGTCTGCGGGCTGCGAGCTTCCGCAGACCGTGCCGTTGCCACCGTTGCCGCCGTCGCCACCCCGACCACGGCCCGTTACGGAAGTGACCGGGCTGTTGCCGCCGTTGCCGCCGTCGCCTCCGGTGTTGTCGCCTCCGGTGTTGGTGTCAGAGACAACAGCGATGCTGCCGGCGTTCCCGGTGCCACCGGTGCCGCCGTTACCACCGCTGCCGGCGGCGCCGGGATAGCGAACGCTGCGGCCGCCGTCACCGCCGTCGCCGCCGTTGCCGCCGTTGCCACCTCGTGCGCTCACACTGCCACTGGCGGTGACGGAGCTTCTGCTGCTGTTGCCGTCACGACCGAGGCCGCCTCTGCCGCCCATGCCACCCGCGCCGCCGTTGCCCATGAAGCTGCGGTCGCCTTCGCCGCCGGGGCCGCCCCGGCCTCCCCGGCCCCCGTCACCCCCCGTGCCACCTGTCACGACGACGGCACTGGCAGTGATGACGCCGGCGCCGCTGGAGTTACCGGAGATGCCCGTGCCACCGATGCCCCCGACACCGCCGAGGCCGCCCTCGCCGTTGTAGCCGTTGTAGACGGCGGCGCCGCGGGTGCCGCCCTGACCACCGATACCGCCCTGACCGCCGACGCCGCCGGGGCTGCTGGTCGCCGTCACGGTGGCGGCGGACGCTGTGACGGCACCGTCGTTGCCGCCGCCGCCGGCACCCCCCGGGCCACCCGAACCACCCGAACCACCGTCGCCGCCGTGGCCGCCGACGGCCGTCTGGCTGCTGCTGTTGCCGCCGGTGCCGCCTCTGCCGCCAGAGCCGCCGGTGCCCCCGGCCGCGCCGACGCCGCCGCGCGCCGTCACCTCGGCGTCGCTCGCGGGGCTGCTCACGGTGATGGTGCCGTTGTTGCCGTTACCGCCGTTACCGCCTCTGCCGCCGATGCCCCCGTCGGCACCCGTGCCGCCGTCGGTGCCTTTGGCGCCGTTGATGCCGTCGGTGCCGTTGGCACCGGTGCCACCGATGCCACCAGCGCTGCCGTTGCCCCCGGTGACGGTGACGTGTGCGGTACCCGCGCTGTCTCCGATGTTGATGGTGCCGTCGTTGCCATCGCCCCCGTCCGGGGCCGCACCACCGTCGGCACCCGTCACCGAGATGGTGATCGTGCCCGTGCCGGTATAGGCGAGCGTGGCGTCCCTGCCGATGCCGGGGGCACCCGGCGTGCCGTTGGTGACGGTGACCACGGTGTCACCGCCGGACAGCGTCCAGTTCTCCGTCAGCCCGCCGGTACACCTGTACGTGACCGGCCCGGGAAGACCGATCGGCGGCACGTCCTGTGAACATCCGGGGGGCAGGTCGGCGGCATGGGCGGGCGCCCCGAACGCCGTCATCAGGGCACCCACGAGCACGACGGCCGAAGCCAGGGGCACCATACGGGGGCAACGCTTGCGTACAGGCACGTCAGCTCTCTCCCATGAGTCGTCGAAGCACCGACATTCGTCGTCGGCTGCCATGTGTTCCTCGCCGGTATGAACCTCCACGCGGAGAGGAGAGGGGCGACACAGGTGAGTCACGCGTCGACCCGCCTGGGTTCCCCGGGGCCGCGCCGGCACGACCGGCAGCGGGGCGAGCCCCGGCCCTACGGCGCTTCGGTCCCGGCTGCGGGCGGCGCGCTGTCGAACGCTCCCAGGTCTCACAGGCTGTCCCGCCAGGGTGTGGATCCATTGCCCGACTGCTTTGACGACCTTTCTGCCGAGATCGGTGGGTATCGAGTCGGCGGCCGCGTCCCGCGCGGCTCAGCAGCGGCCGCCGAGGTCCGTTATCAGACACCTGAGTTGCATCGTGAAGGCTGCGCGTTCGACACCGTGCGCCTGGCACGCTTCGGCCAGGGCGGGGTGCCGGCCGATGGCTGGCCAGAGTGCGGCGTTGAACGATGTGCTGCTCGCGGAGCCACTGCCATGGAGGGAACGTCGACGCCCGCCGTCGCCAGGGGCAGTCCTCGTCGATCTTCCCGTCCGTACGGCGAAGGCTCATGGAGACCTCGCCCACCACGCGCGACATGGCCCACTCCGACCCGTAAGGACGGAGGACGAAGCCCCCGGCCCTGACCAGCTGAGACATCACCACGATCGCGCCGGAGAACGCCACCGCATAGGTCAGGGCGGGTTCAGCACCACTACGAGTGAACGGTCAAACCGGCGTTCGTCCCATCGCCCTGTCCCTTGGGCCGGAAGAGGGCCACCGTCGATGAGAAAGGGGCACGGGAAATGCGATCCTACAGAGGAAGCCCTCTCAGGCCATCCGTCGCAGCAGCGCCAGGTACATCGCGTCCGTACCGTGCAGATGCGGCCACAGCTGGACGTCCGGGCCTTCACCGAGCGCCGGGACGCCGGGCATCAGGGGACGGGCGTCGACCCACTCGACCTCGACGGGGGCTCCGCCGTGCCCCTTGAGCACGTCGTCCACCACGGCACGGGTCTCGGCCGGATGCGGGGAGCACGTCGCATAGCCGACGACGCCGCCGACCCGCACCGCGGCCAGCGCCTGGCGGAGCAGTTCGCGTTGCAGCGGCGCGAAGCCGTCCAGGTCATCGGGCCGACGCCGCCAGCGCGCCTCGGGCCGCCTGCGGAGCGCGCCGAGGCCGGTGCACGGCACGTCCACCAGCACCCGGTCGAAGGAGCCGGGCCGCCACGCAGGCCGGGTGCCGTCGGCGGCGATCACCGCGTAAGGGCCGGGGTTGCCCTCCAGTGCGCGGGCGACCAGACGGGCGCGGTGCGGCTGCTTCTCGGAGGCGAGCAGGGCGGCGCCGCGCTCGGCCGCCAGCGCGGCCAGCAGCGCCGCCTTGCCGCCGGGGCCCGCGCAGCCGTCCAGCCAGGCCCGGTCGCCGCCCTCGACGGGCGCGTTGGCCAGCGCGATGGCGACCAGCTGGCTGCCCTCGTCCTGCACCCCCGCGCGCCCCTCACGGACCGCGTCCAGCGCGCCCGGCTCGCCGCCCTCCGCAAGCCGTACCGCGTACGGTGACCAGCGTCCCGGCAGGCCGCTGTCCTCGCCGACGGCGGCCAGCAGCTCCTGCGCCGTGGACCGGCCGGGGCGCGCCACCAGCGTCACCTCGGGCCGCTCGTTGTCCGCTTCCAGCAGGTCCTCGATACCCGCGCGGCCGCCGCCGAGCGCGTCCCACAGGGCCGAGACGATCCAGCGCGGATGGGCGTGCACCAGGCCGAGATGCGCCTCGGGATCCTCGTCGTAGTCCGGCGCGACGCGCTCCAGCCAGCCGTCGAAATCGGCGGCGGCGATCTTGCGCAGCACGGCGTTGACGAACTTCGCCCGGCCGTCACCCAGGACGACCCGGGCCAGCTCCACGCTCGCGCTGACCGCCGCGTGCGTCGGGATGCGGGTACCGAGGAGCTGGTGCGCGCCGAGCGTGAGCACGTCCAGCACCGGCGGGTCGACCTCGCGCAGCGGACGGTCCACGCACTGCGCGATGATCGCGTCGTAGGTGCCCTGGCGGCGCAGCGTTCCGTAGACGAGTTCCGTCGCCAGCGCGGCGTCCCGGCTGTCGAAGTCGTCGCTCTCGCGCGCCTTGCGCAGCAGCGGCGGCAGGACGAGGTTGGCGTAGGCGTCCCGCTCGTCGACGGCCCGCAGCGCCTCGAACGCGAGGATCCTGACCGGGTCCTTCTGCGGGCGGCGGTAGGGCTTGCTGGGGCGACGGCGCGGCTGCTGGCTCACAGAAAAGGTGCTCCGGATACGAGAAGAGAGGTCCGTGACCAGCCTACGCGGAGCGGCCCGCGGGCCCGCGCGGGGACGGGGACGGACGCCCCGGCCCCCGCCCGGACAGCCCGCTACTCGCCCATCAGCTCCCCGGCCTCGATACGGACCCCGCGCGCCCAATCCGCGCCCTGCATCGGCTTCTTGCCCTGCGGCTGGACCCAGAGGAGTTGCACGGCGTGGCTGCCGGTGCCGACGTACACGGCCTTCTTCGTGGCCGCGATCTCGCCGGGCGCGAGGTGCAGATCGGCGTCAGGTCCTGCGGACGTCACGGACATCAGCTTCAGGCGCTCGCCGCGGAACTCCGTCCAGGCGCCGGGGGCCGGGGCACAGCCGCGCACCAGGCGCTCCACCCGCAGGGCGGGCGCGGACCAGTCCGTCTTCGCGTCCTCGACCTCGATCTTGGGCGCGTAGGAGATGCCTTCCGACGGCTGCGGTACGGCGTGCAGGGTGCCGTCCTGGATGCCGTCCATCGTCGCGACGAGCAGTCCCGCGCCGGCGAACGCCAGCCGGGTCAGCAGGTCGCCACTGGTGTCCGTCGGACGCACCTCTTCCGTCAGGACGCCGTAGACGGGCCCGGAGTCCAGGCCCTGCTCGATCTGGAAGGTCGAGGCGCCGGTCACCTCGTCGCCGGCGAGCACCGCGTGCTGCACCGGCGCCGCGCCACGCCAGGCCGGCAGCAGCGAGAAGTGCAGGTTGACCCAGCCCTTCTCGGGGACGCCGAGGGCGGCCTTCGGCAGCAGCGCGCCGTAGGCGACGACCGGGCAGCAGTCCGGAGCGATCTCGCGCAGCCGGGCGAGGAAGTCCTCGTCCCCCGGCTTCGCGGGCTTGAGCACCTCGATACCCGCCTCCTCGGCGCGCTCGGCGACCGGACTCGCGACCAGCCGCCGGCCGCGGCCGGCCGGGGCGTCGGGCCGGGTCACGACGGCGACGACCTCGTGCTGGTCCGAGGCGATCAGAGCATCCAGGGCGGGTACGGCGACCTCGGGGGTACCGGCGAAGACGAGCCTCATGGGTGGCGCACTACCTCTCACACGCTGCGGAACGACGCATCAGTCTAGGGCGTGCCCGGTGGGCCGCGCCGGGTGCCCGCAGGCCCGGCTCGTGCCGTCCGGCGCGATGCCCCGCACGGCAACGGGCCTGCCACCAGGGGATTCCGCAGGTACCCAGGAGGCGAGGGAGAGAGGCGCTGCGCCGGGGGTCGTGGGCAGCGCGCCCCAGGGCATGCGCCGCAGGTCGCGGGCCGTCCGCCCCGGAGCATGTGCCCCAGCTCGCGGGCCGTTTCCGCGCGGGGGCGTACGCACCCGGCCGCGCCCCGCGCACAAGCTCGTACGCCCCCACACCGTGACCCGAGCCGCTGCTGCCGCGTTGGTCAAACAGCATTGACCCACCATCGGGCCGCCCGGACGGTCCCGTCGTCTTCATCCTTCCTTGCCCTTCCTTTTCCACGCCGGTTCGAGAGGCTTGCCCATGGCCGACCACGCAACCCACGACGCCCAGGCGCGCGCCAGCCTGCATCTCCTGGTGCGCGACATCGAGCGGGTACGCCGGCAGGTGGACGCGTTGCGCACCCTGACCGCGCAGCTCGGCAACGTCTACCGGCCACGCCGCACCGGGCCCTCCGCGGGCTTCGTCGTCTACGGGCGCGCGCCCGCCCCCACCGTGCGCCTCGCCCAGGAACTGCGGGACAGCGTCGAAACACTCGTCACGGCCGCGGTCGACTTCGACCGCTCGCTCGGCTTCTCCTGGGACGCCGTGGGCTCGGCGCTCGGCGTCACCAAGCAGGCGGTGCACCGCCGCTACGGTGGCCGCCGGGCCAGCGCCCAACCCGCGGCCGACGGCGGGGAATCGGCGCCCCGCTCCCCCGAAGCGCCTGCGGCCCGCGCGGTGACCGTCGCCGGCCTGCCCGGTACGCCGTCCGTCCCCTCCGCCCGCGCGATGCCCGCGCAGTCCTCCCCCGCCGTGCGGGACGAGACCCGGCCCGGCGCCTTCCCCGGCCCGCGCAACGGCTGACACACGCCGCCGGTCACGCCAAGAGCGCCAAGCCCCCTTCCCTGCCGCCGAGTTCCCGCCCACGCGCCCGAGCCGCCCGCAGCGGTGCTCACATCACCCGAGATCAGGCGGATCGATCCGCACCCGCACCGCATCCCCCTCCCGTTTGACCAGGCGCGCCGCGCGGGCGGCCTTCAGGGACGCCGCCAGCGCTGCGCCCTGGCCCGGCCTGACCCGCACCAGCGCCCGCTCCCACGACTCGCCCGGCGGCGGATCGCCGGGACGGCGCGGCCGCCCCGGATCCGCGACCGGCAACGGAACCGGCCCCAACACCTCGGCCCCCGCCGGGAGTTCGGCGGCCCTGAGCAGCTCCACGACATCCTCGGCACGGCCGGCGACCGCCGCCATCCGGGAGACCGGCGGAAAGCCGAGCTCGGCCCGCTCGGCCAGCTCACGGACCGCATGCCCGACGGGATCCCAGCGCACCAGCGCCTGCACCGGCCGCAGCGTCGGCTCCGCGATCACCGCGACCGTGCCGCCCGCCTCCTGGCCGCGCACCAGGGACGCGGCGGTCAGCCAGCGGCGCAGCGCCTCCTCCCCGGCCCGCAGGTCCGGCCGGCCCAGCAGCGCCCAGCCGTCGAGCAGCAGCGCGGAGGCGTATCCGGGGCCCTCGGCCACCGGTTCGGCGCCCGGCGTGCTCACGACCAGGGCGGGGGTGCCGGGCACCGTCGTCAGGATGTGATCGCGGCCCGACGTGCGCACACCGGGACCGCGGGAAATGCCCGGCCCAGCTCCTCCGCCGTCCGCCTGGCGCCCACGATCCGGGCCCGCAGCCGGGTGCCGCCGCACTCCCCGCAGTGCCAGTCCGGCTCCTGGCGGCCGCACCAGGAGCACGCCAGCTCACCGGCGTCCTGCGACTCCAGCGGGCCCGCGCAGGCCCGGCAGCGGGCCGGTGCCCGGCACCGCTCGCAGGCCAGCCGGGGTGCGTAACCGCGCCGCGGCACCTGGACGAGCACCGGTCCCTGCTTGAGCCCCTCGCGCACCACCTGCCACGCCATCGTCGGCAGCCGCGCCGCGCGGGCCGCCGCATCCCGCGCCTCGTCGCCGTCACCGATCGTCCGCACCCTGGGGGCGACGGCCCGCACCCGCTCGCGGTCGGCAGCCAGCGGGCGCGCCCAGCCCGTCTCGACCAGCTGGGCCGCCTCCACCGTGCAGCTCAGCCCGCCGAGCAGGAACCCCGCGCGCTCCCCCACCGCGCGCTGGATCAGCACCTCCCTGGCATGCGGCTGCGGGGCGTGCGGATCGCTGTGGCTGGCGTCGCCGTCGTCCCACAGCGCGACCAGCCCCAGGCCGGCGACCGGCGCGAACATCGCCGCCCGCGTCCCGATCACGGCGCGCACCGAGCCACGGCTCACCGCGAGCCACCGCCGGTAGCGTTCCTCGGGCCCGGCATCCGCGGTCAGCAGCACATGCCGCCCGTCCCCGATCAGCTCGCCGAGCGCCTCGTCCACCCGCGCCGCGGCCCGCCCGTCCGGCACCACCACCAGCGCGCCACGCCCCGAAGCCAGGGCCGCCGCCACCGCGCGGGCCAGCTCCTGCGGCCAGGTCGCCCCCGGCAGCGCCGTCCACACCGCCCGCGGTGCGTCCCCCCGCGCCAACGCCTCCAGAAAGCCGGGCCCCGCGCCGTACCGCCCCCAACTCCCGACATCCGGCGGCTGGTTGGGTGGCAAGGGGGCCGGAGACGCCTTCGCCTCGGCGCGCGCCCGGCGCGGCGGCACCGCGAGCTGCACGACGTCGGCGAGCGTCCCGGCGTAGCGGTCGGCGACGGCCCGGCACAGGGCCAGCAGCTCGGGTGTCAGCACCCGCTCGGACGACAGCACCTGCGCGAGCGGCGCCAGCACCCCCCGGAAGTCGCTCTCCGCCGCGCGCTCCACGATGAACCCGCTGACCAGCCTGCCGCCCTCGCGCCTGCCCCCCTTCTCCCCCGCCCCGAACCGCACCCGCACCCGCACCCCGGGCTGCGCCTCGGCGTCCATGGCGGCGGGCACCGCGTAGTCGAAGTACCGGTCGAGGTGCACCAGCCCCTTGTCCACCAGGACCCGCGCCACCGGCAGCTCCGCGGCCAGCTCGGCCCCCCGCCACGTCCGCGGCTTCGCCCGCGACGTCTTGGTCTCCCGCACGCTCTCCCGGATGAGGGCCAACTGCTCACCCGCACCCGCCTCCGCCCCCGGACACCCGTTCTCCCTGCTCACAGCATCCAGTCTTAGCAGACACCACTGACAGCGGCTCATGACGGACGGCCCCGGACCATCAGGTCCGGGGCCGTCCGTCATGCGATGCCAAGCGGCAGCGGGATTACAGCCCCGTCGCCTTCCGCAGTGCGTCCACGCGGTCGGTGCGCTCCCAGGGGAAGTCGTCGAGTTCGCGGCCGAAGTGGCCGTAGGCCGCGGTCTGCGCGTAGATCGGGCGGAGCAGGTCGAGGTCGCGGATGATCGCGGCCGGGCGGAGGTCGAAGACCTGGCCGATGGCCTGCTCGATCCTGTCGGTGTCGACCGTGGCCGTACCGAACGTCTCCACGAACAGGCCGACCGGCTCGGCCTTGCCGATCGCGTAGGCGACCTGGACCTCGCAGCGGGCCGCGAGCCCGGCCGCCACCACGTTCTTCGCCACCCACCGCATCGCGTACGCCGCCGAGCGGTCGACCTTGGACGGGTCCTTGCCGGAGAACGCGCCACCGCCGTGCCGGGCCATGCCCCCGTACGTGTCGATGATGATCTTGCGGCCGGTCAGCCCGGCATCGCCCATCGGGCCGCCGATCTCGAACCGCCCGGTGGGATTGACCAGGAGACGGTAGCCGTCGGTGTCCAGCTTGATGCCGTCCTCGACCAGCTCCTTGAGGACGTGCTCGACCACGAACTCCCGGATGTCCGGCGCCAGCAGCGAATCCAGATCGATATCACTCGCGTGCTGCGAGGACACCACGACCGTGTCCAGACGGACGGCCTTGTGACCGTCGTACTCGATCGTCACCTGCGTCTTGCCATCAGGGCGCAGGTAGGGGATGGTCCCGTTCTTGCGGACCTCGGACAGACGCCGCGACAGACGGTGCGCGAGATTGATCGGCAGCGGCATCAGCTCCGGCGTCTCATCGCACGCATAGCCGAACATCAGGCCCTGATCGCCGGCCCCCTGCTTGTCCAGCTCGTCCTCATCGCCTTCGACCCGCTGCTCGTACGCGGTGTCGACGCCCTGCGCGATGTCCGGGGACTGCGCACCGATGGACACCGAAACGCCGCACGAAGCGCCGTCGAAGCCCTTCTTGGAGGAGTCGTAGCCGATGTCGAGGATCTTGTTGCGCACCAGGCTGGGGATGTCGGCGTACGCCTTCGTCGTCACCTCGCCGGCCACGTGCACCAGGCCGGTGGTGATCAACGTCTCGACGGCGACCCGGGACGACGGGTCCTCCTTCAGGAGCGCGTCGAGAATCGTGTCGCTGATCTGGTCAGCGATCTTGTCGGGGTGGCCCTCGGTTACGGACTCCGAGGTGAACAGGCGGCGGGACACATCGCTCCCTGGGGTTGCAGCGGCTGCTGGCTGATCATTGGCGGACGGGCTCGAGAGCTGCGCTCGGCCCGATCCACTGCCAGTTTATCGGTCGTATGCGTTGTTCGGACACGCAGTCTCGATTTATGGACCCTCCGTGACCTGGGACACCACGGCCCACGGAAGGACGATCATCCGTATGGACCCGCCGGGTCAAGAGGGCACACCGGTAAACGCCGGACTGGTGGGGCAATCGAACCGTCAGCCACGCGGCCCGGTGAGCCGCGCCGCGACGAGGTCCCACACCGTGTCGGCCAGGGCTTCCTTGGGGCCGTGAGGCACCGGCGTCTCGGTTCCGTCCGTGGCGAGGATCACCGCTTCGTTCTCGGCCGATCCGAAGGTCTTGTGCTCGCCGACCTCGTTGACAACCAGCAGGTCACAGCCCTTGCGCGCCAGCTTCGCGCGCCCGTTGGCGAGCACCTCGTCGGTCTCGGCAGCGAAGCCGACCACCAGCTGCCCGGGACGGGCCCGGTCGGCGGAGAGCTCGGCGAGGATGTCTGGATTCCGGACCAGCGTGACCGGTTCCGGCTCCTGCCCGTCCTTCTTCTTGATTTTGCCGGAGGCGTAGCGGGTCGGACGGAAATCGGCCACCGCCGCCGCCATGACCACCGCGTCGGCGTCGGCCGCCGCCTTGAGCACCGCCTCGCGCAGCTGGACCGCGGTGCCGATGTGCACCACGTCCACACCCGCGGGATCGGGCAGCCCGGTGTTGCCGGCGACGAGGGTGACCCTGGCGCCCCGCGCCGCGGCCGTACGGGCCAGGGCGTAGCCCTGCCTGCCCGACGAGCGGTTGCCCAGGTAGCGCACCGGATCCAGCGGCTCGCGGGTGCCGCCGGCGCTGACCACGACATGGCGGCCGGCCAGGTCGGCCTGGAGCGCCTGCGGGCCCCGGGCCAGCACCCGGCGGCAGAGCTCGAAGATCTCGCCGGGGTCGGGGAAGCGGCCCTTGCCGGTGTCAACGCCGGTGAGCCGGCCGACCGCGGGCTCGATCACGATCGCCCCGCGGCGGCGCAGGGTGGCGACGTTCTCCTGGGTGGCCGGGTTCTCCCACATCTCGGTGTGCATCGCGGGGGCGAAGACCACCGGACAGCGGGCGGTCAGGAGGGTGTTGGTCAGCAGGTCGTCGGCGAGGCCGTGGGCGGCCTTGGCCAGCAGGTCGGCGGTGGCGGGGGCGACCACGACGAGGTCGGCGGCCTGACCGATGCGGACGTGCGGGACTTCGTGGACGGATTCCCAGACCTCGGTGGAGGCGGGGTTGCCGGACAGGGCAGACCAGGTGGCCTCGCCGATGAAGTGCAGCGATGCGGCGGTCGGCACCACGCGGACGTCGTGACCCGACTCCGTCAGCCGCCGCAGCAGCTCACACGCCTTGTACGCGGCGATGCCACCGCTGACCCCCAGGACGACCTTGGGCGTGTCCCGCTCCCGCTTGTCCATCGCTTCGCTGCTCCCCGAGCCTCGGTCCGAACGTGTGCCCCTATGGAAACACTCCCGGACACACCGAGGGCCCGGCAGGTTCCCCGGATTCCGCCGGGAGACGCCCTGCCGGGCCCTCGGTGAAGGTGCTGTGCCGCTTACTGAGCCGGGCCCTCGATGGCCTCGGAGGTCAGCAGACCCGCGTTGATCTCGCGGAGCGCGATCGACAGGGGCTTCTCGTGGACGTGGGTGTCGACGAGCGGGCCGACGTACTCAAGCAGGCCCTCGCCGAGCTGCGAGTAGTACGCGTTGATCTGACGCGCACGCTTCGCTGCGTAGATCACGAGGCTGTACTTCGAGTCGGTGGCCTCGAGAAGCTCATCAATCGGCGGGTTGATGATGCCCTCGGGCGCGGTGATGGAAGAGGACACTCTCTGCCTTCCGAAGGGGTGTGAAGCCGGTGTGAAGCAAAAAATCTGGCGGAGTCCGGGAACTCGCGGTGTCAGCCGCTGATCTTTCCGTTCCCATTACGCCGCAGCATCAAGGCTAGCAGCTCACGGCTGACGTCCTCGACGGAGGTATTGACGAGCGTCACGTCGAATTCCGCCTCGGCGGCCAGCTCGGTCTTCGCGGCCTCCAGGCGCCGTTCGATGACCTCGGGGGCCTCCGTGCCGCGGCCGGTGAGCCTGCGGACCAGTTCGTCCCAGCTCGGCGGTGCCAGGAAGACCAGGTGCGCCTCCCTCATGGACTCGCGGACCTGACGGGCGCCCTGGAGGTCGATCTCCAGCAGAACGGGCTCCCCGGACTCCAGGCGGTCGAGGACCGCCTGGCGGGGGGTGCCGTAACGATTGCCGGCGAACTCCGCCCACTCCAGCAGTTCGCCGTTGGCGACGAGCTTGTCGAACTCCTCGTCCTCGACGAAGAAGTACTGGACACCGTGCTTCTCGCCGGGGCGCGGCTTGCGGGTGGTGGCCGAGACCGAGAGCCAGACCTCGGGGTGAACTTTGCGCATATGAGCGACGACCGTGCTCTTGCCGACCCCCGAGGGGCCGGAGAGCACGGTCAGTCGCGGACGAGCGTCCGGGGGCGCGGGGGTCGTCCCCCGGGATGTTGCAGCCATGCAGCGATTATTCCAGCTTCCCGGCTGTGCCGGAAAACTCAGGTCGTCGCGCCCCCGAACTCGCGCTCCAGGGAGGCGATCTGGTTGGAGCCGAGGCCCCGTACACGGCGGCTCTCGGAGATCCCGAGCCGCTCCATGATCTGCTTCGCGCGGACCTTGCCCACGCCGGGCAGGGACTCAAGGAGGGCGGAGACCTTCATCTTGCCGATGACGTCGTTCTCCTGGCCCTGCTTGATGACCTCATGGAGGGTGGCACCGGAGTGCTTGAGCCGATTCTTGACCTCGGCGCGCTCCCGGCGAGCCGCGGCGGCCTTCTCGAGCGCGGCTGCGCGCTGTTCAGGGGTAAGGGGCGGAAGAGCCACGCCTACGTCACCTCGGATGTCGAACTGTCGGATACGGACCGGTGTGGAACCTAGTCGCCCCGCAACTGCGGAGCAACGAGCAACGCTCTTACGTGCGGTGCTCTCGACGGAGACTAGCGGCCAAGGGCGCCGGAGTCAGCGAGAACAGACGAAAAGTCCTGGTCAGACTCTGCTGACCAGGACAATTCGGGACCAAAGTCCCGGCTATCCGACCACCTTTTGCACTTCGTCGGCACATCGGGCCGCGGCATCGCGCAGCGCGGCGGTGTCCGGACCGTGCCGCAGCACCCCCCGGCTGACGCTCGGCACGACGTTGCGGACCGCGTCCCCGAAGACCCGGGGGAGGTCGGCGGGGGTGGCGCCCTGGGCGCCGATGCCGGGGGCGAGCAGCGGGCCGTTGATCGCCAGGTCGAACGCGGAGAGATCGCCGAGCGTGGCACCGACGACCGCGCCGAAGGAACCGAGCGGGTCCGCGCCCGCGTTCTCCCGCGCGAGGTGGCCGAGCACGGTGGCCGCCACGCTGCGGCCGTCCGCGCGCACCGCCCGCTGGATCTCCTCGCCCTCCGGGTTGGAGGTGAGGGCGAGCGCGAAGACGCCGCAGCCGTTCCCCGCGGCCAGGTCCAGGGCCGGGCGCAGGGAGCCGTAGCCGAGGAACGGGCTGACCGTGACGGCGTCCGAGAACAGCGGGGAGGCCGGGTCGAGGTACGTCGCGGCGTAGGCGGACATGGTGGAACCGATGTCGCCGCGCTTGGCGTCCATCAGGACGAGGGCGCCGCGCTCGCGTGCCTCGACGACGGCGGTCTCCAGGACGGCGACACCGCGCGAGCCGAAGCGTTCGAAGAAGGCGGACTGCGGCTTCAGCACGGCGACGCGGTCGGCGAGCGCCTCCACGACGGTGCGGGTGAAGCGCGCCAGGCCGGCGACGTCGTCGTTCAGGCCCCAGTCGGCCAGCAGCGAGGCGTGCGGGTCGATGCCCACGCACAGCGGGCCGCGCTCGTCCATGGCGTGCCGCAGACGGGTGCCGAAGGGCGGAAGAGAGGGCAGCCGCCCGGCGGGCGTCGTTGCGGGGCGGTGGTCGGGCGAGGGGGCGGCCGTCATGCGGTCACCTTCTTGTGTTCGGCGCCGACCGCGTCGGCGAGCGTGGCGTACGGGCTGTTGCGCAGGCGGGCGGCGAGTCCCTTGTGGAGGGCGCGGCACCAGAACGGGCCTTCGTAGATGAAGGCGCTGTAGCCCTGGACGAGGGTGGCGCCGGCCAGGATGCGCTGCCAGGCGTCCTCGGCGGTGGTGATGCCGCCGACGCCGATGAGGGTGATCCGGCCGCCGACGCGGGCGTACAGGCGGCGCAGCACCTCCAGGGAGCGTTCCTTGACGGGTGCGCCGGACAGGCCGCCGGTCTCGGCGGTCAGGGCCGGGTCGGAGGTCAGGCCGAGACCTTCGCGGGCGATGGTGGTGTTGGTGGCGATGATGCCGTCCAGGCCGAGTTCGACGGCGAGGTCGGCGACCGCGTCGATGTCCGCGTCGGCGAGGTCCGGGGCGATCTTGACCAGGAGCGGCACCCGGCGGCCCGTGACCGTACGGTCGGCGGCCTCGCGGACGGCGGTCAGCAGCGGCCGGAGGTGCGCGGTGGCCTGGAGGTTGCGCAGTCCTGGGGTGTTCGGGGACGAGACGTTGACGACCAGGTAGTCGGCGTGCGCGGCCAGCCGCTCGGTGGAGGTGACGTAATCGCCGACCGCTTCCTCCTCCGGGACGGCCTTGGTCTTGCCGATGTTGACGCCGAGTGTGGTCGGGAAGACCGGGCGGCGGGCGGCCAGGCGGGCGGCCACGGCGGCGGAACCGTCGTTGTTGAACCCCATGCGGTTGATCAGCGCGCGGTCCGCCACGAGCCGGAAGAGGCGCTTCTTGGGGTTGCCGGGCTGCGGCTGGGCGGTGACGGTGCCGATCTCGACGTGGTCGAAGCCGAGCATCGTCATGCCGTCGATGGCGGTGGCGTTCTTGTCGAAGCCGGCGGCCAGGCCGAAGGGTCCGTGCATCCGGCGGCCGAGCGCCTCGGTGCGCAGCTCCTTGAAGCGGGGCGCGAGGGCGGCTGCGACGAAGGTGCGCAGCACCGGGATGCGGGCGGCACGGCGGATCCAGCCGAAGGCCAGGTGGTGGGCCTGCTCGGGATCCATCCGCTTGAAGATCAGGTGGAAGAAGAGGCGGTACATCGTCGGGGGCGGGCCTTTCGCGGAAGGAGGTCGGCGGCTCATGAAGAGGGGGACACCGCCCGGTGTCCCCCTCGGTGGCCCTACTCCTCGCGGGCTGCGGTGAGATGGCGCGCGTGTTCCTGGAGGGAACGTACGCCGACGTCTCCGCGGGACATCGCCTCGATGCCCTGCACCGCTGCGGCCAGCGCCTGGACCGTGGTCAGGCAGGGGATGCCGCGGGCGACGGATGCGGTGCGGATGTCGTAGCCGTCGAGGCGGCCGCCGGTGCCGTAGGGGGTGTTGACGATGAGGTCGACCTCGCCGGCGTGGATGAGCTGGACGATGGTCCGCTCGCCGTTGGGGCCCTCGCCTTCGGACTGCTTGCGGACGACGGTGGCCTTGATGCCGTTGCGGCGCAGTACCTCGGCGGTGCCGGAGGTGGCGAGCAACTCGAAGCCGTGCGCGACCAGTTCGCGGGCCGGGAAGATCATCGAGCGCTTGTCGCGGTTGGCCACCGAGACGAAGGCGCGGCCCTTGGTGGGCAGCGCTCCGTAGGCGCCGGACTGGGACTTGGCGTACGCGGTACCGAAGACCGAGTCGATGCCCATGACCTCGCCGGTGGAGCGCATCTCCGGGCCGAGGACGGTGTCCACGCCGCGGCCCGACGCGTCGCGGAACCGTGACCAGGGCATGACGGCTTCCTTGACGGAGATCGGCGCGTCCAGCGGCAGCGTGCCGCCGTCGCCGGTCTTCGGGAGCATGCCCTCGGCGCGCAGTTCGGCAACGGTGGCGCCGAGCGAGATGCGGGCGGCGGCCTTGGCGAGCGGCACCGCGGTGGCCTTCGAGGTGAAGGGGACGGTGCGGGAGGCGCGCGGGTTGGCCTCCAGGACGTAGAGGATGTCGCCGGCCATCGCGAACTGGATGTTGATCAGTCCGCGGACGCCGACTCCCTTGGCGATGGCCTCCGTTGAGGCCCGCAGCCGCTTGATGTCGAAGCCGCCGAGGGTGATCGGGGGCAGCGCGCAGGCGGAGTCGCCGGAGTGGATGCCGGCTTCCTCGATGTGCTCCATGACGCCGCCGAGGTACAGCTCGGTGCCGTCGTAGAGGGCGTCGACGTCGATCTCGATGGCGTCGTCGAGGAACCGGTCGATGAGGACCGGGTGCTGGTCGATGAGGCCGGCGTGGCGGGTGAGGTACTCGCCCAGCGACGGCTCGTCGTAGACGATCTCCATGCCGCGTCCGCCGAGCACGTACGACGGGCGGACCATGACCGGGTAGCCGATCTCGGTGGCGATGGCCTTGGCCTCGCCGAAGGAGAACGCGGTGCCGTACTTGGGGGCCGGCAGTCCGGCCTCGGTCAGCACCCGGCCGAAGGCGCCGCGCTCCTCGGCGAGGTCGATGGCCTCGGGCGAGGTGCCGACGATCGGCACGCCGTTGTCCTTGAGCGCCTGGGCGAGGCCCAGCGGGGTCTGGCCGCCGAGCTGGACGATGACGCCGGCGACCGGCCCCGCCTGGGTCTCGGCGTGCACGATCTCCAGGACGTCTTCGAGCGTCAGCGGCTCGAAGTACAGGCGGTCGGAGGTGTCGTAGTCCGTCGAGACGGTCTCCGGGTTGCAGTTGACCATGACGGTCTCGTAGCCGGCGTCGCTGAGCGCGAAGGAGGCGTGCACGCAGGAGTAGTCGAACTCGATGCCCTGGCCGATGCGGTTGGGGCCGGATCCGAGGATGATCACGGCGGGCTTTTCGCGCGGGGCGACCTCGGACTCCTCGTCGTAGGACGAGTAGAAGTACGGGGTGTTGGCGGCGAATTCGGCGGCGCAGGTGTCGACGGTCTTGTAGACGGGGCGGACGCCGACGGCGTGCCGGACCTCGCGGACGACGTCCTCACGCAGCCCGCGGATCGCGGCGATCTGCGCGTCCGAAAAACCATAGCGCTTTGCTTCCGCAAGAATTTCGGGCCCGAGCTGGCCGACGGCCGCGATCTCGTCGGCGGTCTCCTTGATCAGGAAGAGCTGGTCGACGAACCACGGGTCGATCTTCGTCGCGTCGAAGACCTCCTGCGGGGTGGCGCCCGCGCGGATCGCCTGCATCACCGTGTTGATCCGGCCGTCGGTCGGAACCTGGGCGGTGACCAGCAGTTCGGCCTTGTCGCCCGGCGCGCCGACGAAGTCGAACTGGCTGCCCTTCTTCTCCAGCGAACGCAGCGCCTTGTTGAGCGCCTCGGGGAAGTTACGGCCGATGGCCATGGCCTCGCCGACCGACTTCATGGTGGTGGTCAGCGTGGCGTCGGCGGCGGGGAACTTCTCGAATGCGAAGCGCGGGACCTTGACGACGACGTAGTCGAGGGTCGGCTCGAAGGAAGCCGGGGTCTTCTCGGTGATGTCGTTCGGGATCTCGTCGAGGGTGTAGCCCACCGCGAGCCGGGCGGCGATCTTGGCGATCGGGAAGCCGGTGGCCTTCGACGCGAGCGCGGAGGAGCGCGAGACGCGCGGGTTCATCTCGATGACGATGACCCGGCCGTCCTCGGGGTTGACCGCGAACTGGATGTTGCAGCCGCCGGTGTCGACGCCGACCTCGCGGATCACGGCGATGCCGACGTCGCGCAGGATCTGGTACTCGCGGTCGGTGAGCGTCATCGCCGGGGCGACGGTGATCGAGTCGCCGGTGTGCACGCCCATCGGGTCGAAGTTCTCGATGGAGCAGACGACCACGACATTGTCGTTCTTGTCGCGCATCAGCTCCAGCTCGTACTCCTTCCAGCCGAGGATGGACTCCTCCAGGAGCACCTCGGTGGTCGGCGAGAGCGTCAGGCCCTGGCCCGCGATGCGGCGCAGCTCCTCCTCGTTGTGCGCGAAGCCGGAGCCCGCGCCGCCCATGGTGAAGGAGGGGCGGACGACGACGGGGTAGCCGCCGAGCGCGTCGACGCCCTGGAGGACGTCGTCCATGGAGTGGCAGATGTACGAGCGCGCGGACTCGCCATGGCCGATCTTGCGGTTGACCGCCGCGACGACATCCTTGAACAGGTCGCGGTCCTCGCCCTTGTTGATCGCCTCGACGTTGGCGCCGATCAGCTCGACGTCGTACGCGTCGAGGGTGCCGGACTCGTGCAGCGAGATGGCGGTGTTCAGGGCCGTCTGGCCGCCGAGGGTCGGCAGCAGCGCGTCGGGCCGCTCCTTGGCGATGATCTTCTCGACGAACTCGGGGGTGATCGGCTCGACGTAGGTGGCGTCGGCGATCTCCGGGTCGGTCATGATCGTGGCCGGGTTGGAGTTGACCAGGATGACGCGCAGGCCCTCGGACTTGAGGACCCGGCATGCCTGGGTGCCGGAGTAGTCGAACTCGGCGGCCTGGCCGATCACGATCGGGCCGGAGCCGATGACCAGGACGGACTGGATATCGGTGCGCTTAGGCACGCTGGCCCTCCATGAGCTGGACGAAGCGGTCGAACAGGTACGCAGCGTCGTGCGGGCCCGCGGCGGCTTCGGGGTGGTACTGGACGCTGAAGGCCGGCTGGTCGAGGAGGTGCAGGCCCTCCACCACGTCGTCGTTCAGGCAGACGTGCGAGACCTCGGCGCGGCCGTACGGGGTGTCGGAAACCCTGTCGAGCGGGGCGTCGACGGCGAACCCGTGGTTGTGGGCGGTCACTTCGACCTTGCCGGTCGTACGGTCCTGCACCGGCTGATTGATGCCACGGTGGCCGTACTTGAGCTTGAAGGTGCCGAAGCCCAGCGCGCGGCCCAGGATCTGGTTGCCGAAGCAGATGCCGAACAGCGGCGTCTTCCGCTCCAGCACGCCCTGCATGACGGAGACCGGGTGGTCGGCGGTGGCCGGGTCGCCGGGCCCGTTGGAGAAGAACACGCCGTCGGGTGCGACCGCGTAGACGTCCTCGATGGTGGCGGTGGCGGGCAGGACGTGCACCTCGATGCCGCGCTCGGCCATCCGCTGCGGGGTCATGCCCTTGATGCCGAGGTCGATGGCGGCGACGGTGAACTTCTTCGTGCCGACGGCGGGGACGACGTACGCCTCCTTGGTCGCGACCTGCTCGCTGAGGTTCGCGCCCTGCATCTCGGGGGCCTGGCGCACCCTGGCGAGCATGGTGCCCTCGTCGGGCAGCGCGTCACCGGAGAAGATGCCGACCCGCATGGCACCGCGCTCGCGCAGGTGGCGGGTGAGCGCGCGGGTGTCGATGCCGCTGATGCCGACGACGCCCTGGGCGACGAGCTGCTCGTCCAGGGAGCGCACCGAGCGCCAGTTGGACGGTATGCGGGCGGGGTCGCGGACGACGTAGCCGGACACCCAGATCCGCTGCGATTCGTCGTCCTCGTCGTTCACCCCGGTGTTGCCGATGTGCGGGGCGGTCATGACGACGACCTGGCGGTGGTACGACGGGTCGGTCAGGGTCTCCTGGTAGCCGGTCATGCCGGTGGAGAACACCGCCTCGCCGAAGGTCTCCCCCACGGCCCCGTAGGCGCGGCCGCGGAAGCTGCGGCCGTCCTCCAGGACGAGTACGGCGGGGATTTTGGCGGTCCCCCTGGTGGAGGTCGTCATCGTGCGCCTTCCGTTTCGGTGTGCTCGGTGGTGCTGGTGGTGTGCCGGGGGCTGAGCGCGTTCACGGCTTCGACCCAGGCCGGGTGATCGGCCGCGCGGTCGGAGCGGAACCCGGAGTCGATCTCCGTGCCGCCGTGCTCCCAGGTGATGATCAGCAGGCCGCCCTCGGGGAGGACCTTGCCTGCGATGCCCTTGTCGAGGCGGGCGCCGCGCAGCGCTGCGGCCGGCACGAAGAAGTCCTGCGCGCCCGGCCGTACGACGAACAGGCCCTGGTCGGTCAGGGTCAGCTCGGCGCGGCTGCGGGTGCCCAGGCCCTGGGCGACGATCCGGTCGAGCCACTGCCCTGCGGTGGTGGAGGCGTGGTAGCGGCCGCTCATCGTCAGCGTGGGCTCGGCCGCCGGGGCCGGGGCGACGGGCAGCTCGGGCAGGCCGCCCTGGAGCGTGCGGCGCCATTTCCAGCCCTGGCGCATCAGCCAGTAGACGAAGACGATGAACAGCAGCAGGCCGACGACCCAGCCGATGCGGGCCGCCCAGTCGGTGACCTCGGCGGACTTCTGTGCTGCGGCCAGTGTGGTGAGGTGAGGAGTCACGCGAGCTTCCCGTCGACGACCGTTGCGCGGCCCCGGAGGAAGGTGTGGGTGACGCGTCCCGGCAGCTCACGGCCCTCGTAGGGGGTGTTGCGGCTGCGGGAGGCGAAGCCCGCGGGGTCCACCACTCCACGGTAAGCGGAATCGTGCAGCGTCAGGTTGGCGGGCTCGCCGGGCGAGATGGCGCGGCCGTGGCCGGTGAGGCGGCCGATGTGCGCCGGGCGGAAGGACATCCGGTCGGCGACGCCGGCCCAGTCCAGCAGCCCGCTGTCGACCATCGTGTGCTGGACGACGGAGAGCGCGGTCTCCAGGCCGACCATGCCCATGGCGGCCGCGCCCCACTCGCAGTCCTTGTCCTCGTGCGGGTGCGGGGCGTGGTCGGTGGCGACGCAGTCGATGGTGCCGTCGGCGAGCGCCTCGCGCAGCGCCATGACGTCGGCCTCGGTGCGCAGCGGCGGGTTGACCTTGTAGACCGGGTTGTAGGAGCGGACCAGCTCGTCGGTCAGCAGGAGGTGGTGCGGGGTGACCTCGGCGGTCACGTTCCAGCCCTTGGACTTGGCCCAGCGCACGATCTCCACGGAGCCGGCGGTCGACAGGTGGCAGATGTGCACGCGGGAGCCGACGTGCGCGGCGAGCAGCACATCGCGGGCGATGATCGACTCCTCGGCGACGGCCGGCCAGCCGCTGAGCCCCAGCTCGGCGGAGACGATGCCCTCGTTCATCTGGGCGCCTTCGGTCAGCCGGGGCTCCTGGGCGTGCTGGGCGACGACGCCGTCGAACGCCTTCACGTACTCCAGGGCGCGCCGCATGATGACGGCGTCGTCGACGCACTTGCCGTCGTCGGAGAAGACCCGCACGCCGGCCGCGGAGTCGTGCATCGCGCCCAGCTCGGCGAGCTGCCTGCCCTCCAGGCCGACGGTCACGGCGCCGATGGGCTGCACGTCGCAGTAGCCGGACTCCTTGCCCAGCCGCCAGACCTGCTCGACGACGCCTGCGGTGTCGGCGACGGGGAAGGTGTTGGCCATGGCGTGCACGGCGGTGAAGCCGCCGACGGCTGCTGCCTTGGTGCCGGTCAGGACGGTCTCGGAGTCCTCGCGGCCCGGTTCGCGCAGGTGGGTGTGGAGGTCGACGAGGCCGGGGAGCAGGATCTGCCCGGCCGCTTCGACGACCCGGGCGCCCTCGGCGCCGAGGTCCGTGCCGACCTCGGCGATGGTCTCGCCGTCGATCAGCACGTCCTGCGGCTCGCCACCGAGGATCTTCGCCCCGCGGATAAGGATCTTGCTCATGGTTACTTGCTCTCCTCGGTGCGGGTGCTGGTGCCGGTGGCGGTGAGGGCGGGCTCGTTGCCGCCCAGAAGCAGGTAGAGGACCGCCATCCGGATGCTGACACCGTTGGTGACCTGTTCGACGGCGGTGCAGCGCGGCGAGTCGGCGACCTCGGCGGTGATCTCCATGCCGCGATTCATCGGCCCTGGGTGCATCACGATGGCGTGCTCGGGCATCTTGGCCATCCGCTCGCCGTCCAGGCCGTAGCGGCGCGCGTACTCGCGCTCGGTGGGGAAGAACGCGGCGTTCATCCGCTCACGCTGGACGCGCAGCATCATCACGGCGTCCGACGTTCCGACGACCGAGTCCAGGTCGTAGGAGACCTCGCAGGGCCAGTTCTCGACGCCGATCGGCACCAGGGTGGGCGGCGCGACGAGGGTGACATCGGCGCCGAGCGTGGTGAGCAGATGGACGTTGGAGCGGGCGACGCGGCTGTGCAGGATGTCGCCGACGACGGTGATCCGGCGGCCGGCCAGATCCTGTCCCGTGCTTGCGTCCGCGCCGACCAGGCGGCGGCGCATCGTGAAGGCGTCGAGCAGGGCCTGGGTGGGGTGCTCGTGGGTGCCGTCGCCCGCGTTGACGACAGAGCCGCCGATCCAGCCGGAGGTGGCCAGGCGGTGCGGGGCGCCGGAGTCGCCGTGCCGGATGACGACGGCGTCCGCGCCCATCGCCTCCAGCGTCAGCGCGGTGTCCTTGAGCGACTCGCCCTTGGAGACCGACGAGCCCTTGGCGGAGAAGTTGATGACGTCCGCCGAGAGCCGCTTGGCGGCGGCCTCGAAGGAGATGCGGGTGCGGGTCGAGTCCTCGAAGAAGAGGTTGACGACGGTGCGGCCGCGCAGGGTGGGAAGTTTCTTGATCGGCCGGTCGGCGACCCGTGCCATCTCCTCGGCGGTGTCGAGGATCAGAACGGCGTCGTCGCGCGAAAGGTCGGCGGCCGAGATGAGGTGACGCTTCATCCGGTTTTCTCCGTGGGTGAAGGAGGCGTACGGGAATGTCCGTCGAGCAGGCAGGAGTACGGGCCCGGGGTCACCGGGTCCGTACGCGGCTGATTTCAGCGCTCGCCGGCCGGGGTGGTCGGCTCGGCCACCGGGGACTCGTCGGGCGCGCCGGGGCGGGACGCGGCGGAGCGCACGCCGAGCAGCACGGCGTCCCGGCCGTCCTCCTCGGTGAGGTGGACCTTGACCGTCTCGCGCAGCGACGTGGGGAGGTTCTTGCCCACGTAGTCGGCGCGGATCGGCAGCTCGCGGTGGCCGCGGTCGACGAGAACGGCGAGCTGGACGGCGCGCGGCCGGCCGATGTCGCCCAGCGCGTCCAGGGCGGCGCGGATCGTGCGCCCGGAAAAGAGGACGTCGTCGACCAGGAGGACGACGCGGCCTTCGATGCCGTCGGCGGGGATCTCCGTGCGGGCGAGCGTGCGGGCGGGGCCCAGCCGCAGGTCATCGCGGTACATCGTGATGTCGAGCGAGCCGACCGGGATGGCGCGGCCGGTGATCTCCTCCAGCTTGGCGGCGAGCCGCCGGGCGAGGAAGACACCGCGGGTCGGGATTCCCAGGAGGACCACGTCGTCGGCGCCCTTGGCGCGCTCGACGATTTCGTGGGCGATGCGGGTGAGCATCCGCGCGATGTCCGGGCCTTCGAGCACCGGGCGCGCGGGGCGCTGGGCACGTGCGTCGGATGCACGTACGTCGGAACTGTTTGCGTCCATACGAAACGGACCCCCTTCTCCGCCTCACGGGACGGACCTTAAAGGACGTCGGATTTACCTCTTCAAGGTACCAGGGGCCGTCCAGAGGCCCGGCGGCACCCCTGACGGGTGGGGTGCTGACCCATCCGGCTTGACGAAGTGAGATTACGCTGCGTAACCTCACAGTGAGTTACCAGCCGGGCGGCGGAGCCGCATATCGATCAGGTGTCTGGGGAGCTTTATGTCCAGCGAATACGCCAAACAGCTCGGGGCCAAGCTCCGCGCCATCCGCACCCAGCAGGGCCTCTCACTCCACGGTGTCGAGGAGAAGTCCCAGGGCCGCTGGAAGGCCGTGGTGGTGGGCTCGTACGAGCGCGGCGACCGTGCCGTGACCGTGCAGCGCCTCGCCGAACTGGCGGACTTCTACGGCGTGCCGGTGCAGGAGCTGCTGCCGGGCACGACACCGGGCGGAGCCGCCGAGCCGCCGCCGAAGCTCGTGCTGGACCTGGAGCGGCTCGCCCATGTCCCGCAGGAGAAGGCCGGCCCGCTGCAGCGCTACGCCGCCACGATCCAGAGCCAGCGCGGTGACTACAACGGCAAGGTGCTCTCGATCCGCCAGGACGATCTGCGCACCCTCGCGGTCATCTACGACCAGTCGCCTTCGGTGCTGACCGAACAGCTGATCAGCTGGGGCGTGCTGGACTCCGACGCTCGCCGCGCGGTCGCCCACGACGACCTCTGACCGGTCCTCACCTGCAAAAAACGTGCCGCTGCTCCGGACAAACGGAGCGGCGGCACGTTTTTGCGTTCGACCGCGGGCGCGAAAACGGGCGGCTGAGCGCGTACCAGGTCAACCACCCTGCACGGGCCCGTCTCCGCACCTCACGGCCGCTCAGCGGGCACTCAGCGGCCCGTACGCCCCCGTCTGCGTCCGCACCCGGCGGGGACGGCGACGGGCCCGGAGCATCCTGCGCGCTCCGGGCCCGTTCACGGGTACTGCTGGTGTGCCTCGTTACCGCGTCTCGCGCCGCAGGGTCGGCTTCAGGTCCTTCAGCCGGCCGAGCAGACCGTTGACGAAGGCCGGGGAGTCGTCCGTGGAGAACTCCTTGGCCAGCTGTACGGCCTCGTCGATCGCCACCGCGTCCGGGGTGGCGTCCACCCAGATCAGCTCGTACGCGCCGAGCCGCAGGATGTTGCGGTCGACGACCGGCATGCGGTCCAGCGGCCAGTCGACGGAGTAGGTGTCGAGCAGTTCGTCGATACGGTCGATGTGGTCCGCGTACCCCTCGACGAGCTCAAGGGTGTACTCGTTGACCGGCGGCTGCCGCGGGTCGGTCCGGGCGTGCCGCATCCAGTCCGCGAGCACGGACTGCACGTCGGCTCCGCGCTGGTCGGCCTCGAAGAGGATCTGGAAGGCGCGCTTACGGGCCTTGTTACGGGCGGCCACGGTTAGCTGTTCACCCGACCGAGGTACTCACCGGAGCGGGTGTCGACCTTGATCTTCTCGCCCTCGGTGATGAAGAGCGGGACCTGGATCTCGTAGTCGGTCTCCAGGGTGGCGGGCTTGGAGCCGCCGGTGGAGCGGTCGCCCTGGACGCCGGGCTCGGTGTGCTTGATGACGAGCTCGACGGCGGCCGGCAGCTCGACGTAGAGCACCTCGCCCTCGTGCTGCGCCACGACGGCCTCGAAGCCTTCCAGCAGGAAGTTCGCGGCGTCGCCGACAGCCTTGCGGTCGACCATGAGCTGGTCGTAGGTGTCCATGTCCATGAAGACGAAGTACTCGCCGTCCATGTACGAGAACTGCATCCCGCGCTTATCGACAGTGGCCGTCTCGACCTTCACGCCGGCGTTGAAGGTCTTGTCGACCACCTTGCCGGAAAGCACATTCTTCAGCTTGGTGCGGACGAAGGCCGGGCCCTTACCGGGCTTGACGTGCTGGAACTCGACGACGGACCAGAGCTGGCCCCCTTCGAGCTTGAGCACCAGGCCGTTCTTGAGGTCGTTCGTGGAAGCCACGGTTGCGGAATCTCCTGGACTGCAGGTGGTGGGTACCCCGAAGCCGCTCGCAGCAAGCCTTGCGGCTCACAGCGCGAGCAGCTCCTTGGTCGTGATCGTGAGTAGCTCTGGCCCGCCGTCCGCCTCGGGGCGGACGACGAGTGTGTCGTCGATCCGGACGCCCCCGCGGCCGGGGAGGTGAACCCCCGGTTCGACGGTGACCGGCACGCAAGCGTCCAGTTTACCCATGGCCGCAGGCGACAATTGAGGGTCCTCATCGATTTCGAGCCCCACGCCGTGTCCGGTCCACGGTCCCAGCCGCTCTCCGTGCCCCGCAGACTCCAGCACATGACGGGCCACGCGGTCCACCTCGCGGCACTCCACACCCGGCGCCAACGCCTCCCGACCGGCCCGCTGGGCTGCGAAAACGAGATCGTAGAGCTCGATCTGCCAGTCCGCGGGCGCCGTCCCGATGACGAAGGTGCGGCCGATCTCGCAGCGGTAGCCGCGGTAGTTCGCGCCCAGCCCGACGGTCAGGAAGTCGCCCTCCTCGACCCGGCGGTCGGTCGGCAGATGTCCCGGGCGCCCGGAATGCGGACCGGCCGCCACAGAGGTGGGGAAGGCAGGGCCCTCCGCGCCGTGGTCGACGAGCCTGCGCTCCAGTTCCAGGGCGAGGTGGCGTTCGGTGCGGCCGACGAGGATCGATTCGAGCAGTTCGCCGAGCGCCTGGTCGGTGATCTCCGCGGCGATCCGCAGGCAGGCGATCTCGTCGTCATCCTTCACCAGCCGCTGCGCCTCGACGGCACAGGCCAGGTCCGCGAGCAGCAGCCGGGGGGCGACCTGGGACAGCGCCCGGTGCCGGGAGACGGTCAGATGGTGTTCCTCGACCGCGAGGGTGACGGCCCCGGCCTTCTCCGCCAGGTCCGCGCCGGCCACCACCGGATCGCCGTCCCGCGTCGGCAGTACGGAGACCCGTACATCGTCGGAGGGCCGGCCCTCCGAGGGATCGCCGCTGAGCGGGCGGCCGCAGAGCAGGACGTCATCGGCAGGCCCCATCAGGAGCGCGGCGCCGGATGGCGCGCAGCCGGTGAGATAGCGGACGTTGGCGGGACGCGAGATCAGTGCCGCGGTGCTTCCGGTTGCCGCGCAGCGGTCCCGCAGCCGCGTGCGTCGGGCCGCATACAGCTCGGACATATCCCGAGCTTACGGGCGGACGGCGGGCCCGGCCCTTCGGGAGCGGCCGGGCGGGGGCGGACGGCCTCCGGGGCGGCGGGGCTACCAGTTGGGCGGGCTGGCGAGGCTGCGGGCGACGACGTCGTCGAGCACTCTGACGGTCGTGGCGACGTCGTGCTGGGAGTTGTCGATGATCGGCAGGCCCGAGCCGTACCAGCCGGCCATCCGGCCGTGGATCCGGGCCACTTCCTCGTCGGACAGGCGGCGGTTGCCGCTGCGCCGTGCGTTGCGCTCCAGGACTATCTCCAGGCCGGGCAGCAGCACGATCGGCAGCAGCCCCGGGCCCACGTGGCGCTTCCAGCCGCCGAGGCCGACGACCGGGCGGTCGGGGAAAACGGCGTCGTCGAGGATGCAGGAGATGCCGTTGGCGAGGAAGTTGCGGGCGGCGAAGCCGCAGGTGCGGCGGGCGAGGCGGTACTGCGCCTCGGAGTGGTCGTTCCAGCCCTGCTGCGGGTCGGCGAAGCCGGAGCGCACCCATTCACGGACGTCGTCGAGGCTGATGTGCGCGGTGGGGACGCGACGGCTGTCGGCCCAGTGGCGGGCCACGCTGGTCTTGCCCGCGCCTGCCGGGCCGATGAGCAGCACGGCGACCGCGGCGTGCGCGGCGTCCGGTGCCGCGGCGCCCGACTGCGGGCTGGGCAGCGCGACCGGGGCGCCGGGAGGCAGCTGGATGTGCCCGGTGCTGCCCGTGCCGCCGGCGGCGTCCGCCGCGGGCTGCGTCCGCTGGGGCACGGGGCCGCTCCAGCCCGGATTCGCGGTGCCCGGCGCCGGGGCGGGCTGCACGGGCGGCGGGGCCGACGGCGCGGGCGGCGGGCCGGGCGGGAGGGAATGACCGGGGTGGGGCGTCCAGTTCATGGTGGCCCCCTGTTCCTGCGCCTGGTGGCGGGGCGGTGGCAGCGGAGCCCCCACTGCGTGCGGCATCCGGTGGCTCTCCGTCTCGTGCGGTCGACTGGGTGCGGTGCGCGGGTGCCGGGCGGGCCGTCCGGCACGTCATGGCCCGGCGGGCGGGCCGGGCGGATGCGGGCCGTGCCGCCCGGCGTCGGGGGGCGTGCGCGGTACCGCGGACGAACGGTACCGCCCCCGGCGCTCGCTGCGTGAACGGCCGGGGGCGGAAGGGAGTGCCCAGGAGACCGCGTCAGCCGCCGAGTTCGTCGGCGAGTGCGCGCAGGGCGAGGCGGTAGGAGCCGATGCCGAATCCGGCGACCGTTCCGCTGGCGACGGCCGCAATGACCGAATTGTGGCGGAATTCCTCGCGGGCGTACGGGTTCGAGATGTGCACCTCGATGAGCGGGGCGGTGCGCTGGGCCGCCGCGTCCCGCATGCCGTACGAGTAATGCGTGAAGGCGCCGGGGTTGATGACGACCGGAATCGATCCGTCGGCGGCTTCGTGCAGCCAACGGATCATCTCGCCCTCGTCGTTGGTTTCCCGGACCTCGGCGTCGAAGCCCAGTTCCTTGCCGAGCCTGGCGCACTCCGCCACCAGGCCCGCGTAGGAGGTGGCGCCGTAGACGTCCGGTTCGCGGGAGCCGAGACGGCCGAGATTGGGGCCGTTCAGCACCAGGACCCGGCGGACCGTACGGGGTTCCTTCGGCTCCTCGCTCATGCCGCGATCTCCGCGTGCGCGGCGAGCAGCATGGCCGGGTCCGGGCCCTCCAGGACCGTGGGCTTGGCCAGCCCGTCCAGGACGATGAAGCGCAGCCGGTCGCCGCGGGACTTCTTGTCGACCTTCATGGTCTCCAGCAGCTTGGGCCACTGGTCGCCGCGGTAGGTCAGCGGCAGGCCGACCGACTCCAGGACGGTGCGGTGCCGGTCGGCGGTCGCATCGTCCAACCGGCCCGCGATCCGGCCCAGTTCGGCGGCGAAGACCATACCGACGGAAACGGCCGCGCCGTGCCGCCAGTTGTAGCGCTCGTTCTTCTCGATGGCGTGCGCCAGGGTGTGGCCGTAGTTGAGGATCTCGCGCAGCCCGGACTCCTTGAGGTCCGCGGAGACCACCTCGGCCTTGACCCGGATCGCCCGCTCGATCAGCTCCTGCGTGTGCGGCCCGTCGGGGCGCTTGGCCGCCTCCGGGTCGGACTCGATCAGGCCGAGGATCGCCGGGTCGGCGATGAAGCCGGCCTTGATGACCTCGGCGAGACCGGAGACGTAGTCGTGGACGGGGAGCGAGTCGAGCGCCGCGAGGTCGCAGAGCACACCGGCCGGGGGGTGGAAGGCGCCGACGAGGTTCTTGCCCTCGGCGGTGTTGATGCCGGTCTTGCCGCCGACCGCCGCGTCGACCATGCCCAGGACCGTCGTCGGCACCGCGATCCAGCGCACGCCGCGCAGCCAGGTGGCCGCGACGAAGCCCGCCAGGTCGGTGGTGGCGCCGCCGCCGACGCCGACGATCACGTCGCTGCGGGTGAACCCGGTCTGCCCGAGCGCCTTCCAGCAGTACGCCGCGACCTCGACGGTCTTGGACTCCTCGGCGTTCGGCAGCTGGATCGCAATCGCCTCGAAGCCCTGGGACGCCAGGTCCTCGCGCAGCGCCTCACCGGTGGCGGCGAGCGCCTCGGGATGCAGCACGGCGACCCGAGTGTCACGGCGGCGCGAAGCGCCTCCACTCGGGGCGGTGGCGGGCGACGGGTGGGCACCCCCGCCGATCAGACCGGGCAGCTCCCCGAGCAGCTGCCGCCCGACGAGCACCTCGTACGGATCGGTGCCCGCCGTACCGCCGACCTGGATACGGGTGGCCTGCTCCGTCATGCCTGTTCCTCCCTGTTGGCGGCCTGCGGGGCCCCGCCCGCCGCCGGTAGCTCCAAAGCGTCCAGGACCGCGTCGACGACGTCCTGGGGGGTGCGGCCGCCGGTGGTGATCACGGCGCGCGCGACCTCGGTGTACAACGGGCGGCGCACGTCCATCAGTTCGCGCCAGCGCTGCCGCGGGTTGACCGCGAGCAGCGGGCGCGGTGCATCCAGGCCGACCCGCTTGACCGCGTCGGCGAGGGCGACGTCGAGGAAGACGACCGGCAGTCCGGCCAGCAGCTTCCTGGTCCCGTCGTCCATGATCGCGCCGCCGCCCAGGGACAGCACACCGTCGTGGCCGGCCAGCGCGGCGCGCACCGCTTCCCTCTCCAACTGGCGGAAATGCGGCTCGCCTTCGTCGATGAAGATCTCCGAGATCGGCTTGCCCGCCGTGTCGACGATGTCCGCGTCGGTGTCGCGGTAGACCACGCCCAGCCGCTCCGCGAGCAGTGCGCCCACGGTCGACTTGCCCGCTCCGGGCGGGCCGACCAGCACGACGACCGGCGACGTCACTTGATCGCCAGATTGTCGAGGAAGGACCGGACGTTACGGCGGGTCTCCGGCACGCTGTCCCCGCCGAACTTCTCGACCACCGCGTCCGCGAGCACCAGCGCCACCATCGCCTCGGCGACGATGCCCGAGGCCGGCACGGCACAGACGTCCGACCGCTGGTGATGCGCCTTGGTGGCCTCGCCCGTGCTGACGTCGACCGTCGCCAGCGCCCGCGGCACCGTCGCGATCGGCTTCATCGCGGCCCGCACCCGCAGCAGCTCACCCGTGGTCAGGCCGCCCTCGGTGCCGCCGGAACGGCCCGAGCTGCGCCGGATGCCGTCGTCCGTCGCCACGATCTCGTCGTGCGCCTGCGAACCGGGCACCCGCGCCAGGTCGAAGCCGTCGCCGACCTCGACGCCCTTGATCGCCTGGATCCCCATCAGCGCGCCCGCCAGGCGGGCGTCGAGACGCCGGTCCCAGTGCACGTGCGAGCCCAGGCCCACCGGCACGCCGTACGCCAGCACCTCGACCACACCGCCGAGGGTGTCGCCGTCCTTGTGCGCCTGGTCGATCTCCGCGACCATCGCCGCGCTCGCCTCCGCGTCCAGGCAGCGCACCGGATCCGCGTCCAGCTTCTCGACGTCGGAGGGCTTCGGGAGGACGCCGTACGGAGCCTTCGCCGCGGCCAGCTCCACCACGTGCGAGACGATCTCGATGCCGGCGGTCTCCTTGAGGAAGGAGCGGGCCACCGCCCCCAGGGCGACCCGGGCCGCGGTCTCGCGCGCCGAGGCGCGCTCCAGGATCGGGCGGGCCTCGTCGAAGCCGTACTTCTGCATGCCGGCCAGGTCGGCGTGGCCGGGGCGGGGGCGGGTCAGCGGCGCGTTACGCGCCAGCTCCGCCAGCACCGTCTCGTCCACCGGGTCGGCGGCCATGACCTGTTCCCACTTGGGCCACTCGGTGTTGCCCACCATGACCGCGACCGGCGAGCCCAGCGACAGGCCGTGCCGCACCCCGCCCAGGAACGTGACCTCGTCCCGCTCGAACTTCATCCGGGCACCGCGGCCATAGCCGAGCCGCCGCCTGGCCAGTGCGTCCGCCACCAGTTCGGTGGTAATCGGGACGCCGGCCGGAAGGCCCTCCAGCGTCGCCACCAGTGCGGGGCCGTGCGACTCCCCCGCCGTCAGCCAGCGCAACCTGCTCAACGGTGCTCCTCTGTACTGCTACTCCGCGTACGGTCTTCCCCCGATCCTCCCACGCCGGGCCGGACGGCCGATGCCCTGTCCGGAGAACGGACCCGGCGGGCGGAGTCCGGGACGCGGAGAGCGGCCGCGGCTCAGCGGGCGGCGAGGGCGGCCTCGCCCGCCGCGCGCATCGCGGCCAGCGGGGCGGGCGAGCGGCCGGTCATCTGCTCGACCTGGAGCACCGCCTGGTGCACCAGCAGGTCGAGGCCGCCGACGACCGCGCCGCCGCGCCCGGACCAGGCGGCGGCGAGCGCCGTGGGCCAGGGCTCGTAGAGCACGTCGAAGAGGGTGCCCGGCGCATCGGGGACGGCGCCGGCCAGGGCGTCGGTGGTGCCGGCCGGGGTGGTCGCGACGACCAGCGGCGCCTCGAAGGCGCGGGCCGCCTCGTCCCAGGGCTCGGTGCGCACCGCGACGCCGAGGCGCTTGCCCCAGCCGCGCATCTCGTCGGCGCGGGCCGCGCTGCGGACGTACGCGGTGACCTCGCCGGTGCAGACGCGGGAGAGCGCGGCGAGCGCCGACGACGCGGTGGCGCCTGCGCCGAGGACGGCGGCCCGCTCGATCTGTGTCACTCCGCGCTCGCGCAGGGCGGCCTGCATACCGGGAATGTCGGTGTTGTCGCCCACCCGCCGCCCGTCGTCGGTGACGACGACGGTGTTGACCGCCTCGACGGAGGCCGCCGTGTCACTGATCGCGTCGAGCAGCGGGATGACCGCGCGCTTGAGCGGCATGGTCAGCGAGAGGCCGGCCCAGCTGCCGTCCAGCTTGTCCATGAAGGCGGGCAGCCGGGCCTCGTCGACGTCGAAGAGGCCGTACTCCCAGCCGTCCAGGCCGAGTTCGCGGTAGGCCGTGCGGTGCAGGACCGGCGAGAGGGAGTGCGCGATCGGTGATCCGAGTACCGCGGCTTGCTTGGTGTCCGACACTGCCCGCTTCAGCCTTCCTGTCTTTTCTGCTGCTGACGCTCATTGAATTTCTTCACGAGCTTGTTGTGGTCGGTGAGATTGGTGGTGAATTCGGTCTTCTTCCCGTCGACCGAGATGAAGAAGAGCCACTTCTGCGACGTGTCCGGCTTGACGGTCGCCTTCAGCGCGTCGGCCCCGGGGTTACCGATCGGCCCCGGCGGCAGCCCACGGTAGAAATACGTGTTGTACGGGTCGTCGTAATGCCGGATCTCGTCCGTACTGATGTTGATCTTGCTCTGCTTCTTCAGATAGTTGAACGACGAGTCGAATTCGATCTTCTGGTTCGTCGCCACGTTGGTCGGCGAGAGCCGGTTGTAGATGACCGCGGCCATCTTCCGGAAATCGTCGTGCGTGATGCCCTCGGCCTGGGTGAGACTGGCCACGGTGAGAACCTCAAGCGGCGACTTCAGGTGAAGCTTCTCGGCATTCGCCTCCAGGTCGTACTTCTGGTACACCTGCTTGGCACGCGCGATCATCATCTTGAGTACGTCCGCCGGTTTCGCATGCCCGCCCACGCTGTACGTCGACGGGTAGAGGAAGCCTTCCAGCGGGTCCTTGACCTGCGAGGATTGGCTCGCCCAGGACGGCAGCCCGAGGCTCTTGACGTCCTTCTTGGCCACTTCCTTGGTGCTGCCGGACTTGATGTCGAGTTTTTCGTCGATGAGCGAGTAGACCGCTTCGGCCCGCAGCCCCTCGCGGACCGTGAGGCCGTTACGGCTCTTGGGGTCCAGCATCAATGCGACAACGGCTGCCGCGGACATTTTCTTGTGCAGCGCGTAGGAGCCCGCCTGGAGACCGGAGCCGTCCTTGTTCTCGTTCGCCGCCCGCGTGAAGGCGTCGACGCTCTTGACGACACCTTCCCGCTTGAGTATCTGCCCCATCTGCTGGATGGGGGCACCGTCCGGGATTTCGACCTGGATGTCGCCCGCCCCTTCGCCCTCGAAATCCGGGGGGCTGGCGAAATGGCTCTGATAGAAGCCGTAGCCGAAATAGCCGACCGTTCCCACGACTCCGGCGAGCACCGCGCTGACCATCAGACAGGCACAGCCGCTGTGCCGCTTGTTCTTCTTTCCGCGGCGCTCGCGGGTGGCCCGCCGGCTCTCCCGCGGATCCTCCGCGATCTCGTCCTCGTCCTCGCCTGCCGGATCATCCGCGAAGAACGCGTGCTCCGGGTCCGGCTCCCGCTGCGGCTCGCCCCGCCAGTCCTCGCCCCCGCCGTCGATGTGCTGCGGCGGCTCGGGGTGCTGCGGCTCCTGGACGTGCTGCGGGTACGGATCCTGCGGGTACTGCTGCTCCTGCGGGTACTGCTGCTGTCCGTACGGATCGTGCGGATCGTGCTGCGGGTACTGGCCCTGCTGCGCGTACGGACCCTGCTGCTGGTACTGCCCGGGGTGCGGATACTGCTGCGGGTACTGCTGCGGATCCTGCGGGCGCAGATGCTGCGGCTGCGGCGGCGGGTAGGCATCCGGGGTGCCGTAAGGGTCCTGCCCGGATATGCCGTAAGGGTCGTGCTGCTGGGCGTACGGGTCATAAGGGTCGTACGGCACCTGTCCCACCTGGGCAGTGCCCCAGCCCCCGTGGTACTGCTGCTCGGGGTAGGGGACGGACTCCGGCCCGTCCCACTGGGGCTGCTGCCCCTGGCGTCCCTGAGAACCCTGATCTCCGTAGAGCGGGTCCTCGGGGTACCACGGTTCGGAGCCGTAGCCCCGGCCATACTCGGTCATCGATCCCCTAGGGCCGAGAGGCGGTGCGCTCCTGTCCGGCAGCGCTACCTGTACCGTCCCGCCTCTTCCTGCACACGCGGCTTCCGAACCGCGGGCCGCATCGCGCGGAACGTTACCGCACTGCGATCAGATGACCACTTCGACGCATTCCCCTGGAGGCCGCCCCGAGGCCCGTTCCGTCTCCAGCGCGCTCTGCAGGATGACCACCGCAGCAGCCTGGTCGATGACCGAACGACCCTTCTTGCTCCGCACTCCGGAGGCCCGCAGGCCCTGTGCGGCAGTGACCGTCGACATCCGCTCGTCGACGAGCCGGACCCCGACGGGTGTGATGTTCTTCGCCATCTCTTGGGCGAATGTACGAATCTTGGCCGCGGCCGGGCCCTCTCCCCCATTCAGGGAGCGGGGCAGGCCGACAACGACCTCCAGCGGCTCGTACTCGTCGACGATCGCCTTCAGGCGGCGGTGGGCCGCGGGGATGTCACGTCCCGGCACCGTCTCGACGGGGGTGGCGAGGACCCCGTCGGGGTCGCACGAGGCGACCCCGATACGGGCGTCCCCGACATCCACGGCGATGCGCCGGCCGCGTCGCATCTCACTCACGCGGTCAGGCCGCCTCGGCGACGAGCCGCTCGACGGCCTCGATGGCCTCGGGCACGGCCGCGGCGTTCTGGCCGCCGCCCTGGGCGACGTCCGGCTTGCCGCCGCCGCCTCCGCCGAGCGTCTTGGCGGCCGCACGGACCAGGTCGCCGGCCTTGATACCGCGCTCGCGGGCGGCCTCGTTGGTGGCGATGACCGTGACCGGGCGGCCGTTGGCCACCGTGAAAAGGGCCACGACGGCGGCACGGCCGCCCTGGATACGGCCGCGGACGTCAAGCACCAGCTTGCGCAGGTCGTCGGCGGAGGTGCCGTCCGGGACCTGCCCCGCAACCAGGGCCACACCGCGGACGTCCTTGGCGCCGTCGGCGAGACCGGCGGCCGCCTGGAGCACCTTCTCGGCGCGGTACTTCTCGATCTCCTTCTCGGCGTCCTTCAGCTTGGCCAGGACACCGGAGATCTTCTCGGGCAGCTCGTCCGGGCGGCCCTTGACCAGCTCGGTCAGCTGCGAGACGACGGTGTGCTCGCGGGCGAGGAACTTGTAGGCGTCCACACCGACCAGCGCCTCGACGCGGCGGACGCCGGAGCCGATGGACGATTCGCCGAGCAGCTTCACCAGGCCGAGCTGGGCGGTGTTGTGGACGTGGGTGCCGCCGCACAGCTCCTTGGAGAAGTCGCCGATGGTGACCACGCGCACCCGGTCGCCGTACTTCTCGCCGAACTCGGCGATGGCGCCCTGCTTCTTGGCGTCGTCCATGCTCATCACCTCGGCGTGCACGTCGAGTTCGCGGGAGAGCACTTCGTTGATCTTCTGCTCGACGTCGGTGAGGACGGCGCCCGGCACCGCGGCCGGCGAGCCGAAGTCGAAGCGGAAGCGGCCCGGGGAGTTCTCCGAACCGGCCTGCGCGGCGGTCGGTCCGAGGGCGTCACGCAGCGCCTGGTGGGTGAGGTGGGTGGCGCTGTGGGCACGGGCGATGGCGCGCCTGCGGGTCACGTCGATGGTGGCGTACGCGGCCGAGCCCAGCACCACCTCGCCGACCTGGACGACACCCTTGTGCACCGTGACGCCGGGAACCGGCTTCTGCACATCGCGGATCTGGACGACGGCGCCGGATTCGAGCTTGATCCGGCCGGTGTCGGCGAGCTGGCCGCCGCCCTCGGCGTAGAACGGGGTGCGGTCCAGCACGACCTCGACCTCGTCGCCCTCGTGGGCGGCGGGGGCCGGGGCACCGTTGACCAGCAGGCCGACGACGGTGGACTCGCCCTCGGTGTCGCGGTATCCGGTGAACTCCGTGGCACCGGACGCGTCGGCGACCTCGCGGTAGGCGGACAGGTCGGCGTGGCCGTGCTTCTTGGACTGGGCGTCGGCCTTGGCGCGCTCCCGCTGCTCCTTCATCAGCCGGCGGAAGCCGTTCTCATCCACCGAAAGGCCCTGTTCGGCGGCCATTTCGAGGGTGAGGTCGATGGGGAAGCCCCAGGTGTCGTGGAGCAGGAACGCCTTGTCGCCGGCCAGGACCTTGCCGCCGGCGGCCTTGGTCTCCGTGACGGCGGTGTCGAGGATGTTGGTGCCGGCCTTCAGCGTCTTGACGAAGGCGGCCTCCTCGGCGAGGGCGACCGTCTCGATGCGGCGGCGGTCCTCCAGCAGCTCCGGGTACTGCTGGCCCATCGTCTTGATGACGACGTCCAGCAGTTCGCCGACGACCAGGCCGTCGGCGCCGAGCAGCCGCATGTTGCGGATGGCGCGGCGCATGATGCGGCGCAGGACGTAACCGCGGCCTTCGTTGCCGGGGGTGACGCCGTCGCCGATGAGCATCGTGGAGGTGCGCATGTGGTCGGCGACCACGCGCAGCGAGACGTCGGATTCCTCCGATGCGCCGTAGCGCACGCCCGACAGTTCGGTGGCCTTGTCGATGACCACGCGCAGGGTGTCGGTCTCGTACATGTTGCGGACGTCCTGCAGGATCATCGCCAGGCGCTCGAGTCCGAGGCCGGTGTCGATGTTCTGGCTGGGCAGATCGCCGAGGATCTCGAAGTCCTCCTTGCCGATGCCCGCGCCCCGCTCGTACTGCATGAAGACGAGGTTCCAGATTTCCACGTACCGCTCGTCGTTGACGGCCGGGCCGCCCTCGACGCCGAATTCCGGGCCGCGGTCGTAGTTGATCTCGGAGCACGGTCCGCAGGGGCCGGGGACGCCCATGGACCAGTAGTTCTCCTTCTTGCCGAGGCGCTGGATGCGCTCGGCCGGCACGCCGACGACCTCGCGCCAGATGCGCTCGGCCTCGTCGTCGTCGAGGTAGACCGTGATCCAGAGCTTCTCCGGGTCCAGGCCGTAACCACCGTCGGCCTGCGAGCCGGTCAGCAGCTCCCAGGCGAACTTGATGGCGCCTTCCTTGAAGTAGTCGCCGAAGGAGAAGTTGCCGCACATCTGGAAGAAGGTGCCGTGCCGGGTGGTCTTGCCGACCTCTTCGATGTCCGGCGTCCGCACGCACTTCTGGACGCTGGTGGCCCGGTCGAAGGGCGGCTTGACCTCGCCGAGGAAGTACGGCTTGAACGGCACCATGCCCGCGGGGACCAGCAGCAGCGTCGGGTCGTCCGCGATCAGCGACGCCGACGGCACGACGGTGTGCCCGCGCTCCTCGAAGAAGCGCAGCCAGCGGCGGCGGATTTCAGCCGACTCCATCAGTGGTCCTCATTTCCAGTCGGTCCGGCAATCCCGGACGGTCCGGTTGCTCTCGTGGTTCGGTGGGGAGTTTCGAGCACCGCGCGGTAGTGCGATGCGGGGAGTTCACGTGGCTCGCCGGACCCGGTCAGACCCAGCGCCTCGTGCAACTGCTCTTCACGGTCCGCCATTCCCGCGCGTACGTCCACTGCAAATTGACGCAGCCGGTGGCCGGTTTCGACGGCCTTGTCCGCGGCCTGCGCCGCGAGGCTGTCGGGCTGGAGCCTGCGCAGCTTGCGGTGAACTTTGTTGGTGGCCCACACGCCGGCTGCGGCGCCGGTGGTGAACCAGAATGCGCGGCGGAACATCGCGGTGATCAGTCCTTGGAGCGACGGTTGCGGCGCCCGCCGCGGCGGGCGCCGGGCAGGGTACGGCCGACGACGACGGTGCGCTTCGGCTCCGGCTCGCCCTTCTTGCCGATCGCACGGCGCACGCCGTAGCCGAAGGCCGCGACCTTGACCAGCGGTCCGCCGAACGCGGATGAGACGGTCGAGGAGAGCGCGGAGGCGTTGGCCGTGACCTCTTGGACATCGGCGGCGATGGCGTCGACGCGGGCGAGTTGGGTGTGCGCCGAGCGGACCGTGGCCGACGCGTCGGCGAGGAGCGGGACGGCCTGGTCGGACACCTCGGCCACCATCTTGGTCGTCGCCTTGAGCGTCTGCGCGAGCCTCACCAGCACCAGGGCGAGGAACGACACGAGGATCGCCCAGAAGACGGCGACCAGGATCCCTGCCACCTCTCCACCGGACACGTTGGCACCACTCTCCGACTGGTCTGGTCTCGTCCTGCTCGAACGGCAGCCTCGACCTTATCGCGCCGTGACTGTGCGTCCGTACCCCGATTCCGGTGCGCCGAGCGGGCCGCCGGTACCCGACCGGGAGATCGCACGGTACGCATGCACCCGAGTACGCTCCGTTCCGTTCGGCACCTCCCGCGCCCTGACCCACAGTCAGGACCGCCTTCCGTGCCGCCTTCCGCACGCCGTACGGGCCAAGCCCCGGCACGCAGCAGCCCGCCGCCTCCCCCTCCGCGAACGGCGGGGAGACGGCGGGCCGAAGCTGCCGGGTGGCTACGCCTGCATCAGCGGGCGTAGTACTCGACGACGAGCTGCTCGTCGCAGATCACCGGGATCTCCTTGCGGTTGGGATCCCGGTCCAGGCGGAACGCCAGCGCCTGGAGGTTGACCTCCAGGTAGCGCGGGGTCTCGCCGTCGGGGGCGTAGCCGCCCTCGCGCGCAACCTGGAAGGGGTGCTTCTCGCGGCTGCGCTCGCGGACCATCACGACGTCGCCGGGACGGACGCGGAAGGACGGCTTGTCGACCTTGCGGTCATTGACCGAGATGTGGCCGTGCACGACCATCTGGCGGGCCTGGTAGATGGTGCGGGCGATGCCCGACCGCAGGACGAGCGCGTCCAGACGGCGCTCAAGCTCGATGATGAGGGCTTCGCCCGTCTTGCCTTCGACCTTCCGAGCGCGGTCGTAGGCACGCGCCATCTGGCGCTCGCTGATGTCGTACTGCGCACGCAGACGCTGCTTTTCGAGCAGCCGGACCTTGTAGTCACTGCTCTGCTTGCGGCCACGGCCGTGCTCGCCGGGCGGGTAGGGACGGGCCTCGAAGTACTTGACGGCCTTCGGCGTCAGGGCGATGCCGAGCGCGCGGGACTTCTTGACCTTGGGACGCGACTGGTTCACGTGGAACGGACCTCCGTGTAAGTTAGGTGAGGCTTACCTTAGCGCGAGGAGAACGCATGTTTCGACCTGGGATCCCCCTGCCGAGTGCCGGTCACAGCACCGAGGCGGGTCAGCCGCGTCCCGTGGAAGACGCCCAGCGGCCCACTGCCGCCGAGCGCGTACGAACCCTCGTCGAATCCAATGGTATGGCTTCTCTCAGCATCCCCGGAGTCGAGGACCCCGACGAGAGCGGACTGTCCGCGCCCGTCTGCCGCACCGTGACACCCGGAGGTGACGTGCTATTGCTGGCTCCTGGCGACTCTGCGGCGGCACGAGCGGCCGCGCACGCGCAGGACGACGACCTGGCAGTCGTGATGGAGATCACGGATGTTGCACCCGTTTCGGTGCCTCATCGCATCCGTGGACGAGCCTGGGTGGCCGGCTGGCTCACCCCCGTACGCAACGACCAGCGGGCCCGCTGCGCGATGCTGCTCGCCGAGCGCCACCCCGTGGGCGAGCTGCTCGGCGTCGGCGAGGCCCTCCAGCCGGAGCCCGCACCGGGCCGCTACGGGCAGGCCGCCTGGATGATGCTGCGCCTGGAGGTCGGCGAGTGCGCGGTGGACGATCTGTGGGGCGCGGAATCCGTCGAGCCCGACGAGTTCGCCGACGCCTCCCCCGACCCGCTGGTGGCCCACGAGGCGGAGCTGCTCCAGCATCTGGACGCCTCGCACGGCGAGCAGGTGCGGGCGCTGTGCAGCCTGCTCGGCGAGCGGGCCGCGGACCTCTGCGGGGTGCGGGACCACGCCGTGCCGGTGGCCCTGGACCGCTTCGGGCTGCGGGTCCGCTTCACCGGCGCCGCCGACCAGCGGTCGTTCGACGCGCGGTTCGACTTCCCCGAACCCGTGCGGGACGTGGCCGAACTGCGCCGCGCGATGCACGCGCTCTTCGACGCCGCCACGGAATGAGCCGGGCCCTCGTGGCAGCGGCACCCGACCGGTCGGAGACGGCCCCTCAGTCGCCCGTCTCGCCGCGCAGCCGGGCACGGACGCGGTCGGCGACGTCGGCATAGCGGGCCTCGGCGCCGTGCCGGGTCGGGGTGTAGTACCGCTTGCCGTGCACCTCGTCCGGCGCGTACTGCTGTGCCGCGATGCCGCCCGGCAGGTCGTGCGGGTACTGGTAGCCCTGGCCGTGGCCGAGCTTCTGGGCGCCCTTGTAGTGGCTGTCGCGCAGATGGCCTGGGACCGCGCCCGCCTGGCCCGCGCGGACGTCCGCGAGCGCGGCGTCTATCGCGGTGTAGGCGGCGTTCGACTTCGGGGCCAGGGCGAGGGCGATGGTGGCCTGGCTGAGGGTGATCCGGGCCTCCGGGAAGCCGATCATCGCGACCGCCTGGGCCGCGGCCACCGCGGTCTGCAGCGCGGAGGGATCGGCCAGGCCGATGTCCTCGCTGGCCGAGATCATCAGCCGGCGGGCGATGAAGCGGGGGTCCTCGCCCGCCTCGATCATGCGCGCGAGGTAGTGCAACGCCGCGTCGACGTCCGAACCGCGGATGGACTTGATCAGTGCGCTGGCGACGTCGTAGTGCTGGTCGCCGTCCCGGTCGTACTTCACGGCGGCGCGGTCGACGGACTCCTCCAAAGTCTGGAGGGTGATCTCCTTCTCGCCCTTGGACAGCGCGGAGCCCGCCCCGGCCTCCAGGGCGGTCAGCGCCCGCCGGGCGTCGCCGCCGGCGATCCGCAGCAGATGCGCCTCGGTGTCGTCGGGCAGCGTCACCGCACCGGCCAGGCCGCGCTCCGCGGTCAGCGCACGCGCCAGCAGGCCGCGCAGGTCGTCGTCGGTGAGCGGTTCGAGGGTCAGCAGCAGGGAGCGGGAGAGCAGCGGGGAGATCACCGAGAAGTACGGGTTCTCGGTCGTCGCGGCGATAAGGGTGACCCAGCGGTTCTCCACGGCGGGCAGCAGGGAGTCCTGCTGGGCCTTGCTGAAGCGGTGGATCTCGTCGAGGAAGAGGACGGTCTCCTTGCCGTAACCGCCCGAGGCGCGCCGGGCGCCGTCGATGACGGCCCGCACCTCCTTGACGCCCGCGGTGATCGCGGACAGCTCCACGAAGCGCTTGTTCGTCGCCTGACTGACGACGTAGGCCAGGGTGGTCTTGCCGATACCGGGCGGGCCCCACAGGAAGACGGACGACGGTCCGGCAGGACCGCCGCCCGCCCGTCGCCCACCACCGCCCTTGTCCGAGGGCCCTTCGGGCCCGCCCCCGCTGTCGTCGCCGACCAGGCGGCGCAGCGGTGACCCCGGTTTGAGCAGATGCTGCTGCCCCGCGACCTCGTCGAGGGTGCGCGGACGCATCCGCACAGCGAGGGGAGACCCCGCGGGGTCCTTCTCTTGACGGTCTTCGGCGGCGGCGGTGAACAGGTCGGGCTCCACGCTCAAGAGCCTATGCCACCGCACTGACAACGCTGCCCGGCCGCACGTGCGGCCGGGCAGCGGTCGGATCGTGGCCGGGTAGCCGTCAGATCAGCGAGCTCCAGTACGACCACCACTTGGTGAGGATCAGCAGCGCGATCACGCCGTACCAGAGCACCGGCACGACCCAGTGGAATTCCAGCACCGCGTTCCGCAGCCCCGCGGGGGCCGGGATGATGCCGTGCTTGATGTTGTGCACCGTGGTGTACCAGAACATCAGGAGGGTGACGCACCAGGTCAGCGTGCACCACACGCACAGCGAGTTGATCTCGTACAGCGACTGGGACATCAGCCACATGCAGAAGACCGTGCCGAGCAGGGTGCCGATGTTGAGGCCGATCCAGTACCAGCGGCGGTAGCGGGCGCCGGCCAGCAGGCCCACGCCGATCGCGACGACCACGGAGAACCCGATCAGTCCGGCCATCGGATTCGGGAATCCGAAGACCTCCGCCTGCGCGCTCTGCATGACGTTGCCGCAGGAGATGATCGGGTTCAGGCTGCACGCCGGCTTGAAGTTCGGGTCCTTCAGCAGCTCGAACTTGTCGATGGTGATGATCCAGGACGCCAGGATGCCCAGCGCGCCGGTGATCATCAGGAGCCAGGCGAGACCACGACCCGACCCGATGGTGCCCTCGCCGCTGTCGCGGCCGTCGTCGGTGGACACGTCGTCGTCCAGCGCTGTCGTCGTCATATCGCGGTTCCGTCGATCCCTTGGGAGATGGGGGTGGACAAGCGGGCCCGCGGGCAGCGGCCGCGCCCCACATTCTGCCCCAACAGCGACCCGCATACCCGTTCGATGGACATAAAGGCAACCGTTCGACGTCGGCAGGCGGCGCCCGCGCAGGCCATCGCTCACCGGCTGACCGGCCCCGTTGCCAGGCCCCGTGCGGCATCTTCCGCGGCCCCGGCACGCCCCGCTCCCCCGCCCTGCGCAGGCCGGAACCATCCCCGCGGATGAACGGCGCGTGCACCGCCTTGACGCGGACCACGCCCCGCGGGCGCCGCGGCAGCACGTGAGGGCCCGGACGGTGGGTGACACCGTCCGGGCCCTCACGTCCGTTACATCCGCCGGGCCTCAGCCCAGCGCGCGCCGGATCTCCTCGACGACGGCGTCCAGCGCGACCGGCGTCTGCTCACCGCTCCGCAGGTCCTTGAGCTGCACGACGCCCTCCGCCAGATCCCGCTCGCCGGCCACCAGCGCCAGCCGGGCGCCAGAGCGGTTGGCCGACTTCATGGCGTTCTTCAGCCCCTTGCCGCCGAACGCGAAGTCCGTCGCGATGCCGGCCCGGCGCAGCTCGGTGACCGCCCCGAAGAGCACCCGGCGGGCCTCATCGCCCAGCGGCACGGCGTAGACGGCGGTAGCGGCCGGAATGTCGAGCGTGACCCCCTCCGCCTCCAGCGCCAGCACCGTACGGTCCACGCCCAGCGCCCAGCCGACGGACGGCAGCGCGGGGCCGCCGATCATCTCGGACAGGCCGTCGTACCGGCCACCGCCGCCCACCGCGGACTGCGAGCCGAGGCCGTCGTGGACGAACTCGAAGGTGGTGCGGGTGTAGTAGTCCAGGCCGCGGACCAGCTTCACGTCGTCCTCGAACGCGACACCCGCCGCGGTCAGCAGCTCGCGCACCTGCTCGTGGTACGCCTTGCACGCCTCGCACAGGTAGTCGCGGAGCATCGGTGCCCCGACGAGCCGTTCCTGGACGTACTCGCGCTTGTCGTCCAGCACCCGCAGCGGGTTGATGTCGATCCGGCGCCGGGTGTCCTCGTCCAGGTCGAGGCCGCGCAGGAAGTCCTGGAGCGCGGTCCGGTAAACAGGGCGGCACTCCTTGTCACCCAGCGAGTTGAGCAGGATGCGGAAGTCGCGCAGCCCGAGCGCGCGGTACGCCTGGTCGGCCAGGATGATCAACTCGGCGTCCAGCGCCGGGTCCTCGGCGCCGATCGCCTCGGCACCGACCTGCGAGAAGTGGCGGTAACGGCCCTTCTGCGGACGCTCGTAGCGGTAGTACGAGCCGGAGTACCAGAGCTTGACGGGGAGGTTGCCGCCCTTGTGGAGGTTGGCCTCCAGCGCGGCGCGCAGCACGGATGCGGTGCCCTCCGGGCGCAGCGCGAGCTGGTCGCCGCCCTTGGTCTCGAAGGCGTACATCTCCTTGGTCACGATGTCGGTGGACCCACCGACGCCGCGGGCGAACAGCTCGACGTTCTCGAAGCCGGGTGTCTCGATGTAGCCGTACCCGGAGTTCTTCAGTGGGGCGGAGATCGCCTCACGCACCGCGAGGTAGGTCGCGGAATTCGGCGGGAGCAGGTCGTACGTGCCCTTGGGTGCCTGAAAGGTGCTCACGGAAAGTCTCGTCACATTCCTCGTCGCGGAGGGGCAGTTGTGCCGTCTCCGAGGCCGGCGGCCAGCTCCCGCAGGTAGGGGTTGCCGGCGCGCTCGCGGCCGATGGTGGTCTGGGGGCCGTGCCCGGACAGGACGACGGTCGAATCCTCCAGCGGCAGGCACACGCGCGCCAGCGACTGCAGAATCTCGGTGTGGTCGCCGCCCGGCAGGTCGGTACGTCCGATGGAGCCGGCGAACAGCAGGTCGCCCGAGAAGAAGACCGGCGGAATGTCCTCCTGTTCGGGCATCCTGAACGTCACCGACCCCTTGGTATGGCCCGGGGCATGCGCGACGGAGAACTCCATTCCGGCCAGCTGCAGGGCGCTGCCGTCGGTGAGTTCCTTCACGTCGTCCGGTTCACCGATGGTCAGTTCGCCCATGAGCTGCGCGCCGATGGAGCGGCCGATGGCCTTCTCCGGGTCGCTCATCATGTAGCGGTCCTCGGGGTGGATCCAGGCGGGGACGTCGTGCGCCCCGCACACCGGGACGACCGAGGCGACGTGGTCGATGTGGCCATGGGTCAGGACGACCGCGACGGGCTTGAGCCGATGCTTCTTCACCGCGTCCTCGACTCCTTGGGCGGCTTGGTGGCCCGGGTCGATGATCACGCACTCCTCGCCCGCGGCGGGGGCGACCAAGTAGCAGTTGGTCCCCCAGGCCCCGGCGGGGAACCCGGCAATCAGCACGTTCGTCCTTAAAGGTCGGTGGGGTGGCGGCCCGTGCACTCGGCCGCTCCCGGAACAATTCGGCAGTTCCAGAGCCTACCGGCGCGACTCCCGCGGTTGCGAACCCGTATACGGTACGGCCACGGCAGACCAGAGCGACCCACGCGCGGCAGGACCGGAGCGCAGGACAAGGAGACGACCGGTGGTCAGCAGCGATCAGCGGCGGCGGCAGCTCGCCAGGGAGAAGTTCGCGCGCCAGCAGCAGCGGCGGGCCGCGGCCCGGCGCCAGGCCAAACGCCGCAACGTGATCATCGCGTCCGCGCTGGCCGTGGTGCTGGCCGCGGGCGCAGCGGCGTACGCGACCGCCGGTCTTGGCGACGGCCGGTCGTCCGACGAGGCGGCCGCGGGCCCCACCAAGCCGGCCGACCCGTGCGCCCGCCCCGCGAAGGGCACGCCGTCGAAGAAGAAGTGGAAGAAGGAGCCGGCGATGTCCCTGGACACCTCGGCCGCCTACTCCGCGAAGCTGCGGACCACCTGCGGTGAGATCGACCTGAAGCTGGATGCGGGCACGGCACCGCACACCGTCAACTCCTTCGCGTTCCTCGCCAAGCAGGGGTATTTCGACCACAGCAAGTGCCACCGCCTGGTGGACCAGGGCATCCACGTCCTCCAGTGCGGCGATCCGACCGCCACCGGCGCCGGCACCCCCGGCTACACCCTCCCGGACGAGAACCTCAAGGACCCGCGCCTCAAGGGCGGCGTCTACCCCGCGGGCACGGTCGCGATGGCCAATCAGTACGACGGCAAGAGCGCCAAGACCCGCAATTCCGGGGGCAGTCAGTTCTTCCTCGTCTACCAGGACAGCAAGCTGCCGCCTGACTACACGCCGTTCGGGACGATCACCGGCGGCATGGACGTCCTGAAGAAGATTGCCGCGGCGGGTTCGACGCCCGAGCCGCAGAGCGGCAACACCGCGCCGAACGCCACGGTCGTCATCAACCGCGCCACGGTCACCGCGTCCTGACGGTGACCGGGGGCGATCCGCCGTCGTCCCGGTGTACCCGCCGCGTAATTTCGGTCGTGCTGGATGCGGACAGCCGACCGCCCTTCGCCTAGATTGGCGTTGTGTAGGGTGCCTGCGCCGACGGCTGCCACCCGCACCCGCAAGACAGCCCGTCGGACCGGCCAGGGCGCAGCTCTGCCGGACAGAAACTGTGGACGATGCCGGGGGGCCGCACGCCCTCGTCGGCATCATGTGGAGGAGGCGCTGTGAGCAGCGACCCATGGGGCCGCGTCGATGAGACGGGGACCGTGTACGTGCGTACCGCCGACGGCGAGCAGGTCGTCGGATCGTGGCAGGCGGGATCCCCCGAGGAGGCCCTCGCCTACTTCGAGCGCAAGTATGAGGGCCTGGTCGTCGAGATCGGCCTCCTCGAGCGCCGGGTCAAGACCACCGACCTGTCGGCGAAGGACGCGACGGCCGCGATCGACCATCTGCGCCAGCAGGTCGACGAGCATCACGCGGTCGGCGACCTGGACGCGCTGAGGAAGCAGCTCGACGCCCTGGTCGGCACGGTCGACGCGCGGCGCGAGGAGCGCAAGGCGCAGAAGGCCAAGCAGAGCGACGAGGCCCGGCAGGCCAAGGAGAAGCTGGTCGCCGAGGCCGAGGAGCTGGCGGCCAGTGAGCAGTGGCGGGCGGCCGGCGAGCGGCTGCGGGCGCTGGTCGACACCTGGAAGGGGCTGCCGCGCCTCGACCGCAAGGCGGACGACGAGCTGTGGCACCGCTTCTCGCACGCCCGCTCCGCGTTCTCCAAGCGGCGCAAGGCGCACTTCGCCTCGCTCGACGCGCAGCGCGAGGAGGCCAGGCAGGCCAAGGAGAAGCTGGTCGCCGAGGCGCAGGCGCTGTCGAACTCGACGGACTGGGGTGCCACCGCGGCCCGTTACCGCGAGTTGATGACCGAATGGAAGGCCGCGGGCCGCGCCCAGCGCGAGCACGAGGACGACCTGTGGAACCGCTTCCGCGGCGCCCAGGACGTCTTCTTCCAGGCGCGCGGCGAGGTCTTCGCGGAACGGGACACCGAGCAGCGGGAGAACCTGACCCGCAAGGAGGAGCTGGTCACCGAGGCCGAGAAGCTGCTCCCGGTCACCGACCTCAAGGCGGCGCGGGCCGCGTTCCGTTCGGTCAACGAGCGGTGGGAGGCCATCGGCCACGTGCCGCGGGACGCCCGCCCGAAGATCGAGGGGCGGATCCACGCCGTCGAGCGCGCCATCCAGGAGGCCGAGGAGGCCGACTGGCGGCGTACGAACCCGGAGGCACGGGCGCGCGCTGCGGGCCTGACCGGCCAGCTCCAGGACGCCGTCGACAAGCTGCAGAAGCAGATCGACACGGCGCGGGCGGCCGGCAACAACGCCAAGGCCGACAAGCTCGGCCGGGAGCTGGAGGGCCGCAAGGCGCTGCTGGACCAGGCCCTGAAGGGCCTTGAGGAGTTCGGCGGCTGAGCGAGCTGCTGATCAACGGAGAGGGCCCCGGTACGTATCCCGTACCGGGGCCCTCCTCGTCTGTGTGCGGCCTATGGCCTGCGCGCCGACGTCACGCGGTAGACGTCGTACACGCCCTCCACGCCCCGTACCGCCTTGAGGACATGGCCGAGGTGCTTGGGGTCGCCCATCTCGAACGTGAAGCGCGAGGTGGCGACCCGGTCGCGGGAGGTCTGGACGGCCGCGGACAGGATGTTGACGTGCTGGTCGGACAGGACGCGGGTGACGTCCGACAGCAGCCGCGAGCGGTCCAGCGCCTCGACCTGGATGGCGACCAGGAAGACCGAGGACTGGGTGGGCGCCCACTCGACCTCCAGGATCCGCTCCGGCTGCTTGGACAGCGAGTCGACGTTGACGCAGTCGGCACGGTGCACCGAGACGCCGCTGCCGCGGGTGACGAAGCCGATGATCGGGTCGCCCGGCACCGGGGTGCAGCAGCGGGCCAGCTTGACCCAGACGTCGTCGACGCCCTTGACGACCACACCGGGGTCGGCGCTGGAGCGGCGCTTGGAGCGTCGGATCGGGGTGGACTCGGCGATGTCCTCGGTGGCCTCGTCCTGTCCGCCGAGCGCCTGCACCAGCTTCTGGACGACGCCCTGGGCCGCGACATGGCCCTCACCGATCGCGGCGTACAGCGAGGAGATGTCGGGGTAGCGCATCTCGTGCGCGAGGGTGACCAGGGAGTCGCCGGTGAGGATCCGCTGGATCGGCAGGTTCTGCTTGCGCATGGCGCGCGCGATGGCGTCCTTGCCCTGCTCGATCGCTTCGTCGCGGCGCTCCTTGGAGAACCAGGCGCGGATCTTGTTGCGGGCGCGCGGGGACTTGACGAAGCCCAGCCAGTCGCGGGACGGTCCGGCCCCGGGCGCCTTGGAGGTGAAGACCTCCACCAAGTCGCCGTTGTCCAGGGTCGATTCGAGCGGCACGAGCCGACCGTTGACCCGCGCTCCTATCGTGCGGTGGCCGACCTCGGTGTGCACCGCGTACGCGAAGTCGACGGGGGTGGCGCCGGCCGGCAGCGCTATGACGTCGCCCTTCGGCGTGAAGACGAAGACTTCGTTGCGGGAGAGGTCGAAGCGCAGCGATTCGAGGAACTCGCCCGGGTCCTCGGTCTCCTTCTGCCAGTCCAGGAGCTGCCGCAGCCAGGCCATGTCGTTGACGGTGTCCTGGCCCGCGCCCTTGCCCGCGCCCTTGGGGATGTCGGTACGCACCTTGGAGGCGCCGGCGACGGCCTCCTGCTTGTACTTCCAGTGCGCGGCGATGCCGTATTCGGCACGGCGGTGCATGTCGAAGGTGCGGATCTGGAGCTCGACGGGCTTGCCGGCCGGCCCGATGACCGTCGTGTGCAGCGACTGGTACATGTTGAACTTCGGCATCGCGATGTAGTCCTTGAACCGGCCGGGTACCGGATTCCATCGCGCGTGGACGGTGCCGAGCGCCGCGTAACAGTCACGGACGGTGTCGACGAGGACGCGGATGCCCACCAGGTCGTAGATCTCCGCGAAGTCACGGCCGCGGACGATCATTTTCTGGTAAACGCTGTAGTAGTGCTTGGGCCGTCCGGTGACGGTGGCCTTGATGCGGGCGGAGCGCAGGTCGGCCTGGACCTCGTCGGTCACTATGGCCAGATACTCGTCCCGCTTGGGCGCCCGCTCGGCGACCAGCCGCACGATCTCGTCGTACATCTTGGGGTAGAGGATCGCGAAGGCGAGGTCCTCCAGCTCCCACTTGATGGTGTTCATGCCCAGCCGGTGAGCCAGGGGCGCGTAGATCTCAAGCGTCTCGCGGGCCTTCTTCTCCTGCTTCTCCCGCTTGAGGTAACGCATGGTGCGCATGTTGTGCAGCCGGTCGGCGAGCTTGATGACCAGGACGCGCGGGTCCTTGGCCATCGCGACGACCATCTTGCGGACCGTCTCGGCCTGCGCGGCCTCGCCGAACTTGACCCGGTCGAGCTTGGTGACGCCGTCGACGAGCAGCGCCACCTGGTCGCCGAAGTCACGGCGCAGGGTGTCCAGGCCGTACTCGGTGTCCTCGACGGTGTCGTGCAGCAGGCCCGCCATGAGCGTGGCCGGATCCATGCCCAGCTCGGCGAGGATCGTCGTCACGGCGAGCGGGTGGGTGATGTACGGGTCGCCGCTCTTGCGCTTCTGGCCGCGGTGCCAGCGCTCGGCGACCTGGTAGGCCCGCTCGACCTGGCGCAGCGTCGCCGCCTCGATCTTGGGGTCGTTGCTGCGGACGACCCGCAGCAGCGGCTCCAGGACCGGGTTGTACGGACTGGAGCGCTGTACGCCCAGTCGGGCGAGGCGGGCGCGTACGCGGTTGGAGGATCCGGTACGGCCGGGCGGGGCGGGCGGCACCGGCTTGGACACGGATGTCGGGTTCGTGGTCGGGCGGTCGGCCCGGCCTGCGGGCGGCGTGGCCTGCGGCCGGGCGGCCGGCTCGGGCCCTGGGCCCGGCTTCGGCGCCGGGTCCTGCTGCTGCTCCGGCTCCGCGGGAGCGGTGGCGGGCCCCGGCTTCGGTGCCGGGTCCGTACCCGGCCCGGCCTCGGGAGGACCTGCGGTGCCGGACGGCGTGGCACTGCCGTCGGACGCGCCCGGCTGCTCGGGCTGCGGCGCGTCCGCGGGAGCCGCGTCCTGCGGCTTCTGCTCGTCCGGACGCGTGGCGGGGGATCCCGCCGGACGCACTCCGGGGGAGAGCGGCTGGGCCTCGTCTGGCAAGAGCACTCCTCAAGCGATTCCGGACCACAAGACCACGATCGGGTCGGGGTGCCATCGTATCGACCTCACCGCCCGGCCTCTCCTGCGGCCACGGGGTCCGTACATGACACAGCGCCGGGGCCCCCCGGAAACCGGGGGGCCCCCGGCGCCGCTGTGGTGCAGGGACCGGCTCAGACCGTGATCAGGGCCTCCAGCGGGGCGCCCTTCAGGCCGGGCTCCACCCGCTGCCTTCCGTCCAGGAAGCCCAGCTCCATCAGGACGGCCAGGCCCGCGACGTCGGCGCCCGCGCGGCGGATGAGCTGCAGCGAGGCGTCGGCGGTGCCGCCGGTGGCCAGCACGTCGTCGATCACCAGCACCCGGTCCCCCGGGGCCAGTGCGTCGGCGTGGATCTCGATCTCGGCCGTGCCGTATTCGAGGTCGTACGTCTGCCCCAGCGTCGCGCCGGGCAGCTTTCCGGCCTTGCGGACCGGGACGAAACCGATGCCGGCCCGGACCGCCACCGGAGCGGCGAGGATGAATCCGCGCGCCTCCAGGCCGACGACCTTGTCCGCGCGGTGGCGGACGCAGAGGTCGACGAAGGCGTCGGTCAGCGCGCCGAACGCGGTGGCGTCCGCCAGCAGCGGGGTGATGTCCTTGAACATCACGCCGGGCTTGGGATAGTCCGGCACGTCCGTGATCTTGCTCAGCAGCAGCTCGTGCAGCGGGGCGGAGGCGCTCATCGGCGCTTGCCCGACGGCCGGCCGCGCCCGCGGTTGCGGGCGGCGGGCTGGTTGCGCTGGCCGCCGACACCACTCGCCGCGGCAGCGGCATCCTCGTCGGCCGCGTCCTGACCGCCCTCGCCCGCCGACGAGCCGCCCGGCGACTCCTCCGGGCTCGCGTCCTTGGCCGCGGCCGCAGCGCGCTTCGCCTTGACCCGCTTGGCCAGCGCCTTCATCTGCGGCTCGCTGTTCTTCAGGTCGGCGACCAGCGGGGTCGCGATGAAGATCGACGAGTACGCGCCGGCGGCGAGGCCGACGAACAGGGCCAGCGAGATGTCGTTGAGCATGCCCGCGCCCAGCACGCCACCGCCGACGAACAGCAGGCCGGCGACCGGCAGCAGCGCGACGACCGTGGTGTTGATGGACCGCACCAGCGTGCCGTTGATGCTGCGGTTGGCGACCTCGCTGTACGTGAAGCGGGTCTGCTTGGTGATGTCCTTGGAGGCTTCCTTGAGGCTGTCGAAGACGACGACCGTGTCGTACAAGGAGTAACCGAGGATGGTCAGCAGACCGATGACGGTGCCCGGCGTGACCTCGAAGCCGACCAGCGCATAGACGCCGACCGTGATCGTGAGGTCGTGGATCAGCGCGATCAGCGCGGCGAGCGCCATCCGCCACTCGAAGGCGATGGCCAGATAGATCACCACGAGGACCATGAAGATCCCCAGGCCCAACCACGCCTTGTTGGCGATCTCCTCACCCCAACTCGGGCCGACGAGCTGGGTGTTGATGTCCTTCACCGGGACCTTCAGGTCCTGGGCGAGCTTCTCCTGGACCGGCACGGCCTGCTTGGTGTCCAGGCCGCTGATCTGGATGCGCATGGCGCCGCCGCCGAGCTTCTGCACCACGGCCTGGTGGCCGCCGGATGCCGACTCGGCCTTGTGCTGCACCTCGGAGGAGGAGACGGAGGTCTTCGGGGTGGTCAGGACCGCGCCACCGGAGAACTCGATGCCCATGTTCAGGCCGCGCACCGCCAGGCCGACGAGGGCCGTGATGGTGATGAGGATCGAGATGCCGTACCAGATCTTCCGCTTGCCGATGAAGTCGTAGCCGACCTCACCGCGGTAGAGCCTGGCGCCGAGGTTTCCGAGCTTGGACATCTCACGCCTCCTTCGTCTGGGTGGGGGCGCTGCCGCGGCGGCGGCGCAGCGGTGGCCTGGCTCCCAGACGCTGCGGGTCCAGGCCGGACCAGGAGTGGCCGTCGGAGAAGAACTTGCGCCGGGCCAGCAGCGTCATCAGCGGCTTGGTGAAGAAGAAGACCACGACGACGTCGAGGACGGTGGTCAGGCCGAGCGTGAACGCGAAGCCCTGGACCTTGCCGACGGTGACGATGAACAGCACCGCGGCGGCCAGGAACGACACGAAGTCGGAGACCAGGATCGTACGGCGGGCGCGCGGCCAGCCGCGTTCGACGGACGGGCGCAGGGTGCGGCCTTCGCGGATCTCGTCACGGATGCGTTCGAAGTAGACGATGAACGAGTCCGCGGTGATACCGATCGCCACGATGGCGCCGCAGACCGCTGGAAGGTTCAGCGCGAATCCGATGGCGGGACCGAGCAAGGTCATGATCGCGTAGGTCAGGACCGCCGAGACGCAGAGGCTCGCCAGCGCGACGAGCGCCAGGCCGCGGTAGTACGCGACGAGGTAGATCACGACCAGGGCAAGGCCGATGGCACCGGCGATCAGACCGGCGTGCAGCTGCTCGCCGCCGAGCGCCGCGGTGACCGTAGTTTCGTCGACGATCTTGAAGGAGAGCGGCAGGGCGCCGTACGACAGCATGTTGCCCAGGTCCTCGGCGGACTGCTGGGTGAAACCGCCGGAGATGGTGGCGTTGCCGCCGTTGAGCCGCTGGCTCACCCGCGGGTCGGAGACGACGGCGCCGTCCAGGACGATCGCGAACTGGTTCTGCGGCTGCGCCTTGGCGGCGAGGTCACCGGTGATGTCGGCGAACTTCTTGCCACCGTTGGCGGTGAAGTCCATCTGGACGATCCAGCCCTGGCCCGACTGGCTGTCGAAGATCGCCTTGGCGTCCTTGACGTCGGTGCCCTCGACACCGACCGGGCCGAGCACGTACTTCTGCGTGCCGTCGTCCTTGCAGGCCACGACCGGGTCGGACGGCTTGGTGGCGGCCGCCTTCTCACCGGCGTTCGCGCGGTCCTGCTTGGTGGAGCAGTCCAGGGCGGCGAGCTGCTTCTGCAGGGCGGCCGGGATGTCCGCGGCACCGGGGGCCGGCGGGGTCGCGGGCGGCGTGGCCGGGGTGGAGCCGGTCGGCTTGGGCGTCTCGGACGGGGCCTTCTTCAGGGCGTCCGTCACGGCGCGGCCCTGCGTCGTGGAGCTCGCGGACGGCGACGGTGTGCCGTCGGCGTGCTGCTTGCCGTCCGCGGCCTTGTCGCCCTTGCCCGCCTTCGCGTCCTTGCCGTTCTGGGCGCCCTTCGAGGGGCTCTCCGAGGGCGAGGGGGTCTTGGCGCCCGCCGTGGTGGTCAGCACCGGGCGGAAGGCGAGCTGGGCGGTGGTACCGACCTGCTGGCGGGACTGCTTCGCGTCCGTCCCCTTGGGGATGTTCACGATGATGTGGTTCTTGCCCTGGGTCTGGACCTCGGACTCGGTCACGCCCAGACCGTTGACACGCCGCTCCATGATGCCCGCGGCGGTCTTCATGTTGGTCTCGTTGATCGCGTTGGGCTTGCCCGGCTGGTTCTGGGCCTGGAGCGTGAAGCTGGTACCACCCGCCAGATCGATGCCCAATCGGGGCGTCAGAGTGCCGGAGTAGAACATTCCTCCGACCAGCGCCACCATGGCGATCAGGATGAGAACCAGGGTGCGCCCCGGCTTCCCCTGGCCCGTGGGCGCCCTGCGGCCCTTCTTCGGTGCTGCCACCTTCTCGTATCTCCCTGTCCAACCACTCGGCTTCGGGTGTCTGCCGAGCGGCCACGAAGTGTTGTGGGGACGTGCCCCTGCCGGAGCCTAGACCGTCCCGGAACCGCGGTGCACCGCCCAGGAGGCGCTCCGCGGTTCCGTCCGGGCAGGACTACTTCGCGTCGGCGCCGCCGGACTTCTTCTCCTCGGCGGGCGCGCCCTTGTCGGCGTTGGCGGCCGGGGCCTCGTCGGCAGCGGGCTCGTCGGCAGCGGCGGCCGGGGCCTCGTCCTTGCCCAGGTCGATCTTGTCCGCCTTCTCACTCTTTTCGGTGGCGTCGGCAGCGGCGTCACCGGTCAGCGAGGAGGCGTCGTCGGGCACGACCGTGCCGTCGGCGCCGTCGATGATGCGGTTGTACTCCTCGTCGGGGAGGACCGCGCCGATGGAGTTCTTGGCGTAGATGGCGTGCACGCCGGGGGCGACCTCAAGGAGAACCGACTCCTCGTGGATCTCCTTGACGGTGGCGTACATGCCCCCGATCGTCCGGACGCCGGTGCCGGGCTGCATCTCATTGCGCATCTGCGCGGCCGCCTGCTGCTTCTTCTTGGCGGACCGGGTCATCAGGAACATGGCCCCGATGAGGACGATGAAGGGGAGGAGAGTCACGGGATTCACGGGACGGAAATTCCTTCGCACGACCGCTGGTCGGCGGCCTGATATTCGGGGGTGGGTATGCCGAACCATACGGACGGCATCGGCGGAGTCTAAGTCAGTCCGCACCAGTGGAACAACGCCCAGCATCGCACCGCAGTTCCTGACCCTGCGAGTCTCCGCGCCGTCACGCCCTGAACAGGCCCTGCTGCCCGCTTCCACCCGATTGCGGCTGTGGTGGTACGAGCCCGAGATGCGCCCAGGCCGCGGGGGTCGCGATCCGGCCACGGGGCGTACGCGCCAGGAGTCCTTCGCGGACCAGAAACGGTTCGGCGACCTCCTCGACGGTCTCCCGCTCCTCCCCCACCGCGACGGCGAGGGTGGAGAGTCCCACCGGGCCGCCGCCGAACAGCTTCAGCAGCGCGGTGAGCACCGCGCGGTCGAGGCGGTCCAGGCCCCGGGCGTCGACCTCGTAGACGTCCAGGGCCCGGGACGCGGTGCCGCGGGAGATCACGCCGTCGGCCTTGACCTGGGCGTAGTCGCGGACCCTGCGCAGCAGGCGGTTGGCGATGCGCGGGGTACCGCGGGAGCGGCCGGCGATCTCCGCGGCGCCGCCGGAGTCGATCTCGACGTCCAGCAGGCCGGCCGAGCGGTGGATGACGCGCTCCAGCTCCGGCGGGGCGTAGAACTCCATGTGGCCGGTGAAGCCGAAGCGGTCGCGCAGCGGGGGTGGCAGCAGGCCGGCCCTGGTGGTGGCGCCGACCAGGGTGAAGGGCGGGAGTTCGAGGGGGATGGCGGTGGCGCCAGGACCCTTGCCGACGATGACGTCGACGCGGAAGTCCTCCATGGCCATGTAGAGCATTTCCTCGGCCGGGCGGGACATCCGGTGGATCTCGTCGAGGAAGAGCACCTCGCCCTCCTGGAGGGAGGAGAGGATCGCGGCGAGGTCGCCCGCGTGCTGGATGGCGGGGCCCGAGGTGATGCGGATCGGGGCGCCCATCTCGGCGGCGATGATCATCGACAGGGTGGTCTTGCCGAGGCCGGGGGCCCCGGAGAGCAGGACGTGGTCGGCGGTGGCGCCGCGGGCGCGGGCGGCGCGCAGCACCAGGTCGAGCTGTTCGCGCACCCGCTCCTGGCCGACGAATTCTTCGAGGTCCTTGGGGCGCAGGGCCGCTTCGACCGCGGTGTCCTCGCCGTCGGCGTCGGCCCCGACCAGCCGGTCGGTGCCGTCGGCCTCGTCTGCGGTGGACGGTGCGGTGTCGTCCCAGTTCACTGCGGATTGCCTCGCGGGGTCGGGGCGGCCTGGCCGCCTGCGTGGTCGTACGGTCGGGAGCCCGCGGGCGGCGGGACGGCGCGCGGCCGTGCCGATCGGGCCGGATCTCGCCGGGGGAAGCGGCTCATCGTGCGCGGTTCAGGGTCTGCAGCGCCGCCTTGAGCAGCTGCGGGATCTGCGGCTTGCCGCCCTCGGCGACGGCGGCGTCGGCCTGCGGGGTGACGGCGGCGACCGCTTCGTCCGCCTCGCGGGTGGCGTACCCGAGGCCGATCAGGGCGGCGTGCAGCTGGTCGCTCCAGCCGGCGGTGACGGGGCTGCCGATGCCGGCGCGGGCGATGCCGAGCGGTGCACCGAGCCGGTCCTTCAGCTCCAGCAGCAGCTTCTGGGCGCCCTTCTTGCCGATGCCGGGCACGGCGGTGAGGCTCTTCTCGTCGCCGGTGGAGACGGCCAGGCGCAGGGCGTCCGGGGAGTGCACCGCGAGCATGGCCTGGGCCAGCCGCGGGCCGACGCCGCTGGCGGTCTGCAGGAGTTCGAAGGTGTTCCGCTCGTCGTCGTCGGCGAAGCCGTAGAGGGTGAGCGATTCCTCGCGGACGACGAGAGAGGTGGCGAGCTTGGCCGGCCGGCCGATGCGCAGCCCGGAAAGGGTGTCCGGCGTGCACTGGACGGCCATGCCGATGCCGCCGACCTCGATGACGGCGGTGTCCGGTGCGAGGGCCGCGACCGGGCCGGAGACGAAGGCGATCATCGGGTGGTGCCCTTCTGGGGAGCCGCCCGGCGGATACCGGGGGCGCGGACGGGAGCGGCACGGCGGGCCGCGGCCTGCGCCTGCTGGAGGCGGTTGACCGCGGGCGCGCGCCATATGTGGCAGATGGCCAGCGCCAGGGCGTCGGCCGCGTCGGCCGGTTTGGGCGGTGCGTCGAGCCGCAGCAGGCGGGTCACCATGGCGCCGACCTGCTCCTTGCCCGCCCGGCCCGAGCCCGTCACGGCGGCCTTGACCTCGCTGGGGGTGTGCAGCGCCACCGGCAGTCCGCGGCGGGCCGCACACAGCATGGCGACCGCGCTGGCCTGGGCGGTGCCCATGACCGTACGGACGTTGTGCTGGCTGAACACCCGCTCCACAGCGACGCATTCGGGGCGGTGTTCGTCGAGCCAGGCGTCGATGCCGCGCTCGATGAGGACCAGGCGCTGGGCGATGTCGGCGTCCGCCGGGGTGCGGACGACACCGACGCCGGCCATCGTCAGCGGCCGGCCGGCCACGCCGTCCACCACGCCGACGCCGCAGCGGGTCAGCCCCGGGTCCACGCCCAGTACGCGCACGATGCCCCTCTCCGTGATCAACCGGCAGTCTGTTCGTGCAGGCTATCGGCTGCCACTGACATTGCGGCGCGGGCGGGGCGCCCCACCGGCCGGATCAGGCGAAACGGCCCGCCGGTTCGCACCGGCGGGCCGCTGTCGTCGTGCGGGGCGGACGCCCGTCAGGCGTCGACCTTGGCCATCGTCTCGTCCGAGACGTCGAAGTTGGCGAAGACGTTCTGCACGTCGTCGCTGTCCTCCAGCGCATCGATCAGCTTGAAGATCTTGCGCGCGCCCTCTTCCTCCAGTTCGACCTGCATGGTCGGGACGAAGCTGGCGTCGGCCGAGTCGTAGTCGATGCCGGCTTCCTGGAGCGCGGTGCGGACCACGACCAGGTCGGTGGCCTCGCTGAGCACCTCGAAGGTGTCACCGAGGTCGTTGACCTCCTCGGCACCGGCGTCCAGGACGGCGGTGAGCACGTCGTCCTCGGACAGCTCGCCCTTGGGGACGATGATGACGCCCTTGCGGTTGAACAGGTAGGACACCGAGCCCGGGTCGGCCATCGAGCCGCCGTTGCGGGTCATCGCGACGCGGACGTCCGATGCGGCGCGGTTGCGGTTGTCGGTGAGGCACTCGATGAGCACCGCGACACCGTTGGGGCCGTACCCCTCGTACATGATGGTTTCGTAGTCGGCGCCGCCCGCTTCAAGACCCGCACCGCGCTTGAGCGCGGAGTCGATGTTCTTGTTGGGCACCGAGCTCTTCTTGGCCTTCTGGATGGCGTCGAAGAGGGTCGGGTTGCCCTCGGGGTCGGCGCCGCCGGTGCGGGCCGCAACCTCGATGTTCTTGATCAGCTTCGCGAAGAGCTTGCCGCGCTTGGCATCGATCACGGCCTTCTTGTGCTTCGTCGTAGCCCATTTAGAGTGGCCGGACATCCGCCTGTCTCCTTCGCGTAACCAATTGAGAAACGAACGCCTGAGATCCTACCGGGAATGGCTCGGGCCGCCGTACGTACCGCCGGTCCCTCGCCCGCGGACGCCCAGGTACGCGCGTTATGCGGCCTTCACCATAGCGACAAAGAACGCGTGCACCCGGTGGTCGCCGGTCAGCTCCGGGTGGAAAGACGTGGCGAGGACGTTACCTTGCCGGACGGCCACCGTGTGCCCGCCGTACGTCGCCAGTACGTCTGCCGCGGCGCCGACCGACTCCACCCAGGGCGCCCGGATGAAGACGCCCTGCACCGGGCCGCCCGGGATGCCGGCCATCTCGATGGCGGCCTCGAAGGACTCGTTCTGCCGTCCGAAGGCGTTCCGGCGCACGATCATGTCGACGCCGCCGAGCGTCTCCTGGTCCTCGCGGGCGTCCAGCAGCTTGTCCGCGACCATGATCATGCCGGCGCAGGTGCCGTAGACCGGCTTGCCGGCCCGTACGAACGCGCGCAGCGGCTCCAGCATCCCGAAGCTGACCGCGAGCTTGGACATGGTGGTGGACTCGCCGCCGGGGACGACCAGGCCGTCGAGCCCGGCCAGCTCCTCGGGACGGCGTACCGGCCTGGCCAGGGCGTCCGCATCGGCGAGCGCCACGAGGTGCTCACGGACGTCGCCCTGGAGGGCCAGCACGCCGATGGTGGGGGTGCTCATCTCCTGCCTTACCAGCCGCGGTTGGCGTAGCGCTCGGACTCGGGGAGGGTGTCGCAGTTGATGCCGACCATGGCCTCGCCGAGGTTGCGGGAGACGTCCGCGATGACCTTCGGGTCGTCGTAGAAGGTGGTGGCCTTCACGATCGCGGCAGCACGCTTGGCCGGGTCGCCCGACTTGAAGATGCCGGAGCCGACGAAGACGCCCTCGGCGCCGAGCTGGCGCATCAGGGCCGCGTCGGCCGGGGTCGCCACGCCGCCGGCGGAGAACAGCACGACCGGCAGCTTGCCCAGCTCGGCGACCTCCTTGACCAGCTCGTACGGGGCGCGCAGCTCCTTGGCCGCGGCGAACAGCTCGTTGTTGTCGTAGCCGCGCAGCCGGGCGATCTCGCCCTTGATCTGCCGCATGTGGCGGACCGCCTCGACGACGTTGCCGGTGCCGGCCTCGCCCTTGGAGCGGATCATGGCCGCGCCCTCGGCGATCCGGCGCAGCGCCTCGCCCAGGTTGGTGGCACCGCACACGAAGGGGGTGGTGAAGGCCCACTTGTCGGAGTGGTTGACCTCGTCGGCCGGGGTGAGGACCTCGGACTCGTCGATGTAGTCGACGCCGAGCGACTGGAGCACCTGGGCCTCGACGATGTGGCCGATGCGGGACTTGGCCATGACCGGGATGGAGACCGCGTTGATGATGCCGTCGATCATGTCGGGGTCGGACATCCGGGCCACGCCGCCGTCCTTGCGGATGTCGGCGGGCACCCGCTCCAGGGCCATGACGGCGACCGCGCCGGCGTCCTCGGCGATCTTCGCCTCTTCCGGCGTGACGACGTCCATGATCACGCCGCCCTTGAGCTGCTCGGCCATGCCGCGCTTGACGCGTGCGGTTCCGGTCTCGGGGTGCTGGGGCGTGGTGGGCGTGCTGGACACTGTTGACCTCACTCAGTGCGGGTGTGTGGGCTTCTCCACCCACACAACCGTTTGTGAGGGGCCCGCGGAAAGGGCCAATTAGCGGCCGGTGGCTCGTCGCTCCCCAAGTCAGGAGCCTGCGGGCCGGTCGCCGATGGCGGCCGGTGGCTCGTCGTCCATCTCGAAGGCGAGCGGGAACGGGGCGTGCCCGGCGAGCCGGAAGTAGCGGACGACCCGGTGGCGGCGGACGGCGCGGGCGGCCCGTACGGCGTCGTTGTGGAAGCGGCGCGCCATGGGGACGCGGCGGATCGCGGCGGTGAGTTCGGTGAGCGTCTGCGCGCCGCCCGGTGCCTCGCGGACCGCCGCCAGCTGCGCCTCCTCACCGAGGGTGGCGCGCAATGCCTGGGTCAGCTCGCTCTCGGCGACCTCACGGTGGTCCTCCTCGGCCTGCCGGGCCTCGTGTGCCGCCTGGTAGAGGACGATCGAGGCCGCGGGGTCGAGGACGCCCGATGTGCCGATCTCCTGGGCGACCGAAGCGCGCCGCAGCAGTTGCGCGTCGAGCGCCGCCCTGGCCGCGTCGATGCGGGCGTGCAGGCGGTCGAGGCGGCCGGCCGTCCAGCTCAGGTAGATGCCGACGAGGACGACGACGGCCGCGATCCAGATGAAAGTGGTCACGCCGGGTCACGTTACCGGGCCGTCGCGCCCGGCCGGTCCGCCCGCGTACGCCGCCGGGCGCGGGCCCTTCGCTCCGCTCCCGGGAGGTCAGTCCTTGGCCAGGCCCCAGCGGGCGCGCAGCCCGGCGCGTTCGTCGGCGGCCACGGACGCGGCACCGTCGGTGACCGTCTCGTAGACGGCGAGGATGTCGGCGCCGACCGTCGACCAGTCGAAGCGGCGTACGTGCCGGGATCCGTGCGCGCGCAGTTCGGCCCGCCGTGCGGGGTCGCCCAGCAGCCGTACCGCGGCCGCCGCCAGCGCGTCGGCGTCCTCGTTCGCGAACAGCTCGCCCGCCGCGCCCTGGTCGAGTACCTGGGCGAAGGCGTCGAGATCGCTGGCGAGGACGGGTGCGCCCGCCGACATCGCCTCGACGAGGATGATGCCGAACGATTCGCCGCCGGTGTTCGGGGCGACGTAGAGGTCGACGCTGCGCAGCAGCCGCGCCTTGTCCTCGTCGCTGACCATGCCGAGGAATTCGACCCGGGAGCGCAGCGCGGCGGGCAGCCCGGCGACCGCCTCTTCCTCGTCGCCGCGGCCGGCCACCAGCAGCCGGGCGTGCGGGATCTCGGCGAGGATCGCGGGCAGCGCCTTCATCAGGACCGGCAGGCCCTTGCGGGGTTCGTCGATCCGCCCGATGAAGCCGATCGTGCCCGCCCGCGGCCCGCCGCCCTCGTCCTGGCCGCGCGCCGCCGCCGACTGCCACTCGGGCTTCGGCTCGGCGTCGGCGAAGAAGTCGACGTCCACGCCGTTGGGGATGACCACCGCGTCCCCGCCGAGGTGTTCGACCAGCGTGCGCCTGGCGTACTCGCTGACCGCGATCCGCGCGCTGATCTTCTCCAGCGCGGGCTGCAGGATCGGGTACGCGGCGATCATCGCCCGGGAGCGCGGATTGGAGGTGTGGAAGGTCGCCACGATCGGGCCCTGCGCGGCCCAGCAGGCGAGCAGGCCGAGCGAGGGGGATGCCGGTTCGTGGATGTGGATGACGTCGAAGGCGCCGCTCTGGAGCCAGCGGCGGACCCGGGCGGCGGACAGGAAGCCGAAGTTCAGCCGGGCGACCGAGCCGTTGTACGGGACGGGCACGGCGCGTCCCGCGGAGACGACGTAGGGCGGCAGCGGCGTCTCGTCGTCCGCGGGGGCCAGGACGGAGACCTCGTGGCCGAGCCGGATGAGGTGTTCGGCGAGGTCGCGGATGTGGAACTGGACGCCGCCCGGGACGTCCCAGGCGTAGGGGCAGACGATGCCGATTCTCACGGCGTCTCCGTTCCGCGGGCCGCGTCGCGCGGCTCCAGGTCGGCGAGCCACAGGCGTTGCAGCATGTGCCAGTCCTCGGGGTGGCCGGCGATGCCGGAGGCGAAGGCGTCGGCGAGCGACTGGGTCATCGCCGCGGCCTTCTCGGCGCGGGTTCCGGTCTCCGGGACGCCGATCTCGGGGTGGACCCGGCCGCGCATGATCGGGGTGTCGTCGTACCAGAGGGTGACCGGCAGCAGCATGGCGCCGGTCTGTACGGCGAGCATCGCGGGCCCGGCCGGCATCTTCGCGGCGCCGCCGAAGAACGTGACCTCGATGCCGGAGCTGGACAGGTCGCGGTCGGCGACCAGGCAGACCAGGCCGCCGGACCGCAGCCGCCGGGCGAGGGTGCCGAAGGCGGCGCCCCCGGTGTGCGGCAGCACCTCCATGCCCAGGCCCTCGCGGTAGGCGACGAACCGGTCGTAGAGGCTTTCCGGCTTGAGGCGTTCGGCGACGGTGGTGAAGGGGACGCCGAGCTTGGTGGTGACCCAGACACCCGCGAGGTCGTAGTTGCCCATGTGGGGCAGGGCGAGGATGACACCGCGGTCGCTCTTGAGGCCCTCTTCCAGGTGGTGCACGTCCTGCGGGGTGAAACCCGCCCTTATCCGGTCCTTGCTCCAGGCAGGCAGCCGGAAGGACTCCATCCAGTAGCGCATGTAGGAGCGCATGCCGGCCCGGGACAGCTGGGCGAGGCGCTGCGGCGAGGCATCCGGGACGACCCGGGCGAGGTTGGCCTCCAGGCGCAGGACGCCCTTGCCGCGGCGCTTCCAGGCCGTGTCGGCGATGCGCCGGCCCAGGCGTACCGCGACGCCTTCGGGCAGCTTCTTGACGGTGCTCCAGCCCAGTCCGTACAGGCTGTCGGTGAGCTTCTCGGTGTCGATGAGCGGTCGGCCGGTGCGGCTCATGCGCCGTTCCCCCCTTGTGCGACGGCGTCGGCCTCGGCCGATTCACGGCGTACGGTCACCACGCGCTGGGCGAGCGTGACGGCGCTGCCGATGGCGACGACCCACAGGGCGAGCGGCAGCAGGATCTGGACGCCCGGCACCCCGAAGGCGTGCAGCCCGGACAGACCGCAGGCCACCAGCGAGATGACCAGCCGCTCGGCGCGCTCCACCAGGCCGTTGACGTTCACCGGCAGCCCGATGGCCTCGCCGCGCGCCTTGGTGTACGAGACCACCTGGCCGCTGGCGAGGCAGAAGATCGCCATCGCGCAGAGCATCTGGCTGTCGCCGCCCCCGGCGTACCAGAGGGCGAGGCCGCCGAAGATCGCGGAGTCGGCGACCCGGTCGAGGGTGGAGTCGAGGAAGGCGCCCCAGCGGCTGGACCGGCCCAGTTGCCGTGCCATGTTGCCGTCGACCAGGTCGGAGAAGACGAACAGGGTGATGACGACCGTGCCCCAGAAGAATTCACCGCGGGGGTAGAAGACCAGGGCACCGGCCACCACGCCTCCGGTCCCGACGAGGGTGACCGCGTCCGGGCTGACCCCGAGACGGATGAGCAGGGCGGCGAACGGCGTGAGAACACGCGTGAAGAACGCACGCGCGTACTTGTTCAGCATGGCCTTCCCGGAGGGTTGAAACGGGCCGCGCGGTCGATGGGCCACCGGCTGGCCCATCGTAGCCAGGCGCCCGCGGACCGCTGCGGACGCATCGCGGCACGGGGTGCAACGGGCGGGGCACGGGGCTGCGGGCCCCGCGGAGCCCAGGTGCGCGGCCGCCGGGCGGGCCCCGGCCGTGCCGCCCCCGTGTGCCACGTATGGACGCGGCATGACGGCGGTGGAAAGCTCGAATCACCGCAAAGTGTCGACCTGGAGGCGAGACACATGAGCGAGAAGACGGGTACACGTCCGGGAGCCGCCGGAAGGGCACCGGCGGCCGGCCACCCCACAGCCCTGCGGAACGTGGTGCTGGTCGGCCACAGTGGATCGGGCAAGACCACCCTGGTGGAGGCGCTGGCACTGGCCTCGGGCGCGGTCAACCGCGCGGGCCGGGTCGAGGACGGCGGCTCGCTGTCGGACTACGACGAGATCGAGCACCGCAGGCAGCGCTCCGTCCAGCTGTCCCTGGTGCCTGTGGAGTGGGAGGGCGCCAAGATCAATGTGCTGGACACCCCCGGATACGCCGATTTCGTCGGGGAGTTGAGGGCCGGTCTGCGAGCGGCGGACGCGGCCCTCTTCGTGGTCTCGGCGGCGGACGGCGTGGCCGGGGCCACCCGTACGATCTGGGACGAATGCGCGGCGGTCGGCATGCCGCGGGCACTGGTCATCACCCACCTCGAAGCGGCCCGTGCCGACTTCGACGGGATGACCGAACTGTGCCGCGACGCCTTCGGCGGCGAGGATCCGGACGCCGTCCTCCCCCTTTATCTCCCCCTGTACGGCACTCCGGGCGCCGACGGCCACGCCCCCGTGCACGGCCTGATCGGCCTGCTCACCCAGCGCGTCTTCGACTACTCGTCGGGCGAGCGCACCGAGCGCGAACCGACCGCGGACGAGCTGCCGGTGATCGCCGAGGCCCGCGGCCGGCTCATCGAGGGGATCATCGCCGAGAGCGAGGACGAGACCCTGATGGACCGCTACCTGGGCGGTGAGGAGATCGACGTCAAGACCCTCATCGGGGATCTGGAAACGGCGGTCGCCCGCGGGACGTTCCATCCGGTGCTCGCCGCGGCCCCGGCACCCGAGGGCGCCCGGCAGGGCCTGGGCACCGTCGAACTGCTCGACCTGATCACCCGCGGCTTCCCGACGCCCGCCGAACGCGAGGCGCCGGGGGTCACCGGCACCGACGGATCCCCGCGGCCCCCGCTGACCTGCGACCCGGCCGGGCCGCTCGCCGCCGAGGTGGTCAAGACCTCGTCCGATCCGTATGTCGGCAGGATCTCGCTGGTCCGGGTCTTCTCCGGCACCCTGCGTCCGGACGAGACCGTGCACGTCTCGGGGCACGGTCTGGAGGACCGCGGCCATGAGGACCACGACGTCGACGAGCGGGTGGGCGCGCTGTCCACGCCGTTCGGGAAGCAGCAACGGCCGCTGTCGCAGGCCGTCGCCGGCGATCTGGCGTGCGTGGCGAAATTGACCCGCGCCGAGACCGGCGACACCCTCTCGGCCAAGGACGCCCCGCTGCTGATGGCACCGTGGGCGATGCCCGACCCGCAGCTGCCGGTCGCGATCCAGGCGCACAGCAAGGCCGACGAGGACAAGCTCTCGCACGGCCTGGCGCGGCTGGTGGCGGAGGATCCGACGATGCGTCTGGAGCACCATCCGCACACCCGTCAAGTGGTGCTGTGGTGCCTGGGCGAGGCGCATGCCGATGTGGCGCTGGAGAGGCTGCGCGCCCGCTACGGCGTGCAGGTGGACACCGTCACGCACATGGTGTCGCTGCGGGAGACCTTCGCCGGCATGGCACCGGGTCGCGGCCGGCATGTGAAACAGTCCGGCGGCCACGGCCAGTTCGCGATCTGCGAGATCGAGGTGGAGCCGCTGCCGGGCGGCGCCGGCATCGAGTTCGCCGACAAGGTCGTGGGCGGCGCGGTGCCGCGGCAGTTCATCCCGTCCGTGGAGAAGGGCATCCGCGCCCAGGCGGCGCTCGGGGTGGCCGCCGGTTATCCGCTCACCGACGTCCGCGTCACGCTGCTGGACGGCAAGGCGCACTCGGTGGATTCGTCGGACGCCGCGTTCCAGACGGCGGGGGCGCTGGCGCTGCGCGACGCGGCGGCGCAGGCCCGGATCGATCTCCTCGAACCGGTCGCCGAGGTCGCGGTGTTGATTCCGGACGAATTCGTCGGGCCGGTGATGAGCGACCTGTCGGGTCGGCGCGGCCGGGTGGTGGGCACCGAGCAGTCGGGGGCGGACCGTACGCTGGTGCGCGCGGAGGTCCCGGAGACGGAGATCGGCAGGTACGCGGTCGATCTGCGGTCGCTCTCGCACGGCACAGGACAGTTCTCCCGCACCTATCTGCGGCACGAGCCGATGCCGCCGCAGCTCTCCGGCAAGCTGCGGGAGCAGGCGGAAAACGGCGCATAGTCAACGGTTCGTCAGCCGCTGTCCGACTCAACTCCCTTGAGCGGGACGGCGGCTGTACGCTGAGGTCACAGGCTCGGCAGGTGTGCCGTGGGCGGTAGTCGGGAATGAGCCGCAGCAGCAGATGTGGGCGGCGATGGGGGCGGGCAGTGGCAGCAGACGGCTTCGACTTCAGTCCTGGGGCGCAGGTACCGCTCTCGGGCGGCGCCGGGCAGACCGCAGCGACGCAGGCGCTGGCCTCGGCCGCGTACCGGGACAGCCCGCTCGACGACATCTCGAAGGCGGACTCGGATTCCAGCAAGTCCGACATCAAGAAGCCGAAGCTGTCGCTGTTCGCACCGAACCTGGGCGAGGCGTTCTCCCGTGCCGTGCAGGTACGGATGCTCGGCGGCGGCCGCAAGGCCCTCATCCAGTCCTTCGGGACGGAACCGCAGACCATCGTCGAGCACTGCCTGGCCGCCACCCGCATCCGTAAGCAGCGGGACGCCAAACTGACGCTGATCATGGTGGTGTTCGGCGTGGTCTTTCTGCCGGGCGTGCTGCTGTGGCTGGGCGCCTTCCAGCTCAAGAAGGCGCTCGGCAAGGACGGCAAGGGCACTTCGGTGATGGGCGGGGCGCTGCTCCTCGCGCTCGCGGTGGCCGGCGTGGTCCTCCTGGTCAAGCTCCCGTTCAACGGCTTCTGGCCGCTGTACGCGCGCGGCGCGCTGATCGCCCCGGTCGTCGGCTGGTGGATCGCCAAGCAGATCTGCGAGCGGACGGCCGTGATACTGCGCGGCGCGTGGAAGGGACTGCTCGACGGCGGCGGCGTGGGCGCGAAGATCCCCGAGGCGGTACCGGGCGACCCGAACGAGATCGCGGCCGAAACGCTGCGGCACAACCTCGCCAAGCTCTCCGCCGAGCAGCGCAGCAACGTCGTCTTCTACGCCGGCCCCCGCGGGATACTCGGCATGGGCACCCGCTGGGGCAGCTGGCAGCTGGCCGAGGAGCTGAAGCCGGCGAAGGAAGGCACCGAGATCCATCCGTTCCGCAGCTGGGACGTGATCCGGGTGATCCACGACCGGCTGCGGCTGCTGGAGCGCAGCCCGCTGCACACCGGTGGTTTCCAGCAGCCGCCGCAGGTGCGCCACTGGATCGTCGCGCCGGTCGGCGAAAAGGCCAAGGACGTCTCCCGCCCGGACGGCACGGACACCGACGCGTTCCAGATCCGTGGCCACGAGATAGAGCGGATCTGCAACGAGCAGCAGTTCGGCAGCGGCAACCGCCATTACCTGGGCGTCCAATTCGTCCTCTGGGACGGCCAGTTGGTGCTCACCCTCCTCATTACGGTCACGGTGCTGCACGAAACGCTGCGCATCGAGGTCACCGGCCATGCCCTGGGGCCGGTCAACTCCCTGTTCACCAGCAAGCCGTCGCCGAAAACCAAGGACGTCGCCAAGGTCGTCAAGTTCTGGGAGACCAGGACGCAGACGCTGCCGCTGATCGAGCCCGGCGAGGTCGTCCGGCTCGCGGCCCGTGCGCCGCTGACGTGGTTCCCGCCGGTACTGGATTTCCTGGGCGGGAAGCTGGCTCTCCCCGAACCGTTCGGGCTGCGCCACGTCTGGGCGGACAAGCCCTGGCGGCACCGCTTCATGGCCGACGACGCGCTGCGCGCCGCGACCCCCGTGCTGCGTACGGTCCACGCCGCCGCCATGAGCGTGCTCAAGGAGAACGGCGTGGACACCGAGCGCTTCAACAACCGCTCGCTGGTCCTCAGCGGCATGGTCCAGGGCGCGGAGCCGGGGAAGGCGGACGAGTACAACGCGTAGGGGTTCGGGCGCGTTTCGCACGTCACCGCAGTGTCGCGGCCCTCGCCACCCGGGCGCCGCCGCCCGGGAACATGCGGCGGCACCGCCTCGTTGACCCGGCACCCACCGTTCTTCCGGTTCCCCGAACCGCGAACCCCGAGGGAGTGCCGTGCCCGTACCCGCGCCCACCGCCACCAGCGACCTCGCTCTCCCCTCCCCCGCCGCTCAGGCCGAGCGCCTGATCGCACTCGCCGTGCACGAGATCGCCGGGCTGCCCGCGGCCGAGCTGCGCGCCTTCGCCGAGTCCGCCACGAACGAAGGCGGCGGCCTGCTCGTCGTCCACCCGGACCTCGCCCCCGCCTCCGCCCTCGCGCCGCTGCTCCGCTATGACGGCAGGCCCGGCTTCATCGTCACCGACATGCCCGACGCCGACCGCTTCGCCCCACTCGACACCATCGAGCTGCCTGACACTCCCCTCTACCTCCTCACCGGCCTCGACCGCGGCGACCGCCTGGCCAACTGGAGCCCGAACGAAGCGCTGCCCGCACTCGCCGCGGAAACCCGCACCCCGCTGCTGCTCGCCGAGGGCATCCACTGGGTGCTGCAACAGCCCGCCGCCCTGGAGCGCAACCACTGCTTCATGACCATCGGCTCCCGGCTGCGCAAGGCGAACGGCGCCCTGGACGCCCGCACCCCGGCCGTCTGGATCAGCAACGGCACCGGGCGGGACGGCCGCGAGCGCCGCAATGCCCCCAAGATCGGCTGGTGCTGGGCGGGCAACCGGCACACCTGGCTGGGCTTCGCCTCGGCGACGGGCCGCACGCCCTAGGACCTAGCGGAAGATCCCCGTGTGCCCGAGCGAGTAGCGGCCGGGCTGCGGGTAGACGGCCAGACCGTGCGGGCCGTTGCCGACCGGGATCTTCGCCAGGGTCTTCCCCGTACGGGTATCGAGGGCGTAGACCTCGGAGTTGTAGCGGCCGGACAGCCAGAGCACCTTGCCGTCGGTGGAGACGCCGCCCATGTCGGGGCTGCCGCCGCCGCGGATGTGCCACTTGCCGGTGAGGCGGCCGGACTTGAAGTCCAGGAGCGAGATGGATCCCTCGCCGCGGTTGGAGATGTACATGTCCTTGGAGTCACGGCTGACGTAGAGGCCGTGGGCGCCCTTGCCGGTGGGCATCAGCCTGGGCCGGGCGAAGGTGTCGCCGTTGAGCACCCACACCCCGTCGGCCGCCATGTCGGCGATGTACCAGGTCTTGCCGTCCGGGGAGATCTTCACGTCCTGGGGCATCGCGCCGTCCAACGGCAGCTTCTGCTGGTCGGTCACCTTCATCTTCTCGGTGTCGACCTTGAGCAGTTCGCCGGAGAACTCGCAGGAGACGATGAAGTACCTGCCGTCCGGCGAGAAGTCGGCATGATTGACGCCGGCGCAGCTCACCGGCACGGTCTTGCGGATCTTCATGGTGTGCGGATCGCGGAAGACCAGCTCCCGGTCCATCGACGCCATCACGATCGCGTACTTCCCGTTGGGCGTGAAGTAGAGGTTGTACGGGTCGTGGACCGCGACGGTCTTACCGACCTTGCCGGTCTTGGGGTCGATCGGGGTCAGGTCGTGGCCCCGGTTGTTGTTCACCCACAGGGTCTTCATGTCCCAGGACGGCACGACGTGCTGCGGCTGCACGCCCACCGGGATCGTCCGGATGACCTTGTACGTCTTGGGGTCGATGACGCTGACCGTGTCGGATTCGGTGTTCGGTACGTAGATCAGCGGCGGGAAGTCCTTGACCTGCGGCGCCAGTTTGCCCGGCCGGTCCGCCGCGTAGAGGTCGTTCCTGTCGAGCAGCGGCGGCATCCCCGGCAGGTCGGAGGCCGCGGCCCGCACCGGCGATGGCCTGGCCGGGCGCGGGCTGTGTGCCGCGGTGTCCGCCGCACCGCCCCCGGCGCCGCAGCCGGCCGCCAGCAGCGCGCACACCACGGCCGCCGGTACGGCCCTGCGCAGGTTCCGGTACGTCGTGCGGTCGTGGGCAGGGGTCCGCTCAGCCATCAGGTCACCAGCTCCGTTGTCGTCACCGCGCGCAGGCCGCGCCGGCGCAGGCCGTCGAGGATCGGGGGCAGCGCGGCGACCGTGCCGGGGTGCCCGAGGTGGAGGCTGACGACGGAGCCGGGCCGGGCGCCGTCCAGCACCGCGCGCTGGACGGCCGGCGCACCGGGGTCGTCGGCATCGAGGGAGTCCACGTCGTACGAGAGGACGTGGGGATAGCCGGCCTTGCGGGCCAGCCGGGTCACCAGGTCGGTGGCGTACTGGGTCTGCGAGGGGCGGAACCAGCTGCCGATGCTGCCGGTGAGCTTGCGCAGCCGCTCGGCGCAGCCGGTGATCTCGGCGTAGGCGTCGGCCTCGGACAGGGCGCAGATGTTGCGGTGGTGCAGGGTGTGATTGCCCAGTTCGTGGCCGCCGTCGAGGATCCGGCGGGCCATGTGGGGCTGCTCGTCGAGCCAGTCGCCGATGGCGAGCACGGTGACCCGGGCACCGGCCCGCTCGGCCTCGGCCAGCAACGCGGTGCCCGTCCTGGGGTCGCCGCGGCCGTGGAAGGTCAGCGCGAGCGCGTGCCCGTCACGGGGTCCGTGGGCGATCTGCACCGGCAGACCCGGCGCCAGGGTGGGCGGCCGGGCGGCGTGTGCCCGGTGCGGGGCGGCGGAGTGCGCGGGGCCGGAGCGGCTCGGCGTGCCGCCAGGGGCCCGTACGGTCGCGGAGTCCGTACGGGCCGGGGCGCAGGCCGATGCGAACGCACCGGCGGCCGCTGCGGACGCGACCGTGCGCAGCACGGAGCGACGGTCTGAGGAAGTCACCGCCCCATTACAGGCGCAGCCCTTCCAAATGCGTGCTATTTGTCCGACTCGCGTGGGTTCGTGTCGCTACCCGTACGCCCCGTCGTCCGCCGCGTCCCGAGGGCTCCGTTGACTACTGGGACGGCCAGGCGTCGGCGAGCATCGCCCGGGTGTCCGCGAGGAGTTGGGGCAGCACCTTGGTGTGTCCGACCACCGGCATGAAGTTGGTGTCGCCGCCCCAGCGCGGGACGACGTGCTGATGGAGATGGGCCGCGATGCCCGCGCCGGCGACCGTGCCCTGATTCATCCCGATGTTGAAGCCGTGCGCCCCGGAAGCGGTGCGCAGCGCGGTCATCGCGTGCTTCGTCAGCTCGGCCAGCTCCGCCGTCTCGGGAGCGTCCAGCTCGGTGTAGTCCGCGACGTGCCGGAACGGCACGATCATGAGATGACCGCCGTTGTACGGATAGAGGTTCAGCACCGCGTAGACATGCTCGCCGCGCGCGATCACGAGGCCGTCCTCGTCCGACTTCGCGGGAATCGTGCAGAAGGGACAGCCGTCCGCGGCCCCCGGGCCGCTCGGTTTGTTCTCCCCCTGGATGTAGGCCATCCGGTGGGGCGTCCACAGGCGCTGGAAGGCGTCCTGCGTCCCGACTCCGATCTGCTGCTCCGGCTCGCTTGTCATACGGGCCAGCATATGGCGTCGCACGTCCCGCGCGTGTCGCTGGGGCACACTCGTCCACCCGCTCCATGATGCTGAGCCGATGGCCAGGGACGCGCGCCTGCGGCCCCGGGAAAGACGCATCGATCCGTACCTGCTCGCCGCGTCGACGCTCTTCCTGACCGCCTACGCGGTCCGGGTCCTGGTGCCCCGCCTCTCCCCCGGCCGGCCGGCGCGATGGCCGGCTCGTTCTCCTCCTGGCTGGTGCGCCGCTTCCGGCAGGAGGGCGAGCGCTGAGCGGAAACGGCCGGGCCCCGGCACGCGGTGTCGCGTGCCGGGGCCCGGCCGTTGCTCAGCGGGCGGCCCGGGTCACACCTGAACCCGGCGCTCCACCGCGTCCACGATCTCCGCAATCGCCTCGTCCCGCGGAATCCCGTTCTTCTGCGATCCGTCGCGGTAACGGAAGGAGACCGCGCCGTTCGCGACGTCCTCGTCACCGGCGATGATCATGAACGGCACCTTGCTGCGCTGGGCGTTCCTGATCTTCTTCTGCATCCGGTCCGACGACGAGTCGACGTCGATCCGCAGCCCCTTGGCGCGCGCATCGGCGGCGAACTCCTGGAGGTAGGGCACGTGCGCGTCGCCGATCGGAATGCCGGTCGCCTGCACCGGGGCCAGCCACACCGGGAACGCGCCCGCGTAGTGCTCCAGCAGGACCGCGAAGAACCGCTCGATGGAGCCGAACAGCGCGCGGTGGATCATGACGGGCCGCTGCTTCGAGCCGTCCGCCGCGGTGTACTCCAGGTCGAACCGCTCCGGGAGGTTGAAGTCCAGCTGCACGGTGGACATCTGCCAGGTGCGGCCGATCGCGTCCTTGGCCTGCACCGAGATCTTCGGGCCGTAGAACGCGGCGCCGCCCGGGTCCGGGACCAGCGGCAGGCCCTGCTTCTCGGCGACCTTGCGCAGCGTCTCGGTGGCCTCTTCCCAGACCTCGTCCGAGCCGACGAACTTCTCCGGATCCTTGGTGGACAGTTCCAGGTAGAAGTCGTTCAGGCCGTAGTCGCGCAGCAGGTCGAGCACGAAGGTGAGCGTCGAGTCCAGCTCGTCCGCCATCTGCTCCTTGGTGCAGTAGATGTGCGCGTCGTCCTGGGTGAAGCCGCGGGCCCGGGTCAGGCCGTGCACCACGCCGGACTTCTCGTAGCGGTAGACCGTGCCGAACTCGAAGAGCCGCAGCGGGAGTTCACGGTAGGAACGGCCACGCGCGTCGAAGACGAGGTTGTGCATCGGGCAGTTCATGGGCTTGAGGTAGTAGTCCGTGCCCTCGTCCAGCTGCATGGGCGGGTACATGCCGTCGGCGTACCAGTCCAGGTGGCCGGACTTCTCGAACAGCTTCCCCTTGGTGGCGTGCGGGGTGTAGACGAACTCGTAGCCCGACTCCTCGTGCCGCCGGCGGGAGTAGTCCTCCATGGTGCGGCGGATGATGCCGCCCTTGGGGTGGAAGACCGCGAGGCCGGAGCCGATCTCCTCCGGGATGGAGAACAGGTCCAGTTCGGCGCCCAGCTTGCGGTGGTCGCGCTTCTCGGCCTCGGCGAGGAACTCCAGGTGGGCCTTCAGCTCGTCCTTGGTGGGCCAAGCGGTGCCGTAGATCCGCTGGAGCTGCTTGTTCTTCTCGCTGCCGCGCCAGTAGGCGGCGGCCGACCGCATCAGCTTGAACGCCGGGATGGCACGGGTGCTGGGCAGGTGCGGGCCGCGGCACAGGTCCTTCCAGCACAGCTCGCCGGTCTTCGCGTCGAGGTTGTCGTAGATGGTCAGCTCGCCGGCGCCGACCTCGGCCGATGCGCCCTCGGCGGCATCGGCGGCGGATCCCTTGAGGCCGATCAGCTCGATCTTGTACGGCTCGTCCGCCAGCTCGACGCGGGCGTCCTCGTCGGTGGTGACCCGGCGGGCGAACTTCTGGCCGCGCTTCTGGATCTCCTGCATCTTCTTCTCGATGCGCTTGAGATCGTCCGGGTGGAACGGGGTCTCGACGTCGAAGTCGTAGTAGAAGCCGTCCTTGATCGGCGGGCCGATGCCGAGCTTCGCCTCCGGGAACAGCTCCTGGACGGCCTGCGCCATCACGTGCGCGGTGGAGTGCCGCAGGATGTTCAGGCCGTCGTCGGAGGTGATCTCGACGGGCTCGACAACCTCGCCTTCGGCCACCTCGTACGCCAGGTCCTTCAGCTCCCCGGCCACCCGCGCGGCGACGACACTGCGCTCGCCCTGGAAGAGGTCGGCGGCCGTAGTCCCCGTGGTCACCACGCGTTCTTCCCGCTCGGAATCGCGTTGGACGGTCACACGGACGTCTGACACCGGTCTCTCCTGACTCTGTCTCCTGCGCGACAGCGATCGCTGCGCAGCCAAATCGTACCGAGCCGATGGACCGGACCGCGAAACGGTTTGCCCCGGTGACCTCACGCCCCTTCCTTCCCCCTCCCCTCATTCGTCCGCGAGCGGCCCGCCGCACGCCTCCTCGAAGGAGCCGAAGTTCTCCTGGAGCGACTTCAGCAGCCGGTCCCGCTCCGCCTCGTCGACCTGCACCGGGGTGACGTCGCACGCCCCGGTGATCCGCCGGAACCCGCCGCGGCTCTCCAGCCGGCCGCTGACCCGGATCGGCAGCCCCACCAGATGCGCGTGCCCCGCGATGCGGTAGTCCTCCTCCCTCAGCGCGACCCGCACCTGCACCACGTCCGCCCCGGTGAGCACCCGCAGCCGCACCGCGCCGCCGCCCGGCCGCTCCCGGCGCAGCCGCACCACCGCGCCGGTCACCCGTACGGGCAGCGACGGCTCGTCCCGTACGTAGCGCTGCGCGGCGCGCTGCAACGCCGGCAGGTCACCGGGCGAGAACTCCACCGGCTCCGGACGGGCCGGGCAGCCGACGGGCGGACCCGCGCCCGGCGACCAGTCCACGGCGATCCGCAGCCCCTCCGCGTCCCGGATCAACGCGATCAGCGCCTGCGCCAGTTCGTGGCAGACACCGAGCCCGACGGCCGCGTCGAATGCCTCCATGCGGCCGGTGGCCCGCTGGTAGTCGGTGGCGTCACGGGTCGCGTGCAACGCCCGTTGCAGCCCGGCAGCCGCGCCGCGCCCGGCCGTGACGGGTACGAACGCGGTGAGCCCGCGCCCCGCCGACGCCGGCCCCACCAGCACCTCCCCCAGGAAACGCTCGGCCTGGCGCTTGTACCGGGAGCCGTAGTACCCGGCGCGGGCGAAGGTGCCGAGCGCGCCCGCGACCAGCATCGCGCGGGCCGCGCCGCGCAGCTGTTCCTGGGCCACCCAGCGCGCGGCCCCCGACCCGTCGTCGGGGATCTCGCGCTCCCAGCGCACCTCGTCGCTGGGCGTCGCCAGGCCCAGCAGGATGTCGCGGGCGGACGGCGCCGCGCTCCGCGCCAGCGCGGCCAGCGCCTCGGCCAGCAGTTCGGCGCTGTCGGGGAAGCGGCTGTCCTGCGGCACCAGCAGGCTCGTCCCGGCTCCCCCGCCGGGCGGCGTCCAGCGCGCGTAGCGGCCGGTGGCGCCGCCCCGGCGGTGCCACCCGTGCCGGGCCAGCAGGGCGCCGAGCACCGCCGGATCCAGCTCGGCCGGATCCGGGTACGCCGGGACCGCGCCCGCCGGGTACCTCGTGTCGTGGTCGTCGGTCGGCCGGTGCATCAGGGTCTCCCTCCCGCTCCGACCCGCGTCATGATGTCGCAGAGCGCGCGGTCGTCGAAGATCCGCGCGGTCGGGATCCGCACGGTGGTCCTGCGCCGGCCGGTCACCGGATGGCCGGCCAGGTTGATCCAGTAACAGCAGTGCCGCAGTTCGAGGCAGTCGTGCCCGGCCCGCAGCCAGTCGTCCTGACCGCGCGGCGCCAGCATCACGACCAGGATCTTGTGCACCGCGACGGGCGTACGGGCCAGCTTCGTCAGATGGTCGTTGTCGAGCGTGAAGCCGAAGCTGCGGCCCGGCGGGTGCGGTGCCGTCTGGTAGGTGCATTTCAGCTGCACCTTGATGGTGACCTCGTCGTCGACGGTGTGTCCGGGCGCGCCATGGCTGACGTGCCAGTCGATTCCGTTGTCCGGGAAGGGCTGCGCCAGCGAGCACCCGGAGGCGGCGGCGACCGCGTGCAGATAGCCCACCTGGAGAGTCTCCATGCAGGCAGTCATGGCGAGTCCGCCGCGCTGCGGTGTGGTCCGCTGCGGCAGCAGCCCGCCCGGTTCGGGCTGCGCGAGCGTCATCGCTCAAGCCTTCCGGGCCGTGCCGATCGAGTGGGGTCCGCGAGTGACGGGAGACGACGTACGGATCGCCCTGCCCCGTCCCTGTGGTTGTCTCCGCGTCAAGTGGTCCGCAAACAAAGACGGTTCGACAACACCACCAGGCGGGTATCACCAGCTCGGGTGAGGTGCCCCGTCACCTGTCGCACGAGCGCGAGGAGTTGGGATGATGCCGTGCTGGTATGACGGTCCGCTGGCTTCCTTCGATACCGAGACGACCGGCGTGGACGTCGAGACCGATCGCGTCGTCTCCGCGGCGCTGGTGATCCAGGAGACCCCGCGCTCCGCGCCGCGCACCACCCGGTGGCTGATCAACCCCGGCGTGGAGATACCCGAGGCCGCGACGGCGGTCCACGGTCTGACGGCCGGCCATCTCGCGCGCAGCGGCCGCTGGCCGTCGCCGGTCCTGGAGGAGGTCGCGCGGGCGCTGGCCGCGCAGTCGCTGGCCGGCCGGCCACTGGTCGTGATGAACGCGCCGTTCGATCTCACGCTGCTGGACCGCGAGTTGAAGCGGCATCGCGCCACTTCCCTGGCCGGCTATCTGGGCAAGCAGCCGCTGCACGTCCTCGATCCGCGGGTCCTGGACAAGCACCTGGACCGCTACCGCAAGGGCCGCCGCACGCTGACCGACCTGTGCGCGCACTACGAGGTCGAGCTGGAGGGGGCCCACGAGGCGGCCGCCGACGCGCTGGCGGCGCTGCACGTGGTGCGGGCCCTGGGTCAGCGCTTCGCCCACCGCCTCGACCGGCTGCAGCCGAGCGAACTGCACACCCTCCAGGCGAGGTGGTACGCGGCCCAGGCACGCGGCCTCCAGGCGTGGTTCGCGCGCAGCGGGAATCCCGAACCCGTCGATCCGCATTGGCCGATACGGCCCGAGCTGCCGGCCGCCGCCTGAATTCTGATGCCGCCTCAGAGAAATCCCGGCGAAATCACCGGACCCCGGAAAAGGATCTCAACGAAAAGGGCCGGACCGTCAATTGACGGTCCGGCCCTTGATCCCGGTGGGCGATACTGGGTTCGAACCAGTGACCTCTTCGGTGTGAACGAAGCGCTCTCCCACTGAGCTAATCGCCCGGGTGCCTGCGGGGTTTCCCTCGCGAACGACCTGAACAATACAGGCCGCCACTGCCTTCCATCAAATTCCTTCGCGATCCCGCCGGCGACCCGCCCCGCAGGCCGTCACCCCGCGTCGCCTCCGGCCCCTCATCAGCGGGCCAGCCAGGCGGCGAGGCCGCGCCGGCCGCCGCGCATCATCAGCGCGTGATTGATCATGAACAGCGGGCGCCCCGGCACCGCAAGGCGCCTCAGCAGCGGCTTGCGCAGCTCCACCTCCTGCTCGAAGACGGCCCGCGTCCCGCCGCCCCGCGGCTCGACGGTCCAGCGCACCCAGCCCTCCAGATCGCCGCCCAGCGTCACCTCCAGCACCCCGGCACGCGGATCCCGCACACCTTCGCCCGCGACCACGTCTAGGTCGTACGGCAGCAGCGAGCGGAACCGGGCGGTGCCGCTGCGCGCGTCGATCCGGTCGACCGACCGCACCTGCGGCCACCAGCAGGGATAGCTCTCGACGCGTTCGAGCACCGCGTAGACGACGGCAGGCGGGGCCTGGAGCAGCCACACGCTGCGGAAGCGGTAGCGGTGCGGTACGCGTGACCGGCGGGGCATGGTGTCAGTGTGCCGCTTCGGGGGTCCTGAATGCCCAACAACCGCGAAGGTCCGGAGGCTTGAAGCCTCCGGACCTTCGGCCGGGGTGGGCGATACTGGGTTCGAACCAGTGACCTCTTCGGTGTGAACGAAGCGCTCTCCCACTGAGCTAATCGCCCGGCGCGCCGCCAACATTACCCCACGTCGGCGGGCACTTGTGACCACCGGCGCCTCATACGCCGATGTCCCACGGCATCGCGAGGCCGAACTTGCCCACGTACACCGCGAGCAGCACCGCGATGATCACCACGCCGACGGACGTCAGAATGATGTTGCGGCGGCGCACCTTCGGGTCGAGCGCCTTTTGCGCCGCTTCGGTCACCTTGCGCTTGGTCCAGCGCAGCACCAGCTGGGCCCAGACGAACTCCGTCGCCCAGATCGCCATGCCGGCGAAGATCACCAGCCAGCCGGGGCCAGGCAGCGGCAGCATGACCACGCCGACGGCCACCACCGCGAGGCCGACGACGAAGACCCCCACCTGCCAGCTCATGTGCAGCGACCGTGAGCGCTTGATGAAGTGCGGCGCTCTGGACCCGAGCGGCTTCCCGGGCGGCGTCGTACCCCCCTCACCACCCTCCCAGCCATCGTGACTCTCCGTATTCATGTAGTCCAACTTACCGGACGGTGTCACTCCGCCGGAATTACCACTGAGGACGATCCCGCAATCCGCCATAAGAGGTACCTGAAGCCACCCAAAACCGTCAGAGGGGTTTACAACGGCACCGTAGGTGGCATGTCGATTTCGCCGACGTGCGAATCCCCGAGCGCACACTGAGCGAAAGGCCCTGGCGCTTATGAACACCACGGTCAGCTGCGAGCTGCACCTGCGCCTCGTTGTGTCGAGCGAGTCCTCACTGCCTGTACCCGCGGGCCTGCGGTATGACACGGCCGATCCCTATGCCGTGCATGCCACCTTCCATACCGGAGCCGAGGAGACCGTGGAGTGGGTTTTCGCCCGCGACCTCCTCGCCGAGGGCCTGCACCGGCCCACCGGCACCGGAGACGTCCGTGTCTGGCCGTCCCGGAGCCACGGTCAGGGCGTGGTCTGCATCGCCCTGAGCTCACCGGAAGGCGAAGCCCTCCTCGAGGCCCCCGCGAGGGCCCTCGAATCGTTCCTCAAAAGGACCGATGCCGCCGTGCCGCCCGGTACGGAACATCGGCACTTCGATCTCGACACAGAGCTCTCCCACATCCTCGCGGAGAGCTGAGACGCACCACAGCAACCCACCGCAACAATCCGCTCACCTTCTGCGGCGTCCGACTCGGGGAGACGTCGCAGGACCGACAAGTTCATACGGCACACTTCGGCGCCGTCGCCGCGGACCCACCGCGGTGGCGGCGCCGAAGCTTGTTGGACGCGCTAGAGTCGGCGACCATTCGGCAAGGACCCCGGGGCGGTATCCGTCCGCCCCACCCGGCCTGGGAGCGGAACCGTGATGATCACCCATGACACCCGGTGCGCGCTCGACGCGGTCGTCGACCTGCTGAACTCCGCACCGGAAGGCGAGGGGCCCGGGGCTCCGGACAGCCTGACCGACCTCGCCGCCCTGCAGGGCTTCCTCGGCCGCAACAACGTGAGCGGGGTCGGCGCACTCGGCCCCGGCGATCTGGCCGACGTACGTGCCGTCCGTGCGCACTTCGCGCAGGTCTTCGCCGCCGACGACGACCGCAGCACGGTGGAACTGCTGAATGCGCTGGTGGCCTCGGCCGGCACCACGCCGCAGCTGACCGACCACGACGGCTACGACTGGCACGTCCACTACTTCGCGCCGGGCGCCTCGGTCGCCGACCATCTCGCGGCGGACGGCGGGATGGCGCTGGCCTTCCTCATCGTGGCCGGTGAGCGGGAGCGGCTGCGGTACTGCGAGGCGCCGGACTGCCGGCACGCCTTCGTCGATCTGTCGCGCAACCGCTCGCGGCGCTATTGCGACAGCCGGACGTGCGGCAACCGGCTGCACGTCGCGGCGTACCGGGCGCGGCGCCGTGAGGCCGCGAGCTGAGCGGCTGCGCCCTCCAGGGGCGCGGAAGGTTTCGACCGGCGCAGGGGCCAGGGATGCCCCCTGCGCCTGCACCGCGTTTCCGGCTCGCTTCCCGACCGTGTCCTGCGGCTCACAGGATGAAGAGGTCGTGTACGGCGCCGAGTAGCAGCAGGAAGCCGATGACGCTCAGGAAGAGCATCAGGGGTGGCTGGGACAGCGCGAAAAGACAGCCGCGCGGTTCGGGGGCCGGGGCATCGTCCCGGGCCAGGGCGCACTCATCGTTCATCTCGCGCCGATCATGGCGCAGACGACAGGGCGTGATCGCCCAAGATGCCTCTCAGCAGCGGGAGTTCATCAGATCCCGTGTTTTTTCAGGATCGCTTCGATGTCCGAGAAGTCATCCTTGGGTGCGGCGGCCCTGCCCTTCTTGCCGGCCTCGGCGGCCGGCCGCGACGCCGTGCGGCCGGCGCCGAGTGAGGGGGCGGAGGCGGCCGGTGCCACCGCTTCGGGGCGGGCGGCCGTGGCGGCCCTGCGCTCCTTGCGGCTGCCGATCCCGCCCCTGCGGCGCTCCGCGATGCGTCCGATCATGAACAGCACGACCGAGAGCGCCAGCACGCCGAAGCCGGCCCAGACCATGGGCTTGAAGATGATGTCGGTGACCCAGCCGATGATGCCGGTCATCGCCAGGCCGACGGGGATGAGGGCGAAAGCCGCGATGCGGGTCGCGGCCAGGAAGCGCTTGCGGTAGGCCGTCAGCGCGGCGATGCCCAGGCCCGCGGCCGACACCGCGGCGCATACGGTCGATGTCAGCATCGGGTCCTCCTGCCGTTGGACGGGGAGCGCGCGGTGCGCTCTTCCTCCATCCTGCCTTGTCCAGCGTGTTCGGGGCCATGTTCCGGTCCGGCCTTCAGGGAGATCTCGGGGTAGCGGTCCTCCGCAGGTCCCGGCTCCCGCCCCTCCGGGCGGGCTGGAAGACTGGCCCCATGAACGACTCCGCCGCCTGTGGCCCCGCCCGTACCGCGCCCGCCGTCCTCGACGTGTGGTGCGAGCTGCAGTGTCCCGACTGCCATGCCGCCCTGGACGATCTGCGCGCCCTGCGCGAGCGCTACGGCGACCGGCTGGAGATCCGGCTGCGGCACTTCCCGCTGGAGAAGCACAAGCACGCCTACGCCGCGGCCCAGGCCGCAGAGGAGGCCGTGGTCCAGGGCCAGGGCTGGCCGTTCGCCGAGGCGGTGCTGGCGCGTACCGAGGAGCTGGGCAGGTCGGGCGAGCGGCTGCTGCTGGAGATCGCTGACGGTCTCGGCCTGGACGCCGACGAGATGGACACCGCGCTGATCGACGGCCAGCATCTGCTGATCGTCGACGCCGACCAGGCGGAGGGCAAGGCGATCGGTGTCACCGGCACCCCGACGTACGTGATCGACGGGCAGCGGCTCGACGGCGGCAAGAGCCAGGAGGGGCTGCGCGCCCGCATCGAGGAGATCGCCGACCGGCTGCTGGCCGGGGAGGGCTGAGCCCGGCCTGGCCTGCCGGTCAGGGGCCCGGTGTCACAGGATCGCCTTGTGCAGGAGGTGGGCGGTGGGCCGGTAGCCCAGTGCCGCGTGCAGCCCGGCGGCCGGGGCGTTGCCGGGGTGGAGGGTGAGGCCGAGCCCGGGCCGCCCGGCGGCGCGGCATTCCCGTTCGGCGATGCCCAGCAGCGTGCGGCCGTGGCCGCGCCCCCGGTGTGCCTCGCCGACCTGCACGTCGACGACGTAGCCACCGGGGTGCCCCGGCATCCGCAGGGCGACCCAGACGTGCCCCGCGTCCGAGCCCTCGTGGGTGAGGATCCGCAGGGCGTGGCCCGGCGTCGCGGGGCCTTGCGGGAGCATCGCGTGGTGCCCTTCGGCGGACGTGCGCGCGGCGTGTTCCGGTGGCATTCCCTGCTGCACGAGGTGGCGCGTGCGGGCCGCGACGGCGGCCTCGCGCCAGACCGGGTACGCGGCTTCGGACAGCGGCCGGTCGGTGCTGCCCGGGGGCAACTGGGGTGCAGCGGTGACGGGTTTGGCCAGCCGGCGGCTGCGCTCGGTGTATCCGAGGGCCGCGGCGAGGCTCAGTGCGGCCCGCGCGTCGGCGGGGACGGTGAGTTCGATCTGCCGGCAGCCCCAGCCGCGCAGCACTTCTTCGGCGGCCAGGGCGGCGACCGTGGCCCGGCCGCGGTGCCGGTCGGGTGCGTCGATCTCCAGGGCCGCTATCCGCCCGGCGGCGGGGCCGAAGAGCGGGTCCGTGGTCAGCCGGATGCCGCCGACCCGGCGGCTGTTGACGCAGACGTCGTAGGTACGGGCCCGGTGTCCGTCAGCGCTTCGGTCGTCCGGGCCTGCGGGGCGCAGCGTTGTGGTCACAAGGACTTTCTACTCGCCCCCGCGGCCGGCCGTCATCACCGCGGATCGAAGTCGGCGGCCGCCTGCTCGGCGAAGATCCGCATGGCTTCGGCCGTCACCGGGCCCGGTTCGGCGGCGAGTTGGCGGCCGTCGATCCGGGTGACCGCCTGGATGTCGCGCAGCGAGGAGGTCAGGAAGATCTCCTCGGCCCGCTCCAGGACGTCCAGCGGCAGATCGGTCTCCTTGGCGCCGGCCCAGGAGACCGTGAGGGCACGGGTGATGCCGGCGAGACAGCCGGAGGCCAGCGGCGGGGTGTGGAGTTCGCCGTCGATGACGACGAAGACGTTGGATCCGCTGCCCTCGCAGAGAGCGCCGACGGTGTTGCCGAACAGCGCCTCGGACGCGCCCTGTTCACGGGCGCGGGCGAGCGCGACGACGTTCTCGCCGTACGAGGTGGCCTTGAGGCCGGTGAGCGCGCCGCGTTCGTTACGGGTCCAGGGGACCGTGACGGCCGCCGTGGTGTCGGGCCTGCGGGCGGCCTCGCCGAGCGCGATGACCAGGGTCGTGGCGGCGTCGCCGCGGTCCGAGCCGAGCGGGGATTCGCCGCCGGTGTAGGTGATCCGCAGCCGGCCGAACGCCGTGGGGTTGGCCTCCAGGACGGCGGCGCAGCCGCGGCGGACCTCGTCCAGGTCGGGTTCGGGCAGGCCGAGGCCGCGCGCGGAGGTGGCCAGCCGCTCCAGGTGGCGGGTGAGGGCGAAGGTGCGGCCCTGTTCGGCCTTGAGGGTCTCGAAGACTCCGTCACCGACCGTCAGGCCGTGGTCGAAGACCGATACCCGGGCGCCCTCGGCGTCCCGCAGTCCTCCGTCGAACCAGATCTTCATCGCTGTTCCCCTCCGCTCGCTGCGTGCCGGCCCGACGCTACCGCGAGCAGTCTGTGCGCCTTCAATTCGGTCTCCGCCCACTCCCGTACGGGGTCGGAGTCCCAGATGATCCCGGCGCCCGCGCCGAAGCGCAGGGCGGGGCCGCCGGGGTCCGTGCGGTCGATCCAGAAGGTGCGGATGCCGACGGCCAGCTCACCGGTGCCGCGGTCCGCGTCCACCCAGCCGATGCCGCCGCAGTACGGGCCGCGGGACGCGCGCTCCAGCTCGCCGATGATCCGCAGCGCGCTCTCCTTGGGGGCGCCGGTGACGGAGCCCGGCGGGAAGGTGGCGGTGAGCAGGTCGGCCCAGGCGGTCTTCTCGTGCGCATCGGCGAGATCACCGCGCACGGTCGAGACGAGGTGGACGAGGCCGGGGTGTTCCTCGACGGCGCACAGGGCGGGGACGGAGACGGTGCCGGTGGCGCAGACCCGGCCGAGGTCGTTGCGGACCAGGTCGACGATCATCACGTTCTCCGCCCGGTCCTTGTCCGTCAGATCGGCGGCGGTCCTGCCGGTCCCCTTGATGGGGCCGGAGTCGACGGTGCGTCCCCTGCGCCGCAGATACAGCTCGGGGGATGCGGTGGCGACCTCGACGCCGTGGGCGGGCAGCCGGATCGTGCCCGCGTACGGAGCGGGGTTGCCGTGGGCCAGCAGCGCGGTGAGCGCGTCGACGTCGGAACGGCCCGGGTCGGGCAGCGGCGCGCTCAGCACGCGGCAGAGGTTCACCTGGTAGACGTCGCCCGCTGCGATGTGTTCGCGTATCCGCCGTACGCCGGCGGTATAGGCGGCGCGGTCCAGGGAGCTGTGCCAGGCGCCGGTCGCGGGGCCGCTCCAGTGTGCGGGGTCCGGGGCGTCCGCCGGGGTCGCAGGGCGGACGTCGGCGAAGCGCGCGCAGACCACCTCGCCCTCGAAGCCGGCCACCACGGCCCACCAGCCGCTGGAGTCCAGGGCGGCGGGGTCGCTGGTGACATCACGCAGATCGGTGGCTGTCAGGCCGCCGAAGCGGGCCATGGGAGGAAGGTCGCGCACGTCAACGAGTCTATGGCGGGGCCCCGGCCGCCGCCGTGGCCGAGCGTGCAGCGCAGCACGCTGCACAAACGCGTTTTTGTACTGGCCCCGGAATCCGCTAGAGTTCAACACGTCGCCGGGACGCGCAAGCGCCCCGGAGGCCGGGTAGCTCCCCGACGTAGTCTGGGAGAGACACCTGCGGACGTAGCTCAGTTGGTAGAGCACCACCTTGCCAAGGTGGATGTCGCGAGTTCGAGTCTCGTCGTCCGCTCGATGTGGGGGATCTTCCCGAACCCCTGCGCTCCTGGTGGAGTGGCCGAGAGGCGAGGCAACGGCCTGCAAAGCCGTCTACACGGGTTCAAATCCCGTCTCCACCTCCAAGGACGATTAGCTCAGCGGGAGAGCGCTTCCCTGACACGGAAGAGGTCACTGGTTCAATCCCAGTATCGTCCACTGGATCCCTGCACGACGGGGTATCCGTCCCGCGCGATTAGCTCAGCGGGAGAGCGCTTCCCTGACACGGAAGAGGTCACTGGTTCAATCCCAGTATCGCGCACGCAGCATCGCAACACCCCACGGAGATCGTCGAGATCCGTGGTCCCGAGGACGATTAGCTCAGCGGGAGAGCGCTTCCCTGACACGGAAGAGGTCACTGGTTCAATCCCAGTATCGTCCACACCGCAAGATCGAGGGCCGGAGCGTTTCGCTCCGGCCCTCGGTCGTTGTCCGGCGGTTTCAGGAGGAGAAGAGCATCCGGCCGAAGCTGCGGTGATGACCGTGGTGGGCGCCGTGGTGGCCCTGATGCGGTGCTCCCCAGGCGGGGGCCGCCGGGTACGCCTGCGGGGCGGGCGGCGGGGCCTGCTGGACCCACTGCATCGTCGGCTCAACTCCCGTTATCCATCACTGCTCGTTGCGGCATCGCCGGAACGGCCGCCCGGCGATGAGGCGTTCACCCTACGATGCGTCCGGCCTGCGCGAACTCCCCTGGTGGGGAGGTCGTTCGGGGCCGGATCGGGTGGCATCGGGGCCATCCGGGCGCAGGCGTCGAGAACCGCCGCCTCGATGTCGTCCAGGAGGCGGGATGCGGCGGCGGCCTTCGCGACGGCGAGCGCGGCCGTCTGGACGGTGAGTGCGCGGGCGGCCGGCTCCAGGGCGGGCCACGGGTCGCCCGCGGGTGGCACGGCGGGGCCGCCGGCCGTGCGGTAGGCGGCCAGGAAGCGGGCCCAGATGTCCGGTGCGAGGAGGCCGGTGGCGAACCAGGCGGCGGGGCGGGCCAGGTCCCAGGCGGGGTCGCCCAGGCCGAGGTCGTCGATGTCGATCAGCAGCCAGGGGCCGGTGGTGGCCGGGTGGCGGACGAGCTGGCCGAGGTGGAGGTCGCCGTGGCAGAGGGCTTCCGGGCGGTCTGCGGGGCGGGGTGGTCCGGGCGTCGCGGCGCGGGCCCGGGGCGGCAGGAGGGTCCAGGCGTGCTCGACGGTGCCGGATGCCGCGCGCAGCGGTGCGGGGAGGGGGACGCGTGTGGTGGCGGCGTGCATCCTGGCCATCGCGCGGGCCGCCTTCGCCGGGCCGCGCATCGGCGGTACGGGGCCGGGCAGTTGGCGCGGGTCGACGGAGTGCGGCCCGGCCAGCAGGCGGGCGGCGTCCTCCCAGGGTGCGGCGTCGGGGTCGTCGGGCGGGACCGGGCTTCCGTAGGGCCAGCGGGTCTGCGTGCGGCCGGCGTCGGTGCGGGTGTGGAAGCCGCCGGGTGCGGTGACCGGGAGGGGGGTCAGGAGGGTGCGGTGCAGGCGGGGGTGGGCGGCGATGCGCAGGCGGGCGGCCAGGTCGCGGGGTGCGCACTCGGGGTCGTGGGCCTTGGCCACGTACCGGCCGCTGCGGACGACCGTGCCGTCCGGCCGGTCGGCGAGCACCTCGGGGGGCGGCGGTGAAT
>NZ_JAJCXB010000017.1 GCF_020564935.1 Streptomyces pinistramenti
GAGGGGGGGCTGGGGGGACGGCGACGACTCGTCGGACATCTCCGACCGGTACGTCGGCACCTGGACGGGCGAAGTGCTGCGGGACGGCACCCCCACGGGCCAGCAGCGCCGCTTCGTGATCTCGCACGGCAAGGTCGGCGAGGTCGTCGCGAACAGCACCAGCCTGGGCCGGACGTACGAGTGCCGGAGCGACGCCAAGCTGGTGTCGGTGACGGACGGGGACGGCCGGGAGCGGCTGCGCCTGGACACCAAGGTGGTCAAGTCCCTCCCGGCGGGCCGCTGCGCCGCGCTCGGCGAGCACACCCTGCGCCCCGGCCCCCGCGGCACCCTGGAATGGGCGGCGGCCGGCCGCACCGCGACGCTGCACCGCTCCACCCGTGCGGCCGAGACCGTCCCTGACGGCTATCCCGGCACCTGGCAGTGGCAGGCCGACGACGGTCTGCAGAGCCAGCGGCTGACGGTCAAGCGGGCGCCGGTCGGCAGCAGCATCCTCACCCTCGTCACCGAGGGCGGGAGCGGCCGCTGCACCGCACACGCCGACCTCTACTCGGCCGACGGAAAGCTGACGGTCGGCCCGACGGTCGTCGACCGGCCCGCTCCGGACTGCCGCCCGAGCGGCACGTCCGTGCTCCGCCTCGACGGCGACGGCGGCCTGCGCCGCGAGTTCCCCGGCCGGGATCCGCGGCCGCGGACGTACTCCCGGGCGGACTGAGACGTGTGGCGGCCCGCGCGATGTTCCACGTGAAACATGACCCGGCCGGCGGACACGAGATCCGCCGGCCGGGTCACCTGCTGTCCCCGGGGAACGGGCCCCGGGACGTCACGTCAGGACAGGAACGAGTTGATCTCGATCGTCTCGTCGCGGCCGGGGCCGACGCCGATCGCGGAGATCGGCGCGCCCGACATCTCTTCCAGCGCCTTGACGTACGCCTGCGCGTTCTTCGGCAGGTCGGAGAAGGACTTCGCCTTGGTGATGTCCTCGGACCAGCCCGGCAGCATCTCGTAGACCGGCTTCGCGTGGTGGAAGTCGCTCTGGCTGTAGGGCAGTTCCTCGACGCGCTTGCCGTCGATCTCGTAGGCCACGCAGACCGGGATCTGCTCCCAGCCGGTGAGCACGTCGAGCTTGGTGAGGAAGAAGTCGGTCAGGCCGTTGACGCGGGTCGCGTAGCGGGCGATGACCGCGTCGAACCAGCCGCAGCGCCGGTCGCGGCCGGTGGTGACACCACGCTCGCCGCCGATGGTGCGCAGCGCCTCGCCGTCCTTGTCGAACAGCTCGGTCGGGAACGGGCCCGCGCCGACCCGGGTGGTGTACGCCTTGAGGATGCCGATGACGCGGTTGATCTTCGTCGGTCCGACACCGGCGCCGGTGCAGGCGCCGCCCGCGGTCGGGTTCGAGGACGTGACGAAGGGGTACGTGCCGTGGTCGACATCCAGGAGCGTGCCCTGGCCGCCCTCGAAGAGGACGACCTTGCCGTCGTCGATGGCGTTGTTCAGCAGCAGCGTGGTGTCGGCGACGAAGCCCTTGAGCTGGTCGGCGTAGCTGAGCATCTCCTCGACAACCTGCTCCGCGACGATCGCGCGGTGGTTGTAGAGCTTGGCCAGCACCTGGTTCTTGAAGTCGAGGGCCGCCTCGACCTTCTGGTGCAGGATCGACTCGTCGAAGAGGTCCTGCACGCGGATGCCGGTGCGGTTGATCTTGTCGGCGTAGGTCGGGCCGATGCCGCGGCCGGTGGTGCCGATCTTGCGCTTGCCGAGGAAGCGCTCCGTCACCTTGTCGACCGTGATGTTGTACGGCGTGATCAGGTGAGCGTTACCGCTGATCAGCAGCTTGGACGTGTCGACGCCGCGCTCGTTGAGTCCGCTCAGCTCGGAGAGCAGGACCGCAGGGTCGACGACGACGCCGTTGCCGATGACCGGGGTGCACCCCGGCGAGAGGATTCCGGAAGGGAGAAGGTGCAGCGCGTACTTCTGGTCGCCAACGACAACCGTGTGGCCGGCGTTGTTGCCGCCCTGGTAGCGCACCACATAGTCAACGGACCCACCGAGCAGATCGGTGGCCTTTCCCTTGCCCTCATCACCCCACTGAGCACCGAGCAGCACAAGTGCGGGCACAGGCGTACACCCCTTCCGGGCGGGGCATGTCCAACGTGCGTGGATGGCGTGAGCATGCGGTCGCACGCGTACGTCATCACTGCAGCCGTCGAACCGGTGCCCCGGAATAGACGAAGCCCCTGGCGCAATAGCGCAAGGGGCTCTTGCACCGAGATGCTACCTGAGGAAGGACCGAGGTGTCGGCGCAGCCTTCTGGGCACTCTTCATCGGACTCCGTCCGGGGGAACCCCCTGCTCGTGGTCATCGACCCCGCCGCCCGCAGCACGGACGGCGAGTCCGTACGCATCGCGAAGGACGTCCTGTGCGCGGGCGCGGGGGCGAAAATCTGCCTTCCCGACGGGCCGGAGGAGTTCGCCCGCGCGCTCTCCCGGCGCGGCCAGCGCCGCCCGGTGGTCATCGGCGACGACCTCGCGCTGCTGCGTGCCGTGCGGCTGCTGCACAAGGAACGTGAGCTGGCGCACGTCGCCGTGTCGGCGATCCCGGTCGGCGCGCCGGAGGCCGTCGCGCTGAGCCACGCGCTGGGCCTGCCGCCCGGCACCGTGGCCGCGGCGCGCGCGGTGCTGGACGGCGACGAGCGCACGCTCGACCTGCTCACGGACGACAGCGACGGCATCGTGCTGGGCGGGCTGCACCTGCCCTGTGGCGGCGGCGAACCCGGCCGCGCACACGGGGCGCAGGCTCCGGGGGCGGCCCGCACACCGGCCGGCGCGGACGGTTCCCCGCCTGCCGACGACGCGCACCACCCGTGGTGGGAGCCGGCCGCGCGTACCGCCCGTACGGCCCTGTCCCTGCTGGCGGTGCCGGCCGGGGGGCTGGGGGTCCGGCGTGCCCGCGTCCCGGCGCAGCGGCTGCGGATCGAGGCGGACGGCGTGGTGCTCGCCGACCTGGACCGACCGGTGCGCCGGGTCTCCGTGGTGCCGGGCGGGCGGCAGGGTGTCGACGGCGTGCCGGACGGGCCGCGGCCCGTCGGTGGGTCCGCCGACGGGCTGGCCGAGGTCGTGGTGCACTGGCCCGGCTCCGACCGGCCGATCCGCGCCCGCGCGCAGGCCGTGACGGTGTCGGGCACCGACTTCCGCTACTTCGCTGACGCGATGGCCGGCGGGCCGGTCAGGACCCGTACCTGGACGGTCCAGCCGGGGGCGTGGCGGCTGACCCTGCCCCGGCAGTGACCGGCGGGCGGCCCGGCGGCTCGTGGTCAACCGGCCTGGTCGGCCCGCATCTGGTCGCGGTGCTCGCGCCAGCGTCCCAGCAGGCCGGGCATTTCCTCGTGCAGGAACTCGAAGAAGGCGAGGGTCTCGCGCATCCGGCGGCCCGCGGGGGAGTCCTCGCCGAGGCGGTCGACGCCTTCCCGCAGGGTGGTTTCCCAGCGGGTGACGACGCTGTCGCGGCGGGCCAGCGCCTCGTACCACTGGTCGCTGTGCACGCGGTAGCGGTCGCGGCGGGAGCCCGGCTCGCGCTCCCGGCTGACCATGTCGACCTGGGAGAGAGAGCGGATCGCGCCGGAGACGGCGGCGGGGCTGACCTGGAGGCGCTCGCCCAGCTCGGCGGAGGTCAGGACGCCGGAGTCGTCGGCCAGCAGGCAGGCGAAGACCCGGGCGGACATGCGCTGCATGCCTGCGTCGACCATCTGCGCCGCGAACCGCTCGACGAACGTCGAGACCGCCTCGTCGTCGCGCGTGCCCGCCTTCTGCTCTCGCTGCTCGGTCATTTCCGCATCATCTCCCCTGCTCAGAGCCACCTACCCCAACTTTATACGGTTTTTTATCTTCACAAATTCGTGAAGCACGCGTATCTTCAAAATCATGACGCAGACAACCACCCCCGCTCCCGCGATCCGGGTCACCGGGCTCCGCAAGTCTTTCGGCCGCACCCACGCACTGGACGGCCTCGACCCGACGCGGGAAGGCGGAACGCTCGCCGACGCGGCCCGGAGGCGGGCGCACCGCCCCGGCATCAAAGTTGTCCACAGGCTGTGGATGAGAACCGCCACGCCCGCACGGGCCGGGACGGGATCCAGAGGGCGGGGTTCCGGCCCGCCCCCAGGGCCAGAGCCTGCCCCCCACTCACCCCCCGGGCGTCACCAACCGTGCCTCGTAGGCGAAGACCGCTGCCTGGGTGCGGTCGCGCAGGCCGAGTTTCACGAGTATGCGGCTGACGTGGGTCTTCACCGTCGATTCGGCGACGACCAGATGCTCGGCGATCTCGCCGTTCGACAGGCCCTGGGCGACCAGGACCAGGACCTCCGTCTCACGCTCCGTCAGATCGCCGATGCGTTCCTGGGCGGGCGCACGGGGTGTGCCCAGCCGGGAGAACTCCGAGATCAGCCGCTTGGTCACGGTGGGGGCGAGCAGCGCCTCGCCGGAGGCGACGATGCGGACGCCCTCGGCGAGCTGCCCGGCGGACGCGTCCTTGAGCAGGAAGCCGCTCGCGCCGGACCTGAGCGCCTGGTAGACGTACTCGTCCAGGTCGAAGGTGGTCAGCACCAGCACCTTGGCGTCCGCGTCGGCGGCGACGATCTCGCGGGTCGCCTCCAGGCCGTTCATCTCCGGCATCCGGATGTCCATCAGGACCACGTCGGGACGCAGCTCCGCGACCTTCGAGACCGCCTGCCGGCCGTCGACCGCCTCGCCGATCACCTCGATGTCCGGCATGGCGTTGAGCAGAACGGAGAAGCCCTCGCGGACCATCACCTGGTCGTCGACGATCAGTACCCGGATCATGCCGTTGCCTCCCCCGTCGCGGACACCGGAAGGTACGCCGCGACCTCGAAGCCGCCGTCCTCGGTGTGGTCGGCGGTCATCTCCCCGCCCAGCATCTGGACCCGTTCGCGCATCCCGAGCACACCATGGCCCGCCCCCGGTGACGGGGTGGCGAGCCGACTGGGCTTGCCGTTGACGATACGCAGCCCGATGCCGCCCAGCACATAGGAGATCTCCACCCGCGCCTCGGCGCCCGGCGAGTGCCGCAGTGCGTTGCTCAGCGCCTCCTGCACGATCCGGTACGCGGACAGCTCGACACCCTGCGGCAGTTGCCGGGTCGCGCCGGTGATCACCGCCTCGACGTTCAGGCCCGCGCCGCGGACGCTGTCCAGCAGCGATTCGAGGTGCGCCAGGGTCGGCTGCGGGGCCTCCGGGTCGCTCCCCACGAACGCGTCCGGGTCCTCGGAGCGCACCACGCCGAGGATCCGGCGCAGTTCGGTGAGCGCGGCGACCGCGTTCTCGCGGATGGTCGCGAACGAGGTGGCCAGCTCGGGCGGGGTGTGCTCGACGCGGTAGGGGGCGGCCTCGGCCTGGATGGCGATGACCGACATGTGGTGCGCGACGACGTCGTGGAGTTCGCGGGCGATGGTGGCGCGCTCTTCCAGGAGCGTGCGGCGGGAGCGTTCCTCGGCGGTGACCGTCTGCGTCTCGACGACCTGCCGACGTTCCTCACGCCAGGCGCGGACCGCGGCCGCCGATATCAGGACGACGGCGGAGAAGAACGCCATCGGCACCATGTTGCCGAGGCCCGCTTCGGACCCCACCGCGAAGACGCCCCCGGCGCCGAGGGTGACGCCCCACATCTCCAGGGCGAGCCGCGGCCGGGTGCGCAGCACGACCAGGGTCATCACCGCGAGGTGCGTGGTGAACGAGACGGCGGTCCACGACGAGCCGGAGCCGACGGCGTCGGCCAGCACGGCGATGCAGAGCGTGGCGAGCGACAGCCAGAAGGCGCCCACCGGACGGAACAGGGTGATCACGACCGGGAGCGCGACGAGCAGGCAGAAGCCGATGCCGAGGAGTGAGGAGAAGGTGCCGATGTCGACCGTCACGCTGAGCCCGAGCAGGAAGATCATCGCGGCGAAGAGGGTCACCGCGATGTGCGGAGCCCAGCGCACCTGCCGCCGCAGCCGCGCCGGCACCCACTGCCGCCAGCCCTTCACCCGGGCGTCGTCGAGCGGCAGCATCGGACGGAAGGCGAAGGCGTCGATGAACAGGTCCTGGCGCAGGCGGTGCAGCGCGCCGCGGACTATTCGGGCCTCGGAGCGCAGGCTGCCCTGCGTCTGGGTCTCGTTCACGTCCTCAACGGTAAGCAGCCGCCCGGCCGAAGGCGTCCTCACCAGTGGGGATCTGCCGGGGTCCGCCTCAAGTACTACGAGCCGGGCCCGGTTCCCGCGGAGTGCGGGGCGCGCCGGCCGCCCGCGGTCAGCCGGTGCGCGCGCCCGCGAGCAGCTCGCCGAGCAGGGTGCGGCAGGCGGGCGTGCCCGGGGTGACCGGGGCGTAGTGGCCCACCCCGGGCAGCTCGCGCAGCGTCGCCGCCTGGCGCCCCGCGGCGGCGGCGAAACGGCGGGACAGCTCCGGTGGCACCTCACCGTCGTCGGTGCCGTGCAGGATCGTCACGGGGACGCCGGCGGGCGGATGGCGCACCGGGTCGGCGGCGGCGATCCGTTCCGCGAGTCCGGGTTCGTCGCCGAGCAGCGCGGCGACCGCGTGGTCGCTCAGGCCGAGCCGGTGCGCGGCCGCGAGGTCGGCCACCGGCGCGACGGCGACGACCCGGCCGACGGCGCCGGGGCCGAGCCGGGCGGCGGTGAGCAGCGCGAGCTGGCCGCCCGCCGAATGCCCGACGAGCACCGGCCGGACACCAGCCGCCGCGCCCTCGGGCACCGCCCCGCCGGCCCCCGTCCCATCCGCCCCGGCCCCGTCCTCCACGTCCCATACGGCCGCCGCCGAAGCCGCCACCGCGGCCGTCACATCGTCGAACGTGCGCGCCCCGCCGCCGCCCCCGCCCACCCTGCGGTACTCGGCGAGGGCGACCGGCAGCCCCTGTCCGGCCAGTTCGGCGGCGAGCGGCGAAAGGTGCCGCCGGTCGTAGGCGGCCCGCCAGAAACCGCCGTGCAGCAGCACGACCAGCGGCCCGCGCGCCGCACCGGCCGCGGGCGGGTACAGGTCGACGACCTGATCGGGATGCGGTCCGTACGCCACCGTACGGACCGGCGCCACCGGGGCGAGCCCCAGCAGCGCCGCCTCCTCGTCCGCGCCGCTCACCCGGCGTCCTCCCCCGCATCCGGCCGCTCCCGCAGGACCTCGCCGAGCACCCGGGCGGCGCGTTCCACGTCCGCGAACGACGTGTAGAGCGGGGTGAATCCGAAGCGCAGCACGTCGGGGTGGCGGAAGTCGCCGACCACTCCGCGCCGGGTCAGCTCCGCCATCACGCCGCCCGCGTCCGCGCATTCCAGGGACACCTGGCTGCCGCGCCGCCGGTGCTCGGAAGGCGTGCGGGAGCGGACCCGCCCGGCCGGTACGTACCCGGCGACGCAGTCGAGGAAGAAGTCGCTCAGGGCCAGGCTCTTGGCCCGTACGTCCTCGATGGCGACGCCGTCCCAGACGTCGAGCGCCGCTTCCAGCGCGAGCAGCGACAGGATGTCGGGGGTGCCGACCCGGCCGCGCGTGATGCCGTCGGCGGGGGCGTACTCCGGTTCCATCCCGAACGGTTCGGTGTGGGAGTTCCAGCCGGGCAGCGGCGAGTCGAACCGCTCCTGGAGGCTCTCGCGCACATACAGGTACGCGGGCGCACCGGGCCCGCCGTTCAGGTACTTGTACGTGCAGCCCACGGCGAGGTCGACGCCGTGCGCGTCCAGGCCGACCGGCAGCGCCCCCGCGCTGTGGCAGAGGTCCCAGACCGCCAGCGCGCCCGCGGAGTGCAGGGCCGCCGTGATGCCGGGCAGGTCGTTGAGCCGGCCGGTGCGGAAGTCGACGTGGTTGACCAGCGCCAGCGCGGTCCGTTCGGTGACCTCGTCGGCGATCCGCGCGGGTTCCACCGGCCGCACCGCGAGGCCCGTCATCCGGGCCGCCGAGCGGGCGATGTAGCCATCGGTCGGGAAGGTCGTGGCGTCGACGAGGATCTCCGTGCAGCCGCGGCCCGCCATCCGTACCCCGGCGACCACCGCCTTGAAGACGTTGATGCTGGTGGAGTCGCCGACCACGACACGTCCTGGGGCGGCGCCGACGAGCGGCGCGATCCGGTCGCCGACCCGTTCCGGGGCGCTCCACCAGCCGCTCTCGGTCCAGGAGCGGATCCGCATCTCACCCCATTCGCGGGCGATGACGTCCGCCAGCCGGCCCGGCACCGTCCGCGGCAGCGCGCCGAGCGAGTTGCCGTCGAGGTAGACCGTGTCGTCGAGGAGGAACTGCTCACGGAGCGGGGCGAGCGGGTCGGCGGCATCGTGTGCCGCGGCCTGTGCGCGGTGATCAGACATGGCTGCGGGCCGTCCAGAGCTCGGGGAAGACGTTCTTGCGGGCCCGCTTCTCCAGCCAGGCCACACCGGCGGAACCACCGGTGCCCATCTTCGCCCCCATGGCCCGCCGGGTCGCGACGAGATGATCGTTGCGCCATCGCCAGACCAGCTCGGCGACATCGGTGAGCATCTCGCCGAGCACGACCAGTTCGGAGTCCTGCGGGCCCGCGTAGACCTCCGCCCAGACGGCCTCGACCGCCGGGTCGGGTTCGTAGCGCTCGGCCGGATCGCGCTCCAGGACGGCGGCCGGCACGGCGTAGCCGCGGCGGGCCAGCAGCCGCAGCACCTCGTCCCACAGGCTCGGCTCCTGGAGGGCCTTCGCCAGCTCGGCGTACTCCCGGGGCGCACCGCGGTGCGGCACCAGCATGGACGCGGACTTCTCGCCGAGCAGGAACTCCAGCCGCCGGTACATCGCGGACTGGAAGCCCGATCCCTCTCCGAGGGCGCTGCGGTACGCGTTGAACTGGGCCGGGGTGAGCCGGGCGAGCGGCTTCCACGCGGCGTTCAGCGCCTCCAGCTCATGGGTGGACCGCTCCAGCGCATCCCGTGCCACCACCAGGTCGTCGCGCCGCAGCGCCTCGGCCGCGGTGTGCCACTCGTGCACGATGACGGTGAACCACAGCTCCATGACCTGGGTGGTCACCAGGAAGACCATCTCGCCGGGGTCGTCGGAGAGCGGATGCTGCAGATGGGTGAGGACGCCGGCCTGGACGTAGTCCTCGTACGGGGTGGTGGCGCTGCTGCCGATGCTCAGATCGGGGGCGAACGGCTCGGTCGCGGACGGCTCGGCCTCGGACGGGCCGGTCCCGGGCGCTGCGGGCGCGTATCCGGGGGCGCCGTTTCCGGAGGGCGAAGGCTGCCCGTTCCCGGACAGCGAAGGATGCGACATGAGGGACTCCTCAGGCTGCGAACTCCGGGTAGCGGTCCGCCCCTTCCTGGTCGGCTCGGGAGCCCCGGTCCCCTCGGGCGCGGGTTCACCCGCCCCTCTCGCATCATCGGCCTTGCACACCGGCCACGCAAGAGCCGATTCCACTCAGCCGTCAGGTCCTGCACCGTCCGGCACAGGCACCGCCCGGGAAACGTGCGTTAATTCCGGTCCCGGCGGCCCCGCGGGGGCCACGGCCACGCCGGCCGGGGCCCCCGCGGCGGCAGGGTTCAGGAAAGCGTGTCCGCCGCCGTCGGCGAGGAGTCGCGGAGGAACGTCGAGCAGCGCTCGTACTCCTCTTCCTCGCCGATCTCCTGTGCCGCACGGGCGAGCGCGTGCAGGGCGCGCAGGAAGCCGCGGTTCGGCTCGTGCTCGAACGGCACCGGGCCGTGCCCCTTCCAGCCGGCCCGGCGCAGCGCGTCCAGGCCGCGGTGGTAGCCGGTGCGGGCGTACGCGTAGGACTCGACGGTCCGGCCGCCCTGGAACGCGTCGTCGGCGAGCTGTGCCCAGGCCAGCGAAGAGGTGGGGTACTTCGCTGCGACATCGGCCGGCGCCGTGCCGGATGCGAGCAGTTCGCGCGGGCCCGGGTCGTCGGGCAGGTGGGTCGGGGGCGGTCCCCCGAGCAGGTTCTCGTGAATGGCCATGCGCCAAGTCTGCCTGGTCCGTGCGGGGGCCCGTCGCGCGCCCGCCCCGCCCCGGCGGCCGATGGCCGGAACCTATCGCCCGTCCCCGTCCGCCGTGTGCGGCGCCTCTCCCGGGTCGAGCGGCGGCGCGCTCACCCCGCAGTGGTAGGTGCACTCCGCGTGGCACGGCTCCTGCGTCGCCGCTTCGGCGCCGTGCAGCACGTCACCGCGCACCGTCAGCCAGGCGATCACCGCGCCGGCCAGCAGCACCCCGGCGCACAGCGGCATCGCCCGCCGGAAGGTCGCCGCGAACTCGTCGGCGGAGCGGTACGCCTCGGGGCCCATCCCGGCCAGCAGCGGCAGCGCGGCGACCGCGACCAGGCCCGCGGCGCGCGCCGCCGCGTTGTTGATGCCGCTGGCCAGGCCCGCCCGGTCCACGTCGACGGACGCCAGCACGGTCGAGGTGAGCGGCGCGACCAGCGTCACCATGCCGGCCCCCAGCACCAGCAGCGCGGGCAGCACATCGGCCACGTACGACGCCCCCACCCCCACACGCATCATCAGCAGCATGCCGCCGGCGCACAGCAACGGCCCGACGGTGAGCGGGATGCGCGGCCCGATGCGCGCCCCCAGCTCGCCGGAGCGGGCGGACAGCAGCAGCATCAGCACGGTCGTCGGCAGCAGCGCCGTGCCGGCCGCCAGCGCCGAATAGCCCGCCACGACCTGGAGTTGGAGCACCGACAGGAAGAAGAAGCCGCCGAACGCCGCGTAGACGCAGACCGTCACGGCATTGATCGCGGAGAACTGCCGGACGGCGAAGATCGCGGGCGGCAGCATCGGATCCGTCCGCCGCCGCTCCACCTGCACGAAGGCCACGCCGAGCAGCACCCCGGCGACCGCGGGGACGATCACCCAGGCCGACGCGCCCCGGTCCGGCGCGGCGATCAGCGCGTAGGTCACCCCGGCCAGCGCCAGCGCCCCCAGCACCGCGCCCGGCACGTCGAACCCGCGGCGCCCGGCCGCGCCCCGCTCCCGCGTCTCCGGTACGTGCCGCAGCGCGACGGGCACACACACCGCGGCCAGCGGCACGTTCAGGAAGAACACCCAGCGCCAGCCGGGCCCGTCCACCAGCCAGCCGCCGACGAACGGGCCGACCGCCGCGGCCACGCCGCCGAGCCCGGACCACGCGCCGACCGCCCGCGCCCGGTCGTCCGGGTGGAACACCGCCTGGATCAGCGCCAGCGACCCCGGCGTGAGCAGCGCACCGCCGACGCCCTGGAGCGCGCGGGCCGCGATCAGCACGCCCGAGTTCGGCGCGAGACCGCACAGCAGCGACGCCACCGCGAACCACACCACGCCGGTCACGAAGACCCGCCGCCGGCCGTAGCGGTCGCCCAGCGCCCCGCCCAGCAGGATCAGCGAGGCGAGGGTGAGCATGTACGCGGTCACCGTCCATTGCAGGACCGCCAGATCCGCGTCCAGGTCCACGCCGATCCGCGGCAGCGCGACGTTGACGACGGTGCTGTCGAGCATCGCCATGCCCGATCCGAGTACGGCGGTCAGCAGCACCCAGCGGCCCTGGGAGGACGCCAGGCGGACACCGCCGGGCAGGCTCGGCTCACTCATACCGTGAGCATGCCCGGATCCGAGGGCCGCCGCTCCCCCGGGCCCGACGCGTCTTCGGCCGCTCAGCCGCTCCCGCGCAGCGCCGTCAGCGCCCGCACCAGCGCCTCCGTACCGGCCTCCGCCTTGGCGCGCGGGCAGCCCGCGTTGAGCCGGACGAACCCCGCGCCGGCCGGCCCGTACGTCTCCCCCGGCATGATCGCCACCCCCTGGCGCTCGATCAGCTCGCGCTGCAGCGCCGCCCCGTCCACGCCCAGCGGCCGCAGGTCGATCCAGGCCAGATAGCCGGCCTGCGGCGGCTCCCAGGCCAGCTCGGGAAAGGCCCCGTTGAGCCGCTCGGCGACGCTTCGCAGCGTGCCGTCCAGGTAGCCGCGCAGCGCGTCCAGCCAGGGTGCGCCCTGCCGGTAGGCCGCGATGTGGGCGACGACGGAGAGGACCGCGGGCGAGGACAGTCCGTCCGCGTCCTTGAGACGGTGCAGATACGCGTCGCGGTCCGCGTCGCTGCCGACGAGGGCGTAGGAGCCGGTCAGCGCGGGGATGTTGAACGCTTTGGAGGCGGAGGTGACCTGGGCCCAGCGACCGCTGCCGAACCGGGCCCAGGGCAGATGCGGATGGCCGTCGCGGGCCAGGTCGGAATGGATCTCGTCGCTGATCACCGCGACGCCGTGCCGCGCGCACAGGCCGGCCATCCGCGTCAGCTCGGCCTCTGTCCAGACGTGCCCGGTCGGGTTGTGCGGGGAGCACAGCAGCAGCACCGACGAGTCCGGCAGCGCCAGCAGCCGCGCCAGTTCGGCGTCGTCGCCCAGCGGGCAGCCGCGCAGCTCCCGGCCGTGCGCGGCGATGGTCTTGGGGAACGCGTCGTAGGCGGGGGTGTGGACGACGATGCCGTCGCCGGGCTCCGACCACATCCGCAGCAGCTGCGACACCTGGTAGATCACCGAGGGGCCGTAGACGATCCGGTCCTCGTCGACGGCGGTGGCGTAGCGCGTCGCGTACCAGTGGGAGACCGCGGAGAGGAAGTCGTCGTGGCGCCAGCGGCTGTAGCCGAGGACGCCGTGTTCCAGGCGGCCGCGGAGGGCGGCCAGCACCTCGGGGGCGGTCTCGAAGTCCATGTCGGAGATGGTGAACGGCAGCAGCCCCGGCTTGCCGAAGCGGTCCTCGACGAAGTCCCACTGGGTGCACCAGGTGCCGTGCCGGTCGACGGGGGTGCCGAAGTCGTAGCGGGCGCCGCGCCCGTGTCCTTGCGTCATGTCAGCCCGCCGGGATGAGGAGGGCGACGGCGTCCTTCACGGACTGCACCTGGGGGCCGATGATCACCTGCACGGTGTGCCGGTCGAGCGTGACCACCCCCACCGCGCCGAGCTTCTTCAGGCGCGCCTGGTCCAGCCGTTCCGCATCCTCCACGGACATCCGCAGCCTGGTGATGCAGTTGTCCAGCGACCGGATGTTGTCCGCCCCGCCCAGCGCCGCGAGGATCGCCACCGGGTCGTACTTCCCCGCCACCAGCGGCGCGGCGGGCGGCGCCGGATCCTCGCTGCCGGGCCCGCCGGCGGCCGGGCCGGATGCGCCCGCGGCCACCCCGCCGTCCGGCTCCTCCCTCCCCGGCGTCCGCAGATCGAACCGCTTGATCGCCCACCGGAAGAGGACGTAGTACACGCCGAACCAGACGGCCGCGATGACCGGCACGAGGTACCACTTCGTGGTGGTGCCCTGGAGGACGCCGAAGACGAACAGGTCGATCAGGTTGCCGTCGGTGTTGCCGATGTAAACGCCGAGTACGGCCGCGGTCAGGAAGCCGAGGCCGACCAGGACCGCGTGCAGCAGATACAGCCAGGGCGCGAGGAACAGGAAGAGGAACTCCAGCGGCTCGGTCACCCCGCCCACCGCGCAGGCGACCACACCGGAGATCAGCAGCGCCTTGACCTCCGGGCGCATCGCCCGGCGCGCGCAGTGGTACATCGCCAGCGCGGCCCCGGGCAGTCCGCCCAGGTAGGCGGGCATCTTGCCCTGCGAGAGGAAGTGCGTGGCGGTGTGTGCGGCGCCCGAGGGGGCGGCGCAGGACAGCTGGGCGTAGAAGAGGTTCAGGGCGCCGCTGACGTGCTTGCCGCAGACCTCTCCCACGCCGCCCGCGTCGGTGAAGCGGAACATCGCGACGAGGATGTGGTGCAGACCGACCGGCCGCAGCAGCACCTCCCCCATGCCGAAGAAGAACGGCCCGAAGACGCCGGTGTGCCCGATGCCCTCGCCGAGATCCGCTATCCAGCCGTTGAGCGTGGGCCACACCAGCGGCACCAGCAGCCCGAGGATGCTGAGCACCAGCGCCGAGACGATCGGCACGAAGCGCAGACCGCCGAAGAAGGCCAGCGCGTCCGGCATCCGCTGGGTGCGAAAGCGCCGGTGGAGCAGGCTGACAACGATGCCCACCGCGACCGCGCCGAGCAGTCCGGTGTCGATCGACTCCACGCCGAGCACCTCCGCGACGCCGTAGTGCGCCTTGTCGGCGTCGGAGGTCACGCCCTTGGCGGTCAGGAAGAAGTTCACCGCGAGGTTCATCGACGCGAAGCCGACGAAGCCGGAGAACGCCGCGACCCCCTTGTCCCGGCGGGCCAGGCCGAGCGGGATCGCCATGGCGAAGAGCACCGGCAGGAACGTGAAAGCCACCTGCCCGGTGTGCGCCATCCACGTGAAGACGATCCGGCAGGCGTCGGCCTTCAGGAAGGGCAGGTTGCCGGTGACGGAGTCGCTGGAGAGCGAGCTGCCGACGCCGAGCATGATGCCGCAGAACGCCAGCAGCGCGACCGGCAGCATGAAGGTCCTGCCGAGCCCCTGAAAGAACTCCCACAGCGCCGCCCTGGCCCGGCCGCCGCGCCGGGCCGTGCCCGGCCTGGCTCCTGACGTCCCGTCACCGGACGGCTGCGGCTGCCTGCCGCGCCCGTCCGCGTCCCGCACCGCCGTGTCCCGCGCAGATCCCATGGCTTCTCCCACGCCCTTCCCCTGGCCCGGCGCCCGTTGCCGAGCGGAGCCACAGGGTCGCAGGTCGCCGTCCGGTACGCGGAAGGGCTCCGCATCCCGGACGGATGCGGAGCCCTTCGCCTGCTGTGGGCGCTTACTTGATCCTGGTCCCCGTGGAACGCAGGTTGGCGCACGCCTCGGTCACCCGCCGGGCCATGCCGGCCTCGGCCAGCTTGCCCCAGCTGCGCGGGTCGTAGAACTTCTTGTTGCCGACCTCGCCGTCGACCTTCAGAACGCCGTCGTAGTTGCGGAACATGTGGTCCGCGATCGGGCGGCTGAAGGCGTACTGGGTGTCCGTGTCCAGGTTCATCTTGACCACGCCGTTCTCCAGCGCGGTGGCGATCTCCTGCTCGGTGGAGCCGGAGCCGCCGTGGAAGACGAAGTCGAACGGTGCCGTCTTGCCGTACTTGGCGCCCACGCCCTGCTGGAGGTCCTTGAGCAGCTCGGGACGGAGCACGACGTTGCCCGGCTTGTAGACGCCGTGGACGTTGCCGAAGGACGCGGCCAGCAGGTAGCGGCCCTTCTCGCCCAGGCCCAGCGCCTCGGCGGTGCGCAGCGCGTCGTCGACGGTGGTGTACAGCTCGTCGTTGATCTCGTGGGTGACGCCGTCCTCCTCGCCACCGGTCGGGGTGATCTCGACCTCAAGGATGATCTTGGCGGCGGCCGCCTTGGCGAGCAGCTCCTGGCCGATGGCCAGGTTGTCGGCCAGGGTCTCGGCCGAGCCGTCCCACATGTGCGACTGGAACAGCGGGTTCCGGCCCTTGGCGACCCGCTCGGCAGAGACGTCGATCAGCGGACGGACATAGCCGTCCAGCTTGTCCTTGGGGCAGTGGTCGGTGTGCAGCGCGACGGTGATGTCGTACTTGGCGGCCACGACGTGCGCGAACTCGGCGAGCGCGACGGCGCCGGTCACCATGTCCTTGTTGTGCTGCCCGCCCAGGAACTCCGCACCACCGGTGGAGATCTGGATGATGCCGTCGCTCTCGGCCTCGGCGAAACCACGCAGCGCTGCGTGCAGAGTCTGCGTCGAGGTCACGTTGATGGCCGGGTAGGCGAACTTGCCCGCCTTCGCCCGGTCGAGCATCTCGTTGTAGACCTCGGGAGTTGCGATGGGCATCTGTCCGCTCCTTGTGATGTACGGGTGTGCGTTCTTGGCCCTGACCAGGGGGCGACGGCATCGCCGTCCTCATCTTCCCAGACGCGGCGGTTTGCTCCACCTCACCTGCGGGGCGGGACGGCGCGGTGGGGCGGCGGTTTCACGTGAAACCGCCGCCCCGTCGGCACTTACCGGCAGCGTCAGGCGAGGCCCAGGTCGTCCAGCCGGTAACCGGTGAGGTAGGGCACGCCGGCCTCGGCGATGGCCGAACCCGCGCCGCGGTCGACGATCGTCGCGACCGCAACGACCTCCGCTCCGGCCTCCCGGGCCGCCTCGACCGCGGTCAGCGGCGAGCCGCCGGTGGTGGAGGTGTCCTCGACGACCAGCACCCGGCGGCCCTTGATGTCCGGGCCCTCGATACGGCGCTGCATGCCGTGCGTCTTCTGCGCCTTGCGGACGACGAACGCGTCCAGGCGCCGGCCGCGTGCGGCGGAGGCGTGCAGCATGGCGGCCGCGACGGGGTCCGCGCCGAGCGTCAGGCCGCCGACCGCGTCGTAGTCCAGGTCGGCGGTGAGGTCCAGCATCAGCTGACCGACCAGCGGCGAGGCCGCGCCGTCCAGGGTGATCCGGCGCAGGTCGATGTAGTAGTCGGCTTCCTTGCCGGAGGAAAGCGTCACCTTGCCGTGCACCACGGCCTTGTCCTTGATCTGCTGCAGCAGCGCGCCGCGTACGTCCTCGGTCATGCGCACGAGCTTAGAGGAGCGCTCCCGAGGGGCCGCCGCCGCACGAGCCGGTGGCCAGGGCAGCCACCGGCGCGGCCGGGACGGGGCTCAGCCGAGCGACCGCCAGCTCCAGGTGGTGGAGATCTCCAGCGGATCGATGGGTGTGACCAGGCGCGGCAGGGTGTTGAGGCCGTTGGGCGGCCCGGACTGCGGCTCGACGCAGACCGCCGCCTCCTGCTCGTCGTAGACCACGACCCACTCCGCGCGACTGGTGATCTTCAGCTCCAGCCGGCCGGGCCAGGTCACGGTCACGTCCACGCCCTGCGGCATCCCGAAGCAGTCGTCCCAGAGGCCGGGAGTGGGGGATCCGTTGCCCGATCGCAGCAGGGCGCTCGGCGAGGGGTCGATCCGGCGGCCGGTGGGAAGGTGGTCGTCCCCGCGCTCCTCCTGCCAGGCGGCCGCGAAGTCGAGCCGGACACCGGCGCTGCTGCCGCCGGCCGCCTCGTCACCGGGCGCCACGCCGAGGTGCCGTACGAACCAGGGGTGCCAGCCGGCCTGTGCGGGGAACGAGTCGCTGAGCGCCTCGACCCCCATGGTCAGGGTGAGCGAGCCGCCGTCATCGGCCAGTTCGACCAGCTGGGTGACGGTCCCCGGGTACGGCCAGGGGGCGGCGGGGTCCGCAAGGTCGTAGGTGAAGGCGGCCGATGCGGCGTCGGCGCGGGCGGTCTTCCAGCGGACATCGCGGCCGGTGCCGTGGATGGCGTGCGGCGGGGAGTTGACCGGCATCCGGTGCAGCTCGGCGCCGTTGCGGAACCGGCCGTGCTCGATCCGGCCGCACCACGGAACCATCGGAAAACAGCCGTACTTCGCGCCCTGCCGCAGCAGTTCGACGCCGCCGACCCGCAGGCTGCCGATCCGGCAGCCGTTGTCCGGATGGACGGTCAGCTCGGCGTCTCCGGCGGCCAGCCGTACACCGCTGTCCTGCGCCTGCGCCGCGCCCTGCGTGGTGTCGTCGGTGCTCACGGAACCGACCCTAACGGTGCGCGGCGCCGCCCGCCGCGGCACGGGGCGGGCGGCGGGAGCGCTCACCCGGCGGGCGTCCTCAGCGGCGGCGGCGCAGCGCCCGGCCGACGACCACCACCGACGCGAGCACCACGGCCGCCGCGGGTGCCGCCCAGCGCAGCGCCGAGGTCCCGTGCGCCTCGGGCACCGGGACGGGCGCGTACCGCCCGCGCGGCGGGGCGTGGTCGACCTCCTCCGCGCTGCGGCCGATCATCGTGCGCCGCGCATGCGCGGCCTCGGCCGGTGTGGCCCCGTCGTCGTCCTCGCCGTCATAGCTCTCCCCGTCGTACGTCTGCCCGTCGTAGTTCTCGCCGTCGAACACCGTGCCGTCGTACGTCGCCGCGGCCTCCTCGTCCTGCCCGGCGGCCGCGTCCGCGTCGCTGTACGGATCGAGCGACGGCGGCGGCACCTCGACGTCGAACACACCGCCGTGCGGACGGTCGGCGCAAGCGGGTCCGGAGTCGGCATCGGCGTCCGGTGCCGGGTGCTGCTCCAGGTCGGCGGCGAGGTTGGCGGCGAACCGGTCCAGCAGCCGGCGGCCTGCCGTCTGTGCCGCCCGACCGTCGGCCTCGGCGAGCCGTCCGCCGCTGCGCAGCGTGCCGGAACACCGCAGCGTGGTGCCGGGGCCCGGGTCTGCGGACGGGGCGAGGCGTACCTCAAGGGTCAGCGCCGCGGTGCCCTCGCCCCGCGCCTCCGTACCGTGCGCCTCGATGGTCACCGTCCCCGCGCCGGGCCCCGCCCCCGTCGCTCCGCCGGAGACGCTCAGCGAGCCGCGGTAGGTGATGGTGGAGCCGCCGATGCGCAGCCGCAGCCGGCCCTGCGGACGGTCCGGGACGGTGTCGGCGTCGAGCTGGACTCCCGGGACGCAGCGCGCCACCCGCGGCGGCTCGGTGAGCGCCTGCCGCACGGCCTGGACGGGAAACGGAACGTACATCTCATGCTCCATGGCATGGGAGCCTAATTCCTTCTTGAGTGCTGCGGGGATCCCTTGGCAGGGACTTGCGGTGTTCGAGTCGGGTCCTTCACGCCTCCCGGCTCACCCCTGGTAGCGCGGGTGCATCAGTGTCGAGGGCGGCAGGCCGGTCAGCCGGTCGTGGGCCACCGCGTGCGCCCCGGCCCGCAGGGTGGCGCGGGCGGCGGCCGTCAGCTTCGTGGCGCCCGCCCCCGCCTCCGGGTCCGGCGGCTGCCGCCCGGCCAGGATGAACCCCCAGTAGCCGAGCCCGCTCGGTGTGCGGTCCGCGGCCGGGCCGTGGGGGTACGCCGTCGGGCCGGGGCCGGTCCGGTAGCCGGTGAACCGTCCGGGGAAGCGGTAGGGAACGGTCCGCAGGCCCACCGAGCGGAGCGTCGCATCCACCGTCCAGAACCACCGCGACCGCTCCACCGGCGGCCCGGCGTGCACCGCCATCCGCCCGTCCGGTGCCAGCGCCCGCGCCGCGAGCCCGTAGAACTCCTCCGAGTAGAGCTTGGTGCCGGCGGTCATGCCGGGGTCGGGGAGGTCGGAGACGATGACGTCGTACGGGTCGGGGCGGCGGCCGCGGGCGCGGGCGGCCTCGCGCCGCAGCCAGTCGAAGGCGTCCGCACTCACCAGCCGCACCCGGGGATCGTCCAGCGCGTGGCGGTTGAGCGCGGAGAGACCGGGGTCCGTACGCGCCAACCGGGCCAGCCCCGCGTCCAGTTCGACGACGGTCACCGAACGGACCGCGCGGTAGCGGAGGATCTCGCGGACGGCCAGGCCGTCGCCGCCGCCCAGCACCAGCACCCGGCGGTGCGGCCCGCCGGCCATCGCCGGGTGCACCAGCGCCCGGTGGTAGCGGGATTCGTTGTCGGCGCTGACCTGTAGCCGGCCGTCCAGATAGAGCGCGAGCGGCGCGCCGGAACCTTTCCTCCCGTGCGCCGCACCGCCCGCGGGGTCCGTGCCGCCCGTCATCACCACCTCCTGGACGCCGGTCTGCACGGCGACCCGCGCGGCGGATCCGTACACCGCCCGCCGGGCGGCGCGCTCGAACGGCGCGGCCAGCAGCACGGCCACCGCCAGCAGCGTGAGCGCCAGGACGTTGACGGCCAGCAGCGTCCAGCGCGCCCGCACGGTCAGGTCGTGGCGGAACAGCCACAGCACCAGCGCGCCACCGGCCGCGGCGTTGACCGCGCCGGTCACCAGGGCGCCGGTCAACTGGCCGAGCAGGGGCAGCAGGAGGAACGGAAAGGCCAGGCCGCCGACGAGCGCTCCTACGTAGTCGGCGGCGAAGAGGTCGGCGACCGCGCCGCCCGCGTCCTGCCGGCGCACCCGCTGGATCAGCGTCATCAGCAGCGGCACCTCGGCGCCGACCAGCACGCCGATGGCCAGCGAGAAGCCGACGAGCGCGGCGCGGGACTGGCCGCACCAGGCGAAGCAGGCGTACAGCGCCATCGCCGAGCAGCCGCCGATCAGGGCGAGGCACGACTCGACGGCGCCGAAGCCGACCGCGGCCCGGCAGCGCAGCCGTTTGGCGAGCAGCGCGCCGATGCCCATCGCGAAGACCATCACGGACAGCACGACGGATGACTGGGTGACGGAGTCGCCGTCCAAGTAGCTTGCCAGCGCCACCAGTTCGAGTTCGTACACCAGACCGCAGGCGGCACAGACGAAGACCGCGGCGAGGACGAGCAGCCGCCCGAGCCCGGACGGCACCGGCAGCCGCACCGGCTGGGTGACCTCCGGCGGCCCGAAAGCGCCGGTACTGACGGTCTCTTGCAGGTCGATCATGAAATGAACGTTACGTGACGGTTCCGTACGTATTTGTCACCCACACGAGTGCAGTCTGCTTTCTACACACGGGAGTTGGAGCGCGGCGGGGCGCGGCGGGCGGACAGCCTCCGCACCCCGCCGCGCCCCCTGCCGAGCGCCGGCGGTCAGACCGCCGCGACGGCCCGCACGCCCACCCTGGTCCGGGTGGCGACCAGGCGTCCTTCCTGGGGATAGGCGTGCCAGGTACGCCAGCGCACCTGGCCCTGCCGGCGCTGCGCCAGCATCGCGGTGAAGGCGTGCGGCGAGCCGGGGAACGTCCCGGCCAGGCCGTGGGGGTGTTCGGCGACCAGCGCGAGCAGTTCCTGCGCGCGCCCCGCGAACGAGTCGCGCGACAGTGTCTCCACATGCGCGGCGAATTCGTACTCCCAGTCGCCCAGCTGCTTCGCCACGCCGAGCGGTAGCGGCGTACTGCTGCCCGGCATACAGGCAACGGTCTCGGAGCAGGTGCCACGCTCCTCTTCCAGCAGGACTTGATGCGAGGCCCCCAGAAGCCTCAACTGCACCTGGGCGTCGTCTAGTCGAAGGTCGAGTACCGCCAGGGCCGGCAGGGGTTCCCTGCCCAGCGCCCAGGCGAGATCTGATGCACGGGTATCGGTATAGGCCGTTGTCAGGGTCGTGAGCATGGGTTCGGCTCCGCAAGCACGCAGTGGATGGTGGGCCGGCCCGCCCCGGAGAAGGATCAGGGATATGACTGCCTGCCGGCTCGTGCCCACGTGGGGTCCGAGAACTGGGGGATTCTCAAGGGAGAGGGAATCACGGATACCCTGCCGTCCACAGCGTTTTTACCCATCTTCGCCGGGTTTCCATCCCTCAGAGGGCCCTACAGTTCAGTTGTTCAACACCCAAGCGTTCAGCGGGTGTTGAACAGGTCGGGACAGCCCGCGAACGGCACGCGCCACGGGCATGGTCCATCTGCATGTGCGCGCCGGCGGACGCCCGCCGGACCACCGAGCGGGCCGCCGCGAAGACCCGGCGGCCCGGCGTCCGGCGCCCTACGTCCGGCTCATCAGGAACCACCGCAGGAGGAACCGCCGCCACCGCCACCGCACCCGTGATGCCCGCCGTGGTGACCACCGCCGTGATGCCCGCCGCCCAGGCCGCCGTCGCCGCCGCCGGCGACCCACCAGCTGCCGCCCGAGCCGCGCCCCCCGCGGCCGCCACCCGAACCACCGCGGGACAGCAGGGACACCAGCGCCACCACCGCGCCGAACACCACCATGAAGACGACGAAACCCATCTGCCTCACACTCCTTCCACTCCCCCGAAGCGAGGCACCCGCCCCGTCCGGCACACCCGCCCCAGGGCGAATGACACCGGTGTTCCTTACATTCCGGGCTGCTTCCCGGCATCCCTGATCCCCATGCACAGTTGAGGAAGTCCAGAGGTTCGGCGGAGGATGGCGCGCATGGACCGACCGCTGCTCAACCGCCGCCTCGCCGAGTTCGGCACGACGATCTTCGCCGAAATGTCGGCGCTCGCCGTACGGACCAACTCCCTCAACCTCGGCCAGGGCTTCCCCGACGCCGACGGCCCCGAAGAGATCAGGGAGGCCGCGGTGCGCGCACTGCGCGACGGCCGCGGCAACCAGTACCCGCCGGGCCCCGGCATCCCCGAACTGCGTACCGCTGTCGCCGCGCACCAGCAGCGGTTCTACGGCCACCTCGGCCTGACCTGCGACCCCGACACCGAGGTCCTGGTCACCGCGGGCGCCACCGAAGCCATCGCCGCCTCACTGCTGGCCCTGCTGGAGCCGGGCGACGAGGTCATCGCGCTGGAGCCGTACTACGACTCGTACGCCGCCTGCATCGCGATGGCCGGCGGCACCCGCGTCCCGGTGACCCTCCGCCCGGACCCGGAGCGCGGCGCGTACGCACTCGACCTGGACGAGCTGCGCGACGCCGTCACCGACCGCACCCGCCTCATCCTCCTCAACACCCCGCACAACCCCACCGGGACCGTCCTGTCCCGCGACGAGCTGGCCGAGATCGCCCGCATCGCCCGCGAACGCGACCTCCTCGTGATCACCGACGAGGTCTACGAACACCTGGTCTTCGAGGGCGAGCACCTGCCCCTCGCGTCCTTCCCCGGCATGCGCGAGCGGACCGTCACCATCGGCTCGGCGGGCAAGACCTTCTCCTTCACCGGATGGAAGGTCGGCTGGATCACCGCCGCGCCCGAGCTGGTCGCCGCCGTCCGCTCGGCGAAGCAGTTCCTCACCTACGTCTCCGCAGGCCCCTTCCAGTACGCCGTCGCCGAGGCACTCGCGCTGCCCGACAGCTACTTCACGGCGCTCCGCGACGACCTGCGCACCAAGCGCGACATCCTGGCCCGCGGCCTCACCGACGCCGGCTTCCTCGTCTACCGCCCGGCCGGCACCTACTTCATCACCACCGACATCCGCCCCCTCGGCTTCGACGACGGCTTCGCCTTCTGCCGCGCGCTGCCCGAGCGGGCCGGCGTCGTCGCCATCCCCAACGCCGTCTTCTACGACCACCGCGAGCAGGGCGCCCCGTTCGTGCGCTTCGCGTTCTGCAAGAGCGCCGATGTCCTCCAGGACGCGGTGGGACGGCTGAAGACCCTGGCCGGCTGACGGCCGCGGAACACGCGCGGGCCCCCGGAGCCGGTCGCTCCGGGGGCCCGCGCGTGCGCCGGCGGGAGGGTCTCAGCCCTCGTCCTCGCCCGGCTTCTCGTCGCCTTCGATCTCGGACTCCAGGCCGAGCTGCTCGACGATCCACTTGTCGAACTCGATCGACGCGCGGACCCAGCTGACGGTGCTCGACACGAAGTGTTCGAGCGCGACGCCGGTGCCGATCAGCATCGACGCCTCACCGATCAGGCGGACGGTGCCGTCGTCGTGGGTGTGGGTGTATGCCTTGGGCCACAGCGTCCGGCGGTTCCAGTCGTCGATCGCCTCCAGCAGCTTCGACTTGTCGTCGATGCCGTGCGGGCGGTCGTAGAACGTACGGACGGAGAAGATCTGCTGCTCCTCCTCCCCGCGGAACATGAAGTACGTGCGGAACTGCTCCCACGGGGCGGCGAGATCGCCTTCCTCGTCGACTACGTACTTCAGCTCCATCTGGTCGAGGAGCTGCTTGACCAGGTCCTGGTCGGGCACGACGGGCCCCTCAGGACCCGACGGCTGCGGTTCGGGCTGGCCCCCGAAATTCGGAATCGAGGACGGGTCGATGCTCACCGTGGAATTCCCTTCGTATGGTCTGCGCCATTCTCCGCCATCCCCGCCCCGTCCTGGCAAGCCGGACGGGGCGGGGCGGAGCGTGGCGCCGCTCAGACGGCCGCGCGGGCCGGCTCCACGGAGAGGCGGTCGCCGTCGACGTCCACCCGCACCGTGTCGCCGTCCAGCACCTCGCCCGCCAGGATGGCGCGCGCCAGCTGGTCGCCGATGGCCGTCTGGACCAGGCGGCGCAGCGGGCGGGCTCCGTAGGACAGGTCCGGTGCGGGGGCGCCGGCGACCGGTTCCCGGCCGAGCCAGGCGAGCCAGGTCAGGGCCCGGTCGGTGACGTCCAGTGTCAGCCTGCGGTCGGCGAGGCGGCCCTGGAGGTGGTCGAGCTGGATCCGGGCGATCCGCTGGAGCTGGTCCGTGCCGAGCGGGTGGAAGACCACCACGTCGTCGAGACGGTTGAGGAACTCCGGGCGGAAGGAGCCGCGGACGGTCTCCAGGACCTTCTCCTTCTTCTGGTCCTCCTTGAGCAGCGGATCCATCAGGAAGTTGGAGCCGAGGTTGGAGGTCAGGATGAGGATGGTGTTGCGGAAGTCGACCGTGCGGCCCTGGCCGTCGGTGAGCCGGCCGTCGTCCAGCACCTGGAGGAGGACGTCGAAGACCTCGTGGTGGGCCTTCTCGACCTCGTCCAGGAGCACCACGGAGTACGGGCGGCGGCGTACCGACTCGGTGAGCTGGCCGCCCTCCTCGTAGCCGACGTAGCCGGGCGGGGCGCCGACCAGCCGGGCGACGGAGTGCTTCTCGCCGTACTCGCTCATGTCGATGCGGACCATCGCCCGCTCGTCGTCGAAGAGGAAGTCGGCGAGCGCCTTGGCCAGTTCGGTCTTGCCGACGCCGGTCGGGCCGAGGAAGAGGAACGAGCCGGTGGGGCGGTCCGGGTCGGCGATGCCCGCGCGGGTGCGGCGCACCGCGTCCGACACGGACCGTACGGCCTCGCGCTGGCCGATCAGCCGCTTGCCCAGCTCCTCCTCCATGCGCAGCAGCTTCTGCGTCTCGCCTTCCAGGAGACGGCCCGCGGGGATGCCGGTCCAGGCGCCGACCACGTCCGCGATGTCGTCGGGACCGACCTCCTCCTTGACCATCGGCGCCATGGCGCCCTCGCCGCCCTTGCTCGCCTCCTGCTCGGCCTCCGCCTCGGCGGCCGCCTCCAACTCCCGCTCCAGGCCCGGGATCTCGCCGTAGAGCAGCTTGGACGCGGTGTCGAAGTCGCCGTCGCGCTGCGCGCGGTCGGCCTGGCCGCGCAGTTCGTCCAGCTTCTCCTTCAGCTCACCGACGCGGTTGAGGCCCTGCTTCTCCTTCTCCCACCGTGCGGTCAGGCCGCGCAGCTCCTCCTCCTTGTCGGCGAGGTCCTTGCGCAGCTTCTCCAGCCGCTGGACGGAACCGGCGTCGGTCTCGTTCTTGAGCGCCAGCTCCTCCATCCGCAGCCGGTCAACGGACCTCTGGAGTTCGTCGATCTCGACGGGCGAGGAGTCGATCTCCATCCGCAGCCGGGACGCGGCCTCGTCGACGAGGTCGATGGCCTTGTCGGGGAGGAAGCGGGAGGTGATGTAGCGGTCGGAGAGGGTGGCGGCGGCGACCAGCGCGGAGTCCGCGATGACGACCTTGTGGTGCGCCTCGTAGCGCCCCTTGAGGCCGCGCAGGATGGCCACCGTGTCCTCGACGGTCGGCTCGGCGACCAGCACCTGCTGGAAGCGCCGCTCCAGCGCCGGGTCCTTCTCGATCCGCTCGCGGTACTCGTCGAGGGTGGTCGCGCCGACCATCCGCAGCTCGCCGCGGGCCAGCATCGGCTTGAGCATGTTGCCCGCGTCCATCGCCGAGTCGCCGCCCGCGCCCGCGCCGACGACCGTGTGCAGCTCGTCGATGAAGGTGATGACCTGGCCCTCGCTGGACTTGATCTCGGCGAGGACGGTCTTGAGCCGTTCCTCGAACTCGCCGCGGTACTTCGCGCCGGCGACCATCGCCCCCAGGTCGAGCGCGACCAGCCGCTTGTTGCGCAGCGACTCGGGCACGTCGCCCTTGACGATGCGCTGGGCCAGGCCCTCGACGACCGCGGTCTTGCCGACACCCGGCTCACCGATCAGCACCGGGTTGTTCTTCGTCCGCCGGGACAGCACCTGCACGACGCGGCGGATCTCGTGGTCCCGGCCGATGACCGGGTCCAGCTTGCCGTCGCGGGCCGCCGCCGTGAGGTCCGTACCGAACTTCTCCAGCGCCTTGTACGTGCCCTCCGGATCGGCGTTGGTGACCCGGCGGCCGTCGCGCGCCTCCTCGAAGGCCGCCAGCAGCTTCTTGGCGGACGCGCCCTGCTGCTCCAGCAGCTCACCGATGGCGCCGCCCTTGGCCGCCATGCCGATGAGCAGGTGCTCGGTGGAGAGGTAGGCGTCGCCCAGCTCCTTGGCGCGCTGCGCGGCGTCCGCGATGACGGCGAGCAGCTCGCGGTCCGGCTGCGGCGGCGCGACCGTCGAGCCCTGCACGCTGGGCAGCGCGGCGAGCCTGCGCTCGGCCCCGGACCGCAGCGCGGCGGCGTCCGCACCGACGGCGGCCAGCAGGTCGGTGATGTTCGCATTGCTGTCGGCCTGCCCCGCCAGGAGCGCGAGCAGCAGGTGCGCGGACATCATGTCCGCATGTCCGGCGGCGACCGCCCGCTCGTTGGCGGCGCTCAGCGCCTCCCGGCTCTTGTTGGTCAGCTCGGCGTCCACGTTCGCGCGATCCTCCTCGTACTCGTCCTGTGATCCTGGGCCGACCCGAGGCCGGTCTGCTCACACCAACGTGCGATAAGTTGAGTCTATTCCACTCAAGGTTGTTTCGGGGCCGGGATCCCCGCTTTCCGGCCGCGCGGGCCCACACCTGCGAGTGAACCGGGCCGGATCCACCTCCGCCACCGGCGGACGCCGCCGAAGCTGGCCTTCCAGCACAAGGAGGTGCAGCACGACGGCTATGGCACACGAGCCCATGCCTACGCAGACGGACATCCTCCTCGAAGGGTTTCTCGCCCTGGACACGCCAACCGGCTTCAGGGCCGAGCTCATCGAGGGGGAGATCGTTGTGACACCGCCGCCGGACGGCGACCACGAGGACTACTTGAGCACCGTCTTCGAACAGGTGGTGCTGCGGTCCGCGACGCCCATGCAACTCTCGGGGCACAAAGGGCTCATCCTCTCCAGCGCAGGATCCCAGCCCGCGGATCACGTGATTCCCGACGCCACCATCGCCCCCCGCGCGCTGCGCCTCTTCCGGGGAGCACCCCCCTGGATGCCCAGCGACGGCGTCGCGATGGTCGTCGAGGTGACGTCGAGCAAGCCGGCCAAGGACCGCGTCGCCAAACGCCACGGCTACGCCCGCGCCGGCCTCCCGCTCCACCTCCTCGTGGACCGTGACAAGTCCGCGACCACCCTGTTCAGCGAACCGGAGGAAGGCGACCACCTGACCAGCCGTACCGCGCTCTTCGGCAAGCTCCTCCCCCTCCCCGCCCCCTTCTCCTTCGACCTGGAGACCGGCGACTTCCTGTGAGCCCGCCGACGGCCTCCCCGCGGCCCGCGGCCCCCATTACCCTTCCCCCATGGCCCACGACCTCGCCGCCCTCAGTCCCGAGTACCTCGCCTTCTGGGGCGAGTACTTCATGCCGACGCTGACCACCCTGCGTCCGGACGGCACCCCGCACGTCGTCCCGGTCGGCGTCACCTACGACGCGGGCGAGCGGATCGCGCGGATCATCACCCGTAAGGACAGCACCAAGGTCAAGAACGTCCGGGCCGCGGGTACGGACGGCGCGAGCGTCGCGGTGTGCCAGGTCGACCGGGGCCGCTGGGCGACGCTGGAGGGCATCGCGCGGGTGCGGACGGACGCCGACGCGGTGGCGGACGCCGTCCACCGGTACGCCGAGCGCTACGGCCGGACGCCGGGCCCCAACCCCGACCGGGTCATGATCGAGATCGCGGTGACCAAGGCGCTCGGCCGCGCCTGAGCCAGGGGCCCGGGGCGGGAGTATCGTCGCCCCCACCGTCGCGACGCCCCGGAGGCACGATGAACGCGGTCCGTGTCACGGCGATTGCCTGCCTGATGCCGTTGTCCGAGCTGGACGAGGAACCCTTCCTGGTCGACGACCGCGGCCAGCACGAGATGTGCGGCCGGTGGGCGGCGGCCCGTGACTTCCACCTGACCTGCCGGCTCAGCCTGCACCGGCTGCGCGCCGGCCACGCGGTGCTGTGGCGCGACGTGGAGCAGGGGCTCGTCGACGTGTTCGTGACGCCGCACCGCAGGGCGCTGGAGCACGCCGTCGACGACGCCGACGCCTTCACCGAGCGGTGCGCGGCGGCCGGCGTGCGGCTGGCGACCGCCGACCTCGACGAGCCGGTCTACACCCCGGCGATGAAGTCGCGCGTGCATCGCAGGCTGTCGATGCCGACGGCGGGCTACAACGGCTGCTGAGCAGACCCCGACGGGCCGCGGGCAAGCGAAAGGGCCGGGTCGCCCCGGCCCTTCCCACTCGCGGACGGATGCGGCTACTCGCCGCGCTTGGGGCGCCACACCACCAGCGCGCTGGTCTGCTGCACGTCTTGGTACGGCACCAGGTCGCGGCGGTAGGAGGCGTGCACCGCCGCCTCGCGCTGCTGCATCGCGCTGGCCGCGCCCTCCAGGGCGCCCTGGAGTTCGGCGACCCGCTGCTGGAGCGCGGCGACCTGGTTCTCCAGCTCGATGATGCGCTTGATGCCGGCGAGGTTGATGCCCTCGTCCTGGGACAACTGCTGCACCGTGCGGAGCAGTTCGATGTCCCGGGCGGAATAGCGGCGGCCCCGCCCGGCCGTGCGGTCGGGCGAGACCAGGCCCAGCCGGTCGTACTGCCGCAGGGTCTGCGGATGCAGGCCGGAGAGCTGAGCCGCGACGGAGATGACGTACACCGGCGAATCTTCGGTCAGTTCATACGGGTTCCGACGATGCCCGCCCCGGCTGTCCATCTCAAGCTCCCTTCGCGGCCTGGAACAGCTCTGCCCGCGGATCCTCTCCCGCGGTCGCCTCGCGATAGGTCTCCAGCGACTCCTTCGCCTTGTCGCCGAGTTCCTGGGGAACGACCACCTCTATGGTGACCAGGAGGTCACCGCGGGTGCCGTCCTTGCGGGCCGCGCCCTTGCCCCGGGCCCGCATGGTGCGTCCGTTGGGAGTGCCGGGCGCGATCTTCAGCGTCACCGGCGGGCCGCCCAGCGTCGGCACCCGCACCTCGCCGCCGAGTGCGGCCTCCGGGAAGGTCACCGGCACCGTGACGGTGAGGTTGTCGCCCTTGCGGCCGAAGACGGGGTGACTGTCGACGTGGACCACGACGTACAGGTCGCCCGCCGGGCCGCCCTGTTCACCGGGAGTGCCCTTGCCGCGCAGCCGGATGCGCTGCCCGTCGGACACCCCGGCCGGGATGCGGACCTGCATCGTGCGCGCGCTCGTCGCCCGGCCGCTGCCCTTGCAGACCTCGCACGGGTCCTGGGCGATCAGGCCCCGGCCCTTGCAGTCGGCGCACGGATCGGTGAGCGAGAAGCCGCCGCCCGCGCCCCGGCTGACCTGCCCGGTGCCGACGCAGGTCGGGCAGACCCGCGGCGTACCGTTTTTGTCGCCGGTACCCGAGCACGCCTTGCACGGCGCCTGGCTGGACATCCGCAGCGGGACCGTGGCCCCGTCCACCGCCTCGGTGAAGCTGAGCGTCACCTCGGACTCGACGTCCTGGCCGCGGCGCGGCTGGGTACGCGTCCCGGCGCCGCCGCGGTTGAAGAGGCCGCCGAAGACGTCCCCGAGCCCGCCGCCGAAGCCGCCGGCGCCGCCGCCCTGCCCTTGTCCCTGGCCCTGCGAGCCGCCGAAGAGGTCGCCCAGGTCGAAGTTGAAGCTGCCGCCGCCCGCGCCGGGGCCCGGCCGGTAGCCGCCGTTGCCGAACAGCGCCCGCGCCTCGTCGTACTCCTTGCGGCGCTTGGGGTCGCCGAGGATGTCGTTCGCCTCGGAGATCTCCTTGAAGCGCTCCTCGGCCCTGGCGTCACCGGTGTTCGCGTCCGGATGGTTCTCCCGGGCGAGCTTGCGGTACGCCTTCTTGATCTCGGCGTCGGTGGCGTCCTTCGGGACGCCGAGGACCTTGTAGTAGTCCTTCTCGACGAAGTCCTTGGTGCTCATCCCCGACGTCCCTCCTTCCGCGTCTTCTTCTCTTGCGTCCGCACGTCAGCCCTCGTCCGGGCCACCGTTTTCCTCGTCCGAAGGCTTGGCGTCCTCTTCGGAGGCGGACTTGGTGCCCTGGGCGCCCGGCTGCGGCTCGGCGACGGCGACCCGCGCGGGGCGGATCGTTCGTTCACCGATGCGATACCCGGGCTGCAGGATCGCCACGCACGTCGTCTCCGTGACGTCCGGCGCGTACGAATGCATCAGGGCTTCGTGGATCGTCGGGTCGAAGGGCTCGCCCTCCTTGCCGAACTGCTGGAGGCCCAGCTTGGCGACCACGGTCTCCAGCGATTCGGCCACCGACTTGAAGCCGCCGACCAGTTCGCCGTGCTCGCGGGCGCGGCCCACGTCGTCGAGGACGGGAAGGAGCTCGGACAGGAGGTTCGCCGCGGCGATCTCCTTGACCGTGACCCGGTCCCGCTCGACCCGGCGGCGGTAGTTCTGGTACTCCGCCTGGAGCCGCTGGAGGTCCGCGGTGCGCTCGTTGAGCGCCGTACGCACCTGGTCCAGCTGCGCCGTGAGCGCGATGTCGGATGTGTCGGGCTTGTCGTCCCCGGCCGGGGCCGAGCCCGCCTTGTCGGCGGACTCGGCACGCTGCGCCGCGTCGTCAGGGTTTCCTGCGGACTCGGTGCCGGAGGGGACGTCGGGCTTCTCTTCGAAGCCCGGGGTCTCCTCCGTCACGCGGCACCATCCTTCTTCGGCTTCTCGTCGTCGACGATCTCGGCGTCCACGACATCGTCCTCGGCCTTGGCCTGCTCGGCACCCGCGGCGCCCGCAGCACCCTCGGCACCGCCCGCGGCCTGGGCGTCGGCGTACATGGCCTGGCCCAGCTTCTGCGAGACGGCGGCGACCTTCTCGGTGGCGGTGCGGATCTCGGCGGTGTCCTCGCCCTTGAGCTTTTCCTTCAGCTCGCCGACGGCGGCCTCGACCTCGGTCTTGACCTCGGCGGGGACCTTCTCCTCGTTGTCCTTGAGGAACTTCTCCGTCTGGTAGACGAGCTGCTCGCCCTGGTTACGGGACTCCGCGGCCTCGCGGCGCTTGGTGTCCTCGTCCGCGTACTGCTCCGCCTCCTGGCGCATGCGGTCGACCTCGTCCTTCGGCAGCGAGGAGCCGCCGGTGACGGTCATCTTCTGCTCCTTGCCCGTGCCCAGGTCCTTCGCGGTCACGTGCATGATGCCGTTGGCGTCGATGTCGAAGGAGACCTCGATCTGCGGGACGCCACGCGGGGCCGGCGGCAGACCGGTCAGCTCGAACATCCCGAGCTTCTTGTTGTACGCCGCGATCTCGCGCTCGCCCTGGTAGACCTGGATCTGCACGGAGGGCTGGTTGTCCTCGGCGGTGGTGAAGATCTCGGACCGCTTGGTCGGGATCGTCGTGTTCCGCTCGATGAGCTTGGTCATGATGCCGCCCTTGGTCTCGATACCAAGCGACAGCGGGGTGACGTCCAGCAGGAGGACGTCCTTGACCTCACCCTTGAGGACACCGGCCTGGAGGGTGGCGCCGATGGCGACGACCTCGTCCGGGTTGACGCCCTTGTTGGCGTCCTTGCCGCCGGTCAGCTCCTTGACCAGCTCGGCGACGGCCGGCATGCGGGTCGAGCCGCCGACCAGGACCACGTGGTCGATCTCGGACAGGTTGATACCCGCGTCCTTGATGACGTTGTGGAACGGGGTCTTGCAGCGGTCGAGCAGGTCCGAGGTGAGCTGCTGGAACTGCGAGCGCGTGAGCTTCTCGTCCAGGTGCAGCGGGCCCTCGGCGGAGGCGGTGATGTAGGGAAGGTTGATCGTCGTCTCGGTGGAGGACGACAGCTCGATCTTCGCCTTCTCGGCGGCCTCGCGCAGGCGCTGGAGCGCCATCTTGTCCTTGGCCAGGTCGACGCCGTGGCCGTTCTGGAACTGCTTGACCAGGTAGTCGACGACGCGCTGGTCCCAGTCGTCACCACCGAGGTGGTTGTCACCGTTGGTGGCCTTCACCTCGACGACGCCGTCGCCGATCTCCAGCAGCGAGACGTCGAAGGTGCCGCCACCGAGGTCGAAGACCAGAATCGTCTGGTCTTCCTTCTCCAGGCCGTAGGCCAGCGCCGCCGCGGTGGGCTCGTTGACGATGCGCAGGACGTTCAGACCCGCGATCTCACCGGCCTCCTTGGTGGCCTGGCGCTCGGAGTCGTTGAAGTAGGCCGGGACGGTGACTACCGCGTCCACGACCTTCTCGCCCAGGTACGCCTCGGCGTCACGCTTGAGCTTCTGCAGGATGAAGGCGCTCATCTGCTGCGGGTTGAAGCTCTTGCCGTCGATGTCGATGTTCCAGTCGGTGCCCATGTGGCGCTTGACCGACCGGATGGTCCTGTCGACGTTGGTGACCGCCTGGCGCTTCGCGACCTCGCCGACCAGCACCTCGCCGTTCTTGGCGAAGGCGACAACGGACGGCGTGGTCCTGGCGCCCTCGGCGTTGGTGATGACGGTGGGCTCACCGCCTTCGAGAACACTGACGACGGAGTTCGTCGTGCCCAGGTCGATGCCGACCGCACGTGCCATTTCGATTCCTCCAGCTGACTTGAGTGGAACAGGCTCAAGAGTGCAACACGGGATCCGAACCTGTCAACAGACCTGAGTCGGACCCGCTCAACTTTTATGTCGCGCTTATCGTCACCAGGGCTTTCCATCATGGCGTCCCGGTCGAATGCCGGCCGAATCCCGGTCGACCGGGAACGCCGGGACGACCGCGCAGGGTTGCCTGGGCGACGCAGATCACCGGCCGGGCGGCTTCATGGGCTCGCGGATACTGGGTAACCTCAGCGCAGACCTGAAAAGTTACCGCTTAGTAGTCCCGCTCAGATTTCCGCTCTCGCAGGTTCGAGGAGCCCCCAAATGCAACTCGCCGCGATCCTCGTGTCGCTGGTCCTCATCGCGGTCGGCGTCGCGCTGTTCGGCCGTGCCCTCGTGCAGATCTACCGGTTCGTACGGCTCGGCCAGCCCGTACCGGCCGGCACCCGCACCGACGAACCCGTGCAACGCACCGTCACCGTGGCCAAGGAATTCCTCGGCCACACCCGCATGAACCGCTGGGGCGTCGTCGGTGTGGCGCACTGGTTCGTGGCGGTGGGCTTCTTCTCGCTGCTGCTGACGATCGTCAACGCCATCGGCCAGCTCTTCACGTCCGACTGGCTGCTGCCGGTCATCGGCGAATGGGCGCCCTACAACGTCTTCGTCGAGTTCATCGGCACGATGACGGTCCTCGGCATCCTGGCCCTGATCGTCATCCGGCAGCTCAGCAAGCCCGGCAAGGCCGGCCGCAAGTCCCGCTTCGCGGGCTCCAATTTCGGCCAGGCGTACTTCGTCGAGGCCGTCATCCTCATCGTCGGCGTCTGCATCTTCATGCTGCACGCGCTCGAAGGCGCCCAGCACCACGTGGACAGCTACGAGGCGTCGTTCTTCCTCTCGTACCCGGTGGTCGCGTGGCTGCGGGGCATGGACGTCGCCACGCTGCAGAACCTCACCTACTTCTTCGCCGGCCTCAAGATCGCGACGTCCTTCATCTGGATGATCACGGTCGCGCTCAAGACCGACATGGGCGTGGCCTGGCACCGTTTCCTCGCCTTCCCCAACATCTGGTTCAAGCGCGAGGCGGACGGCGACGTCGCGCTCGGCGAGCTGAAGCCGATGACCAGCGCGGGCAAGCCGATCGACTTCGAGGACCCGGGCGAGGACGACCAGTTCGGCGTCTCGCAGATCGAGCACTTCTCCTGGAAGGGCATCCTCGACTTCTCCACCTGCACCGAGTGCGGCCGCTGCCAGTCCCAGTGCCCCGCCTGGAACACCGGCAAGCCGCTCTCCCCGAAGCTGCTGATCATGGCGCTGCGCGACCACTCGCACGCCAAGGCGCCCTACCTCCTGGCGGGCGGCGGCAAGGACGAAGAGGGCAACGAGAAGGCCACCGCCGAACAGCTCGCCGACGTGCCGGCCGCGGCGCTGGCCGAGGCCGAGCGCCCGCTGATCGGCACGCTCGAAGAGGGCGGCGTCATCGACCCGGACGTCCTGTGGTCCTGCACCACCTGCGGCGCCTGCGTCGAGCAGTGCCCGGTCGACATCGAGCACATCGACCACATCGTCGACATGCGCCGCTACCAGGTCATGATCGAGTCCTCGTTCCCGTCCGAGGCGGGCACGATGCTCAAGAACCTGGAGAAGAAGGGCAATCCCTGGGGCCTGGCCAAGAAGCAGCGTCTGGCCTGGACGAAGGAGGTCGACTTCGAGGTCCCGGTCGTCGGCAAGGACGTCGAGGACCTGACCGAGGTCGAGTACCTCTACTGGGTCGGCTGCGCCGGTGCCCTGGAGGACCGCGCCAAGAAGACCACCAAGGCGTTCGCCGAGCTGCTGCACATCGCCGGCGTCAAGTTCGCGATCATGGGCGGCGACGAGAAGTGCACCGGTGACTCGCCGCGCCGCCTGGGCAACGAGTTCCTCTTCCAGCAGCTCGGCGCCGAGAACGTCGCGACGCTGAACGCGGCATTCGGCGAGTCCCTCAACGAGGAGGGCGAGGTGGACGAGTCGACGAAGAAGCCCAGGTCGGCCAAGAAGATCGTCGCGACCTGCCCGCACTGCTTCAACACCATCGCCAACGAATACCCGCAGCTGGGCGGCGAATTCGAGGTCATCCACCACACCCAGCTGCTCCAGCACCTCATCGACGAGGGCAAGCTGGTGCCGGTCACCCCCGTAGAGGGCCTGATCACGTACCACGACCCCTGCTACCTCGGCCGCCACAACAAGGTCTACACACCGCCGCGCGAGATCATCGCCAAGGTGCCCGGCCTGCGGAACGAGGAGATGCACCGCCACAAGGAGCGCGGCTTCTGCTGCGGCGCGGGCGGCGCCCGGATGTGGATGGAAGAGCGCATCGGCAAGCGGATCAACAACGAGCGGGTCGACGAGGCGCTGTCCCTCAACCCGGACATCGTCTCCACCGCCTGCCCCTTCTGCCTCGTCATGCTCACCGACTCCGTCAACGGCAAGAAGAACGACGGCAAGGCGAAGGAATCCATCCAGGTCGTCGACGTCGCCCAGCTCCTGCTGGACTCCGTCAGGACCCCCGCCGACCCGGACGGCGAGCCCGCTGCCGAGGACGCACCGGAGCCCGAACCTGTGAAGTGACACCACGGAGCACCTCCGGCACCCGTCAGGCCACGGCCGGTCCCGCCCAGCGCGGGACCGGCCGTGGCCGTTGCGCATCCGGCCCCCGGTCGCCAACTGCCGCCCTCCCCAAGGGAATTGCCTGCCCGACGGCGCCCGGCTCCGCGACCATGCCGCCATGGACCGCCCCGCCGCCCCGCTCCCCCTGATACGCCCCGCCACCACGGCCGACGCACCGCAGATCGCGCACGTCCACCGTGAATCGCGCCGCGCCACCATGCCCTACCTCCCGCCCCAGCGCCGCGACCACGCCGCCGTCACCCGCTGGGCCCGCGAGACGCTGTTCACCACCTGCACCACCTGGGTGGCCACCCGCGGCCCGGACCTCATCGGCTACGCCGCCGTCCGCGATGACCTGCTGGAACACCTCTACGTCCGCCCCGACGCGCTCCGCACCGGCACCGGCGGCCTGCTCCTCGACGCGGCCCGCACACACCGCCCCGACGGCCTCACCCTGCACGTCTTCGCGCGCAACACCGCCGCCCGCGCCTTCTACGCGCGCCACGGCTTCACCGTCGTCGCCACCGGGGACGGCAGCAGCACCATGGAGGGCCTGCCCGAGCTGACCCTGGGGTGGACCCCGTAGGGGCCTGGCCGGTTTCCGCAGGTCGCGCTGTCCGGTTCCCCCTAGGGGATGTCACAGCTCGGCAGCAAAGCCCCTCCGGCGGACCCACGCCGTCACCGGGGGCCGCGCGAAGCAGGTACGTTCGATGAGTGGCTGGATTCAGGATGGGTCGCGGACGGGATCCCCGCTCCGCGCAGGACGGGCAGCAGCAGGGGCAGCAGGCACCGCACGGACAGCAAGGACCGTACGGGCAGCAGCCCCCGCCTCCGCATGGCCAGTGGCAGCAGCAGCCGCCGCAGCCGCAGTACGGCGGCCCGCCGCAGGGGCAGCCGGGCGGCCACGGCGAACCGGAGTACTTCGGCGACGGCGGCTACCAGCCGGCGCAGTCGTACGCGCCGTACACCGCCGACAACAACCCGGGCCACACCCAGCAGTTCAGCATGGGCGAGGCCCCGGACGCCTACGCCGAGCCGTACGGCGCCGCGCCCGGCCAGGGCCCCGACGACGGCTACGCCGACGGCGGCGTCTACCGCGCAGGCCAGACCACCGCACCGGCCGGCCCCCGGCTGCACTGGAAGCAGCTGCTGCCCGGCATCGTGCTGCGCCCCACCGCCACGTTCTGGCAGATGCGCGACCACCAGGTCTGGGCCCCCGCGCTGATCGTCACGTTCCTCTACGGCCTGCTCGCGGTCTTCGGCTTCGACAAGGCCCGCGAGGACGTGCTCAACTCCACCTTCGGCCAGAGCATCCCCTGGGTGCTGATCACCGCCGTGATGTTCATCATCGGCAGCCTGATCCTCGGCGCGGTCACCCACACCCTCGCCCGCCAGCTCGGCGGCGACGGCGCCTGGGCCCCGACCGTCGGCCTGTCCATGCTGATCATGACGATCTCGGACGCGCCCCGGCTGCTGTTCGCGATGTTCCTCGGCGGCGACAGCCCGCTCGTCACGGTCCTGGGCTGGCTGACCTGGCTCGCCTCCGGTTACCTCCTCACCTCGATGGTGAGCAAGTCGCACGACCTGCCGTGGCCCAAGGCGCTGGGCGCCAGCGCCATCCAGCTGATCGCCCTGCTCGCCCTGGTGAAGCTCGGCACGCTGTAACCGCCACCCCACACGTACGGCCCAGGGCCCCGCTCCCCTTCCCGGAGCGGGGCCCTGGGCCTTCTCGTACGCGCCTACGCCTCCCCGAACCGCTGCGCCGCCGACCCGTCGCAGCGCTGGAGCCGCAGCGGGTCCTTCGCGGCGCCGAGCGCCAGGCACAGCGAGGGTGCGCCGGCCGGCCGGTACGACCCTCCGGCGCCCGCCGTGAACTGCTGGTTCGCCGCCCCCGAGCAGTTCCACAGCACCAGCGCGGCCCCCGGCTCGTACCGCCCTCCGGGCACGTCGAGGCAGCGGTCGTGGGTCAGCCCGACGTGCAGCGAGCGCTGCTGGGGGTCGTGCCACCAGTCCTGATTGCGCTGCCCGTTGCAGTCCCAGCCGCCGACGGCCGTGCCGTTGCCGCTGGCGCCGCCGGTCGCGTCCAGGCAGCTGCCGGTGCCGGCGTTCCGCAGCGGCCGGAAGGCGTCGTCCCAGGCCCCCGGGTACAGCTTGGGCTTCCCGGTGCTCGCCGGGTCGGCGCAGGACGCCTCGCGCAGCCCCGCGTCGTAGAGCTGGGTCAGGCAGGACGCGAAGGCGGCGTGGCCGCGGGCGTTGGGGTGGAAGGACTGCCGCACCGAATTGGCGTCCGGCGGGAAGGGGTTGGCGACGTTCACGTACAGGCCGCGCGCCCAGGTGTCCTCCATGCACACCTCGTGCCCGTGGAACAGCCGCGAGGTGTCGAGGTATGTCGCGCCTGCGCTCACCGCGGCCTTGCGCACTCCGCGCTCGAACCCCGGGACCGCGGTGTTCCGCCCCCAGGCCGCGTCGGAGGTGTAACCGGTGCAACCGCCAGGCAACTTGCCCGGATAGTGCGGATTGTCCTTCACGTCGGGCCCGATCGGACTCGGATACGACATGACCACCAGCCGGTAGTCGCCGTCGCCGTACCCCGCGTCGCGCATCACCGTCCGCAGGTCGCCGACCGTCCGCTCGACCTTGGGCACAAGACCGTCGACCCGCGCCTGCCAGCCCGGCTGGTACTTCGGCTCGCAGGTGCCCTGGAGCAGGAACCAGCGCGTGACGCAGTCCGTCATCACCGGTCCGAACTGCAGGTCGTCGTTGGCGCCCACCATCAGCACGATCATCTTCAGCCGGGTGTTGCGCGCCGCGACCGCCAGACTGTCGCTCTGCACCAGCTCATCGGGGTACTGCTTGGCGCCCCCGATCACGATGTTGCCGCTGTACGCGCCGGAGCAGGCGGCGTTGTACGTGACGTCCGCCGCGATGCCGGTCCGGTGGATCGCCGCGTCGGGCGACCGGTGACACCAGTTGTCGGGCCCGTCGGTGCCCGGCTCGTAGGTGCCCACCCCCTCGCCGGAGATCTCGCTGTCACCGAGCGAGATCAGCGAGGTCTTGCGCTCATCGAGCGGCCGCACGGCCGGGTCGCCGTACAGGCCGGTGGCCTGCCGCGCGCGGACCGCCTCCACCGCCGGTGCCAGGGGCGCGGCACCTCCGGGATTCACCGCCGTCGCAGCCGGCGCCGCAGTCGCCGCCGCGGAGGCCGCACCCGCCCCGCCGACCCCGCCGAACACCACGGTCAGCGCCGCCACAACGGCCGCCAGCCGCCGCCCCGTACGCCGCCTGGGCCTCACCGATCTCGCACGCGCCATGGGGTCTCCCCTCCGGTCTGCTGTTACCGCCGGTTTCTACTCGGAGGTAGACACCGGCGGAACACCCGGAGCGGTATTGGCCGAAAGGCGCGGGCGGGGCGCGGGGGGACGGGGCGGGCGCCGGAAAGCCCCGCCCTTCCCCTCCCAACTCCCGTCAGGCGTCGAGCACTTGGTTGTCCCTGCGGACGACCGGCGGCTCCACACTCCACGGAAAGTTGATCCACTCATCCGTGCGCTTCCACACGTACTCGCACTTCACCAGCGAGTGCGACTTCTCATAGATCACCGCGCTGCGGACCTCGGCCACGGTCCCCTGGCAGAAGTCGTGCACCAGCTTCAGCGTCTTGCCGGTGTCCGCCACGTCGTCGGCGATCAGTACCTTCTTCTGCGAGAAGTCGATCGCGTTCGGCACCGGCGCCAGCATCACCGGCATCTCCAGCGTCGTCCCGACACCCGTGTAGAACTCCACATTCACCAGGTGGATGTTCTTGCAGTCCAGCGCGTACGCCAGCCCGCCCGCGACGAACACGCCGCCGCGCGCGATCGACAGCACGACGTCGGGCTCGTACCCGTCATCGGCGATCGTCTGCGCCAGCTCGCGGATCGCCCCGCCGAACCGCTCGTACGTCAGGTTCTCCCGTACGTCACTCACGTATCTCTCTCAGACCTTCTGTCTCTTACGCCCTGTGCGCGCCGCGCCCCGGGGCCGCTGCCCCGCCACCCACACGCCATACGCCCACGCCCGACGGCACGCTCACACCGGCCGGGCGTGCCTTCACACCTGAGTACGGTGGAAATTCTTGAAGGACCGCGACGGCGTCGGCCCGCGCTGGCCCTGGTAGCGGGAGCCGTAATGGGCCGACCCGTAGGGGTGTTCGGCGGGCGAGGTCAGCCGGAACATGCACAGCTGCCCGATCTTCATGCCCGGCCACAGCTTGATCGGCAGCGTCGCGACATTGCTCAGCTCAAGCGTCACGTGCCCGCTGAACCCGGGGTCGATGAACCCGGCGGTCGAATGCGTCAGCAGCCCCAGCCGCCCCAGCGAGCTCTTCCCTTCGAGCCGGGAGGCCAGATCGTCCGGCAGCGTGATGACCTCGTACGTCGAGGCCAGCACGAACTCACCGGGATGCAGGATGAACGCCTCGTCCCCCTCCGGCACGACCTCACGCGTCAGGTCGGCCTGCTCCACGGCGGGGTCGATGTGGGGATAGCGGTGGTTCTCGAACACCCGGAAGTAGCGGTCGAGACGCACGTCAATGCTGGACGGCTGCACCATCGACTCGTCGTAGGGGTCGATGCGCACCCGACCGGCGTCGATCTCGGCCCGGATGTCCTTGTCTGAGAGAAGCACGGGGACGAGGATACGCGCCCGCCCCCACCACGACGCACGGCACGGCCCCGCCGCCACACACAGCGAGGGCCCGGCCCCACCGGGACCGGGCCCTCGCCCGCCACTCCTGCTTCCGCTGCCTACCGGCCGCATGCCGCCACCGGCGACCGCCGGCCGCACACGGCCTGTGGAACTACCGCTTCGCGTACTCCACCGGTACCGCGTTACGCAGCCGAGCACAGCGCGGGCACCGCAACAGCCGCCCCGGACCGAGCCGGTCGGTGGTCTGCATCGGGAACGAAGCGGTGCTGAACACGTGGCCCTCGGCACAACGTACGACGGTGCGCTCCATCAAGTCCTCTCCCAACTGCGTGGACAACGAAAGCCACATTAGGGGATGAACCGGGCGCCCTTTCACGCGGCACTCCGCCGCCCCACCGTACGCCCCAACTCCCGCGCCCCGCAGCCACATCCCACCCCCGAGGCCACCCCCTCACCCCCCGCACCACACCCGCCTCTGCACGGGCCGGACACACCGCGATCGAGTCATGGGGTAGAGTGTGGGAAGCTGCATCGCCCTCAATTCGGGCGGTCCTACGCGGGTGTAGTTTAATGGTAGAACATGAGCTTCCCAAGCTCAGAGCGCGGGTTCGATTCCCGTCACCCGCTCCATATGTGAAGCCCCAGGTCGGTGGCCTGGGGCTTGTTTGTTGTCTGGACCGATTTTGGGTCGCGTGCCACAACGGAACGACTACCGGGCCGAGTTAGCCCTCGAGACCCCTCCCCAGGTGAGTTGATTACCCGTCACCTCGAATCGCGAGATGAATTCCCTGTGAGCTGCGACATATTGCGCTAGGCGGGCAGCGCCGACGCGCTTGCGAATCCCACCTGGCGTCGCGATGGCCTGGACAGGTACGGCGAGGGCAGGGCCACCCTCTCGTCGCCCCTGTTCTCAGGACACTTCAGCTGTCGGTAAGCCCGACTGTCAGAAGCTGCGGAATATCCGAGTGTTCGTGGTGCCAGGGCCGCGAGTTGGACGTTCCTGAGTTCGACGGCTCGGTGGGCGAATTCGGCTTAGGTGCAGTCATGCCGAGTAGGAGCAGGGCGTCGCGGTCTGGCGTGCCCGGTGCGGCGGTGTAGACGCCGATGCGCTGGCCGGGCGTGCCTTCCAAGTGCATGAACTGGGGCGTAAGGGCATGTGGGCCACGGCCTGGACGACGTGGCGGTGACCGCTGCCGCGCTGGCGCAGCCGCGGAGGATCTTGTAGTGCTTCATACGGGCGAAGGTGTGCTCGGCGCGGGTTCACACCTGCGGTGTACGGCGTTGTCAACCTCTTGGGCAGCAAGCGACGTCCGGGGCGTTTGCAGTGCGGGACGACGAGGCCGGTATTGATATAGGCCTCGTCCTCGAGAATAGTGACGCCTTCGCTGTATTAGGTAAGGCCGGAGTTCCGCCAGACCTGGACATCGGCCCGCTTTCCCGGGCCGGCCGGGCGGCGGCAACGACCAGGAGTGCATCGAAGCCGATGATGACCTGCACGTTCGCCGAGAACCGGTGGTTTCGTGAGGGGACGCCCACCTTGCGGTCACGGATCGGGATCAAAGTGCCGTCCACGATCCACAAGCAGTCCGGCGTAGTGGAGGGACGGGAAGCAGGCTCGAGGGCGAGGAGAGGACGCAGCCGCTGGATCACCCGGCACACCATTGCCGGCGAGATCCCGAACAGCGGCGCCAGATGCCGAAGGGTGAGGTTCGTACGGTAATACACGGCCGCTAGCAACACCCGTTTCGCCAGCGGCAGGCACCAGCCGGCCATCACCGGGCCGACCGACGACAACGCGACCGCACACCCATCCTCTGTCCACTATGCGCCCACACCGTCAACGTCCGCCCCGCCTGCGTCGCCAGTACACTTCCCTCCACGTCAGCCGCTTCGAACGCCAGGGTTCGTGGTGCTCTCTATCACCCCTAAGCCCATAGCAGTTGACACCGGCGGCGCCCCCTTTGACGACTACCGCATCCACCGAGTCCAAGGCGGCCAACTTCTCGCACGTCTCACCGGCTACCCCTCGCCCCCTCACCACGTAGCGACATTCCTGCGTCTTCAAGGCGGAGTAAGTCGTGGCTGAGAGGGTCTCACGTGGTGGTTCGCTGGTGCGGCATGATGCTGCATCGTGAGGGTTGATCTGTCGCGTCGGCTTGTTCCGGACGGCCTATGGGAGTTGACGGCTCCGTTGTTGCCGAGGTTCGCATCCCGTCCGCAGGGCGGAGGTACTGCTCCGGTGGATGAGCGGGCGGTGTTCACGGCTGTGGTGTACGTGCTGGCGAGCAGGTGTGCGTGGCGGTATCTGCCGGAGTCGTTCGGTATCTCGCCGGCCACCGCGCACCGCCGGTTCACTGCGTGGGGCGAGGCGGGGCTGTGGCGGCGGCTGCACCGGGCAGTGCTGGATGAGCTCGGTGTCAGAGGTGAGCTGGACTGGACGTCCGCGATTGTCGATGCCGCGTCGGTGCGGGCGAGGGGGGCACTCTGACCGGCCCGAACCCGGTTGGTCGCGGCAAGAAGGGCAGCAAACTACAGGTATTGTCCGAGGCCCAGGGCCTGCCGCTGGCCGTCGCAGTGTCCGGTGCGAACCTGCACGACAGCCAGGCGTTCAAGCCTGGTCCTCGGCATCCCCGCCATCCGCTCCCCGTGCGGACCGCGACGGCTGCGGGTTATGTGTCGGTACCATGCGGTGTAGTCGCGGATCTGATAGTGGTCAAGTCCGGTCTCGTTCTTCGCGGTCTGGAAACATTCCTCGACCATCCCGCGATTTGCGCGAGTTCTTCTAGTAGTGCTTGGTCGGGTTGGTGCGGGGTCGGGGATGTTGTGGTGGCAGGTGGGGCAGGCGCCGGTCCAGGCTGCGAGAAGTAACTGCGGTTCTCGGGTGACTCGGTGGAGGCTCAGGCCGGCGCCGTCTCTTTTGGGGACCGGGTCAGCCGTTGCAGGGTGCAGAAGGCGTGGGCGGCCGAGACGAGGGTGACGTGGTGGTGCCAGCCTGGCCAGGTGCGGCCTTCGAAGTGGGCCAGGCCCAGGGCCTGTTTCATCTCGCGGTAGTCGTGCTCGATGCGCCAGCGGAGTTTCGCGGTGCGCACGAGGACAGGCAGCGGGGTGGTCTCGGGCAGGTTGGAGAGCCAGAACTGCACGGGCTCGTCCTGGTCGGCGGGCCATTCGGCCAGCAGCCAGCGCACCGGAAGCCCGGCTCCGTCCGCGGCTTTGCGGACCTCGCGTCCAGCGGGCCGGATCCGCAGGGCCACGAAGCGGGAATACATCCGCTTGTGGCCGCTGCGGCCGGAGCCGGGCCGTGAGCCCTCGCGCCACTGCACCGACCGCGCAGAGGACTTGCCGGACGCGATGACCAGGCTCTTCACCCTCTGCGCCGGCTCCGGGTAGGCCGGCACCGGTTGTCGTCCCCGGCCGCTGCGGGGCGGGGTGCACGGCCGTGCCCGCTCGGGCTGGGCGGTGATCGTGGTCGAGATGCCCACCACGTAGTCGAGACCGCGCTCTTCCAGTCCGAGCCGGAAGGCAGCGGTGTCCCCGTAGCCGCCGTCGGCGATGACCTGGGGCACGTCGAGGCCCCAGGACCGCGTCTCGTCGATCATGTCCAGGGCCAGCTGCCACTTCTCGACATGGCCCACCTCGGCAGGGATCGCACACTGCTTGCGTCGGGCAACCTTGGCCGGATCGGCCTTCGGCGAGGCGGGATCCCAGCTGCCAGGCAGGAACAGCCGCCAGTTCACCGCCGCCGAGGCACCGTCGGACGCCAGGTGCAGCGAGACCCCGGCCTGGCAGTTGGTGACCTTGCCCGCGGTGCCGGTGTACTGCCGGGTCACACACGCCGACGCATCCCCGTCCTTGAGGAACCCGATGTCGTCAATGACCAGCGCCGTTGGCCTGATCACCGGCTGCATCCGCCAGGCCAGACGGGCCCGCACATGCGCCGCGTCCCACGGACTGGAGGTGATGAAGTGGGCCAGGGCCTACCGGTTGCCGTCCTCGCCCAGCCGTGCCGCCATCGGCTCCACCGACTTGCGACGCCCCTCCTGCAACAGCCCCCGCAGATAGACCCCGCCCCACCGACGCTGATCCACCCGCGCGAACGCCTCGAACATCTCCGCCGCGAAGTCCTCCAGATCACACCGGACCGCAGCCAACTCCCCACCCAGCACACCCGAACAACGACACAACCCATCAAGAAGACACGCCACCAGCCCATGAACCTGACCAAGCCCTACTAGTGGAGTCCCGGCCGGGCAGAAGCGGTCGATCAGCGCCCGACCCTTCCCTGATCCATACGCCAGGAAGACGCCCACCTGAGAATTCTCGATCCGCCCGGCCGTTCCTGAATACTGCCGGGCCACGCCCGTCGACCGGACCCCCTTTTTTTAAGGAATCCCGTCTCATCGAGAATAAGGATTCCCCGCTCGGGATCCCCGAGGTGCTCCACCACTGCGTCGCGGACGTCATCACGCATAGCGTCCACGTCCCATAGGCAGTGGTTCAGCAGACGCTGCATGCCCTGAGGGCCGTCGTCCCCGGCAGCCTCCGCCAGGGTCCAGCCGTTCTTCCGCTCCGTCTCACTGAGCAGTCCCCGCAGGTAGGACACCATCCATCGCCGAGGCTCCACCCGGCCGAACTGGCCCGCGAACCTCGCCACGAAGTCATCGAACGCACCTGACCAGCCGTCAGTTATCTCTTCACCCACGCAACAATCAACGACGTGACAGCCAAAACGCCACGAAGTGTCGTTGCAGTACTAACTAAGATGTTCATTTGGCGAAGCGGCGGCTCCCACTCAGCCAGGAGACGGACCAGTCGACCTCTATACGCACGACGCGATGGCCGATGCCTCGCCCACGGAGCCACCGACGCAGGTGGTCGTGGTCGTAGACCTTGGAGATCCCCGGCCCTCGCAGACTAGGCCCTCGGTGGTTAGCCCGCCCCGGGACCTGCCGAGCGCCTCACCAGACGCCGCGCGTGCTGGATCTTCCAGTTCATCCCCCGCACAGTCCCCCCTCTTTGCGAAGCCCTGGCAGCCTGCTGTGTGCGCGGATGACGGCGGAGCTGAACGACACAGTCCACCCCAGCGCAACGACGCTGTCGTCCCGCACCTGGATCCGCTCCAGCAGCCGGGCCTAGGTCCCATCCTCCTCCCAACAGACGAACCACTCATGGACCGTCTGCCACGGCCCATACCGTTCGGGCAGATCGCACCACGGCGCACCCGCCCTCAGGCGCCACGGCACCCTTTTGATCGCCTGCCGGTGATCTCGCCACGGACGACCCCAGGCTTGGAAGCACCGGATGGCCGAATACACGTGCGCGGCATGAGTAACGGAGCATTCAAAGAGTCGATGAGGGCATCTGGTGAGCCTTCGGCGTCACCTGACGATCCTTCGCTTCACTCATTCGGGCTAAGCAGGTGTCGCGAGCTGGCCCTTGGCGGCTGCTTAGTAGAAGCTCTGAGGTAATGAATAAGGACACTCTCCCTCTAGTCCCGCGCGCTCGAGTGGTTCTGATAACTCCAGAACTTGCACAGGAGATCTTGCGCCGGAATGATCGAAACCGAACTCCGGACAGCGGAGTCGTGAATATGATCACGCAACAGATCTCGAACGGAGATTTTCAGCTCACGCATCAAGGTATCGCGCTGGATGGAACCATCGAGGATGGAAAACTCTTGGATGGCCAGCATCGCCTCCTAGCGATTATCCGCGCCGAGGTTCCGGTCGAGATGTTCGTGTTTGAAGATGTGCCACCCGAGACATTCACTGTTCTGGACACAGGAAAGCGGAGAAGCGGCGGGGACGTCCTCACCCTGGCAGGTGAGAAGGACACGATGCTCCTGGCCGCCACGATCCGCCACGTACACTTGCTGCGTACGATGCCTTCTGGGGCATGGGCTGGCTCTAAGTCCCGTATCACCAACAATGAGCTCATGGAAATCTTCCGTGAGAACCCTGACGGATTTCGTGATGCCGTGCGAACCGGAAGGAATCTTGGAAATTGCACTACTATGATTCCGACCGCCGGAGCTACGGCTTACTTTCTAACACGAGAGGCGGCACCAGAGACTCCAACTGGAGAATGGCTGGATGGCCTATATTCTGGCGCAAATCTCGGCCCCGTCGACCCCAGGCTCGCATTCATCAAGGCCATGCAGCAAATGCGAGGACAGAGGTCGCAACGCAGAACAAACACAAGAGCCCATGTGGGCATCTACATCAAGGCTTGGAACGCATGGGTCGCAAACAAACCGGTGAAGACGCTGCGCCTTCAGAAGGGTGAACCGGTGCCTAAACCTGTTCGTATCAGGTTCTCCGAGTAGTTACTTAGTTTGAACTCGTGATGTCGTAGGGGCTGATGGCTCGTGGCTCCTGCGATATCACCACGGACATGCGGTATCCACAAGGAGGCAGGCTGACCGCCGAACGGCTGCAGTTCCGCGAGGAGTTACGGCTCCAGGCAGCCGAGCGGTTCGCCCGGGGCGAGGCGAGCTGGCTGACCGCGAGGGAACTACGCGTCAGTGTCCGGTCGGTGCAGCGATGGCAGCAGGCGTGGGACGAGGGCGGTCCGCGGGCTCTGCGATCGCAGGGGCCGGTATCACTGCCGAGGCTGAGCGAGAAGCAGTTCGCGCAGCTGGCGGCGGAGCTGGCCAAGGGACCGGCCGCGCACGGTTGGGAGGCTCAATGGTGGACGCTGTCTCGGGTCAAGACCGGTTCGCCCAGGTCTGCGAGGACCTCGGTGTGGACAGGTCACGCGGTGCGGTGGGCACCAGCGCGGACAACGCCGCCGCGGAATCGCTGCACGCATCCCTGAAACGGGAGACGCTGCGGGGGAAGAAGCGGTGGACCGGGGCGCGCGAGGCCCGGCTCGCGGTCTTCCGCTGGGCAACCCGCTACAACACCCGAAGAAGGCACTCCCGACTCGGCCAGATCAGCCCGATCGCCTTCGAGCAACGATCACTTACGCCAGCCACTGCCGCATGACAATCGGTGTCCACGATCAAGGGCCAAGGCCCTGAGGCCTGGCTCGTCTTCGAAGATGAGGCCGGCTTCTCCATGACACCGCCGCACGCCAAGACCTGGTCGCAGCGGGGCCGGACGCCGGTCGTGAGGGTGCGCGGCCGCTCGCGCAGACGGATATCTATCGCCGCGCTGACCTGTTACAAACCCGGCCGCGGATCCCGGCTGATCTACCGGCCGCGCAGGGACGACGGACGACGCGACGAACGCAAAAGCTTCTCCTGGCGCGACTACCGAGACCTGCTGATCGCCGCACACCAACAACTCGGCGGCCCGATCGTACTCGTCTCGGACAACCTCAATGTCCACAAAGCTGCCGGGCTGCGGGAGTTCGCCGCATCCCGGGACTGGCTGACCGTCCACTACCTGCCGCCCTACGCGCCCGACCTCAACCCCCGTCGAAGGGATCTGGTCCCTGCTGCGGCGCGGGTGGCTATCCAATGTCGCCTTCACCACCCCCGAGCACCTCACCCAGCGCATCCGACGCGGCCTACGACACATCAAGTACCACGCCGACCTCATAAACGGCTGCCTCGCTGAGACCAGCCTGACCATAAACCCCTGAACACAGGCGATATAACGAGTTCAACCTCAGTAACAAGCGTGCGTACCTCTTTCGTGGCCACATGAGGGGACTGCCAGGGCCTTTCACCAGGGAAAGATCCCGGATTATTCGATATCATAGGTATATCCTCGCCTTTCCCTCATCGCCTACACCGATTCTTTATCATCGTGCCGCTGACGCGGGTTTACAATTCATCTCAATTAGTTAGTCCCCAGTAGCAGATGAAGGCGCAGGCAATGCCGGTGGAGGCCAGGAAATGGCTGGCTTAGCGTCGGTGCAGGTTCGTCGCAAAAGTCGCCGATGTCGTCGGCCTGTATCACCACCCGCCTGAGAAGGCCGTGGTGTTATGCGTCGACGAGAAGGCCCAGGTCCAAGCATCGGTGCCGGGTATCGCGGAACGCGCTGGTCAGGACGGCGTTGAGGCTTGCGGAGGGTGCGGCCCGTCCGCAGGGCCTTGGTGAGTTCGCGGCGGAGTTCGCCTCGCCCCTGGACGTAGAGGGCCTGGTAGATCGTCTCGTGCGACACGTGCATCTCCGGCTGGTCGGGGAAGTGCAGGCGCAGGCTCCGGCTGATCTGCTCGGGACTCCACTTCAGCCCCAGCCACGACTGGATGGTGTCACGCAGCAGCAGACACGCTGCGATCTTCCCGCTCTTGGGACGGGGCCGCCGGGTCCGTGCGCGGGCGTGCGCTACGTGCGGCCGGTACTGGCCGTTCACGGGGTGCTGGTTGCGGCGGATCTCCCGGCTGATGGTGGACGGGCTGCGGCCAAGCTCGGCCGCGATCGCACGGACGGTGGCTTTCTCCCGCAGCCGGTCGGCGATGTGTATCCGCTCGTCCTCGCCGAGATACCGGGAGTCGCCGCGGACCTCGATCAACCGCGTCTTCGCCGTTCTGACGGCACGGGCCGCGGCCTGGGCGGTGTCTTCAAATGATCTCGCGTGGTGGATCATGGTGGGGTGATACGTCGCCATGAACTGTCTGATGCTGAGTGGGAGTTCGTCCGGCCGTTGTTGCCGGTGTCGTTGCGGGGCAGGAAGCGGTTGGATGACCGCGTCGTGCTCAACGGGATCGTGTGGAAGTTCCGGACCGGTACGGCCTGGCGGGATGTTCCCGAGCGGTACGGTCCCTGGGCCACGCTGCACACCCGGTTTCGTCGGTGGGCGTTGGACGGCACGTTCGAGCGGATGCTGCGGGCGGCCCAGGCGAGGTCGGATGCTGCCGGGGACATCGACTGGCTCGTGTCGGTCAACTCCACCGTGGTCCGCGCCCACCAGCACGCCGCAGGGGCCCGAAAAGGGGGCTCCAAAGTCCCGGACTCGGACGGTCCCGAGGCGGCCTGACCAGCAAGATTCACCTGGCCTGCGATGCACGTGGCCGCCCGCTGGCGTTCACCGTCACCGGCGGCAATTCCAACGACTGCACCCAGTTCACTGCCGTGATGGAGGCGATACGAGTGCCCCGCACCGGCCCAGGACGGCCCCGAATCAGGCCGGCCCACGTCCTGGGCGACAAGGGCTACAGCTCCAAGGCCATCCGCACCTGGCTCCGACGCCGAGGCATCGCCCACACCATCCCCGAACGCGCCGATCAGATCCGCAACCGGATCCGGCGCGGCAGCCACGGCGGGCGCCCGCCGGCCTTCAACAAACAGCTCTACAAGCAGCGCAACGTGATCGAACGCTGCTTCAACCGCCTGAAGCAATGGCGCGGAATCGCCACCCGCTACGACAAGACCGCCGAGTCCTACCAAGCAGCCATCACCCTCGCATCGCTCCTGATGTGGGCGTGACATTTGAAGACAACTCCTAGGCCGCGCTCGAAGTCCACTGCAACTCCCTACGGACGCGGTGTTGCCACGACCCCTTGAATTCGCCTCTGTGGTCCGGTGCTTTGTTGCTGGTCGGGAGGTGAGTCGATGCCGGAGCCCCCGGCCCGCTCCCGTGGTGTGGGGGCGGGCCGGGGTTCGTGTGTGCCCCGGGCCGGGTGGGTTACTTCTGCCAGCCGACCGTTTCCGGGAGGGGGGTGTAGAAGATGGTTGCGCCGACGTTGGCGAGGCCCTTTTTGACGCCGTAGGTCGAGGGGCCGCTGTAGAGCGGCAGGAAGGCGTACTGCTGGAGTGCCTTCTGTTCGACCTTGTTGACGGCTGCGGCCTGCTTGCCGAGGTCGGCGATCTCGGTGGTGGCGCGGACTTCCTTGTCCAGGGCCGGTGTGCCGGAGCCGGTGATGTTGGCGTCGCGGTCCGAGCAGTAGAAGTCGCACAGGTAGCGGGCGCCGAACGGGTCCATGGAGCGGTTGCCCGAGAGGAAGAGGTCGAACCTGCGGTCACTGATGATCTTGGCGAAGTCCGCGTCGTCGCCCTTCTTGATGACGAGGTGGATGCCGACGGGCTTCAGCATGGCGGCGAAGGCGCCGGCGGTGGCCTTGCCCAGCGGGTCGTCGCCGAGGAGCGTGTAGCCGACTTCGAGCTTCTTGCCGTTCTTGACGCGGATGCCGTCCGCCCCGGGCTTCCAGCCCGCCGCGTCGAGCGTCTTGGCGGCCTCGTCCGGCGCGTGCTTCAGCACGGCCGACACGTTGTCCTCGTAGCCCTTCTGGAAGCTGAAGAGGACGGCGGAGCCGGGCAGCGGCTCCTTGTAGTCGAGTCCCTGGAACTGGATTCTCGCGATCTGCGGGCGGTCGATGCTCTCCACGATGGCCTTGCGGACGGCCGTCTCCGAGAGGATCGAGGATTTCGTGTTGAGGTGGAGCGAGTACTCGAAGGGGCTGCCGCCGCTGCGGATCTCCGTGCCCTTGAGGCCCTTGATCTGCTTGAGGCTCTCCGCGTCGACGGCTGAGGTGTAGTCGAGCTGGCCGTTCTTGAAGGCGTTGACCGCCGCCGTCGACTCCAGGTTGACGTACACGCGCTTGTCGAGCTTGCCCTTCTTGCCCCACCACTTCGGGTTGCGGACGAAGGTGATGTTGCCGGAGTGCGTGTCCCACGTGCCGACCGTGTACGGGCCCGCGCCCCACTCCGGGTGGGCCTTCTTGACGTACGCCTTGTTGAAGTTGCCGACGGTGGCGGCCTTGGGGTGCAGGAAGGTGGTGAACAGGGTCGGCCAGGAGGCGTTGACGCCCTTGAAGTTGATGACGGCCTGCTTGGCGTCGGCGCCCTTCTCGACCGAGGTGATCCGGTCGTAGCCGTCCGTGGACGAGGCGGCGAAGTCCTTGTCCGAGCCGTTGTTGGCCTTCCAGGTGGCCTTGATCGCCGTCCAGTCGATCGGGGTGCCGTCGTTGAAGGTGGCCTTCGGGTTGATCGTCAGGGTGACCTTCTGGTCGCCGCCTTCGACGGTGACCTTCACGTCGCTGTAGTAGTCGGGGTTGTACTGCACCTCGCCGGTCGGCGCGTACGTGATCGCGTCGGCGTTGTACCAGCCCCAGACCCGGGACGCGGTCAGCGTGGCATTGACGTTGAACGGGTTGCCCTGGTCGTCGAAGGTCCCGGCGGTGGTGTAGGTGCCACCGTCCTTGATCTTGTCGTACGGCTGGGGGTTGTAGTCGACGGCGGCGGATGCGGCCTTGGGGTTCTTGTCCGGCCCTGCCGCGTCCTTGCCGGGGGACTGGCACGCGGTGGCGGCGACGGAGATGGCGGCGACGAGGGCAACGGGGAGGACCAGCCGTGCGCGCATGGCGAAAGGGTTCCTTCTGGTTCGGTGGAGCGGGGAGGGAAGCAGCTTGGTGGCGGGCCGGGATGTCCGGACCGCGGAAGGCCGGAGTGGTCTCAGACGGCGTGGCAGGCGTACTGGTGGCCGGGCTGCCCGGCCACGTCGACCGGCGCGGGGCGTTCCGTGCGGCAGCGCCGGCGCACTTCCTCGTCGGCGAGGCGGTGGAGCGGGCAGCGGTCCACGAAGACGCACCCCGCGGGCACCCGGGTCGCGCTCGGCTGCTCGCCCTCCAGGACGACGCGTTCCCGGGCGCGTTCGCGCTGCGGATCGGGCACCGGGATCGCGGACAGCAGCGCGCGGGTGTACGGGTGCTTCGGATCGGAGAAGAGCGTTTCGGTGTCGCCGGTCTCGACGATGTGGCCCAGGTACATCACCGCGATGCGGTCGGAGATGTACCGGACCACGGCCAGGTCGTGGGCGACCACGAGGTAGGCGAGGGCGAGTTCGCGCTTGAGCCGGGCCAGGAGGTTGATCACCCCGGCCTGCACCGACACGTCGAGGGCCGAGAGCGGTTCGTCGAGGACGAGCAGTCTGGGCTCCGTCGCGAGGGCGCGGGCGATGCCGACCCGCTGGCGCTGGCCGCCGGAGAGAGCGGCCGGGAAGCGGTCGCTCACCGCCTCGTCCAGGCCGACCAGGGCCAGCAGTTCACGGATACGGGAGCGGATCGACTCGCGGTCCCGCCCGATGGCCTGCAGGGGTTCGGCGAGCAGCTGGAAGACGGGCAGCCGCGGGTCCAGGGCGTCCAGCGGGTCCTGCATGACGATCTGTACGTCCCGCCGCAACTCCCGTATCCGCGCGGCCGATCCGACCGCACCGACGTCGGTGCCGGCGATCTCGATCCGGCCGCCCTCGGGCTGCTTGAGCCGGAGGATCTCCAGCAGTGTCGTGGTCTTGCCGCTGCCCGACTCGCCGACCAGGCCCAGGGTCTCCCCGGCCCGCAGCTCGAAGCTCACCCGGTTGACGGCGTGCAGCGTCCCGACCCGGCGCTTGAGGACGGCGCCCTTGGTGACGGGGAAGGTCTTGACGAGGTCCTCGACACGGAGCACCACGTCGCCGGTCGCGGCGCGGCCGGAGTGGGGCTCCTGGGCATCGCCTGTGACGGTCCCGGCCGGATCCAGCGATCCGTCGGCTATCTCGTCGGCGCGCAGGCAGGCCACATCGCCGTGCCCGGTGATCCCGCGCAGCTCGGGTTCGGCGGCCCGGCACGCGTCGAGCGCGACGGCGCACCGGCTCGCGAAGGGGCAGCCGGCCGGGAGGTCCACGAGCGCGGGCGGCTCCCCGCCGATCGGGGCCAGCGGCCGGTGGACACCGCTGTCCACGGTCGGCACGGCGGCGAGCAGCCGCGCGGTGTACGGCATGACCGGCCGGCGGAACAGTTCGTCCACACCGGCCCGTTCCACGAAGCGGCCCGCGTACATGACGGCGATGTCGTCCGCGTGTCCCGCGACGACCCCGAGGTCGTGGGTGATGAGGACGAGACCGGCGCCCGTCTCCTTCTGCGCCAGTCGCAGGACGTCGAGGATCTGGGCCTGCACGGTGACGTCGAGGGCGGTGGTGGGCTCGTCGGCGACGAGAACGGACGGCTTGTTGGCGATGGCCAGGGCGATCACGACGCGCTGGCGCATGCCGCCGGAGAACTCGTGCGGGAAGGATCCGGCCCGGTTGCGCGGGTCGGGGATGCCGACGAGATCGAGCAGTTCGACGGCCTGTTCCCAGGCTGCCCGTTTCGTCAGGTCCTGGTGGATCCGCAGGGTGTCGGCGAGCAGTCTGCCCACGGAGAAGATCGGCGTGAGTGCGGACAGCGGGTCCTGGAAGACCATGCCGATGGACTTGCCGCGTACGTCGGAGAGCGCCTTGTCGCCGAGGCCGGCCAGGTCGCGTCCGCCGAGCAGCACCTGGCCCCGCAGGCCGGCGGAGGGCGGCAGCAGGCCCATGATGCCCATCGCGGTGGCCGACTTGCCCGAGCCGGACTCGCCGACGACGCCGAGGGTGCGGCCCGGCAGCAGGTCGAAGCTGACGCCGCGCACCGCCTCGACGGGCCCGGACTCGGAGGGGAAGGAGATCCGCAGGTCCCGCACCGAGAGCACGGGGGCGGGGGTGCCGGTCGGCAGGGATGTCCTGGGCCGGGTCGTCGCACGGGTCATCGTCGGCCTCCAGCGGCGCCGGTCACGGATGTGGGGTCCAGGGCGTCGCGCAGTCCGTCGCCGATGAAGGTCATCGACACGGTCAGCAGGACGACCAGGCCCGCGGGGAAGGCGAAGAGCCAGGGGGCGCTCGTGACGGTGCTCGCGCCGTCCGCGAGCATCGTGCCGAGGGAGACGTCCGGGGTCTGGACGCCGAATCCGAGGAAGGACAGGGCGGTTTCGCTCAGTACGGTCGCGACGACACCCAGCGTCAGGTTGACGATCAGGAGCGAGCCGAGGTTGGGGATGAGATGGCGCAGGATGATGCGCAGCGCGCCGACGCCCATGAACTCGGCGGCCGTCACGTAGTCCCGTTCGCGCAGTGAGGTCGAGACGGACCAGATCACCCGGGCCGTGGACATCCAGCCGAACACCGTCAGGACGACGATGAGGACCCGCCAGTCGCCGGCCAGGCGGTGGGAGACCAGGGCGAGGATGAGGAACGAGGGGACGACGAGCAGGAAGTGGATGACGGCGAGCGTCGCCCGCTCGACCCGGCCTCCGAAGTACGCGGCGCCGGAGCCGATGACCGCGGCGACGACGATGGTCAGGACGGAGACGCTCACGGCGATCACCAGGGAGCGCTGGAGTCCGTGCACGGCGGAGGCGTAGACGTCGTTGCCGCCCTGGTTGGTGCCGAACCAGTGGGCGGCGCTCGGCGGTTGAGTGAGTGCGGCGAAGTCCGCGTCGGAGTGGGTGTACGGCGTGAACAGGCCGCCGAACGCGCTGAACAGCACCAGCAGGACGAAGATCACCACGCCGGCGACCGCGAGGCGGTTGCGCAGGAAGCGCCGCAGGTAGAGCCGGCCGAGGCCGAGGTTCCGGCCGTTCTTCCACGCAGGGGGCGCCGCTTCCGGCGGTCGGTCGGCCGCCGCGCCGGACGGGGCGCCGTAGGTCACGTCTGTCGCCACGTCAGCTCACTCTCACTCTCGGGTCGAGGAAGACCGTGGCGATGTCCGCGAGAATCGCGCCGACCGCGGTCAGGGCGGCCGCGAAGGCGGCTGTCGCGACCGTGCCGTGCACGTCGTTCTTGCTGATGGTCTGGATGAAGTAGCGGCCCATGCCGTTCCAGCCGAAGATCGTCTCGGTGATGACGGCGCCGGTGAAGAGGGCCGGGACGCTGAACGCCACGGATGTCGCCGTCGGAATGAGCGCGGTCCGCAGCGCGTGCCTGCGGATCGCCTGGGCCCGGGTGAGCCCGGTGGCGCGGGCGGTGCGGACGAAGTCGGCGTTGATCGTGTCGAGCAGGAGGGAACGCTGCGTCAGGTGATATCCGACGTACCCCATCAGGGTCAGCGTCAGGGTCGGGAGGATCAGGTGCAGGAGGCGGTCCCCGATCGTCGGGAGCAGCCCTTCGACGTTCGGTGAGTTCTCCCCGGCGACGTAGAGGAAGTGCAGCCCGGCGTGCTGGTTCAGCCAGATGGCGACGAAGACCACGGCGAGCGCGGCGACGGACGTCGGAATGTTGAACACCGCGATGGAAACGGCCTGGGAAATCCGGTCGGCCCAGCCGTATTGCCGCGATGCCGTGTAGACACCCAGCATGACGCCGATCACCACGGACAGAATCGTCGCGATGACGACCAACTCCGCGCTGACGAGGGACCGGTAGCCGATTTCCCCGTTGACGGAGACGCCGGTGGGGGATTTTCCCCAGTCGAAGTCGAGGACGACAGAGGTGAGCCAGTCCCACCACCGCCGCACGATCGGCACCTGCGGGTCCAGGTTGTACGGAGCGAGAGCCCGGTCGATCTGGATCTCGCTCCGTACGGGCCGCAGCTCCTTGAAATTCGACCGCGGGTCCAGGAACCAACTGGCCAGAAAGTAGGTCGCGTTCGTCGCGACCACGATCATCAGGAGCCACCCTGTCGCCTTGCGCGTCACATAGCGCAGCACGCCCGGCACCTCCTCTTTCCACGCACGGGGCGCGCCGAGGAGGCGCCGGGTCTGAGGGACGTATGCATGCGCCGCGGAGCTTTCTGGAGAGACGGAATACCAGCACAAACGTGCGATCTTCAGTCTGGTCCGCACTCCGGTGACGGCACCAGATCTCGGCCATTTCCGCCACGAGACTGACATGCCGCTGTAGCAAATAGTCAGTTCCCCGACCTGACCTCGGACGACGCGTGCCTGCATTGCAGGAGAGAAGCCGTGCCGGATCCAGCCCCGGCTTTAGGCCGCCGCGCTATCGGAGAATATTCCGATCCGCCCCACACATTGCCTCGTCACTCAACTCCCATCAACTCCCTTATGGGTGTGCTGAATTCACTACGGGATGATGCCCTGTTCCCGGGCCATCTCCTTGGCCATGCGCGGAGCGGTCCACAGCGTCGGGAGCATGATGAAGCCGACGGGCACGGCCGTGATGACGATGAACGACTGCAGCGCGGTGATGCCGCCGTCGCCGACGAGGATGAGCACCGCGGCCGCCGCGCCCATGAGCAGGGCCCAGAAGGCGCGGACCGCACGGGTGGGTTCGCCGAACTTCGTTCCGGCGGCGGCGATGCTGTACGACATCGAGTCGGTGGTGGTCACCACGAACGTGATGGTCAGCAGGAGCAGCGCGACCGCGACCACAGCGCCCATCGGGAGCTGCTCGGCCATGGAGATGACGGCGGCGTCCATGCCGACGGCCTTGAGCGGGCCCGAGATGACGCCGGGGCTCTGCTGTTCCAGGAAGATGCCGGTGCCCCCGAACACGGTGAACCAGAACATGGTGGCCAGCGGCGGGATGACCGCGGTGGAGACCACGAGGTCACGCACCGTACGGCCCTTGGAGATGCGCGCCACGAAGATGGACATCAGGGGCCCGTAGCCGAGGAACCAGCCGAAGAAGAAGACCGTCCAGGAGCCGAGCCACGCGTGGTCGCCCCGGTTGAGCGCCAGCGGCACGAAGTCCCGCACGTACTGGCCGAATCCGCCGAGGAAGGAATCGAGCACGAAGCCGAGCGAGCCGAGCACCAGGAAGACGGCCATCAGGGCGACCGCGAGCCAGATGTTGGCCTTGCTGAAGAACTGGATGCCGCGGTTGACGCCACTGGCGACGGACAGGACGGCGACGACGGTCAGCAGGACGATGACGCCGAGCTGCACCGGGTAGCCGCCGGAAATGCCGAACACCTTGGAGAGGCCGTAGGAGACCTGGAGTCCGAGGAAGCCGATCGGCCCGACGGTCCCGGCCACCACGGCGATGACGCAGACGATGTCGACAGCGGCTCCCAGCCGGGAGTGCCGGATCCGCTCACCGAGGAAGGGGTACAGCAGCGTCCTCGGGCGCAGCGGCATGCCGCGCTCCTGGCCCCGCATCATCACGATCGAGGCGAGGGTGCCGAGTACGGCCCAGGCGAGGAAGCCCCAGTGCGCGAAGCTCTGGGAGAGCGCCGCATTCGCCGCCTGCTGGGTGCCGCTCTTGACGCCGTCGTAGAACGGGGGCGTCTCGACGTAGTGCTGCACGGGCTCGCCGGCGGCGAAGAAGACGCCGCCGCCCGCGAGCAGCGTCGACATGATCATCGCGACCCACTGGAACCTGCCGTACTCCGGGCGCGCCCCGGCACCGCCCAGCCGCACCTTCCCGTACCGGGAGAAACCCAGCCACAGCGCGACGCCGAACGTGCCGAGCAGCAGCACCTGCCACAGCGGGCCGAACCAGCGCGCGACGAAGGCGAAGACGGCGGCCACCGCGTCGCCCGTGGCCGTGGGCGCGATCAGCGCGGCCAGGACGAAGGCGATGAGCAGCCCGCCGCTGACGGCGAGCACCGGGATGTCGGTGCGTCCGCGGTCTCCGGGAGGCGGCGTGGCCGCCGTATGGCACCCGTCGCCGCTGTCCGCGGCCGGCTCCCTCCCGGTGGGGGCGGCCGCGTCGGTGGCGATTCGGGCAGGGGAAGTCGGCATGAGGTTCCTTGCTCAGGGGGCATTCGCGCGGGGTCGATCGCGCAGCGGGCATGACGCACCGCAAGGACGCACGCGCTCACGGGACGCAGGACCGCTCGGTGCGCGGGTCGCAGGGAAGGCTGCTACCCATGGGGCGATGTGGTCAAATTCCGGACAGTCACCCCAAACCCCTCGACGGCCACTCCGACCTGCGGATCTGCGCCATGAAAAGGGCGCGGCGCTTGACGAGGATCACTCCGTCTCGCCGAGCACGGCCCGTCCGGCAGTCCGGGGAAATCCGCGAGGAGAATGCGGGCCGGATCGTTCCGGGCGAGGAGCTGCAGACGGCCCCACCACAGAGGTCTCTCCCCCGAGACAGGGGATCTTGCCGGACGTACGGGCGGACGGGCCGGCGCGACGGTCAGCGCAGAAGGAGTGCGCTGTCCCAGCCGCTGGCGGGGGGCTTGTCGGTGGCGAAGGCGTGGAGGGCCAGGGCGATGCCTGCGGTGCCGGTGAGGAGGCCGGGGCTGTCGGCGGGGCGGTGGGCGTGGTCGGTGAGGAGTTGGGTGGCGAGGGTGTCGCGGTGGGTGGTCAGGCGGGGGTCGTGGCTGGAGGTGGCGAGGGTGTGGGTGATGAGGAGGAGGCCGGCGCGGCCGTGGCAGAGGGGGTTGTCCGTCACGCGGCGGGGGTGGTCGAGGTCGGTGGCGAGGGCGTCGACCGCGGTCTGCTGGAGGTCGGGGCGCTGGAGGGCCTGGCCTGCGCGGTAAAGGGCGCAGGCGGTGCCGGGGGTGCCGTAGCACCAGGCGCTGCGGCCGGGCGGGGGCGGCGGGGTGCCGTACCGCTCCAGGGGGATCAGTGCGGGCCAGCCGCCCCCCGTGGTGCGTCGGGTGAGCAGTTCCTGGGCGAGGCCGGAGACGGCTCGGCGTAGTCCGGGGGTGGAGGCGCCGGCGAGGAGGGCGGCCGACAGGACCGCGAGGGGGCCGCTGATGCCGTGTGCCAGGCCGAAGTTGACGTGGCCGCGGGGGAATGCCGGGTCGGGGCTGCCGTCGGGTCCTGCGGGCGACCACCAGCCCGGTACCGGCCTGCCGTGCAGGGTCAGCGGGCGGGTGAGGCGGACCAGGTAGGCCAGCGCTTCGGACAGGGCCCCCTGGTGTGTGGCCTGCCGTGCCAGCAGCAGCCTGGTCAGTCCGGTGACGCCGTTGATCAGGTCGTACCGGGAGCAGGGCACTCCGGCGCGGTTCTGGGCGAGGCGGGTGCGTTCTTCCTTGAGGGCGCGGTGCAGGGCGGCGTCGAGTACGGGGTCGAGGCGTCCGAGCAGACCGGCGTAGTGCTGCGGGGCCTGCCTGGCGGTGTGGGCGGCGAAGGCCAGTGCCGGGACGCCGTGGTAGAGGCCGGGGCGGGCCGGGCCGGGCAGGTGGGCGGCCGCGGCGGCCAGGTGGGCGTGGGCCGCGGGCCGCAACGCCGGCTCGTGGTGGGCGAGTTCGGCGAAGAGCAGCGTGAGGCCGGGGTGCCCGGCGTCCAGGCTCAGCGGGGACCAGGCCGGGGCGGTCGCGGCGGTGCGTTCGGGGTCGGCCAGCCGTCCGGCGATCTCGGCCGCGGCCTCGGCGGCGCGGGCGCGCAGCGGACCCGTGGGCGTCACCGGGTGTGCCGGATGCGATCGGTGTGTGCCTGGGTGGCGCCGCGGGCGACGGCGTGGGCGAGGCGTTCGGCGTCCCGGTCGGCGCCGGTCAGGCGGTTGTGGTGCATGTGCAGCAGGGAGCTGAGTACGTGGTCGGGGTCGGACCAGGAGCGGCTGCCGAGGCCGCGCAGGAGGTGCCCGTAGCGGGCGGTCTCCTCCGCGCGGTGGTCCCACAGGGCGCGCAGCGGCGCGTCGGCGGCGGGGCCAGGGCCGGCGCGGTACGGGTCGACCAGGGGCAGGGCCTGGCGGCGGTGCCGGCGGAAGGTCCGCTGCAGCTCCTCGTCCTTGGGGATCGTCCGCAGCAACCAGGCCGCGCCGCCGGGGAGTTGGGCCAGGTCCTGTGCCCGGTCACGTCCCGGCGCGTGGGTGTCGGCCTCGCCGCCCTCGGCCGGCAGGTGGAAGGCGCGGGCCAGGTCCGCGAAGCCGGCGGCCGCGAGCAGCAGGGGTTCGGTGCCGTCCTGGCGGGCGTAGCGGCGCCGCAGGTGTTCCAGGACGGCGACGCTGTCGGCGTGGAAGACCCGCTCGGCGGCGGCCATGGCCTCGGGGCCGCCGTAGCGCTCCAGCTCCGGGTCGTAGCTGTCCCACACCACGCGGCCGGTCAGGCCGCCCGTGTGCAGTGCCGTGGCCCTCTCGTGCAGGAGGGGCAGCAGGTCCCGCGCCAGCACGTCCTGCGGGGCGTGGAAGCGCAGCCGCAGGTGCGGGCCCGCGGCGTCTTCGTAGCGCAGGAAGAACCAGCGGTCGACCTGGTCCGGCAACTGGCCGAGCAACGGCGGCAGATGGGCGGCGAGGAGTTCCTCGTGCCGCTCGGCGGGGGTGTAGAGGCAGACCTGGAGCCACTCGCCGCCCGGCAGGTGCACGGTGCCGGGCGGGCGCGCGGGGGCGGGACGGCGCGGGGCCGGTACGGCGGCGGGCGGGGCCTGGCGGGGACCGGGGTCTTTCGTTCGGGCGCTGCGCAGGGGGATGACCACCTCGGCGTGGTGCGGGCCATCGGGCCCGTGCAGCCAGCCGTCGGGGAGCCCGGCGGCGTCGGCGGGGGTCTCGCGCAGCTCGGCCTGGTCGGTGCGCAGCAGCTCGTGCCGCAGGAGCTGCGGGTGGCCCGGCAGGGTCAGATCGAGGGAGACGAAGCGGTCCGCCCAGCCGACCTGCACCCGGTCGGGGACGCGCCAGCGCTGCTGCCAGTCGCGGAAGGTCTCCCACCACTGGGCGAACGAGGGCTCTGCGGCGCGGAGTGGGGTGTCGGGGCGCCAGCGTGCCGGGCTCAGCACGGTGCGGCCGTAGCGGACCCGTGGCAGGTGGGGCAGGATCTCGGCGCCGCCCCAGTGCCACATCTGCCAGCGGCGCCGCCCGCTCGCGGTGATCTCGCAGACGAAGCGTGCCGCGTTGGGCAGGTCCCACTTCGGGTTGAGCATGTGGAAGACGGCGGGGTCCACCCGGCGGCCGGTGGCGGCGTCGGCCAGCTGGAGCCCGTCCCGGTCGGCGCGTACGGACAGGTGGCGCGGGTCGAGCACCGTGGGGTCGTCGGGGTCGGCGAAGCAGCCCACCGGCAGGAGGCGGTCCAGCCACTGCGGCACCTGCGCGACGTTGCCGACCCGCGACCTGCCGGGGCGGAAGGCGACCTGGGCGCGCAGGGAATCACCGTGGCCATCCCCGTCCTCGGCGCGTACCAGTGCGGCGAGTTCGGCGTCGGCGCCCTCGCCGAGCAGGTAGCCGAACCGGCCCAGCAGCGCCCCGGCCTGCCGGGAGCCGTTGGCCGGCACGAGCCGGAAGTCGCCGCGGGCCAGCGCGTCGGTGTCCGCGGCCAGCAGGTGGGCTCCCACCTCCCGCGACTCCGGGGGCCTGCCGCCGTCCTTGGCGAGGAGGCGTACGGCGGGGTGGTCGTCGTGCAGTACGACCTCGGACTCGCCTGTCAAGAGGGCCTGTTGGGCCAGTTCGGCCAGGACGCGGTCGCGTGCCGCGTCCGGTGTGGCGGGCGGGGCGGTGCGCGGACTGGGCGGCCGCCGGTAGCCGGCCGGTGCGCCCAGGCCGGTGTCCGGGTCGAGCAGTTCGGTCAGCGGCACGAGGCGGTCGGTGCCGTAGCGCTTCAGGAACGCCAGGTGGTACTCGCGCAGGTGCTCGGGGCCCGCCGTGTCGGGGGCCAGGCGCCACAGCAGGTCGGCGGCGCGGGCGGCCTCTTCGGCGACGCCGGCGGGCAGCCGCGCCTCGGCGTCCAGCGCGAGATCGACCTGGAGCAGGTCGGGCCGCTCGTACAGGCCCCGCATCCGCGCGGTGACCTTCTCCAGGGCCGCACCGCCACCGAGCGGGGAGGCCGCGTACTGCGCCAGCTCTTCCTGTATGGCGATGAGTTCCGCACGTTCCGGGAGCGCCTGGGGGGAGACCCCGGCACAGACGCGCAGCACGTGTCCGAGCGGGTCGGTCTCCTCCAGCGGCGGCCGCGCATCGGTCAGCAGGATCTCCTTGCCGACCAGCTGCACCAGTACGCCGTCCACCGCCTCCGCGGTCGCGCCGGGGAACCGCGCCAGCAGCTTTTGGGCCAGCTCCGCGCCGGACACCGGGCGGCGGGCCAGCTCCAGGACGGCCGCGACCACGGCCGAATGCCGCAGGCTCACCTCCTGGACGGTGCGCGCGCCGCCGTCCGCGCCCTCTTCCTGGGCGGACTGCGGCACGTACGGCAGCACCAGCCGTCCGCCGCGCACCCGGCACAGCGCGTTGGCCACCACGTGCAGTGCGTGCAGCACACCGGGGCGCCGCTCCCAGGCGGCCACGAGGCCGGTCAGCCACTCGCGGTCGGGGCGCACCACCCGGCGGTGCGCAGCGCCGAAGCGCACCTTCGGCGGCTCGCCCGGTCCGGCGAAGCGCACCGGGGCGACGCCCGCCATCAGCCCGAACGGGGTGGCGCGGGTGCTCATCCGCAGCCGGTAGGAGGCCAACGCCCGTACCGCGCGGCGCAGTTGCACGAGGCTCGCGTCCTGCCCGGCGTCGAGCACCCGGCGCAGCAGGCCGGCCAGGGAGGGGCTGGAGACCTCCACGGCCTCGCGGACCAGCGGGTCGGCCGCCAGCGTGCGCAGCGCGGCGGTCAGCCCGGCGGCCTCGTCCGCCCCGGGGTCCGGGGCGGGCAGGGCGAGACGGGCGGCGTGCACCGGGTGGACCGGGGCGCGCAGCATACCGATGCCGGCGGCCTGGAAGTAGGACTGCTGGGACACCTTCGGGCGCTCCTCACCTCCGGCGCGGGGCCGACGCGCCGCGCCCTGCTACCGGCGACGTGGTCAAGGGCCGGGGCCCGCCGGCCGCACACCGACGGGCCCCGGAACTGCCGGATCAGTGGCAGATGAAGGTGATCACCGAGGTCGTCTCGGCCTTGGCGTCGGTGTCCTCGTTGCCGGCCTCGGGCTCGGCGATGAGCTCGCGGATGTCGAGGTCGAAGTCTTCCAGCATGGCGGTAGGCATTTCAGCTCTCCTGTCGTGGGAAATGGGAGGGGTGGTGCACAGCGGGGAAATGACACACCGCAGGCCGGAAAACCCGGCACATTCCGGCGAACTCCCCTGTGCTGCATGCCCTTTGAACAGGCGTTCGCCACCGTAGATCTGGCGGATTCCGGCTGTCAACAGTCACCGGAGGATTAACGGAGTGCTTACTTCGCGCAAATTGAATGCCGCCCGCCCATATGCCTGCATCCGCTCGTGGCGATGAGTGGGTAAACGCCGGACCCACACACATTGCACAAAAGAAGTGACGTAGATCTTGATGATCGCAGGGGCGCATCGTTGCGCATCAGGGCACGTCGGGGGTGTGTGGGACGGCGGCTCGGCGCCCGTACGGGAGGCCGGACGCCGGGCGCTCCACGCCACCGGAACGGCGGCCTGACCCGCCACGGAGGGACGGGGTTTTCGATCCCGGCGGACCGTCCCGGGAAGCTCTTCAGGCGCCGCACTCGCGAATTCCGACCCATCACTAAAGGGGCTGATTGCCTCGCGGATTTCCGGCGGTGGATGTCCCATAAACCTGACGCTGGATGTCCCCGTAATGAGGCCGACGAGGGGACGGCGGGAAGCCGCGGGAGGGCGGACGTCCCGATACCGGGCCGGTGCGTGGATTCCTGGCAAGCGCCGGTCGCGGGAATCGGCCACGGCGCGAGCGTCGGCCGTCCGGGCGGGCAGGCCGTCCGCCGTGCCGCCCGAGCGGGCCGCCGTACCGGCACCCGCCGGTACGGTCGTGGGCCCGGCGAAACCCCTATCTGTCCATCTGGCCAGTCGCTAAGATATGGGCCTGAATCAGCGTCAACTCTTGGCATCTGGGCCAGAGTTCGACGATCGGGGGACAACTGGTGTCCGAATCAGCCATGCCGTACGCCCGCAGTGAAGCCACCCGGCTGCTCTGCGCGGGCGTCTATCTCGACCACACCTTCCGCAGCTCCGTGATCGAACAGCTCGTGCAGCACGAGGAGCGGCCGATCGCGCCATCGGTGGGCGTGGACGCGGTACCGGTCCTCGCGCACGCGCTGCGCGCCCGGAAGCTCGAACTGCCCACCGCCCTCCTGCTGCTGTGCGTCTGGGCGGGCTTCTTCGTCGCCGACTACGCGTTCGGCGTCCCGGTGTCGGGCATGCCCATGGCGTGGCCGCTCGGGTACGGCGCGCTGTGCCTCGTGATGTGGAGCGTGCGGGCGGGCACCGGCCACGGCACCGCCGTCTACACCGTCGACCGGACCACGCTGCGCGCGGCGGTACCGGGGCAGCGGGGCCGGATCCTGGCACTGGCGCCGATCGGCTCCCGGTTGCTGGTGGTGGCGTACTGGGCGTTCGCCGTCTCGGGCTTCGTCTTCGGGTCGGCGGCCAACTGGCCCGCCGTCCTCTTCCCGCTGCTGATCGCGCTGACGGTCTGGCTGCACCGCACCCGCATCTCGGGGGTGCTGCGCAGCGAGCTGGGCCGCGAGGAGTTCGCCGCGCTGCCGCGCGCCGAGCTGCCCGTGCACGAGCGCTACCTGCGGATCGGCGCGGCCGTGGAACGCGAGCAGCACGCCGGGCTCACCATCTACGACCCCTTCCGGCCGTTCATCGGCGTGGGCTCACCGTACGAACCCTGGTCGTTCGCCCTGGAGTTGAAGCGCAGGAAGTCCGCGGATCCGGGCCTGGCGCCGCTCACCAGCGCCCAGGTCATCGAGCTGATCAGGCCGCGGCTTGAGGCGCTGCGGGATGCCGCGGCGGCCACCAGCCTCGACCGGCTCAAGGACATGGAGATCAAGGAGTTCGTGTACCTGCCCGCGGGGGTGGCGCGGGCCGATGTGCCCTACGACGTGGAGACCGTGCAGCAGCACCTGGACGAGGCGGTCGACGAGGGCGGCGAGGCGCGGCGGCACTTCCTGCGGATCAGGGTCGGCGCGGACGAACAGGTCGTGGTGTCGGTGCTGGTGCGCGTCCACACCCAGGGCGGGATGCTCGTCCTGGAGGTCGTGCCGCACGTACTCAACCCGGTGCGGCCCGAGTACCGGGCGGTCGACGTGATCAGCGAGCACAGCACGGAGAACGTGGTCCGCGACGGTGTGCGGGCCCTGCTGAGCGCCCCGACCGCCAGCTTCGCCGCCGCGGTCTCCGCCGGGCGGACCCTGGTATCGGCATTCATGATCTGGCTGGTCGAGCCGGAGCACGCGCTGCCCGACGGGCCGGTGTCGTCGGTGCGGGAGCTGGGCAGCACGCAGGACATCTCGCTCTTCCAGGAGATGGACATCAGCCGGTACGTGAAGACGATCCAGGACCGGATCGCCAGCGGCGTGGGCGACGCGCTCAGCAGCAAGGGCTACGAGACCGAACGCTTCAACCAGCAGGTGGTCCAGGTCAGCGAAGGCAGCGTCTTCATCGGCACGATGAGCGGCGGCGCGGTGGCCGCAGGCGCCGGCGCGAAGGCCCGGCACGGCGCGGGAGGCGAGAACGCGTGACGATCGAACGGAACGAGCCGGACAGCAGGGACGACGGCGAGCGGACGACGGCCCCGGTGCCCGCACCGGCGGACGAAGGCGGCATCTCCATCGGCCTGATGACGGGCGGAGCCGTCGCCCGCGGCGCACGGGCGCGGGCCGAGGACCGTTCCGAGCACACGGGAGCAGCAGGACCCGCGGGCCCGGTCCCGGTGCCCGCGACGCCGCCACGGGCCGGCGTCGCCATCGGGGCGATGACGGGCGGCGCGGTGGCCGCGGGCGCGGAGGCGCACGCGCTGGACGCGTCCCGCCGGCTGGTCACCGTCTCCCCCGAACTGGTGCGGGCGCTCGCGGCACTGCGCGCCGAGCTGCCGCAGGCGGTCGACGGTTCCGCCGACGACGGCATCGGCGAGATCGCGGATCAACTCGCCCTGGTGGAAAGCGGGATGGCGCAGACGCAGCAGGCCGAGCGGGGCCGTCTTCAGCGGCTGCTGGCGCTGTTGACCAGCGGCAGCGCGATTGCCGGCGGGCTGGCGTCGGCGGTCGCCGTCGTCCAGGCGATCTCCGCGTTGCTGGGCTGAGGGGGCCGAGATGAGCTATTGGGACACGGACCGGCAGCGGTGGGTGCGGGGCACCCCGCCCGGAGCGGCACCCGAACGGCCCGATGGTCCGAAGGAAGCGGACCCGGCCGGGCCGGACGAGCCGGCGTCCGAGGGCGCCAAGTGGTCGCACGCCACGCTGCTGACGACCGTGGTCGCGGCGGTCCTGGCGGTGGCCGTGCTGGGCTTCGGCGGCTGGTCGCTGCTGCACCACGACGACAATCCGGGCGGGCCCTCCGGCGCCCTGCCGTCCGGCGGCTCCTTCACCTTCGACCCCGGCGCCGTACCGTCGCAGGAGGAAACGGCCACGCCCGGTGACACCTCCGGCGGCCTGGGCGACCCGTGCAGCGCGACCAACACCACGCTCTCCACCCAGTGGCAACTGGGCACCGGCACCCCCGAAACCGGCCGGAACCTGAAAGCCTGCCACTGGCAGTCGTCGTACGGCAGCTTCACTCTCATGTACTCGTCGGGAACCGTCAGCATCGGCGGGTCGCCGACCCCGATCCCGGTCACCGGCGTGCCGTCCGCCCAGGCCGTGCCCATCCCGAGCGGCAACGGCTGCCTGATCAAGTGGCCCACGTCGTTCGGGCAGATCACGCTCGGCGCCTACCAGGCGAACCGGGCACGGGACATGTGCCGCCTCGCCGCCGCCCTCGGCAGCGCGCTGGCCCCGAGCCTGCCTCGCTGACCGCGGCCGGTCCGCGCGTCACCGGGCGCCGGGCTCCGGGGGCGTGGGGCGCCCCCGGCCGGCGCCGCCCCGCCGCGCCCAGGCGGCAAGGGCGGGCTCGCCGCGGCGGACCGAGCCCGGGGCACGGACGCTGGGGCGCGGGGGCCTGCGGGTGGAGGAACGGAGCTGCCAGGGAACGCTGGTGACCATGACGCCGGGCGCGAACAGCAGCCTGCTCTTGAGCCAGAGGGCCGACTGGTTGTGCAGCAGGTTCTCCCACCAGTGCCCGACGACGTATTCGGGGATGAAGACGCTGATCACGTCGCGGGGGCTGGAGCGGCCGATGGAGCGGACGTATTCGACGACGGGGCGGGTGATTTCGCGGTACGGGGACGCCAGGGTCTTCAGGGGCGTGTCGAAGCCGGCCGCCTCCCATTGCGCGGTGAGGGCGTCGAGTTCACCGCGGTCGACGGCGACGGTGAGGGCTTCGATCGTGTCGGGCCGGGTGGCGCGGGCATAGGCCAGCGCCCGCAGCGTCGGCTTGTGGATCTTGGAGACGAGGACGACGGCGTGCACGCGCGAGGGCAGCACGATCTCCTTCCGCGGGTCGGCGACGGCGAGTTCGTCCGCGGTGTTGTCGTAGTGCCGGCGGATGCCGCGCATCATCAGCCACAGGACCACGGCCGCCATCACCGCCAGATAGGCGCCCTGGAGGAACTTCGTGAGCAGCACGATGACCAGCACCAGGCCGGTGACCACGGCGCCCAGCGCGTTGATGACCCGGGCGAGTTGGTGGCGGCGGCGCACGGCCGGGTCCTGCTCGGTGTGCAGGGCGCGGTTCCAGTGCCTGACCATGCCGGTCTGGGAGAGCGTGAAAGAGGTGAAGACGCCCAGGATGTAGAGGTGGATGAGCTGGGTGACGGAGGCGTGGAAGGCCCAGAGGAGGGCGCCGGCGACCACCGACAGGGCGACGATGCCGTTGGAGAAGGCCAGCCGGTCGCCGCGGGTGTGGAGCTGGCGCGGCAGGTAGCGGTGCTGGGCGAGGATGGACGCCAGCAGGGGGAAGCCGTTGAACGCGGTGTTGGCGGCCAGGACCAGGACCAGGGCGGTGGCGGCCTGGAGGTAGAAGAAGCCGACGCTCTGGTCGCCGCCGAAGACCGCCGCCGCGAGCTGGGCGATGACGGTGCGCTGCGGGGTGCTCGCGCAGTCGCCGCTGAAGCCCGTCAGGCGGCAGGTGTCGTCGGTGATGTGGACGTTCGCGATCAGGGCCAGCGCGGTGATGCCGGAGAACATCACGATCGCGGTCAGGCCCATCACGCTCATCGTGGCGGCGGCGTTCTTCGACTTGGGCTTGCGGAACGCCGGGACGCCGTTGGAGATGGCCTCGACTCCGGTCAGCGCGGTGCAGCCGCTGGAGAACGCCCGCAGGCCCAGCATCAGCAGTGCGAACCCGGCGAGGTGGGCGTCACCCGGGGCGGGCTCGACGCCGTACCGGGCGGATTCCGCCACCGGTGCGTCGCCGATGATCCAGCGGAAGAGGCCCGTGGCACACATGATGAGCACCCCGGCGATGAAGAGGTACGTGGGCGCGGCGAAAGCGCGGCCGGATTCCCGTACCCCGCGCAGATTCACCGTCGCGAGCAGCGCGACGAATACGACCGCCATCACGGTCCGGTATTCGTGGAGGGCCGGAATTGCCGAGATGACGTTGTCCACGCCCGACGCGACGGAGACCGCGACCGTCATCACGTAGTCGACGAGCAGGGACGCCGCCACGACGAGTCCCGCCGACGGGCCGAGGTTGGTCGACACCACCTCGTAGGAGCCGCCGCCCGACGGATACGCGTACACGACCTGGCGGTAGGACAGCACCACCACGGCCAGCAGCGCGACGACGGCGAGCGCCGCCCAGGTGGCCAGGTGCAGGACGGCAAGTCCTGCCAGGGTCAGCACCAGCAGGATCTCCTGCGTGGCGTAGGCGACCGACGACAGCGGGTCGGAGGCGAAAATCGGCAGTGCGAGACGTTTGGGCAGCAGCGTCTCCTGGAGCCCTTCGCTCGGCAGCGCCCGTCCGATGAGTAACCGCTTTACTGCATCCACGATTTTGGCCACGCCGGCGAGCGTAAAGCCACGGCACCGCCCGAATCGGCTCCGGCGCGGCCGGCCCGCCCTTTACCGTCCGCATTTCCACCCTGCGTCACGCCGCCCGCCCCTGCGGATATCGCGGTGCGGCCCGGCGCCCGTCATCCGATGGCGAAGTACCGCAGCCAGAGGTAGCCGGCGGACAGCACGACGGTGACCGCGGTGACGACGAGGCCGTACTTGGTGAACTGCCAGAAGCCGATGGGGTGGCGGTTGCGTTCGGCTATGCCGAGGACGACGACGTTGGCGGATGCGCCGATCGCGGTGGCGTTGCCGCCGAGGTCCGCGCCCAGGGCCAGCGCCCACCACAGGACGTGACCGGCGCCGCCGCCCATGTGGTGGACCAGGTCCTGGGTGATGGGGGCCATGGTCGCGACGTAGGGAATGTTGTCGACGACGCCGGACAGCACGGCGGACGCGCCGAGCAGGACCATCGAGCCGCCGGCTTCATTGCTGCCGATGGCGCCGGCGAGTGCCGTGGAGACCTGGCTGATGACGCCGGTGTCGATGAGGCCGCCGATCATGATGAACAGCCCGGCGAAGAAGGCGAGCGTGGGCCACTCGACCTCTTTCAGCACGTCGCCGGTCTCCACGGACGAGACGGCGACGAGCAGACCGGCGCCGAGGAGCGCGACGATGCTCGGCTCCATGTGCAGCACGGGATGCAGGACGAAACCGGCCACGACCAGCAGGAGCACGACCAGGCCCTGGACGAGCAGCCGGCGGTCTTTGAGGACCTCGCGCTCGTCCAGCTCCATGATCTCGGCGGCGCGTTCCCCGTCGTAGACGAACGTCTTGCGGAAGAGGAAGCGGCACAGGCCGATCAGGACGGCTGTCAGGACCGCGCTCAGAGGGGCCAGGTGGACGAGGAAGTCGTTGAAGGTCAGGCCGCCGCGGCTGGCGATGATGATGTTGGGCGGGTCGCCGACGAGGGTGGCGGTGCCGCCGATGTTCGACGCCAGCACCTCGGCGATCAGGAACGGCGCGACGGGCAGCGCGAGCCGCTCGCACACGAGCAGGGTGACGGGGGCGACGAGCAGCACGGTGGTGACGTTGTCCAGCAGCGCCGAGGCCACCGCCGTGATCACTATCAGCATGACCAGCACCCGGAACGGCCGGGCTCTGGCCCTCTTGACGGCCCAGATCGCGAGGTATTCGAAGATGCCGGTCTTCTTCAGTACGCCGACGATCACCATCATGCCCGTCAGCAGGAAGATGACGTTCCAGTCGATACCGCTGTCCTCGGAGTAGAACGCGGAGACATCGTCGGTCGCCCCGATCGCGAGCATCAGGCCCGCGCCGCCGAGCGCGGCGGCGACCCGGTGCACCTTCTCGCTGATGATCAGGGCGTAGGTGCCGGTGAAGACGGCTATCGCCGCCCAGCTCTGCCAGTCGTTCATGTCTCTCCGAGAAGTCGGTTCACAAGGTGCGAGGCGGTGATCACCCCGATCAGGCGGGTGCGCCGTCCGCGCTCGTCCGTCTCCACCACCGCCACCAGGGGGCTGCGGACCTGTGCCATGAGCGCGGCCACTTCGAGTGCCGTGTCGTCGGGGTCCGCGACCGGCAGCGGGAGTGCCTTGGCGGGCAGGCAGTCGCCGACGCGGCGGCCGGCCAGCGCCCAGCCCAGGCGGTCCGCGTGCTTCTCGTCGATGAGGGCGGCCAGCGCCGGGTCCTCGATGACGTAGTCGGGCACCAGCGTCTTGACCATCTGCGAGGCGGGCAGGATCGCGGCCGGCACGCCGCCGGCGTCGACCACCAGCAGGGCGGGCAGCTGCTGTCCGGCCATCAGCCGGGCGGCGTCGAGTGCGTCGCTGTCGATGCCGACGGACGGGTAGTCGACCGCGAGGTCACGTGCGCGCATGGTGGCTCCTTCGGATTCCGGAATGTCCTGCGCCTCATCGTCATCCGCCACAGGGGCGCCGACGGGGTCATTGACGCGGAACATACGGGCCACCGGAGCAGGGCTTCGCGGCGTACAAGGGGGGAGCGGGGCACCGCGGTGTGTGCGGGTCATGGCAGTTTCGCCCCTCGGTCGGTGAAGAGAGTTCTCCCTCATTCGCCGACCAGGCTTCCCGGCACTCCACCGGCGAACTTACACGACCCCTACGGGTTGTTGACAGGATCCTGACGGCCCCACGGGTGCGCGGAACGCGTCCGGCGCCGGACGCGGGGGGGGGGGGGGGGGGGGGGTGACGGGGAGGCCGTGACGGGTGCGCAGGTGCGGTTTCAGGAGGTGCGGCCCGTGGCCGCGCCGCCGCCGGTGAAGGGCGCGAAGAGGTGGGTGAAGTCCCAGGTGTTCTGCTGGATGCCGGAGCAGTTGTCCGCCGCGGCGCCTCCGGGGCAGCTGCCGTTGTCCCGCTGGAGTGCCCAGAACGAGAGGGTGTTGATGCCCTTGGACACCGCCCAGTCGTAGACCGTCGTGGCGTTGGCCGGGGTGAAGGTCTCGGCGGGCCCGAAGTCGTCGACACCGGGCATCTCCGTGACGCCGACCATGCCCCACAGCTGAGCGGGGGTCTTGTCCGGGTAGAGCGAGGCGAGTTGGTCGTGCAGGCCCTGGGCCGCGGTCTTGGTGTCGGCGGCCATGTCGTGGCTTGCGTTGTCGTAGTAGTCGAACGTCATGAGGTTCACGACGTCCACCCGGGCGCCGTTGCTCACCGCGTTCTGCAGCAGCTCGACGCCGTTGTCGGCCGGGCCCTGGGTGGTCGACGGCAGCGTGTAGGAGATCTCGACCGTGCGCCCGTTGGCCGCCGCCCAGTCCTGGACCTGCTTGACGGCCTTGTTGCGCCGGTCGATGCCGGCCGAGTTGTCCAGCGAGTCGGCCTCGATGTCCATGTCGAGCCGCGAGACGTCGTACGTCGTGATGACCTTCTCGTACGCGGCGGCGATCTTGCCGACGTCGGTACAGCTGTCGGCGATCTCGGTGCCGGTGGTGTCGGCGGTGTAGCCGCCGAAGGAGGGGATGACGTCGCCGCCGTTCTTCTGGATGGTCGTGATGTCCGCGCCGAACGAGGCCGGGTCGATCGGCAGGCCGTCGTCGCCGTTCCAGTACGGCGTGCAGGAGCCCTGCCCGGTGGTCTGGAGGAACGCCATCGTCAGGTGCTTCGCGCCGGAGTCGGCGGCCAGCTTGGCCGGGCTCTCGCCGGTCCACGACTCGAAGTAGGGGGCGAAGACGCGGTGCGGGAGGGGCGTCGCCGCCTGGGCGGGGCCGCCGCCCAGCACGGTCAGGCCCGCCGCGGTCACGGCGGCGACGGTGGCGACAAGGGCCGTTCGGAGCGTGCGCAGCTGTCTCATGTCCGTCCAAGGTGTGAGGAGGTGGACCGCCAATTCCCCCCGTACGCAGCGGCATTGGGTACCGGGATAGCCCTGTCGTCGGGGGCATGTCAATGGATCGGACCACAATAGGACTAGACCAATTCGGACGCCGGAATGCCGCACTCCTGGCCGGGCCGCGCCGAGTGGCCTGGACCAATCACGGACCACATGCGGCCGCACTCCCGCCCCCGTCCGGCCCGCCCGCAGCGGCCCGAACTCCCGTCGCCACCCTCGCCGTCGGTGACCAACGGCACACATACTGATCAGTAGCCTCGCGGTTCCGCGCCCCTAGAGTGAGGCCGCGGCGGACCCGGCGCGGGGCCGCCGGCCACCCTCGATCCGACCAGGGAGTCTGCATGCGCTCTCCGAAGGACTTCTTCCGCCCGCTGGCTGTCGGGGCGCCGACGCCGGTACGTGACGTGCCGTTCCTGCCGTCCCGGATGATCCACTTCTTCGACCCGGGCAACGCGAAGATGGCGGCGAAGGTGCCGTCCATCGCCCCCACCGTCGACGTCCTGCTGGGCAACCTGGAGGACGCGGTCGCCGCCGACCGCAAGGAAGCCGCGCGCACCGGCCTGGTCAGCATCGCCCGGTCCACCGACTTCGGCGACACCCAGCTGTGGACGCGCATCAACAGCCTCGACTCGCCCTGGGCGTTGGACGATCTGCTCACCCTGGTCACCGAGATCGGCGACAAGCTGGACGTCATCATGGTGCCGAAGGTGGAGGGCGCAGCCGACATCCACTACGTCGACCGGCTGCTCGCCCAGCTGGAGGCGAAGGCCGGCGTGCGGCGGCCGATCCTGGTGCACGCGATCCTGGAGACCGCCACCGGAGTCGCCCATGTCGAGGAGATCGCCGGGGCCAGCCCCCGGATGCAGGGCATCTCGCTCGGCCCCGCCGACCTCGCCGCCAGCCGCCGGATGAAGACCACCCGGGTCGGCGGCGGACACCCCGGCTACCTCGTACGCCAGGACCCGCAGCCGGAGCACCCGGACGCGCCGCGGGCCGTCTTCCAGCAGGACCTGTGGCACTACACCCTCGCGCGGATGGTCGACGCCTGCGCGGCGCACGGGATCCTGCCGTATTACGGGCCGTTCGGCGACATCAAGGACACCACCGCCTGCGAGGACCAGTTCCGCAACGCCTTCCTGCTCGGCTGCGTCGGCGCCTGGAGCCTGCACCCGGTGCAGATCGGCATCGCCAAGAAGGTCTTCTCGCCCGCGCCCGCCGACGTTGCCTGGGCCCGCCGGGTCATCGCGGCGATGGGCGACGGCACCGGAGCGGTGATGATCGACGGCAAGATGCAGGACGACGCCACGTACAAGCAGTGCCAGGTCGTCGCCCGCCTCGCCGATACCCTCGCCGCCCGCGACCCCGAGCTGCGCGACGCCTACGCCGCGGCCGGGAAGGAGTGATCACCGTGCCCGACGCGATCCTGCGGCCGCGCCGCTCCGTGCTCTACATGCCCGGCGCCAACGCCCGCGCCCTGGAAAAGGCCAGGTCCCTGCCCGCCGACGCGCTCATCCTCGACCTGGAGGACGCCGTCGCACCCGACGCCAAGGCCGAGGCCAGGCAGCGGGTGGCCGCCGCCGCTGCGTCCGGCGACTACGGCCACCGCGAGGTGACGATCCGGGTCAACGGGCCCGGCACCCCCTGGCACGCCGACGACCTGCGGGCCGCCGCCGAGGCGGGCCCGGACGCCGTCGTCGTGCCCAAGGTGGACTCCGCCGCGACCGTACGGGACGTCGAACGGGCACTGGAGGCGGCGGGTGCCCCGGACCGCACGGCGATCTGGGCGATGGTCGAGACGCCGCGGGCCATGCTGGACGCCCGCGCGGTGGCCGCCGCGAGTGAACGGCTCACCGTGCTGGTGATGGGCACCAACGACCTGGCCAAGGAGCTGCACGCCGAGCACGTGCCCGGCCGGGCGCCGCTGCTGACCGGCCTCTCGCTGGCGCTGCTCGCCGCCCGCGAAAGCGGCAGGGCGATCCTCGACGGCGTCTACAACGACGTGCGCGACCTCGCCGGTTTCGAGGCCGAGTGCGTCCAGGGCCGGCAGTTCGGCTTCGACGGCAAGACGCTCATCCATCCCGCGCAGATCGGCCCGTGCAACGAGGCGTTCGCCCCCTCCCCCGCACAGATCGAACGCTCACGCCGGATCATCGACGCCTTCGACGAGGCCGCCCGCGAGGGCCGCGGCGTCGTCACCGTCGACGGCCGGATGATCGAGAACCTGCACGTCGAGGACGCCCGCCGGATCCTGGCACTCGCCGAGGCGGTAGCGGAGCGATAGCGGACGGGAGCGGCCCGGCCCGGGAGCAACTCCCGGGCCGCGCCGACACGTTGCCCGCCCGTGCCTTCCCCCGCCCCACCTGCACCGTCTCCGGCTCACCGGCCGGTTCACGCGCCCGTGCGCACCGCGCCTCCGGGACGTTAGCGGCCCGTTAGCCGATCACCAGCATCGCCCGGCACTGTGGTTCTCAGCGGGCCGCACGACGGGCCCCAGCAGAACCCACCACCCACCAAGGGGGACCACCATGTCGCGCCACACCGCTCTCCGCCACGGCCGCAAGGCCGCAGTCGCCGCCACGCTGCTCGCCGCCGCCCTGTCCCTGACAGCCTGCAACGACGGCAAGGCCGACGCTTCGAAGGCCGCACCGGCCGCCGCCGCGTCCGACACCTCCCAGCCGTCCGCGGCGGACGCCAAGGCCGACACCTCCCAGCCGTCCGCGGCGGACGCCAAGGCCGACACCCCCGCGGTCGACGGCAAGGCGGACAACGCCGGTTCGAGCGACAGCAAGGCTTCCGGCAAGCAGGCCGGCCGGCCCAACGCGGCGCCCTCAGCCGCTGGTTCCGGCGGCCGCTGCACCACCGCCCACATGACGGCCGGCTGGGGCTCCGACGGCGGCGGCGTGCCCGACATGAAGAGCGACCAGCAGCAGACCGCGGCCGTGTGGCTCAAGAACACCGGCAGCACCAGCTGCACCATCCAGGGCTTCCCCGGCTTCCAGATCAAGGGCAACGACGGCAGCACCTGGGACCTGAGCCGCTCCAACCAGGCGGCGACCGCCCGCACCCTCAAGCCCGGCGAGCACACCTCCTTCACCATCCGCCTGCTGGCCACCACCAGCAGCAGCGACAGGAAGGTCGAGCCCGGCATCGTCACGATCACGCCGCCCAACGAGAAGCAGCACTTCCAGCTGAAGTGGCCCTACGGCGGCGCCATCCTCGACCAGTCCGCCGCGACCCACCCCGGCACCTTCGTCAACCCCGTCAACGGCAGCTGAGCCGCCCACCCGGTCGAGCCGGCTGCCCTGACCGGCTCGGTCACCCGCTCTCCCCCGGAGCGCTCCCGCCGCCCGGACCGCTGCCTTCCGCCCACCGGAAGGCCGGTCCGGGCGCGGTCGTTGAGCTCTGCGGCCTGCCGCGGTAAGGACCACGGCGGCAGCGTTTGCGCAGGTGCGAGATGTGGGGCGAAGGACTCCGGTGCGGCACCGCGCCGGGCTGTTCTCCGCGTACGGCCTGCTTCTCACGGACTGCTGCCTCTCCACGTTGCGGGCGACGGCTCGTGGGCTTCGCTCAGGCCCGCAGGACCAGGTGCTGACCGGGGTAGATGTGGTCAGGGCCTTCGTGGAGCGACTTCTTGTTCAGCTCGTAGAGGGCCTGGGTGCCGCCGGAGATGTCGGCGCGCTGCGCGATGACGGAGAGGCAGTCGCCCGGCTGCACGACGTAGCTCTTGCCGGTGATCCGGCCGCCGGTCTGCCGGTGCACGGTGCCGCCCGACGTGCGGGGTGCGGTGCTCTGGTGGTGCTTGTGCACGTGGTGCTTGTGTACGTGGTGCTTGTGTACGTGCGGTGCCGGCGTGTGCTGGGCGGCCGGGGGTTCGTGCGTGGCGCTGCTGACGCCGTTCTCCTCGGCGCCCGTCGCGCCGAGGCGCCCGCAGTTGGGCCACGGTGCGAGGCCGCGGTCCCGGGCGATGCGCTCGCCGACCGCGATCTGCTGGGACTTCGACGCGAGGTCGGCGCGCGGCGCGTACCGCTTGCCGCCGTAGGCCCGCCAGGTGGAGGGGGCGATCTGGAGGCCGCCGTGGAAGCCGTTGCCGGTGTTGGTGTTCCATCGGCCGCCGCTCTCGCAGTGGGCGATGCGGTCCCAGTCGGTTCCGGCCGGTGCGGTGGACGGCTGGGCGGCCGGCGCGGTGTGCGGCGCTGCGGCCGCCGCGCTCCGGCCGCCGATGCCGAGGGCGCTCAGCAGGACCAGCAACACGGACAGGATCGTTTCGACTGACCGTTTGGCGAGAGGCGACGACATGAAGGTTCTCCTCCGTGCTCCGGCAATGCCGTGACGCGGTGCTCGCCACGGCCGGTGGGCAGACACATAGAAACGGGCAATATGCTTTTCAGGACGTCCGGTGAGCCCGAAATGCGCGTGTTTCACCCGGCTGGCCGCTGCGACGGCCCGCCGCATCCCGTACGCCGCCCACCACGGCACGGGCGCCCGCCCCGGCACCCGGAATCCCCGCACAGCCGGGTGCCCCACGCCACACCGCGAGCGTCGCCACCCCCGCCAACTCCCTTGCAATGAACGGAAGTTGACGCTCACCCTCTCCCCCCTCCCAAAACCTTCCGCACCCCCGCATCCGCCGCGCGATCCCCCGTCCCTCCAGAGCAGGTTCAGCCTTACGCGGGGGTGTGTTCGGCCGTCCGTGAGGGCGTGTTCGGTCTTCCGCGCGGGGCTCCGGTTGCGGCCCGGAGGATGGGCATCTCCTGTCCCGCGGCGCCGACGACCGGCACCATGGGCCCCACGCACCGCTCCGGCTCCCGCCACCCACCCGTCCAGCGCTTCGGAGGGCACCCACCGCATGCACCTCGGCATCGTCGCCCACAGCACGGAGGGCGCAGCGCTCTGCTTCCTCGGCTTCTGACAGGAGGGATTCCGCCGCACGGGCCCCGTCACACGCACCCCGACGTGACGCTCGACCACATCGCCTTCGGCGCCAGCACGGCCGCCTGGGACGCCGGCGATCACGCCGCGGCACGGGACACCCTGGCCATCAGCGCCCGGCGGCCGGCCGACGCCGAAGCGGACTTCTTCATCTGCCCCGACAGCACCGCGCACCTCGCCCTGGAGGTCCCCGGCACCGACCTCGCGCTCCCCGGCCTGCACATCGCCGAGATCGTCGCCGACGGCGCCGCCCGCGAGGGCCGCCGCCGCGTCGGCGTACTCGGCACGACGTACGTCATGGACAGCCCGCTCTACGCGCGCGCCCTCGGCGCACGCGGGATAGCCGCCGTGCTGCCGCCCCCGGAAAACCGCGGGACGGTCCACCGCATCATCTTCGACGAGCTGGTCAACGGCGAGTTCACCGCGGCATCCCGCCGCCGGTACCGCCGCGTCGTCGAGGACCTGGCCGCCCGCGGCTGCGACGCGGTGGCCCTCGCCTGCACGGAAATCCCCCTGCTGCTCACCCCCGACGTCTCCCCGCTCCCCACCCTCGACTCCACCCGTCTGCTCGCCCGGGCCGCCTTCGACACCGCCACCGGGCTCCGCCCCCTGCCCACGTGGCGGGGCGGGGCGGTCGGGGCGTGGGGCGGTAGGCCGCGCGCCGGGCGAGGGGGCCGGGGCGGGGCCGATGGATCACGTCCGTGGGCCGCAACGGCTCCATCGGCGCGGGGTTGTCACGCGCCGCCTGGTGCGTCGGCCGGTTCTGCCGCGGCTTCTGCCGCCGCCTCGTTCACTGCTGCGTCTGCCGGGTCTGTTGCGTCTGCTTGTTCTGCGCCTCGGAGCGCGGCTCCGGGCATGGCTGCCGTGTGACACGGACGGGCCGCGGGTGGTCCGGGGGGGACCATCGCGGCCGGTTCTTCCGTCAACTCCGGTGCGGCTGTGGAGAGTTGTGCTGCCGCGCGGCGCTCGATGGCGCCGCGCACTCGGCGTGCATGCGGGGGGGCGATGCGGCCCGGTTCCCCGTGGCGGGGCCGGCCGGCGGTCAGGTCGTACAGGCGTGGTGTTCGCGACTGCGGGCCGCGGGGATGGTCGCCGGACTGTCGTCCTCGTCGGCTGCGCCCTGCCGCGCGCCGTCGGCGGAGACGGTCGGCAGTGGCTCGACGCCGGTGGCCAGGCGGCTGCGCGAGGTGGGTGACGAGCCGTGGGCCTCGGCGCGGATCCGCTGCTTGATCGTGGGCGGCAGCTGTGGTCTGCCGTATGCGCGCATCGCCGGTACGAAGAGGCTGCCGGTGAAGGCGGATGCCGCCGGAGGGAAGGACACGGGGGTCTTGCGGGGCCCGGCCGGTGCGGCGGGTTCCGGGATGCCGCCGCGCCGTGCGGGTGCGGACTCCGGGGCACCCGGTCCCGGGTCGGGTGCGGCGGCCGGTGCGGCGGACGCCGGAACGGTCGCCGGGATGTACGGGGCCGAGCCGTGCAGCATGTCGCCGTAGAGCGCGGCCCGGCGGCAGGCAGCCGCTCCCGGTGCGGCGTAGCGGAACGTCGCCAGCAGCTTGCCGAGCACTGCAAGGCACACCGCCCAGAACTTCATGACCTTGGTCGCAGCCATGGCCCCTCGCTTTCCGTGAGTGGTTCCGGCGGCCGGGCCGCCGGAATCCGTGTCGGGTCTGTTGTGCTTTCTCATGATGAGTACGCAATGCGAGGATCCGCGGAGCGACGCCCCCGAAGAGCCGTTCTTCGGATGAACACCACCCGTACGCAGTAGTGGTGGCCTGCGGGGCACCGGGGCGGGCGCCGTGGAGGCAAGATTTCGGGGCGGGGTTCCGGGGCGCGGCACGGGTTTTGACCAGCCGTCAGGAACCGGCGCTCGGGCGGTTCAGTCCGCCGGGACGTCTCCCGCCGCCACCCCCGCCAGGATGCGTACGGCGTCCGCTTCCGGCGTTTCGGGCGGGATCACCAGCAGGTCCCAGCGGCCGATTCCGGCGGAGACCAGGCAGAGGGTGGGCGGGCCGGGCCGGTCGGGGATGCGGCGGAGGCGGACGACGTGACCCGCGACGGGGGTGAGGGTGGGCAACGGGGCCCACAGGGCGCCGTTCGCGGTGGCGTGGGTGATCCGCGGCCAGTCGAAGGGCAACGCGGGCAGCAGCTCGGGGAGTTCGGCGGCGAGGTCGGTGCGGTGCGGCCACCAGACCCCGTCGATGCGCCGGGGCACGCCGCTCGGTGGGGCGATGGCGAGCCGGGCCACGGGCGGCGGGGCCGGGTGGTGCGCAGGGGGCTGCCGGTGCCCGGGGGCGGTTCCTATGAGGGTGGTCATGGTGTGCTCCAGAGAGAGCCTAGGCGCGGTCGGCCCCGGCTCTGCGCGCCTCCAGACGGGCCGGGTCCGGCCACCGCACGTCCCGTACCCATCCGCAGCGTTCGAAGAAGCGAATGACGGCGGCGGACGGGTCGAGCTGGCCGCGGTCGACGCCGTGCCGGGCGCAGGTCGGGTCCGCGTGGTGCAGGTTGTGCCAGCTCTCGCCGAACGACAGCAGGGCCAGCGGCCAGAGGTTCGTCGCCCGGTCGTGCCTGCGGGTGCGGAACGGGCGCTCGCCGATCACGTGGCAGAGCGAGTTGACGCTCCAGGTGACGTGGTGCAGCAGCGCGATCCGCAGGAAGCCCGCCCACAGCAGGGCGGTCAGGCCGGTGACCCAGCTGCCGCCGATGGCCCAGCCCAGGAGGAACGGCAGTCCGAGGGTGACCAGGCAGAGCAGTGGGAACGCCCTGTCCACCGCGCGGATGCCGCGGTCGGCGAGCAGGTCGGGGGCGTAGCGCTCGTGCGAGGTCGGGTCGTTGCCGAAGAGCCAGCCGATGTGCGCGTGGGCCAGGCCGCGCAGCTGCCCGCGCAGGCCGGTGCCGTAGCGGTAGGGCGAGTGCGGGTCGCCGGGGCGGTCGGTGAAGGCGTGGTGCCTGCGGTGGGTGGCGACCCAGTCGATGACGTCGCCCTGGAAGCTCAGCGATCCGGCGACGGCGAGCGCGACGCGCAGCGCGGGGGTCGCGGTGTAGCTGCCGTGGGTGAGGCCGCGGTGGAAGCCGACGGTGACGCCGAGGCCCGAGACGATGTAGAAGACCGCGGCGATGACGAGGTCGGTGGTGCTCACCGCGCGTCCCCACAGCAGCCAGATGGCGAGGGCCAGGCCGATGAAGGGGACGACGACGATGATGCCGGTCACCGTGACGTACAGCCGCCGGCCTCCGTCGGGCGACTTCGCGGGGCCGTCGGGGAACGGCTGCGTCCCGTCGTACTCCTGCGGGGGCCGGCGGCCGGATCCCGGTGCGGGGGTCCGGGAAGCGGTGGTCGGGGGAAGGTCAGCCACGGCAACTCCACAGGTCGGGGTTCATCGTTGACTTCCCGGCCTGCGGGAGGAGGAGGGCGGCGGCGGGCCTGCCTCGTGCGCTCCGGGGTGGGCGGCGCCGCCGCGCGTCCCCTTGCGCATCCGGAGCCGGAAGGAGGGCATCAGGGAGGCGTACTTGTGCGTCGCGAGCCGGCCTGCCTGCTGGGCGTTGACCCGGACGATGAAGAGCGCTCCCAGCGCGACCAGGGCCAGCAGAACGACCACGGTCAACACGGTCTGCATACAGCTCACCTCACTCGGGCGGGACCGCAGGTGCTCGCGCGCCCGGTGTGCGCCGCTCCGGGGCCCGGCCGACATCCGTGCCGGCACGCGAAGGACTTCCGGTTTCTCCACCGTACTCCGGACTTATCGGCTATTGCCCAATTGTCCGGATGTTCCTGGCCAGGGCTTCTCCGCCCGGGGCTTCCGCCGGCCTCCGGGAGGCCTCCGGGAGGCTTCCGGGGAGCGCGGCCGCGAGTGCGGGTGACGGACCCCCGTCCCGCCCGTCGCCCTCTACAACACTGTAGATTTTACTGATAGATGACCTGCGCCAGCGACCCGAGCCGGCCGGACGACAAGGAGATTTCCATGGCCCTGTGGGACCGGATCAAGGATTCCGCACAGACGATGCAGACCCAGCTCGTCGCCAAGAAGAACGACCTCAAGAGCGGCGCCTTCCGGGACGCGAGCATGGCGATGTGCGCCCTGGTCGCCGCGGCCGACGGCTCGATCGACCCGTCCGAGCGCCGCCGGGTCGCCCAGCTCATCGCGAGCAACGAGGTGCTCCAGAACTTCGCCGCCGACGACCTCCAGCGCCGCTTCGACGGCTACCTGGACAAGCTGACCGCCGACTTCGACTTCGGCAAGGTCGCCGTGATGCAGGAGATCGGCAAGGTGAAGAAGAAGCCGGTCGAGGCGCGTGCGGTGATCCAGATCGGCATCGTCATCGGCGGCGCGGACGGCGACTTCGACAAGACGGAGCAGGCCGTGGTGCGCGAGGTGTGCTTCGCACTCGACATCGCGCCCACCGAGTTCGACCTCTGAAGTCGAACCCTGGGCCGAATCCGGAGGCCGATTTCTGAGTTCGGCCTCCGGGTCCGGCATCCGGAAAGGCGAAAGCGGCGGGGGAGGGGACGGCCGCCGCCCCTCCCCCGCCGCCGTGCCGTCGTCAGACGTTGACGCCGAAGTCGGCCGCGATGCCCGCGAGGCCGGAGGCGTATCCCTGGCCGACGGCGCGGAACTTCCACTCCGCGCCGTGCCGGTACAGCTCGCCGAAGACCATGGCGGTCTCGGTCGAGGCGTCCTCGCTCAGGTCGTAGCGGGCCAGCTCGGTGCCGTCGGCACGGTTGACGACGCGGATGAAGGCGTTGCGGACCTGGCCGAAACTCTGTCCCCTGCTCTCGGCGTCGTGGATGGAGACCGGGAAGACGATCTTCGCGATCTCGGCGGGCACGTCGGTCAGCGCGACGTTCAGGGACTCGTCGTCGCCCTCGCCCTCACCGGTCAGGTTGTCCCCGGTGTGCTGCACCGAGCCGTCGGGGCTGGTGAGGTTGTTGTAGAAGACGAAGTGCGCGTCCGATACGACCTTGCCCGCAGCGGAGCAGAGCAGGGCGCTCGCGTCCAGGTCGTAGTCCGCGCCCGTCGTCGTCCGTACGTCCCAGCCGAGGCCGACCGTGACCGCGGTCAGTCCGGGCGCTTCCTTCGACAGCGAGACGTTGCCGCCCTTGGCCAGCGAGACTCCCATGGCTTTCCTCCAGGTGTGCCGGTCTGTGGATGACGCGGTGCCGCACGCCGGCGGCCGCCGGTGCCTGCCGGGGCCGGCCGTCCGCCGCTGGGCCCCGCGTCTTGCTGCCGTGCACGCCGGTTCGCCGTCGGGCGGCCCGCCGGCGTGCGGCAGCTCAAAATCTACAGGACTGTAGAAGTTGGTGACGGGAAGCGGACCGGAAACCGCACACCTGACCGCGGGCATCCGGTCGCGCCGTAGGATGCCCCGGCGCCCCGCCCACGCGGGGGCGCCGGCACGAACGGGAGGCGGCGGCATGGGCGGGAAGCCCTTCGGGAGGGCGCTCGGCGATCCCTCCGCAGAACACTCCGGCGGGCACCACGACGGGTTCGGTCCCGGCCAGGAGCGCGCCCGCCGGCGCGGCCAGGGCGAGCTGGAGGCGCAGGTACTGGCCGCGCTGCACCGCGCCGCCGGCCCCGTGTCGGCCGCCTGGGTGCAGGAACGGCTCGGCGGCGACCTGGCGTACACGACGGTGATGACGATCCTCTCCCGGCTGCACGCCAAGAAGGCCGTCACCCGCGAGCGGTCGGGCCGCGCCTACCTGTGGACGCCGGCCGCCGACGAGGCCGGTCTCGCGGCGCTGCGGATGCGCCGGGTCCTGGACGGCGAACCGGACCGGGACGCCGTCCTGACCAGCTTCGTCTCGGCGCTCTCGGCCCACGACGAGCAGGTGCTGCGGGACCTGCTGGGCGGCGCGGCCGACGGGCCGCCCGAGGACGGCACGCGAGCGGGCGGCTCCCGGGAGGGCAGGCCGGGAGCCGGCCCCCGGCGCCCGGGGAACGTCGGCGGGCACTGACCGGTGGGCCTCTTCGTCTTCCTCCCCCTGGTGCTGCCGCTCACCGCGCTGCCGATCGCCCGGCTCACCGAACAGCACCTCCACCCGCGCGCCACCACCCGCCTGCTGACCCTGCTCGCCGTCGTACTCGGGCTGTGCAGCACGCTCTGCCTCGGGCTGCTGATGGTCGTCGGCACCGCCCAGCTGCCGGGCAATCCGCTGCCGGACGCCTGGTCGGACCCGGAGGTGCGGGCCGCCGTGCCGTACGCGGAGATCGCCGGCAGCACCGCCGTCGCCGCGCTGGCCGCCGCGTTCGCGGCGTGCTCCGGCGCACTCCGCAGGCACCGCAGGATCCGCGCCCGCGCCCATCACGCACTGGCCGCGCTGCCGCCGCGCAGCGACCCCGCGATCCTCCCGGACGAGGACCCGTACGCCTACGCCGTCCCCGCGGCGCCCGGCCGGCCCGGCCGGGTCGTGGTCTCGCGCGGGATGCTGCGCAGCCTGGACGACAACGAGCAGCGGGCGCTGTTCGCCCACGAGCGCGCGCATCTGACCTGCCGCCACCACCGTTACCTGCTCGCCGTGCGGCTGGCCGGCTGCCTCAACCCCCTGCTGCTGCCGCTCCGCTCGGCGGTCACCTTCAGCACCGAACGCTGGGCGGACGAGGAGGCCGCGCACGTCGTCGGGGACCGGCTGCTGACCGCGCGGGCCGTCGGCCGGGCGGCGCTGATCGGGCGGGCGGCGCCGTATCCGGAGCTGGCGCACTTCGCCGCGACGGAGGCGGGCCCGGTGCCGCGCCGGGTGGCGGCGCTGCTGGCGCCCGTGCCGCCGGCCCGCAGCTGGCCGCCGGCGCTGACCCCGGCCGGGATCGCCGCGCTGTTCGCCGCCGCGGGCACCGCCGCGTCGGCGCTCGCCTCGCTCAACTCGGTGGTGGCGCTGTTCCTCATCCTGAAGGCCGCCACGCCTCTGTGAGGCGGGCCGCTCCGGGCGGGGTGGTGCGTAACGCGCGTACTGGCCGCCCCGCCCGTCCCCGGCCGTGCCATCCTCTGGGCGTAACTCCCTTGCAGGGAACGGAGATCGGCACGACAGCGGGAACCCGGCCCCGGACGCGCTCGTTGAGCGCCGTATGTGATGCCCTGCCCGAAAGGCGCGCACCCTGTGACCTGTCGCACATCAGCCAACTTCTACAAAGCTGTAGATATTGCCGGTAAGGTGGTCACCCACACAGGCACAACAGGCGTGGGCGGAGGGGGAGATGGCGACACGGTGCGAACTCCCCGGCTGCGACTGCCTGCCTCCGGAGGCGGAGGTGCAGTGGGTCTACCAGCCCGTGGAGGTCCGGTACCCGGACGGACACTGGCGGTTGGGCCGGATCAGCGCCTGGTGGACGGACGAGACCGGCGAACTGTGGTGCCGACTGCGCACGACCCCGGGCGACTGTGGCCCGCGCTGGTTCCGCTACGACCCCGAAGCGATCCGCACCCTCCCCACCACCGGCATCTGACCCGCCCGCTGCCGTCGCCTCCCGACCGCACGGCCGCCGGCGCCGTTCCTCCCCCGACGCATCCGCAGGACGAGAAGGGCCACCGGCGTGCATGACAGGCAGACGACCCGACGCGCCACGCCGCGCGGCACCGTCCCGTCCCCCCGCGACGACGCGGCCGGACGCGGCACCCGCTCGGCCGCCCCCGCCACCCGCCGCAAGTCCGCGGGCCGCGGCAGGCGCAGGAGTGCCGACGGCGCATCGGGCAAGGCCCGGATGACCCGCCGCGGCCGCATCCTCGCCTGGACCGGCGCGGTCCTGGGCCTCGTCATCCTCGGCACGGCCGGCGTCGGCGCCTGGGTGTACCAGCACCTCGACGGCAACATCCACGGCGTGGACGTCGGGCTCGACGGCGACCGGCCCGCCAACCTCAGCCCCGGCTCCAAGAACATCCTGGTGGTCGGCTCCGACAGCCGCGCGGGCGACAACGCCAAGTACGGCAAGGGCCTGACCACCATGCAGTCGGACACCCTGATGGTGGTGCACATCTCGGCCGACCGTAAGTGGGCCACCGCGCTGTCCTTCCCGCGCGACTCCTGGGTGCAGATCCCCGCCTGCGAGCGCGGCAGCGGCAGCCGGTCCACCCCGCACCACTTCAAGATCAACGAAGCGTTCTCGATCGGCGGCGACAGCGGCGACATCGGCAAGGCCGCGGCCTGCACGATCAAGACCGTCGAGAAGAGCACCGGGCTGCGCATCGACCACTTCACCTCGGTCGACTTCCAGGGCTTCAAGGGCATGGTCAACGCGCTGGGCGGCATAGAGGTCTGCCCGAAGCAGGCCATCCACGACAAGAAGGCGCACCTCGACCTCGACGCCGGCTGCCAGACCGTCAAGGACGAGAAGGCACTCGGCTACGTCCGCACCCGCTACAGCGTCGGCGACGGCTCCGACCTCGGCCGCATCGGCCGCCAGCAGGAGTTCATGAAGGCCATCGCCACCAAGGCCCAGTCCAAGCTGACCAGCCCCGGCGACCTCTACGGCTTCCTGGACTCGGCCACCAAGTCGATCACCACCGACCGCGACCTGGAAGGACTCAAGCCGCTCTACGACCTCGCGGCGACCGTCAAGGACATCCCCACCGACCGGCTCACGTTCCTGACCGTCCCCAACTACCCGCGCGAGGCCGACATCCCCACCGACAAGGCCAACGTGATCTGGCAATACCCGCAGGCCGGCGACCTGTTCAGCGATCTCGCGCACGACCGGGAGGTCGGCGAGGCCGGCAAGAAGAAGCTGGCCGAGGCCGCCAAGTCCCCCATCACGGCGCACTCCGTACGGGTCCGCGTCCTCAACGGCACCGGCACCCCGGGCCACGCGGCCACCGCCGCCGCCCGGCTCCGCGCCCTCGGCTTCACGGTCACCACCACCGGCAACGGCCCGACGACGGACACCACCGCCATCACCTACCCCGCGGGCCTCAAGACCCAGGGCGAAATCCTGGCCGCCCGCCTGTCCGGCACCAAGGCCACGCAGTCCGCGGACGCGACACCGGGCGAAGTGACCCTGACGGTCGGTCCTGACTTCTCCGCCACGGACAGCTGACGCCCCGGGGCGCCCACCGGGCCGCCCGTGACGTCAACCCACCGTGCCGTACTTGCGTTGAAGGGCACTCGAAGCTCTAGCGTCGGCTCCCACGAGCGATCGAAGGGACCACCATGCGGTACACGCTGTTCGGCAGGACCGGCCTGCGGGTGAGTGAACTCAGCCTGGGCACCATGACGTTCGGCGACCCCGAGGGCCGTGGCGCCGACAAGGAGACCAGCGCCCGCCTCGTCGACGCGTACGCGGACGCGGGCGGCAACTTCATCGACACGGCCAACAACTACACCGGCGGCAACGCCGAGACCCTCGTCGGGGAGCTGCTCGACGGCCGGCGGGACAGCTTCGTGCTCGCCACGAAGTACACCTGCGCGACCCGCAAGGGCGATCCCAACGCGGCGGGCAGCCACCGCAAGAACCTCGTCCAGTCCCTGGAGGCCAGCCTGCGGCGGCTGCGCACCGACCACGTCGACATCCTCTGGGTGCACGCACGGGACCACTTCACCCCGGTCGATGAGGTGATGCGGGCGCTGGACGACGTCGTCCGCGCGGGCAAGGTGCTCTACATCGGGGTGTCCGACTGGCCGGCCTGGGAGATCGCCCAGGCGAACACCCTCGCCGGCCTCCGCGGCTGGACGTCGTTCGCCGGCTCACAGCTGCGCTACAGCCTCCTGGAGCGCACGCCGGAGCGCGAACTGCTCCCGCAGGCCCGCGCGTTCGACCAGGCCGTCCTCGCCTGGGCACCACTGGCGGCCGGCAAGCTGACGGGCAAGTACCGACGCGGCGAGCGCGGCCGGCTGACCGGCGACATCCAGGACAACCGGCCGGACGGCACCGATGACGTGGTCCTCACCGCCGTCCTGGACATCGCCGAACAGGGCGGCTGGAGCCCCGCGCAGGTGGCCCTGGCCTGGCTGCGCTCCCGCCCCGGCACCGTCATCCCCCTGATCGGCGCCACCAAGGAATCCCAGCTCGCCGACAACCTCGGCAGCGTCGACGTGACCCTCGACGCGGACACCCTCGCCCGCCTCGACGCCGCGAGCGAGATCTCCCTCGGCTTCCCGCACGCCTTCCTGCGCGAGCCCCGCGTCACGGAGAACGTCTACGGCGACCGCTGGGCCGACATCGAGGACCGGAGCGCGACGTACCGGCGGACGGTGCGGGGGGTCGAGTAGGCAGTGCGGGACAACTCACCTTTCCCGACGGCGAGTTGACGAGTTCGGCAAAGCTCCTGGCCGCCTCGCCCGGCGGCCGTCCCAGCCGTCCGTGCGGCGGCCTAGCCGTCGCCGTCCGCAGCGACCATGGGCGCACCGAACCCGTCCCGCCGCCCGCTCCGGCCCGCGCACGTCGGACCCGACCGCACGGCCAGGCGCAGGAACCGGACGGGCTGCGCCGTCCACTCCACCCACGTCGCTCCGCAGCTGAGGGCCAGCCCGCAGGGCACCCCCAGATGCAGGGCAACCATGGCGTCCGCCCGCTCCGTCGCATCCAACGTGCCGATCACCCGCTGCTGTTCGGCCTCGGGCAGTCCGGCGGCCATCTCCTCCGCGTCGGCCACGATGTGGAGCACGGCGAACACCGGACTGTCCGTGACCACAGACGCCCACGAGGCGACCGAGTCGGCCTCGTGGGACCGGTACACGTACCGCTCGCACCAGAAGCCGTGGACGACGAGGCCGTCCGATGCCGTCGTCACGCCGCGCTCCACACCGCCACCTCCGCCCGCCCCTTCCGGGGATGAGGCGCCCCCACCCGCAGGGCCGCCCGCTCCGGCCTGGCCAGGCACGTATACGTCCACCCGCCCTCGTCCACCGCCCGCACCAGGACCGGAACCCCGGCCACCAGCGCCTCCGTCGCCCACCGCTGCTCGGCCGGATCCGCCAGCCACGCCTGCACCGTCCCGTCGTACGGGGCGCCCAACTGCTGCGCCACCTGTTCCGCCCGCCGACGCACCCAGCTCAGGGCCCCTCCCGGCGAGTACGCCACCGATCCACCGAGCCCGATCTCGCCACCTTCCGGGCACCGGGCCATGGCACGCACCCGATAGGTGACCAGTTCCGGCCTCTTCACGGGAGCCGCCGACGCGATCAACGACGCCCCAACTCCCCTTCCTCGACGGCAATTTCGACCCACACGGTCTTTCCGATGACGTGCCGTTCGACGCCCCAGCCATCCGCCAAGACGTCCACCAGCATCAAGCCACGCCCACATTCCTCGTCCTCCTCGACCTGCCTGTTGACCACGGGCTGCTCCGCACTCGCGTCCTGCACCTCCAGCCGCAACCGGCCGTCCGCCAGCGCGAACCGGACGCCGACCAGCGGTATGACGGCGTCCCGCGCCTTCACTGCATTGGTCACCAACTCGGACACCAACAGCTCCGCCGTATCTGCCACTTCCGCCCCGACACGCCATTCCCGAAGCCGACGCCGCAGCGTCTTACGGGCCCGAGCGACGCTTCGGGCATCGACCGGTAAGCGGCAGGAGAGGGAGGGGAGTTGGGGTGAAGGTGCGGGTCGGGCGCGTGTGGACATGGCCACCACCTTGGGAGCGCGACTGAGGGCCCCCGCCACACCACCGAAGGCCGGTGAGTGAGCGAGGCGACACCTAACGTGGCACCGGCCACAGTCTCGGCGCAACAAGATCTGGAGAATTAATTCCCCAGAGTGACATCCCCTTCCAGGTTGCAGGGCGAAGTTGCGGCACCGCAGACTGTGCGCAGCGCTCATGGAAGGGCAGAAGTGACGACTCAACAGGCAAGCGCCGTGCGGAAATCCACCGTCCTGGGCAGGAAGCTGGGCGGAGAGCTGCTGAAGCTCCGCGTTGCACAAGGTCTGACTCAGCCCCAGGCGGCAAAGCACCTGACGGCCACGCAAACCAAGGTCGCCAAAATAGAGCGCGGTGCCGTGCCCGTACGTGACCCGGACCTTCACGCGCTCTGTGATCTGTACGGCCTGGAACGTGTCGGTCCGGCAAGGGACCGACTGCTGGCCCTCGCGAAGGCGGACCGCGAACGCCGCCGCGCAAAAGGCTGGTGGGAGGAGTACACAGATCTCGGTGACCTGCTGGAGTACATCCAGCTTGAGGCCGGGGCATCCCGGATTCGCACCTTCCAGAACCAACTGGTCCCGGGTCTCCTGCAGACACCCGAGTACGCCCGTGCCGTAGTTGTCGCCGATGACGTTTGGGAGGACCCGGACGAGGTCGACCGGTTCGTGTCGGCGCGGATCGACAGGCAGGCGCGGCTCACGGAGGACAAGCCCCTGGAACTGTGGGCGGTCCTCTCCGAAGCCGTCCTACGACAGCAGGTCGGCGGGCCAACGGTAATGCGCGGGCAACTGGAACGTCTCGTTGAGGCATCCACCATGCCCAACGTCAAGCTTCAGGTATGGCCGTTCGAGGCTGCGGCGCACGCGTCGATGAGCGGCCCGTTCGTGATCGTGGGCTTCGAGGAACCGGCCGCATTGGACGTTATCCATGTGGAGACTGCCGGCTCCAGGCTGTGGCTGGAGCGTGAGGATGATGCGAACAGGCACCGAGGGCTGTTCGATAGCGTGCGCAGGCAAGCCTTGTCCCCCGACGACACCCGCGCCCGACTGGCCAGCTTCATCAAGGAGTACCGGTGACTGCATTCGAGTTTCACAAGTCCAGCTACAGCGGTTCCCAAGGGGAGTGCGTAGAGGTCGCCCGGAACGTTCCCGGAACTACGGCCGTGCGCGACAGCAAGAACCCGGAAGGCCCCCAACTCGCTTTCACCGGCGCTGCCTGGACCTCGTTCGTCCGGACGCTGAAACGCGACGACGCCACGGTCATCTGAGCTGCCGACGGCAGAGGGAGCCCCCGGTCCGATGGGCCGGGGGCTCCCGTCACTTCGGCAGCCGTTCCCTCCGCCCGTCTCTGGCTACGGTCGCCCGATCACGTCGCGCGGGTCGTCCAGCCACACCCGCTGTCCGTCCCCGTCCGCCGACAGGCCGAACCGGGACCGCTCCGGCTTCCCGAGTTCGTGCCACCGCAGAAACTGCTCTCGCACCTCGTCCCAGAGAGTGCGGGGCCCGTACTGCTCCACCTCGTACGGCTCCCTGCCGGGGACGTATTCCACGGTCGCCCATGACCGCCCGTCGTCGGCGAAGAACCACAGCGTCGCTTCGCCGCTGCTGTCGTCCGCCTCGTACCAGCGGTACCAGGCGTCGGAGACCCGCAGGCTGGTGAAGAAGGCCGGGGCATCCTGGATGACGTTCTGCGGCGGGATATCCGCCGTGGTCGTCTCGCCCCGCTCCCCCCGGTAGAGATCCGCGATGCGCCCGGCCCCGGCCCGCCGGGTGCGGTCCCACATGAAGGCCGGATAGCCGGAGAACTTGCCCTGAGCCTCGCCGCCCTCCACATCCAGCGTGGCGTAGGAGCCGCTGAAGAAGCTGCTGCCCCATGGGGTGACGATCCGCCCCTCGGGACATTGCTCCAGCCAGGACTGCGGCACGTATCGCATGGTGCAGGTACAGATGATGCGGTCGTACGGCGCTCCCCCCGGGTACCCGTCGTGCGCGGCGCCGAGGACGGCCGTCGGGCGGAAACCGGCGCGCTTCAGGTTCGCCACAGCGGTGGACAGGACCGCCGCGTCGAGTTCCACGCTGGCCACCTGCTCTTCACCCAGCCGATGGCACAGCCAGGCGGCGTTGTATCCCGTGCCGGTGCCGATCTCCAGCACCCGGTGCCCTTCCCGTACGTCGAGCAGACCGAGCATTTCCAGCATGATCGACGGCATGGAGGAGGACGAGGTGGAAAGCCTGAACTCCCCTTCGGGCGTCGCTCTCCCGTCGTTGACCTGCGTGACAAGAGGGGAGTCCGCGTAGACCGCCTGCAGCCAGCCCTCGGTATCGGTGGAAAAAACCTGCCCCTCGCACACCTCCGGGATGAACAGTGCGCGGTCCACCGAGGCCACCGCCTCCTGCCAGTCAGGCAGCAATACCCCCTTGCTCTGCAGCGTTTCGACGAGCCACTGGTGCGTCGCCATCGGCCTCACTTCTTCGGAGGCTCGTAAGGCTTGGTCGGCCCCGGCGGCCTGTCGCGGTGACCGTCGCTGTCGGATGTATCGGGCCTGCCGGAGTGGCCTCCGCCCTTCTTGCCCATGGGTGCCTCGCTTCCTGTCGATCACGGGTATGGAGTGGCGGATCGAAGCCGCGGCACGGGCAACTGCTCCCGCGGCCTTCGGGGACTCCACCGACCACCTTGCTGCGAACGACGCTATGCAGGCGGGGAGTTGGCAGTCCACGATGTTGCACATTGTTGCGGGGCAATCACCCGAGAGCGTCCCTGGCCCTGCTGATCAGGGCACGGGCGGCAGTGCCGTGCACGGCCATCTTGCCGAGTTGGTGGAAGGCCCGTCGGTACAGCTCCACCTCGCTCGGTGTCGTCACGGTGACCTTGGCGGCCAGCAGCTCGACGTGGACCCGCTCGTCATCGAACATCGTGAAGGTCTCCGGCCCCCACAGAACACGGGGAGCGGACCGCGGAATGATCCCCAGGGAGACGGCGGGGTAGGACATGACGGTGAGCAGATGGCCGAGCTGGCCGGCCATGACGGAGTCGTCGCCCACACGTTGGAAGAGCACGTCTTCCTCGACCAGCATGGCGAAGCGGTGACGTCCGTCGCGAATGATGTGCGACCGGTCTGCGCGAGCTGCCGCGGCCTCGCCGACGTCATCGGGCAGCTTGCGGAAGGTCGCGATGAGGGAAAGAAGAGCCCGCGCACAGTCCTCCGTCTGGAGAAGGCCGGGCACGACCCTGGAGCAGTACGCACGGAACAATGTGGTCTTTGCGTACAGAGGGATGCTGGCCTGCTGAAGCCTGCGCAGCCCCGTGCGCTCCCTGCGCTGCCACTCGACATACATCGAGTCGGCCGAGCGGGACGCGGCGATGAGGTCGGCCGCTTGGTCCTCAGCGCCACAGGCCGCGCACCAAGCTTGGAGATCGGCATCGGATGGGGTGGTCTTCACGGCCTCGATGCGCGAAGTCTTCGTCTTGTGCCAGCCGCAGAGATCGGCCAGGGCCTGCATCGTCAGGCCGGCGTCGCAACGGATTTCCTTCAGCCGGGCAGATACGGACTCACGAGCTGCCTGGGCGCCGGGGAACGGAGACGGTGGCATCGGCGGGATGGCGAAGAAGGAGGCGTCAGACGGCGTACGTCTCGTGCGGAACGGCCCGCTCCCACACGGCCTCGAACGAGGACGCGAAGGATGTGAGGAGCGTCGGATCCGTGGTGAACTCGTCGGCCACGAGCGAGCCGTCCCCCGCGAAATGGTGGATCCGCGCCAACCGGCCGTCGAAGAGCCAGTAGTCATTGCCGGGGAGCGCCAGATCCGACGTCAGACGCCGGGGCAGCCACCGGACCTGTTCGCCGGCGCTGATGTTGGCCGGCGTGATGTGGTGCTCCCATCGGATGTACTCCGAGGCAGGCTCGCTCACGATGCGGGCCCGACGGATCGACACCCCGCGCGCCACGGCTTCGGCGATCCGGTCATGGAACGGACGCCACCATGCCGCCCGATCGTCCCAGTCGATCCGCTCGCCACGCCGCCACGCGGCGAACCGCTCGTTGTCGCCGTAGTCGTCGCGCATCTCCAGGTGGACCGCCGAGCGGCCCGTATCCCTGATGACCTCAGCGAAGCTCGGCTGAGCGTTCTGCGGCATCGCATGCCTTCCTGATCTGCGGCACCATGCGGGCCGGCACGCGAATGACGGCCTCGGTGTCAGGGATCGGACCGGATTTCAGGCACTTCTCCTGTGTCCCGTGGTCCGCCTTCCACCCTTGGATGACGAGATCGGCGTTCTCGTCATCCACCCAGACCGTCGGGCAGTGGTCCTCGTCCGTGTCGGGATCCTTGCCGAAGAACCGCAGGGACATGGAGGGCTGCCTTTCCCTCGATGACCATCAGTAATGGCCTGCGGCACGACCCTTGTCCACGAGCCAGGCTCCGTCAAGAGGACAGGTATCGCCGGGCGGAGCCAGGGCCGCAGCCCCGGCCACGCCGGAGGGAGGCCCGCTCTCAGCCCTCCCCCTCCAAGTCCCCCTCCGTCTCCAGGAAAGCCTCGCGGAGGGCGGCCAGGGTGTCCGCGTCCGGCTTTTCCCACATGCCGCGGGATTCGGCTTCGAGGAGGCGTTCGGCGATGCCGTGGAGGGCCCAGGGGTTGGCTTCCTGGAGGAAGGTGCGGTTTTCCGGGTCGAGGACGTAGGTCTGGGCGAGCTTGTCGTACATCCAGTCGGCGACGACGCCGGTGGTGGCGTCGTAGCCGAAGAGGTAGTCGACGGTGGCGGCGAGTTCGAAGGCGCCCTTGTAGCCGTGGCGGCGCATCGCCTCGATCCAACGGGGGTTGACGACGCGGGCGCGGAAGACCCGGGAGGTCTCCTCGACGAGGGAGCGGGTGCGGACCGTCTCGGGGCGGGTGGAGTCGCCGATGTACGCCTCGGGGGCCTTGCCCTTGAGCGCCTTCACCGTGGCGACCATGCCGCCGTGGTACTGGAAGTAGTCGTCGGAGTCCGCGATGTCGTGTTCGCGGGTGTCGGTGTTCTTGGCGGCGACGGCGATGCGCTTGTAGGCGGTTTCCATCTCGTCGCGGGCCGGGCGGCCTTCGAGGCCGCGGCCGTAGGCGTAACCGCCCCAGACGGTGTAGACCTCGGCGAGGTCGGCGTCGGTGCGCCAGTCGCGGGAGTCGATGAGCTGGAGCAGGCCCGCGCCGTACGTGCCGGGGCGGGAGCCGAAGATGCGGGTGGTGGCGCGGCGTTCGTCGCCGTGGGCGGCGAGGTCGGCCTGGGCGTGGGCGCGGATGTAGTTCTCGGAAGCCGGCTCGTCCAGCCCTGCCGCGAGCCGTACGGCATCGTCCAGGAGGCCGATGACGTGCGGGAACGCGTCGCGGAAGAAGCCGGAGATGCGGAGCGTGACGTCGATGCGGGGGCGGCCCAGCTCGGCGGACGGGATGGCTTCCAGGCCGGTGACGCGGCGTGAGGCGTCGTCCCAGACCGGGCGGACGCCCAGCAGCGCGAGGGCTTCGGCGACGTCGTCGCCCGAGGTGCGCATGGCGCTGGTGCCCCAGAGCGAGAGGCCGACGGAGGTGGGCCAGTCGCCGTTGTCGGTGCGGTAGCGCTCCAGGAGGGAGTCGGCCAGGGCCTGGCCGGTCTCCCAGGCGAGGCGGGACGGGACCGCCTTCGGGTCGACGGAGTAGAAGTTGCGGCCGGTCGGCAGGACGTTGACCAGGCCGCGCAGGGGGGATCCCGAGGGGCCCGCGGGGACGAAGCCGCCGTTGAGCGCGTGGACGGCGTGGGTGATCTCGTCGGTGGTGCCCGCCAGGCGGGGGACGACCTCGTGGGCCGCGAAGGTGAGGATGGCGGTGACCGCTTCCCGCTGCGCGGGCGGCAGTTCGGCGGTGACGCGCGCGGCCGCGGCCGGATCCCAGGCGGCGTCCTCCATCGCCTGGACGAGGGCGCGGGCGCGCTCCTCGGTGTCGTCGGCGGCGGTGCGGGTGGCCGCGGACTCGTCGAGGCCGAGGGCCTCACGCAGTCCTGGCAGGGCCGAGGTGCCGCCCCAGATCTGGCGGGCGCGGAGGATGGCGAGGACGAGGTTGACGCGGGCCGGGCCGGTGGGGGCGCCGCCCAGGACGTGCAGGCCGTCGCGGATCTGGGCGTCCTTGACCTCGCACAGCCAGCCGTCGACGTGCAGCAGGAAGTCGTCGAAGCCGTCGTCGTCCGGGCGGGCTTCGAGGCCGAGGTCGTGGTCGAGCTTGGCGGCCTGGATGAGGGTCCAGATCTGCGCGCGGATGGCGGGCAGCTTGGCCGGGTCCATGGCGGAGATCGCGGCGTACTCGTCGAGGAGTTGTTCCAGGCGGGCGATGTCGCCGTACGACTCCGCGCGCGCCATGGGCGGGACGAGGTGGTCGACGAGGGTGGCGTGGACGCGGCGCTTGGCCTGGGTGCCCTCGCCCGGGTCGTTGACCAGGAAGGGGTAGATGAGGGGGAGGTCGCCGAGTGCGGCGTCGGGGCCGCAGGCGGCGGACAGGCCGGCGTTCTTGCCGGGCAGCCACTCCAGGTTGCCGTGCTTGCCCAGGTGGACCATCGCGTCGGCGCCGAAGCCGCCGTCGTCGGCGGACGCGGCGATCCAGCGGTAGGCCGCCAAGTAGTGGTGCGAGGGCGGCAGATCGGGGTCGTGGTAGATCGCGATCGGGTTCTCGCCGAAGCCGCGCGGCGGCTGGATGAGGACGAGGAGATTGCCGCGGCGCAGGGCGGCCAGGACGATGTCGCCCTCGGGGTCGCGGCCCGGCTCGGCGGCATGGCTGCGGTCCAGGAACATCTCGCCGGGCGGCGGGCCCCAGTGCTGCTCGACGGACTCGCGCAGTTCCTGCGGGAGCGTGGCGTACCAGCGCTTGTAGTCGGCGGCCGGGATGCGGACGGGGTTGCGGGCCAGCTGCTCTTCGGTGAGCCATTCCTGGTCGTGGCCGCCGGCCTCGATCAGGGCGTAGATCAGCTCGTCGCCGTCGCCCGATGCCAGGCCGGGGACCTCTTCGGTGCCGAAGTCGTAGCCCTCGTCGCGCAGCCGGCGCAGCAGGGCGACGGCGGATGCCGGGGTGTCCAGACCGACGGCGTTGCCGATGCGGGAGTGCTTGGTGGGGTACGCGGACAGGACCAGCGCGAGGCGCTTGTCGGCGGCCGGGATGTGGCGCAGGCGGGCGTGGCGGACCGCGATGCCGGCGACCCGGGCGGCACGCTCGGGGTCGGCCGCGTAGGTCGGCAGGCCGTCCTCGTCGATCTCCTTGAAGGAGAACGGGACGGTGATCAGGCGGCCGTCGAACTCGGGGACCGCGATCTGGGTGGCGGCGTCGAGCGGGGACAGGCCCTCGTCGTTCTCCTCCCAGGCGGCGCGGGTGCCGGTCAGGCACAGGGCCTGGAGGATCGGAACGTCCAGACCGGCCAGCGCGCCCGCGTCCCAGGACTCGTCGTCGCCGCCCGCGGATGCCTCGGCGGGCTTGGTGCCGCCGGCGGCCAGGACGGTGGTGACGATGGCGTCGGCCGGGCGCAGCGCGTCGATCAGCTCGGGCTCGGGCGCCCGCAGCGAGGCGACGAAGAGCGGCAGCGGGCGGCCGCCGGCCTGCTCGATCTGCGCGCACAGGGCGTCGACGAAGCCGGTGTTGCCGCTCATGTGGTGGGCGCGGTAGTAGAGCACCGCGACCAGCGGGCCCTCGATGTCCGTACGGGCGGCGGGCCGCTCCAGCGCTCCCCAGGACGGGGCGGGCTCCGGAGGCTCGAAGCCGTGGCCGGTCAGCAGGACCGTGTCGGAGAGGAAGCGGGCGAGGCGGCCGAGGTTGGCGGGGCCGCCGTGCGCGAGGTAGGCGTGCGCCTCGGCCGCGATGCCGACCGGGACCGTGGACGCCTCCATGAGCTGCGCGTCGGGGGCCTGTTCGCCGGTGAGGACGACGACCGGGCGGTGCTGGCCTGCGGCGAGCAGCACCTCCAGGCCCTCTTCCCAGGCGCGGATGCCACCGAGGAGACGCACGACGACGAGGTCGACGCCTTCCAGGAGCGCGGGCAGCTCACCGACGTCGAGACGGGCGGGGTTGGCGAGCCGGAACGGCACGGGACCGGTGGCAGCGCGGGCGCTGAGCAGGTCGGTGTCGGATGTCGACAGCAGCAGAAGCATGCGAGCGCAGGGCCTTCCTCGGGGTGTCCGCGCCCCGGGTGGGTCGTAGAGACGGCAGGAGTTCCTGGCTCGCCCGGAGGATGTCCGGGTTCACAGTGGCGGGACCGCGCCGGATTCTCACCGGGCTTCCTCCCTGGCGCCGTCGCCGGCGTTCGGTGGGTCGGCTGACTCACCGACCTGCATAGTAAGGGCTCCGTCCCGGACGCGGGAGGCCGCATCCGAACCGGCCGTCCGCCCCCTCCCCTGGCGGCCCGGCTCACGACCTGGCGCTCACCCGACGTCGGTATGCTCGCCGCCATGCCGCCCTCCCCCTCCGCCCGGCCTCCCGGGGCCAAGACGCCGCTGCGCGAGCGCGGTGACGCCTGCCCGGGAGCGCTGCGGCTGCATCCGGCGGCGGACGGGGCGCTGGCCCGAGTCCGGGTACCGGCCGGGGACTTGACGGTGCGTCAGGCGGTGGCTCTCGCGGACGCGGCCGAGCGGCTCGGGGACGGCCGGATCTCCCTCACCTCGCGCGGCAACGTCGAACTGCGCGGCCTGTCCGACGGCTGCGGCCAGGAGCTGGCCGCGCTGCTGTCCGGCGCCGGACTGCTGCCCTCCGCCCGGCACGAACGCGTCCGCAACATCCTCGCCTCACCGCTCGCGGGCCTCGACCGCCGCACCCCCGCTGACGTGCGGCGCTGGGCCGGGGAGCTGGACGAGCTGCTGTGCGCGAGCGACGTCGCGCCACAGCTGTCAGGCCGTTTCCTCTTCGTTCTGGACGACGGCAGGGGCGATGTGGCGGCGCTCGGCGGCGATGTGACCTTGGTCGCAGAAGCCGCGGAACCTACCGGGGCGACCGGCGGTGGCGCGCTGCTCTTCCTGGGCGCACCTGACGGCTTCCGGGACGCCGCGGACGGCGGTCCGGCTGCGCTGCGGATCGCGGGCCCCGACGTGCCGCGGGCCGCGCTCGCCGCGGCCGGGCACTTCCTGGCGGCGGCGGACGGCACCGGCGCCTGGCGGGTCCGCGACCTTCCGGCGGACCGGATGCCCGGGGTCCGCGACACCGGCGAGCGGCTGCGGGCGGCCGGCATCGCCGCCGCGTACGTGCCGCCCGGTGACGTGCCCGCGTACCGGGAGGCACCGTCGTACGGGGAGGCCACCGCGCCCGGCATCGTCGAGGGCTCCGGCGGCGCGGCGCTCAGCGTGCTGGCGCCGCTGGGCCGGCTGACCTGCGCCCAGTGGCGGCTGCTGACCGAGGCGGCGGCCGCGGACGGCGACGGCACGCTGCGCCTGACCCCGTGGCGCGGCGTGGTCGTGCCCGGGGCGGCGCCCGCCACCGCCGCGCGTCGGCTGCCAGGGCTGGCCGCCGCCGGACTGGTCACCGACCCCGCGTCCCCCTGGCACCGGACCGGCGCCTGCACCGGCCGCCCCGGCTGCGCCAAGTCCCTGACGGACGTACGGGCGGACGCGGCCGGAGCCGTCGCGGCCGATACCGCCGGATCCGCCGGGCGGCTGCCCGTGCAGTGGTCCGGCTGCGCGCGCCGTTGCGGCCACCCGCACGGCTCCTGGATCGACGTCCTGGCCACCGACGACGGCTACCAGGTCTCCGTCGTACGGCCCGGGGCACCACCGGAGCCGGTCGCGTCCGGCGCCACCGCGCGGCAGGCGGCCGACGCCGTCGCCGCCGCCAGGGCCGCCGCACCCCAGGCGCCGTCCGGCACCTGACCTGGCCCACCCACCGTTTGCCACCAACCCACCACCGACCCACCACACCGAGGGCACCGTGTTCGACTACGAGAAGGACGGGGCGGCGATCTACCGCCAGTCCTTTGCCACCATCCGCGCCGAGGCGGACCTCGCGGGCCTGCCCGCCGACGTCAGCCGGGTCGCGGTCCGGATGATCCACGCCTGCGGCATGGTCGACCTCGTACCCGACCTCGCCTACACGCCAGGCGTGGTGGCGAGCGCGCGCGCGGCGCTGCGCGCCGGTGCGCCGATCCTGTGCGACGCCAACATGGTCGCCAGCGGCATCACCCGCAAGCGCCTCCCGGCGGACAACGAGGTGCTGTGCACCCTCGCCGACCCGGCGGTGCCCGCGCTCGCCGCCGAGCTGGGCACCACCCGCAGCGCCGCGGCGATGGAGCTGTGGCGGGAGAAGCTGGACGGCGCGGTGGTCGCCATCGGGAACGCGCCCACCGCGCTGTTCCGCCTGCTGGAAATGATCGAGGAGGGCGCACCGCGCCCGGCAGCGGTCGTCGGCATTCCCGTCGGCTTCATCGGCGCGGCCGAGTCCAAGGACGCGCTTGCCGCCCATCCGTCGAAGCTGGACCACATCGTGGTGCGCGGGCGGCGCGGCGGCAGCGCCATGACCGCGGCCGCGGTCAACGCCATGGCGAGCGAGGAAGAATAAGTGAGCGAGCAGCAGCCCGACGGGCAGTCCGACGGCGTGCACGAGGAGCGGCCTGCGGGCCGCCTGTACGGCGTGGGGCTCGGCCCCGGCGACCCGTCCCTGATGACCGTGCGGGCCGTGCAGGTCATCGCCGAAGCGGACGTGGTGGCGTACCACAGCGCCCGGCACGGCCGGTCCATCGCGCGGTCCATAGCGGCCGGGCACCTGCGTGCCGACCACATCGAAGAGGCGCTGGTCTACCCGGTCACCACGGGGTCGACCGATCATCCCGGCGGCTACCGGGGCGCGCTGGACGCGTTCTACGAGGAGGCCGCGGCCCGGCTCGCCGTGCACCTCGACGCGGGCCGCACGGTCGCCGTCATCTCCGAGGGCGACCCGCTCTTCTACGGCTCGTACCAGCACATGCACAAGCGGCTCGCCCACCGCTACCCGACCGAGGTCATCCCCGGCGTGACGTCCGTCAGCGCGGCGGCGGCCCGGCTCGGAACGCCGCTCGCCGAGGCCGACGAGGTCCTGACGATCCTGCCGGGCACCCTCCCGGAGGAGGAGCTGACGGCCCGGCTCGCCGCCACCGACGCGGCCGTGGTCATGAAGCTGGGCCGCACCTTCCCCGCCGTGCAGCGGGCGATGGAACGCTCCGGGCGGATGCCGGAGGCCCGGTACGTCGAGCGCGCCACCATGGCGGGCGAACGCACCGGCCTGCTGGCGGACGTCGCGGCGGACTCCGTTCCGTACTTCGCGGTGGCGGTGGTCCCGAGCCGGGTCGCCGCCCGGGCCGTACCGGAGGCGGCACCCGGCGCGGACACCGCAGCCGATACGGATACAGCTGCGGATACGGGCACGGGTGAGGTCGTGGTCGTCGGCACCGGGCCCGCCGGGCCGCTGTGGCTGACGCCCGAGTCGCGGGGCGCGCTGGCCGGGGCCGACGACCTGGTCGGCTACACCACCTACCTGGACCGGGTGCCGGCCCGTCCCGGCCAGCTGCGGCACGGGTCGGACAACAAGGTCGAGTCCGAACGCGCCGAACTCGCCATGGATCTGGCCCGCCGCGGCCGCCGGGTGGCGGTCGTATCGGGCGGTGACCCCGGCGTCTTCGCGATGGCCACGGCGGTGCTCGAAGTCGCCTCGCAGGAGCCCTACCGCTCGGTCCCGGTCCGCGTGCTGCCCGGCGTCACCGCCGCCAACGCCGCGGCCGCCAAGGCCGGCGCCCCGCTCGGCCACGACTACGCGGTCGTCTCGCTCTCCGACCGCCTCAAGCCGTGGGAGGTCATCGCCGGACGCCTCCGGGCGGCGGCCGCGGCCGACCTGGTGCTGGCCCTCTACAACCCCGGTTCGCGCAGCCGCACCTGGCAGGTCGGCAAGACCCGCGAACTCCTGCTGGAGCACCGCGCCCCGGACACCCCGGTCGTACTCGGCCGGGACGTCGGGGGCCCCGAGGAGTCCGTACGGATCGTGCGGCTCGCCGATCTGGATCCCGGCCAGGTCGACATGCGCACGATCCTGCTGATCGGCTCGTCCCAGACCCGCGCGGTACGGCGCGGCGACGGCACCGAGATCGTGTGGACGCCGCGGCGGTACCCGGAGGGCTGAGCACGGTGCGCCGGTGGCCGGGCGCCGGTTCTCCAAATTGACCGAACTGTCGGCTGTTGTGCACGGACGGGTGGCACATTGTTGCTGTGCAGGCTCACACCACGTGCATCGGCGGGGTGTGCCCTTGCCATCACGGCAGAGAACAGATGAAGTCGGAGAACCATGACCAGGTCTCACTCATGAGCCTTCGCGCAAGGCGACGCCGCACCCCGGCCGCACCCTGCCCGTCCTGTGGCGGCACCGACCTCCTGTGGGAGGACGAGGGCGTCTACGGCGGCGGCGAACTGCTGTGGTGGTGCGCCGACTGCCTGCACCAGTGGCACGCCGGCGACCCCCGGCCACCGGTGCCGTCCCAACGGCTCCTGCCACCGCCTCAAGGACCGGTCGGGGAGCCGGTGTTGCCGGGGCCGGGCCAGGAAGCGGTGGTTCCGGCTCCGGTACCCGAGGCGGTGCCGGAGGCAGGAACTCCCGTGCTGGGACGGCGACTTCCGGAGCCATACGTTCCAGGGCCTGGCCCTTCGGATGCGTACGCACCGGAGCCGAGTCCCCCGGATCCGGGTCTCCCGATCCCGATGGCCGGTCCCCCGGCTCCGGACCTCCCGGTGGCCGGCCCTCCGGCGGCACGTCCCCCGGAGCCGGCCGTCCCCCTGCCGCCTCCCGCCCGGAGCACATCGGCCCCGATGCCTCCGCTGGCGCCCGCTCCGCTGTCCGCCCCTGTCCCGCCGTCCGGGCCCGTTCCGCTGCCCCCGCCCGCGCCGGACGCCGGGCCGTTGCCCCGGCAGCAACCGGCCGCCCAGCCGCAGCCCGGCCCCGCGCCGCAGCCCGCCCCGCAGCCGCCGGCCGGGCAGCCCGCCACGGTCGCCGAGCGGACCATGCACGCGGCCGGTCTGGTGCCGCTCGTCGCCTGTCCCGGCGCGTACGAGCCGTGGCCGTGCCGCTGTACGCACTGCGGCCGCGAGGTCACCCCCACCTACCGTCAGGTCCGTGACGAGGGCCTGGGCTGCGCCTGCCGCGGCCCGCGCCGCCGCCGCCCGCCCCGTAAGCGCTGAGCCACCCAGGGCGCGGCGGTCAGGACAGCAGCCGCCGCGCCCACTCCGCCGCTTCGGCCGGCCCGGCCACCGTCGGCACGCCGTCCGGCGCCGGTGGCCGGGTGACGAGGACGACCGGCAGCCCGGCCTCGCGGGCCGCGGTGAGCTTGGGTGCGGTGGCCGCGGCGCCGCTGTCCTTGGTGACGAGGACGTCGATGCGGTGGCCGGCGAGGAGCGCGCGTTCGCCGTCGAGGGTGAAGGGTCCGCGGTCGAGCAGGGTGCGCATCCGCGGCGGGTGCGGGGCCTCGGGCGCGTCGACGGAGCGTACGAGGAACCAGAGGTCGGTGAGGTGCGCGAAGTGCGCGAGTCCCATGCGTCCTGTGGTGAGGAAGATGCGGCTGCCGAGGGCGGGCAGCACGGCCGCGGCCTCGTCAAGGGAGTCCACCGGATGCCAGCTGTCGCCGGGCCCCGGCACCCAGCCGGGCCGCCGCAGGACCAGCAGGGGAACATGGGCGGTGGCGGCGGCCTGCGCCGCGTGCAGACTGATCGTGTTGGCGAAAGGATGGGTGGCGTCGATGAGCGCGTCCACCGCGTGCTCGCGCAGCCAGCGGGCAAGGCCGTCGGAGCCGCCGAACCCTCCGATGCGGACCTCCCCCACGGGCAGCCGCGGAGTGCCGACCCGCCCGGCGAGCGAGGACGTGACCCGCACCTCCGGGCCGCCCGCGGCCAGCTCAGCGGCCAGCTCACGCGCCTCCGTGGTGCCGCCGAGCACCAGTACATGGCGGCCGGGCCGCCCGGCGGCGGGCACCGCTCGCTCATCGGACACGTCGTTCATCACTTCCGGGTTCCTCCATGGCTGAAGCGCAACCGCAGGGTACGGGAGGCCGCAGCGCCCAGCTCGCGCACACCGGGCTGCGGCACGGCTGGACGACCGGCGCGTGCGCGACGGCGGCCGGCACCGCCGCCTACACCGCGCTGCTGACCGGCGACTTCCCCGACCCGGTGACCATCACCCTGCCCAAGGGCCAGACCCCCGCCTTCGCGCTGGCCAAGGAAGAGCTGGCCGACGGCGGCCGACGGGCGATGGCGGCGGTGGTGAAGGACGCGGGCGACGACCCGGACGTCACACACGGCGCGCTGATCCGGGCCACCGTGCGCGAACTGCCGGCCGGTTCGGGAGTGGTCTTCCGGGCCGGTCCCGGCGTCGGGACCGTCACCCGCCCCGGGCTGCCCCTGGACGTCGGCGAGCCGGCGATCAACCCGGTGCCGCGGCAGCTGATCACCGGTCATCTGGCCGAGGTGGCCGCCCGGCACGGCGGGCGCGGCGACGTCGAGGTGGAGATCTCCGTCGACCACGGCGAGGAGATCGCCCGCAGCACCTGGAATCCGCGGCTCGGCATCCTCGGCGGACTGTCCATCCTCGGCACGACCGGCATCGTCGTGCCGTACTCCTGCTCGGCGTGGATCGACTCCATCCGGCGCGGCGTGGACGTGGCGCGCGCGGCGGGCCGGCGCCACGTGGCGGGCTGTACGGGATCCACGTCCGAGAAGGTCGCCGTCGCGCTGCACCACCTGCCCGATGACGCCCTGCTGGACATGGGCGACTTCGCGGGCGCGGTGCTCAAGTACGTACGGCGCCACCCCGTCGACCGCCTCACCATCTGCGGCGGCTTCGCCAAGCTGTCCAAACTGGCGGCCGGCCACCTGGACCTGCACTCCGCCCGCTCCCAGGTGGACAAGGCTTTCCTCGCCGAACTGGCCCGCCACGGCGGCGCCGAGGAGGCACTGTCATCCGCCGTCACCGAAGCCAACACCGGCCTCGCCGCCCTCCAGTTGTGCGCCGCCGCCGGAATCCCCCTGGGCGACCTGGTGGCCGTCACCGCCCGCGACGAGGCCCTGTCCGTACTGCGCGGCGCCCCGGTCACCGTCGACGTCGTCTGCATCGACCGGGCGGGACTGGTGGTGGGACGGTCGGAGGCGCTGGGGCCGGGGGTGTAGCGGGCCGGGCGGCCGGATTCCGTCCGCCGGGCTGACCGCCGGATCACTCCTGTTCGCCGGGGGCCGCGTCGAAGCGGTACTCGTATCCGACGACGAGGCGGTGGGCAGGCACCATTCCCGTACTCGACGACGCCCTGGTCGTCCCAGAGGCGATGGGCACCGGCCAGGATCGGGCTGCCGACCCGGACGCCCAGGAAGTTCGCTTCGCGTGCGTCCGCATCGCGCCCATGGAGGTCGTCGCGCCCTGCGGTGACACGGCGGCCGATGGCTTCCTGGATGCGCGGCAGCAGGTGGCCGTGGGGCGGGCGTGGACTGCGGTGGCCGGGTGCCGCACGCGCCGGGCGGGATGCCGGCCTGGGCGCGGACGCGGGCGGAACAGATGGCGCAGCAGTCAGGCGTGTCCCTTCGATCAGGTGGCGCAAGGGTGCACGACTCGATAGGAAAGCGCTGACTTGCCTATGATGAGGTCATGGTGGACGATGTCTTCAAGGCGCTGGCCGACCCCACGCGTCGGCGCATCCTCGATGAGCTGGCGGATCGGGACAGTCAGTCCCTGTTCGAGATCTGCGCACGGCTGACGACCAAGCACGGCCTGGGTCTGTCCCGCCAGGGGATCAGCCAGCACCTCGCCGTACTGGAAGCCGCCGGCCTGGTCCGCACACGTCGCCAGGGCCGCTACAAATTCCACGACCTGAACACCGAACCGCTTGAGCGCATCCTGAACCGGTGGCTCAGGCCCGACGTGCCGGAGAGCGCCCAATGAAGATCAATCTCGCCAGCGTCTTTGTCGACGACCAGGACAAGGCCCTGCGCTTCTACACCGAGGTGCTGGGGTTCGTGAAGAAGACCGAGGTTCCGCTCGGAGAGTACCGGTGGCTGACCGTGGTCTCGCCCGAGGAGCCCAACGGCACCGAACTGGTCCTCGAACCCAACGGCCACCCCGCGGTCAAGCCGTACACGGAGGCACTGGTCAACGACGGAATTCCGGTCACCTCCTTCGCTGTGGACGACGTGCACGCCGAGTTCGACCGGCTGCGCGGACTCGGGGTGTACTTCACCCAGGAACCCCTGGAGATGGGCCCGGTCACCACCGCGGTCCTTGACGACACCTGCGGCAACCTCATCCAGATCGCCGAGTACAAGTAAGTCGGCACGGCGAACGGCCGAAAGCTGCCGTCCACGGTCACGTTCTGAGCCGCTGAGCAGGGCGGCAGCGGTGACGGTCCCCGGACAGACGTGTCCGCGCTTGTCATAGCGGGCGGCGACGGCCCTGCACTGCCGTGCCCCATGACCGGAAGGCGGGGACGAGCCGGTCAAGTACTGGATCTCCCACCTGCCCACCGGCCTTCCCGCCCGCGATCTGGTCCGCCTCGCGAAACTGCGGTGGCGCACAGAGCACGACCACCGCGAGCTGAAGACCGCCCTCGGACTCGACCGCTTCGAAGGCCGCTCATTCACCGGCCGGCACCGCCACGTCACCCTCGTCACCGCCGCCCACCTCTTCCTGACCGAACAGCGGAAGAGCCCCAAAGCCCCTGCCGGGACCTGACCCTCCACCAGGCCCTGGACCTCCTCCAACACCCCCTCGCCACCTGGACCGGCATCTGCCCCACCTGCCATCAACCCACCCCACGGCAGCCCTACGACACCACCTGACAAAGCACCACCAGGTGCGCCGTACGACCGGGCGGTGCGGGCGTGACTGGAGAGTCCGGCCGCGCAACGGTGGGCGCGTCAGGCGCCGGCGGCCGGGATTCCGTTCGCGGTGCGGGCGGTGGACGGGGACGGGTGCACGTACACGGTCATCGCGCGGCCCGAGGCGGCCACCGCCGTGCGGAGGTACCGGCTCCGGAGCCGGTCCACCAGGGAGGCGGCGGTGGCGTGGAGCGCGGCGTGACGGTACCGGGCGGGCTCGTCACCAGCGGGTTCCGGTGTGAGCGGTAGGTGTACCGGTCGGTGGAGGCCGAGCGACTCGCCTCGTGGACCGCGGCCGCCGCGAGCGACCCCGTGTTCGCGCTCTCCTGCACAGCGGCCGACGCGCACGAGATGGCCGCCGGGCTCCCCGGACTCGACCGGCGGCGGCTGCTCGGCAAGGTGACGGTGCGGGAGCGGGTCGATGCCGTCATCGCGCTGCATCTGGGCCTGCCCTGCGGGCTCGCCCTCCGGTGCGGGACGGCGCGGGTGGAGTGGTCGGCCCAGCCGGTGCGGTTCCTGCGGATGGCGGGAGCTGCGGGTGCGGCGTGTCCCCGGCGGGGCGGGGTGCCGGAGGGGTTCGGGCCGCCGTTGGTCACTGCGGACGGGACGGGCCGGCGGGGGGGGTAACCCCAGTGATCTTGTGTGGCCGGTGGGCGAGGATGGTGGCCGAGCGGATCACTGACCGGATCCGCCGAGATCGAGGCTGGCAGGAGACGGGGACATGGCGGGCGGAGTACAGGCGGAGACCGGGGCGGCCGTGGGGCGGGGTCCGGCGCTGGGCGGCCGGCTGCTGGCGCCGTGGCGCGGGCTGGCGCTGTTCGGCCTCGGACTGCTCGCGGCGGTGACGGCGTGGCTGCTGATCCTCGCGATGCTGCTGCTGATCGTCTGGGTGGGCTTCATCCTCGTCCCTCCGGCCGCACGCGCCCTGCGCTCCCTCGCCCACCGCCAACTGACCCTGGGGCAACGCTGGTCCGGCGTCGCGCCCACCACCGTCCCGCAGGACCCCGCCGCGATATCCGCGCCCGGCGCACCCGTTACCGCGCCCGGCACCCCGGCGTTCCTGAAGCCCGCGGCGGCCGTCCTCTCCCACTCCTCCACCTGGCGCCGGCTCGGCTGGGCCCAGCTCGCCCTCACGCTTCCCGTCGGCCTGCTCGCCCTGCTCCCCTTCGCGCTGATCGCGCACGGCGTCTTCGGGATCGCGCTCCCGTTCCTCTGGGAGCCGCTGGTCTCCACCTGGGGCGACGGAAACTGGTTCCTCTTCGTCCACCTGACCAGCTACACCTCGGCCCAGCTCGCGGCCGGCCTGGGCGTCGCCGAGATCATCCTCGCCTTCGGCTTCGGCCCCCACATCCTCCGCGCCCAGGCTCGCCTGTCCCGGGCCCTGCTCGGCTGACGGACCGCTCACCAGCGCGGACGGTGGAACGGACGGCTGAACGGACGGCGTCCAGGGCCTGTGTGGGGGCGCGCCGACGGCCCCGCGGCCGTCAGCCGTCCGCGCCAGGTGTCCCCGTAGTCCCCACCGTGACAACAGAACACGCCGTATCCGAAGAAACGGGGAATCCCATGCCCGCTTACGCGATCGTCAACGTCGATGTGCTCGACGAGGAGGCCGGGCTTGCCTACGCAGCCGTGGCCCAGAAGTCCATCCTCGGCCACGGCGGCCGATACCTGGTCGCGGGCGCCACGCCCGAGCCCGTCGAGGGCACCTGGGACTCCGCCCGGTTCGTGGTCATCGAGTTTCCCGACCTGGACCGGATCCGGGAGTGGTACGACTCCCCCGAGTACCGGCGGGCCCGGGAGATACGGGAGGGGAAGGTGCGGGTGAGCATGATGTTCGTCGAGGGGTCGCCGCCCGAGGGCTTCTCCCTTCCGGCCTAGGCCGTCCCCTGCGCCCCGCAAGCCCCGTGCGGCCGCTCCCGTTCCGTCGAGTACAGGTGGCTGTCGGGGAACTGCTGCGCGCCCAGGGTGCGGCCGACCATGATGACGGCGGTGCGGACCACTCCGGCGGACTTCACCTGGTCCGCGATGTCGGACAGGGTGCCGCGCAGGACGAGTTCGTCGGGGCGTGAGGCCATCGCGACGACGGCGGCGGGGCAGTCGGCGCCGTAGTGCGGCAGCAGTTCTTCGACGACCCGGTCGACGTACATCGCGGCGAGGTGCAGCACCAGCAGGGCGCCGCTCGCGCCGAGGGTGGCCAGGTCCTCGCCCTCGGGCATGGCGGTGGCGCGCTGGGCGACGCGGGTGAGGATGACGGTCTGGCCGACGGTGGGGACGGTCAGTTCGCGGCCCAGCGCGGCGGCCGCGGCGGCGAAGGCGGGCACGCCGGGCACCACGTCGTAGGGCACCCCGGCCGCGTCCAGGCGGCGCATCTGTTCGGCGACGGCGCTGAAGACGGACGGGTCGCCGGAGTGCAGCCGGGCGACGTCGTGGCCCTCCTCGTGGGCGCGCACCAGTTCCGCCGTGATCGCGTCCAGGTCGAGCTGCGCGGTGTCGATCAGCCGGGCGCCTGGCGGGCAGGAGTCGAGGAGTTCGCGCGGCACCAGGCTGCCCGCGTAGAGGCAGACGCCGCACGCGGCCAGGGTCCGGGCGCCGCGCACGGTGATCAGGTCGGCGGCGCCCGGGCCTGCGCCGATGAAGTGGACGGTCATGGTTCTTCGGTCTCCTGGGGACGGGCGGGATGTGCGGGGGATGCGGGCGGCGCGACGTCCGCCGGGCGGCCGGGCGCCGGTTTGACCGCCGCCCACTGGGTGACCGGCATCGCCTGCCGCCAGCCGGTGAAGCCGCCGACCGGCACCGCGTGCGCGACCGCGAGGCGGACCAGTTCCCCGCCGTGGCGCCGGTAGTGGTCGGCGAGCAGTGCCTCCGACTCCAGCGTCACGGTGTTGGCGACGAGCCGGCCGCCGGGCGGCAGCGCGGCCCAGCAGGCGTCGAGCAGGCCGGGGGCGGTGAGGCCGCCGCCGATGAACACCGCGTCGGGGGTGGGCAGTTGTGCCAGTGCGGCGGGGGCGGCGCCCTGGACGACGCGCAGCGCGGGAACGCCCAGCGTGTCGGCGTTGCGGCCGATCCGCTCGGCGCGTACGGCGTCGCGTTCCACACTGACGGCCCGGCAGGCGGGGTGGGTGCGCAGCCACTCGATGGCGATGGATCCTGAGCCGCCGCCGATGTCCCAGAGGAGTTCGCCGGGGGCCGGGGCCAGTGCGGCGAGGGTGGCGGCGCGGACGTGCCGTTTGGTGAGCTGGCCGTCGTGCTCGTACGCCGTGTCCGGCAGCCCGGGGACGGCCGGCAGGCGCGGCGCGTCCGGGGCGCGCAGGCAGTCCAGGGCGACGACGTTGAGCGGGTCGCCCGGCGGGCGCGACCAGGTGGCGGCGGTTCCTTCGGCCAGGGCCTCGCCCGCGCCGCCGAGCTGTTCCAGGACCCGCATCCGGGTCGGTCCGAAGCCGCGCGCCCGCAGCAGCGCGGCGACCTCGGCGGGCGTACCTGCGCCCGCGGACAGGACCAGGATCCGGCGCCCGTCGTGCAGCGCAGCGGCCAGCCGCGCCACCGGGCGCCCGACCAGCGTGACCACCTCGGTCTCCTCCACCGGCCAGCCGAGCCGGGCGGCGGCGTACGAGACGGACGAGGGGTGCGGGAGCACGCGCAGCCGGGGGCGCCCGGGGTCGTCTGCCAGTACCTCGGTCAGCGTCCTGCCGATGCCGTAGAACATCGGGTCGCCGCTGGCCAGCACGCAGATGCGGCGGCCCGCGTGGGCGGCGAGCAGGCCGCGGACCGCGGGGCGCAGCGGCGTGGGCCAGGGGACGCGGGTGCCTGCGCAGGCGGCGGGGAGCAGGGCGAGCTGGCGCGTTCCGCCGATCAGGGTTTCCGCGTCGCGCAGGGCGTCACGGGAGGCGGCGGGCAGCCCGTCCCAGCCGTCGGCGCCGATGCCGACGACGGTGATCGCGGGGGGTGGGGAAGGAACCTGGGGGGTCACTGCCGAGTACCTCGTACCTCGGGATCCGCCGGGCTGAGGGGCGGGATGGAATGGGCGGAATGGGCGGCTGGGGGACGCTGCCGCACTTTACGCAGCGGTGTGCTCCGGTCCGTCGCCGGGGAGTCGGGGCAGGGCTTATTGCCTATAGTTCGCAAGAGCGGAACATGCGCAAGAAGACCCGTGGAGACGTGGAAGGAGGCCCGCCGATGGGCTCGCCTGTGGTGCTGGGGATCGAATCGTCCTGCGACGAGACGGGCGCGGGCCTGGTCCGTGACGGCCGGCTGCTCGGGCACGCCCTGGCGTCGAGCATGGACGAGCACGCGCGGTTCGGCGGCGTGGTCCCGGAGATCGCCGCCCGCGCCCATGTGCACGCCCTGAACCCCGTCGTCCGCCGCGCCCTGGACGATGCCGGGCTGCGCGCCGCCGACATCGGCGCGGTCGCCGTCACCACGGGCCCCGGACTCTCCGGCGCGCTCCAGGTGGGCCTGGCCGGCGCCAAGGGACTCGCCTACGCGCTCGGCGTCCCGCTGTACGGCGTGCACCACCTCGCCGGGCACGTCGCGGCCGACACCCTCGAACACGGCCCGCTGCCCGACCCCTGCATGGTGCTGATCGTCTCCGGCGGCCACACCTCGCTGCTGCTCGTCCGCGACCTGGCCCGCGACCCGATCGTGCACCTCGGCGACACCATCGACGACGCGGCGGGCGAGTGCTTCGACAAGGTCGCGCGGGTCTTCGGGCTGCCCTATCCGGGCGGGCCCGCCATCGACCGGGCAGCGCGCGCGGGGGATCCGCGCGCTGTCACCTTTCCCCGGCCCCTGGCTTCCGGGGCCCACGACACCCGCTTCGCCTTCTCCTTCTCCGGGCTGAAGACGGCGGCGGCCCGCTGGGCGGAGAGCCATCGCGCGGCGGGCGTCCCGCTGCCGCTCGCGGACGGCGCGGCCTCGCTCCAGGAGGCGGTCGCCGACGTGCTGACCCGCAAGGCGGTGGCGGCCTGCGCCGAGCACGGCGTGCGGACGCTGGTCGTGGTGGGCGGGGTGGCCGCCAACTCCCGGGTGCGGTCGCTGGCCGAGGAGCGCTGCGCGGCGGCCGGGCTCACGCTGCGGGTGCCGCCGCTGCGGCTGTGCACGGACAACGGCGCGATGATCGCCGCGGTCGGCGACCTCCTGGTGCGGGCGGGCACCGCACCGGCGCCGCTGGACGTCTCGATCGACCCGTCGGCGCCGCTGGAGTACGCCTCGCTGCATCCGGTCGCGGGAGCCGGGGCGCGGATCGCGTGAGGGCCGGGCGGATCGCGTGAGGGCCGGGCGGATCACGTGACGGCTGGTCGGACCGCGTAACGGCGGCCGGACCGAGAGCGGATCCGGGAAACGCCTGATACGGCATCACCCGGTATGCGACGCTTGAGCTGATGCGCCATCAGCGCGTATATGCGGACAGCTCCCGGACTGCCCCGTGCACCACCCCCGCACGGCCCGATTCCGGTACGGAATCTGCCTGTTGAGCACAGGGTTGCCGGACGCCGCCGAGCGGATAAGGTGCAGTCGATCTTCCGCTTACGCCGTGAGCGCGTGCCGCGACCCGGCCGGCCACAGCCCGTCGGACGGCCCGCCACATCCTGCCCGCACCGCCGCAGCTTGCCATCTTCCGTACCGCCGCCGCCATCGCTCCGAGGACCTGTCCGATGCCACCACCTTCCCGCCCTCAGGCAGCGCGCTCGCCGCTCGGCGACGCGCTGCTCACCCTGCCGGCCGCGCTCCTGGTCTCCGGCGGGCTGTGCCTGTGGGCCTCGCTCACCGCGCCCGACACCGTCAGCACCGCGCTGGCCTGGTGCGGCGGTGCGGCGGCCGTTCTGCTGAGCGCCGCCGTCAGCACCTCGGTCTACGGACTGCGGCTGTCCCGGCGCCACCTCGCCGATGCCGACGCGGTACGGGCCGAGGCCGATGCCGTACGCGCCGAGGCCGAACTGCTCGCCGACGAGACGCTGCCCGCGCTGGTCGCCCAGCTCCGCGGCGGCGCATCGGCCGACACCGCACTGGGCCGCACCGCGCAGCCCGCCACCGCCGCGCACCGGCGGATCATGCAGACGCTGGCGGTGGAGGTCGGACGCGGTGAGCGGATGCGGGCGGCCGCGATGTCCGCCTGCGCCAACGCCGCGGGCCGGGTCCAGGCGCTGGCCACCGGCATGCTGGCCGACCTGCGCGAGATGGAGCACCGGCACGGCGAGGAAGTCCTGGGCGACCTGCTGCGTCTTGACCACTCCACCGCACAGGCCGGCCGGCTCGCGGACTCCATCGCCGTACTGACCGGCGCCCGCTCGGGACGCCGCTGGAACAAGCCGATCGCGATGGAGAGCATCCTGCGCGGCGCGATGGGCCTGATCAGCGCCTACCGCCGGGTCCAGCTGCACAACAGCAGCACCGCAGCGGTCGCGGGCCACGCCGCCGAAGGCATCATGCACGCGCTCGCCGAGGTGATGGACAACGCCGCCTCCTTCTCGCCGCCCACCTCGCCGGTCCATGTGTACGTCGAGGAGGCGCAGGCCGGTGTGGTGGTCTCCGTCGAGGACAGCGGCCTGGTGATGAGTGAGACGGCGCTGCGCCGTGCCGAGAGCGCGGTCTCCGCCGACACCCTCGACCTGATGTCGCTGTCCGGCACCCGCCTCGGCCTCGCCGTCGTCGGCTGCCTGGCCCGCAAGCACGGGCTGAACGTCTCGTTCCGGCCTTCGGCGCGCGGCGGCACCGGCGTCGTGGTGCTGATCCCGCAGCAGCTGATCACCGAGGCGCGGCCGGCCGGACGTCCTGCGGCCCGGGACGCGGCGCAGGACACCGTGCACGAGCCGGTCCCGGCACCCGGGCCGCAGGCGGTGCGGGCCCCCTCCGAGCCCGTCGCCCCCGTCGCCCCGTCCGAACCGGCCGTACCGGCTACCCCGCCCGTCCCCGTGGCGCCGCCCGCGCCGGCGCCGCCCACCGTGCCGCCCCAGGCCGCGCGCGCCGCCGCCGCGCCCGAGTACGGCGAGAGCGGCCTGCCCAAGCGGCGCCGCGGCCAGACCCTGGCCACCACCGCGCCCTCCGGCACGGACCGGGCACCGGCGGCCCGCCCCGCCCCGCCCCGCCCGGCCCGCTCCCGCGAAGAGGCCGCGGAACGCTTCCGCACCTTCCGCCGGGCCGTCCAGGGCACCCCCGGCGACCCGCCCGCACCATCCCCCGCTCCCGCTCCCGCACGTCCGGAGGACGACATCCGATGACGAACACGACCGACCGCAGCCTCGACTGGATGCTGGAGAACCTCCTCCAGAAGACGCCCGGTGCCCGGCACGCGCTGGTGCTCTCCCGCGACGGCCTCAAGCTCTGCCACTCGCCGGGCCTGACCGTCGACCAGGCCGACCAGCTCGCCGCCATAGCCTCGGGCATCCAGAGCCTGTCGCACGGCGCGTCGGTCGAGTTCGGCGACGGCACCGGCGGCGTCCGGCAGGCCATGACCGAGTTCCACGGCGGGATCCTGTTCATCGTGGAGGCCGGGCACGGTGCCCATCTGGCCCTGCTGGCCGTCGAGGACGCCGACGTCGGCCTGATCGGGTTCAACATGAACGAACTCGTCGAGCAGATCGGCGACTACCTCCAGGCCGCGCCGCGCGACGAGGGCCGCACGCTCAGCCCGGAGCAGCCGGCATGAGAAGGCTCGGTCCCGACGACGATCCGGACCGGCTCTACACCGTCACCGGCGGCCGCAGCCGGGCCGCCGACGACCGCACGCTCGACCTGGTCACCCTGATCGTCAGCGAGTGCGAACCGGCGCCCGGCATGCAGTCCGAGCACGTCCGGATCCTCGCCATGTGCCGCCGCCCGGTGGCCGTCGTGGAGGTCTCGGCGGAGCTGCGGATGCCGGTGAGCGTCGTCCGGATCCTGCTGTCCGACCTGCTGGACACCGGCAAGGTCACCGCCCGCCACCCGCGGCCCGTGACGCAGGCCCACCTTCCCGACACCGACCTGCTGAAGGAGGTGCTCGATGCACTCCACCGCCTCTGAGACCGAGCGAGCCGGGGCCGCCGCAGGCGCGCCCGCGCAGGACGCCGCCGCGTCCCGCACGCCGCTGCGCGCCACCGCGGACAACGGCCTGAAGATCGTGATCGTCGGCGGCTTCGGCGTCGGCAAGACCACGATGGTCAGATCGGTCAGCGAGATCCGGCCGCTGAGCACCGAGGAGACGATGACCCGCGCCGGGGTGGGCGTCGACGACCCCACCGGCGTGGAGGCGAAGTCGACCACGACCGTCGCCTTCGACTTCGGCCGGATCAGCGTCAACGACAGTGCCGTGCTCTACCTGTTCGGCGCGCCAGGCCAGGAGCGGTTCTGGTTCCTGTGGGACCGGCTGTTCTCCGGGACGCTGGGCGCCGTGGTCCTGGTGGACACCCGTCGGCTCGACGACTCCTGGTACGCCATCGACCGCCTTGAGGCGCACGGCATGCCCTTCATCGTCGCGCGCAACGACTTCGGCGGCCCGCAGCACAGCCCGGAACAGGTCCGCGAGGCGCTGGACCTGTCGCCCGACATCCCGCTGATCGACTGCGACGCACGCGACCGCGAGTCGGCCAAGACCGTGCTGATCACCCTCGTCGACCACCTCTACGCCCTGTCCGTCCAGGAGACCGCACCGTGACCGAGCAGTACCCGCCGCCCGTCGGCTGCCCCGCCCACGCCGCTTCCGGCGCCGTACCGCTGTACGGCGCCGGGCTCAGCGGCGACCCGGCGCGGCTCTACCGGGAGATGCGGCGCACCCACGGGCCGGTCGCACCGGTCCTGCTGGACGGCGACATCCCGGCCTGGTTCGTCCTGGGCTACCGCGAGGTGCACCAAGTCACCTCCAACAACGAGCTGTTCGCCCGCGACTCGCGCCGCTGGCACGCCTGGAAGGACATCCCCGACGACTGGCCGCTGATGCCGTTCGTCGGCTACCAGCCGTCGGTGATGTTCGCCGAGGGCGCCGAGCACCGGCGGCGGTCCGGCGCGATCAGCGACGCGCTGCTCGCCGTCGACCAGTTCGAGCTGCGGCAGATCTGCGAGCGGCTCGCCGACGGCCTCGCCGACGCCTTCGCCGGACGCGGCGAAGCCGACCTGATGGCCGATTACGCGCTGCGGCTGCCGCTGCTGGTCGTCGCCGAACTGTTCGGGCTGCCGCCGGACGAGGTGCCGCAACTGGTCGTCGACATCGCCGGATCGCTGGACGAGGGGCCCGGCGCGATCGACGCGCACCAGCGGGTCGCCGCCCGGATGGCGCGCCTGGTGCGCGCCAAGCACGCGCAGCCGGGCGCCGACGTACCGTCCCGGCTGCTGGCCCACCCGGCAGGGCTCGCCGAGGAAGAGGTGGTCATCGACCTCCTGGTGGTGATGGCCGCGGCCCAGCAGCCGACCGCCAACTGGATCGGCAACACGCTGCGGCTGATGCTGACCGACGACCGGTTCGCGGTGAGCCTGTCCGGCGGCCGGCGCAGCGTCGGCCAGGCGCTCAACGAAGTGCTGTGGCAGGACACCCCGACGCAGAACTACATCGGCCGCTGGGCGTCCCGCGACACCCAGCTCGGCGGCCGCCGCATCAAGGCCGGCGACCTGCTCGTCATGGGCCTCGCGGCCGCCAACACCGACCCGCAGGTCAGGCCGGACTTCACGGCGGCGGGCGCGGACAGCAACCAGGCCCACATGTCGTTCAGCCACGGCGAGCACGCCTGCCCGTACCCGGCGCCCGAACTGGCCGAGGTGATCGCGCGGGCAGCGGTCGAGGTGCTGCTCGACCGGCTGCCCGACGTGATGCTGGCGGTACCGGAAGCGGCCCTGGTGTGGCACCCGTCGCTGTGGATGCGCGGACTGACCGCCCTGCCGGTCGAGTTCACCCCCGCGTACACGCCGGCACCTGGCGCGTAGGCCGGGTACGGGGGCGGGCCCGGCGCCCCCGCCCCCGTCACGCCGCGGACGTGGCCCTGAACGTCACCGGCAGGGCCTCCAGCCCTCGCGTGAAGACGCCCTGTTCGCGCGGTGCCGCACCGTCGGCGAGCGCCAGGTCGGGCAGCGCGTCCAGCAGGAGCCCGATCCCGGTCTCGACCTCCGCCTTCGCCAGCAGGGCGCCGACGCAGAAGTGCCGGCCCAGGGCGAACGAGAGGTGGTCGGCGGCCGCGGAGAAGGCGGTGGTGGCGGACAGGTCGGTGCGGTGGATGTCGAAGGTGTCCGGGTCCGCGTAGCGCCGCTCGTCGCGTCCTGCCGCGCCTATCAGGCAGGTGACGGTGGATCCTGCGGGCACCAGGCCGCCGCCCAGGGTGACGTCCTCGGAGACCTGACGCATGATCATCTGCACCGGCGGGGTGTAGCGCAGCGTCTCGGCGAAGGCGCGGGCGATCAGCGAACGGTCCGCGCGCACCGCGGCCAGCTGCTCGGGATGGCGCAGCAGGTTGTGCACGATGCCGGAGAGCGCCTTGTCGGTGGTCTCGCCGCCGGCCGTCAGCAGCAGGCTGCAGAACGCCTTGATGTCCTCGTCGGTCATCCGCGTGCCGTCGATCTCGGCGGCGCACAGCGTGGACAGCAGGTCGTCGCCGGGGTGTGCGCGGCGCTCGCGGATCAACGGCAGCAGGTAGGCGGCGAATTCGTCGCGGGTCCGCAGTCCGGCATCGGCGACCTCGGGGTCCTGGCTCAGGTTGCCGAGGAAGCCCATGATCGCGGTGTACCAGCGGTGGATGCGGTCGTGGTCGGCGCGGTCCAGGCCGAGCATGTCGGCGATGACGTTGACGGGGAAGCGGGTGGCGAACCGGTCGACGAGGTCGACGCTGCCCGACTCCCGGAACGCGTCGACGAGTTCCCTGGCATTGCGCTCGATGACCGGCAGGAAGGACTCCTCCAGGGTGCGGCCGCGGAAGGCGGGGGCGACCAGCGCCCGGCGCACGGCGTGCTCGCGCCCGCTCATCTGGAGGATGGTGCGCCCGTGCACCGGCTCCAGCTGCCAGTCGTAGTTGTCGGTGGTGAACACCGGGTCCTTGAAGGCCCGTTCGACGTCCTCGTAGCGCGAGACGAGGTAGCTCCCGGTGGCCTCGTGGTGGATGAGCGGGAACTCGTCCCGCATGATGCGGTACGCGCGGTAGGGGTCAGCGGCGAATTCCGGCGACAGGATGTCCGGCGCTGCTCGGTTCGCGGGCACAACGCTCCCTTGTTAGCTGTATAGGGCACGCAAAGAGGCGGGGGCGGTCGCAATCGTGCGCGCGCCCCGCACCCGGTACGCGGGCCCGCGGGCACACCAAAGATCGTCGCTGCGGCAGCCGCTAGCAAGGGGTACCGGCGGACGGACCCGCCCCGCGACACCCCGCGGACCGCCCGCACGGCCGCCACGGCCATTCCCAACCAAAGAGGAATTGAGCACCAGGGCCCTACCCTGTTGCGCCGACGCGGTGGGCGAATGCCCGGACGCCGGGGAGGGTGCGGTCGTGGCGCATGAGCCCGGCGGCCATGGTCCGGACCGATCCGCGGCGGACTTCCTGGGCTGCCGCCTGCTCGGCGGCGAGGAGGGCTCGGTAGCAGCGGTCGGGCTTGCCCCACTGGTCGAAGGCGCGGGCGACGTCGATCCAGTAGCGGGCCTGGCGTTCGGTGGTGGGCAAGGCAGCGGCATCGATGCGGCGGGCGTGCTCGATGGCTTGGCCCGCGTCGCCGAGCAGATGACTGATCGAGACTTGGTGGGAAGAACCTGGCTGGGGCCGAAAACGTTGCCGCGCAGCAGGGCATCACGGCCGAGTTGCCCGGCGGTGGCCTGGGCCTCGGCGATAAGGGCGTGCGCGGTGTGCCGGTCGCCTTGCTTGGCCGCGGTGTAGGCGGCGGTGGCGTACAAGTTGCCCTGGACGGAGAGCCGTTCGGTTGCGTCGGCGGTCCGGTCGGTGGTCAGTTGCTGGGCGGCGGTGACGGCGACACCGGTGGCGCGGGCGTAGTGCCCTTGGCGGCGCCACGCGGAGGAGACCATGCGGTGGGCTTCGGCGACGGTGAGGGCGTCCGCGCCGCTGAGAGCTGCGGTGAGGGCACGGTCGGCGGTGACGGCGGCCAGGCCGTCTTCGCCGAGCTTGATGCACAGACGGGTTGTGGTGGTGTAGAGCTCGGCGACGGCGGTTGCCGCTTGCTCCGGATGGCCGTCTGCGCCAAGGGCCTGAGCGAGCGCGATGCGGGCCGGGAGGGCGCGGGCGAGGGCGTCGTAGCGGCAGGCGCTGAAGCCCTGCCGGGAGGCGTCCACCGCCGCGGTGACGGCGGCGGGGGTGGGATCTTGGGTGAGGGATTGGCCGTACTGCCGGTGAAGCAACACGTCTTCCAGTCCTGACAGGTTCGGCTTCGCCGCAGCGTGGGCGACGGCTGGCGGTCCGAGGACCGCGCTGGTGGTGGCTCCGGCCAGGGTTGCCAGGAGTTCGCGGCGTCGCACCGGTTCGTCTCCCTCTTCGCCGAACAGGGTCTGCGTGCCCACCCTAGTGGCGCCGGGTCGGTCCGGTATTGCCCGCTGGCGCTGCGGCGCGAGACCGAGCAGGTGCGGCGGGATGTCCAGACAGGCGGCAAGCTGCTGGAGCAGCAGCACGTCGCGCAGGGGCTGCTTGCCGCGTTCCATCCGGGACAGGGAGGCGGCGGTATAGCCGACCTGCTTGCCCAGTTCGGCGAGTGTGATGTCGGCCGCGCGGCGAACTAACCGGACGATCGCCCCGGCATCGCGGCGGGCACGGGCGTCACGCATGGCCGCTGAGCACCAGATCGGATGGGCGTGGTCCACGACTCACCTCCTGCCGGGCTCATTGTCCCGTCAAACCGCCCTGCAACACGAGACGTTGCAAGCCGTTTACGTCCGGTGCAAACCGTGTGCGTGCCCAGACGCGGCACCTCCCCTTGTCGGACGGGCTGCGGTGTCCTCGTGACCACGGGCGGCCCGCATCCGAGCGGGCCGCAGGCAATCCCCAAGGGGTGAGCGAGATGGAGGAGAACACCGCCGTCCAGGGCGCATGGTCATCGGTCACCCACGTGACGCCGCTGAAGCGCGACGCGACGTATGACCACCGTGCCCAGGAGGCCGAGCTGGGTATCGAGGTCCATCACGCCGACAGCCGGAGCACGCAGTCGGTGCTTGTCCTGACCCCGGACCAGGTGGAGCTGTACGCCATCCAGTTCGAGCAGCTGATCGCCAAGCGCGAGCGGGCCCGCCAGGCGGACCGGTGACACCGCACACCTCACCACGGCATGGAGGCACTGTGCACGACAACAGGTTGAAGGAACTCGCCGGCCGGACCGTGCTGGTCACCGGTGGAGCGGGGCTCATCGGCAGCCGGGTCGCCGCCTGCTTGCGTCGGGCGGGGGCCCGGCCGCTCTCCCTGTGCATGCTGGACGCCTACCCCCAGCACACCTACCGCGACCTGTTCGGGATCGACCCAGCCGACCCGGACATCATCGTGGGCAACGTTCAGGATCCCGGCGTGGTCACGAAGGCAGTGGCCGCGTCCGACTACGTGATCCACGCTGCCGCCCTCGCCGATGTCGCCGCCTGCACCCGCAAGCCCATGGAGGCGATCCACACCAACATCACCGGCACTCAGGTACTGCTCGACGCGGTGGCCGCCTGCGAGCGGATCCGCCGGCTGGTCTTCGTCTCCTCGGCCAGCGTCTACGGCAACGGCAACGCGGACGACTGGGCACGCCCGAGCGAGGAGTACCGGGCCGTGCGCCAACTGCTGGAAGCCGTCTACGGCCGGGTGCCGCCGCAGTTCCACGAGCACACGCCCCTGCGGCCGATGTCCGTCTACGCCAACTCCAAGGCGTGGGGCGAGACGCAGACCGCTCTCACGCTGGGCTCCGTGGGCACCTCGTACACGATCGTGCGGTACTTCTCCGTCTACGGAGAGCCGCAGGTCATCAAGGAGAACAGCCACTCGTGGGTGGTGGCCTGGTTCGCCACCCGCGCCGCCCTGGGGCTGCCCCTGCACCTCAACGGCGGCGGCCACCAGATCCGGGACCTGGTCCACGTCGAGGACATCGCCACTGCCACTGTGCGGGCCCTGGTCGCCCCGCGAGCCCACAACGAGACGATCAACATCGGCACCGGCACTCCCACCAGCATCCGCAAGGTGGCCGAGCTGGTCGCCGAACAGTACCCGGACACCCGGTTCGTGGAAACGCCGATGCCGCCCGGTGACCCGCTCGGCGGCTACGCGGCCACCCACCGCATGGAAACGGTGCTCGGCTGGCGACCGTCGATCACCGTCAGGGAGGGGGCCGCCCGCTACGCGAACTGGCTCGACAAGAGCCCCGGGGCGATCCCCGTATGGCTGCGGTCCCAGTCCGAGGCCGCAGGCCCCCTGATCAGATGACCGGCGGCCGGCCCAGACGGGCCATCCGCCACACCGTGGACCACCGCATCGGCCGGCGGGGCGGGCACGGCGTGCGCACGCCCTCGGCGAACCCGCCGAACCACGCCCGAAGTCCCGCCGCCGACGGGGTACGGGCCACCGTCAGCGCGGTCCAGACACCCAGGTAGGCAGGGACGAGGAGGGCAGGAAGATGCCTCTTGGCGAGCCAGACCCGGTTGCGGGCGACCATGCGGTGGAAAACCGCATGCCGGGCCGGCGACGTCCACGGATGCTGGAGCACCAGCTCCGGCTCATAGAGCACCTTCCAGCCCGCGTCCAGCGCCCGCCAGGCCAGGTCGGTCTCCTCGTGCGCGTAGAAGAACGGCTCGGGCCAGCCACCGACCTCCTCCAGCATCCGCATGGACAGGCCGTGCCCGCCGCCCAGGAACGTCGTCACCAGCCCGCCCCGCATCGGATCCGCCGCGCGCAGGCGCGGGACATGGCGACGCTGGGTACGGCCCCGCTCATCGGCGATGCGGAAGCTGACAATGCCCAGCCGCGCATCCGCTTCATACAGCTCCACGAGCCGGGTGAAGACGTCCCGGCTGATCAGCAGACCGTCATCGTCCAGGTCCACCACGACATCGACGTCCCCGAACTCCCGCAGCCGGGCCAGGGCCGCGTTCCGGCCGCCGGCGACGCCCAGGTTCTCCGGCAGCTCCACGCCGGTCGCCCACTGCGGCAGGGGCGGCAGCGGCGAGCCGTTGCCGACCACCACCACCCGCGCCGCCGGCGTGTCCTGTGCTGCGACCGACTCCAGCAGGTCGGCCAGCTCAACGGGCCGCGTGCCCATGGTCAAGATGGCGACGCCAACGCGCGGGTGACGCACGGATGAACTCTCCGTTCCTCGGGTCCGGTGCCGGTGATGCTAGCCGCCCCGGGGACCGGCCACCGACCACACCGAAAGGGCCGCCCATGCCCACCATCCGCCTCGGCCACCACCTCACAGCCCCCACCAGCGGGATGCTGGACGGCACCCCGTACGAGCAGCTGGAGCAGACGGAGTTGTCCGGCTTCCTCGCGCTCTGGGAGGGCTGGCACCGCCAGGCACTCGCCCGGCTCCCGCACCGCATCCACCCCACCGCGCAGGTACACCCCACCGCAATCATCGGCGACGACGTGATCATCGGCCCCCGCGTACGCGTGTGGGAGTTCTCCACCGTCCGCGCCGGCTCCGTGCTGTGCGCTGACGTCTCGGTCGGCTTCAACTGCGAAGTCACCCGATCGTTCCTCGGCGAACGGGCCGTCCTCGGCCACCGCATCGGAATCAACCGCACCCTCGTCGGCGCCGACGCCCACCTGTCCGCCAACCTGACCGTCGCGGCCATCAGCATGTGGAGCCCCCACATGAGCAGACCGGAACGAGAGATCATCCTGCGTACCCGCGACGGCCTCTACCGCTGCGGCTCACCACAGTTCGGCGCCCTGATCGGGGACCGGGTCCAGACCGGCAACAGCATCAGCCTCGGCCCCGGCCTCGTCCTCGGACGCGACTGCCGGATCGCCAGCGGCGTCACCGTGGCTGCACGCACCCTCCCCGACCACAGCGTCATCACCGCACCGCACACTTCCGACGTCCACGTCCGCCAGCGACCCGCACGCCGCTCGTCGCGTCCTGCGGCGCCTATCAGGCAGGTGCCGGTGGCCCCGGCAGACACCAGGCCGCCGCCTATCGTGATGTCTTCGGACACCTGACGCGCGATCATGTGCACCGGCGGGGTGCAGCGCAGCGTCACAGGCGGCCTCGGGGCCCTGACTGAGGTTGCCGAGGAAACCCATGATCGCGGTGTACCAGCGGGGGAAGCCGTCCACGAGGTCGGCGCTGCCCGACTCCCGGAAGGTGTCGACGAGTTCCCTGGCGTTGCTCGATGACCGGAAGGGAGGACTCCTCCAGGGTGCGGCCCCGGAAGGCGGGGGGCGGTCGCCGTCGGACGGCTGCCCCGCACCCGGTACGCGGGCCCGCGGGCACACCAAAGATCGTCGCTGCGGCAGCCGCTGGCAAGGGGTACCGGCGGACGGACCCGCCCCGCGACGCCCCGCGGCCCGCCCGCCGCACCCTCCGCGCGCTCTCGGCAAGGACCGCTGTGACCAGGCACTTTGAGCCGTTCGACGGTAATGACAACGGTCACCGGTGCAGCCTTTGGATCTTTTGCCGAAGTGCGGTTTGCTTCCCCCGGACGACCCAGGAAGGAGCGCGCCATGACCGAGCACGCCCACGGGCACCACACCGACCCCGCGGACCGCCCGCACGGCAGCCACGGCCATTCCCACAGCCACGCGCACACCGTCGCACCGGACGCCGACCGGCGCTGGCTGCGCGCCGCGCTGGTACTGATCACCGCCTTCATGGCCGTCGAGGTGGTCATCGGCGTGCTGGCCCGCTCGCTGGCGCTGATCTCCGACGCCGCCCACATGCTCACCGACGCCGCCTCGATCGTGCTGGCGCTGATCGCCATGCGGCTGGCCGCCCGGCCCGCACGCGGCGGCTACACCTACGGCCTCAAGCGCGCCGAGATCCTCTCCGCCCAGGCCAACGGCATCACCCTGCTCGTGCTGTCCGTGTGGCTGGCGTACGAGGCGGTGCAGCGGCTGATCGCACCGCCCGCGGTAACCGGCGGCCTGGTCCTGGTCACGGCGCTCGCGGGGGTGGTGGTGAACCTGATCGCCACCTGGTTCCTGTCGAAGGCCAACCGCTCCAGCCTGAACGTCGAGGGCGCCTACCAGCACATCCTCACCGACCTGTTCGGCTTCGTCGCCACCGCCGTGGCCGGCCTGGTCGTGCTGACCACCGGCTTCGCGCGGGCCGACGCGCTCGCCACGCTCGTCGTCGTCGCGCTGATGCTGCGGGCGGGCTACGGCCTGGTCCGCGAGTCCGGCCGGATCTTCATGGAGGCCGCACCGGCCGGCGTCGACCCGGACGCGCTCGGCGACCACCTGGTGGCGACCGACGAGGTCGTCGAGGTCCACGACCTGCACATCTGGCAGATCACCTCCGGGCAGCCCGCGCTCTCCGCGCACATCCTGGTCGCCCCCGGCGGCGACTGCCACAAGGTCCGCCGCCGCCTCCAGGAACTGCTGAGCACCGAGTACGGCATCACCCACGCCACCCTCCAGGTCGACCACGTGGGCGAACAGGACGGTGCCGACACCGTCCTGCACGTCACCTCGGGCCCCCGCCCCGCCCCGCACCCGACCGGCCACTGCGAGGACACCCACGGCCCGGTCCACCGGCCGGGCCCGCACCGGCACTGACGACGCGGCCGGCACTCCGGGCGGCGCGGCCCGCCCGTGGCGCCGGCCCGTGGCCCGACGGCTCACGGGCGCCCACTCGCCCGGGTGAAACCGGCCGCGCCGCGGGCCGCACGGACCGGCCCGCGGTGCCCGCGGTGCTCGGATGGGCGGCATGCGAACCGTCGTCCTCAGCGCGCTGCTGTGCGCCGCCGCCCTCCCCGCCCAGGCCACAGCCCCGTCGCATCCGCTCGCCCCGCCCGGCGCGCCGCAGGTGACGGTCGAGGTGACCGACGGCGTCACCGACGCGGCGGCGGGCGACCGGCTCGACTACCGCGTCACGGTCCGCAACCTCGGCGCCACCGCGCTGCACGGCGCCCGCGTCGAGCAGCGGATGCCGGCCACCACCGAGTCGGCGACCGCGCCCGGCGGCCGGGTCACCGCGGACCACACGGCCGTCTGGCACACCGACATCGCCGCGCACGCCGAACGGCGGTTCACCGCGAGCGCCGTGCTCGGCGAACGCGCCGACGCCGCCACGGCCGCCCCCGGCACCCTGCGCGCGGCCACCACCGTCTGCGTCTACGCCACCGCGTCCGCGGCCCCCGCCTCCTGCTCGGGCGACGCCGACGACCTGCCCGAATCCCGCCCGGGAAGCGCCGCGGGGCAGACGCCCTGGTCGCACTGGCTGATCGGCGCGGGACTCCTCGGCGCCGCCGCCCTGCTGTTCCGCGGCCGGCGCGGCACCACGGGCGCCGGCCGCCGCACCACGGCAGCCGAACCCTCCACCGGTACGGCCCGCACCTGAACCGCCCCGCCGCGCCCGTCCGGATCACCCATTGGCACCGGTCCCGCTCGCGGCCGCCGTCCGCACCCGCTTGCCTGGAACGTGGCCACTGCCCACCCGCTGGAGGAAGGACCGGACGCGATGTCAGCGAGCGCACCCGTACGCGCGGGCGGCCGGGTGGCGCGGTCCGGGCAGCCGCGGGCGGCGGGCCGGCGTCCCGCCCGTACGTCCGCCGCCGCGGCGCTGCTGCTGCTCGGCACCCTGCTGCTGCCGCTGAGCCTGACCGCCGTCTGGGCACGCAACGAGCTGACCGACACCCGCCGCTACGTGGCGGCCGTCGCGCCGCTCTCCGGCGAGAGCACCATCCAGAACGCCATCGTCGGTGACGTCACCGACGGCGTGATGGGCCACGTCCGCCTCGACGGCCTGCTGGAGGCCATCCCGCGGGCCCAACGGCCCGCGCTGCGCGAGCGGTTCACCCGGGGCATCCGCGAGTTCGTGGACAAGCAGGTGCGCCAGGTGGTGACCGGGCGCGGATTCCCGTCCGTCTGGCGGCAGGTGCACCGCAGCGCGCACCAGGCGCTGGACACCACCCTGACCGCGTACGGCAGCTCCCCCGTCATCCTCGACCTCACCCCCGTCATCGAACGCGTCAAGCACCAGCTGTCGGCGAACGGCCTGGGCATCGACATCGCCCGCCGGGTGCCGAGCACCGGCGCCCGGATCGTGCTGCTGCACGCGTCCGACGTGCCGCGCGCCCGCACCCTCTACCAGGCCGTACGGACCGCCGCCCTGGTGCTGCCGCCCCTCGCGGCGCTGTGCCTGCCGGCCGGGCTGCTGCTGGCCCGTCGCAGGCGCCGCGCGCTGCTCTGCGCGGCGGCCGGCTGCGCCGCCGCCACCGCGCTGCTCGCCGCCACCCTGGCACTGGCCCGCAACCACGCCCTGGCGGCGCTGCCCGCCGCGATCCCGCGCCCGGCCGCCGCCGCGTACGCGGACGCGCTGACCGCGTCGCTGCGCACCGGCATCACGCTGCTGTCCTGCGCCGCGCTGCTGGTCGCCCTGGCCGCCGCCGTGACACCGCCCGCCGCCCGCGCCCTGCGCTCCGTACTCCCCGCCCGCCGCTGACCCGGGGCGCCCGGCTCCGGCACACACAACGGCGTGGCCCCACGGGAGATGTCCCCGTGGGGCCACGCCGTGCCGCTGCCGTCCTGCCCTCAGATCGCCAGCACCGTCTTGCCGTGCGCCCGGCCGCTGCGGCTGGTCTCCAGGACGTCGGCGGCCTCCTCCAGCGGCACCTCCCTGCCGACCAGGACCGTCAGCCGGCCCGCGTCGACCTGCCCGGCGAGGATGTCGAGGAGCTGCGGGGACGGGCGGTTGACGAAGTTGAAGCCGCGGAGGTTGTGCTCGGTGAGCACGTCGGCGTCGGCCGAGCCGACGGTCGAGACCGCCGTGCCGCCGTCCCGCACCGTCCGCGTCATCTCGCCGAACTCCTCCGGGCTGCTGGTCAGATCGATCAGCACGTCCACGCCGTCCGGGTACGCGGCGAGCAGCTGCTCGGCGACCGGGCCCGCGGTGTGGTCGATGACCTCGTTCGCGCCCAGGCTCCGCATCAGGTCGGCCATGACCGGGCGGGCGGTGGCGATGACGTCGGCGCCGCGGCCGTGCGCCAGCTGCGTGACGAAGGTGCCCACCCCGCCGGTGGCGCCGACGATCAGCACCCGGCGCCCCTCACTGATCCGGGTCTCCTCGACCAGGTTGTAGGCCGTCATGCCGGCCGTCGGCACGGCGGCCGACGTCGCGTAGGTGACGCTGCGGGCGGCAGGAGCGAGGGACCGCTCGCCGGTGACCGCGAGTTCGGCGTACGAACCGCCGCCCCGCTCCAGCCGCTGGAACTGCCCGAACACCGCGTCACCGGCCGTGAACCGCCGTACGCCGGTCCCGACGGCCAGTACCTCGCCCGCCCCGTCCGTCCCCAGGACCAGCGGGAACGAGGTCGTCGACGGATCCCCGAACCGTCCGTCGGCGACCTTCCAGTCGATCGGGTTGACCCCGGCTGCGGCCAGCCGCACCAGGACCTCCCCAGGCCCTGGCTCGGGCTGTGGCAGATCCATGAGCTGCGGCTGTGCACCGAATGCGCTGACTGCTACGGCTCTCATCGTGGCGTTCCCTTCCACCCTTCCGACCGGAGGCCGGGGTGGATCGTAAGCACGCCGGTGCGGCGGGATGCGGCAGGAGAGGAGGCGGCGTCACGGAAGCAACTCGTACGGCCCCCCGGGTGGCGCCCCGATCCGGGCCCGCACCGGGCGGGCCCACCCGTTTGCCCGCATGAGGGGACCGGCCGTGCGGTGCGGGATTCAATGGGCCGATGATCCGGTTCGAGTCCGTCACCAAGCGCTATCCCGACGGAACCACCGCCGTCGACGACCTCTCCTTCGAGGTCGGCGAGGGCGAACTGGTGACCCTCGTCGGCCCGTCGGGCTGCGGCAAGACGACGACGATGATGATGGTCAACCGTCTCATCGACGCCACCGCGGGACGCATCCTCGTCGCCGGCTCGGACATCGCAGCCGTCGACCCGGTACAGCTGCGCCGCCGCATCGGCTACGTCATCCAGCAGACCGGCCTCTTCCCGCACCGCACGGTCCTCGACAACACCGCGACGGTGCCGGTCCTGACCGGCTGGAAGAAGCCGAAGGCCCGCGAGCGGGCGGCCGAACTCCTCGACCTGGTCGGCCTGGACCCTGCCGTCTACGGCGACCGCTACCCCGACCAGCTCTCCGGCGGCCAGCGCCAGCGCGTCGGCGTGGCCCGCGCCCTCGCCGCCGACCCGCCCGTCCTCCTCATGGACGAACCCTTCGGCGCCGTCGACCCGGTCGTCCGCGAACACCTCCAGAACGAGTTCCTGCGCCTCCAGGAGGCGATGCACAAGACGGTGCTGCTGGTCACCCACGACATCGAGGAGGCGATCCGCCTCGGCGACCGCATCGCCGTCTACGGGGAGGGCCGGATCGAGCAGTACGACACCCCCGCGCGGGTGCTCGGCGCCCCGGCCTCCCCGTACGTCGCCGAATTCGTCGGCTCCGACCGGGCGTTGAAGCAGCTGTCGGTGACCGGCATCGACCGGGCCGACCTGGAGCGCCCGCCGTTCGCGCGGCTCGGCGAACCGGCCGCCGACGCGGTCGCCCGGCTGCGCGCCGAGAGGGCCCGCTGGGCGGTGGTGCTGGACGAGGCGGGGGAGTTGCACGGCTGGGTGGGCACCGAGGAGATGGCCGGAGCCGCGGGTCCGGTCTCCGGGCACGCGCGCCGGATGGAGGCGTGGGTTCCGGTGACCGGCACGCTCAAGCAGGCGTTCAGCGAGATGCTGGGGCACGACGCGGGCTGGATCGCGGTACTGGAAGGCCACCGCTTCCTGGGCGTGCTGACCCCGACGGCGCTCCACGAGGCGCTGCGCCGCACCATCGCCCCCGATGAGCGGGGCGCGCCGCGCGAGCGCGCCGAGGTGGACTCGGTGCCCACGGAGTGAGCACGGCGCCTACGGCTTCTTCGGCAGCAGGCCCTTGGACGTGAGGTAGTCGCGTGCCACGTCCGCGGGCAGCCGGCGCCAGCTGTCCACGCGCTGGTTGAGGCGGGCCAGGTCGGCGGTGGTCAGGACGGAGTTGAGGCGGTCGAGGACGGCGGTGACGCGGGGGCCGCCGGCGCGGGCGCGGTTGACGACGGGGATGACGTAGTCGGCGTTCTGCAGCTTCTTGTCGTCGGCCAGCACCACCAGGCCGAACTGGTCGAGGGTGGCGTCCGTGCTGGTGGTCAGCAGCATCTGGTCCTGGCCGTTCTGCACGGCCTGCTTGGCGGGGGTGGTGCCGACGCCCTTGGGGTCGACGGCCGTGACGTGGATGCCGTACGTCTTCTTCAGGCCCGGCGCGCAGAACGGCCGCTGCACGCACTCGTCGCCCGCCGCGAGCCGGACCGGCAGCTTCGCCCGGCCCAGGTCACTGAGGGTCTTGAGGCGGTGCTCCGCGGCGTAGGAGGCGCGGACGGCGAAGGCGTTCTGGTCGACGGCACGGCCTGGGGCGAGGGCGGACAGGCCGCGCGGGGCGGCCAGCTTGCGCAGCGCGGTCATGGTGGCGGCGAGGCCGGGGGAGGCGACGGGCGGCGCGTCGGGACCGTGGGTCTTGGCGTTGAGCCAGTCGGCGAAGGTGGCGGCGTACTCCGGGACGACGTCGATCCGGCCGCTCTCCAGGGCGGGTTCGTACAGCTCGCGGTTGCCGACGGTGAGGATGTCGGCGTGGAAGCCGGCCGCGCCGAGCAGCGCCGCGTACATCTGGGCGAGCAGCTCGCTCTCGGTGAAGCCCGCCGAGCCGACGGACAGGTCGTGCCGGTCGCCGGGTGACGCGGTGACGGTGCCACGGTTCTCCAGGGACGGGCCGCCTGTGCAGGCCGCCAGGAGGGCACCGCACAGCAGGGCGACGGATATGCAGCAGCGGCGGACGCGGCGCCGCCGGAGGGCGGCCGGCGTCATCGCATCCGTCCGCGCGCCCAGGCCGGCGCGCACCGCTGTCCGGCCTCGAAGGCCGCCTCCATCAGCAGCGCGAACACCGCGACGACGACGGCGCCCGCGACGACCTGCGGGGTGGAGGCGAGGTTGAAGCCCGCGGTGATGATCCGGCCGAGGCCGCCGCCGCCGACCAGCGCGGCGAGCGTGGCGGTCGCGACCAGCTGCACGGCGGCGATCCGGACGCCGGTCAGCACCAGCGGGAAGGCCAGCGGCAGTTCGACCCGCCACACCAGCTGGCGGCCCGTCATCCCCATGCCACGGGCGGCCCGCACCACATCCTGGTCGACCTCGCGCATCCCGACGTAGGCGTTGGTCAGCAGCGGCGGGATGGCGAACAGCACCAGCGCGATGACGGTCGGCCACTCCCCGTGCCGCCCGAGCGGCGTCAGGAGCAGCAGCACGAGGATGGCGAAGGTGGGGACGGCGCGGCCGATGTTGGCGAGGTTGACCGCGAGGGCGCCACCGCGCCCGAGGTGGCCGAGGGTGAGCGCGACGGGCAGCGCGATCAGGCAGCTGACGGCGAGGCAGCCGACGGTGAGCCAGAAGTGCTGGACGAGGCGGTGCCAGATGCCCATCTCGCCGGACCAGTGGGCGGCGGTGGTCAGCCAGGACCAGACCTCGGCGAGGGTGTTCACGGGCGCCGCCCGGCCGCGGCGAGCCGCCGCGCGCCCGCGCCCCGGCCGCGCGCGGGCCGCCCGGCGCGCCCCCGCCGCCACGGCGTGAGCAGCCGCTCGGCACCGAGCAGCAGCAGGTCGAAGGCGACGGCGATGAGCACGCACAGCACCGAAGCGGTGAGCACCTGCGCCTTGAAGAAGGAGTTCATGCCCGCGTAGATGAGGTTGCCCAGGCCGCCGTGGCCGACGATCGCGCCGACGGTGGTGAGCGCGACGGCCGAGACGGTGGCGATCCGCAGCCCGGCCATCGCCGCGGGCAGCGCCAGCGGCAGTTCGACGGTGAGCAGTTGACGGGTGGGCCCGTAGCCCATGCCGCGGGCGGCGTCCTTGGCCTCGGCGGGTACGCCTTCGAGACCGGCCAGGATGTTCCGGACGAGCAGGGTGAGCGAGTACAGCGCCAGACCGACCACCACGAGGGCCGCGGACAGGCCGTAGAGCGGCAGCAGCAGCGAGAACATCGCCAGCGACGGGATCGTGTAGAGCACGGTGGTGAGGCCGAGGACCGGGCCGGCCGCCCAGCGCCTGCGGCGGGCCAGCAGCGCCAGCGGGAGCGCGATCACCAGGCCGAGCAGGACGGAGACCACGGTCAGCTGGACGTGTTCGAGCACCGCGTCGAGCAGGATGTGGCGGCGGGTGCTCAGGTAGTCGCCGCAGATCCAGTCGTTGCGGGCCAGGCAGTCGTCCGGCGGGGCGGTCACGGTACGAGTCCACCGCGGGCGGGGCGGGGTGTCGCGCGGGCCGCGTCCGATCGGGGCGGCGGGGCGAGCCGGTGGCGGTGGCGGTTGGCCGGTGGCGGTTGGCCGACGGTGGCCGTGGGGTGCTGTGGGGCGCCGTGGAAGCCCTTGGGGCGCCCTTGGGGGCCGCACCCACCCCCACCTATACATCGAGTGTGTACTCCATATGTATAGTTCCCTCCCGGGTGGTCGCCCCGGCCAGGCTCCGCCCCGTCTTCCCCCTTGCCCCACTCCGGAAAGAGCCCCGCAATGCCGAAGCACCCCCGCGCCGCCACCGCCCGCAGCCGGTCCATAGCCGGGCTGCTGGCCGCCGGCTCCCTGGCCCTGGCGCTCAGCGGCTGCACCTCGTACGACGTCACCGCGCCGGCCGACGCACGGGACGACGCCCCCGCAACGGCGGTCAAGGCCAAGGACGCGAACGGCGACGACGTCGACTGCCGCAAGGCCAAGTGCGTCGCGCTCACCTTCGACGCGGGCCCCAGCGAGAACACCAACCGCCTGCTGGACATCCTGAAGAAGGAGAAGGTGCACGCGACCTTCTTCATGCTCGGCAAGAACCACATCGCCGAGCGCCCCGCCGAGGTCAAGCGGATCGACCGCGAGGGCCACGAACTGGCCAACCACACCTGGTCGCACCAGATCCTCACCGACATCAAGCCGGCCGAGGTCAAGCGGGAACTCTCCCGCGTGCAGGACCAGGTCCACAAGATCACCGGCAAGACGCCCAAGCTGATGCGCCCGCCGCAGGGCAGGACCGACGAACAGGTCGCCGAGATCAGCAAGGAACTGGGTCTGTCACAGGTCCTGTGGAGCGTGACCGCCAAGGACTACCAGACCACCGACTCGAAGCTGATCACCAAGCGGGTGCTGGACCAGACCGAGAAGGACGGCATCATCCTGCTGCACGACATCTACAAGGGCACCGTGCCGGCCGTCCCCGGCATCCTCAAGGAGTTGAAGAAGCGCGGCTTCACCATCGTGACCGTCTCCCAGCTGCTCTCGCCGGCCGCACCTGAGCCGGGGATGGCTTACCGGCCTTGAGGCGGGAGCCACCGGCCGCGAGGCGGGGGTACCGGCCGCGAGGCGGGGGCGGATCCGTCTCCGGGTGGGGCGGGCCCATCGCGCTCCCCCCACCCCCGAACCCACCCCCGCCCCCTCCCCCGTAGGGGGAGAGGGGGGAGGGGGCGGGGGAGCCGTTCCTCAGCCCCGGAGCCGGCCCTCAGCAGCAAAACCGGCCTCTCGGCAGCGGCCCCCGCCCACGCCCGCGGACCCGGCCCTCAGCCGTCAGCCGCGCCCCGCCGGCTCGGCCTCCGCCCGCCGGCCCTCTGCGGACGCGGCCGGCGGTGATGCGGGCGCCCCCGGGTGCGTGGTCCCCGGTCCGCCCTGCTCCTTGCCCTTGCCGTGCTCCGCGCCCGCGCCGGGCCGCGGCTTCGCGGGCGCCGCCTCGACATCCTGCGGGAACGTCAGCTGCCGGCTCTGCCACTCCAGCGCCGGCACCACCTCGCGCCGCCCGGTCGCGAACTGGTGGCTGCCGCGCGGCAGGATGATCGAGTCGACGGTCATCGGCTCCTTGACCGCGTGGATGAACTGCATCGTGGCGCCGTAATCCGGCTCACCCTTACGGCTGCTGGCGACGAGGGCGGAGATCTGCGGCGCCGGCAGGTTCTTCAGCCGCCACAGCAGATCGTGCTCCCGCTCGCGCTTCGCGCCCTCGGGCCCGGGGCCGAACAGGCTGCCGGTGGTCAGGTCGTCCTTGATCGCGTAGTCGCCGGAGAGCGAGACGGCCGAGGTGTAGATCTTCGGGTTGCGCATCGCCAGCTGGAGCGAGCAGCTGCCGCCCGACGAGTAGCCGAACGCGCCCCAGGCGCTGGGGTCGTGGCCCACCCGGTACGCGGACTTCATGGCGTCCGGCAGGTCCTTGGTGAAGAACGTCTCGGCCTGCGGGCCGCCCGGCACGTCGACGCACTCGGTGTCCCGCGGCGGCGCGATCGTCGGCCGCACCATCACCATCACGGTCGGCTGCATCGTCCCCTTCTCGATGAGCTTCCCGGCGTTCTGCGGGATCTGCAGATGCTGCGCGAGGTTCATGATGCCGCCGGGGTAGCCGCTGATCACGACCATGACGGGGAACCGCTGGCGGCGGAACTGCGGCTGGAAGTACTGCGGCGGCAGATAGACGAACGCCGGGTTGATGGCCCGGGTCCTGCGTCCCACTATCCGCACCGACTCGATCTTGCCGACCTTGTCGGCCGGGCCCTGCGGCAGCCCCGACACCCGGTCGAGCCCCTGCGGCCCCGCGGGCTGCACCAGCCCGCCCTTGACGTCCCCGACGGACGCGTACCGCCCGCCGCCCTGGCTCACCGCCACCGGCGCCTTGTCGTTGTTGCCCAGCAGGTCGTCCCAGCTGCCGTAGAACTCGAAGCTGTTGTTCACCGCGAGGGCCAGCGCGCACACGATCGACACCTGGGTGAGCACGATCGCCCCGAGCCGCCCCAGCAGGACCCGCGCCCCGCGCCCCGACAGCCTCGGCCACAGCCACACGGTCAGCGCGACGAGAATCAGCGCCAGCGCGACCACCGTGTATTCGAGCAATGGACTGGTCAGCCCCATGCGCCTGCATCTCCCGTCACCCTCGCGAGGGCTCTTGCCCTGGTACCGGTCACCGGCCGCCCGGAGCGAACAACGGGCGGTCCTGGCCTATGGTCACCGGATAAGACGGGAGCTTTTGACCATCGGATACCAGTCGGGCGCGGTTTCTTACCCACCTCTTGCCGGGCTGTGTCCGGGACGTGATGTCCGGCCCGCATCGCAGAGGGACGGCAGCCCGTACCGGATGGAAGGCGACGCACCGTACGACGTCCGGAACCGCGCCGCACGCGTACTGCCGCCCGGATCAAGGGAGTTGCGCGAGCACCGGCCGCTCCCCCGCCACCTCACCACATGCCCCGGCCCCACAGACCGGACGCACAGTCATCCGCAGCATCCCGCCGACCCCACGGGCCCCGCCCCGTTGCACCCGCCGACGTCACCATGAACCCGTGGCGGATCCCGCGCTCCACGGTCCCGCCGCTTGGCCCGCACCGCATCCCACCGGCACACTCCCCCTGCACCCACCACGCGGCACGCGAGGTCCCACGTTCACGCCGGGGATGGCCGCTACCCTTACGTATCCGTCCTGGTCAGGGACATGTCCGCAGCTTCAGGGACATACGCCGCACCCCACCACACGCAAGAGAGGTCCGCCGATGGGCATTCGGAGTCTGCTGCGCAACGCTTTCGGTCGCTCCAAGGCGACCCGCGAGGAGTCCGGCGCGGCACCGAGCGGCACGGAAACGCCGGAACCGGCCACCCCGTCCGCCACCATCCCGGAGGCCCGCGAGGAGTCCGCCCCGGGAGCCGGGGCCGCACCGGCACCGGAGAGCGAATCCCCGGCCACCGACGCCCCCGTGGCCGAAGTCCCCGCCGCCCGCACGGCCCCCCTCGAATCCACCCCCGAACCCGCCGCCCCGGCCACCGCATCCCTCCCGGCCCAGGGCTCCCCGGTGGACACCGAGCCGTCCACGACCGCCACGGGAACGGACACTTCATCGGACACGGCCGACGCCGACGCCGGTGCCGACTCCGCTGCCGCCACGGCCACACCCCCCACCGAATCCGACGCGAAGCCCGAGGCCGCGAAGCCCGAGGCGGCAACGGCAGAGGAGGCGACGGCGGAGGAGGCGACGGCAGAGGCATCGGCGCCGGCGGAGGAAGCCCCCGAGGCGGACACCGCGGCGAAGTCCGAGGCCACAGAGCACGCCCCGGCCGACAACCCGGTCGACGCCCCGTCGCCCGCCGACGCCCCGTCACCCACCGACGTACCGGCCCCTGCCCCCTCCCGGAACGCGACCTCCGAGGACGCGACCTCCGAGGCAGCGCCCACCGGCTCCCCCGAACCGCCGGTCTCCCTCACCAAGGTGGAGGCCACCGCCCCCGGCCTCGTCAGCCTCTACAAGTCCGCCGGCGCCATCCTGGACAAGCACGGTCTCGGCACCCAGCGCGCCGCCGTCTACCTCGTCCTCGACCGCTCCGGCTCGATGCGCAACTACTACAAGGACGGCACCGTCCAGCACCTCGCCGAGCAGGCACTCGGCCTCTCCGCGAACCTCGACGACGACGGCACCGTCCCGGTCGTCTTCTTCTCCACCGACGTCGACGGCACCGCCGACCTCGACCTGGCCCACTACGAAGGCCGCATCGAGGAACTGCACGCCGGGCTCGGGCACATGGGCCGTACGAACTACCACTGGGCGATCGAGGCCGTGGTCAAGCACTACAAGAAGTCCGGCTCCACCGCCCCGGCCTTCGTCATCTTCCAGACCGACGGCGCCCCCACCTCCAAGCCTGCCGCCGAAAAGGCCCTCTGCGAGGCCGCCGGGCTCCCCATCTTCTGGCAGTTCATCGGCTTCGGTGACCCGGAGGCCAAGGGCTTCGACTTCCTCCGCAAGCTCGACGACCTGGCCGTCCCGGACAAGCGCGTCGTCGACAACGCCGGCTTCTTCCACGCCGGCCGCGACCCCCGCGCCCTCTCGTCCGACGAGCTGTACCAGCAGCTGATGGTCGAATTCCCCGAGTGGCTCACCGAGGCCCGCGCCGCAGGCGTCCTCAAGCACAACTGACCTCCGCCCCACCTCACTTACCCCACCGGCCGCGGACGGGGCCCCACCCGGCCCCGTCC
>NZ_JAJCXB010000018.1 GCF_020564935.1 Streptomyces pinistramenti
GTGTGGTGCGCGGGTGTTGGTTGCGGGCTGCCCAGGCGGCGAGCGCGGCCTGGGTGCGGCGTTCGGCGGGGGTGGTGGGGACGGTTGGGGTGGTGGGGAGTGCGGAGGCTTCGGGGTGGTGCGGGGTGGCCGGGGCGGGGGTGGCGGTGGTGAGGGTCAGACCGCGTTGTTCGGCGTAGCCGGCCAACGCCTCGTCCAGGGCTGCCAGTTCGCGCAGTGCGGTGTGCAGCCGGTGGGCGCGGGGGCCCGGCGGGGCCTGGAGGACGGTTTCGAGTTCGCGGATGAGGGGGCTGACGCGGACCCAGGTGCCGGCCGGGTCGCCGCCTGCGGCGTGCCGGTCGAGCGTGTGCAGGGATTCCACGAAGGTGGCGGTGATGCGGGCGACGCGCTCGCCGAGGTGCGGGGCGAGGTCGATGTCGATGTCGGCGGCCGCGGCGAGGGCGCGGGCGTGACCGGTGGCGTTGGCGAGCAGCGCGAGGCGGTTCTCGGCGCCGCGGCCGCGGATGCCCATCGGCATCCGGACCAGCGGGCGGAGCACGCCGCGTACTTGGAAGAGGGCCGCGTCGACGCCGCGGGCCGCGCCGCGCAGCCGTACCGGCGCCTCCGGGTTCTCCCAGCGCAGCACGATCTGGGAGATCAGGTGCTCCAGCGCCGAGACGTAGCCGCGTTCGGCCTCCTGGGCGATCTTCCGGCTGGATACGGGGAAGATCAGCGCGGCGCAGGCGGTGGCGATGAGGATGCCGAGGGCGTTGTCCAGCAGGCGTTCGGCGAGCAGGTGGTCCATGCCGCTGTACGGGGTGGTCATGCCGTAGAGCTGGGTGAGGGCGGTGACCAGGCCGACGACCCAGTAGGCGTACCGGCGTTGCATGCCCCAGGCGCCGATGGCCAGTCCGGCGACGATGACCGCGAGCGTCCAGTAGATGTGGCCGCGGCCGATGACGTGGAGCAGGACGATGCCGATGACGGCGCCGGCGATGGTGCCTGCCATCCGGTGGGCGAGTTTGCGCAGCCGTTCGTGGGTGGTGTTGGTGCCGAACAGGGTGATCATGACGCCGACCAGGCCCCAGTAGAAGCGCTGGGGGTCGATGGCGTCGGAGATCGGGCAGACGAGGGCGGCGGCGACCGCGGCGTGCAGCGGGACGCGCAGGTAGGGGATGGCGCGCCGCCAGCCCTGGACGTCCTGGGCCGCGGCGAGGCGCCGGGCGACGGCTCCGGTGCCGGCCGGCCGGTTCTGTTCCAGCGCGACGGTGGGCTGGAACGGGACCTTGGCGCGTGCGGTGGGCGCGTTCCAGCCGAGGTCGAGCCAGTGGGCGAGGGAGTCGGCGAGCGAGTCCAGGAGGTGGCCGACGCGGCGGGCGAGGGCGGCGGCCTCCGCTTCGGCCGGTCCTGCGTGCGTGTCCTGGAGGACGAATCCGGCCTGCTGCTGGATGAGTTGGGCGGCGGGGCGCAGTGCGTCGGCCCGGCCGAGCGGGGTGTCGCGGGCGATGACGAGGCCGACGACCATGGCCTCCCGCAGGTGTGCGGGCACCTGGAGGCGGGTGAGCTGCTGGACGGCCTGGCCGATGCCGCGGAGGGCGAGTTCGGCGTCGAAGAGGTGCTGGTGGAGCAGTTCGGCGGTGTCGGGGTCGGCGGCGACCTCGGGCTGGGCGAGCCGGCCGTCGATGGTGACCGTGGTGACGTTGAGCCGTCGCAGGCTGCGTCGCATGCGGGTGATGGCGATCTGGTGGTCGGCGTCCGGGTCGAGGGCCGCGGTGGCGGCGTCGGCGACCCGGCGCGCTTCGACGACGAAGGCGCGCTGGGTGCGCAGCAGGTCCTCGCGGGGCATCGGGTAGCAGAAGACCAGGCGGGCGACGAGGACCGCGGCGGCGGACACCAGGGCGACGACGAAGAGTTCGCCGCAGAGGTCGAGCGGGATGTTCGCCATCATGCCGACCATGAAGGCGTTGAAGATCATCATGCCGGTGAGCAGGGCGAGGGCGCCGAAGCGTGCGAGGAAGAACGCCACTGCCAACGCCGCGACCATGAGGCCGAGTTCGAGCACCCGGTCGTGGTGCAGCCAGGCGGAGAGCGGCAGCACGGCGGAGTACGGGACCGGCATCCACAGGAGGGCGCGGGCCAGCCGGAACGGGGTGTTCTCGGCGACCATGAAGGCGCTCATCATGCCCATCATGCCGCCGACCATCATGCCGAGCATGGCGGGCAGGCCGAGCGCGACGGACATCCCGTAGCCGACCGCGAGCGCGGTGATCATGGAGACCAAGGAACGCCAGCCGGCCTGGAGTTGGCCGAGCCCGGGGTCGGCGGCGAGCACCCAGTCCCACCAGCGTCTCGGCCCGCCGACGCGGTGCGGGGCGACGGCGCCCGTGCGGGTCTGCTCCCCCGGTGCGGTATCGGCGGCCGGGTCCTGGGTCTCGGTGGTGGCTGGGGTGGTCAACTGACCTCCGGTTCGATGGCGTGCAGCAGGAGCGATACGGCGTCGCGGGCCTCGCCCGCTGTGCGTTCGGGATCGTCGACGTTGGCGCGGAGCCCTTCGAGCAGCGCGGCGGCCATCCGCTGCCGTGCCCGCTCCAGCAGGTCGCGGCCGTCGGGTGTGAGCGAGGTTTCGATGGCGCGCCGGTCGCGGGAGCAGCGGGTCCGTTCGACGAGGCCGCGTTCCTGGAGCTCTTGGAGCACGACGGTGACCCGGGGCTGGGTGAGGCCGGTGTACGTGGCGAGTTCGGTGACCCGGCGCGGGCCGTCGCCCAGCGCGTCCAGTACGGAGACGTGCCCGCGCGGCAGTCCGAAGTCACCGACCCGGAAGAGCGCCTGGGAGAGCCTGCCGATGCCCCGGAGGAGTCCGCGGGCGGCGTGTTCGATGCGCTGCTCGTCGGATGTCGACGATAGATGCATATCGCAATTATATATCAGGCGGGGGTGGCGCCCGGGGCCGGGGCGGCCGGCGGACGCGGGCCGGGCAGGCGCGAGGGGCGCGCGCCTGCCCGGCGGTCCGTGGGGTGCGGGCGCGTCAGCCGGCGAGATGCCAGGTCAGCGAGGTGGACAGTCGTTGCCGCAGCGACGGGTCGCGGACCGCGGCCGTCGGGTCGGTGGCCCTGGCCGTGACGGTGTGGGTGCGGCCGTCGACGGGGACGCCGAGCGTGTGCGGGCCGACGGTTGTCCTGCCGCGCGCGAGGGCCGCCTCGTGGCCGTCGACGTACCAGGTCAGCTTCGTGTGCGCGGCGGGTGTGACGTGCAGGGTCGTCCCGCGGGCCAGGGTGCGGCCGGTGGCGTCCTGGCTGGTCAGAGCGCTCGCGTGGCGGTAGAAGCCGGCGATCATGGCCTCCCGTCCCGGGAGGTTGAATTCACGGCCGAGCGTGCGCATGATCGAGTTCTCGGTGGGGCGGTTGAGGCCGAACCGGTAGTAGCCGCCGCCCTCGTACGCGCCGACCGTGCCGCCGTCGGGCGACTGCCGGCCGATCCAGCGGTACCACTTCTGCTGACGGGCCGTCATATCGTCGGCGGTCAGGGTGGTGAGGTTGGCATCGGCGGGCTCGGGGCCCGTGTACGTCCCCGGCTGGCCGTAGTCGTATTCGTCGGCGAGCTTGCCGAGCGAGTGGCCACTCTCGTGCACCGCGATCTGGTCGGACTGGCCGTTGTCGGCGGACGCGGTGGCGATACCGTCGTAACCGACCTGCGAGGAAACGTCGTTGTAGCCCGCGCCGCCGTACTTGGCGGAGTGCGACAGCACGACGACGAGGTCGGCGGCCGGGGCCTTGGCGGCGTACGACTCGACCTTGTTGGTGTCGACGCAGAGCAGCCGCTCGGTGCCGCTGCAGAAGAACGCGGAGCCGAGTGCGGTGTCGCGGACCACGTCCTGGGTGGGGTCGCCGGAGACGCCGGAGTCGTGGGAGACGGCGTCGACGGCCCAGACGTTGAACAGGCCGGTGTACGAGGCGTACGGCTCGACCGCGGTCATCTTGGCCCACTTGGCGCGGACGGCGGCGTGGAAGTCCTCCTGCTGCGCCGCGGTGTAGCCGTCGCCGATGAAGACGACGTCGAGCTTGGAGCCGATGTCGCCGTTCTGCACGATCGGCGTGACGTCACCGTCGGCGGCGATGGCGGTCCGGTCGGCCCGGGACAGCGGCGGCGGGGCCGGGACGGTGGTGTGCCGGGGGTGGCCGTCGGGTCCGGGGAAGTACTCGACGGGTTGGCTGGACGGGTCGGACGGGGGCGGGGCGGGGGCGGCGCCCTGTGCGGGGCCAGCGGCGGTCATGGCCAGGGCGGCGGCGAGCGCCGCGGCAGCGGCCGCGGCCCGCAGGGGTATGGAGAAACGGACGGAGCTGCGTCTGCGCATGTGGGGGTCCTCCCGAAGCCCGCCGCGAAGACGGCGGGTTGAGCGGTGCTCGGCCGGAATCGGCGCGGCTCAATGTAAGGGCTCGGGGGACGCCGGGCAACGGGGTCGTGGTCCAAGTGGCGTGCGGTAAGGGCGACTTCGGGGCAGATGTGCCGGGCGCCCGGTACGCGAAGACCGGGCACGCGGCGGTCGGCCGGGTGCCCGGTCAGGGGTGGGGTGCGGGCGGCGGGGTGCGGCCGCCGGTCGCCGTCAGCCGTCGAGGTGGACCGGCAGGGAGTCGATGCCGTAAACGATGGACAGCTTGCGGAATGTCAGCTCCTCCGGTCCGGCGGCGAGACGCATGGTGGGGAACCTGCGGACGAGTGCGGGGTAGGCGGCGCGGAGTTCCATCCGGGCCAGTTCCGCGCCGACGCAGCGGTGGATTCCGTAGCCGAAGGCCAGGTGGGAGGGGACGTTACGGGTGGGGTCGAACTGCTCCATCTCCGGGCCGAGCTTGCCGTCCCGGTCCGCGCCGCTCAGCGAGCACAGCACCACGTCGCCGGAGGCGATCTGCACGCCGCCGATTTCCAGGTCCTCACGGGCGAAGCGCGGGAAGGCAACCTGCACCACGGTGAGGTAGCGCAGCAGTTCCTCCACATAGCGGTCGACGGATTCGTCACCGTCCTTGAGGGCTGCGAAATGCTCCGGGTCCTGGAGGAGGACCAGGGCGCCGAGCGCCAGCATGCTCGCAGTGGTTTCGAAGCCGCCGGTCAGCACGCCGTCGGCGAGCCCCGCCAGTTCCTCGTCGCTGACCGAGTCGCCGTGTTCCTTGACGATCATGCCGAGCAGTCCGTCGCCGGGATCCTGACGCTGCTTCTTGACGACGTCCCGGAAATAAGAAAGAGACTCCGATATGGCGCCGAAGGAGGCATTCGCCCCGCTGAAAAGATCGAAACGGGCGGCACTGAGGCGCTCGAAATCCGCACGGTCCTCATAAGGCACGCCGAGCAGTTCACAAATAACCAGCGACGGAATGGGCAGCGCGAAGTGGTGAACGATATCGACCGGTTCGCCGTTCTTGCCTGCCCGTTCCATGGCATCCAGCCGCTCCTCCACGATCTCGTGGATACGCGGCGTCAGCCGGCCGAGGCGGCGCATGGTGAATTCCGGGGTGAGCAGCCGGCGGAGCCGGGTGTGCACGGGCGGATCGGCGAATCCGAGACCGCCGGGGTTCTGCTCCGCGCCCGCGCCGGCCTTGCCGACGAGGTTGGTGAAGTCCGAGCTGAAGGCGTTGGCCTTGCCGAGTACCGCCTTGACCTCGTCATAGCCGGTGACCAGCCAGACGTTCGCGGCTATCGGCACCGGAAGCTTCGTGACGGGCTCCTTCTCCCGGACGGCGCCGAGGTCGTTCACGGGATCGAGTCCGTCACGCCGCAAGGGCATCAGGACAGACTCGGGCAAGAAGGACATTCGAGACAGATCGAAGCCCTTCTTTCGCGTTCTCGCCAGATACAGGCGGCCGGCCCAGGCGATGATCCGGGAACGGAGAGTCGTCATGACGCTAATACTGCCTTTCGTCGAGGGGGACGGTCATCCGCACTCGGCGGCCCGAAGGGGCCGAGGAAGCACGGGGCGCCCGCTCGGCGTGCACGGATGTGTTGTACGCCATAGCCCCTCGCTTGCGGTGGTCACGGGCCGGTCCGCGACCTCAACCGGTGTGCCCGGTCGCCCGCATCCAGCGTGACGAGCTCGGCCCCTGTCCTTTCCGACGAGTTTACAAACTGCCCTTGCCGACGCCGAGTGAACAACCCCGGAGAACGTCAGGGAAGTCCCGGGGATTTCCCTTACACGCCGCGGGACGCACCCGAACTCCGGCCCCACCGCCCGTAATCGCCCGCCATACAGAGAGACACCCGCACTTCCGTCACCACGGCATTCCTGTTCCACGCCGCGGACACCACAGAGCCAGCACTTCCGACATAACACGCATAAGCCTCACCGCTTGCTACGTTGCGGAGCATGACGGCAACGGCACCGACTCCGGCCCCGGCACCGGCCGCCGGCACCCCAGCGGCACCGGACGCGCCCCCGCCCCTCCCGCTGCTCCCCCGGCGCCGCGGAACCGAACTGGTCCTGCTCCTGGCCGCCGTCGGAATCAGCGTCTGCGGCTACGCCGTCGTCGGTCTTGCCACCCGGCACGCCGTCCCCGCAGGCGCCGCACGCTACGGCGCCGGCCTCGGCGCCCTCGCCCTCCTGGCCCACCTGGCCGTCCGCCTCCGCGCACCGCACGCCGACCCGCTGCTGCTGCCCATCGCCGTCCTGCTCAACGGGCTCGGCCTGGTCCTCATCTTCCGGCTCGACCTGGACACCCCCCACGACCGGGCGGCGCCCGCGCAGCTGGTCTGGTCGGCGGTCGGCGTCGCGCTCTTCACCGTCACCGTCCTGCTGCTGCGCGACCACCGCAGGCTGCGGCGCCACGCCTCCCGGTGCGCGGCCCTCGCCCTGCTGCTGATGATCGCGCCGATCCTGTTCCCGGCCGTCAACGGCGCCAAGATCTGGATCCGGGCCGCCGGGTTCTCGATCCAGCCGGGCGAGTTCGCCAAAGTGCTGCTCACCGTGTTCTTCGCCGCCTATCTGGCCGCCAACCGCAGCGCGCTGGCCCGCACCGGCCGCCTGGCGGGGAAACTGCGCCTGCCCGCCGGCCGGGTGCTCGGGCCGATCCTGGCGATCTGGCTGGTCAGCGTCCTCGTCCTGATCCTGGAACGCGACCTGGGCACCTCGCTGCTCTTCTTCGGCATCTTCGTCGTGCTGCTGTACGTGGCCACCGGGCGGACCGGCTGGATCGCGATCGGCCTGCTGCTGGCCGGCGCGGGCGCGGCCGCGGTCGGCGCCCTGGAACCGCATGTGCACGGCCGGGTCGAGGACTGGCTGCATCCGTTCGCCGGCATCGCCGCGGGCCAGGGCCCCGGGCAGCTCGCGCAGTCGCTGTTCGCGTTCGGCTCCGGCGGCCTGCTGGGCACCGGCCTGGGCCGCGGCCACTCGTCCCTGATCGGCTTCGCCATGAAGTCCGACTTCATCCTGGCGACGTTCGGCGAGGAGCTGGGGCTGGCCGGGCTGACCGCCCTGTTCCTGCTCTACGCGCTGTTCATCGCCCGCGGCTTCCGCGCCGGAATCGGCCTGCGCGACCCCTTCGGCGGGCTGCTCGCCGCCGGGCTCGCCGCGCTCCCCGCCCTCCAGGTCTTCATCATCACCGGCGGCGTGATGGGCCTGATCCCGCTCACCGGGATGGCCATGCCGTTCCTCGCACAGGGCGGCTCGTCGGTCGTCACCAACTGGCTGATCGTCGCGCTGCTCATCCGGCTCAGCGACCGCGCCCGCACCCCGCGCCCGGACGCGTCGGAAGCGTCGGACACGGCGGACGCGTCACCGGAGACCGGCCGGTGATCCGCTGCACCCGGCACGCCGCCGCTTTCTGCCTCCTGCTGATCGTCGCGCTGCTGGTCAACGCGACGCGGGTGCAGGTCTTCCTGGGCGGCCGCTATGCCACCGATCCGGCCAACCGCCGTGCGGAGATCGCCCGTTACGAGAAGCCGCGGGGTGCCGTCCTGGTCGCCGGCCGGCCCGTCACCGGCTCCCGGGACAGCGGCGGCCGGCTGCGCTACGAACGCACCTACACCGACGGGCCGCTGTACGCGCCGGTCACCGGCTACTCCTCGCAGACGTACGGCACCTCGCTCATCGAGCGCGCGGCGGACGGCATCCTCTCCGGGGCCGACGAACGACTCGCCGCGTTCCCCTGGTGGGACGGCCTGAACCGCACCCGCAGGCGGGGCGGCGACATCGCGACCACCATCCAACCCGCCATACAGCGCGCCGCGTTCAAGGGACTCGGCCGCAAGAAGGGCGCGGTGGCCGCCGTCGAACCGCGCACCGGACGGATCCTCGCGCTGGCCAGCACCCCTTCGTACGATCCGGGCGAGCTGTCGGGCAACGGCCGTGCGGTGGAGGCTGCGTGGCGGCGGCTGAACGGGGCCGCGCACCGGCCGATGCTCAACCGCGCGATCCGCGAGACCTATCCGCCCGGCTCGGTCTTCAAGGTCGTCACCGCGGCGGCCGCGCTGGACGGCGGGGCGGTCAGCGACATCGAGGCCCCCACGGACTCCCCCGACCCCTACCCGCTGCCCGGCACGGACACCTGGCTCGGCAACGAGTCCGACGACTGCGAGGACGCCACCCTCACGGACGCCTTCCGGGTCTCCTGCAACACGGTCTTCGCACGGCTGGGTGTCGCCGTCGGGCAGCCCGCGATGGCCGCCGCGGCACGCCGGTTCGGCTTCAACGAGCCGGGGCTGCGCATCCCTTCATCCGTGGCGACGAGCACCTTCGACACCCGGATGGACACCGCACAGCTGGCGCTCTCCGCCATCGGCCAGTACAACACCACGGCCACCCCGCTCCAGATGGCGACGGTCGCCGCGGCCGTCGCCAACGACGGCGAGCGGATGCCGCCGCACCTCGTCGACAAGGTGACCGACGCCTCCGGCAGCACCCTCGCCACCTGGCCGCGCGCCACGCCGCGCCGCGCGATGAGCCCGGCCGCCGCGCAGGAGTTGCAGCGGATGATGGTGGACGTGGTCGAGCACGGCAGCGGCCGGCACGCCGCCATCGACGGGGCCACGGTCGGCGGGAAGACCGGCACCGCGCAGCACGGCAAGCACAACGAAGGCGTCCCCTACGCCTGGTTCATCTCCTGGGCGAAGGCGGACAACTCCGGCGATCCGGCGGTGGCGGTCGCCGTGGTCGTCGAGGACGCGGCCGCCGACCGTGCGGAGATCAGCGGCGGCGGCAGCGCGGCGCCCATCGCCCGCGCGGTGATGCGGGCCGCGCTGCGCTGAGGGCCGCCCGCCGGGCCGTCCGCGACAATGGCCGCATGACCGACTCCCGTACGGCATCCGGCACCGCGCCCCTGCTCTCCCTCGCCGAGGTCGAGGCGCTGGCCCGGCGCGCGCACGCCGGGCAGAAGGACAAGGCGGGCGCGCCGTACGCCGGGCATCTGGCCGCGGTGGCCGAGGGGGTGCGGCGGCGCGGCGGCAGCCGGGAGCAGATCGCCGCCGCCTGGCTGCACGACGCCATCGAGGACGAGGCGCTGTCCCGTACGTGGCTGGCCGGTGCGGCGCTGACCCCGGCGACCAAGGACATGATCCTCGCCGTCACCAAGCGCCCCGGCGAGCCGGTGGAGGCGTACACCGCGCGCATCCTGGCGACACCGGGCGCGCTGCTGGTCAAGGAGTCCGATCTGGCGCACAACGCCGATCCGGCGCGGCTCGCGGTCCTCGACGCGGCGACCCGTGAGCGGCTGACCGCCAAGTACGCGCGGGTGCGGAAGCTGTTGGGCCTGGCCTGAGCCGGCCCCGGGTCCACACCCCGGACACCCGCTCCGAAACGTGCCGTCTACAGCTAGCCTGCGGCGCATGACCCTTTCGCAGCCTTCCGATCCAGGGGCGGCCCGCGTCATCGCCGCGCTGGACGGCGTCGGCGTCCGCCGTCACACCACCGGACAGGTCATCCTCGACGCCATCGACTGGACCGTACGCGCCGGGGAGCACTGGGCCCTGCTCGGTGCGAACGGCGCGGGCAAGACGACCATCCTGCGCCTGGTCGGCGCGCTGATGTTCCCCACCGTCGGCACGGTCGATGTGCTCGGCCACCGGCTCGGCGCGGTGGACGTCCGCGAGCTGCGCGCCGTGATCGGCCTGGTGTCCGGCGCCCAGAAGGTCCCGCAGGACGCCACCGGGCACACGGTGGTGCTGACCGGCGCGACCGGCACCGTGCAGCCGCTGTGGCGCGCGTACGACGACGCCACCCGCGAGCGGGCCCACGAGCTGCTCGCCGAGCTGGACTGCAAGGAGCTGGCGGACCGGCCGTACAGGGTGTGCTCGGGCGGGCAGCGGGCCCGGCTCCTGATCGCCCGCGCGCTGATGGCCGCCCCGTCACTCCTGCTGCTCGACGAGCCGTTCAACGCGCTCGACCTGCCCTCCCGCGAGGACCTGATCGACGCCGTGCACCGGCTCGCCCTGGGGCGGCCGGAGTTGGCGACCGTCACCGTCACCCATCACCTGGAGGAGCTGTCCCCCGCGATCGGGCACGCGCTGCTGCTGCGCGACGGCCGGGTCCAGGCGCGCGGGCCGGTCGGCGAGGTGCTGACCGGCGACCGGATGACGGCCTGCTTCGGCCGCCCGATCGAGGTGTCACGGCACGAAGGGCGCTGGATGGCGCGGTCGGGCCGCCGCTGACCTGGCCGAAGCGGGGGCGGCGCGCCTCGGCGGGCCGCCGCCGCGGCGCGGGTCACCGGGATGGCGCACTCCCACGACCGGTGCCACCGTCATTACCAGGGGGGGGAGGCACCGCCCGATGACCCCAGGAGAGCGCCATGCCGAAGATCACCCCGAATCTCTGGTTCGACACCCAGGCCGAAGAGGCCGCCGAGTTCTACGTCGCGGTCTTCCCGAACTCCTCGATCACCCACATCTCGCACTTCGGTGAGGCGGGCCCGCGTCCGGCCGGCATGGTACTGACCGTCGATTTCCTGCTCGACGGCCAGGAATTCACGGCGATCAACGGCGGCCCCGAGTTCACCTTCGACGAGGCGGTGTCCCTGCTGATCAGCTGCACCGACCAGGACGAGGTCGACCACTACTGGTCCCGGCTGACGGACGGCGGCAAGGAGGTGCAGTGCGGCTGGCTGCGGGACCGCTACGGGCTGAGCTGGCAGGTCGTCCCCGAGGAGCTGGACGCGCTGCTGGAGGATCCGGACCCGTTGCGCGCCACCCGCGCCATGCGGGCGATGCTCGGCATGAAGAAGCTCGACATCGCCGCACTGCGCGCCGCCGCCGACGGGGAGTGACCCGGCAGGCCCGCTGTCACGCCTCTTCCCGCCCGCCCTCGGCGATGGCCTCGGCGATCTCGGCGGTGCGGGCCGCTTCCTCGGCGGCGAAGCGCTCCGCGTCGAGCTGCTCGGCCAGCTCCTCGTCCTGCGCCATCAGGAGGTCCAGGCTGGAGTCGCCCAGCTCGAAGACGCCCATGTCGACGTAGGCGCGCTGCAGCCGTTCGCCCCACAGGCCGATGTCCTTGACGCAGGGCACGATGCGGCTGAAGAGCAACTTCCTGAACAGGTGCAGGAATTCGGAGTTCTCGGTGATCTCGGCCGCCTCCTCGCCCGGGATGCCGAAGTTCTCCAGCACCTCCAGGCCGCGCAGCCGGTCGCGCATCAAGTAGCAGCCCTCGATGACGAAGTCCTCGCGCTCGCGCCGTTCGGCGTCGGTGAGCTGCCGGTAGTAGTCGCGCAGCGCCATCCGCCCGAAGGCGACGTGGCGGGCCTCGTCCTGCATGACGTAGGTGAGGATCTGCTTCGGCAGGGGCTTGGTGGTGGTGTCGCGGATCATGCCGAAGGCGGCCAGCGCCAGGCCCTCGATCAGGACCTGCATACCCAGGTAGGGCATGTCCCAGCGGGCGTCCTTGAGGGTGTCGCCGAGCAGCGCCCGGAGGCTGTCGTTGACCGGGTAGAGCATCCCGGTCTTCTCCTGGAGGAAGCGGCTGTAGATCTCGGCGTGCCGGGCCTCGTCCATGGCCTGGGTGGCGGAGTAGAACTTCGCGTCGAGGTCGGGGACGGATTCGACGATCCGGGCCGCGCAGACCATCGCGCCCTGCTCACCGTGCAGGAACTGGCTGAACTGCCAGGAGGTGTAGTGCTGCCGCAGCTCCCCGCGGTCCTTCTCGGTCATCCTGTCCCAGTACTTCGTGCCGTACAGGGCCATCGACTCGTCCGGGGTGCCGAGCGGGTTCTTGGGGTCGACCTCCAGGTCCCAGTCGATGCGCGAGGTGGCGTCCCACTGCTTGTCCTTGCCCTTCTGGTAGAGGGCGAGGAGTCGCTCGCGCCCGTCGCCGTACTCCCAGCTGAAGCGGGCCGCGCCGGTGGCCGGCACCTTCCAGAGGGCGTCACCGGGGTCCTGGACGTACAGCTCGCGGGTCGACACGGGCGCCTCCTCGGATCACCAACCCCCTGGCGGAAGGGGCTCGTTGGCAGGCTCACACGCTTCTTACCGGCGGGTCAATAACTCATGCGCAAGGGATTGACGAGCTTGCTGACAGGCAGTCTCATAAGACCTGACCGCCGGTAACCCATGAGCGAGGTAGCCACAGCCATGACGCGCGCGACGACCGCAATGACCGTGCCGGACACCGAAGTCCTGCGGGACGCCCTCGGGCTGCTCAAGGACCGCGAACAGGTGGCCGAGCGCCTGCTCGACTCCTCCGCCAAGCACTCCTTCGACCCCGACACCGAACTCGACTGGGACGCACCGCTCGAAGACGGCAAGTGGTTCTGGCCGCCGGAGCTGGTCTCGCTCTACGACACCCCGCTGTGGCGCACGATGTCGGTCGAGCAGCAGCAGGACCTCTCCCGCCACGAGGCCGCCTCGCTCGCCTCGCTGGGCATCTGGTTCGAGATCATCCTGATGCAGCTGCTGGTACGGCACATCTACGACAAGCCGGTGACCAGCGCGCACGTCCGCTACGCCCTCACCGAGATCGCGGACGAGTGCCGGCACTCCACGATGTTCGCCCGCATGATCCAGAAGGCCGGCGCCCCGGCGTACCCGGTCTCCCGCCTCAACCACAACCTCGCCCGCATCCTCAAGACGGTCTCCACCACGCCGGGTTCGTTCGCCTGCACCCTGCTCGGCGAGGAGATCCTGGACTGGATGCAGCGGCTGACCTTCCCGGACGAGCGGGTGCAGACCCTCGTACGCGGCGTGACCCGTATCCACGTCGTCGAGGAGGCACGCCATGTCCGGTACGCCCGCGAGGAGTTGCGCCGCCAGATGGTGACGGCGCCGCGCTGGGAAAAGGAGTTGACCCGGATCAGCTCGGGCGAGGCGGCGCGGGTCTTCTCCATCGCGTTCGTCAACCCGGAGGTCTACGCCCGCGTCGGCCTGGACAGGCGCGCGGCGGTCGCCCAGGTGAAGGCGAGCGGCCACCGCCGCGAGGTGATGCAGTCCGGCGCGCAGCGGCTCACCGACTTCCTCGACGAAATCGGCGTACTCCGGGGCGCAGGACGCAAGTTGTGGAAAAGCTCCGGGCTGCTGGCCTGACCGCCCCGGATGCGGCAGCCGGTTCAGGACACCGCGGCCGTGCGGCTGTACGACCGCAAAGGCGGGGCGGTTACGCTGCTGTCCATGAACGGCAGCGGCACCGCCCCAGCAGTACCCCGGCCCGCCTACCGCAGGCTGAGCGTCGAGCAACGCCGCAGCCAGCTGCTCGCCGCCGCGCTCGGCCTGTTCGCCCAACGCGCCCCCGAGGACGTCTCGCTGGACGATGTGGCGAACGCGGCCGAGGTCTCCAGGCCGCTGGTCTACCGCTACTTCCCTGGCGGCAAACAGCAGTTGTACGAGTCCGCGCTGCGCAGCGCCGCCGACGTGCTCGAAGGCTGCTTCGACGAACCGGCCACCGGACCGCTCACCCGGCGCCTGGCCCGCGCCCTCGACCGCTACCTGGCGTTCGTCGACGAGCACGACGCGGGCTTCAGCGCCCTGCTCCAGGGCGGCAGCGTGGTGGAGACGACCCGCACCACCGCGATCGTCGACGAGGTGCGGCGCACCGCCGCGGAGCAGATCCTGCGCCATCTCGGCGAGCCGGAGCCCGGCCTGCGGCTGCGGATGACCGTCCGGATCTGGATCACCGCGGTCGAGGCCGCCTCGCTGATCTGGCTGGACGAGGACAAGCAGCCCGCCCTGGACGAGCTGCGCGACTGGCTGATCGACCACTTCATCGCCCTGCTGACCGCGACCGCGGCCCGCGACCCGCAGTCCGCGCGGGTGATCAGCAGGGCCCTGGCCCTGGAGACGCAGGACGGGCCGGCCGGCGACCTGGCCCGGCGGATCCTGCCGGTGGCCGCCGAGGCCGGCCACCTGCTCTGAGCCCGCACACCGGGCGAACGGCGGCGGACGCCCGCCTCCCGTCCGGTGTGACACTGGGGTCGTGAGAAGTGAGAACACGCCCTTCACCGGCGGCCCCCTGGACGGCCGGGTGCTGCCGGTGCTCGTCGGCGCCACCGGCCGACCGCCGAAGGTCTACACGGTGCCCGTGCCGGGCCACGGCCGCACCCCGCCGACGGTGCACGTCTACCGGCGCGAGCCGGGCCCTGCGGGCCGCCTGGGACTGCCGCGCGGCTGGCGGTTCGCGTACGACCCGGAGGGCGAGATCGGCCGGGCGCTCAAGTGGCCCTGGACAAAGGCCCGTTGAGCAGTACCACGGCGCCACATCCGACGACCGTGCGAGTCGCCCGCCCGCACCTCACCACCTTCCGGCCCGGCCCGCTCACGGCTCCCGGGCGCCGACTCCGAGTCTGGTCCGGACCATTGACAGCAGTGGTCTAGTCCTGTTTGCTGCCTGCGCAGGGGAGCCGTCCCGCCTCCCTGGCCGGCCCCACCGCCACAGGGGCGGCCCCCCGCCACCCTCGACCCGCGCCTCCCACCCGCAAGCCGCAGCGCCTCGCGGACACCTCTCAGCGCCGTCGACCGAAGGAGCAGCCCCCATGCGTCTCCGCCCGCCCCGCCCCGTCCACCCCGGCCGCGCCCGCCGTGCGGCGGTCCGGCGCACCCGCGCGGTGCCGGCCGCGCTCGCCGCGCTGGCCGCCACCGCGGTCCTCGCGGCCCTCGCCCAGGCGAGCCCCGCGCACGCCACCGCACCGGCGAACGGCCGGCAGCACACCGCCGCGCTCCCCCCGCACGCCCTCGTCGGCTACCTCCACAGCAGCTTCGCCAACGGCTCCGGCTACACCAGGCTCGCCGACGTACCCGACAGCTGGGACATCATCGACCTGGCCTTCGGCGAACCGACCTCGTCCACATCGGGCGACATCCGCTTCTCGCTCTGCCCGCAGACCGAGTGTCCCGGCGTGGAGAGCGAGGACGAGTTCAAGGCCGCGGTCAAGGCCAAGCAGGCGGCGGGCAAGAAGGTGCTGATCTCCATCGGCGGGCAGAACGGCCAGGTCCAGCTGACGACCACCGGCGCCCGGGACGCGTTCGTGAAGTCGGTCGGCGACATCATCGACCGCTACGGCCTGGACGGCCTGGACATCGACTTCGAGGGCCACTCCCTCTCCCTGGACGACGGCGACACCGACTTCACCAAGCCCACCACCCCCGCGATCGTGAACCTCATCGCGGCGGTGAAGAGCCTCAAGGCGCAGTACGGCGAGAAGTTCACGCTGACCATGGCGCCGGAGACCTTCTTCGTCCAACTGGGCCACCAGTTCTACGGATCGGGCCCGTACGGCGGCCAGGACCCGCGGGCCGGCGCCTACCTCCCGGTGATCCACGCACTGCGCGACGACCTGACCCTGCTGCACGTCCAGGACTACAACTCGGGGCCGATCATGGGCCTTGACGAGCAGTACCACACCATGGGCAGCGCGGATTTCCACATCGCGATGACGGACATGCTGCTGGCCGGCTTCCCGGTGGCCGGCAACAAGGACCGCGTCTTCCCGCCGCTCAAGCCCTCCCAGGTCGCCATCGGGCTGCCCGCTTCACCGAACGCGGGCAACGGCCACACCTCCCCCGCCGACGTGACCAAGGCACTCAACTGCCTGACGAAGAACACCGACTGCGGCAGCTACCGGCCGCACGGCGCCTGGCCCGACCTGCGCGGCCTGATGGCCTGGTCGGTCAACTGGGACCGCTTCAACAACTGGGAGTTCCAGAAGAACTTCGACGCCTACTTCGGCGGCTGATCGAGTGACCTGATCGACCGATACCTCCCCCTTCGCTCCGAAGATACGACCGGCGTGGCACCATCCGAACGGTTCGCACCCCGGTGACCGGGCCCCGCGGCCGGGCATCCGGCAGCGGGCGGCGGAGGAGGAGACGTGTCCGGACGGATTCTGCGGTCGGCCTGCGCCGCGGCGCTCATCGGCGCCGCGGCACTGACCCTGCCCACCCCACCGGTCGTGGCCGGCCAGGGAACAGCGGGCGAACCCCGCACCAACCTGCTTGTCGACGCCCCCGGTTCACGCTCCAGTTCCTCTTCCACCTCCACCTCCGGCTCCCTCGACGGCTCGCCGGACGTCGGCTCGTCCGATACGGGCGAGGGCGGCCTGGGCACCGTCACCGAAGGCACCGGGTCGGGCGGCACGGAGCCCGGGAGGAACACCGGGCCGGACGCCGGGCCGGATGCCGGGCCGGACGACAACGGTACGGGCGGCGGCGCGAACGGCAGTGGCACGGACGGCGGCGGCACGGGCGCGAGCGCCGAGGCGGACGCGGGCGCCGGGGCCGGGGCCGGGGCCGGGGCCGGGGCCGATGTCAGGATCGGCACCGACACCACCCCCGCCGCCCTCCTCCGTAAGCTCCAGACGCTCTACCGCACGGCCGAAACCTCCACCGAGGCGTTCAACGCGACGCAGGAGGGGCTCGCCAAGGCGCAGCAGCGGTCCGCGGTGCTCAACTCCCGGCTGCGGCAGGCCCGTTCGGAGCTGGCCGAGGGGCGTGCCGACGCCGGGCGGCTGGCGCGGATGCAGTACCAGGGCGCAGGTCCTGCCGCGGTCTCGTCGTATCTGCGGGTGCTGCTGTCAAAGGATCCGGAGCGGGCGATGGACCAGGGGCATCTGCTCCAGGAGGCGGCCGCCGGGCAGGCCGCGGCCGTCGCCCGGCTGACCGCGGGCGAGAAGCGGGCCGCGGCGCTGGCCCGGCAGGCGGGCGCCGCGCTCGTCCGGCAGCGCTCCCTGGCCGAGCGGCGCGGGAAGCAGCGGGACACGGTGCAGCGGCGGCTCCGGGACGTGGAGCGGATGCTGGCCTCGCTCTCCGGGGACCAACTCGCCGAGCTGGGGCGGCTGGAGAACCGCAACGTCGGCACCGCCCAGCGCGCGCTGCTCGCGAACGGCACGGTCGGCCGGGGCGGCGCGCCCTCGCAGGTCGGCGAGCGGGCGCTGTCGTACAGCCTCGGCCAGGTCGGCAAGCCGTACGTCTGGGGCGCCACGGGGCCCGATGCCTTCGACTGTTCGGGGCTGACGTCGCGGGCCTGGTCGCAGGCCGGCCGGGCGATCCCGCGCACCAGTCAGGAGCAGTGGAAGCGGCTGCCGCACGTACCGTTGCGGCAGCTGCGCCCGGGTGACCTGGTGCTCTACTTCCCCGGGGCCACGCATGTGGCGCTCTACGCGGGCGACGGCAAGGTCGTCCAGGCGCCGCATCCCGGCGCGGCCGTGAAGATCTCGCCGCTCGCGTCCAATCCGCTGCTCGGCGCGGTACGTCCGGACGCCGGCAGCGCGCCGGTGCCGAAGTACGCCCCGCCGCGGCAGGTCACCGCCGTCGCGTCGGCCTCGGCTCCCGGCGTCTGACCAGCCCGGCCGGGGCACCGCGCTCGCGGACGCGCCGGCCGGGGAATGCGCGGGTGTCAGGCCGTCGGGCCGCCGGTCAGCGACGCGAGGTAGGCGTTGGCCTTGTCCGGCTCGAAGAAGAAGTTCTCGAAGTCGGACGGGTCGTCGAAGCCGTTGGCGAAGCGGTCGGCGACGGGCTGGAGCTGGCCGGCCGCGCCGATGATGTTCAGCACGTGCTCGGGCGGCGGCGCCAGCATCGCGTTGGTCCACTTCGTGACGTGCTGGGCGGTCTGCCAGTAGCGGTCGAAGGTGGCCTGCATCCAGGCGGCGTCGAACGGCGCGTCCCCGTGCTCGACGATGGAGGCGAGGTAGGCGGCGGCGCACTTGGACGCGGAGTTGGAGCCCTGTCCGGTGATCGGGTCGTTGGCGACGACGACGTCGGCGACGCCGAGCACCAGGCCGCCGGAGGGCAGCCGGCCGATCGGGTTGCGCACGGTCGGGGCATAGCGTCCGGCCAGTGTGCCGTGGGCGTCGGTCAGTTCGACCTTGGTGGAGCGCGCGTATTCCCAGGGGAGGAACTTCTCCAGCAGCTCAAGGGTCAGCGCGAGGTGCTCGTTGGGGTCCTTGACGCCCTGGAAGGCGTCCAGCGGCCCCCCGGGTATGCCCTCCCAGAAGAGGATGTCGGCACGGCCCGAGTTGGTCAGCGTCGGCATGACGAAGAGTTCGCCGACGCCGGGGACGAGGTTGCAGCGGACCGCGTCGAACTCGGGGTGTTCGGGGCGCGGGCCCATGCCGTGGACGTACGCGACGGCCAGCGCGCGCTGCGGTGCGTCGTACGGCGAACGGGCGGCGTCCCTGCCGAACATGGAGACCAGCTCGCCCTTGCCGGCCGAGACCAGCGTCAGGTCGTAGCGGCTCGCGAAGAAGTCCAGGTCGGAGACTGCCGCGCCGTGGATGACGAGCTGTCCGCCGCGCTGCGCGAAGGTCTCCATCCAGCCGGCCATCTTGACCCGCTGGTCGACGGACTGGGCGTAGCCGTCCAGCTTGCCGACCCAGTCGATGGCGCGCTGCGAGCCGCCCGGCTCGGCGTGGCTGCCGGGTGCGGCGACCGAGACGCCCAGGCCCTCGATGCGCGGGGCCTGGCTCTCCCAGAAGTTGAGCTGGATGTCGCGCTCGTGCTGGAGCGCGGTGTGGAACATGCACTGCGTCGACATGACCCGGCCGGAGCGGATCTCGTCGGCGGTGCGGTTGGACATCAGGGTGACCTCGTACCCCTGGGACTGGAGCCCGAGGGCGAGTTGGAGACCGGACTGGCCGGCTCCCACGATGAGTATCTTCCGCATGGCGGTGCTCTTCTCTGCTTACTGCTGCTGCTGGGGAGGGGGGTGGTTCGGGGGGGGCGGCAGGCAGCCTGATCGGACGTGCGGTTCGGGCGGGTTATTCGGGCGTGGTCTCCAGCGCGTGGGCGACGAGTGCCAGCAGCGACTCGATCACCGTGTAGCGCTTGCGCGCGTCCATGATCACGATGGGGACGTGCGGCGGCACGGTCAGCGCCTCGCGCACGTCCTCCACGGCGTAGGCCGCGGTCCCTTCGAAGTGGTTGACCGCGACGACGTACGGCAGGCCGCAGCTCTCGAAGTAGTCCAGCGCCGGGAAGCAGTCCTCCAGGCGCCGGGTGTCGGCCAGCACGATCGCGCCGATCGCGCCGCGCACCAGGTCGTCCCACATGAACCAGAAGCGCTGCTGCCCGGGGGTACCGAACAGGTAGAGCACCAGCTCCTGGTCGAGGGTGATCCGCCCGAAGTCCATCGCGACCGTGGTCGTGGTCTTCTCGGGCGTGGCGGTCAGGTCGTCCGTCTCCGCGCTGGCCTGGGTCATCACCGCTTCGGTCTGGAGCGGGGTGATCTCCGAGACCGAGCCGACGAACGTCGTCTTGCCGACGCCGAAGCCGCCGGCCACCACGATCTTGGTGGCGATCGGCGCCTGTGACCGGTCCGTCTGCCAGCTCTGCAGTCCCGCGTCGGCGGGGGTCGCCGCGCTGCCGGACGCCACGGAGCCGGCGGACGCCGTCGGCCCGGCCGATATCGTGTCAGAGCCTGTGAAGTCCACTCAGCACCCTTTCGAGCAGCGCGCGGTCGGGCCTGCCGGTGCCGTGCCCGGTGCCGTAGACGCGAATCTTTCCCTGGTCGGCGAGGTCGCTCAGCAGCACGCGGACCACGCCGAGCGGCATCTTGAGCAGCGCCGAGATCTCCGCGACGGAGCGCATCCGGCGGCAGAGTTCGACGATGGCACGCATCTCCGGCATGACCCGGTCGCCCCAGCCGCCGGACGTCAGCTCGCGCCGCTCGTCGGGTGCGTCGAGCGCGGCCACGAACGTCTCGACGAGCAGCACGTGGCCGAACCGGGTGCGGCCGCCGGTCAGCGAATAGGGCCTGACCCGCGCGGGTTTGCGTTCCCCGCCGCGCACGGGGAGTTGAGGGGCACTGCTCACTGGCTCTCCATCGACTTGCGCAGCTCGCTGCGGAGTTCGGGGGTGAGGACGTGTCCGGCCCGGCCGACGAAGAGCGCCATGTGGTAGGCGATGACGCTCATGTCGCAGTCCGGGGTGGCGTGGACGCCGAGCAGCGAACCGTCGCTGATCGACATGACGAACAGGCTGCCCTCGTCCATCGTGACCATGGTCTGCTTGACGAGCCCGCCCTCCATCAGCTTGGCGGCCCCTGACGTGAGGCTGCCGAGGCCGGAGACGATGGTGGCCAGGTCCGCGCTGGAACCGCGGGGGCCGCCGTCCGCTCCGGTCCGCGCCGCCTCGTCCGCCCGTGCCGGGTCGGAGGAGAGCAGCAGCAGACCGTCGGATGACACGACGGCAACCGAGCGGATGCCCGGGACCTCATCGACCAGATTGGTCAACAGCCAGTGCAGGTTCCGGGCCTGACTACTGGGGCCCTGCCCGTAAGCAGTGGGCGCTTGCGCCTTCAATCGCGTGCCTCCTCGACAACGTGGCTCTCTCCCGGGGCCCCCGCTCCGTCGGTGTCCGTCTGTGGGATGGTCTGCTCCGCTGTACGCTCCGCGATTTCCGCCTCGACGTCACGGCGGCCGGTTCGCGCCCCCTGCTGGAAGCCGCCGAGCCGGCGTCGCAGCGCCTCGGCGTTGGCCGCTCCGCTCTTGCGCGGGGCGGCGGGCGCCTGCTGCTGCGCCACGACCTTGGGCGTGCGCTTGGGCAGGCCCATGTCGGTCCGCCGCCCCTCGCCCGCCGGTGCCGCGGGGCCTGCGGGTGCCGCGTCCGGTGCCGTCGTCTGCGGGGTGCCGGGCGCGTCGCCGGGCGCGGGCCGGTGGTCCTGGCCGGGCACCGCGGCGGGCGGGACGTCGTCGGGCCTGCTGTGTTCGGTCGCGCCGGTGGCGTACGGGCCGCTGGACAGCGGTCCGTACGGGCTGGGTCCGGGCGCGGACGACGTGGTGGGCCCCTGCGGCGCGGCGGGCGCGGCCGGGCTCGCGGGGCCGGTGGGTGCGGCTTCGGCGTAGGGCGCGACGGGGCCGGGGCCCTGGGGCGTCCCGTGCTGCGGGTGCGGGCGCGGCTGGATGCCGGCCGCGTCGATCGCCCGCTCCGCAGCGGCGACCAGCGGGTCGGCCTGCTGGGCCGGGACCGGCACGGGAGCGGCGGGCGCCTGGCGGCCGGGGGCCGGAGCGGCGGGCGCCGCCGGGGCACCGGTTGCCGGAGCACCGGTTGCCGGGTCGAGCCGGGGCAGCCGCGTCTGGAGGGTGTTGGAGTTCGCCTCGGCGACCGAGCCGGGCAGGGTCGGGCCCGCGGCGTGCTCGTCGGCGCCCGGGGAGCGCGTGCCCGCGGGTCCTGGCCGGGTCGGCAGGATCGATCCCGGTAGCACCACGACCGCGGTCACGCCGCCCTGGTTCTGGGCCCGCAGCTGGACCCGGACGCCGTGCCGGGCGGCCAGCCGCACCACGACGTACAGGCCGAGGCCCAGCGACTCGTCGACGGTCTCGGACGTCGACGCCTCCTCCGCGTCCGCCAGCCGGTCGTTCAGCTCGGCCAGCCGGTCGGCGGTCATGCCGATGCCCTGGTCCTGGACGGAGAGCATCACCTCGCCGCTCTCCAGCAGCCAGCCGGACAGCTCGACATGCGCGTCCGGCGGCGAGAACGCGGTGGCGTTCTCCAGGAGTTCGGCGACGAGGTGGCTGATGTCGTCGGCGGCGAAACCGGCGACCTGGGAGTGCGGCGGCAGCGACTGGATACGGACCCGGTCGTAGCGCTCGATCTCGCTGACCGAGGCCCGCAGCACGTCCAGCAGCGGCACCGGGCCCGGATGCCCACTGCCGTGCTCGGCCCCCGCCAGGACCAGCAGGTTCTCGCTGTTGCGGCGCATCCGTGCGGCGAAGTGGTCGAGCTTGAAGAGGGTTTCGAGGCGCTCGGGGTCCTGCTCGCGCTCCTCCAGCGACTCGATGACGCCGAGCTGGCGCTCCACCAGGCCGACGGTGCGCAGCGAGAGGTTGACGAACCGGCCGTGCACGCCGCTGCGCAGCGCGGCGAGCCGCTCGGTGAGGGCGGCGACCTCCTGCTTCAGCGCGGCCCGCTCGTCGTTGAGCACCTCGCGCTCGTCGGCAAGACGCTGCCGCCCGGTGATCAGCCGGCCGCGCTCGCCCTCCAGCTCCGCGGTCCGCCTGGCGACCTCGCCGACCTGCGTGTGCAGGGCGTTGACGGCGCGTACGGCGTCGGCGAATTCGTCGTTCCTGCCCTTGAAGGCGAGCGGGGCCTCGTGCGCGGGGTCGGCGGCGATCCGCTTGGCGCCGAGCCGCAGCGCGGCCAGCGGGCGCGTCATGGAGCGTGCGGCGGAGATGCTGATGCCGACGGCGAGCAGCAGGCAGAGCCCGACGAGGCCGATCCGGATCTCCAGCGCGGTCACGTCGTCGTCGCGCAGCGCGGCGAGCCGCTGGACGTCCTGGGTGGCCATGGCGGACTCGACGCCGCGCATCAGGCCGATGCGGGCGGTGAGGGTGGACTGCACCCGCTCGCGGCTCAGGCTCAGGTCGGCCGCGTCCAGGTGCGGCTGGTCGGTGAGCCGGGTGAGGTAGCGCTCGGCGGTGGTGACGTCCGCGCCGTTGACGGTGCTGTCGTAGCTGTCCTGGGCCTTCTCGCTCGCCAGTTGGGCGAAGTCGGCGAGCGCGCCCTGTTCGCGCAGGTGCGTCAGCTGGGCGGCGCCGGTCAGCTTGGCCTGCGGCCCGCCGGCGTGCAGCGCGGCGAGCAGCAGGGCGCGGGTGGCGGCGGCCTGGTCGACGGCGCGGCCGAGCGAGGGCAGCGCACGGGTGTCGGCGTCGGCGCCGTCGTCTCGGGCGGGCAGCGCACGGGCGATGTCCTCGGAGATGGCGCCGAGCGCCTGGACGACCCTGGTGTACGACGCGAAGGTGTCCTCGGCGGGCCCGGAGCCGGACAGTGCTTCCTGGCGGGTCTGCGGCAGCGCGGCGAGCAGCTTCTCGGCGGCGACGTAACCGGGGGTGTCACCGGACGCGTCCTGGGCCTCGGAGCGCAGGTCGCGCAGCTGCCGGTCCACGCGGGAGCGCTGGGCCTCGGATGCGCCGGCGCCTGACTGCGCGCTGCGGCCGGTGGCGACGTACTCGGTCATGCTGTCGCGCTCGTCCGCCAGGGAGTGCGCGAGCGCGACAGCCCGGGAGTCCAGCTCGGCGAGGTCCACCAGGTGCTGGCCGGACTGCGCCTGGTCGGCCGCGCCGATCAGGGCGGGGGCGCCTGCGCCCAGAACGGCGGCGGCCACCACGGCCACCGCGCCCATGAGCCGGTTACGCACCCGCGCGGGGCGTCTGCGCGCGGGGTCGCCACCGGAGGTCGTGCCCGAACCGGGGTCCGCTCCCGTACCCGGTCCTGAGACCGAACGGGCCGGTGATCCCGGCTTCCCTGCGCTGCCCCGAAGCCGCTTCTTCCGCACCGCTGCTCGCATTCCTGTCTCGCCTGCCCACGCCGTGTGGCGCGCGGGTCCGGCTCGGTTTCCGCTCGCGGGGCGGACCTGCGCGAAAACCGCAGCAGTGCACACTTCCGCGAAGGGAAACAGCCCGGCTTTGCGCGACGCGACGAATGTCCTGGCCCGCCCCCATGATCCGGGAATTGACCCTTCCACCGGCACCGCACAGTGGCTCGGCAACGCTTGCCCGGCCACGCGAATGAGTGAACATCAATCAGAAGTTGACCATCAACTTCCGTGCACGGGCAATGCCCGTTGCAACCTGACGCAACCCTGGGACAGGTTTGGAGAACCGGTCGGCTCCTGCAAAGATGCGCGCCCGCATCGCGCCGCACCGCACCCCGGCCGCCCCGCCCGCCGCACTCCCCCGCCCCGCCCGCCGTGCGCGCCGCCCGCGTCCGGCCACCGGCGGTCCCGCCGCACTCCGGCAGACTTCCGGCCATGCGCATCGAACTCGCCACCGAGCCCGGCAGCCCCCAACTCCCGAACGAGGACTACGCGTCCATCGCCCTTCCCGCCTCCGGCCAGGGTGGAGTCCTGGTGCTCCTGGACGGCGTGACGCCACCGGAGGACGACTACGGCTGCGTGCACGCGGTGTCCTGGTTCACCGCCAGGCTCGGCGGCGCGCTGCTCGAACTGTCGGGTTCACGCCGGGATATGACGCTCCCTGAGGTACTGGCCGCGGCCATCTCCCGTACGGCCGACATTCACCGGTCGACCTGTGACCTTTCTCACGCCCGCACGCCGCAGGCAACCGTCGTGATGGCGCGCTGGTCGGGGGAGGCCGTCGAACACCTCGTGCTGTCCGACTCGGTGCTCCTCATCGAGCGCGCGGACGGCAGCGTGCGGCCGGTACTCGACCCCCGCCTCGACGAACTGCCGCCCGCCGTCAGCGCGCAGCGCGCCGCTGTGCGGGCACTGCCCCGCGGCTCGGCCGAACGTGCCGCGGCAGGCCGGGAGTACGGCCGCGCCGTCGAGGCGCTGCGCAACGCCGAGGGCGGGTTCTTCACCGCGGCGGCCGATCCTTCGGTGGCGGCCCGCGCGGTCACCGGCCGCACGCCGCGCGCCGACGTCCGTTCGCTGACCGCCCTGAGCGACGGCGCGGGCCGCTGGGTCGAGGTCTTCCGCGAGGGCTCCTGGGCGGACTGCGCGGCGCTGGTGGCGGAGCGGGGGCCGCAGGCGCTGATCGACGAGGTGCGGACGGCGGAGGCGGCGGACCCGGACGGCGCCGCCCACCCGCGCGGCAAGCCGCAGGACGACGCGGCGGTGATCCACGTACGGCCGTGACGGACGCGGACGTGACACATCAGGCCGTGCCGCCCGGAGTGCCGTAGAGGGTGCGGGCGCCCGCCGCAAGGGCCACTTCCGGACGGTCTCCGGCAGAGAGGTTTGCCGGGGCTACGAGGCGTCGTCGCCGCCCTGTTCGGCGTTGAGGCGGTGCAGCAGGCGGCCCAGTTCGGCGACTTCCTTGCGGTCCCAGGCGGCCAGGCTGCGGGCGTAGAGGGCCCGGCGGGCGTTGCGCACCCGGTTGAAGCGGTCGCGGCCCTCGTCGGTGATGCGCACCAGGACCGCCCGCCCGTCGGCCGGATCGGGCTCCCGTGCGACCAGGCCCAGCTGTTCCAGGGCGTGCAGCTGGCGGCTCATCGTCGCCTTGCCGACGCCGAAGTAGCCGGCCAGCCCGGTGGCCCGCTGGGCGCCGGCGTCCGCGAGGCGGACGAGCAGGCCGTAGGCGGCCGATTCCAGGTCGGGGTGGACTTCCCTGGCCAATTCGCCGGAAGAGGCGCGGGCCCGGCGAAGAAATACCGCCAACTCGCGTTCCAGTGACAGGAATACGTGGTCCACACCACTCGGTTCGCCGTTCGCCGTCGTTCCGTCGGCTCCGGTGTTGTGCACGTCAGCGCCCTTTCCGGCTTTCCCCGTCGTGAAAGTTTCCGCTCGCTGCCGCCGAAGCCGCAGCTGGGCCAGTATTTCGCAGGATTAGACCAACGGCAGCCCCGCGTCCCCCTTTTATCGCCACGGTCTACGCGCGTATCGTCTTTCTGGCATGGCCACACCAATAGCCGTGCTGCCCGAGCCTGCCGGTCCCCGCTCTTCTTTCGTCCCGCGCCCGTACGTCCCGCGCCGCCCGCGTACCCGTACGCCGTAGTCACGCTCCACGCGCTCGTATCCCCCGCAGGTCACGCTCGTTCCCGTACTGCGCACCCCGTCACCGCACGCCGGTGACAGTGACGCCGGACCGCGGCCCGCCGCCGGTCCGTATCCCCCTCAGGTCATCCACACCGTTTTCGGAGGCACGCATGACCGTGCACAGGTCCGGCTCCCCCCACCGCTCGCGTCCGCCGGCGACCGCGGCCGGGATCCTCTTCACCGTCCTCTCCCTGGTCCTCGGGCTGTCCGGCAGCGCGGCCGCGCAGGACGCCGCGGGTAAGGGCGCGCAGGAACCCACCCACCCCGGGCTGGACTGGGCCGGATCCCAGATCGCCGCCCACGAAGGCACCGCGGCCGAGGGCGCGCCGACCCGCGGACTGCTCGCCGGCGTCGAGGGGGTGGACGTCAGCGGCCACCAGGGCAACGTCGCCTGGGCGACGCTGTGGAGCAGCGGCGTGAAGTTCGCCTACGTCAAGGCGACCGAGTCCACCAGCTACGTCAACCCGTACTTCGCGCAGCAGTACAACGGCTCCTACAGCGCCGGGATGATCCGCGGCGCGTACCACTTCGCCACACCCGACACCTCCAGCGGTGCCGCCCAGGCCAACTACTTCGTCGACCACGGCGGCGGCTGGTCCAAGGACGGCAAGACACTGCCGGGCGCGCTGGACATGGAGTACAACCCCTACGGGGCGACCTGTTACGGGCTCAGTGCGAGCGGACTCGTCAACTGGATGAAGGACTGGTTTTCGACCTACAAGGCGCGCACCGGGCGGGACGCCGTCATCTACACCTCCACCGACTGGTGGAAGCAGTGCACGGGCAACTACGCCGGATTCGGCAGCATCAACCCGCTCTGGGTGCCGCGCTACGGCTCGTCGGTCGGTGAACTCCCGGCCGGCTGGGGCTTCCACACCATCTGGCAGTACACCTCGACCGGTCCGACCGTCGGTGACCACAACAAATTCAACGGCGCCTACGACCGGCTCCAGGCACTCGCCAACGGCTGACGGCGGGCGCGCCCGCCTGCTGTGATCCGGGCAGCACGGCGGCCCCTCCCGCGTGTTCGTGCGGGAGGGGCCGTCTCCTGCCGCGTCCGTCACGCCGCGGCAGGGATCTCCCTGGCCGGTGCCTCCGGTGCCCGCACCGGGGCCGCGGCGTCGGTGAGCGCCAGCTCCAGCACCCGGCGGACGTCCGAGACCGGGTGGACGTCGAGCGCGTCCAGGATCTCGGCGGGCACCTCGTCCAGGTCCGGTGCGTTGCGCTGCGGGATGATCACCGTCGTGATCCCCGCACGGTGCGCGGCGAGCAGCTTCTGCTTGACGCCGCCGACCGGCAGCACCCGCCCGGTCAGCGAGACCTCACCGGTCATCGCCACATCGGGCCGCACCGGCCGTCCGGACAGCAGTGAGGCCAGCGCGGTGGTCATCGTGACGCCCGCGCTCGGCCCGTCCTTGGGGACGGCGCCCGCCGGTACGTGCAGATGCACGCCGCGCTCCTTGAGATCGGCCACCGGAAGCTCCAGTTCCGCGCCGTGCGAGCGCAGGAACGACAGCGCGATGTGGGCCGAGTCCTTCATCACGTCGCCGAGCTGGCCGGTCAACTGGAGCCCCGAAGCGCCGGTTTCCGGATCGGCGAGCGACGCCTCGACGTACAGCACGTCGCCGCCCGCTCCGGTGACGGCAAGACCGGTGACCACACCGGGCACCGCGGTCCGCCGCTCGGCCGGGTCCTGCGCCGACTCGGGCGTGTGGTGCGGCCGCCCGATCAGCGGGCGCAGCTGCTCGGCGCCGATCGTGAACGGCAGCTCACGCTCGCCCAGTTCGTGCTGGGCCGCCACCTTGCGCAGCAGCCTGGCCACCGCGCGCTCCAGATTCCGCACCCCGGCCTCGCGGGTGTACTCGCCCGCCAGCTTGCGCAGCGCGTCGTCCTGGAGGGTCACCTCGCCCGGTTCGAGGCCGGCCCGCTCCAGCTGGCGCGGCAGGAGGTGGTCCCGGGCGATGACGATCTTCTCGTCCTCGGTGTAACCGTCAAGACGCACCAGCTCCATCCGGTCCAGCAGCGGCTCGGGGATGGCCTCCAGGACGTTGGCCGTGGCCAGGAACACCACGTCGCTGAGGTCGAGTTCGACCTCCAGATAGTGGTCGCGGAAGGTGTGGTTCTGCGCCGGGTCCAGGACCTCAAGGAGCGCGGCTGCGGGGTCGCCGCGGTAGTCGGAGCCCACCTTGTCGATCTCGTCGAGCAGCACCACCGGGTTCATCGAACCGGCTTCCTTGACGGCCCGCACGATCCGGCCGGGCAGCGCGCCGACGTACGTGCGCCGGTGCCCGCGGATCTCCGCCTCGTCCCGCACCCCGCCGAGCGCGACCCGGACGAACTTGCGGCCCATGGCCCGCGCGACGGACTCGCCCAGCGAGGTCTTGCCGACCCCGGGCGGCCCGACCAGCGCCAGCACCGCACCACCTGACCGGCGCCCGCCACTGCCCTGACCTGCGGAACCACCGTCCTGGGCGGCGCCGTCACCGGCCCCGCCCACCGGGCCGATGCCGCGCTCGGCCCGCCGCTTGCGGACAGCCAGGTACTCGGTGATGCGCTCCTTGACGTCCTCCAGGCCCGCGTGGTCGGCGTCCAGCACCTCCCGGGCGCCCGGGATGTCGTACGCGTCCTCGGTCCGCTCGTTCCACGGCAGTTCGAGGACGGTGTCCAGCCAGTTGCGGATCCAGGAGCCCTCCGGGCTCTGGTCGCTGGACCGCTCCAGCTTGTCGACCTCCTTGAGCGCGGCCTTGCGGACGTCCCCGGGGAGGCCCGCGGCCTCCACCCGGGCGCGGTAGTCCCCGCCCTCGTCCTCCGCGTCGCCGTTGATCTCCGCCAGCTCCTTACGGACCGCCTCCATCTGCCGCCGCAGCAGGAACTCCCGCTGCTGCTTGTCGACACCCTCCTGGACGTCCTTGGCGATGGACTCGGCGACGTCCTGCTCGGCGAGGTGCTCGCGCAGCACTTCGACGGCGTACTTCAGCCGGGCGACCGGGTCGACGGTCTCCAGCAGGCGCACCTTCTGCTCGATGGTCAGGAACGGCGAGTAGCCCGAGTTGTCGGCGAGCGTGGCCACGTCCTCGATCTGCTGCACCCGGTCCACGACCTGCCAGGCACCGCGCTTGCGGAGCCAGCTGGTGGCCAGCGCCTTGTACTCGGTGACCAGTTCGGCGACGGCACCGGGCAGCGAACCCTCGCGGCCGGACTCTTCAGTCCCCGCTCCCGAACCGGGCACCGTCTCCTCGATGGCGCTGCCCTCCACCCACAGCGCGGCACCGGGACCGGTCGTGCCGACGCCGATACGGACCCGGCCCAGGCCGCGGATCAGCGCGCCGGGATCGCCGTCGGACAGCCGCCCGACCTGCTCGATCCGCCCGAGCGTCCCGATCGCCGCATAGGTCCCGGACGCCGCACGGGACGCGCCCCCGATCCGGGGCACAAGCAGCACCTCCGGCTTGTTACCCGGTGTGGCGGCGGCCTGCGCGGCCTCCACCGCGGCCCGGACATCCACGTCGGACAGATCCAGCGGCACGACCATGCCGGGCAGCACCACCTCGTCATCGAGGGGCAGCACGGGCAGAGTGAGCGAGGCGGACGACGAAGCCATGATCTCCCCTTCGGCAGGCAAGTTGAGCTTTACCCACTCAATGCAGAGAGCTCAGGAGATGTTCCCCGGACCGTGTTCGCCGTGAGCGATCAGGGCGGGGCCGGCCCGGCGGACCGGCCCCGCCGGACGCACCCACCGGCGGCCCCCCTCCCCCAACTCCCCGGTACAGTGCGGGCCATGGGCGTTTTTTCCTGAGTACGCGAACGCGGTCCGCGACCCCGAGATCCATCACCCGGCAGCCGCCGGGCCCGTCCGCACGCCATGCCGCGCGGCCCGCCGCACGAAAACCGGCGTATGCCGCCCGCCCCCACTCAGGAGACCCCCATGCCGCACCGCACCCCCACCCCCGCACTGGACCGCCGCGTCGAGCGGCTGCGCGAGGCCGCGCACGCCGAACCCCGGCTGGACGGCGTCCTGCTGTACGGCTCCTGGACGCTCGGCGAGGCCGACGCGTACTCGGACATCGAGGCGTACCTCTACGTACGCGCCCCGCACGCCGACACCTTCGACGGCCGGGAGTTCATCGAGCGCCTGGCCCCGCTGAAGCTGGCATACACCAACATGTACGGGATCCTCGCCGTCGTCTTCGACGATCTGATGCGCGGTGAATTCCACGTCGAGGCGGCAGATCCCGGCATCGATGAGGTCTCCTCCTGGCGCGGCACGGTGCAGCTGCCCGACCCGGAAGCCGCGATCCTGCTCGACCGCAGCGGGCGGCTGACCGAAGCGGCCCGCACGCTCGCCGACTTCGTCCCGCCGGAGCCCGTCGGCACGGCCCGGCAGCTCACCGCCGAGCTGGCCAACTGGACCCTGATGCTCGCCCAGGTGCTGGCCCGCGGCGAGACCGCCCGCGCCCACGCCCTGCTGCACACCGTCGTCGCCCCGTCGCAGCTCCAGCTGTGCCGCCTGCTGCGCGGCTCCACCGCCCACTGGCTCACCCCGAGCCGGAACCTGGAGCACGACCTGCCGGCCGCCGACCGTGCGCGCTACGCCGCGACCACGGCCGCCGCGGAGCCGGCTGCGGTCCGCGCCGCGGCGCGGCACAGCTGGCGGTGGAGCCGCGCTCTCGCCACGGAGGCCGCCGACCGGTGGCGCCTGACCCTCCCCGTCCGGCTCCACCAGGAGATCGCCGACCTCCTGGCCGCCTGAACTCCGTTACCCGGACGGCCCGTCCCGTCGGCGGCTCGCGCGCCCGGCTTCCCGTCAGCCCGTGCGCCCTCCCCGCAGGGCCGGGTGGCCGAGGTCGCCGCGCAGTGGCTGCGGGCGGTCGCGCCGGGCACGACGGCGGCGGAGCAACGGCCAGCTCGCCACTCCGATGGTGAGCGCGAGGAGGTGCCCCCAGGCCGCCATCGGGTCGACGAAGGCCACCACGTCGCCGACGGCCAGGTAGCCGACGCCGGCCAGCAGCGGCCACCTCAGCCGTCCGGGCAGCAGGCCCGCGAGCGCGCCGGTGCACGTCATCACGCCGAAGCTGATGCCGTAGTCCAGCCGGTGCAGCGAGCTGACGGGCAGCTGCCCGGCGGCAACGGAGAAGCCGATCGGCAGTTCCGTGGCGAGGGTGGCCAGTACGTGGCCGCCGACGAACACCGCGGCGGCGCCCAGGCCCCCGATGCGGCGCTCCAGGGCGGTCAGCACGAACAGGAAGGCGACGGCGAACCCCGAGGTCACCCCGCCGTCTATCCACAGGGCGCTGGCGACGAGGACCAGCAGCGGGGTGTGGGTGAGGTGCGCGACGTCGGTGCTGGAGCCGCGCAGCAGCTCGCCGACGAAGACGGGGTCGGCGTGGGCGGCGATGAAGGAGGTCACCAGGAGGACGAGGGTGTAGCCGAAGGTGAACGGGGTGCCGGTGGGGCTGGGCAGCAGTCGCCGGAGCCGGTGCCCCCACAGCGCGGCCGCCTCGCGCGCCCGGCCCACTGCGGGTGCGCCGGCCGGCTCCGCGGTGGCGCCCGGCGCGGGCCCGGCGTACGGCACGGCCGCGTCGGCGCGTACCGGCGGCACCACCACGGCCTGCCGGGACGTGCCCCCGAAGCCGACCGGCCTCGTGCCCGCCCGCGCGGTGTCGGCGGTCTCCACCCAGCTCACCGTTCCGGGCTCCTTCCGTCCAGGCGCTCGCGTCCGTCGCGGCCGTCTCTCCGGCCGCGCTCCGCTGTGCACAACGTGCAGGACAGCGTGGCTGTTCAACCCATGAGCGAGCTGTGTGAGTGATGTGCGTCACAACGCCTCACCGTGGGCAACCCCCTCGGGACGCACCACGTCCGCTCCGCTCCTGCGCCGCGCCCCCAGGAGGTGGACCGGCGTCGGCCGGGCCCGCCAGGATGGCCGCATGGCTCCCGTTCCCCCTTTCTCCCCGACGGCCGGCCTCCCCGAAGGCCCGCACACCCTCGACCGCCGCGAGGGCCCGTACGGCGAAGTGGTCCTGCGGCGGCGCAGCGCAGAGCCCGGGGGCGCGGCGATCTACGAGATCATCGCCAACGGCTGCTTTCTGATGGACACGTCCGACGGCAGGTCCGAGCGGCTCCTGATCGACGCCGCACTGGCCGAGCTGCCACCGGAGCGGGTCCGACCGTCCTTGCTGATCGGAGGCATCGGCGTCGGGTTTTCGCTGGTCAGGGCGGCGCAGCAGACGCGCTGGGGCAGGATCACGGTCGTCGAGCGGGAGGCCGCGGTGATCGACTGGCATCGCCGCGGGCCGCTGGCGGAACTCTCCGGCCGGGCCCTGGCCGACCCGCGGACGGAGATCGTGCACGCGGATCTGGTCGCCCACGTCCGCGACGGCGCGGGCCGGGAGACCTTCGACGCGCTGTGCCTGGACATCGACAACGGACCGGACTGGACCGTCACCGAGGACAACGGCGGCCTCTACGCACCGGCCGGTCTCGCGGCCTGCCGGGACCGGCTCACACCGGGCGGTGTGCTCGCCGTCTGGTCGGCCCGCCCGTCGCCCGCCTTCGACCTCGCCCTCCGGAATGCCGGGTTCCAGGGGGTACGTACGGAAGAGATCCCTGTTGCCCGAGGCGTCCCCGACGTGGTGCATCTCGCGCGCAAGGGCGCGTAGCCGACAGTCACACCGTGCCCTTACGCTGCTCCCCTGGACAGGAGTCCGGCGCGACACCGCCCGCCCCCACCGGCGGGCGGCGCGAGGCCGGGCCGCCGCGTCCAGCACTACGCGACCACGCACACGGGGACATGCAGGGGCGGGCGATGGACCAGACTCAGACCAGCCAGGGCGGTACCGCCGCGGCCACGCCGGGCGCCCAGCGCCGGGTGCTGGTCGTCGAGGACGACCCGACGATCGTGGATGCCATCGCGGCCCGGCTGCGCGCCGAGGGCTTCCAGGTGCAGACGGCCACCGACGGCCCGGCCGCGGTGGACACCGCCGAGGCGTGGCAGCCCGACCTGCTGGTCCTGGATGTGATGCTGCCGGGCTTCGACGGCCTGGAGGTCTGCCGCCGGGTCCAGGCCCAGCGTCCGGTGCCGGTGATGATGCTGACCGCGCGGGACGACGAGACCGACATGCTGGTCGGGCTCGGGGTCGGCGCCGACGACTACATGACCAAGCCGTTCTCGATGCGGGAGCTGGCCGCGCGGGTGCACGTGCTGCTGCGCCGCGTCGAGCGCGCCGCGCTGGCCGCGCACACCCCGCGCAGCGGCATCCTGCGCCTCGGTGAGCTGGAGATCGACCACGCGCAGCGCCGGGTACGGGTGCGCGGCGCCGACGTGCACCTGACGCCGACCGAGTTCGACCTGCTGGTCTGCCTGGCGAACACCCCCCGCGCGGTGCTCTCCCGCGAACAGCTGCTGGCCGAGGTGTGGGACTGGGCGGACGCCTCCGGGACGCGCACGGTCGACAGCCACATCAAGGCACTGCGCCGCAAGATCGGCGCCGAGCGCATCCGCACGGTCCACGGAGTCGGCTACGCCCTGGAGACCCCGCCCGCATGACGCGGTGGTGGCAGGCCCGCGCCCGCGGGCTGGGCGAGCGGGTCTGGGACGGGCTGCGGCCGCTGGATCCGTACCGTTCGGTGAAGGCCGCGCTCGGTGCGCTGGTCATCGTCTCGGTGATCATCACGACGCTGCTGGTGTTCGTCGCGATGCACTCGGCGACCGAGCTGCGGGTGATCACCGTCTTCTCGATCATCGCCTCGCTGCTGATCACCCAGTTCGTGGCGAACAGCCTGACCGCGCCGCTCGGCGAGATGACCGACGTGACACGGTCGATGGCACAGGGCGACTACACCCGCAGGGTGCGCTCGGAGCGCCGGGACGAGTTCGGCGACCTGGCGGACGCGTTCAACCGCATGGCCGCCGACCTGGAGGCGGTGGACACCCACCGCAAGGAACTGGTCGCGAACGTCTCGCACGAACTGCGGACGCCGATCGCCGCGCTGCGGGCGGTGCTGGAGAACGTGGTGGACGGGGTCTCCGAGCCCGATCCGGAGACGATGCGGACGGCGCTGAAGCAGACCGAGCGGCTGGGCAGGCTGGTCGAGCACCTGCTGGACCTCTCCCGGCTGGACAACGGCGTCGTCCCGCTGCACAGCCGCCGCTTCGAGGTGTGGCCGTACCTGTCCGGCGTGCTCAAGGAAGCCAACATGAGCCGCGGCGCCTCGACCCTGGCCGGGCTCGCCGGCTCCGGCACCCACACGCGTACGGACGTCCATCTGCACCTCGACGTCTCGCCCCCGGAGCTGACCGCCTACGCGGATGCCGAGCGGCTGCACCAGGTCGTGGCCAATCTGATCGACAACGCGATCAAGCACAGCCCGCGGCACGGCCGGGTCACCGTGCACGCCCGGCGGGGCGAGGGCCCCGAGAGCCTGGAGCTGGACGTGCAGGACGAGGGCCCTGGCATTCCCGAGTCGGAGCGCTACCGCGTCTTCGAACGGTTCAACCGCGGCGGTCCCGCGGCGTCGGGCCCGGGGACCGACGGAGGCACCGGTCTGGGCCTCGCGATTGCGCGCTGGGCGGTGGATCTGCACGGCGGCCGGATCGGGGTGGCCGAATCCACCCGTGGGTGTCGCATCCGGGTCACCCTCCCGGGAACGGAGTCAAACCGAGGTTGACGGCCCGTGACGTAGGGTCGGTGGCGGAAGCACGCATCAGGTGGCGCGATCACGCCCGCCGGATGGGGTGCCTCTGCGCTGAGTCCTACCCTCGCGCGGGCAAACTCCGAGTGTTTCCCGCCAAGTCATGCCTTGAAACCCATCGGTGAATGTGACGTGCGCGACGAGTGGCCCTCCCGGACTGCACCAATGGTCACAAGAGGCGTAGCCTTTATTCCCGCTGTCCACCACCTTAGGAAGCGGAAGAGGGCGGTTGCCGCCGTGTCGCCACAGTCCCCCAACAGCTCGAGCATCTCGACCGACCAAGACGGGCAGGGAAAGTCCCCTGCCGCTGCGTTCGGTGCAAATGAGTGGCTCGTCGACGAGATCTACCAGCAGTACCTCCAGGACCCGAACTCGGTAGACCGAGCCTGGTGGGACTTCTTCGCCGACTACAAGCCGGGCGGCGCCACCGCGCCCAGCCAGCCGGCGGAGGGCTCCGCCCCCGCTCCGGCCGCACCGGCGCAGTCCCCGACCCCGCCGGCCCAGCCGAAGCCCGCCACCCCGGCCGCTCCGGCCGCACCGGCGAAGCCCGCGGCGAGCGCTCCGGCGCCCGCCCAGGCCGCTCCGGCCAAGGCGGCCCCGGCCAAGGCCGCCGCTCCGGCCGCGAAGCCCGCGGCCAAGCCCGCCGCGGCCGACGCCAAGGAAGCTCCGGCAGGCCCGGAGCTGGTCACCCTGCGCGGCCCGTCGGCCGCGGTGGCGAAGAACATGAACGCCTCGCTGGAGCTGCCGACGGCCACGTCCGTGCGCGCGGTGCCGGTGAAGCTGCTCTTCGACAACCGCATCGTCATCAACAACCACCTCAAGCGCGCCCGCGGTGGGAAGGTCTCCTTCACCCACCTCATCGGGTACGCGATGGTGCAGGCCCTCAAGGCCATGCCGTCGATGAACCACTCCTTCGCGGAGAAGGACGGCAAGCCGACGCTGGTCAAGCCCGAGCACGTCAACCTCGGTCTGGCCATCGACCTGGTGAAGCCGAACGGCGACCGCCAGCTCGTCGTCGCCGCCATCAAGAAGGCCGAGACGCTGACCTTCTTCGAGTTCTGGCAGGCGTACGAGGACATCGTCCGCCGGGCCCGCACCAACAAGCTGACGATGGAGGACTTCACCGGAGTCACCGCGTCGCTGACGAACCCGGGCGGCATCGGCACCGTCCACTCCGTGCCCCGCCTGATGCCCGGCCAGGGCCTCATCATCGGCGTCGGCGCGATGGACTACCCCGCGGAGTTCCAGGGCACCTCGCAGGACACCCTGAACAAGCTGGGTGTCGCCAAGGTCATGACGCTGACCAGCACGTACGACCACCGCGTGATCCAGGGCGCCGCCTCCGGCGAGTTCCTGCGCATCATGAGCCAGCTGCTGCTCGGCGAGAACGACTTCTTCGACGACATCTTCAAGTCGCTGCGGATTCCGTACGAGCCGGTCCGCTGGCTGCGCGACATCGACGTCTCCCACGACGACGACGTCACCAAGGCCGCGCGGGTCTTCGACCTGATCCACTCCTACCGGGTCCGCGGCCACGTCATGGCCGACACCGACCCGCTGGAGTACCACCAGCGCAAGCACCCCGACCTCGACATCATCGAGCACGGCCTCACTCTGTGGGACCTGGAGCGCGAGTTCGCGGTCGGCGGCTTCTCCGGCAAGACCATGATGAAGCTGCGCGACATCCTGGGCGTGCTGCGTGACTCGTACTGCCGCACCACCGGCATCGAGTTCATGCACATCCAGGACCCCAAGCAGCGCAAGTGGATCCAGGACCGGGTCGAGCGGACGCACAACTCCCCCGAGCGCGAGGAGCAGTTGCGCATCCTGCGCCGGCTGAACTCCGCCGAGGCGTTCGAGACGTTCCTGCAGACGAAGTACGTCGGCCAGAAGCGCTTCTCGCTGGAGGGCGGCGAGTCCGTCATCCCGCTGCTGGACGCGGTCATCGACTCCGCGGCCGAGTCGCGGCTCGACGAGGTCGTCATCGGCATGGCCCACCGCGGCCGACTGAACGTCCTGGCGAACATCGTCGGCAAGTCGTACGCGCAGATCTTCCGGGAGTTCGAGGGCAACCTCGACCCGAAGTCGATGCACGGCTCCGGCGACGTGAAGTACCACCTGGGCCAGGAGGGCGTCTTCACCGGCCTGGACGGCGAGCAGATCAAGGTCTCGCTGGCGGCCAACCCCTCCCACCTGGAGGCCGTCGACCCGATCGTCGAGGGCATCGCGCGCGCCAAGCAGGACATCATCAACAAGGGCGGCACGGACTTCACGGTCCTGCCCGTCCAGCTGCACGGCGACGCGGCCTTCGCGGGCCAGGGCGTGGTCGCGGAGACGCTGAACATGTCGCAGCTGCGCGGCTACCGCTGCGGCGGCACCGTGCACATCGTCATCAACAACCAGGTCGGCTTCACCGCCGCACCGGAGTCGGCCCGCTCCTCCATGTACGCCACCGACGTGGCCCGCATGATCGAGGCGCCGATCTTCCATGTGAACGGTGACGACCCGGAGGCCGTGGTGCGCGTCGCGCGTCTCGCCTTCGAGTTCCGCCAGGCGTTCAACAAGGACGTCGTCATCGACCTGATCTGCTACCGCCGCCGTGGTCACAACGAGTCGGACAACCCGGCTTTCACGCAGCCGCTGATGTACGACCTGATCGACAAGAAGCGCTCGGTGCGCAAGCTCTACACCGAGTCGCTCATCGGCCGTGGCGACATCACGCTGGAAGAGGCCGAGCAGGCGCTTCAGGACTTCCAGGGCCAGCTGGAGAAGGTCTTCACGGAGGTCCGCGAGGCCACCACGGCTCCGGCCACCCCCGAGGTGCCGCAGCCGCAGGCCGAGTTCCCGGTGTTCGTGGACACCGCGATCTCCCAGGAGGTCGTCAAGCGGATCGCCGAGTCGCAGGTCAACATCCCCGAGCGGGTCACCGTCCACCCGCGTCTGCTGCCCCAGCTCCAGCGCCGCGCGGCCCAGGTGGAGGACGGCACGATCGACTGGGGCATGGGCGAGACCCTGGCCATCGGTTCGCTGCTGATGGAGGGCACCCCGGTCCGGCTCGCCGGCCAGGACTCCCGCCGCGGCACCTTCGGCCAGCGTCACGCGGTCCTCATCGACCGCGAGACCGGCGACGACTACACCCCGCTGCTCTACCTCTCCGAGGACCAGGCACGCTTCAACGTCTACGACTCGCTGCTCAGCGAGTACGCGGCGATGGGCTTCGAGTACGGCTACTCGCTGGCCCGCCCGGAGTCGCTGGTCATGTGGGAGGCGCAGTTCGGTGACTTCGCCAACGGCGCGCAGACCGTCATCGACGAGTTCATCTCGTCCGCCGAGCAGAAGTGGGGCCAGACCTCCGGCGTCACCCTGCTGCTGCCGCACGGCTACGAGGGCCAGGGCCCGGACCACTCCTCGGCCCGGATCGAGCGCTTCCTCCAGCTGTGCGCGCAGAACAACATGACGGTCGCCATGCCCACGCTGCCGTCGAACTACTTCCACCTGCTGCGCTGGCAGGTCCACAACCCGCACCACAAGCCGCTGGTCGTCTTCACCCCGAAGTCGATGCTGCGTCTGAAGGCCGCGGCGTCGAAGGCGGAAGAGTTCACCACCGGCGGCTTCCGCCCGGTGATCGGCGACAGCACGGTCGACGCGGCTGCCGTCCGCAAGGTGATCTTCTGCTCCGGCAAGGTCTATTACGACCTGGAGGCGGAGCGGGAGAAGCGCGGCGCGAACGACGTCGCCATCGTCCGCATCGAGCGGCTGTACCCGCTGCCCGGCAAGGAACTCCAGGCGGAGATCGCCAAGTTCCCGAACGCCGGTAAGTACCTGTGGGTCCAGGAGGAGCCGGCCAACCAGGGCGCCTGGCCGTTCCTCGGTCTGAACCTCATCGACCACCTCGACCTGGCAGTCGGTGCGGATGTCCCGCACAGCGAGCGTCTGCGCCGCATCTCGCGGCCGCACGGCTCGTCCCCGGCCGTCGGTTCCGCCAAGCGTCACCAGGCGGAGCAGGCCCAGCTCATGGCCGAGGCGTTCGACGCGTAGCCGAGCGCTCCGGTAGTTCCGGGCACCCGGCGAAGGGCCCGCCCCCGCGGTCGCGGGGGCGGGCCCTTCGCCGTGCCGCCGTGACCCTGCCTATCCTGGCCGGGATATCCCATGACCCCTGGTGGAGAGCACGTGTATTTCACTGACCGCGGCATCGAAGAGCTGGAGAGCAGGCGCGGCGAGGAGGAGGTCACCCTCGGGTGGCTGTCCGAGCAGCTGCGCACGTTCGTGGACCTGAACCCGGACTTCGAGGTGCCGGTGGAGCGGCTGGCCACCTGGCTGGCCCGGCTCGACGACGAGGACGACGAGTAGGAGGCCGCCCGGTCCTGCCGTCCGCCTCCTGGCCGGCCGGGACGGCGCGAGCGGCTTCCGTCAGCCGCTTGACTTCCCCGATCCGCGATATATCGTGTCTAGCGAGACGCGATATATTGCGTTGCCATGTCCAGTCAGGGGAGGCCCGGAATGTCCAGGAACGAGCGGTCGCGATATCCGATCCGGGTGGACGGGCCACGCACGCTGGAGATCGAGGAGCCCGTCAGCGCGCTGAACGTCCGGGTGTACGGCGGCACGGTCAACGTCGTCGGCACATCCGACGGCAGCCCGGCCCGCCTGGAGGTCGGCGAACTGCGCGGCACGCCGCTGAACGTCTCCTGCGAGGACGGCACCCTCACCGTCGCCTACGAAGACCTGCCGTGGAAGGGCTTCCTGGCGTTCCTCGACCGCAAGTCGTGGAAACGCAGCGCGGTGGTCTCGGTGACGGTGCCCGCGGCCACCCGCGTCGAGGTGGGTGTCGTCGGCGCGAGCGCGGTGGTCTCCGGCATCGCGGGACGCACGGACATCCGCGGGGTGACGGGCGACAGCACCCTGGTCGGGCTGACCGGCGAGGTGCGCGCGGACACCGTATCGGGCAAGGTCGAGGCCCAGGCGGTCACCGGCGACCTGCGGTTCCACTCCGTCTCCGGGGATCTGACCGTCATCGACGGCGCCGGCGGCTCGGTGCACGCCGACTCCGTCAGCGGCGACATGGTGCTCGACCTCGACCCGGCGGCCAAGGGCACCGACATCCAACTGACCAGCGTCTCCGGCGAGATGGCCATCCGGCTGCCGGACCCGGCCGACGCGACGGTGGAGGCCAACACCACCAGCGGCAAGATCTCCAACGCCTTCGACACCCTGCGGGTCGGCGGCCAGTGGGGCGCCAAGAACATCACCGGAACCCTCGGCGCCGGCACCGGCACGCTGAAGGCCACCACCGTCTCCGGCGGTCTCGCGCTGCTGCGCCGCCCGTCCTTCGAGGCCCCGCGGACCGACGCCGCCGAGGGCCCGGGGCCGCACGGCACCCACGGTCCGCACGACGCTCCCGGCCCGCGCGGCGATGCCCCCGCGGGCCGGCCCGCAGAGAAGAAGGTGCTCTGAGCATGCCCCCCGTCTTCGCCCACGGCCGCCTCCGCCTCTACCTCCTCAAGCTGCTCGACGAGGCCCCCCGGCACGGCTACGAAATCATCCGCCTCCTGGAGGAACGCTTCCAGGGCCTCTATGCGCCGTCGGCCGGCACCGTCTATCCGCGGCTGGCCAAGCTGGAGACCGAGGGCCTGGTCACCCATGCCACCGAGGGCGGCCGCAAGGTCTACTCGATCACCGGGGCCGGCCGGGCCGAACTCGCCGACCGGGGCGGCGAACTGGCCGAACTGGAGCTGGAGATAGGCGAGTCGGTAGCCGCGCTGGCCTCCGACATCCGCGAGGACGTGAGCGGCTCGGCCCGCGATCTGCGGCGCGAGATCCGCGAGGCGGCGCAGCAGGCCAGGGCTGAATCGGGCCGCGGCCGCCGGGCGTCGGGCGGCGCGGCGGAGGACGGCGCGCGGGCGGACACCGGTGCCGGCGAGAGCGTGCCGCCGTACCCCGATGTCTCCGCCTACCTCGATGGCGCGTTCGGCGACAAGGAAGCCTGGCGGCAGGCGAAGGAGGAGTTCCGGCGCGCCAAGGAGGAGTGGAAGGAGCAGGCGCGGCGGGCGAAGGACGAGAGCCGGCGGGCCAAGCAGGACGCCCAGCGGGCCCGTAAGCAGGCCAAGGACGCGCAGGTCTTCGCCCGCGAAGAGGTGCAGCAGGTCATCAAGCGGGTCCAGGAGCAGACGCAGGGCCATGTCCGCTCCGGCGACTGGTCGGGCGCGGTCCGCGAGGCACTGTCCGAAGTCTCCCGCGAGGTCGGCCGCTTCACCGGCGGAGCGGCCGGCGGCGACCGTGACGAGGAGGGCACGTCCGGGGCGGCGAACGGCGACACCCGGGTGACGGTCGAGCGCATCGACCTGACCAAGGAGGCACAGGGTCAGGAGGCACAGGGCCAGGAGACCCGGCCGTCGGCCGCCCCGCCGACGCCGGAGTGGGCCGAGGATCCCGTCGGCGCCGATCCGGCCCGTGACTTCGACCGGCTCCTCGACCGCTTCCGCGACGACCTCCGGGACGCCGCGCGCGATCACGGCGTCACCGACGAGCAGTTGCGGCAGGCCCGTCGCCGCCTGTCGACGGCCGCGGCCCACATCGGCGCCCTGCTGCGCGATCCGGAGCGGTACGCCGCACCGTCGGGCTCGGGCTCGGGCTCGGGCTCGGGCTCGGAGGAGTAGCGGGGCAGCGGGGCTCCGGGGCGAGTACGGCCGGGACGGGTTCCGGGCGCGGCCGTGCCGGGGTACGGGAGAGCGGGTGCGGCCCCGGCGGGACGCATTCCGGGCGCGTGCCGAGGCCCGTGCCGCCCGCCCGCCGGAGCCAACCGGCCGCCGGTTACGGAGAGTTGCTTACGGCGGGCAGGATTTACGGCGCGTAATCGGGGAACGTCATCAATCGCACGGTTTTTCGTCCGGCGGCGGTCCCGAGGGCATCCCCGGCCACCGGCATCCGGGCCGAAGGCCGTGTGCCGAGCCGGGACGTTCCGCGAGGTCCGCCCGGCCCGGAGCCCGTACGGCACGCCCCGGCGAGGGGACAAGCCCAGGCCCCTCAGGCGCGCCCCACCGCCAACCACCCTTGTCTGCACGCATCGTGAAGGCCATGAGGTACAGCGATGTCGGATTACCTTTCGGTCGCCCGCCGGATGTGGCATCAGCTCGAACCGCTGCACGCCACCCTCTACTCCGCCCCCGAGGCCCTGCGGGTCGCGGCGGGCCTCGGCTACGACATCACGTCGCGCTGGCCCCGCTATTTCGCCTGGCGCACGGCCCCCTTGGGCGCCGCGGGCCCCGAGCTGGTGGCCGCGACGTACTACACGTTCAGCCCGCGTCTGATCGCCCAGTACATCCCGCGGATCTGGTCGACGGCCGGGCCCGCCGAAGTGCTGGACGCGCGGCTGCGGGCGGTGGACCGGGTGCTGTCCCGGCTGCTCGGCGACCGGCTGACCTGCGGCCAGCTCGCCGAGGCCGCCGAACTGGCCCGCAGGGCCGCCGAGAACGCCGGTACGGCGGCCCGCCCGCTGGCCGCCGCCAACCTCGATCTGCCCTGGCCCGACGCCCCGCATCTGATGCTGTGGCAGTCCGCCACGGTATTGCGCGAGCACCGCGGCGACGGCCATCTGGCGGCGCTGCTGACCTGCGGCCTCGACCCGTGCGAGGCACTGGTCTCGCACGCGGCGACGGGCACCGGCGCCGACCGCGGCTGGGCCGCCCCGGAATCCGCCGCCGCCCGCGGCTGGAGTGCCCAGGAGTGGAGCGACGCCCATGACCGGCTCGCCGCCCGCGGCTGGATCGCCCCGGACGGCAGCGCGACCCTCCGCGGCCGCAGGGAGCGCGCGGCCCTGGAACAGCTCACGGACCAACTGGCGGCGGGCCCTTGGCGCGCCCTGGGCCGCGCCCGCGCCGAACGGCTGGCACACCTGCTCCGCCCACTGGCCGACGCGGTCTTCGCCTCGGGCATCCTGACGCCGGACAGCACACCTTCGGGAAGCACGGCGCCGGGAGGCGCGCCCCCAGGAGGCCCGCCACCGGGAGGCGTGCCGCCAGGGGCCATACCACCGGGAGGTCTGCCCGTGGGCTTGCTCCCCGGCGAGGCCCCCGGCGCCAGGACCTCCCGTGACACGCTCACCCGCGCAACAGCCCCCGCCGGAACGGCAGCGGACCACCCGGTTCCGGACTGCCTCCTCCCGAACGCCCCGGCACCGCAGGAGCCGATACCGGACGAGCGGATACCGCACGAACCGGCACCGCACGGCCCGATACCGCACGAGCCGCTACCGCACGGCCCGCTACCGGCCGGGGCCGCCCCGGGCGGGACGGTGCCCGCAGGCGCCGCCTGGGCAAGCAGCCCGTAGCCGCCCGCCCTCAAGCCAACCGCCCTCGCCGCCTCCCCCGCGCCGTTCTCCACCCCATCCCCCTTGACCTCAAGCGCACTTGAGGGGAACGGCTCCGAAGCGCCCCGAGGAACGGAGCACGCCATGTCCCGCACCACCGCTTTCCCTGACGTCCGGCACCCCGACGCCGGCACCGCCCTGATCAGCTCCTGGATCGCCCCCGCCCCCGCCGTGCAGACCGCCGCGGCCGACGCGGCCCTCACGGCCCGGGGCGATCAGGAGACCCCGACACGGGGCTCTGCTCACCGCGTTCCTGAGCACGGACGGCGGCCACGTACTCCATGACGCGCAGGTGCCGGGACTGCTCGGCGCGCACTTCCCTCTGAGCCGGGACGGCAGCCGGGTACTCAACCACGCGGAAGAAGAAAGCACTTCGGCCTGGCGCGCGTGCGTCGGCGGTGACGTGTCGGCGCGGCTCGCCGGCCTCGTCGTGGAGCTGCCCGGCATGACGCTGCCGGCGGCGGGTACGCCCCCCGGCCCGCCGCGCTACCGCCAGCACCACAGCCTGGTCAATGTGGCCCCGCCCGCAGACGCCACGGTCCGACGGGGCCCGCCCCCGTGGTCAGACGCCCGCCCCGCCCGCCGTCAGCGTGATCACCGCGGCGACGCCCTCCGTCCGCAGCACGGCCGACCAGCGCTCGGGCAGCAACCCGGCGTCGAAACGGCCGAGTTGGGCCCGGGACGCATCGCCCGCCCTCGGGCCTTCCGGCCGGGCCGTCACCGTCGCGGAGCCCTCCAGGGCCACCACCAGCACCTCCCGCCCCTCCTCCGGCGGCACCTCCCCCGCGCCCCGCACGATCTCGACCGTCGCCCCCGCGCGTCCCTCCCGCAGCATCACGTTCAGGTTCACGATCGGGCCGTCCAGGAGTCGGCAGCCGGTGGGCGCGGCGCCGGAGAAGGCGAACGGACGGAAGCGGCCGGGCAGTCGGTGCGGGCTGCCGTCGACCGTCAGCTCCACGCCCGCGCCGTCGACGACGGTCAGGATCCGGCGGATGCCGGGCAGCGGCGAGTACGGGCCGTCCCGGGTGACATCGGCCAGGCTCACCCGCCAGTCGAACGTGTCCCAGGCCGCGCCCCTGGGCCGGACGGCGACCTCACGGGTCACCCCGCCGCCGTTGCTCCAGGGCGCGGCGGCCCGCCCGTCGGCCCGCAACACCCGCATCCCGCCGTCCACTTCGCCCTCGTCCGTCCGTCGCATCAGACCGTCAGCACGACCTTGCCGAACAGCTCGCCCTCGGCCATCTTCGCGAAGCCCTCACGCGCCCGGTCCAGCGGCAGCGTCGAGTCGATCACCGGGCGGACGCCCTTGGCGGCGCAGAAGCCGAGCAACGAGGCCAGTTCCTCCTTGCTGCCCATGGTGGAGCCGACGATCTTCAGCTCCAGGAAGAAGATCCGGTTGAGTTCGGTGCGCTCGGGGTGGAATCCACTGGTGGCGCCGGAGATGACCAGGGTGCCGCCGGGGCGCAGCGACCGGATCGAGTGCGACCAGGTGGCGGCGCCGACCGTCTCGATCACCGCGTCCATCTTCTGCGGCAGCCGCTCTCCACTGCCGAACGCCGCCTCGGCACCCAGCTGTTCGGCCCGCTTCCGCTTGCTCTCGTCGCGGCTGGTGGCGAAGACCCGGAGTCCGGCCGCGGCGCCCAGCACGATGGCCGCGGTCGCGACGCCGCCGCCCGCGCCCTGGACGAGGACGCTGTCGCCGGGCCGCACCCCGGCGTTGGTGAAGAGCATGCGGTACGCGGTGAGCCAGGCCGTGGGCAGGCAGGCGGCCTCTTCGAAGGTCAGCTCCGGCGGCTTGGGCAGCACGTTCCAGGAGGGCACGGCGACCCGTTCGGCGAAGGTGCCCTGGTAGCGCTCGGTGAGGATGGAGCGCGGCTCGCCGGGGCCGACGCCGTGGCCGGTCTGCCCGATGACGGAGTGCAGGACGACGTCGTTGCCGTCCGCGTCGGTGCCGGCGGCGTCGCAGCCGAGGATCATCGGCAGCGCTTCCTCGCCGAGCCCCACGCCGCGCAGCGACCAGAGGTCGTGGTGGTTGAGGGAGGCGGCCTTGACGTTGACGGTGGTCCAGCCGGGGCGCGCCTCGGGGGCCGGGCGCTCACCCAGTTCGAGGCCGTTCAGGGGCTGGTCGCGGTCGATGCGGGCGGCGTAGGCAGCAAACATGATCCCAAAGTAGGCCGCCGGTCCGCACCGCGATACCGGGCGCGGGTGTGACGCGCACCGCGCCCGCGCCGCCCGGGTCCGCCGCGCGCCCGCTCCGGGAACACGTCCGCATACGGCGGCGGGCCGGGCCCGCACCCGTCTCAGGTGCGGGCCCGGCCCGTCGTGTCACGGCGGTGGTCCGCCGGGCGGCTGCCGTCAGCGCCTGGCGACACCTTCGGCGCGGGCGGCTGCCGCGACGGCGGAGGTGACGGCCGGGGCGACCCGCTCGTCGAACGGCGAGGGGATGACGCAGTCGGCGCTCAGCTCGTCGGCGACGACGGCGGCCAGCGCCTCGGCGGCGGCGAGCTTCATGCCTTCGGTGATCCGCGAGGCCCGCACCTGGAGGGCGCCGGCGAAGATGCCGGGGAAGGCCAGTACGTTGTTGATCTGGTTCGGGTAGTCACTGCGGCCGGTGGCGACGACGGCCGCGTACTTCTGGGCGACGTCCGGGTGGATCTCCGGGTTGGGGTTGGCCATCGCGAAGATCAGCGAGTTCTCCGCCATCTTCGCCACCGCCTCCTCGGGGACCGTGCCGCCGGAGACACCGATGAAGACGTCGGCGCCGTCCAGGGCGTCCTCCAGGGAGCCGGCGAGCTTGCCCTTGTTCGTGAAGCCGGCGACCTCGCGCTTGACGTCCGTGAGGTCGTTCCGGTCCACCGAGACGACGCCCTTGCGGTCGCAGACGGCGACGTCGCCGATGCCCGCCTCGATGAGGATCTTGGCGATGGCGACGCCGGCCGCGCCCGCGCCCGAGATGACGGCACGCAGCTGGCCGAGCGAACGGCCGGTGAGCGTGGCGGCGTTGCGCAGGGCGGCCAGCGTGACGACGGCGGTGCCGTGCTGGTCGTCGTGGAAGACCGGGATGTCCAGCCGCTCCTGGAGCTTGCGCTCGATCTCGAAGCACCGGGGAGCGGAGATGTCCTCCAGGTTGACGCCACCGAAGGAGGGCGCCAGCCGGACGACGGTCTCGACGATCTCGTCGGCGTCGGTGGTGGCGAGCGCGATCGGCACCGCGTCCACACCGCCGAACTGCTTGAAGAGGATGGCCTTGCCCTCCATCACGGGGAGGGATGCCTCCGGGCCGATGTCGCCCAGGCCCAGCACCGCGGTGCCGTCCGTGACGACCGCGACGACCTGGGACTTCCACGTGTAGTCGTGGACCAGCTCGGGCTGTTCGGCGATGGCGCTGCACACCTTGGCGACGCCCGGTGTGTACGCGAGGGACAGGTCGTCCCTGTCGCGGACCGGGACGGTGGCCTGGATGGCCATCTTGCCGCCTCGGTGCAGCGCGAAGGCCGGGTCGAAGAAGGTGTCGGACGCACTGTCCGCACTCTCGTCCGCGCCGGTGTTGCTGTCGCTGCGAGGATTGACGATCTCCGCTGCCACTTGGTGAACCCCTTTATTCGTAAATCAATTGAGGGTGACCACTCCCTGGTTAAGGGGTGGGCGGGCACCGCGCCCGTGCCCTGCGTGACGGATGGCCGCCGCGCGGGGGGAGGTACGGACGCCGGGCGCGCCGCACACGCGCCCTGAGCCCCGGATGAGGGGTGTAGCGCACCTTTCTACCGGACGGGCGCGGGCCTCGACGAGTCGGATTCGTTACCTCGCCCCCGGACGCTCCGACAATAGGGCTGAAAGGGATGAAAAGGCGGAAGGTTGTCCCATGGTGTCCACATCCCGAGACGTCGCGCGGCGGTCCAGCGCCGCCCCTCCGTGCCCGCATCCGGGCACCGTCGGCGGAGTTCGGCGGCGCGACCGGGAGCGCCCTCGTCCGTTATCCGATTTTGACCTGAACGGCAGTCCGAATACCGGATCCCTGGTGGCAGGATTCCGTCATCAACCGAGGCCGTGGCGCCCCCAACGCCTCCCCCGGATGCTGCTCGTCGGTTTTCTCCCCATCCGCAGGAGGATCAGCATGACCGCACGCCCCACCCGTCGCACGGCCTCCGGCAGGTCTCGTTCAGCCGTGGCCGGAGCGACCGCGGTCGCGGCCGCGCTGCTGCTGCTCACGGCCTGCGGCGACCAGACTGACGCGGCCATCGCCAAGCGCGAGGCGAAGAAGAACCGCAACACCAGCGCCCCCCTCTACAAAATGCTCCCCAAGGACATCCAGGAGAAGGCCCTGATCCAGGTCGGCTCGGACATCACCTACAAGCCGGTGGAGTTCCGCAGCAACGGCGCGATCGAGGGCATCGATCCCGATCTGGGCGCGGCGCTGGGCAAGGAACTGGGCGTCAAGCTCAACTTCAACAACGCCACCTTCGACACCCTCATGGGCGGCATGAAGTCCCGCCGCTACGACATCGCGATGTCGGCGATGACCGACACCCGCGAGCGCCAGCAGGGCATCGACAGCACCACAGGCAAGAAGATCGGTGAGGGTGTCGACTTCATCGACTACCTGGACGTCGGCGTCTCGATCTACACCCAGAAGGGCAAGACCCGGGGCATCGACGGCTGGGACGCGCTGTGCGGCAAGAAGATCGCGGTGCAGCGCGGCACGGTCTCGCACGACCTGGCCAAGGACCAGTCGAAGAAGTGCGAGAAGAACGGCGAACCGCCCATCGCGATGGAGGCGTTCGACAACGACTCCGAGGCCCAGACCCGGCTGCGTACCGGCGGCGTGGACGCCGTCTCCAGCGACTACCCGGTCGCCGCGTACGCCGTGAAGGTCTCCGGCCACGGCAACGACTTCCAGATGGTCGGCGGCGCGCCGGTCAAGGCCGCGCCGTACGGCATCGCCGTGCCCAAGGGCCACGAGAAGCTGCGCGACGCCCTCAAGGCGGCGCTGGAGCGCGCTCTCAAGGACGGCGCGTACGCCAAGGTCCTCCACAAGTGGGACGTCAAGGAAGCGGCGGTCAAGGACGTGAAGCTCAACGGCGGCTCCTGAGCCGCCGCCGCACTCCCCGCGCCACTCCCGCCGAACGCTGAAAGGCAGCACCCGTGTCAGTTGACGTCGACAAGTCGGACCGGTCTCCGGCCGGCCCACCGCCCCCACCCCCGTCCATCAAAGCGATACCCGTGCGCCATTACGGGCGCTGGGTGGCGGCGGTCGTCGTCATCGCGGTGATCGTGCTGCTCGGCCGGGCCTTCGCCACCGGGAACGTCAACTGGGACGCCATCCCGGAGTACCTCTTCAACGCGGACATCCTCAAGGGTCTGCGCAACACCCTGCTGATCACCCTGCTTTCGATGATCATCGGCATCGTGCTCGGCGTGATCCTCGCGGTGATGCGCCAGTCCAAGAACCCGGTGACCTCGACCGTCGCGTGGTTCTACGTCTGGTTCTTCCGCGGGACGCCGGTCTACGTCCAGCTGTTCCTGTGGTTCAACCTCGGCCTGGTCTTCCAGTACATCGACATCATGCCGATCTACAAGGACGAGTGGTCGGACTTCATGACCCCGTTCCTGTGCGCGCTGCTGGGCCTCGGGCTCAACGAGGCGGCGTACATGGCGGAGATCTGCCGGGCCGGCCTGAACGCGGTCGACGAGGGCCAGACCGAGGCGGCGCACGCGCTGGGCATGAGCCACGGCAAGACGCTGCGCCGGATCATCGTGCCGCAGGCCATGCGGGTGATCGTGCCGCCGACCGGCAACGAGGTCATCAACATGCTCAAGACCTCGTCCCTGGTCATCGCCGTCCAGTACTACGACCTCCTCCAGGCCGCGCAGAACGTCGGCCGCGACTCCGGTGTCGTCGTCGAGATGCTGATCCTGGCCGCCGCCTGGTACCTCATCGCGACGACCGTCCTGAGCATCGGCCAGTACTACCTGGAGCGCTACTACGCCCGCGGCTCCAGCCGCCAGCTGCCGCCCACTCCGCTCCAGCGCGCCAAGGCGAAGCTGTCCGGCGGCTTCCACCGCGCCGGAGGTGCCGCGTGACCACCACGAAGTCCACCAGCAAGACGGCCGGGACGTCCGGCGCCCCGATGGTCAAGGCCGAGGGTGTCCACAAGTCCTTCGGCCCCGCCCACATCCTCAAGGGCATCGACCTCGAAGTGGCGCCCCAGGAGGTCTTCTGCCTGATCGGCCCGTCCGGCTCCGGCAAGTCGACGTTCCTGCGCTGCATCAACCACCTGGAGAAGGTCAATGCGGGGCGCCTGTCGGTCGACGGCGAGCTGGTCGGCTACCGCGAGCACAACGGCAAGCTCTACGAGCTGCGCGACCGCGAAGTGGCCGCCCGCAGGCGGGACATCGGCATGGTCTTCCAGCGCTTCAACCTCTTCCCGCACATGACCGCGATCGAGAACGTCATGGAGGCGCCGGTCCAGGTCAAGGGCGAGTCCAGGTCCGCGGCCCGGGAGCGCGCGACCAAGCTGCTGGACCGCGTCGGCCTGTCCGACAAGGCGGCCGGCTACCCCTCGCAGCTCTCCGGCGGACAGCAGCAGCGGGTCGCCATCGCCCGCGCGCTGGCGATGGAGCCGAAGCTGATGCTCTTCGACGAGCCGACGTCGGCGCTCGACCCGGAGCTGGTCGGCGATGTCCTGGACGTCATGAAGGACCTGGCGGCCGACGGCATGACGATGGTCGTCGTCACGCACGAGATGGGCTTCGCCCGCGAGGTCGGCGACTCGCTGGTCTTCATGGACGACGGCGTGGTCGTCGAATCCGGCCACCCGCGCGAGGTCCTGGGCAATCCGCAGCACGAGCGCACCAAGTCGTTCCTGTCCAAGGTGCTCTGAGCCCGGCGGCGCCGGCACACGACGAAGGCGGTACGCGCCCGCACGGGCCGTACCGCCTTCGTCGTCCAGGGCCCGGCGGCCCCGTGGCCGTGCGCTACTTCAGCCCCAGCACCAGCGCGTCCGACGGCGAGCGCCACACCGTCCGCGCCTCGCCGAACCCGGAGTCGCGCAGCACCTGGGCGTGCCACTGCGCCGAGGGGGTGTCGCCGTCCGCGTGCTCGCCGTAGATCGCGAACCGCTCGGCGGTCGGCCCGGCCAGCTGCGGGTCGGCGGCCGCCAGTTGCCACCAGTCGGCCCAGTCGAGCGCGCCGGCTTCCCTGGCCCGGTCCATCCGCGCGTGCCGCTGCGCCCGGTCCGCCGCGTTGATCCGCGGGGTGCTCTCCTCCGGCATGTGGTCGGCGTTCATGAACACGCCGCCGTCCCGCACCAGGCCGCCCACCTGCCCGTAGAGGCCGCGCAGGTCCTCGGTGTGCAGCCAGTGCAGCGCGGTGGCGGTGAGCACCGCGTCGTACGTGTCGTGCGGCAAATTGTCCGTCCAGGCCGGGTCCTTGAGATCGGCTCGTACGAAGCGGACCCGGGACTCGTCCGCGAAGTACCCTTCCGCGATGGCCAGCAGCGCGGGATCCAGATCGACGCCCACACTCTCGGCGTCCGGGAACCGCTTCAGCAGCCGGTCGGAGATACTGCCCGTGCCGCACGCGAGGTCGAGGACGCGGGGCGCGGTGCCCACCAGGGCCTCGACCATGTCGAGCATCACCCGGAACCGCTCCTCGCGGTCGGGCATGTACCACTCCTGCTGGCGGTCCCAGCTGTCCTGCCACCCTTGCCAGTCGGCGACCGCGATGGTCTCGGTCATCACAACCCCTTCAGCTTGTAATACCCTCGTAGCCATAACGCCCATTACGGCTCTTCGATCACCATAGACCGCACCCGGTAAGGACTACAAGTGGAACTGGCCTATTACTCGGATTACGCCGTGCGGCTCGTCAACACCGAGCAGCCCGAGCGCGGCGGCGACACCCTGACCTCCGTCGACGCCGTACGGGACCTCTTCGGCGTGGCGCAGGGGGCCGCCCGCCGCGCCACCGACAGCGACGTCACCCGCCTGCGGGCGGTCCGCGCCCGGCTGCGCGCCGTCTTCGAGGCCGCCGATGCCGGGGACGAGGTCCTGGCCGTGGACCTGCTCAACGCCCTGATGATGGAATTCCCGGTCAGCCCGCAGATCTCCGGCCACGAGTACCGGGACGAGGACGGCCGCCCCGACTGGCACATGCACATCGCCGACCAGGCCGCCAACGCCACCGCAGGCTTCACCGCGACCGCCTGCATGGGCCTGGCCTTCCACCTCACCGAACTCGGCGTCGACCGGCTCGGCATCTGCGAGGCGCGGCCCTGCCGCAACGTCTACCTCGACACCTCGACCAACCGCTCCCGCCGCTACTGCTCCGACCGCTGCGCGACCCGCGCCAACGTCGCCGCCTACCGCGCCCGCAAGCGCCTGGAGAGCGAACGGTCCGCCCGCAGCGGCCGCACCGCCGACAGCGCCCAGGCGACCACCGCCAGCGGCGACCGCTGAATCCCGCGCGGCGGCCGCACCCGCACCCGGGCACGGGCGACGACCAGCTCGTCGGGCACCGTGCCGAACTCCCGGCTGTCGTTGACGACATACGGGTTGTCGCCCCGCACCCACCAGCCGCCGTCGCGCCGCTCCACGGCCCGCTTCACGATCAGCAGATCCTGCCGGAACGGGTGCCGCACCACCACCACGTCACCCGGCCGGACCGCCGCGCCGTACTGCACCACCAGCTGGTCACCCGGCCGGAGGGTCGGCACCATCGACGGGTTGTAGACCTCGGCGAGACCGAACATCCCCACCGGCCCACGGCGCCCGCGCCGGCCCCCGGCACCGCCCTCCCGCTCCGGCCCGCGCTCGTGCACCTGCTCCGGCACCCATGCCTCCCGCCCCGGCCCGCTCACCGGTCCTTCGTTCCGCCAGCTCACCGTTCCATCCTCCATCAGTCCCGGCCGCACACCGGACTTTCGCCCTAAGCCCCCCGGGGCGCCCGAGAAAACCCTTCCCGCACCGAGTAATCTCGCACCTGAGAAGACGATCACGAGGAAGGACTGAACATGCTTTCCCGCCTGTTCGCCCCCAAGGTGAAGGTCAGCGCCCACTGCGACCTGCCCTGCGGCGTGTACGACCCCGCCCAGGCCCGCATCGAGGCCGAGTCCGTCAAGGCTGTCCAGGAGAAGTACCAGGGCAACGAGGATGCGGACTTCCGCACCCGCGCCGTCCTGATCAAGGAGCAGCGCGCCGAGCTGGCCAAGCACCACGTTTCGGTGCTGTGGAGCGACTACTTCAAGCCGCCGCACTTCGAGAAGTACCCGGAGCTGCACCAGCTGGTCAACGACACCCTCAAGGCCCTCAGCGCCGCCAAGGGTTCGAACGACCCGGCCACCGGCCAGAAGGCCCTGGACCACATCGCCCAGATCGACAAGATCTTCTGGGAGACCAAGAAGGCTTGATCCCGGCTCGGGCAGCCTGACCCGTATGTGCGCGGGTCGTATCGCCCACGTGTCCGCACCCGGTCCGCAGGCCGCCGAGAACGGCGTCCACCACGGACCGGGTGCGGTTTTCTTTCCGCCCGGCCGCGGAGGGGCGAGGGCCACCGCCCCTCCGGTGTGTGCCCGGCGTGGAGCGAAACGTTTCGGTCAAGTGCCTTTGCTACGGCGGCCGTTCGTTCATGGCTCGTTTAAAGTCACGTTATGGAATCAGGTAGTTACGTGTCAGGCCGTCCAGGGGCGGACGTGGGGCCGATCCGCCGGCGGCACGACGCGGGCTACGGCAGGCTGCCGACCGGCGGGTCGGCCGGGTGTCCGGTGCGGCGGCCGGGCCGATGACGGCAGCGGCTGTCGCGGGGCGGGCGGTGGCCGCCGGTGCGTACTCGGGCGGCCCGGTGTTCCGCGGGCCGCCCGGGGGCACCGCGTGACGGCGCCTCACGACGGGGGCGGGCACTTCGGCGCGTGGGCCGCGCCCGGGGACGGCGAGAGCCGGGTGCTGGTGACCGATCTGGACGGGACGCTGCTGGGCGGTTCGGCCGAGGAGCGCCGCCGGCTGCGCGCGGCGCTGGAGCGGCATCCCGAGATCACCCTCGTCTTCGCGACCGGCCGCGGGATCCCCTCCGTCCAGCGACTCCTGGCCGATGACCCGTTGGTCCCCCGGCCGAGGTGGATCATCGCCGATGTCGGGGCGAGCGTGGTGGACGCCGCCGATCTGTCCCGCGTCGACGCCCTGGAGAGCCGGCTGCGCACCGGCTGGCCGGGAGCGGCGCGCGTGCGGGCGGCCCTGGCCCGTTTTCCTGCCCTCGTGCACCAGAGGGACGCGGTCCAGAGCGGCCGCTGTTCCTTCTACCTCCGGCCCCAGGACCTCACGCAGGACCTCATCGACGCCGTGACGCAGCTCGGGTGCGTCTGGGGGTACTCCGCGGACCGCTACTTCGATGTCCTGCCCCCGTCGGCAGGCAAAGGCAGTGCCGTGACGCTGCTGGCCCGCGAGCTGCGGTGGCCCATGGCCTCGGTCCTGGTGGCGGGCGACTCCCTCAACGACCTCTCGCTCTTCGGGATCGGCGCCCACGGCGTGGTCATGGGCAACGCCGAACCGGCGCTCAAGGCACAGCTCGCGCACCGCCGCGACGTCCACGCGCCCGGCCGCGAGGGAGCGGCGGCGATCCTGGACGCGCTGCACCGCCTGGGCTGGGTGGCGCGCCGCTCCCCGGTCGTGATCGGCTATCACCGCCCGCCCGTGCGCTGGGCCGACGGGCGCTGGCAGCCGCCCCTGAGCCCCAACGGGATACTGCCCACCCTGTGCAGCCTCTTCGGTGCGGGCACCGATCCGCTGGATGCGGTCTGGGCCACCGCTCTCGTCGAGGACGACAGCTGCGGGCCGCGTCCCACGGAGCAACCGCCCGAGCTCCCGCTGGCGTTCCTGCCCCTTCCGGCCGAACGGTGGGCCCGCTATTTCCACTCCGCGTGCAAGGAGACCCTGTGGCCGGTGCTGATGTCCCAGCCGGGCCGGATGCGCCATGAGCCGGGTGCCTGGGCCGACTACGAGGCGGTCAACGCGGCGTTCGCGCGGCACATCGGCGTCCACGCGGACCGGGACGCGACGGTCTGGCTGCACGACTACAACCTCTGGCTCGTCCCCGGCATCCTGCGTGCCGAGCGGCCCGACCTGCGTGTGGGCCTTTTCCATCACACGCCCTTCCCGCCGCCCGCCACGTTCGCCCTCCTCCCCCACGCGGAACAGTTACGCGCCTCGCTCGCCTGCCTGGACTGGGCCGGCTTCCACACCGCCGACTTCGCCCGGCACTTCGAGCAGACCCTCGCCACCGCCCGCCGCGTGCCCCGTACCGGCGTGCACCCGCTGGGCATCGACCGCCGCGCCCTCGCGGAACTCGCCCGCTCCCGTCCGGTGCCGGCCGTGCGCGAGGACCGATCGCTGCTGGTGCTCTCCGTGGAACGCCTCGACTACGCCAAGGCGCCTTTGCAGAAGATCCACGCCCTGAACGCGCTGTTCGCCGAGGAGCCCGGTATGCGGGGGCGGGTGCGGTTCCGGCTCGTGTGCCCGCCGCCGGAACCGGGGCTCCGTTCCCACGACGGCACCCGTACCCGCCTCGAAGAGGCCATCACACAGCTGAACAAGAGGTGGCGCAGGCCCGGTTGGGAGCCCGTCGAATACCTTCCCCTGTCGCTCCCCTTCCCCGACGTCGTCGACCACTACCTCGCGGCCGACGTGTTCTGGGTGACCTCGCTGGCCGACGGCATGAACCTCACCGCCAAGGAGTTCGTCGCCGCCCAGGCCGCCACCGGGCGGCACGGCGTCCTCGTCCTGTCACGGCACGCCGGAGCCGCCCGCCAGCTCGCCTCCGCCGCCCTGCTCACCGACCCCCGCTCCCCCCGCGATCTGACCCGCACACTGCACCGCGCGCTCACCATGACGGCGGAGCAGCGCGCGTCCCACATGGCGCGGCTCGCCGGTCTCCTCGACCCGGAGGAGCCCGACCTGTGGGCCCGGCGGATCATCACCGCCATCCATGCCGCCGCCGTCCGGGAGCCGTCGCCGGGCGACGCCCGCTGAGCCGACGTGGCTCGCCCGGCGCGCCGGTACGGCTCCGACGAGGGTGATCAGGCGGGGAGTTGACGCCCCGCGTCAGGTGGCGACCGGCAGCGGGCCGTCGTGCCGGACGAGCCAGGCGCGGTAGGCCGCGCTCGCCCAGGCGATCTCCATGTACGAGGCGGTGAGGTCCGCGAAGAGGGCTTCGGCGGGGGCGGCGAGCACGGCGTCGCGGCGGCAGGCCATGAACAGCCGGACGGCCAGCGGGTCGCCGCGCAGCGGGCGGATGTCCATGCCGTGCCGGGGGCGGGAGGTCGGCTGGCAGGGGGTGACGACCTCGCCGGCGGCCACCAGGTCGGCGGCGGTGAGGTAATCGCCGTGCACCACACGGGGGTTGACGCCGGCCGCCGACCAGATGCGGCGCAGGCCGGCCCATTCGCCGTCCACGGTCGGGTCGACCATCCACGGGTCGTCGGCCAGGTCGGCCAGCTCGACGATCTCCTTCGCGACGGCCGGGTGGGTGTCCGGCAGGGCGACGAACTGCGGTTCCCTGGCGATCAGTTCATGTTCGACGAGGTTCGGGGGGACGCGCAGCGGTGCGCCTTCGACCTCGTGGACGAAGGCGACGTCGAGCTGTCCCGCGGCGACCATCTGGAGCAGCGCGTTGGCCGAGACGTCGATCCGTATGGCGGGGTCGGTGCCGGGCAGCCGGAGCCGCAGCCGGCGCAGCCAGCCGACCACCGCGCGGCTGCTGGTGCTGCCGATGTGCAGCCGGGCGCCGCGGTCGCTGACGGACGCCGAGGCGATCTCGTCGACCAGCGCCCGCATGTCGGCCACTATCGGGCGCGCCCTGGACAGCACCACGTGCCCCAGCGGCGTCGGCCGGCTGCCCGTCGACTGGCGGAAGAACAGCTGGCCGCCCAGGGCCTTTTCGATCCGGTGGAGCTGGGTGGTCAGGGAAGGCTGGGTCATGCCCAGCTGCCGGGCCGCTTTCCGTACGCTGCCGTGGTCGGCGATGGCGCACACTGCGCGAAGGTGCCTCACCTCAAGCTCCACGCCGGGAGCATAACGATGCATGTACGCGTCACACCAGCCTCCTAAAACGGTATGAACTCTCCCTTTCCCCAAGGGTATTGACCGGCACTATCGCCACCTGGCATCTCCGTCCCGCGGGTGAACTGCCCCCAGACTCAGCGGCACCAAGAAATCCGGGGCCCCGGCCGCCGCCCCACACGGCGGCCGTAGCCCTCGGAAATTAAGGAGCCCCCACATGAGATCTCCCAAGACGGCGCTGTCGGCAGCGCTCGGCCTGGGCCTCGCCGCCGCGCTCGCCGCAGCGGTACCGGCATCGGCGACCACCGCCGCCTCCCCCTCCCCGCACAGCACCCGCGCCTCGATCGCGGCCTACACCGGCTCGGCCGCGGAGAAGGCCGACACCAAGGCATTCTTCGAGGCCGTCATGAAGTCGGCCAAGGCCAAGATGAAGGCGCACCCGAACGCGGCCTCGGTCACCGTCACCTATGACGCGAGCGCCGCCCCGACGTTCACGAGCCAGATAGGGCAGGCCGCGCAGATCTGGAACAGCGCGGTGAGCAACGTGAAGCTCCAGGAAGGCAGCGGCGGCGACTTCCAGTACAAGGAGGGCGACGACCCGCGCGGCTCGTACGCCAGCACCGACGGCCACGGCAGCGGCTTCGTCTTCCTGGACTACAAGCAGAACCAGGAGTACAACTCCACCCGCGTCGTGGCGCACGAGACCGGCCACGTACTGGGTCTGCCGGACCACTACGAGGGCCCGTGCAGCGAGCTGATGTCCGGCGGCGGCCCCGGCCCGTCCTGCCAGAACACCCAGCCGGACGCGAACGAGCGCGCCCAGGTGAACCAGCTCTGGGCGAACGGCCTGGCCGGCCTGCGCTTCGGCAAGGCGGCCTGACACCTCCCGGCACACACGCACCCGTACGCGGTGGGGCTCTTCCCGGCCCCGCCGCGTTCGCGTGCGTGGCGCTCTGTGGCGGGTCACAGCGGGTGGCGGCGGTCCCGGCCGTTTGATCGTTTGACAGAGCCAAACATGGGATGTTCCCATCTCCGGGAGAATTCGGTGAGCGTCAGCGGATCCGCGGGGCGCCGTGACACGGAGGACGGCGTTCCATGCCCCTGCGCAGCACTGCCAGAACCAGCCTGGTGGGTCTCGTCATCGAGCAGATGGAGGCGCTGATCGCCGACGGCGAATGGCAGGTCGGGGCGAAGATCCCGCCGGAGCCCGCGCTGGTCGAGCAGCTCGACGTCGGCCGCAACACCGTCCGCGAGGCGGTCCGCGCGCTGGTCCACACCGGGATGCTGGAGCCGCGTCAGGGCGACGGGACCTACGTCCGCGCCAGCAGCGACTTCGGCGCCGCCGTCCGGCGCAGGCTGCGCCGGGCGGAGAGCCTGGAGGCGTACGAGGTGCGCGCCGGCCTGGAGCGGGACGCGGCGCGGCATGCCGCAGGGCGCCGCACGGACGAGGACCTCGCCGCACTGCGCGCGGTCCTGGACGAGCGCGTCGTGGCCTGGCGCGGCGGCGACACCGCCGCCTTCATCGACGCCGATGTGCGCTTCCACCAGACGATCGCGCAGGCCACGCACAACACCGTGCTGGCCGAGCTGTACGCGCATCTCACCGATGCGCTGCGCGGGACGCTGGAGGCGGTGCTCGGCGCGCATCTGCCCGATGCGGTGCACTACCAACTCGACGCGCACACCGCCCTCGTGGACGCCATCGAGGCGCGCGACGCGGAGGCCGCCGAGCGGGTGGCGCTGGCGCATCTCACCGAAGCGATGGACGCACTGCGGGGCGCGGCGGGCGGCGCCGATGCCGCATCCGGCGCCCCGCGGATACCGCACGACACAGGAGACGACGACCATGCCTGATCCGGGCCCGATGGCCACCGAGGGACCGATAGCCACCGTCGCTGAGCAGCCCGCGGCCCCGGCCCCGGCCCCGCCGCCACCCGGCGTCACCGGCCGGCGCGCCCTGTACGTCGCCGTCGGCGTCGTGCTGCTGGCACTGAATCTGCGCCCGGCGCTCGTGGCGGTCTCCCCGCTGGCCGGCACCATCCGCGACGACAGCGGGATGTCGGCCGCGGCCACCAGCCTGCTGACCGCGCTGCCGCTGCTGTGCTTCGGCCTGCTGGCGCCCGTCGCGCCGCGGCTGGGCCGCCGGCTGGGGATGGAGCGTTCGCTGCTCGGCACGATGGTGCTGATCTGCGCCGGGACCGCGCTGCGGCTGGCCGACTCGGTCGTGGCGCTGTTCGCGGGGACGGTGGTGATCGGCGCCGGCATCGCGGTCGCCAACGTGCTGCTGCCCGGCCTGATCAAGCGGGACTTCCCCACCCGTTCCGGGCTGATGACCGGCCTCTACTCCATGTCGCTGTTCGGCGGCGCCGCGCTGGCGGCGGGTGTCACGGTGCCGGTACAGCAGGCCGCCGGGCTCAGCTGGCAGGCCACGCTGGCCTGTTGGGGCGCGCTCGCGGTGCTGGCGATCGTCTTCTGGCTGCCGCAGCTCCGCTCCCGTACCCGGGTCTCCGCCGAGGCGGCCCGGCAGGCGGCGCATCCGGTACGCGGCCTGTGGCGCGACCCGCTGGCCTGGCAGGTCACCGGCTACATGGGCCTGCAGTCGCTGAGTTACTACGCGGCCGCCGCCTGGCTGCCGACCGTGCTGGAGGACGCGGGGATGGCCACGGGCGACGCCGGCTGGATGCTCTCCTTCTCGTCCCTGCTGGGGATCGCGGGCTCGTTCCTCGGTCCCGTGATCGTCGGACGGCGGCTGCGCGCCGGCATCCTGGCCGGTATCGGCGCGCTGCTGTGCGCGGCCGGATTCGCGGGGCTGCTGGTCGCACCGGTCGGCGGCGCGTACGTCTGGATGACGCTGCTGGGGCTCGGCCAGGGTGCCGCGATCAGCCTGGCGCTGCTGTTCATCGTCCAGCGCGCGCCGGACGCCCGGCACACCGCGCAGCTGTCGAGCATGGCGCAGTGCTTCGGCTACATCCTCGCGGCCACCGGGCCCGCCGTCCTGGGCGCGGTGCATGACGCGTCGGGGAGCTGGACGGTGCCGGTCGTGGTGCTGCTGGTGCTGCTGGTGCCGCAGATCGTGATCGGCTGGGGCGCGGCACGGCCGCGGCACGTCGCGGGCCGGTAGCCGACCCGGGAGCGGTGGCTGCGGCCGCCGCTCCCTGATCCGGCCTGATCCACACGGCAGGCCCTACAGCCAGCCGTTGCGCTTGAAGCCGCGGTGGATGCCCCAGCAGATCAGCAGGGTCATGCCCACGACCAGCGGATATCCGAAGGTCCAGTGCTCTTCCGGCATATACGTGAAGTTCATGCCGTAGATGCCGCAGACCATGGTCGGCACCGCCAGGATCGCGACCCAGGCGCTGATCCGGCGCATGTCCTCGTTCTGCGCCACGGTGACCTGGGCGAGGTGCGCCTGGAGTATGGAGTTGAGCAGCTCGTCGAAGGACGTGATCTGCTCGATGACCCGGTCGAGGTGGTCGGCCACGTCCCGGAAGTACGTGGTGATCCGCAGGTCGACGAGCGGCATCGACTGGGTGGCCAGCGCCTGGAGCGGCCGGTCCAACGGGGCGACCGCGTGCTTGAGTTCGAGCAGTTCGCGCTTGAGCTGGTAGATCCGCCCGGCCCCGAGGCCGCCCCGCGCGGCGAAGACCTCGCTCTCGACGTCGTCGATGTCGTCCTGGACCGCGGCGACGGCGTCGAGGTAGTCGTCCACCACGAGGTCGGCGATGGCGTGCAGCACGGCCGACGGGCCGATCGCCAACTGCTCGGGCGCGCTCTCCAGTTGCTCGCGCAGCGGCCCGAGCGAACCGTGTCCGCCGTGCCGCACGGTGATCACGAAGTCGGCGCCGGTGAAGACCATGATCTCGCCGGTGTCCACCACCTCGCTGGTGTCGGTGAGCTGGTCGTGCTCGACGTAGCGGACGGTCTTGAAGACGGTGAACAGGGAGCCGTCGTACTGCTCCAGTTTGGGCCGCTGACGGGCGTGGACGGCGTCCTCGACGGCCAGCGGGTGCAGCCCGAACAGCTCGACGATCCCGGCGAATTCGGTCTCCGACGGCTCGTGCAGACCGATCCACACGAAGCCGGAACCGGACTCCCGCACCCGCCGGATCGCCACATCGGCCGGGTGGTCGCCGCGCTGCCGCACGCCGTCCTCGTACACCACGCAGTTGACGACGGCGGAGCCCAGCGGCGAGCGCGCGGGGTGACTGAGGTCGACTCCGCGGGTGCGCGGCTGCGGCAGCCGAACGGCCCGGCGGAGGTTGCTGATCATCGACACCGGGACAGTATGGCGCGCGGGATCCGCCCGGGGTACGGCCCCGCCCGGGATTTTCCGGCCCGCCGGGTGGCTCCCGCGGCCCTCCGGGGCACCAGCGATCGGCCCCTGCACCCCGCGCATCATGGACACCATGAGTGACACTTCGGCCCGCCTGCTGCGGCTGCTGTCCCTGCTCCAGACCCCGCGCGACTGGCCCGGCAGTGAGCTGGCGGGCCGGCTCGGCGTGACCCCGCGGACCATCCGCCGCGACGTCGAGCGGCTGCGCGAGCTCGGCTACCCGGTGCACGCGACACGAGGCGCGGGGGGCGGCTACCGGCTGGCGGCCGGCCGTGCCATGCCGCCGCTGCTGCTGGACGACGAGGAGGCGGTGGCCATCACCGTCGGGCTGCGCTCGGCGGCCGCGCACACCGTCACGGGGATGGCGGAGGCGTCCGTACGGGCGCTGGCCAAGCTCGAACAGGTGCTGCCCGCCCGGCTGCGGCGGCGGGTGGGCACCCTCGGCACCGCGACCGTCCCGATGCCGGCGGACGGCACCCCCACCGTCGACCCCGCGCACCTGACCGTCCTGGCCGCCGCCATCGCCAACCGGGAACGCCTGCGCTTCCGCTACCGGGCCCGTACCGGCGAGGACACCGGCCGCCTCGTCGAACCGCACCGGCTGGTCGCGGCCGGCCGGCGCTGGTACCTCGTCGCGTACGACAACGACCGCGAGGACTGGCGGATCTTCCGGGTGGACCGGCTGCGCGAGCCCTTCCCCACCGGGGTACGCACCCCGCCGCGCGACCTGCCCGCCGCCGACGCGGCCGCCTACGTCCAGGAGCGGATGCGGGGGATGGCGGCGGGTCACCGGGTGGTGGCGACGGTGTACGGGCCGGCCGCCGAGATCAGCGCGCGGCTGGGCGGCCCGGCGGCCGACGGCGTCGAACCGCTCGGTCCCGGTTCCTGCCGGGTGCGCCTGACGTCCGACACGCTGGAGTGGCCGGCGCTCCGGCTGGCCCTGCTGGGCTGCGATTTCACCGTGCACGAGCCGCCGGAGCTGGCGGCGTACCTGCGGGAGATGGGCGCCAGGGTGACCCGGGCGGCGGGGGCGGACGGGGTGGGCGGCGCGGCCGGGGACGGTGCGGGAACGCCGTGACGGAATACCCCTAGGGGGTATAAGGTTGCCCCTGATGGACGCCGGCCGCCGCCGCCGTCCCCGCCTTCCGGGAACCCCCGATGAGGAGAACTCCATGACGGCCCCGACCACACCGGTCACGCTCGGCGGCTACGCGCTGGTCCTGCTCGTCGTCCTCGCCGCCGGCTTCGGCATCGGCCGCGCGGCCGGCCCCGGCCCCACCCCGCGGCAGGCGCCCGCGCCGCACTCGCAGCAGACACCCCCGCAGCACGCACCCCACGCGCACCCCGAGGAGCAGTCATGACCACCGCGATCGGAGAGCAGCACATCGAGCTGGAGATCGGCGGCATGACCTGCGCCTCGTGCGCGGCCCGCGTCGAGAAGAAGCTCAACCGCATGGAAGGCGTCACCGCCACCGTCAACTACGCCACCGAGAAGGCGAAGGTGGAGATCGCGGAAGGCAGCGGCCTCGCCACCGCTGACCTGATCGCCACCGTCGAGAAGACCGGCTACAGCGCCGCACTGCCCGAACCGCCGGCCGCGCCGTCCGCCTCCGATGAGGACACCCCGGACGGCACGGGCCAGGAGGCCGACGCGCTCACCCCGCTGCGGCAGCGGCTGATCATCTCGCTGGTGCTGTCCGTCCCGGTCGTCCTGATGGCGATGGTGCCGGCCCTCCAGTTCACCAACTGGCAGTGGCTGTCCCTGACCCTGGCCGCCCCGGTGGTCGCGTACGGGGCCTGGCCGTTCCACCGGGCCGCGTGGACCAACCTCCGCCACGGCGCCGCCACCATGGACACCCTCATCTCGATGGGCACCCTCGCCGCGCTCGGCTGGTCGCTGTGGGCCCTGTTCTTCGGCACCGCGGGCCAGCCCGGCATGACGCACCCCTTCGAGCTGACCATCGCCCGCACCGACGGCAGCGGCAGCATCTATCTGGAGGCCGCCGCCGGAGTCACCACCTTCATCCTGGCCGGCCGCTACTTCGAGGCCCGCTCGAAGCGGAAGGCGGGCGCCGCGCTGCGCAGCCTGCTGGAGCTGGGCGCCCGGGACGTCGCGGTGCTGCGCGGCGGCCGGGAAGTACGCATCCCCACCGCGCAGTTGACGGTCGGCGACCACTTCGTCGTACGGCCCGGAGAGAAGATCGCCACCGACGGGAGGGTACTGGAGGGCTCGTCCGCCGTGGACGCGTCGATGCTCACCGGCGAGTCCGTCCCCGTGGAGGTCTCCCCCGGCGACACGGTCACCGGCGCCACCGTCAACGCGGGCGGCCGGCTGGTCGTCGAGGCCACGAAGGTCGGCGCCGACACCCAACTCGCCCGGATGGCGCGGCTCGTGGAGGACGCGCAGAACGGCAAGGCCGCGGCCCAGCGCCTCGCCGACAAGATCTCCGCGGTCTTCGTCCCGGTGGTCATCGCCCTGGCCGTCGGCACCCTCGGCTTCTGGCTCGGCAGCGGCGCCGGCGCATCGGCGGCCTTCACCGCGGCGGTCGCCGTACTGATCATCGCCTGCCCGTGCGCCCTGGGCCTGGCCACCCCGACCGCGCTGATGGTCGGCACCGGACGCGGCGCCCAGCTCGGCATTCTGCTCAAGGGCCCGGAGGTCCTGGAGAGCACCCGCGCCGTCGACACCATCGTCCTGGACAAGACCGGCACGGTCACCACCGGCGTGATGACCCTGACCGGCGTCCACCTCGCCGACGGCGTCACACGGGACGAGGCACTGCGGCTGGCCGGCGCGCTGGAGCACGCGTCGGAGCACCCGATCGCCCGCGCCATCGCCACCGCCGCCGAAGAGGCCGGGCAGGGCCGCCCGCTGCCGGTCCCCGAGGACTTCGCGAACGTACCGGGCCTCGGCGTCCAGGGCGTCGTCGACGGCCGGGCCGTACTGGTGGGCCGCGAGCGGCTCCTCGACGACTGGAGCCTGCGGCTGCCGCAGGAACTGGCCGCGGCCAAGGCGGCGGCCGAGGCGGCGGGATCCACCGCGGTCACGGTCGCCTGGGACGGCGCGGCGCGTGCGGTGCTCGTCGTGTCCGACGCGGTCAAGCCCACCAGCGCCGAAGCGGTCCGCAGGCTGCGCGCGCTGGGCCTCACCCCGGTGCTGCTGACCGGCGACAACCGGGCCGTGGCCGAAGCGGTCGCCGCCGAGGTCGGCATCGACGAGGTCATCGCCGAGGTGCTGCCGCAGGACAAGGTGGCCGTCGTCGAGAAGCTGCGCGCCGATGGCCGCTCGGTCGCCATGGTCGGCGACGGCGTCAACGACGCGGCGGCCCTCGCCACCGCCGACCTGGGCCTGGCCATGGGCACCGGCACGGACGCCGCCATCGAGGCCGGCGACCTGACCCTGGTCCGTGGCGACCTGCGCACCGCGGCCGACGCCATCCGGCTCGCCCGCGCCACCCTCGGCACCATCCGCACCAACCTCTTCTGGGCCTTCGGCTACAACGTCGCCGCCCTGCCGCTGGCCGCCGCCGGCCTGCTCAACCCGATGATCGCCGGCGCCGCGATGGCCTTCTCCTCGGTCTTCGTCGTCGGCAACAGCCTGCGCCTGCGCCGCTTCCGGGCACTGGCGGACGCTCACGGCGGGCCCGCGGCCTAGGGGCCGCCCGGGGAGTCGCCGAGACCCCCCAGTAGGGTGTGTTACCCCTTCGGCCGGTGGGTTAAGGAGCCGCGGTGCGGCGGTCGGATGTCTCCAGTTATGGGGGCAGAAGATTGGCAGATCACGCAACCACCGGCCGCCCCCCAGGGGTGAGACTGGTCGGGTACTCACCGACCACGTACAGATCGGGAACTCATGACCGGGTCACGTCTCCTGGCTCTCGGCCATTACCAGCCCTCGGGCGTGCTCACCAACGCCGATCTCGCCAAGATCGTCGATACCGACGACGCCTGGATCCGCAGCCGGGTCGGTATCCGCACCCGTCACGTGGCCGCCCCCGATGAGAGCGTCGACGCGATGGCGAGCGAGGCCGCCGCCAAGGCCCTCGCCGCCAGCGGACTCGCCGCGGAGGACATCGACCTGGTCCTGGTCGCCACCTGCACGGCCACCGACCGCAGCCCGAACACCGCGGCCCGGGTCGCCGCGAAGCTCGGCCTCCGGGCGCCCGCGGCGATGGACATCAACGTCGTCTGCTCCGGCTTCACCCACGCGCTGGCCACCGCCGACCACGCCATCCGCGCCGGCTCGGCGACCCACGCCCTGGTCATCGGGGCCGAGAAGTTCACCGACGTCGTCGACTGGACGGACCGTTCGACCTGCGTGCTGGTCGGCGACGGCGCGGGCGCGGCCGTCGTCTCCGCGTCCGACGAGCCGCTGATCGGCCCCGTCGTGTGGGGCTCGGTCCCGCAGATGGGCAACGCCATCCGCATCGAAGGGGAGCCCACCCGCTTCGCCCAGGAGGGCCAGACCGTCTACCGCTGGGCCACCACCCAGCTGCCCGCCATCGCCCGCACGGTCTGCGAACGCTCCGGCATCCTCCCCGCCGACCTGGCAGGCGTCGTCCTGCACCAGGCGAACCTGCGGATCATCGAGCCGGTCGCCGAGCGCATCGGCGCGGTCAACGCGGTCGTCGCACGCGATGTCGTGGACTCCGGCAACACCTCGGCGGCCTCGGTACCGCTGGCCCTGTCGAAGCTGGTCGAACGGCGCGAGATCCCGGCCGGCGCCCCGGTCCTGCTCTTCGCCTTCGGCGGCAACCTCTCCTACGCGGGCCAGGTCATCCGCTGCCCGTGAGGCGGCCCGCCGCGCGTCCCGTGGCGTCCGAAACGTTCAAGACCGCGGCGGGCCACCCTGCCTACGCTCACCGCATGACTTCTTCGACACCGCGTTTCGCCGCCATCGGGATGACCGTCGCCGACATGGCCGCGTCCCTCGCCTTCTACCGCCGCCTCGGCCTGGACATCCCCGCCGAAGCGGACACCGCCCCGCACGCCGAGGCCGCACTGCCCGGCGGGCTGCGGCTCATGTGGGACACCCACGAGACCGCGCGCGCAACCGACTCGGACTGGACACCACCGCAGGGCGGCACCCCGACCGGACTCGCCTTCGCCTGCGAGGGACCGGCCGGCGTCGACCGCGCCTACGCCGAACTGACCGCCGCCGGCTACACCGGCGAGAAGGCCCCCTGGGACGCGTTCTGGGGCCAGCGCTACGCCGTCGTCGCGGACCCGGACGGGCACGGCGTGGACCTGTTCGCCCCGCTGGACGGCTAGCAGAGCGGCGCTACGGCACCTCGCGCAGGTAAATCGCGCCGCACAAGAAGCAGAACGGCTCTCCCTCGGGAGTGCCCCAGGTGTCGGCGGACTGGGTCACTGCGGACGGCTCCAGCATGCGGCCGCACAGCGCCTTGATCCCTTCCCGCCGGACCATGTGCCAGACCTTGACCGGGGCGCCGGCATCCGACGTCACGCCTTCCTCGTACTCCGCGCGCATCTCGTGCTCCATGGCACTGCACCTCCCCTCCCACGATGCGCCCAGGAGATCGCCGCCACAACGCGGCCGGGGGCGGGCCGCCGGGGGAACCACCGCGCGGGCCACGGGGGTGTCCGCACGATCCTGCGTGGCCCGCGCCGACTCAGAACACCGACCAGCCGGTCAGCGTCGTGAAGTGGTCCAGGGCGGCAGCGCCCGCGACGGAGTTGCCCCGCCGGTCCAGGCCGGGGCTCCACACGCACAGCGTGCAGCGGCCCGGCACCACGGCGATGATCCCGCCGCCGACGCCGCTCTTGGCCGGCAGCCCGACGCGGTAGGCGAACTCCCCCGCCGCGTCGTAGGTGCCGCAGGTCAGCATCACCGCGTTGATCCGCTTCGCCTCGCGCGCCTGGAGCAGCCGGGTGCCGTCGGCGCGCACGCCGTGCCGGGCGAGGAAGCTGCCGGCCGTCGCCAGGTCGCGGCAGCTCATTTCGATCGAGCACTGCCAGAAGTAGTGCTCGATGACGCTGGGCACCGGGTTCTCCAGGTTGCCGAAGGACGCCATGAAGTGCGCCAGCGCCGCGTTCCGGTCGCCGTGGTCGGCCTCGGAACCGGCCACGGCCTGGTCGAACGCGAGATCCGGGTTGCCGCTCTCCTCCCGCAGGAAGTGCAGCATCGTCGTGCTGGCGTCGCCGGTGAGGGACTGCAGCCGGTCGGTGACGACCAGCGCGCCCGCGTTGATGAACGGGTTGCGCGGGATGCCGTTCTCCCACTCCAGCTGGACCAGCGAGTTGAACGGCGTCCCGGAGGGCTCGCGGCCCACCCGCTTCCAGATGTCGTCGTCGCCGTGCGCGTGGGCCATCACCAGCGCGAGCGAGAAGGTCTTGGATATCGACTGGACGGAGAACGGCACCTCCCAGTCGCCCACGCCGTGCACCGCGCCGTTGATGTCGGCCACCGCGATCCCGAAGCGGTCGGCGGAGACCCGTTCGAGCGCCGGAATGTAGTCGGCGACCTGTCCTTGTCCCGCGAACGGCCGGGCGAAGGCCGCTACCTCCTCAAGTACGGCCTGGTAGTCCATGCCGATACGCTAACCCGGCCCGAGCAAGGCCCCCAGGGGAACCCCCGCGAGCGACCGCACCTCGCGCGCCAGGTGCGCCTGATCCGCATATCCGGCGCGGTCCGCCACCTGCACGTACGGGACGCCGGCCCGCGCCAGATCGAGCGCCCGCACCAGCCTGAGCACCCGGGCCAGGGTCTTGGGGCCGTAGCCGAACGCATCCAGGCAGTGCCGGTGCAGCTGCCGGACGCCGAGCTGCACACCGTCGGCGACCTCGGTCACGGAGCGGCCCTGCGCCAGGGCCCGGGTGATCGCGGCGCTGCGGGCGGACCGGCCCGCCCGCCCCGGAGGCAGGTGCCCGGCGGCCTCCCGGATGCGGGCCACCGCCGCCTCCTCCAGGAGGCGGCCGGGCGCACCGTCCGCCGCCAGCCGCCCGGTCAGCTCCCGCACCCGCCCGGCGGGCCACAGGTCCTCCAGCGGGACGCGGCGGTCGCGCAGTTCACCGGCGGGCACGCCGAAGACGGCCGGGCCCTGCCCCGGGGCGAAGCGCAGCCCGGTGAAGCGGGTGCCGGGCGTGCCTTCCGCCAGGTGCGGGCCGGTGTCGGGACCGGACACCAGCAGCCGCCCGCCGCCCCAGATCAGGTCCGTGCAGCCGTCCGGCAGCACCGCGCCGCCGGCCGGGCGCGCGGCGGTCGTCCACAGCACGGCGCCGCGCAGCCGGGACGCCCGCTCGCGGTACACACCGGACAGCCCACCCGTCTCGCACTCTGCCACCACGTCCTCCAGCCTGGCACGGGAACCCGACGGCCCGATGCGCCGTTGACCGTTATGACACCGATCTTCACGGAGGCAGCGATGGCAGGGTTTCTCGACCGCGCCAAGGAGCAGGCACAGAGCGCCTTGGACCAGGGCAGGCAGAAGGTCGACGACGTACAGCAGCAGCGGGCGGGCAATGACCTGCTGAAGAAGCTGGGCGCGGCCTATTACGCCGAGCGCAGCGGCAGCGGCTCCCCGGAGGCGACGCGGAACGCACTGAGCGCTCTGGAGGCGCACATCAGCGCCCACGGAGACGGCTTCCTGCGGCCCTAGGCGTGCGGCCGGCGGCCGGCGACGGTGTGATCACCAAGGACGGCAGGGTCCGTCCGGCCGGCTCCGGGCGCGCCCACCACGCGGGTCCGGGCGGCGCCGACGTGTTGCGCACGGTCATCGCGGAGAAGCTGCCGCTGAAGTGACCGCGGGCCGACGGGGCCGGCCGCGCCGCACCCCGGTGGCGGCCGCGACAATGGGCGGTGTGACCCGCCCCGTCTCCGGCCCCGACGCCCTGCACCCGCTGCTGCCCTCCCCGCTCCGCGAGGTCGAGGACCCGGCGTTCGCCCGGCACGGCATACGGCTGCTGCTCAAGCGGGACGATCTGATCCATCCCGCGCTGCCCGGCAACAAATGGCGCAAGCTGGCACCCAACCTGCGGGCCGCGGCGGCCGCGGGCGAGCGGACCCTGCTCACGTTCGGGGGCGCGTACTCCAACCATCTGCGCGCCACGGCCGCGGCAGGACGGCTCCTCGGCTTCGGCACCATCGGCGTCGTACGGGGCGACGAGCTGGCCGGCGCGCCGCTCAACCCGTCGCTGGCCCGCTGCGCCGCCGACGGCATGCGGCTGCACTTCACCGACCGTGCCACCTACCGCCGTTCCGCCGACCCGGAGGTGCTCGCCGCGCTGCACGACCGGTTCGGCGCGTTCCGCGTCATACCGGAGGGCGGCAGCAACGCACTCGCCGCGCAGGGCGCCGCCGAGCTGGGCAGGGAGCTGCGCGGAGCGGCCGGCACGGCGGCGGTGCCGTGCGGGACCGGCGGCACCCTGGCGGGCCTGGCCGCGGGGCTCGGACCCGGTCAGCGGGCCGTCGGCTTCGCCGTCCTCAAGGGCGGCAGCCCGCACTTCCTCCAGGGGACGGTCGAAGGGCTCCAGCGCGCGGCGTTCGGCGGGCCGCGCGGCGACTGGCGGCTGGAGGACCGGTTCTGCTGCGGCGGCTACGCACGGCGCACCCCCGAACTGGACGCCTTCGCCGACGCGTTCGAGGAACGGCACGGCCTGCCGCTGGAGCGGACCTACGTCGCCAAGATGCTGCTGGGCCTCGCGGCCCTGGCCGGTGAGGGCGCCTTCGCCCCCGGCAGCGCGGTGGCCGCGGTGATCACCGGTACACCCTGAGCCTGCGGACAGGTGCCACGAGGCGCTAGGCGCCCTCCCGGTAGGCGGCGGCCTCCTCCAGGTCGAGCCGGCGCAGCAGCGTCCGCAGCATCTCGTCGTCGATCCGGCGGGTGTCGCGCAGCCGGACGAAGACCCTCCGCTCGGCGTCGATCATTTCCCTGGCCAGCCGCCGGTAGGTCTCGTCGGCCGATTCGCCGGTCTCCTCGTTGACCGCGCCCAGCCGCTCCCAGACGGCGTTGCGGCGCCGTTCCATGACCGTGCGCAGCCGGTCGGACAGCGGGCCCGGCAGGGCGTTGCGCCGGTCGGCCAGCAGCTCGTCCAGGCGCGCTTCGGCGGCCCCGGACGCCTCGTTCTGCGCCTGGGCCTCGGCGAGCGTCTCGGCCTGCACGTCCTTGGCGGGCAGGTTCAGGGCGCGGATCAGCGGCGGCAGCGTCAGGCCCTGGACGACCAGCGTGGCGATGACGGTGGTGAAGGTCAGGAAGAGCACGAGGTTGCGGGCGGGGAACGGGCCGCCGCCGTGCACGGTGGCGGGGATGGAGAAGGCGATGGCCAGCGACACCACTCCGCGCATCCCGGCCCAGCCGACGATGACGGGCCCCGCCCAGGTCGTGTCGGGCTCCCGGCCGCGGATCCGGGACGACAGGACGCGCGGCAGATACGTCGCGGGGTAGACCCAGACGAACCGTGCCAGCACCACCACGGCGAAGACGACGAGCGCGTACCAGGCGGCCTCGGCGCCGCCGAACTCGCCGAGCCCGCGCAGCACGACGGGCAGCTGGAGGCCGATCAGCGCGAACACCGCGCACTCCAGGACGAAGGAGACGACGTTCCAGACGGCGGCCTCCTGGAGCCGGGTCTCGAAGTCGACCTGCCAGGAACGGTGCCCCAGGAAGAGGGCGACCACGACGACGGCGAGCACCCCGGAGGCGCCGACCTGCTCGGCGGCGGCGTACGCCACGAACGGGATGAGCAGCGAGAGGGTGTTCTCCAGGAGCGCGGATGTCCGCAGCCGGAGGCGCAGCCAGTGCAGCGGCACCATCAGGACGACGCCGATCCCGATGCCCCCCAGGGCGGCGACGGCGAACTCCTCGATCCCGCGGCCCCAGGTGCTGCCCACCCCGACCGCCGCGCCCAGCGCCACCTTGTAGGCGGTGATGGCGGTGGCGTCGTTCACCAGGGATTCGCCCTGGAGGATGGTGGTGATCCGGTGGGGCAGGCCGAGTTCGCGGGCGATGGCGGTGGCCGCGACGGCGTCGGGCGGCGCGACGACGGCGCCCAGCACCAGGGCCGGGGCCAGCGGCAGGCCGGGGATGAGGAGGTAGGCGACGCCGCCGACGGCGAGGGTCGCGAAGAGGACGTAGCCGACCGACAGCAGCCCCACGGGGCGCCAGTTGGCGCGCAGGTCGAGGTAGGAGCTTTCGAGCGCGGCGGTGTGCAGCAGCGGGGGCAGCACCAGCGGCAGCACGATGTGCGGGTCGAGGGTGTAGTCCGGGACGCCCGGGAGATAGCCGGCGGCGAGTCCCGCGGTGACCAGCATCAGGGGCGCCGGTACGGGCGTACGCCGCGCGAGCGCCGCGACCGCCGCGCTCCCCGCGATCAGCAACAGCAGCGGCATCACATCCATCGGGCCGTACCTCCGCACCTCGTCCGTCGGCGTCGGCGCGCTCCGCCGCCCGTCCCGGCGATCTAACCTGGCCATCATGAGCGAGTGCACGCATGTCCCTGAGCTGCCGCGCGCCGAGCCCGCCCCGCTGAGCGCCACCTGCCTGGAGTGCCTGGCGGCCGGCAGCCACCCGGTACAGCTGCGGCTGTGCCTGGTGTGCGGCCACGTCGGCTGCTGCGACTCCTCGCCGTTCCGGCACGCCACGGCGCACTACGAGGAAACCGGCCATCCCGTGATGCGGTCGTTCGAGCCGGGCGAGACCTGGCGGTGGTGTTTCACGGACCAGCTCCTGGTGTGAGGGCGGCCGCGCGGCTCCCGGTGGGCACCTCTTAGCCTGGCGGCATGATCCGCCAAGCGACCCCCGCCGACGTCCCCGTCATCCTCGCCATGATCCGCGAACTGGCCGCCTACGAACGGGAGCCCGAGTCCGCGCGGGCCACCGAGCCGCAGTTGGCCGAGGCCCTGTTCGGCGCCCAGCCGGCGGCCTTCGCGCTGCTCGCGGAGGCGTCCGGAGTACCGGTGGGCTTTGCCCTGTGGTTCCGGAACTTCTCGACGTGGACGGGCACGCACGGTGTCTATCTGGAAGACCTGTACGTACGCCCCGAGGCGCGCGGCGGCGGGCACGGCAAGGCGCTGCTGGCCGCGCTCGCCGAGCTGTGCGTGACCCGTGGCTACGAGCGTTTCGAGTGGTCAGTCCTGGATTGGAATGAACCGTCCATCGGCTTTTACCGGTCGATCGGTGCGCAGCCCATGGACGAATGGACGGTCTTCCGGCTCACTGGAGATGCGCTGCACGACCTCGCGAAGACCTCGCGGGTCAACGGAGCGTAATCGGAACCGATTTGACCGTGCAGACCCCTAGCCACCGTGTGTATCCATAGTCTTACAATAAGTGACAACGTCGGCCATGGGTGACCACGGGCCGGATCGTCGCCCGGACGGCAACCCTGCTCCCTCCGGGCGACACCGGCCCGGAGATCGCGATAGCGTCGCAGCCGAACCATGTGCTGCGCCGCGTCGTTCTCCTTTCACCTGACAGGAGAAACGACCGGTACAGATGCGCCGAAACCGCACAAAAGTCACGCATACCAGCTCAACCAGCTTGTGCCACCTTGGAGGTGAGGGTGTCCCAGATCGCAGGCGAGCCCGGGAATCAGGACTTCGTGGAAGTCCGTCTGCCCGCTGCGGGTGCCTACCTGTCTGTGCTGCGTACGGCCACGGCCGGACTCGCAGCCCGTTTGGACTTCACCCTCGACGAGATCGAGGATCTGCGCATCGCGGTCGACGAGGCGTGCGCCATCCTGCTGCAACAGGCCGTCCCCGGCTCGGTGCTGAGCTGCGTCTTCCGCCTCATCGACGACGCACTCCAGGTGACCGTCTCGGCGCCCACCACCGACGGCCGCGCACCCGAGCGCGACACCTTCGCCTGGACGGTGCTCTCCGCACTGGCCGGCAAGGTCGACTCCACCGTCGCCGAGGACCGTACGGTCACCATCAGCCTGTACAAGGAGCGCGGCGCCGGTCCCGGACCGTCATGACCGAACAGGGGGCCCCGTGAAAGATCTCGAACGCGGTACGGGAATGGCGCCCGGCGCGACCATCCCCGACCAGCATTCCCGGCCGCGTCCGACGGGCGCAGACGACCACGGCGGCCGGTTGGACGCGGCGGAGCAGGCGGATCACATGGACCACAGCGAGCAGCAGGGGCAGCAGGCGCAGCACGACCCGCGCCCGCCGGAGACACCACAGGATCCACCCGGGCCGCAGGACGCCCAGGAGCCCCAGCACGCCCTCGAACCCGCGCACGCCCATGACCCGCACGACCGCAACGGCGCGCGGGCGCTCTTCCACGAGCTGCGCAAGCTCCCCGACGGCTCCCCCGAGCGCGCGGAACTCCGCAACACCCTGGTGCGGATGCATCTCCCGCTGGTCGAGCACCTGGCCCGCAGGTTCCGCAACCGCGGCGAGCCCCTGGACGACCTCACCCAGGTCGCCACGATCGGCCTGATCAAGTCCGTCGACCGCTTCGACCCGGAGCGCGGCGTGGAGTTCTCCACCTACGCCACCCCGACCGTCGTCGGCGAGATCAAGCGGCACTTCCGCGACAAGGGCTGGGCGGTCCGCGTCCCGCGCCGCCTCCAGGAACTGCGCCTGTCCCTGACCACCGCGACCGCCGAGCTGTCCCAGCGCCACGGCCGTGCCCCCACGGTCCACGAACTGGCCGAGCACCTCGGGATCTCCGAGGAGGAGGTCCTGGAGGGCCTGGAGTCGGCCAACGCCTACAGCACGCTCTCCCTGGACGTCCCGGACACCGACGACGAGTCCCCCGCGGTCGCCGACACCCTCGGCGCCGAGGACGAGGCACTGGAGGGTGTGGAGTACCGCGAGTCCCTCAAGCCGCTGCTGGAGGACCTGCCGCCGCGCGAGAAGAAGATCCTGCTGCTGCGGTTCTTCGGCAACATGACCCAGTCCCAGATCGCCCAGGAGGTCGGCATCTCCCAGATGCACGTCTCGCGCCTCCTGGCCCGCACCCTGGCCCAGCTGCGCGACAAGCTCCTCGTCGAGGAGTGAGCACCGAGCACGGCACATGGGAGGGGCGGGGCCCGAACGGACCCCGCCCCTTCTGCATGTCCGCTCCGGCGGCTACTCCCGGGGGCCGATGCCGAGCGCCTCGGTGGCCGTCGGGTTGACCAGCAGGCCGAGGACCACCAGCGCCGCCACGGCGAGCACGATGCCGGCCGCGATGAGTGCGCCGCCGCCGTTGACGAGCGTCCAGGCGACCGGCAGCGCGACGATCTGCGTGATCAGCGAGGGGCCCCGGCTCCAGCGGCGCAGCAGCCACAGACCGCGGGCGGAGAGCAGCGGCAGCACGGCGAGCACGATCACCGTCACCGCGCCCGTCACCGCCTGCTGCGGGCTGTCGGGCGAGCCGGCCAGCCCCTCGACCAGCATGAAGATGCCGAGCGCGGCCAGGGCCACCCCTTCGACCGCGGTGAGCGCCGCGGCGGCGCTCAGCCGGGCCGGCCGCGGCCCGGTCGGCTCGGGCGCCGCGGCGGCACCGGCGGCTCGGTTCGCGGACTGTTTCTGCTGACTGCTCACCCCAGCAGGGTAGCGCCGCCGCAACGGGCGACCGGATCCCCGGCCCGCGCCCTCGCGAAGCCGCCGCCCGCGGTCCGTTGCAGAGGTGGGCGTGGGGGCGGGTACCCGCAGGTAGGTACGCTGGCGCACATGCGCGCACTTCTCGTGGTCAATCCCGCAGCTACCACCACCAGTGCCCGCACCCGTGACGTACTGGCCCACGCGCTCGCCAGCGACCTCGATCTGGAGGTCGCCCAGACCCGCTACCGCGGCCACGCCCGGGACCTCGCCCGGCAGGCCGCCGAGGACGGCAGGACCGAGCTGGTGGTGGCGCTCGGCGGCGACGGCACGGTCAACGAAGTCGTCAACGGCCTGCTGACCCACGGACCCGACCCGCAGTCCCACCCCCGCCTGGCCGTCGTGCCCGGCGGCTCCACCAACGTCTTCGCCCGCGCCCTGGGCCTGCCGAACGACGTCGTGGAGGCCACCGGCGCCCTGCTGGACGCCGTGCGGGACGGCAGCGAGCGCACGGTCGGCCTGGGGCTCGCCTCGGGAACACCCGGATCCGAGGACGAGGGCGTCCCGGCCCGGTGGTTCACCTTCTGCGCCGGCTTCGGCTTCGACGCCGGCGTCGTGGGCCGCGTCGAACAGCAACGCGAACGCGGCAAGCGTTCGACCCACGCCCTGTATGTGCGACAGGTGGTACGGCAGTTCCTGGGCGAGCCGAACCGTCGGCAGGGCACCATCACCCTCGAACGGCCGGGTGCGGAAGCGGGCTCGACCGAGATCGTCGAGCGGCTGGCGATGTCGATAATCTGCAACACCTCCCCCTGGAGCTACCTGGGCAATCGCCCGCTGTACCCCTCCCCGGAAGCGTCGTTCGACACCGCCCTCGACCTGTTCGCACTGAGCAAGCTCTCGCCCCCCGCGGTGACCCGGTATGCCACCCAGCTGCTGACGTCAACACCGGAACGCGGCCCCCGGGGCAAGCACGCGGTGTCCCTGCACGACCTGACGGCCTTCACCTTGCATTCCCAGGTGCCTTTGCCCTTCCAGATGGACGGCGACCACCTGGGACTGCGCACGAGCGTGACGTTCACAGGCGTACGCCGTGCACTGCGTGTGATTGTGTGAGCAGTAGGGCCTAAAGTCCTTCCACTCGAACGTTTAGGCTGACTCCCACCCCCTAGAAGTACGGCTGTGACCTAGGCGACACCAAGGAATCAAAAAAAAGTTTCCAGTAGGGGTTGTATCCGTCGCCGAGGTTTGCGAGTCTCTTCATGGCGATCGGGACGGCCACTTCACCGGCCCCCTTGAGAGCCCGAATCCTTCTCCTCATCCCACAGGTCTGCACCAGTTCGCGAACTGGAATTCAGCCCTTCCCGTGTGGAGGGATTCGTGAAAGCGTTCACATTCACAAGCAACGTTCCCGTCATACGAGGAGATGGAGCAGCCATGGACTGGCGTCACCGCGCCGTTTGCCGCGAGGAAGACCCCGAGCTCTTCTTCCCCATCGGCAACACCGGTCCTGCGCTCCTGCAGATCGAGGAAGCCAAGGCCGTCTGCCGCCGCTGCCCCGTCATGGAGCAGTGCCTGCAGTGGGCGCTTGAGTCCGGTCAGGACTCCGGCGTCTGGGGTGGTCTGAGTGAGGACGAGCGCCGCGCAATGAAGCGCCGTGCAGCTCGCAACCGGGCGCGCAACGCCAGCGCCTGACACAGACTCCCCGTGGCCCCCGAGCCGCAGCGCGCAGTACCCCCGATGCGCAGAGCAACGTGAGCTTTGAGCCCCGGACCTGATGGGTCCGGGGCTTACTGCTGTTCAGGGTCGTTCGCGGTCCCGCCGGACGGACGTCCTAGTTCTTCTCGGCGCGGACCGGCACGTCCAGGATCACCTGCGTACCCCGTTCCGGCGCCGGCACCATGTCGAACGTGCCGCCCAACTCCCCCTCCACCAGGGTCCGTACGATCTGCAGCCCCAGATTTCCTGCGCGCCGCGGATCGAAGCCGTCGGGCAGGCCGCGGCCGTTGTCCTGGACGGTGACCAGCAGTCGCGGTTCCGTACGGCTGCCGCCGCGTACCGCGCCGACCTCGACCGTGCCGTGTTCGCTCTGGTCGAAGGCGTGCTCCAGGGCGTTCTGCAGCACTTCGGTCAGCACCATCGACAACGGGGTGGCGACTTCGGCGTCCAGGATGCCGAACCGTCCGGTGCGGCGGGCGGTCACCTTTCCGGGGGAGATCTCGGCGACCATGGCGAGTACCCGGTCGGCGATCTCGTCGAACTCGACCCGCTCGTCCAGCGTCTGGGACAGCGTCTCGTGCACGATCGCGATCGAACCGACCCTGCGTACGGCCTCGTTGAGTGCCTCGCGACCCTGCTCCGAATCCATCCGGCGTGACTGGAGGCGCAACAGCGCGGCGACGGTCTGCAGATTGTTCTTCACCCGGTGGTGGATCTCCCGGATGGTGGCGTCCTTGGTGATCAGTTCGCGCTCACGGCGGCGGAGTTCGGTGACATCCCGCAGCAGGACCAGCGAACCGATGTGCGTGCCCTTGGGCTTGAGCGGGATCGCGCGCAGCTGGATCACGCCCTCCTCGCCCTCCACCTCGAACTCCCGGGGCGCCCAGCCGCTGGCCAGTTTGACCAGCGCTTCGTCCACCGGGCCCCGGGCGGGGGCCAGTTCGGCGGTCGCCTGGCCGAGGTGGTGCCCCACGAGGTCGGCGGCGAGGCCGAGCCGGTGGTAGGCGGAGAGCGCGTTGGGGCTGGCGTACTGGACGACGCCGTCCGCGTCGAGCCGGATCAGGCCGTCGCCCGCGCGCGGGGACGCGTCCATGTCGACCTGCTGCCCGGGGAAGGGAAACGTTCCGGCGGCGATCATCTGGGCCAGGTCGGACGCGCTCTGCAGGTAGGTGAGCTCCAGCCGGCTGGGCGTGCGCACGGTGAGCAGATTGGTGTTCCGCGCGATCACCCCGAGTACCCGGCCCTCGCGGCGGACCGGGATGGACTCGACGCGGACCGGCACCTCTTCCCGCCATTCCGGGTCGCCCTCGCGCACGATCCGGCCCTCGTCCAGCGCGGAGTCCAGCATCGGGCGGCGACCGCGGGGCACCAGATGACCCACCATGTCGTCCTGGTAGGAGGTGGGCCCGGTGTTCGGCCGCATCTGGGCCACCGACACGTACCGCGTGCCGTCGAGGGTGGGTACCCACAGCACGAGGTCGGCGAAGGACAGATCGGACAGCAACTGCCATTCCGATACCAGCAGGTGCAGCCACTCAAGGTCGGAATCGCTCAGAGCGGTGTGCTGGCGTACGAGATCGTTCATGGAGGGCACACGGGGGAGCCTACCGGCGTACGGTGTATCTGTTCTCCCTGCACGGGCATGGACAGATCAGAATGGTCTAGTCCACAATATCTCTGGTAAAGACCTCCGCTCTCCCCGCACAGGAGAGCGGAACGAGGCCGACGCGCTCTCTGCCCTGACTGCGCCGAGGTCTCCGATCGACCGGTTCCCGGGTGGGCCGCTCCCCTACCGCACTTGGGGTGCACACCCCGCCCTACGGAACCGGCCGATGAAGCTCCGGGCTGCGGTGCCGGACAGGTTGAGGGTCCTGTCCCGGCGCCGCGGCCCGCGGGTGTCTCGGGGCCCGGCCTTCCGGCCCGCGGGCGTTCCGGTGCCCGCCCGGCCTTCCGGCCCGCGCCGCTTCCGCCCGCCGTCGGCTCAGGGAGCGTCCGGCCAGACCTTCATCGCCAGCGCGGCAATCGCCTCCAGCGTCGTGCGGTCGGCGCCGTCCCGTGCCTGCTGCGACATTCCCTGGATCACCGAGCCCACGTAATGGGCCAGCGCGTGCGCGTCCGTGTCCGCGGGGAGCGCGCCGGAGGCCACGTCCGCGCGGATGCGGCTCTCGATCCCGCCGATGTTCGCCAGCCGCATCGCGCGCAGCGAGTCGGCCACCTCGGCGGAGGCCGGTGCGGTGTTCTGGGCGGCACTGATCACCAGGCAGCCGCGCGGGCGGCCGGGCAGGGTGTACTCGGCCGCCGCCTCGCGCAGCGCCCGCTCGACGCCCCGGCGGGCGGTCGGCTCCTCAGCCACCGCACGGTCGAGGAAGCCGCCGTGGAGCCGGCCGTACTCGGCCACCACCTCGCGGAAGAGCGCCTGTTTGTCGCCGAAGGCGGCGTACAGGCTGGGCGCGCTGATCCCCATCGTGCGGGTCAGGTCGGAGATCGAGGTCGCTTCGTAGCCCTGCTCCCAGAAGGACCGCACCGCCTGCTCCAGCGCCGTCTCCCGGTCGAAGGACCGGGGCCGGCCGCGCTGCTTCGTTTCCTTGGTCGCCATGCCTGGAATTCTATAGCGGACGGTACGGAAGCGTGTTACGGTTTTTCTGTAGCGAGCGATATATAAATATTTGCACGGCGCTCGCTGCGGTGATCGACGCCGACCGAGGCCGGGGGTACGAGCGACCGGTCGCAACAACGAGGGGGCAGGGGCCATGAGCGCATGGAACGGCAGGACCGCGCTGGTGACGGGCGGCAGCAGGGGCATCAGCCGGGCGATTTCGGAACGGCTGGCGCGGGACGGCATGCGGGTCGGCGTGCATTACGGACACGACGCGGCCGCGGCAAAGGAGACAGTGACGGCCATCGAGGCCGCGGGCGGCCAATCCTTCGCCGTACACGCCGAGTTGGGGGTGCCGGGCGGCGCCGAAGCACTGTGGGCCGCCTTCGACACCCAGGCGGACGGCCTGGACATCCTGGTCAACAACGCCGGAGCCAACAGCCGGGCGGACGGCATCACGCAGATCTCCGAAGCGGAATTCGACCGGCTCTTCGCGCTCAACACCAAGGCGCCGTTCTTCCTCACCCGGCTCGGCCTGCCGCGGCTGCGGGACGGCGGCCGGATCATCAACACCTCGACGGGCCTGACGCGCGGCGCGGCCAAACCCGAGCTGATCGCGTACGCCATGAGCAAGGGCACCCTCGACGTCTTCACCTCGACGCCGGCCAAGGAGCTGGGCCCGCGCGGGATCACGGTCAGCGCCGTGGCGCCGGGCGCCGTCGACACGGAGATGAACGCCCACTGGCTGCGCGGGGAGGCGAATTCCGGGGCGCGGGCGGCAGTGCGGGCGATATCCCCGCTCGGCCGGGTCGCGGAGGCCGACGACATCGGGGACATCGTGGCGTTCCTGGCCTCGGACAACAGCCGTTGGGTGACGGGCCAGTGGATCGACGCGTCGGGAGGCGCCTACCTGTAGGAGCGGGAAGCCACCATGCCCACTGCGGCGGGAAGGTGCCTCCCACCCGGAGGGAGTGGTGCGAGGGGGCGCCCGCCGACGGTGACGGCCGTCCCGCGAATCTCTCCCTCGGGCGCGAAGTAGCCGACCGCTTGCGCCATCCCGTCAACCGGCCGCACGCTGCCGTCAGGACGACTTCTGCCGGGTCGGTCCACAACCGGGCCGGGTGGGTCTCCCTCTGATAGATTGGTCTATACCACCTGATTCCATTCTCCAGAACGGCAGGCCAAGCGTGGAAGTTGTCATCGTCCCGGACGCCAAGGCAGGCGGCGAACTCATCGCGGAGGCCATCGCCACCCTGGTGCGCCGCAAGCCCGACGCTCTGCTCGGCGTGGCCACCGGCTCGACCCCGTTGCCCATCTACGAAGCGCTCTCGGCGAAGGTCAAGGCCGGTGCTGTGGACGCCTCGCGGAGCCGTATCTGCCAGCTCGACGAGTACGTCGGCCTGCCCGCGGGGCACCCCGAGTCCTACCGTTCGGTGGTGCTGCGCGAGGTCGTCGAGCCGCTCGGCCTCGGCCAGGAGTCCTTCATGGGCCCCGACGGCTCGGCCGATGACGTCCAGGGCGCCTGCGAGGCATACGACCGTGCGCTGCAGGAAGCCGGCGGAGTGGATCTTCAGCTCCTCGGCATCGGCACGGACGGCCACATCGGCTTCAACGAGCCGTGCTCCTCGCTCGCCTCGCGTACCCGCATCAAGACCCTGACGCAGCAGACCCGGGAGGACAACGCCCGGTTCTTCGACCACCTCGACGAGGTGCCGCACCACGTCATCACGCAGGGCATCGGCACCATCCTGGAGGCCCGCCACCTGGTGCTGCTGGCCACGGGCGAGGGCAAGGCGGACGCCGTGGCGCAGTCCGTCGAGGGTCCGGTCGCCGCGCTGGTGCCGGCCTCGGCACTCCAGTTGCACCCGCACGCCACCGTCGTCGTCGACGAGGCCGCGGCCTCGAAGCTGAAGCTCGCCGAGTACTTCCGCGCCACCTACGCGGCCAAGCCGGACTGGCAGGGCATCTAGGCACATCGGCAGGAAAAACGCCGAAGCGGCCGGGTGCTCCTGGGAGGGGGAGCACCCGGCCGCTTCGTGTGCGGTGGCGGGCGGACGTGCCGGCTTGCCGGTCTGCCGGCCGGCCCGGTCCGTCGGTCGGCCCGTCCGTCCCGCCGGTCGGCCCTGTGGGCACCGGGCAGCAGCCGGTCGGCCCTGCTCGGCCCGTCGGGGTGATCGGCGGGGTCAGTCCGCCCGTTCGGCCGGGCGGGCCGGGGCCGCTCCGGTGAGGGCCTCGGTGGCGGCCTGGGCGCAGACGCGGGCGGCGCCGTGGGTGGCGAGGTGGAGCGCGCCGCACGGGGGCGCCTGGGGGACGCCCATCTCGACGACGACGGTGTCCGGGCGGGCGGCGACGAGAGCGTCGAGGGCGTCGGCCATCCAGGGGTGACGGTGGACGTCGCGGACGACGGCGACGATGCGGCGCCGGTCGGCGGCCGTGATCAGGCCGGCGATCAGGCCGCCGGTGCCATACGCGGCGGCTGCCTCGGCGGTGTAGGAGGCGGTGTCGGTGCCGGGCAGGAGGCGGGCCAGCTCGGCGGCGACGCCCCAGGGGGTTTCGTCTCCCACCGCGATGTTCGCGACGGGGGTGAAGGCGGCTACGTAGGCGGGGGAGGTGAGTGGAGCGAAGGGTTCCCTGGCGGTATGGCGCAGTGCACGGCGCGCGGCGGTCAGCCCGGCCTCGGGTGCGGGCGCGGTCCCCTCCCCCGCGCCCGCACGCCGGGTCCAGCGCGCCAGGGCGCGCACCCGTGCTGCGGCGTCGGCGAGCCGCTTCTCCGACAGCTCGCCGTCGCGCACCGCCCTCACCAACGCGTCGCGCAGCCGCAGCACGGTGTCTTCGTCGGCCAGGCCGCCGCCGACACAGATCGCGTCGGCGCCGGCCGCGATGGCCAGGACGGTGCCGCGTTCGATGCCGTAGGTGGCCGCGATGGCCCGCATTTCCATTCCGTCGGTGACGATCAGCCCGTCGAAGCCGAGCCCGCAGTCGGCGGCCGGGGCGCGCAGCAGCCCGTGCAGGGCGGCGGCGCTGAGTGTGGCGGGGCGGGTGCCGTCCAGGGCGGGCAGCAGGATGTGCGCGCTCATGACGGCCTTGGTTCCGGCCGCGATGGCGGCGCGGAACGGCACCAGTTCGCGTTCCTGGAGGGTGGCCAGGTCGGCGGCGATCCGCGGCAGGTCGTGGTGCGAGTCGACGGCGGTGTCACCGTGGCCGGGGAAGTGCTTGGTGCAGGCGGCGACCCCGGCGGACTGCATGCCGTCCACGTATGCGGCGGTGTGCCGGGCGACGAGTGCCGGGTCCGCGCCGAAGGAGCGGACGCCGATGACGGGATTGGAGGGGTTGGAGTTGACGTCGGCGGCGGGCGCCCAGTTGAGGTTGATGCCGCAGGCGGCCAGGCGGCGGCCGAGTTCGCGGGCGACCTGGCGGGTCAGTGCGGTGTCGTCGACGGCGCCGAGTGCGAGGTTGCCGGGGAAGGAGGAGCCACCGCGGACCTCCAGGCGGGTGACGTCACCGCCCTCTTCGTCGATGGCGACGAGGACGTCCTCGCGCTCCGCACGCAACTGCGCCGTGAGGGCGGCGAGTTGCTCGGGGCCTGCGACGTTGCGGCCGAAGATGCCGACGGATGCCAGGCCCTCGTCGAGCCGGCGGAGCAGCCAGTCGGGGGCGCTGGTGCCGGTGAAGCCGGGCTGGAGGACGGCGAGTGCGTCGCGGGTGAGGGTGTCAGCGGAGGAAACAAGGGTGGTCATGAGGCTGCGTCATCCCTTCACTGCGCCGGCGGTGAGACCGCCGACCGCCTTGCGTTGCAGGAACAGGAAGAGGATCAGGATGGGGATGGCGAAGATCGACGCGGCGGCCATGGTGGCGCCCCAGTCGTCACCGAACTGGCTCTGGAACTGCGAGAGCCACAGCGGCAGGGTGCCCTTGGCGGGTTCCTTGTTGAGGACCAGCACGAGCGGGAACTCGTTCCAGGCCGTGATGAAGCCGAAGAGTGAGGTGGCCATCAGCCCGGGGGCGAGGAGCGGGAAGACGACCTTGACGAACGCCTGGCGCCGCGAGCAGCCGTCGACCATCGCCGACTCCTCCAGCTCCTTGGGGACGGCTGCGACGTAGCCGCGCAGCGTCAGGAGGGTGAAGGGAAGCACCATCAGCATGTAGAAGAAGGTGAGCGGTACGAGGCTGTTGAGCAGGTCCGCGTCCCGGACGATCATGTAGATCGAGATGACCATGACCTCCCAGGGCGCCATCTGGGCGACCATGAAGGTCAGCAGGATCCCCTTGCGGCCCTTGAACCGCATGCGGGAGATGGCGAAGGAGCCGCAGAGTGCGATCAGCAGGGAGAGGCCGACGGCGAGCACGGTCACCAGGACGGAATTCCCGGCGAGGGTCCAGAAGTTGGGCGCGTTGACGGCCGTGACGAAGTGCTCGAAGGTGCCGTTGACCGGGAACCACACGGGGACGTCGCTGATGATGTCGCCGGTCGGCTTGAACGCCGTGTTGAACATCCAGTAGACGGGGAAGACGAATCCGATGGCGAGCACGATCGCCGTCGCGTTGGGCCAGATACGGCCGGCGAGCGAGCGCTTCACAGCTCGTCCTCCTCTTGCTTGAGGGTCAGGCGCAGGTAGTAGGCGGTCATGCCGAGCAGCACGAGGATCGTCAGCAGCGAGATCGCGGCGCCCATGCCGAAGTGGAGGTTGCCGACGCCTTCGGTGAAGGCGTAGATCGGCAGCGTCTCGGTGAGGCGGTCCGGGCCGCCCTTGTTGATCGCGAAGATCTGCGGGAACGCCTTGAAGACCCAGATGACTTCGAGGAACGTCGTGGCGAGGAAGAAGGGCTTGAGGAAGGGGAAGGTCACCGAGGTGAAGACCTTCCAGGTGCCGGCGCCGTCCATGCGTGCGGCTTCGTACAGTTCCTTGGGGATCGTCGTGGTGGCGGCGTAGAGGTTCAGCGCCACGAAGGGCAGGGACTGCCACACGATCAGGAGGGTGATGACGAAGAAGGTGGACAGCTGGGTGCCGACCCAGTCGTAGTGGGCCATGGAGTGCCAGCCGAGCTGGTCCAGCACCCAGTTGGCGACGCCGTAGCGGGAGTCGAAGAGCCACTGGAAGACGGTGGTGGCAGCGATGACGGGCATGGCCCAGGCGAGCACCAGCGCGACGGACAGGGTCAGCCGCATCTTCTTGCCGAGGCGGGCGAGGAGCAGCCCGATCAGCACGCCCAGGACCATGATCAGCACGACATTGACGCCGGTGAAGACGATGGTGCGGACGGTGACCCGCCAGAACTCCCCGCTGCCCAGGATCTCCTGGAAGTTGCCGGTGCCGGTCCAGACCGTGAGGTGCTGGATCAGCTCCTTCATGTTGAGGGTCTGGAAGGAGAGCAGGATGTTGCGCACCATCGGCCAGCCCAGGAAGACCGCGGTGGCGAGCAGGGCGGGGAGCAACAGCAGGTAGGGCGTGCCGCGGGCGACCCGCGACCGTCGGCTGCCGGTACCGCGGCCGGCCGGCGGGGCGCCGCCCTTGCCGATCCGCGGCGCGGCCTTCTCCACCGCGTCGTCGAGCTGCACTGCCATGGCCCTCTGCTCCCCTATTGCCCGTAGGTACCGGTGTCGCACGCGCTGCGGTCCGGTACGGGCCGGGGACGGCCGGCCCGTACCGGGGCAGCGTGGTTACTGCTGGGCCAGCCGCTTGTTGATCTCCGCGTCGACGGCCTTGGCCGCGTCGGCCGGCGTCTTGCCGCTGAGGACGGCGGTCATGTAGTTCTTGATCGGGTTCGGCACGTTCTCCACGGCGGCCCACTGCGGGATCAGCGGCGTGGTGCCGCCGGACTTCGCAGCCGCGGGGGCGGCCGCCTCGGCTGCCGGGTTGCCCTTCGCCGCGTCCGCCAGGTCGGGCGACTTGGGGGTCCAGCCGACCTCCTTGACCATCTGGGCGTCAGCCTTCTTCGAGAGGGCGACCTTGAGGAACGCCTTGGCGAGGTCCTGCTTCTGACTCCCGCCGGCGACCGCGAAGTTGGAGCCGCCGAGGAAGACGCCCTCGGGCTTGGCCTCGGTCTCACCGGGGATGGTGAAGAAGCCGATGTCGTCCTTGATCTTCGGGTTGGCCTTGACGGCGGTCGCGGCCTCGTAGCCCATGGCGATGATGGCGCCGGTCTTGCCCTTGGCGAAGACCTCGGCCTGCTGGGGCGTGGCCTCGTCCTTGTTCTTGGGGGCGGTGCTGAAGGACTGGTACGTCTTGTAGATGTCCATGGCCTTGGCGACCTTGGGGTCACCGAGGTTGGAGACCCACTTGCCGCCGTCCTTCTTGACCAGGTCCGCGCCGGTGCCGATGGTCAGACCGTCGAAGAAGTACCAGTTCTGGCCCGGCAGATAGAGCGGCTCGGCCTGGGTCTTCTGCTTGATGGTGTCGAGGTCCTTGAAGAGCGCGCTGCGGGTCTTGGGGGTTCCCTTGATGCCCGCGTCGGCCCAGATCTTCTTGTTGTACATGACGACGCGGTTGCCCGCGTACCACGGAAGGGCGTACTGCTTTCCGTCCGCCATGGCGGCCTTGTTGAAGGTGTCGCTCCAGTCGGAGCCGATCTCCTTCTTGAGGTCGCCGAGGTCGAGCAGGGCACCGGCCTTGGCGTACGCGGCGGTCTGGGTGTTGCCGATTTCCACGACGTCCGGCGGGGTGTCCTCGGAGAGGGCGGTGGTCAGCTTCTGCTGGATTCCCTCCCACTGCTGGACCTGGAAGTCGACGGTGGCGCCGGTCTTCTTCTTGAATTCCTTGGAGACCTGCTCGGTCCACTGCGCCGGGTTGGATCCGTCCATCACCCATACGGTGAGCTTCTGGCCCTTGAAGCCATCGGCTCCGTCCGTGCTGTTGCCGCTGGACCCACAGGCAGCGACACTCACCAGCATTCCCGCGACTGCCGTCGCTGCTATGAGCCCACGCTTCATTGCGCTCTCCCCTAAAGGCCGGGTGTGGTCTTTAATGGTTTAGACCAGTGCCCGCAGCTTGGCCTAGACCTTTTGGGGTGTCAAGGGTGTATAAGAGTCGCTGTCGGCTCCGTTACCGGACCGACATCTGCCGGGCGCGGACCTGCGAGAGAGCACGCGGATCCCACCCGTGCCACGATGTGAGCCGCTATGTACGGAGGAGCCGGTGACGGCAGCGCGACAGGGGTCGGAAGGGCGGGTCATGGAGACCGACGGGGGCAGCGCGGAGAGCGGCGGAAGTGCCACGCGTACCGCCCGTGTACCCAAGTACTACCGCCTCAAGCGGCACTTGCTGGAGATTACCGAGACGCTGCCGCCCGGCACCCCGGTCCCGCCCGAGCGCGCGCTCGCCGCGGAATTCGACACCTCCCGCACGACCGTCCGCCAGGCCCTCCAGGAACTGGTCGTCGAGGGCCGCCTGGAGCGTATCCAGGGCAAGGGCACCTTCGTCGCCAAACCGAAGGTTTCGCAGGCACTGCAACTGACCTCCTACACCGAGGACATGCGCGCCCAGGGCCTCGAACCGGCCTCGCAGCTGCTGGACATCGGCTACGTCACCGCCGACGACCGGCTGGCCGGGCTGCTGGACATCGCCGCGGGCGGCCGGGTGCTGCGCATCGAGCGGCTGCGGCTGGCCAGCGGTGAGCCGATGGCCATCGAGATCACCCACCTGTCGGCCAAGCGGTTCCCCGCACTGCGCCGCAACCTCGTCAAGTACACCTCGCTCTACACCGCGCTGGCCGAGGTCTACGACGTCCGCCTCGCGGAGGCCGAGGAGACCATCGAGACGTCGCTGGCCACCCCCCGCGAGGCGGGCCTGCTGGGCACCGATGTCGGCCTGCCGATGCTGATGCTGTCCCGGCATTCCCGCGACGCCCAGGGGCAGCCGGTGGAGTGGGTGCGCTCGGTCTACCGCGGCGACCGCTACAAGTTCGTCGCCAGGCTGCGCCGCCCGGCCGACTGAGACCCGCGGTACGGCGGGGTTCCGGCCATCGCCGTACCGCCCGGCCCGCACGGAATCCGGACGGGCGGCCGCGTGCGCCCGCGGCCGCCCGTTCGCCGTGGGGCGCGGACCTGCCGGGGAGTCCCCGTCGCCCAAGTCCCGCTGCCACGGCGGCTGATGTCATTGCCATACCGATATGCGGACAGCTAGTGACGCCTGCCACGGCACTGCCATAGATTTCCAGCCTCGCACAGGAGATCGCCAGGGACGGAGCCACGGTCATGACAGAGCAAGCCGCAACACCGGATTCCAGACAGGTCGTCACACCGACGCGTGTGGTGGCCGGGCTCTGCCTGATCGCTCCGTTCGTGGCGATGCTGTGGGTGAGCTCGTACGCCAAGATCGAGCCGAGGCTCATCGGGATCCCGTTCTTCTACTGGTACCAGATGCTGTGGGTGCTGATCTCGACCGTGCTCACGATGACCGCGTACAAGCTGGTCCAGCGTGAGCAGCGGATCCGCAAGGGCGGTGCGTCGACATGACCCTCACCCCCTCCGCCTCACTGGCCACAGCACGCACGGACGGCGTCAACGGCATCGCGCTGGCCGTCTTCATCTTCTTCTTCGTGGCCGTCACGGTCATGGGCTTCCTCGCCGCCCGCTGGCGCAAGGCCGAGCAGTCCGCGAACCTCGACGAATGGGGCCTGGGCGGCCGGAGTTTCGGCACCTGGGTGACGTGGTTCCTGCTCGGCGGCGACCTGTACACCGCGTACACCTTCGTCGCCGTCCCCGCGGCGATCTACGCGGCGGGCGCGTCCGGCTTCTTCGCCGTCCCGTACACGATCCTCGTGTACCCGCTGATCTTCACCTTCCTGCCCCGCCTCTGGTCGGTCTCGCACAAGCACGGCTACGTCACCACCTCCGACTTCGTGCGCGGCCGCTTCGGCTCGAAGGGCCTGTCGCTGGCCGTCGCGCTCACCGGCATCCTGGCGACGATGCCGTACATCGCCCTCCAACTCGTCGGCATCCAGGCCGTCCTGGACGTGATGGGTGTCGGCGGCGGCGAGAACACCAGCTGGTTCGTGAAGGACCTTCCGCTGCTGATCGCGTTCGCGGTGCTGGCCGCGTACACGTACTCCTCGGGCCTGCGCGCGCCGGCGCTGATCGCGTTCGTCAAGGACGGGCTGATCTACCTGGTCATCGCGGTCGCCATCATCTACATCCCGATCAAACTCGGCGGATTCCACGCGATCTTCGATGCGGCGGGCAAGGCGTTCGCCGAGCCGGGGCCGACCGGCAAGCCGCGCGGTGAGCTGGCGAGCGGCCCCAACAGCCAGTGGGCGTACGCCACTCTGGCGCTCGGCTCGGCGCTCGCGCTCTTCATGTACCCGCACTCGATCACCGCGACGCTGTCCTCCCGCAGCCGCAACGTGATCCGCCGCAACACCACCATCCTGCCGCTGTACTCGCTGATGCTGGGCTTCCTCGCGCTGCTCGGCTTCATGGCGATCAAGGCGGGCACGGACACCCACGGCAACGCGCAGCTGGCGATCCCGCAGCTGTTCGAGGACATGTTCCCGAGCTGGTTCTCCGGCGTGGCGTTCGCCGCGATCGGCATCGGCGCGCTGGTGCCCGCGGCCATCATGTCCATCGCGGCGGCCAACCTCTTCACCCGCAACGTCTACAAGGACTTCCTCAAGCCCGACGCCACCCCGGCGCAGGAGCACAAGGTCGCCAAGCTCGTCTCGCTGCTCGTGAAGGTCGGCGCGTTGATCTTCGTTCTGGGCATGGACAAGACCGTGGCGATCAACTTCCAGCTGCTGGGCGGCATCTGGATCCTGCAGACCATGCCGTCGCTGGTCGGCGGCCTGTTCACCCGCTGGTTCCACCGCTGGGCGCTACTGGCCGGCTGGGCGGTCGGCATGATCTACGGCACGCTCGCGGCGTACGGCGTGGCCAGCCCGACGCAGGCGCACTTCGGCGGCTCCAACGCCGAGATCCCCGGCATCGGCCAGATCGGCTACATCGGCCTGACCGCGATCGTGCTGAACGTCGTGGTGACGGTCGTGCTGACCTTCGTCCTGCGGGCCCTGAAGGCCCCTGACGGCGTCGACGAGACCAGCCCTGGGGACTACACCGCGGACGTCGGCGACAAGGGCGCCAGCCCCGAACTGCCGCCCGCAGCGGTCGGTTCGGCGAGCGGCCACTGACCCCGGCCCCTCGGGTGCCCGCACGGGCCGTCACGTCCCTCCGGACGCGGCGGCCCGTCGCCGTACCGGGACGACGCGACGAACCGCCCGCCCAGGAGGTCAGTCCACCCAGTCCTTGAGCGGTTCCGTTTCGAGCGTGATGTTGACGGGGTCCGGGAGGCGGAGCGTCTTGCCTAACGGCACGGTATGGGCGTCCGCGTGGCGGGCGCCGTCCGGCTCGCTGTAGACCGTCACCTCGCAGGCTGCCCGGTCGATCAGCAGAGAGAGCGGGATTCCGGTCTCGGCATACGCACGGGGCTTCTCCATCCGGTCACGCCGCTCGGTGTCGAAGTCATGGGAGGTGACCCCGACGACCATCAGCACCGGATCGGGGTCGGCCCACTCCCCCTGGCCGACGAATGCCTCACTGGACGCGAGCGAGCCGTCCGGGCGGGCGCGACCGCCGCGGTACGCCTCCACCCTGAGCCCCTGGCCGGGGTTCAGCCAAAGCGCGGGCCGGTGCTGCAAGCAGATACGCGTCAGCCACTCCGTGATCAGCCCGCGGTCCCCGTCCGGCGCGGCCCTGCTCCTGGTCTTCCCGCCGACGAGCTCCAGCCGCACGCCTTCCTCCGCCCGCCCGACTATCCGCGCGGCCTCTTCGAAGGAGTCGGTGAGCGTGCGGTACAGCCGGTCGGCGAGCGCGGTCATGGAGCCTCCTCCTGCCTGTCTTCGCAGTGCGGGGAACGTGGAACCGACGATAGCCGAGGCCACTGACAGGCACCGCGCGATCACACACGACTCACTAGATGTGGGGGTGCACACGAGGTGGCACCCCCACATGTATGCTCATGCTCGCTGTCGCCGCAGGGGAATCCGGTGTGAGTCCGGAACTGTCCCGCAACGGTGTACGTATGCGCAGACATCGCCTTACCGCCTGTCGTGCGCACCTGTGAGTCCGAAGACCTGCCGACAGTACGCCCGCGCCGCCATCGGCGTGGACGTCGATACGTCCGGGCCCCGAGGGATGGGCCGGTGGACGCCGCGCGGTGTGCCCGCGCCCCGCGTGTCCGGGGTGCCGCATGCCCGCGTGCGCCCGTCGCGCACCGCCCCTCCCGGCCCCCGCCGAGTGAGGGAGAGCACCACGTGACCATCGCGCCAACGGAGTCCGCGACAGCCGCCGAGGCCGGATCGCCCGAGGCGGCCACGCTCCCCACCGCGGACGGCCGCACCCACCACGCCGCTGACGCCCCGGGCACCGCCCTGCTGCGCACCCTGACCGAGCTGACCGTGGACCTCACCGCGACGGACCCCGGCAAGGTGGCCGCCGCCGCGCTCCGCGGCCGGCACCCCGGCTCCGACGAGGCCGAGCTGCGCACGCTGGCCATCGACGCGGCGGCCGGCCTGATCGGCGACGAGCCGCAGTACTCCAAGCTCGCCGCCCGGCTGCTCACCCTCGCCATCTCCGAGGAGGCCGCGAGCCAGGGCTCCGTCGCGTTCTCCGCGTCCGTCGAGGTCGGCCACCGCGAGGGCCTGATCGCCGACGCGACCGCCGCGTTCGTCCGCAGCCACGCGGCCCGCCTGGACGCGCTGGTCGAGAAGGCGCTCGCCGACGGCGCCGACGACCGCTTCGGCTACTTCGGTCTTCGCACCCTGCACTCGCGCTATCTGCTGCGGCACCCCACCACCCGCCAGGTCATCGAGACCCCCCAGCACTTCCTGCTGCGGGTGGCCTGCGGTCTCGCCGAGAACGACTCGGTGGCGGCGCTGGACGACGTCGCCGAGCTGTACCGGCTGACCAGCACCCTGTCCTACCTCCCCTCCTCCCCCACCCTGTTCAACTCCGGTACCCGTCACCCGCAGATGTCCTCCTGCTACCTCCTGGACTCGCCGCTGGACGAGCTGGACTCGATCTACGACCGCTACCACCAGGTCGCCAGGCTCTCCAAGCACGCCGGCGGCATCGGCCTCTCGTACTCCCGTATCCGGGCGCGCGGTTCGCTGATCCGGGGCACCAACGGCCACTCCAACGGCATCGTGCCGTTCCTGCGGACCCTGGACGCCTCGGTGGCCGCGGTGAACCAGGGCGGCCGCCGCAAGGGCGCGGCCTGCGTCTATCTGGAGACGTGGCACGCGGACATCGAGGAATTCCTGGAACTGCGCGACAACACCGGCGAAGAGGCCAGGCGCACCCACAACCTGAACATCGCGCACTGGATCCCGGACGAGTTCATGCGCCGGGTGGAGGCGGACGCCGACTGGTCGCTGTTCTCGCCGTCGGACGCGCCGGAGCTGGTGGACCTGTGGGGCGACGCGTTCGACGCCGCGTACCGCAAGGCCGAGGCCGAGGGCCGGGCGCTCAAGCAGATCCCGGCGCGGGTGCTCTACGCCCGGATGATGCGGACCCTCGCGCAGACCGGCAACGGCTGGATGACGTTCAAGGACGCCGCCAACCGCACCGCCAACCAGACCGCCGAGCCCGGCAAGGTCGTGCACTCGTCCAACCTGTGCACCGAGATCCTGGAGGTGACGGACGACGGGGAGACCGCGGTCTGCAACCTGGGGTCGGTCAACCTCGCGGCTCACCTCGGTGAGAGCGGCGAGATGGACTGGGAGCGGCTGGACGCCACCGTCCGTACCGCCGTCGCCTTCCTCGACCGGGTCGTGGACATCAACTTCTACCCGACCGAGCAGGCCGGGACCTCCAACTCCCGCTGGCGGCCGGTGGGTCTGGGCCTGATGGGCCTCCAGGACGTCTTCTTCCGGCTGCGGCTGCCGTTCGACTCCGCCGAGGCGACGGAGCTGTCCACCCGGATCTCCGAGCGCATCATGCTCGCCGCCTACGAGGCGTCCGCCGACCTCGCCGAGCGGCACGGCCCGCACCCCGCCTGGTCCGCGACGCGCACCGCCCGCGGTGTGCTGCACCCCGACCACTATCCGAACGCCGAGCCCCGCTGGTCGGACCGCTGGGCGGCGCTGCGCGCCCGGATCGCCACGACCGGCATGCGCAACTCGCTCCTCCTGGCCATCGCGCCGACCGCGACCATCGCCTCCATCGCCGGTGTCTACGAGTGCATCGAGCCGCAGGTCTCCAACCTCTTCAAGCGGGAGACCCTGTCGGGCGAGTTCCTCCAGGTGAACGCCTACCTGATCGAGGAGTTGAAGGCGCTGGGCCTGTGGGACGCGCGGACCCGTGACGCGCTGCGCGAGGCCAACGGCTCGGTGCAGGACGTCGGGTGGATCCCCGAGGAGATCCGCGCGCTGTACCGCACCGCCTGGGAGGTCCCGCAGCGCGCGCTGATCGACATGGCCGCGGCCCGTACGCCCTACCTCGACCAGAGCCAGTCGCTGAACCTCTTCATGGCGTCGCCGACCATCGGCAAGCTCAGCTCGATGTACGCCTACGCCTGGAAGCGCGGCATCAAGACGACGTACTACCTGCGCTCCCGTCCGGCCACCCGGATCGCGCAGTCGGCACGCGGCACCGCCGCCGCCACCCCCGTCCCCGTACCGCAGCAGGCCACCGACCCCGACGCGGTCGCCTGCTCCCTGGAAAACCCCGAGTCCTGCGAGGCCTGCCAGTAATGACCACCACCCCGGAAACCACCACTGTCGGCAACGGCCCCGCCACCGGCACCAAGAACCTCCTCGACCCGGGCTTCGAGCTGACGCTGCGGCCCATGCGGTACCCGGACTTCTACGACCGCTACCGTGACGCGATCAAGAACACCTGGACCGTGGAGGAGGTCGACCTCCACTCCGACGTCGCCGACCTGGCCAAGCTCTCGCCGGGCGAGCAGCACATGATCGGCCGGCTGGTGGCGTTCTTCGCGACCGGTGACTCCATCGTCGCCAACAACCTCGTGCTGACGCTCTACAAGCACATCAACTCCCCCGAGGCGCGGCTGTACTTGTCGCGGCAGCTCTTCGAGGAGGCCGTACACGTCCAGTTCTATCTGACGCTGCTGGACACCTACCTCCCCGACCCGGAGGACCGCGCCGCCGCCTTCGCCGCCGTGGAGAACATCCCGTCCATCCGGGAGAAGGCCCAGTTCTGCTTCAAGTGGATCAACGAGGTCGAGAAGCTGGAGCGGCTGGAGTCGAAGGCCGACCGCCGCCGCTTCCTGCTCAACCTCATCTGCTTCGCCGCCTGCATCGAGGGCCTGTTCTTCTACGGTGCGTTCGCCTACGTCTACTGGTTCCGCTCGCGCGGCCTGCTGCACGGCCTGGCGACCGGCACCAACTGGGTGTTCCGTGACGAGACCATGCACATGAACTTCGCGTTCGAGGTCGTCGACACGGTCCGCGCCGAGGAGCCCGACCTCTTCGACGACGCGCTGGAGCAGCAGGTCACCGACATGCTCAAGGAAGCCGTCGAAGCGGAGCTGCAGTTCGGCCGCGACCTGTGCGGCGAGGGCCTGCCGGGCATGAACACCGAGTCGATGCGCGAGTACCTCCAGTGCGTCGCCGACCAGCGCCTCCAGCGGCTGGGCTTCCCGCCCGTCTACGGCTCGGAGAACCCGTTCTCCTTCATGGAGCTGCAGAACGTCCAGGAGCTGACGAACTTCTTCGAGCGCCGGGCGTCGGCCTACCAGGTCGCCGTCGAGGGCTCGGTCTCCTTCGACGACGAGTTCTAGGCACACTCCGCAGACACCGATGCCCTCCTGCCGCGCTCGTGCGGCAGGAGGGCATCGCGCTGCGCGTGGGGCTCAGCCGTTGGCGACGACGGGGTAGCGCGGCTCCTGCTCGGCCATCTGCTTGAGCGCATCCTTGCGGTCCCGCTTGGAGAGCCGGTCGATGTAGAGGTAGCCGTAGAGGTGGTCGGTCTCGTGCTGGAGGCAGCGCGCGAAGTAGCCGGTGCCCTGGACCGCGATGGGGTTGCCCTGGGCGTCCTGGCCGCGCACCACGGCGTAGTCGGGGCGGGCCAGCTCGGCGTAGGCACCGGGCACCGACAGGCAGCCCTCGTTGGAGTCGTCCAGCACCCGGCGCGGGGCCGGCAGTTCGTCCAGGACGGGGTTGCAGACCGCGCCGACGTGCCGGACGCCGTTGTCGTCGGGGCAGTCGTAGATGAAGACCTTGAGGTCCACGCCGATCTGGTTGGCGGCCAGGCCCACGCCCTCGGCGGTGCGCTGGCTGGCGAACATGTCGTCGATCAGCTGGGCCAGCTCGGCACCGAACTCCGTGACGTCCTTGCACTCCTTGTGGAGGACCGGATTGCCGACGACCGTGATCGGCCGGGAGGTCCCGCGCTCGCGGTGGGCGCTCTCCCGCTGCTCCGCATCCGTCGTGTCGTCGATGAACTCTTCGTCCACGCGCTGCTCACCGTTTTGATCAAACACAGGCTGCTGGGCCATCTCCGCCGTACGCCTTCCTTAAAACCTTGACTGGTCGCCCTGGGGCAGGGCCGCGAGCCCGGCAGGACGTCGCGGACACGCCCTACAGCCTACGGGGAGACGCCGTCGGCCCTCAGCAGACCTCTTCGAGATCCCGCCACTCCCGGCTGTCCGGGCTGTCCGCGACCCAGCCGTCCAGCAGCCCGCGCACCAGCGCGGCGGGCGCCGCTATGCCGCATTCACGCTCCGGCACCCACAGCGAACCGGAGCCCGCCGTACGGTGCCCCAGCGGCCCGGGGTGGCCCGGTTCGCTGTGGTCGTGCGGATCGAGGTGCTCGCCGTCGCCCTCGTCACTGGGCATCCGGCTCTCCGAGCACATACGGCACAGCAGCCGCACGGACGAGGACCAGTCCTCGGCGGCGAAGCCCGCGTCGGCCGCGAGGCGTTCCAGGGCGTCACGGTCCGCCTCGGTGGCCGCCTCCAGGAGCACGACCCAGGTGGGCACCGGCGAGGGCGCCCACAGCTCGATCTCGTCGAACACCGGGTAGGAAGGACCGGCGGCGGTCGTCCGCTCGCCGTGCGGGACGCCGTCGTGCAGCACGACCTCGCCCCAGCGCCGCCCGGAGGACGGCAGCGGGATCGACAGCACCTCGATACGCGCGGGATCCAGCCGGCGGCCCCAGACCACCTCGGCCTCGCCCTCGGGCGAGAGGCGGACGGCGGCACTGCCCAGGGCCATACCGACCGGTTCGCCGGACGGTGAGCCCTCGGCCGGCACCCGGAGACCGTACGCCTGCCAGGCGCGGCGGGCCAGCGGCCAGTCCTGGAGGGCGGTGGCGGCGATGCCGACGTTCCACCAGTCGGGCGCGCCGGTGCCGCGGTCCAGCAGGGCGACGGCGCGCAGCCCGGCGGCCCTGGCCCCTTCCCAGTCGTGCCGGAACTTGTGCAGCAGGGCGAGGTTGAACCAGGACTCCGACAGCCACGGCTCCATGTCGGCTGCGCGGGTCAGCAAGGCGCCCGCGTCCTCGTAACGGCCGTCACCGATCAGCGTGAAAGCGCGGTCGGTCGCCTGCCGCCACGAGGCGGAGGGCCGGTGCCGTACCTTGCCGAAGATCCTCACGATTCCCGCCTGCTGGTTGCTCTTGATGCCGCTTTCCGGATGTGTCCCGAGCGGCGCCCGGGGCCGTCTGGGGGCCCACTCGACAACCTGCCACAGTTTTCCGCCGGGCTCAGCCCGATGTGCTGTGCCCCCTGCGACTCCTTGCCCTGCACGCTCCCCCTGAACCCCCTTCGGGGCTCCCTTCGCATCCAACCATGCCCATCTCGGCGGCCGCTCATTACCCGTGGGTTCCACGGACTGCTGGGCAGGCCGGAAGGCCCGCCGGGGCCGCCCGCGCATTCCGCGCCCGGCGAACAGCCGACCGCGTGCGCCCTGCCCCCGCGGGCGCACCCTCACGCCGCCCTGCCGTCCCTGGCCAGGACCCGGGCGAGGGCCTCCACGACCCGCGGTTCGTGGTCCTGCGCGCCGGACAGCCGCAGCCGCTCCAGGGCGCGCAGCGGCCCTCCGGGGCCCGCGGCGCCACCCGCCCAGTCGTCGTAGGCGTTGACGGTGCGCACGATGCGGGCGGTGACCGGCTGGGCGCGGTACGGGTCCGCCTGCCGTTCGACGATCACGGCGACCTCGGCCGGCACTCCGGTCCTGCGCACCACGGCGCCGCCCAGCAGGGCGATCCGGCGCTGTTCGCCGGACGGCAGCAGGGCGGTGGCGCCGGCCGGTACCGGGTCGAGCAGCGAGAGCTGGCCGATGTCGTGCATCAGCGCGGCGTACTCCAGGACGTCCAAGTCCGGTGCGGCCAGCCCCAGTTCCCTGCCGACCGCCCGGCTGAGCGCGGCGACCCGGCGGGCGTGGCCGTGCGGGGTGTAGCCGGCGATCTCGGTGGACCGGGCGAGCGAGGCGACGGTCTGCCGGCAGGTGGCCCGTACGGCGGCGAACCTGCGGACGGCGAACTGGGTCAGCAGCAGCGGCAGGCAGAACACCGGCAGCGCCCAGAGCCCGGCGACCGCGGTGGCGAGCGAGACGACCACGCCGGTGGCGCAGATCGCCGAGCCGATGCCGGGCAGCGCCCGCAGCTCGTCGCGCAGCAGCGGCCCGTACGGCCGGCCGGTGCGGGCTCCGGCGAGCGCGGCGGCCAGGACGGCGTCGCACAGCGCGGTGAGCGCCAGGACCGCGGTCATGACCAGGGCGTAGCCGGGCCCCTCGCCGGTCCAGGTGCGCAGCGTGCCGGTGGTGTAGAGGGGCTGGAAGCAGGTGGCGGCGAAGCCGGTGGTCAGCAGCCGACGCGCCAGGTGCTCGCGTGTGGGTCCGCGGCCGCGCGCGAGGTGCGGGACGAGCCCCACCAGACCGGCCGCGGCGACGACCGTCAGGGTCTGCGCCACGCCGTGCGTGGTCGGCCGCCCGCCGACGTCGCCGAGCAGCGCGTACGCCAGCGCACCCGCGGCGCCGAGCGGCGCGCACTCCCGCTCCCCGGGCGCCCGCCCCGCCCCGCAGGTCCCCCCACGCATCAGCTCGCCCACGACGATCAGCAGCCCGAAGGCCAGCGCGACGCGGGGCTCGGCCACGCCGTTCCCGAGAGTGCGCCCGAGCGCCCAGGCCGTGAGCGCCGCGGCGGCCGCGCAGACCGCCACGACCACCGCACCGGACCGCCGGTCCCGCGGAGCGGACTCCGCCCCCGGGGCCCGCCGGTCCGCGCCGCTCACCGCTCACCGGTCCTTCCGGCGGGACCTGTCGGACCGCACCACCGCCTCACCGCGGCAACCACCCGGCCGGTTCGTGACACCGCGCGGCGGCCGCCGGATCCGCGCCTGCCCCAGGGCGCCGCGGCCCGTGCACCGGCCGCCGTCTCCGTACCGGCCGCCTGCTCCGACCCGTCCGTACGCGCCGCAGGGACGTTTCCGCTACCCGAGGACGGGACCGGCGGGGACGTGAGCTGCGGCAGGACCGCGGCGCGCGACGGCGCCGGCCCGCCGGGGCCCGCGGCAGCCTGCGTCCGGCACCGCCCGGCGGCCGGATCCGTCTTCGCCGCCCCGTCGTCGACCGTCACCGCCGGACCCGCCGTCAACGGATCCGCGTCGGCCGCCATGACGAGTTCGGGATGCCAGCCGTGCCGCTCCAGCGACGCCGCCAGGGCCCCGACCATCCGGGGATCGAACTGCGCCCCGGCGCAGCGGCGCAGCTCCGCCACGGCGGCGGCCACCGGCCGGGCCCGCCGGTAGGAACGGGTGGAGGTCATCGCGTCGAAGGCGTCGGCCACCGCCACCACCCGGGCACATTCCGGGATGTGACGCCCCGTCAAACCGTACGGGTAGCCGCGGCCGTCCAGCCGCTCGTGATGGTGCAGGATCGCGGCCCGCGCCTCCCCCAAAAAGCTGATCCCGCGCACGATCTCGTGGCCGTACTCGGGATGCAGTTCGATGGCGCGGCGCTCCTCTGGTGTCAGCGGCCCGTCCTTGCGCAACAGCCGGGTGGGGACGCCGAGTTTGCCGACGTCGTGCAGGATGCCGGCGAACCGCAGCACCTCGACCCGGTCCTCCGGCATGCCCAGTTCCCGCGCGATCAGCACCGAGGCCCGCCCGACCCGTTCGCTGTGGCCGCGGGTGTAGCGGTCCTTGATGTCCACGGCCTGCACCAGCGCCCGGATCGTGGCCTGGTGGGCGGCCCGCTCCCGGTGGTACTGGGCGAAGACCCAGGAGGAGAGGTGCATCGGCAGCAGCACCAGCAGCGCGGCTGGCGGCCCGTAGGAACTGCGCCACAGGACCGCCATCATCAGCCCGGCCAGGCCGTGCACCAGGTACGGCGCCAGGGAGCGGGCCGGTCCGCCGCGCCAGGCGGTGCACGGCGGCTGCCGTTCGGCGGCGACCAGCACCCCGCCGTCCAGCGCGGCGATCACCGCGCAGAACGCGACGGCGGCGGCCGCGGCGGGCAGCAGCAGGGCGGGGAACTGCGGTGCGGACAGCGGATGGTGGCCGATCGCCCGGCCGACGTGCGCGGAAACCCAGCAGGCCAGGGCCAGTTCCGCGGCGTGCCAGATCCTGCGGGCGGTGGCGGCCCGCGCCGCGGGGGGGGGCCCCCCCCCGCGCCCGGTACGGCGGCCAGCGCGGCGAGCGGCGGCGGCAGCAGGAGCACTCCTGCCAGCAGCACGGGGAAGAACGCGGTGCCGCCGGCCGGCTCGGGACGGCCCTGCACCGGGCCGTGGCGCGCCCGTTCGCACACCGCGTAGAGCGTGGCGAGGGCGGCGGCATCGCCCCAGGGTGCGTCGGCGCCGAGTCCCGCGGCGGGGGCCGCGCACAGCGCCGCGGCAAGCACGGCGCAGCCGATGTACCCCTGCGCGGCCGCCGGCAGTTCCCGCATCGCGCCCTCCTCCCCGAAGCCACAGCGAGTCCCCGCACAGGGGTGTCCCGTGCGCAGGGGTTCGGTGAGGATAAAGGGGCCGAGGAGCGCGCGACGGCGCATCGGCGGATCGGGCGGGACGAATTGCCCCGCCTCTCACCCCTTGGGGTGACGTGCTGCCTTATTCGGCCCGTGCGGCCTCGGCGCGTGCTGCGGCGGAATCGTCCGGGCCCGCGGCGGCCGCGGACGGTGCGTCCACGTCGCCGGCGGCCGGGGTCTCGCCGCTGTCCGTGCCCGGGGCGGCGGCGCGGTCCCGCTGTGCCTGTTCGTGCTTGGCCTGGTCGAGGACGCTGACCTCGGGGACGGTCTCGCCCGCGCGGATCAGGTCGATCCGGCCCATGACCTTCGAGCGCAGGTCGGTGGGGACGTCGTCGTGGCCGCAGCAGCGCTTGACGAGCTTCTTGACGGCCTGTTCGAGTCCGTACTTCTCCAGGCACGGCGAGCATTCGTCGATGTGCACCTGGAATTTCTCGCACTCGCCCGCGGGCATCTCACGGTCGAGATACTCGTAGAGGTGGTCGAGAACCTCGGAGCAGTCCTTGTCGTGCGGATCTCCGCAGCTCATGATCCCGAGCCTTTCCGGTCGTGCGGCTGCGGTGCCTCCGCCGCAGCCCCTGCCCCGGCCGGGACCAGCCCGCGCTCACGGGCGTAATCCTCCAGCATGCCGCGCAGTTGGCGCCGGCCGCGGTGCAGGCGGGACATCACCGTGCCGATGGGTGTCCCCATGATGTCGGCGATCTCCTTGTACGCAAACCCCTCGACGTCCGCGAGATACACGGCGATGCGGAATTCCTCGGGGATGGCCTGGAGTGCGGCCTTCACATCCGAATCGGGCAGGTGGTCGAGCGCCTGCGACTCGGCGGAACGCAGCCCCGTCGACATGTGCGACTCGGCGCGCGCGAGCTGCCAGTCCTCGATCTCCTCGGCGGCGCTGCGCTGCGGCTCCCGCTGCTTCTTCCGGTAGGAGTTGATGAAGGTGTTGGTGAGGATCCGGTACAGCCACGCCTTGAGGTTGGTGCCCTCCCGGAACTGGTGGAAGGACGCATACGCCTTTGCGTACGTCTCCTGCACCAGGTCCTCCGCGTCGGCCGGATTGCGCGTCATGCGCAGCGCGGCGGAGTACATCTGGTCCAGGAAGGTGAGGGCGTCACGCTCGAAGCGGGCGTTGCGCTCGGCGTCGCTCTCCTTCCGGGCCCCGGCGTGCTCCTCAGCCGTGCCGTCGGTCCCTGCGTCGGTCCCAGTGACCGGACCCACCTCCTCCACCACCGTGACGGATCCGGATGCGGATCCACTCGATTCGGAGAATAGACGACGATCCGGTGCCGCCGCCGCTCCAGCCAGAGCGGGCTGCGATACCTGCACCTGCGACCACTGCAGGTCTGCGGCCGGACGGGCCGGGCAAGCGATTCCCATGCGGCGGGCTCCCATTCCTCACGATGCGCTGGTTGTACTCGGGCGTCTTACGCCTGCGTCAACAGCCGGACGGACGGGACCATTCCCGCTGCGTACGCCCCCTTGTCAACCGCCGCGCCCGGCCCCGCATTCCCGCCCGCCCGCACCTCCAGCCCTCCAGAACTTGACAAAACGCATTGCCGCTTCGGCAATGGAGAGGTGAAGGACACCGCGTACGAACACGTGCTCACCGAGGTCGGACCGCGACTGCGCCGCCTGCGCCAGGAGCGGTCGGTGACGCTGGCCGCGCTCTCGGAGGCCACCGGCATCTCGGTCAGCACCCTCTCCCGGCTGGAATCCGGCGACCGCCGGGCCACCCTCGAACTGCTGCTGCCGCTGGCCCAGGCCCATCAGGTGCCGCTGGACGAGCTGGTGGGCGCGCCGGAGGTCGGCGATCCGCGGGTGCGCGCGGTGTCGCAGCGGCGCGAGCACATGACGTTCATGCCGCTGACCCGCCAGCCGGGTGCCCTCCAGGCGTTCAAGCTCGTCATCGACCCGGTCGCGTCCCCGCCCGAGCAGCGCACCCACGAGGGCTACGAGTGGCTGTACGTGCTGTCCGGCCGGCTGCGGCTGCTGCTGGCCGACCGCGACGTGCTGCTGAAGGCCGGCGAGGCGGCGGAGTTCGACACCCGGCTGCCGCACTGGTTCGGCCCGGCGGACGACGAGCCGGTGGAGGTGCTCAGCCTCTTCGGCAGGCAGGGCGAGCGGATGCACGTACGCGCCCGGCCGCGCGGGCAGACGGACTGAGAGCCGAGAGGCCCGGGGACGCGGGCGCCCTCCGGCGGGTGCCCCCCAGGGGCCGCCGCCGGACCGGCCCGCTACGGGATCAGCCGAAGAGCCCGTCCAGCCACTCCACCACCGCGGCGGTGAGCCGGGCCATCGACTCCTCTTCCGTCACACCAGCCTTCTTGGGCACCGCGAATCCGTGGTCCCCGTGGGCCACCTCGCGCAGCTGGGTACCGTCCGGGAACTCCGCGGGCCCGCCGAACGGATCCCTGCCGCCCTGGACGACCAGCGTCGGCACCCCCGCACCCGTCAGCTCGTCGGCCCGGGACTTCTCCGGCCGGCCCGGCGGGTGCAGCGGGAAGCTGAGCGCGAGGACGGCGTGCGCACCCAGTTCCCTGGCGGTGCGGCAGGCCACCCGGGCACCCGCACTGCGGCCGCCCGCGACGACCGGCAGCCCCGGCTTCTCCAATGCCGGCCACAGCGCCGTCCACCCCACGTCCAGGGTCTTGGGCGCGGGCGCCACCTTCTTGCCCGCGACCCGCCACGGCTGCTCGACCAGCGCCACGGTGTAGCCGCGGCCGGGCAGCGCGGCGGCCAGAGCCCGCAGGTCGCGCGCCTCGATCCCGCCGCCTGCGCCGTGCCCGACGGCCACCACGGCCCGCGCCGGCACCGGCGCCCGGTACCAGCTGATCCGCGCGTCCCCGGCCGGCGTCGCCACCGTCTCGCTCTCGTTCACCCCTGTGCTCATGCCCCCATCCTGCCGCCTGCCGGACGCCCGCCCCGGGAGCGGGCGCCGCTTCAGAAGAGGGTGGCGACCTCGGGCCCTTCGAGTTCGGTGAGCAGCTCGGGCCCGTTGTTGCGGACGTTGCTGACGTCCGTCGGGACGGGGTAGGCGCGCATCAGTCCCGCGGGCGGCGGCGTGAGCAGCTCGCGCAGCCGGTCGGTGCCGGCGGGTGCCGGGTCGAGCCAGGCGTCCCAGCGGTCCGGCGTCATGACCAGCGGCATCCGGGGATGGATGTCGGCCAACGACTGCGGGCCCTCGCCGCCGTCGGCACCGGCCAGCGGCGTGGTCTCGGCCGCGGTCGTGAGGACCGTGCAGGTCACCCACCACGCCTGCGGGTGGTCGCCGGGCAGGGTGGCGTCCCGCCAGAACTCGTAGAGCCCGGCCATCGCCATCACGGAGCCGTCGGCCGGCGTCACGAAGTACGGCTGCTTCCGCGGCCGCTTCTTCCTGCCGCGCTCCTCCAGCTCCCGCTCTTCCGGTGCGGTCACCCACTCGTAATAGCCGTCACCGGGGAGCAGGCAGCGGCGGGCCGCGAACGCCTGCTTGAAGGACGGCTTCTCGTGCACCGTCTCGGCCCGCGCGTTGATCATCTTCGCGGCGCCTTCCGGTGACTTCGACCACGACGGCACCAGGCCCCACTTCAGCGTCCGCAACTGGCGCACCGGCACTCCCGGCGGGAACGCGGCCGCCGCCTCGCCCTTCAGGGGACGTTCGAGCACCGCGTGCACGTTGACCGTCGGGGCGATGTTGAAGTCGGGGGCCAGGGTCTCCTCCGGCTCCCGGTGCCGGACGCCGAAAATGCCCACCAGTTCCTCGGGCTGACGACTCGCTGCATACCTTCCGCACATGCGTGCCACACTGCCATGCCACACGAAGGGACGACATGGACACCGATCACCTCACGGACGTATGGAGCCGCGTCTTCGGGATCCAGCCCGATCCGCCGGCCTGGCTGGTGATCGTCACGGCGGTCCTCGCGCTGGCCGCGGTCGCCCCGCACCCCGCCTGGCGGCTGTCCCGCAACGCGGTCACCATCGCGCACGAAGGCGGCCACGGCCTGCTCGCGCTGGTCACAGGCCGCCGCCTGGAGGGCATCCGGCTGCACTCGGACACGTCGGGACTGACCGTCTCGCGCGGCAAACCGACCGGTATCGGCATGATCCTCACCGCCGCCGCCGGCTACATCACGCCGTCCCTGCTGGGGCTCGCGGGCGCCGCGCTGCTGGCGGCGGGCCACATCACGGCCCTGCTGTGGGGCGCGACGGTGCTGCTGCTCGCGATGCTGGTGATGATCCGCAATGCCTATGGCGTGCTCACCGTCGTCCTGGCGGGCGCCGCGTTCGTCCTCGTCTCCTGGCTGACCACGCCGGACGTCCAGGCCGCCTTCGCGTACGTGGTGGTGTGGTTCCTGCTGCTGGGCGGTGTGCGGCCGCCGTTCGAGCTGCAGCGCAAGCGGCGGCGGATGGCACGCCCCGCCTTCGTGAGCCCTTCCGGGATGATGGCCGAGCGGCGGGAGGGCGACTCCGACCCGGACCAGCTGGCGCGGCTGACACACGTCCCCGCGGTCGTCTGGCTCGGCCTGTTCCACGTCGTGACGCTCTGCTCGCTGATCGGCGGCGGCCGCTGGCTGCTCGGGATCTGACGGCCGCGGCGGCGGCTCGCCTCCGGGATGGCCGGAATGCCGCCCCGCCCTTTGGCCGTATCCCCCGAACGGGCAGTCCACGCACCGGCTTCGGGCCCGCACGCCTTACCAGTGTCATGTTTCGTGAGAGTTGCACCGTTTTTGATCAAGATCGGCACCCTTGCCCAGCGATTAAAGTGAGGGGCATGACCGAGAGCCCCGCACTTCCCGCCCTCTGGCCCGCCCCCGTCGCCTCCGGTGCGGTCGATGCGACCGTCACCGTGCCAGGCTCCAAGTCGGTCACCAACCGCGGACTGGTGCTGGCCGCCCTGTCGTCCGAGCCGGGCTGGCTCCGCCGCCCGCTGCGCTCCCGCGACACCCTCCTGATGGCCGAGGCGCTGCGCACCCTGGGCGTCGGCATCGAGGAGACCGCGTCCTCCAGCTCCGCTGGCGGGCAGCCCCCGGCAGGCGGCGGCGAGGCTTGGCGGATCATCCCGGCGGGACTGCACGGCCCGGCCACCGTCGACGTCGGCAACGCCGGCACGGTCATGCGCTTCCTCCCCCCGGTCGCGGCCCTCGCCGACGGCCCGATCCGCTTCGACGGCGACCCGCGCTCCTACGAACGTCCGCTGGGCGGCGTGATCGAAGGACTGCGCGCCCTCGGTGCCCGGATCGATGACGACGGCCGCGGCGCCCTCCCGATGACGGTGCACGGCGGCGGCGCCCTGGACGGCGGCCCGGTCGAGATCGACGCCTCCTCGTCCTCCCAGTTCGTCAGCGCCCTGCTGCTGTCGGCCCCGCGCTTCAACCAGGGTGTCGAGGTCCGGCACGTCGGCTCGGCGCTGCCGTCCATGCCGCACATCCGGATGACCGTCGACATGCTGCGCTGCGCCGGCGCCCAGGTGGACACCCCCGAGGCGGGCGGCGAGCCGAACGTCTGGCGGGTCACCCCGGGCGCCCTGCTCGGCCGCGATCTGGTCGTCGAGCCCGACCTCTCCAACGCCCAGCCGTTCCTGGCCGCCGCCCTGGTGACCGGCGGCCGGGTCACCATCCCGGACTGGCCGGAGCACACCACCCAGCCCGGTGACGCGCTGCGCGAAATCTTCACCACCATGGGCGGCTCCTGCGAGCTGACCGACAACGGCCTGACCTTCACCGGCGGCGGCGCGGTGCACGGCATCGACGTCGACCTGAGCGAGGTCGGCGAGCTGACCCCCGGCATCGCCGCGGTCGCGGCCCTCGCCGACTCGCCGTCCACCCTGCGCGGCGTCGCCCACCTGCGGCTGCACGAAACGGACCGGCTGGCCGCGCTCACCAAGGAGCTGAACGACCTGGGCGGCGACGTCACCGAGACCGCCGACGGCCTGCACATCCGGCCGCGCCCGCTGCACGGCGGCGTCTTCCACACCTACGAGGACCACCGCCTGGCGACCGCGGCCGCCGTCATCGGCCTCGCCGTCAAGGGCGTGGAGGTGGAGAACGTCGCCACCACCGCCAAGACGCTGCCCGACTTCCCCGCGATGTGGACGGACATGCTCGCCCCCGCGTCCGGACCCACCTCCCGGAGAGCCTGAGGGTTTCCGCCGCCATGCGCCGCTACGGCAAGAACCCCGACGAGGACGACATCCGCGTCCGCCCCAACCGCAAGGGCAACCGCCCCCGGACGAACATCCGCCCCAAGCACGAGGATGCATCCGAGGGCCTGGTCCTGACCGTCGACCGGGGCCGCCTCACGGTCCTCATCGACGACCGCACGGTCACCGCGATGAAGGCCCGCGAACTGGGCCGCAAGAGCGCGGTCGTCGGCGACCGCGTCGCCGTGGTCGGCGATCTGACCGGCGCCAAGGACACCCTGGCGCGCATCGTCCGGGTCGAGCCACGCACCTCGACGCTGCGCCGTACGGCCGATGACGACGACCCGTACGAGCGGGTCGTGGTCGCCAACGCCGACCAGCTCGCCATCGTCACCGCGCTCGCCGACCCCGAACCGCGCCCCCGGCTGATCGACCGCTGCCTGGTCGCCGCCTACGACGCGGGCCTCGACCCGCTGCTGGTGCTGACCAAGTCCGACCTGGCGTCGGCCGACAGTCTCCTGGAGTCCTACGGCGCACTGGGCGTCCCCTACCTCGTCACCAACCGCGACGAACTCGCCGACGGCGCCGCCGCCGACCGGGTGCGCGAGCGGCTGACGGGTCGCATGACGGCCTTCGTCGGCCACTCCGGCGTCGGTAAGACCACCCTGGTCAACTCCCTGGTCCCGGACCGGCGTCGGGCGACCGGGCACGTCAACGCGCACACCGGCCGCGGCCGGCACACCACCACCTCCGCACTGGCCCTGCCGCTGCCCGGCGACTCGGGCTGGGTCATCGACACCCCGGGCGTACGGTCCTTCGGGCTGCACCACGTCGATCCGTCGCGGGTCGTCCTGGCCTTCCCCGACCTGGTGCCCGGCACCGCCGAGTGCCCGCGCGCCTGCAGTCACGACGAGCAGGACTGCGCACTGGACGCCTGGGTCGCCGAGGGCCACGCCGACCCGGCCCGGCTGTATTCGCTGCGACGTCTCCTGTCGACCCGTGAGCGACGCGAGGGCGACTGATCACCGAAGTTTGCTCCCCGCCACCCGAGGTAAATGCATAATCACACCAAGGCAGGCGAAGCGGTCAGGATCTGACGGAGGCATGGGATATGGCGTGGCTGCTCGTCGTGGTGGCAGGTCTCCTGGAGACCGGCTTCGCGGTTTGCCTCAAGCTGTCGCACGGCTTCACCCGCCTGTTCCCGACCGTCGCCTTCGCCGCCTTCGCACTGGCCAGCTTCGGCCTGCTGACGCTGTCCCTGCGCAAGCTCGACGTCGGCCCGGCATACGCGGTCTGGACCGGCATCGGCGCGGCCGGCACGGCGATCTACGGCATGGTCTTCCTCGGCGACCTGGTCTCCGCGCTGAAGATCGTCTCCATCAGCCTCGTGATCATCGGTGTCGTCGGGCTGCAACTGTCGGGATCGACCCACTGACCGGCCCGGCCACGGAAGGCCGCGGACTCCCACGACATCGGTCCACCGCCGCGAACACGCCCCGCCGCACACGGCCGTGACCGTCGCTCAGTCCGCCGCCCGGCCCCCGTCGGGCCGCAGCGGTGCGCCGGGCGACACCGCGTCGCCGAGCACCGGCCGGGCCTCCGGGATCCGGGCGAACGCCCCGCGCACCAACCGGGCCACCGCCTCGGTCTCCGCGTCCCGCCGCCCTCTGCCGCCGGGAGGCACCGCGCCGGGTCTCCGCGCTCCGCGCGACGCGGGTGCCCGTACCGGAGGGCCGGCCGCGGGAGCGACCACGCAGGACAGGGTCAGCCGGGCGGCGGCCTCGCAGGCGGTGCCCAGGGCGGGCAGTTGCTCCGCGGGCCAGTCCGGCTCCAATGCGGCCACCGCACGGTCGCAGAATCTGCCGACCCATTCGGCGGGCCCCGGCAGCGGCGCTTCGCCGGCCGGCGGACGCTGCGCGGGGACGCCGGGCCACGCGCCACGGGCCGGCGGCGGGGCCGGCAGCCGGTCGCTCCAGCAACCCGTCAGCGCGGCCCGCACCAGAGGGTTGGCGCGTGCGATGCGCAGTGTCCAGGCGGCTGCCGCGGCGCCCCGGGTCGCCGCGTCGTCCCCGGTGCGCGCCGGCCGGCCGTCGGCCAGGGCCCGTTCGACGCCCGCGAGATAGCTGTCGGTCTCGCGGCGCACGAGCGCGCGGGCGAGCCCTTCCTTGCTGCCGAACTCGTTGTAGAGGGTCTGCCGCGAGACCCCGGCACGGGCTGCCACGTCCACCATCCTGACCGCCGTCCAGGGGCGGCTCGCCAGCGCCGTGTACGCGGCATCGAGCAAGGATTCACGCGCTGCAGGCATCGTCGCCTCCCCGGCCCACCGGCCCAAATGACCGGCGTGCGGACAGAATTGACGCGGCGCCAGGGACTGTCAAGGGTCGCCGCACGGCGGACCGGGCCCGTCGTACACGCCCGGCGGAGCATGGCCGTGTGGCTCCTGCCTATACCAGTCGATACTGTTCGCACATGCCCGACTATCACGATGATCTACGTCTCGGCCATGTCCTGGCGGACGCCGCTGACGCCACCACCATGGACCGGTTCAAGGCGCTCGATCTGAAGGTCGAGACCAAACCGGACATGACCCCGGTGAGCGAGGCGGACAAGGCCGCCGAGGAGTTGATCCGTGGCCATCTCCAGCGGGCCCGGCCACGCGACTCGGTGCTCGGCGAGGAGTTCGGCAGCTCAGAGGGCGCCGGCCCGCGCCGCTGGATCATCGACCCGATCGACGGCACGAAGAACTACGTCCGCGGGGTGCCGGTCTGGGCGACCCTGATCGCGCTGATGGAGCGCGGCGAGGGCGGCGACCGCCCGGTGGTCGGCATCGTCTCGGCCCCGGCACTCAACCGCAGGTGGTGGGCGGCCGAGGGGCTGGGCGCCTTCACCGGCCGGAGCCTGACCTCCGCGACCCGGCTGCACGTCTCGGAGGTCGGCAGCATCCAGGACGCGTCGTTCGCGTACTCGTCGCTGACCGGCTGGGAGGAGCGCGACAAGCTGTCCGGCTTCCTGGACCTGAGCCGGGACTGCTGGCGCACCCGGGCGTACGGCGACTTCTGGCCGTACATGATGGTCGCCGAGGGCTCGGTGGACATCTGCGCGGAGCCGGAACTCTCCCTGTGGGACATGGCGGCCTGCGCCGTGGTGGTGCAGGAGGCCGGCGGCCGGTTCACCGGCCTGGACGGCAGGCCGGGCCCGCACAGCGGGAACGCCGCGGCCTCCAACGGCCTGCTCCACGACGACCTGCTGGGCTACGTCGGCGACGCGCGGCGCTGACCTGCGCGGTTACGGGGGCCGGGCAGACGTCCGGCCCCCGCCCCTTGTGAGCCGGCCGGAGAGCATGTGAACATGAGAATCCCCTCGTTTGTGAACTTGTGAATTCCTTCGCAAGGGCACATCCGCAAAGGAGGTGGCTCTCTGCCATGCCCCTGCTCGTCAAGGACGCCATGAGCACGCTGGTCCTCACCATCGGGCCCGCCCACACCCTCCGTCAGGCCGCCCAGCTGATGGCTGCCCGCCGCGTCGGCGCGGCCGTCGTACTCGACACCGACACCAGCGGCCTCGGGATCCTCACCGAGCGCGACATCCTCAACTCCCTCGGCGCGGGCGAGAATCCCGACCGGGAAACCGCCCAGACCCACACCACCCCCGACGTGGTCTTCGCCGCACCGGACTGGACCCTGGACGACGCCGCGGACGCCATGGTGCGCGGCGGCTTCCGGCACCTGATCGTCCTCGACGACCGCGAGCCGGTCGGCGTGGTGTCCGTCCGCGACATCATCCGCTGCCGCTCGGCCGCCATCGTGCGGACCGACGCGGTGCCCGCCTGAGGCCACAGGCACGAAGAGGCCGGAGCCCCATGGCATCCGGCCTCTTCGGCTGGTACGGCAAGCAGCCGTTGCGCGCCTCCCACGGCCTGCCACCCCTGCCGCGAGTGCAGCGGCGGCAGGCCGTGGGGAGCTGCTTGTCAGCCGCGCAGGGCCTGGACCGCGGCTTCCAGCCGCTTGCCGTAGTCCGCGTCCGCCTTGCGGAAGTTCTCGATCGCCCGCTGGGCGATGTCGTCGCGGGACACCTGGGAGATGGAGCCCGCCAGGTTGTTGATCAGGCGCTCCTTCTCGTCCTCCGTCATCAGCCGGTAGAGGTTGCCCGCCTGCACGAAGTCGTTGTCATCGGCGTGCGAGAGCGCCGCGCTCTCACCGCTGCCACCGGACACCGCCACCGGCTGCCACAGCGCCCGGCCGGTCTCGACCGGTCCGCCGAAGCTGTTCGGCTCGTAGTTCTTCTGTCCCACGTGCCGGCCGTCGTAGAGGACACCGTCCCGCCCGTAGGTGCGGGCCTCGGTGGCACGGGGACGGTTGACCGGCAGGTGGTCGGCGTTGATGCCGACGCGGTAGCGGTGCGCGTCGCCGTACGCGAACAGGCGGCCCTGGAGCATCTTGTCGGGGGACGGACCGATGCCCGGCACGAAGTGGTGCGGGGAGAAGGCCGACTGCTCGACCTCGGCGAAGATGTCCTGCGGGTTGCGGTTCAGCTCCAGCTTGCCGATCTCGATCGGCGGGTAGTCCTCGTGCGGCCAGACCTTGGTCAGGTCGAACGGGTTGAAGCGGTAGTTCGCCGCCTCGGCCGCGGGCATGATCTGCACCTGCACGGTCCAGGCCGGGAACTCGCCCCGCTCGATGGAGGTCCGCAGGTCACGCTGGTGACTGTCGGCGTCCTCACCGGCGACCTTGTCCGCCTCGGCCTGGGTCAGGCTCTCGACGCCCTGGTCGGTCTTGAAGTGGTACTTGACCCAGAAGACCTCGCCGGCCTCGTTGTTCCACTGGAACGTGTGCGAGCCGTAGCCGTTCATGTGGCGCCACGAGGTCGGGATCCCACGGTCGCCGAACAGCCAGGTCACCTGGTGGGTCGTCTCGGGCGAGAGGCCGAAGAAGTCCCAGACGTTGTCCGCCTCCTGCGAGCCGGTGTACGGGTCGCGCTTCTGGGTGTGGATGAAGTCGGGGAACTTCATGGCGTCCTTGATGAAGAACACCGGGGTGTTGTTGCCGACGAGGTCGTAGTTGCCCTCTTCGGTGTAGAACTTCAGCGCGAAGCCCCGCGGGTCACGCACCGTGTCGGCCGAACCGAGGCTGCCCGCGACCGTCGAGAAGCGCAGGAACGTCTCGGTCTGCTTGCCGATCTCCGAGAGGAACTTCGCCCGGGTGTACTTGGTCACATCGGCGGTGACGGTGAAGGTGCCGTACGCACCGCCGCCCCGCGCGTGGACGATGCGCTCCGGGATGCGCTCACGGTTGAAGTGCGCGAGCTTTTCGATCAGGAGCTGGTCCTGGACCAGACCCGGTCCGCCGACGCCGGCCGTCTCGCTGTTCTGGTTGTCCGCAACCGGAGCTCCGGACTCCGTGGTCAGCGGTCCCGTAGTGCTCTGTACCGACACGTGCGCCTCCTGATGTCTCTACACCTGCCCTTGGCTTGCGCCGTTGCCGATCCTACATTGGACATTGTCTAAGTCAAGAAGAACCCGAAAGCCATACCCGATCCGGTGATGGACCGGCCGCTGCTACCCTGGCTGTATCTGACTGATAGGTGAATGGCATGAGTGACCTGCTGGAACGACTCCGGGAACGCGGCTGGCGTCTGACCGCACAGCGGCGCGTGGTCGCCGAGGTGCTCAACGGCGACCACGTCCACTACACCGCCGACGAAGTGCACGCACGCGCGAGCGACCGGCTTCCCGAGATCTCCCGCGCCACGGTCTACAACACACTCGGTGAGCTGGTCTCGCTCGGCGAAGTGCTGGAGGTCAGCACGGACGGCCGGGCCAAGCGCTACGACCCGAACGCCCACCACGACCACCAGCACCTCGTCTGCTCCCGCTGCGGCACAATCCGGGACGTCCACGTCCAGGGCGACCCGCTCACCGCGCTCCCCGAGCCCGAGCGGTACGGCTTCCAGGTCTCCGAAGTGACGGTCACCTACCGGGGCATCTGCCCGACCTGCAGCGCCACCACCTGACACCCCGGGCGCGCCCCCGTCCGGCCGCCCCGCATCCCTTTACCGGCCCGCGCCCCCGACCGACGCGGGCCCGTTCGCATATCCGGGGCCAAGGACTTCACGCCTCCGCCAAGGGGCGCGGCCACACGACGGCATCGGGCGGGGGCAAGGGCCAGAGCCCGAAGTGACAGGCAGCATGCGGGGGGCGCCGCCCCGGAAGAACGCACTCGACCGGCCCGGCCGCACACACGACGAAGGCCCGGATTCTCAAGGAATCCGGGCCTTCGTCCTACAGTAGCGGGGACAGGATTTGAACCTGCGACCTCTGGGTTATGAGCCCAGCGAGCTACCGAGCTGCTCCACCCCGCGTCGTTGTGCCTTTACTTTAACCCCAGGCCGACGACCAGCGCAAATCCCTTCCCACGGGCCCCGGCCCCCGGCCCTGTGGGCCGGGGGCCGGACTGCCCGGGGCCACCCGAAGCCGTCCACCGGCTCAGGCGCTGAGTTCCTCCTGAAGAGCCGCACGCAGCCGCGCCGCCCGCTCGGCGACCTCCGGCGGCCCCAGCTCCACGGCCCGTGCGCACCAGGTCTGCGCCTCGGCCAGCGCACCGCGGCGGGCGGCCAGCAGCGCCAGCCGCAGCGCCGCCCGTCCGTGCCCCTCCGCGGCGGCCCGCTGCCACCACAGGGCGGCCTCGGGCAGGCTGCCCTCGCGGGCCAGCAGGAGGCCGAGGTTGAAGGCGCCGTTGCGGCTGCCGGCTTCGGCGGCCGCGCGGTACCACTTCGCGGCCTCGACCACCTCGCCCTGAGCCGCCGCGAACATGCCAACCCGGACCTGGGCGCGACGGTGCCCCTGGCGCGCGGCCTTCTCGTACCACCGGGTGCTCTCGTCGTCCGGCGTCCGCGCCTCGTCAGGCCGCCGGCCGCGGCCCGATTCCACCGCCCTGCGGTCCAGCAGATCGGCGAGCCGGAACGCCGCCTCGGCGCTGCCGCCCTCCGCTGCGCAGCGCAGGTTCCGCTCCGCGGCGGCGTCCTCGCCACCGCGCTGCTGCACGATCGCGACCTGGAGCGCCGCTTCGGTGTGCCCGGCGGCGGCGGCCCGCTCGTACCAGATGTGTGCGGTGCGCTCCTCGCCGCGGCCGGCGAACAGGATGCCGAGGTTGAACGCCGCGTCCACGCTGCCGGCCTCGGCCGCCTTGGAGAACCACGGTTCAGCGCCCGACGCGTCGCCGCGCTGGAGCAGCAGGATGGCGAGCGCGTTGGCGGCCTCGCGGTGCCCGGCGTACGCGGCCCTGCGGTACCACTGCTCGCCGCGCCCGGCCCGCCCCTGCTCGGCGCAGAGCAGCCCGAGGTTGTACGCGCCGTTGACGTCGCCCGCGTCGAGCGCGGCGCGGTACCAGCGCTCGGCGGTCTGCAGCTCGCCGCGGTCGGCGTGCAGCGCGCCCAGGGCGTTGGCGGCGTTGCCGTCGCCGTCCTGGGCGGCGCGCCGCCACCACTCGGCCGCGCTTTCCCCGTCGCCTGCGTCGCGCAGCAGGAAGCCCAGCGCGCAGGCGGCCTTCGCCTCGCCGTCCTTGGCCGCGGAGAGGTACCAGCGGCCCGCCTCCTGGATGTCGCCGCGCTCTTCCAGCAGCGTGCCCAACTGGAGGGCCGCACGCCGGTGTCCGCGCGCGGCGGCCTGGCGGTACCACTGCTCCGCCTCGGCCTCCTGGGTCAGTTCGCCGTAGGCCGGTGCCGTACGGCGGTCCGCGCCTCGGCCCTCCTCGATGAGCCGGGCGATGCGGTACGCGGCCTCGCGGTGGCCGCGCTCGGCGGCGGCCCGGAACCAGCGCTCGGCGCCGACGTCACCGCGGTGTTCGAGAAGGTCGGCGAGGGCGTAGGCACCCAGGCAGTGGCCGGATTCGGCGGACTGCCGCAGCCAGTACTCGGCCGCCGGCTCGTCGCCACGCTCCCGGTGGTAACGGCCCAATGCGTGCGCGGCCGCCGCGGATCCGGCGACGGCGGCGATCCGCCACCAGCCGGACGCCTCGTCCCCGTATCCCCTCTGGTGCAGCAGCACACCGAGGTTGTTGGCGGCCGCGCGGTCGCCCGCCGCGGTCGCGGAGCGCAGATACGACTCGGCGCCGTCGAGGTCACCACGGCGCAGCAGCAGTGCGCCAAGCACACTCATGGCCGCGGTGTCACCCGCTTCGGCAGCCCGGCGATGACCGGTTTCGGTCACGGCATCGGACGCTTCGGCGGCCTCCGCGGCCTCCATCTCGTCCATCGGCAACTCGGATTCGCGCCCGTCATCGGACGCATACACAAACCGGTCCGTCTCCAACAACCTTGCCTTGTCCCCCATAAGAGCCATCGTCGCACCACCCGTAACCCTCGTACACCTGGTATACCGCAGCCAGTGAGGTCACTTCAGCGGTTTGTCGACTTCCCGACACAACGACTTGCCAAACTCAAACACACAGGTTCCCCACATCGGCAGTCCGACGCGGCCGAACCTGCCGCGAACCTCGCGCAAAGGGCCGTACCCATGACGAAGGCCCGGATTCTCAAGGAATCCGGGCCCTGGTCTTTTCGTAGCGGGGACAGGATTTGAACCTGCGACCTCTGGGTTATGAGCCCAGCGAGCTACCGAGCTGCTCCACCCCGCGTCGTTGTGAACTCAAGGTATCACGCCGCGGGGACGGCTCTTGACCACTGCCGCCGTGGGGCCGCCGGTCCCATCGGCGGCCGCACGGATGCGGCGGGCAGCGACCTGCTCAGCCCCCGGAACCGCCGCCCTTCTTCGCGGACTTCTCCTCTGCCGCCGCGGCCCGGTCCAGCGCCTCCTTGAGCTTCTTCTGCGCCTGGCCGTAGCCGGCCCAGTCGCCCGAGACGCGGGCCTTCTCGCCGGCCTCGTACGCCTTCTGCGCGTCGCCCAGCACCTCCTGGACCGTCTGGTTCACGGGAGGCTGCGTCGTCTGGCCGTTGTCCGGCGGCTCGGTGCCGGTACTGGGCGACTTCTTGCCGAAGACCACGTCCAGCGCGTCCTCAAGGGAATTCTCCAGGACCGGCTTGTTGTCGCCGTAGCTGACCAGGACCTTCTTCAGCAGCGGGTAGTTGGTGTTCGCGCCGCGCAGATAGACCGGCTCGACGTACAGCAGTCCACCGTCCAGGGGCACGGTCAGCAGATTGCCGTACTCGATCTCGGAATCGCCGAACTTCTTGAGGATGTTCAGCTCGTTGGCGATCTTCGGATCGGAGTTGAACTTCGACTGCACCAGTTGTGGGCCGGGGACCGGGGTCTCCGACGGCAGTTTCAGAATTCTGATCTTGCCGTAGTCATCGCTCTTCGCGTTGGCGTCGACGGCCATGAACGCCCCGAGGTTGTCTCTCTTGTTCGGCGTGAACGTCGTCGTCAGCGAGAAGGTCTGTTCCTTCTGGTCCGGCATCTTCATGCTCAGGTAGTACGGCGGCACGGCGTTGCCCGACTTGTTCGTCGGATCATTGGGGATCTGCCACCGCTCGGAACCGGTGTAGAACGTGCCCGGGTCCGTGACGTGGTACGTCGTCAGCAACTGCCGCTGGACCTTGAACAGGTCCTGCGGATACCGCAGATGCTCCTCCAGCGACGAGCTGATGGCGTCCCGCTTCTCCACCGTGCCGGGGAACGCCTTCATCCAGGTCTTGAGGACCGGGTCCTTCTTGTCCCACTGGTAGAGCTTGACCGAGCCGTCGTACGCGTCGACCGTCGCCTTCACGGAGTTGCGGATGTAGTTGACCTGGTTCTGCTGGGCCATCACCGCCCGCTGCCCGTTGGTGAGCGAATCGGCCGTGGTGTCACCGAGCGTGGTGCGCGAGGCATACGGATAGCCGTTGCTCGTGGTGTAGGCGTCCACGATCCACTGGATCCGGCCGTCGATGACCGCCGGGTAGGCGTCGCCGTCGATGGTCAGCCAGGGGGCGACCGCTTCGACGCGCTCCTTGGGTGTGCGGTTGTACAGGATCCGCGAACCGTCGCCGATCGCCCCGGAGTACAGGATCTGCGGCTCCCCGAACGCCACCGCGTACGCGGCGCGGTTGATGGGGTTGGAGAGGTTGACACCGCTCTTGCCCTGGTACGTGTAGCTCTTCTCGCCGTTGTCGTCGGAGTAGTCCAACTCCTTCTGCGGACCGCCGACGATGGAGTACTGCGTGGTCTTCTCGCCGTAGTACACCCGCTGCTCGTACGGGGGGAACTGGCCCTTGGACGGCAGCTTCGACTCGGTGTACTTCGGGCCGCCGCCCTCCGCCGTCTCGGTGCCCTTCGCGGCCACCGCGCCATAGCCGTGGGTGTACTTGAAGTGGTCGTTGATCCAGTTCCGCTCGGGGATACCCGCGATGTTCAGCTCGCGCAGACCGATGACGGTGTCCTGCTCGGCACCGTCCTTGTCCTTGTAGCGGTCGACGTCGAGGGTGGAGGGGAACTGGTAGTAGCCGCGCGCCTGCTGCTGTTGCTGGAACGCCGGGGACACCACGTTCGGGTCGAGCAGTCGCATGCTGGCGGTGGTGTCGGCGTTGTCCCGCAGCTTCTGGCTCTCCTCCTTGCCGGCGGGCTTGTAGTTGCCCTTGTAGCCGCTGACCTCGGCGTCCTGGATGTCGTACGCGTCCCGGGTCGCCTTGATGTTCTGCTTGATGTACGGCGCTTCCTTGGCCTGTTCGTTCGGCTGGACCTGGAACTTCTGCACGATCGCCGGGTACAGACCGCCGATCAGCACGGCGGAGAGCACCATCAGGCCGAAGCCGATGACCGGAAGCTGCCACGTACGGCGCCAGAGAGTGGCGAAGAACAGCACCGCGCAGATCGCCGCGATGAAGAACAGGATCGTCTTCGCCGGGAGGTAGGCGTTGGCGTCGACGTACCGCAGGCCCGTCCAGCCGTCGGCCGACTTCAGGCCGCTGGACTTCACCGCCAGGCCGTACCGGTCGAGCCAGTATGCGATGGCCTTGAGCGACACGAAGATGCCCAGCAGCACGGACAGATGGCCGGTGGCGGCCGCCGTCGCGCGCGAGCCGGGGCTCGTCAGCCGCAGTCCGCCGTAGAGGTAGTGCGTCAGCGCGGCGGCCACCAGGCACAGCACCGCCGCGGCGAAGCCGAAGCTCAGCAGGAAGCGGTACCAGGGCAGATCGAAGGCGTAGAACGCGACGTCCTTGCCGAACTGCGGGTCCTTCTGGCCGAAGGGCACGCCGTTGACCCACTGGAGCCACGTACGCCACTCACCGGACGCGGAGGCACCGGCGATCAGGCCGACGACCGCGGCAATCGCGAGGAGCGCCCATTTCTTGAACGGCGCCAGGCCCATGCGGTAGCGGTCCAGGCTCTGCTGCTCCACGGACATCGCGCTGAGCGGCGGCCGCAGCCGGTGGGCCAGCCAGACGTTGACGCCGACGGCCACGGCCATCAGCACGCCGAAGAAGAAGAACAGGCCGATCTTGGTCCACAGGGTTGTGGTGAAGACCGAGGAGTATTTGACCGAGCGGTACCAAAGCCAGTCGGTCCAGAACCCGGAGAACATCACGAAGAGCATGGCCAGCACGGCCAGTACACCCAACGTCATGAGCAGGGTCCGGATCCGCCGCGACGGTCGGCCGACTCTGATCCGTGGCCCGGAGGGGCCTCCGCCGCGGTCCGGCATCTGGAAAGCCAAGGTGCGCACCTCGAAGTTCGCTGTCGTGTGGAACAGGCCCGGCGATAGTAGGACCCACTGATGCAACTTACGAAGGCTTTACTCGGTTCCCGATTTCCGGGGTTCACAAGGCACGATGTGAAACATGACCAACCTCCCCGTTGACGGCACCCCTCTCGCCTCCGATCCGCTGACCCGCGCCGTACTCGAAATCGACGAGTACAGCGCCGGTCTCGGCTGGGACCAGCCCGCCCGCCTGTTCGCCCTCGTCGATTCCGCGAAGCTGCGTGACCAGGAACCTTCGCTCGCCGAGCAGCTCGGCATCGATGACTCCACCACCGCGTCCCTGACCCCCGTCGAGCAGGACGAGATCCCCGCCGGGGCTCCGCTCGACGAATTCCTCGCCACCATCGCCTGGCCGGAGGCGGTCGTCGGCTGCGCGCTGACCGTGGAGCGGCTGATGCTGCCGCCGTCCGCCGAGGATTCCGTGCCCGAAGGCATGGACGAGGCGCAGCTCGCCACGTGGGTCGCCAGGCATCCGGACCGTCAGGAGGTCCGTATGACGGTGGCGGTGCTGCGGGACGGTTCGCGGGAGTCGGCGCTGCGGCTGCGGGAGAAGGACTCGACCTCCGAGGTGCTCACGGGCGCCTCGTTGGTGCCGGGCCTCGCGGACGCGCTGGCCACGACATTCGAGTCCTGAACGGCTGACACCCGCCCTGCCCCGGGCGGCCCGGCGCCGCCGGTCCTTCCCGGAGCGCGGGCGGGTGCGGTCCTGCGCCGGAGCGCCCGCGGCAGCGCCGGCGCGGAATGCGTTACGGCGCGCCGGACTTGGCGCAGCTGGGCAGGCCCGACGTGTGGCCGCTGCTGATCTTCTCCAGCGCCTTCACCGCGTCACCGATGGTGTCGACCTTCACGAGGGTGAGGCCCTCCGGGGTGTCCTTGGCCGCGGCGGCGCAGTTGTCCTTCGGCGTCAGGAAGTATTCGGCGCCCTTGGCCCGCGCGCCGACCGTCTTCATCGAGATGCCGCCGATCGGCCCGACCTTCCCCTTGTCGTCGATGGTGCCGGTGCCCGCCACGAACTTGCCGCCGGTCAGGTCCTGCGGTGTGAGCTTGTCGACGATGCCGAGCGCGAACATCAGGCCGGCGCTCGGACCGCCCACGTCGGCCAGCTTGACGTCGATGGGGAACGGGAAGATGTGGTCGACTTCGGCCTGGATGCCGACGATGGCCCGGCCGTCCTCCGCCTTCTCCGTCGTGAGGGTCACCTGCCGGCGGCCGGTCTCGGGGCGCTTGCCCTTCTTCTCGTCCGCCGCCGCGGCCTTGGCGGGGATGACCGTGAAGACGACCTTTTCGCCCGCCTTGTGCCGGGTCACCAGCTTGGCGACGTCCGCCGTCGCCTTGACCGGCGTACCGTCCACGGCCTTGATCACGTCGCCGGCGTGCAGGTGCCCGTCGGCCGGCTTGTCCTTGACGACGGAGCCGACGACGGTCTGGGAGGCGACCGGGATCTTCAGCTGCTTGAGAGCCGCGGCCTTGGCGCTCTCCTGGGACTGGCTGAATTCCTCGGCGTTCACCTGGTCCGCCTGCTCGGCCGTCTGTCCCTCGGGGTAGAGCGTCTTGTGCGGGACCACGGCGCTGTCGGGGTCGAGCCAGCCGGAGACCGCCTGGAGGAGATTCATGGTGTAGTCGGGGCCGGTGACGCGGACCGTGGTCATGTTGAGGTGACCGGTCGTCGGATACGTCTTGTGGCCGCCGATCTGCAGCACCGGCTTGCCGTCGTGGTCGCCCAGGGTGTTCACCGTCGGGCCCGGTGACATCTCGGAATACGGCGCGGGGATGAGCACCCCGGCGCAGATCAGCGCGATCAGCATCAGGGTCGAGGCGAGCAGCGTCGCGGTGCGGCGTGGCATGGAACGACAGTACGGGACGGGTATGACAACCGGCCCGCGGGGCCGTCCGTATGAGGCGGCGGAGGGCGGTGGCGCGAAGCGCGCTCAGGCCGCGTCGGACCCGGAGTGTTCCTTCTCCATCGCGGCGCGGAACCGCGCGTATCCGGCCAGCTCCGCGACGTCCCCGCTCTTGCGGTTCCGCAGGGTCCAGCTGCTCCAGAGAGCGGCGGCGAACGCGGCAAGGAGCGGAATCAACAACCAGAGGAGCGCACCCATAGTGGCCTCCCGGCCCTTAGTGCATACATGTTCGACGAATAAACAGATTAACCATCTGCCGGGTCAACGCTCACGCCAGGGGGCGGGTTACGCAACCGGAACGCAAGGCACCGGATCAGCCGAGTGTTCGGGAACCGTACGGAGGCATGGCCTGCCGTCAGGCACGGCCCGCAGGCTCGTCTCCTTTGACCGGTGGCTCCCCGGGAGGATCACTGCGCGCCCACCCACTCCTCGGTGCCGTCCGAGAAGGTCTGGTGCTTCCAGATCGGCACCTCGTGCTTGAGGTCGTCGATCAGTTTGCGGCAGGCGTCGAACGCCTCGCCCCGGTGCGGGCAGGAGACCGCGACGACGACGGCGAGGTCGCCGACGGCGAGGTCGCCCACCCGGTGGACGGCGGCCAGCGCGCGGACGGGGAAGTCGGCCACGACCTTCTCGGCGACGCGACGCATCTCCGCCTCGGCCGTCGGGTGCGCGGAGTAGCCCAGCCCGTCGACGTCGGAGCCGCCGTCGTGGGAGCGGACCGTGCCGACGAACAGGGCCGTTCCGCCCGCGGCTGTGTCACCGACGGTCGCGTGGACCTCGTCCACGGACAGCGGCGTGTCGCGGATCGCCAGGAGGCGGATCGGGTCCGCCGCGACCTGCTCACCGGGGTGGTCGGGGCGCGGGGACGGAGGAACAGGTGTGCCGGACATGCTGCCATCGTGCCGCATTCGGCGGACGAAGGGGAATCGCCGTTTCCACCGGGCGCCGGGGCCGCCGTATGGAGGCTCCTACAGGGCGGCCGCCGCGCCCGCCGTCCTCCGGGTCAGATGCGGCGGCGGGCCTTGCGTGCGCGCCGGACCAGGGCCGCCGTGCCCAGGAGAGCGACGGTGGCGCCGGCGGCGCCGGCCGCGGTGGCGTCCTTGCGGCCGAGCCTGCGGCCGGCGAGGGTGTGCCGTCCCGCGACCTCTTCCAGGAGTTCGGCCAGGACGTCCTCGTTCGTCCACCGGGGCCGCCAGCCCGCTTCGTGGAGCCGGCTGCCGCTGACCACCCAGGGGTGCATCGTGTACGCGAGGTCGCCCGCGGGCGACGGGGTCAGGCCGATGCGGTGCAGGCGGGCCGCGGCGCCCAGGGCCACGGACGACGGCAGTTCCATCCGCCGGATCCCGGACAGCTCCTCGACCTCTTCCTGTTCCAGCCAGCCGTCGCAGCCGACCGCGAGTTCACCGTCGACCTTCTCCAGGGCGGCGTACTCCAGGGCGCTGACCAGGTCGTCCACGTGGCAGAACTGCCAGGCGGGGCGGGATCCCGCGACGACCAGGAGGCGCGGCGACTCGAAGTAGCGGGTCAGGGCGGTGTCGGTGCCGCCCACCAGGACGGTGGGGCGCAGAACGGTGACGTTCAGGCCGGGGTGTGCGCGGGGCGCGCGGCGGGCGAGGTGCTCGATCTCCAGGAGGTCGCCGACGCCCGTGGCGTCGGCGGTGGCGCGCAGTTCGGCGTCCTCGGCGAGCGGCACGTCGTTGTCGGGGAGCGCGCCGTAGACCATGGCGGAGGTGCACAGCACGACGCGGTGGACGCCGGCGGCCGCGGCGGCGGTGAGCACGGTCTGGGTGCCGCGGACGTTGTAGGCGGTACGGGCCGCGGCATCGGTCTCCAGGTCGAGGTCGAGCGCCAGGTGGACGACGACGTCGGCGCCGCGCAGCTTCTCGGCGATGGCGGGGTCGCGTACGTCCAGCAGGTGCCAGTGCGCCTCGGGGACGTCGCCGCGCCTCTCGTCGATGGCCACGACCTGTTTGACCTCGTCGGATGCCACGAGGGCGCGGGTCAGCAGTTCGCCGACGCCGAAGGCGGCTCCGGTGACGGCGACGACGGGGCGGCGTCCCGGCCGCTGGGTGGTGCCGTCTTCGGTGCGGCCTGCTTTCTCGGTCGGGGCGGCAGCGTTTCGCGCTGCGCGAACGGTCGGATCTGGGGAACTCACCGGGCGTCTCCAGCGGTTGTCTTCAGTACGCACGCGAACTGGCGCGTACGTACAGGTGGCGTCCATCCTGCCGCAGGCACCGCGACAGCGAAGCACCGAGGCCCGAAGCTCTCGGGGTGTCTACGCTGGAGGGTGATGTCGGGCAGCCGCCGTCGGCCCCGGGTCGGCGGCCCTACGAGCCGAGGAAACCCGTGAGTGACACCCCATTTGGATTCGGCCTTCCGCCGGAGGAGCCGGAGGACGGCGACAACGGCGAGAAGAAGGGCGGCCAGGGAGGTGGCCAGGGCCCTGCGGACCCGTTCGGGTTCGGCGGCGGGAGCGGCGGCGCGGACAATCCGTTCGCGGCGCTCTTCGGCGGCATGGGCGGTCCCGGCGGCCAGATGAACCCTGGCGATCTTGGCGCCGCCTTCCAGAAGCTCGGCCAGATGCTCTCGTACGAGGGCGGGCCGGTGAACTGGGACATGGCCAAGGACATCGCGCGGCAGACCGTCGCGCAGGGCGCCGAGGACGGCAGCAAGGACGCGAGCCTGTCCCCCGGTGAGCGCGTCGCGGTCGAGGAGGCCGTGCGCCTGGCGGATCTGTGGCTGGACGGCGTGACGTCGCTGCCTTCGGGGGCCGGTTCGGTGGTGGCGTGGAGCCGTGCGGAGTGGGTCGAGGAGACCCTGCCGGTCTGGAAGGACCTGGTGAATCCGCTGGCGGAGCGGGTCGGGTCGGCGATGGGCGATGTGCTGCCCGGGGAGATGCAGGCCATGGCGGGCCCGCTCCTGGGCATGATGCGTTCCATGGGCGGCGCGATGTTCGGCACCCAGATCGGCCAGGCGCTCGGCGTCCTGGCGGGCGAGGTCGTCGGATCGACGGATGTCGGGCTGCCGCTGGGTCCGGCGGGCAAGGCCGCGCTGCTGCCGGGGAACATCGCGCAGTTCGGCGCCGGCCTGGGCGTGCCGGAGGAGGAAGTGCGGCTGTACCTCGCCCTGCGGGAGGCCGCCCACCAGCGGCTCTTCGCGCATGTGCCGTGGCTGCGGTCGCATCTGTTCGGGGCCGTGGAGGGCTACGCCCGCGGCATCAAGGTCGACACCAGCAAGCTGGAGGACGTGGTCGGCCAGATCGACCCGCAGCATCCCGAGGAGCTGCAGAACGCCCTGCAGCAGGGCATGTTCCAGCCCGAGGACACTCCGGAGCAGAAGGCCGCGCTGGCCCGCCTGGAGACCGCGCTCGCGCTGGTGGAGGGCTGGGTGGACGCGGTGGTGCACGCCGCGGCCGCGCCGCATCTGCCGTCGGCCGACGCGCTCCGGGAGACGCTGCGGCGGCGCCGGGCGACCGGTGGCCCGGCCGAGCAGACCTTCGCGACGCTGATCGGTCTCCAGTTGCGTCCGCGGCGTCTGCGGGACGCTTCGCGGCTGTGGGCGTCGTTGACGGACGCCCGGGGCCTGGAGGGCCGCGACGCCCTGTGGGAGCACCCGGACATGCTGCCGACCGCCGCCGACCTGGACGATCCGGACGGCTTCGTGCACCACGAGCAGATGGACTTCTCCGAGCTGGACAAGATGCTGGGTGACGCGGCGAGCTGCACGACGGATCTGCGCAAGCCGGACGCGTCCCCGCAGGCGCCGGATGCTGCTCCGGAGGTGCCCGGCGAGCCCGGTGAGGGACGCGGGCCCGGCGACGGCAAGGACGAGGGCGGCGCCAAGGGCGACGGTGACCGGTGAGCCTGCGTGACGAGGCGGCGCGGGCGCTCAAGGAGTGGCCCGCGCCGTCGCCCGCCCAGGAGGAGCTGCGGCTCGCGTACCTGGAGCACCTGGCGGCGCACCAGGACGGCATGTGGAAGCCCTGCAAGGAGGGGCATCTCACGGCGAGCGCGCTGGTGATCGATCCGGCCGCGGGCCGGGTGCTGCTCACCCTGCACCGCAAGCTGGAGATGTGGCTCCAGATGGGCGGCCACTGCGAGCCGGAGGACGGCACGCTGGCCGGGGCGGCGCTGCGGGAGGCGCGGGAGGAGTCCGGGATCGCGCAGGGCCTGACGCTGCTGCCCGGCGGCCCGGTGCGGCTTGACCGTCATCACACGCCGTGTGCCTGGCATCTGGATGTGCAGTTCGCGGCCCTGGCGCCGGCGGGCGCGGTCGCGGAGATCAGTGACGAGTCGCTGGACCTGCGGTGGTTCGGTTACGACGAGGTGGCGGCCGTCGCGGACGACTCGGTGGTGCGTCTGGTGGACCGCACCCGCGCGCTTCTCTAGAGGCGCGCGGGCGGATCCGCCCCGGTGGGCCGTCAGTTGGTGAAGATGTTGCCCTGGTTGTAGCCGCGGGCGCCCTGCTGGCCCATGCCGAACTGGGCGGCCAGGCCGGAGCCGATGTCGGCGTTCTGCGGCGGCAGCAGTTCGCTGGGCTGGACGAGCGCGTAGCCCTGGCCGAGGAAGCTGAGTTCCCAGCCCTCGCCGGTGCTGCCGCGGCGCCGCCACACGCCGGACGAGTGCGTCTGCGCCTGCATCTGGACGCGCAGCGAGGCGGACCAGGCGACGACCGCGTCGGCGTCGGCGTTGACGTACTTGTCGGGCGTGACCTGCATCATCAGCGGCTGTCCCGAGGTCATCAGGGCGACCTTGCCCTGTCCCGAGATGTTGATCTGGTACTTGCCTGTACCGGAGATGCCGTACTGGCTGTCGACGGAGACGACCTCCCAGTGGAGGCCCGAGTCGAGCGCCAGGACGTAGCTGCTGTCGACGGTCAGGCCGTCGTGGTCGACGTCGACGACGTGGACGTACTGGGCGAGGTTGGCGAGGTAGACGGTGCCCTGGCCGGAGACGCGCATCAGCTCCAGGCCCTCACCGGTCATCGCGCGGGCGCGGTGCTGGCCCTGGGTCTGGTAGTTGCCGTCGAATTCGAGGAGCCCCTGGTAGGCGACCATCGTTCCCTTGCGGGCGAGGATGTCCTCGTGCCCCTGGAGTGCGACGCGCAGCAGCTGTGCGTTCTGCAGCGCGTAGCGGTCCTGGGTCTGTGCCTCGGTGAAGGCGAAAAGCGGGCTCTGCATGGTGGTTCGGTCCTCCCCCTCAGCCCCGGGCCCGGAGCCGGTCGGTGCTGTCCTCGCTGGGCTGGACGATGACGAAGCCCTGGCCGGAGAAGCCGAGTTGGTACGCCTCGCCGCTGCCGCGGCCGATCATCGAGGACGCCTTGAAGCTGCGCTTGCCCTTCATCTTCAGGTTGGTGGACCAGGCCACGAGGGCATCGGGGTCCACGTACGTCTCGTCCTCGCCGCGGCCGCAGTCGACGACGATCGGTGTGCCGCGGGAGGTGAGGGCGACCCAACCAGTGCCGGAGATACCGACGTTGAAGAGCCCCTGGCCGGCGAATTTGGCCATGCCCTTGACGCGCTGGACGCTCCACTGGAGGTGTGCGTCGAGGGCGAGGAGGTTGGTGCCGTTGACGGAGAGCGAGTCGCCGTTGAGGTTGATGCAGACGACGTCGGCGCCGTAGTCGGCGAGGTAGAGGATGCCGTCGCCGCTGCACTTCATCAGCGGGGCGCCTTCGCCGGTGATCCACTGGGAGGCCATCTGACGGACGGCGGGAGGGTTGGGCTCGTACTGGATGAAGCCTTCATAGGCGACCATCGATCCGGTGCGGGCGAAGACGTCATGGCCGCTCTGCATGGCGATCTTGGCCATGGCGCTGCCGTGGTTCTCCATGCGGGCGGCGGGCGGGGTCGGGGCGTAGCCCGACAGCTGCTGCTGGCTCATGTTCCGGGCTCCTCAGACCTCGTAGGGCTGGACGATGACGAAGTTGCCCGGAGCGCCACGGAACTGGAGGTTCGCGGTCTCGCCGGAGTGGCCGGGGTAGGCGTGCCGGCGCAGGCTGACCTGACTGGAGATGATCACCTGCGAGGCGGCGGACCAGGCGACGATGGCGTTGGCGTCGGCGAAGGTGGTCGGGGTGACCGGCAGCACGACGGGGTTGCCCCGGGTGGTGACGACGACCGTGCCGGTGCCGTGGAACTGCATGGTGAACAGGGCGCCGCCCGGGATGCCGTGGCCCTCGATGCGGCGCACTTCGTACTGCAGCGATTCGTCGAAGGCGAGGACGCTCTCGGCGGACACGCAGATCGCGTCGCCCTGGAGCTCGATGGGGTGGACGTGTGCGCTGTTCTCGGCGAAGAACACCTGGCCCTGACCCGAGCAGCGCATCAACTGCATTTCCTGGCCCGTGGCGTTGCCCACGATGCGGCCGCGGATACCGGCGCCCTTGTAGCTGAAGTCGACCTTGCCCTGGTAGAGCACCATGCTGCCCTGGCGGGCGAGCACCGGCTGGCCGTCGATGCCGAGGTCGACGCGGACCAGCTTGCTGTTCTGCGGCGTCCACCGCCGGCCGGTGGGAGCTTCCTTGTACTTCTCCAGGACGGCGCCGAGCCCGGGGCCGCCCTGCGTGGGCACGGCCGGGGCCTGGCCCGGGTGGGGCGCTCCCGGCTGTCCGTACGGGGCGGGCTGTCCCGGCTGTCCCTGGGGCGGGCCGTATCCGCCGGGCGGCGGGACGGGCCGGCCGTACGGGTCCGGCGGCGGGGGCTGCTGGCCGGGGAAGCCGCCGGGGGCGGGCTGTCCGTAGGGCGCGGGGTGCTGTTGACCGGGGATTCCTGGGGCTTTCGGGGGCGGGACCTGCCCGGCGGGCGGGGCCATCGGCGCGGCGATGGTGGGGGCGCTGTGGACCTGCGGGGCGGTCGGCTGCGGCGTGGGGGCGGCGGGCGGTGCGCCTTGGGGCGGGCCGAAGTCGGGAGCGGGCTGCTGCGGTGCCGCGGGGGCGCCGAAGGACGGTGCGGGGGCCGCCCCGGAGGGCGGGGCGAAGCCGGGGACGGCCTGCGCGGCGGCGGGCGGGGCGGGCTCGGGGGCGGCTTCCTCTTCGGCGACCTCGCCGCCGAAGTTCTTCAGCAGCGCTTCGAGACCGCCGTCGAATCCCTGGCCGACGGCGGCGAACCGCCAGACGTCCTTCAGGTAGAAGTCGCCGAGCATGACGGCGCGTTCGGTGCTGAATTCGGAGCCGTTGAAGGAGTAGCGGGCGACTTCCTCGCCGCCTGCCACGATCCGGATGTAGCCGGGGCCGATCCGGGAGACCTGGCCCGCGCCGTCCAGAGCCGCGGTGAAGGACAGCTTCCGGATCTGCGGCGGGATGCGGTCGAGGGTGACCCGGAAGGACTGGGTGTCGCCTGCCTGCGCTCCGAGCTGCTGGATCGACTCCTCGGGCGATGCGGGCTGGTTGAAGAAGATGAAGTACCGGTCGTCGGAGAGCCGTTCGTCCGCGTCGAGCCCGAAACAGCTGATGTCGAACGTGAGGCCCGGCCCGCCGATCTGCACCCCGACGTACAGGTCCGTCCCTGCCGTCAGGTCACCGATCCTGGCTTTGTGGCCCCGCTGGAATTCCCTGGCCATAGGTAGTGCCCGTCCCCCGCTCCGGCTGTGAGTTGGTAGTGCGCGCCAGGCTAACCGCCGGCTCTGACAGCGGGTGATGCCGGGGCTGTGCCGGTGTCTTGGGTGCGGCTGCTATTCGCTGCGGGCGGCGGGCAGATGGGGCAGCCGGTCGGCGGCGACCACACCTTCGAGGTATCCGCGGGCCCGTTCGGTGCGCGGATAGGACTCCAGCAGCTTCCAGAACCGGGGGCCGTGGCCGGGGACGAGGAGGTGCGCCAGCTCGTGCAGCAGGACGTAGTCGATGACGTATTCCGGCATGCCCTGGAGGCGGTGCGAGAGGCGGATGCTGCCCTCGGCGGGGGTGCACGATCCCCAGCGGGTGTTCTGGTTGGTGACCCAGCGCACGGACGCGGGGCGGGCACGGGCCTGCAGGAACTGCTCCGAGAGCCGTTCGGCGCGCTCGGCCAGCTCGCCGTCGCCGAGCATCCGCTTGCTCTCCTGGGCAGCGAGCTTGTCCAGCATGACGCTGATCCAGCGCTGCTCCTCGGCCTCGGACATGCGGGCCGGGATGAGGACGATGGTGCGGTCGCCCTCGCGGTAGGCGGAGACGGTACGGCGTCGGCGTGAACTGCGGCGCACCTCCACCGCGCTGGTGGCCGGCCCCCGGGGCGAGGGGCCCGAGGCAGCCCTGCGGGACGTGTCTGCGGCGTGACGCAGGGGGGTCTCCCCAGCGACACGTGGGGAAGGGTCGGCGGGCACGCGCCCGACGTTACCTGGTGGCCCTGCGGGAAGTCCCGACCCGCGAACGTTCGCACCCGAAACACCCCCTGCGGGAACCGTTTGTATGACTGATCCGGGCGCCTGTGGATAACTCGGCGCACGAAATCCGCGTTCGGCGCATGCTGGCCCCGCACGACGCAGATCGCTGGCGCAGAAGGCAAGCGGACGGACGGAAGACGGGGGGGCGGATGTCATGCATCCGATGATGAAGCCCGCGCTGCGGCGCGGCTGGCGGGACAGGTCCACGGTGCGGTTCGGGGTGGCGCCGGCACATGCCGTGGTGGTCGGGCCCGTGGACATGGCGACGGGCTACTTCCTGGACATGATCGACGGCACCCGCACCATGGAGCAGCTCACCGCGGACGCCGCGGCGCTGGATCTGTCGCCCGGTCATGTGCGGGGTGTGGTGGACCGGCTCGGTGCCGCGGGACTGCTGGACGCTCCGGCGGCGGGCGGCCCCGCGGCGGACGCGGTCCGCGCCGATGGCCCGGCCTTCGAGCGGCTCCGGCCCGACCTGGCGTCCCTGTCGGTCCAGCACCCGGAGGCCACCGGCGCGTTGGGGCGGATGGGGGCGCGCCGGGCGGTACGTGCGCGGGTCCGGGGCGCGGGACGGGTGGGAGCGGCCATCGCGGCGCTGCTGTCCTCCGGGGGCATCGGCCGGGTGGAGGTGCTGGACGGCGGGAAGGTCGAGCCGTGGGACGTCCTGCCCGGCGGGCATCCGGCGGAGCGCATCGGCGAGCGGCGGGACGCCTCGGCGCGGCGGCTCGTGCACGACGCGTCGCCGTGGGCCCGCAGGCCGCGGCCGGTCGGCCCGGTGAATGAGACGGGAGAGCCGGGCCTGTCGCTGGTGGTGCTCGCGCCGCGCGACGGCCTCGGGGCATACGCGCCCGACCCGGTGCTGTCCGAACCGCTGCTGACGGCCGGTATCCCGCACCTGTACGCGGGGGTGGTGGAGGGCACGGGTGTGGTGGGGCCGCTGGTGCTGCCCGGTGGCTCCGCGTGCGCCCGCTGCGACGAACTGCAGCGTACGGAAGCGGAGCCGGCCTGGCCCCGGCTGCTGGCGCAGTGGCGCTCGGGGCGCATCTCCCCCGCGGTGCCCGCCTGCGACGCGTCCCTGGCGACGATGGTCGCGGGGCAGGCCGCGGGGCAGGCGCTGGCGTTCCTCGACGGTGCGCTGCCACCGTGTACGGGCGCGCGGATGGAGTTCGCCCTGCCGTGTGCGGATCTGCGCACGGTGCGGATCGCACCGCATCCGGAATGCGGCTGCGGTGCGGCGGAGTCCTCCGCGGCGGCGGACGCCTCGGATCCGTCGCCGCGACGCGCCACAATGACGGAGTAACCCCGGTTGGGGACAGTGTGAGTTGGAGGGGCGCATGTCTGATCTTCCCCGCAAGGCGGTCACCCGTACCGCCAAGCTGGCCGCGCTGCCACTGGGGTTCGCCGGCCGCGCGACCTGGGGCCTGGGCAAGCGGATCGGCGGCAGATCTGCCGAGATCGTCGGCCGGGAGCTCCAACAGCGCACCGCGGAGCAGCTGTTCAAGGTGCTGGGCGAGCTGAAGGGCGGTGCGATGAAGTTCGGGCAGGCGCTGTCCGTCTTCGAGTCGGCGCTGCCCGAGGATGTCGCCGGGCCGTACCGCGCGGCGCTGACCAAGCTTCAGGAAGCGGCCCCGCCGATGCCGACGCGCACGGTCCACACGGTGCTCGCCGAGCGGCTGGGCGAGGGCTGGCGGGAGCTGTTCGAGGAGTTCGACGACAAGCCGTCGGCGGCGGCCTCGATCGGCCAGGTGCATCGCGCGGTGTGGCACGACGGCCGCGAGGTGGCGGTGAAGGTGCAGTATCCGGGGGCGGGCAAGGCCCTGCTGTCGGACCTGGCTCAGCTGAGCCGGTTCGCGCGGCTGCTGGGCCCGCTGATCCCCGGCATGGACGTCAAGCCGCTGATCGCCGAGTTGCGCGACCGGGTGGCGGAGGAGCTGGACTATGCCCTGGAGGCGGAGGCGCAGCAGGCGCACGCGGAGGAGTTCGCCGGGGATCCGGACGTACGGGTGCCGGCCGTGGTGCACCAGGGCGAACAGGTGCTGGTCACCGAGTGGTTGGAGGGCCGGCCGCTGTCCGAGGTCATCACGGACGGCAGCCAGGAGGAACGCGACCGGGCCGGGCAGTTGCTGGCCCGCTTCCTGTTCTCCGGCCCTGCGCGGACGGGCCTGCTGCACGCCGATCCCCATCCGGGCAACTTCCGGCTGCTCGGCGATGACGGCCCGGTGCACGAGTGGCAGCTGGGCGTACTGGACTTCGGCACCGTGGACCGGCTGCCCGAGGGGCTGCCGCCGACGATCGGCACGTCGCTGCGGATGACGCTGGACGGTGCGGCGGAAGCGGTCTACCAGCAGCTGTGCGAGGAGGGATTCGTCAAGGACTCCATCGAGCTGGACCCCGGTGCGGTGCTCGACTATCTGCTGCCGATCATCGAGCCGGCGCAGCTGGAGGAATTCACTTTCACGCGGAGCTGGATGCGGCAGCAGGCCGCCAGGATCGGTGATCCCCGCTCCCCCGCACATCAGTTGGGCAAGCAGCTCAATCTGCCGCCGTCGTATCTGCTGATACACCGGGTGACGCTGAGCACGATCGGGGTGCTGTGCCAACTGGGGGCGACAGTGCGGCTGCGCGACGAACTGGCGGCGTGGCTGCCCGGCTTCGTGGCGGAGCCCGTCGGGACGCCCGACACCATGGAGGTCGAGGAATCCACGGCGTGAGCCTCCCGCCGCACACCCGGCAGGAGGCCGAGCCCCGGCGCCCGTAGCGGCCGTTCGGACACGGCTCTACGGGCGCGCGCTCACCACCCGCTGGAGTCCAGGCGCCCTTCGATGGCGCGGAGGTTCTCCCGCGCGCAGCGCACACAGAAGTAGCGGCGGGTGCCGTTCTCGACGGAGCAGGTCCAGGTCGGCGGGGTGCCCTCGGCGACCGTGCCACAGCGGGCACAGAGCGTGTTCTCGGCGGCGGATTCCGGCTGCTCATACGTCTTGTCATACGTGTTGCGTTCCACCGTCCGACGATAGCTCCGTCGACCGCCCGAAAGCGGATACCACGCACCACGGGGCCCGCCCTGTCGGACGGACCCCCGTGTGGGCGGCACCTGGGCGCCGCTTTACTGCATCACTGCCATGGCCAGTGCCCGGCGGGCACGGAGCGACGCGCGCTCGGCGCGCCGCTGCATACGCCGCGCGGCGGCGAGCCGATGAGCCCTGCGTTCGGACTCGGCTTCCTGCAGGCGTTCGTGCATATGAGCACGCGCCAGGGCTTCTGGGATGAGTTGCATTTCGAGGTTCCTGTTCTGGCGCGACTCGATCGCACCGGAGTTCATGGGGGCGGGCATGTCGGTGACTGTGGGGTTCATCGCTGGGTCCTGCTTCTGGGGATCCCGGGTGACGGGACGGTCGATCGTTCCTGTGCCGAAGGTGTTCATGCCGCAACCGGGTTCTTGCGCGGACGGCCACGCGGACGCTTGCGCGCCACGACGACACCCTGGACGAACAGTTCTCCGCCCCAGACTCCCCACGGCTCGCGGCGGTCCTTGGCGCCGGCCAGACATGCCTCACGCACCGGGCAGCTCTGGCACAGGGACTTGGCGTACTCGACGTCGGCCGGGGACTCGGCGAAGAAGACCTCGGGGTCGTAGGTCCGGCACGGTACGGCGGCGCCGAGACGGTCGATTTCGTTGTCGAGCTCGGTGAGGGGCAGCAAGGAGTTCTCCTGGGGGTCGGGCGGAGGGATCAGGTCGGTCGCTACGGACGGGGTGTGCGTCTGGAGTTGCACGGTGGTGTGTTCCTCGTCTGTGTGGCCCGGCTGGTGGCTGGGCTCTTGGGCAAAACAAAAGGGCCGCGGATCCCGGTGTGGGTTCCGCGGCCCTGGAAGGTGCCGACCTGATCGTGCCGATCAGGCTGGATCTCTCCAGGGTTCGAGGCCGCGGTAGGCCCACGTTTCACGCTGCTGCTGGTACTGCTTCAGGGATCCGGCACCATTGGCCGCCTCGAAGGCAAAGGCATTCGCCACTGCCGCCGCTGCCGCTACCGCAGGTGCCTCGGTCGGTCGCACGCTGCGCTCCTCGGTCGACAGGACCAGGAGGGACTCGGGACGCGCGACCTCGACGCCGGACAGGCGGCCGAAGCCGGACATACCGGTGACAGAGAGCGAAGCGCCGAGAGCGCAGGGGGCAATGACCGAACGATCGGTCATTTTGTTCATCTCGATAATGCTGATCACTGGGCTCGCCTCCTCTCGGCGTCTCGGTGGACCGGGAATCCCGTTCCAAGCTTGTTCAAGTACAGCACGGATCCCGCGGATCTCGGAAGGCCCGTTGTCTCCGTGCTCCCGAAGGCTATGGGGATGCCGTCCGCGTGCGCAAACTATTTTTCCGACGAGTTTTCCGCGGCCTCCCCCGACCCCTCTCCGGGACCGTCCGCAGAGCCGTCCGACGGCTCCTCACCGGCGCACAGCGCCAGTACATCCGCCCCGAAACGGTCCAGCTTGCGCCGGCCCACCCCTGAGATGCCCGCCAGCTCCCCCGCGGTTCCCGGCACGGCCTCCGCAATCGCCATCAGCGTCTTGTCCGTGAACACGCAGAACGCCGGCTGGCTCAGCCGCCCCGCCTGTTCGGCCCGCCAGTCCCGCAGCCGCTCGTACAGCGCCTCGTCGAGATCCGAAGGGCAGTCCTCGCAGCGCATCAGCTTCATCTCGCCCGCGTCGGTCAGCGTCCTGCCGCACACCCGGCAGCGAGCCGGAGAACGGTCCTTACGGCGGACCGCACCGGCCGCGCCGGCCGCACCGCGCTCCACACCCCCCGCCGCCGCACCCGCCGCACGACGGGCCGCGCCGCCGCCCGCACCGGGGCGCAGGCCGTGCAGGAACCGGCTGGCCCGGCGGTTTGCCCGGCCGCCCGGGGAACGGGCCAGCGACCACGACAGCCCCAGGTGCCGACGTGCGCGGGTGACACCGACATACAGCAGCCGGCGCTCCTCCTCGACCTGCTCGTCCGTCTTGGCGTACGTGATCGGCATCATGCCTTCGGTGAGCCCCACCAGGAAGACGGCGTCCCACTCCAGGCCCTTCGCCGCGTGCAGCGAGGCGAGCGTCACACCCTCCACCGTCGGCGCGTGCTGGGCATGGGCCCGCTCGTCCAGCTCCGCGACGAGATCGGCGAGGGTGGCACCCGGCCGCGCCCTGGCGAAGTCCTCCGCGAGCCGCACCAGCGCCGCCAACGACTCCCAGCGGTCCCGCACCGCCCCCGAGCCGGCCGGCGGCTCACCCGTCCACCCCTTGGTGCTCAGCACCGCCCGGACCTGCGACGGCAGATCCACGGCATCGTCGAGCAGTGCGTCGTTGCCCCCGAAACGGGCGGCGCTGCGCAGCGCGACACCCGCCTCACGCACCTCGGGCCGCTCGAAGAACCGCTCGGCGCCGCGCAGCTGATACGGCACGCCGACGTCGGCCAGCGCCTGCTCGTACACCTCGGACTGCGCGTTGATGCGGAACAGCACCGCGATCTCGCCCGCCGAGACACCCGACGCGATGAGGTCACGGATCCGGCGCGCGGTGCCCTCGGCCTCGGCGGGCTCGTCGGCGTACTCGACGTACGCGGGCTCCGGGCCCGCCTCGCGCTGTGACACCAGCTCCAGACGGTGCTCGGCGGCCCGGCCGCTCGCCTGGGTGAGCAGGCCGTTGGCGAGATGCACCACCTGCGGCGTGGAGCGGTAGTCGCGGACCAGCTTGACGACCGTCGCGCGGGGATGGCGGGTGCGGAAGTTCAACAGGTGGTCGGGGGTGGCTCCGGTGAAGCTGTAAATCGTCTGGCTGGCGTCGCCCACCACGCACAGCGTGTCGCGCTCGCCCAGCCACAACTCCAGCAGCCGCTGCTGGAGCGGGCTGACGTCCTGATACTCGTCGACGACGAAATGCTGGTACTGGGCGCGGATCTGCTCGGCGATGTCGTGCCGGTCCTGGAGCACGCCCACCGTCAGCAGCAGCACGTCCTCGAAGTCGATCGCGCCGCGATCCCGCTTGAGCTGCTCGTACGTGGTGTAGATCTGACCGATCTCGGCCGGGTCGCGGGGCGCGTCCCGGCCCGCCTTGGCGACCGCCGCCGGGTAGTCCGCAGGCACCGTCTGGGTGACCTTGGACCACTCGATCTCGCCCGTGACATCGCGCAGCTCGTTGCGGTCCAGCCGGATACGGCAGCGCGCCGCGGCCTCCGCCACCAGCTGGATCTTGCGCTCCAGCAGCCGCGGCACCTCGCCACCCACCGCCTTCGGCCAGAAGAACTGCAACTGCCGCAACGCCGCGGAGTGGAACGTCCTCGCCTGCACGCCGCCCGCGCCCAGCTGCCGCAGCCGCCCGCGCATCTCACCCGCCGCGCGCGCGGTGAAGGTGACCGCGAGCACACTCGCCGGCTGCAGGATCCCCGCCCGCACGCCGTACGCGATCCGATGGGTGATCGCGCGGGTCTTGCCCGTGCCCGCGCCGGCCAGCACACACACCGGACCGTGCAGGGCCGTCGCGACCTCGCGCTGCTCCGGGTCGAGCCCGTCGAGCACCGCGTCGGCCGAATCCGGGACCTGCGGGAAAAGAGAGGAGTCCGATGCTGCTGTCACCCCGCCATGCTGCCAGGTCCGCCGGGGCACCCGGAAAGTTGTCCACAGCCGGCGGATTGTGGTCGTACCGCACCGTGCCTCTGGGGACGGCGGCGCACACGCGTCGCCGATCTCTGCTTTCGTGGTGGATGCGAGGGGGGCGGCGCGGTGAGGTGGGGGTGCCGGGCCCGGAGCGTCAGGGCGGCGAGGCGTGGCCGACGGGCCGACGGGCCGACG
>NZ_JAJCXB010000019.1 GCF_020564935.1 Streptomyces pinistramenti
GCCTGGAAGAGTGCACGCTGCCGGGCGTGCAGGACGCGTTCCAGTGCGGCGCCGTGGCTGGTCAGATGCAGCTCCTTGCGCCGGCGGTCCCGGGTGCCGGCGGCGACTCGTACCAGTTCGTCGCCGATCAACCGGCGCAGTGGCCCGTTGATGGCCTGCTTGGTGAGGTCCAGGGTGTCGCAGAGCTCCCCGACGCTCATGCCTGGTGAGTAGGCGAGGAACGTGAGGATGCGGTGGTGGGCCCGGCCCATGCCGTGTTCGGCGAGCGCTTCGTCGGCGGCGCCGGTGAAGGCCCGGTAGGCGAAGTAGAAGAGCGTGAAGTCATGATCGAAGGCATCCGGGCGAGAAGGGTCAAGCATGTTGACATATTAGCCCGGCGCTCCGTACGCTCGCCACCTAGGTCAACAACCTTGACCTATTTCTCTCGCGTCGTCGGCCACCCAACCGGTGCTCCGGCGCAACGCTGAACGCCAGAAAGGCCGGTGACCGTGATGCCGGACATCACCGTCGGCGAATACCTCCTCCGCCGCCTGCGCGAACTGGACATCGAGCACGTCTTCGGCGTGCCGGGCGACTACAACCTCGGCTTCCTCGACCAGGTCCTCGACTTTCCCGGCCTGGACTGGGTGGGCACCTGCAACGAACTCGACGCCGGATACGCCGCCGACGGCTACAGCCGGCTCCGCGGCGCCGCCGCGGTGGTGACCACCTTCGGCGTCGGCGAACTGTCCGCCGTCAACGCCGTCGCCGGCTCCTACGCCGAGTCCGTACCCGTCGTCGCCGTCACCGGGATGCCCGCGACAGCGGTGGCGGCGGCCCGCACACCCGTGCACCACACCCTCATGGACGGCGAGTACGACCACTTCGGCCGGATGTTCGCGGAGGTGACCGTGGCCCGCGCCACCCTCACCACGGAGAACGCGCCGGCCGAGATCGACCGCGTCCTGCGCGCCCTGCGCCGACACCGCAAGCCGGTCCACCTCAACCTCCCCACCGACGTCGTCCTGGCCCGCGTCCCCGCACCCGCCGCGCCACTGCCCGCCGCCGACACCCCGACCGACCCGGACCTGCTGCGCGCCTTCCGCAGCGCCGCCGCACACCTGCTGGCGGACGCCCGGACCGTGAGCGTCCTCGCGGGGCACGAGGCGGACCGGCACGGACTGCGCGGCCCACTGGCCGACCTGCTCGACGCGGCCCCGGTGCGCGCGGCCGTGTACTCCACCGGCAAGGGCCTGGTGGACGAGCACACAGCGGCCTTCGCCGGCGTCTACACCGGCGAATTCAGCACAAAGCCCGCCCGTATCGCCGTCGAGGACACCGACTGCCTGATCCTGGCAGGCGCACCCGTCACCGACACCGTGACCGGCGGCTTCTCCCACCATTTCCCCGCCGGCCGCACCATCGACCTGCGCCCCCACCGGGCCACGGTGGGCCGAGCGGAGTTCCCGGGCATCATCATGGCCGACGCCCTGCGTGCGCTGACCGGCCTGATCCGCGAGATGCACCTGCCCGAACCCCCCGGATACGGACAGCCGGTCAATTCCTCACCCCAAGACGAAACAGCGCAGCCGACTCGCGGCACGGCAACCCAAACACTCACCCAGGACCAACTCTGGGCAGCCGTAAGCGACTTCCTTCCCAAATCGAGCGTACTCGTCGCGGAACAAGGCACCGCATTCTTCGGCGCGCAGGAACTCCCCCTCCCCGAAGACACCCGGTTCATCGGACAACCGATGTGGGGCTCGATCGGCTACACCCTCCCGGCCACACTCGGCACCCAACTCGCCGCACCCAATCGACGGTCCGTCCTCGTCATAGGCGACGGCTCACTGCAACTGACCGCACAGGAACTGGGAACCCTGACCCGGCACAGCCTGTCCCCAGTGATCATCATCATCAACAACGACGGCTACACAGTCGAGCGCGCCATCCACGGCGCCACCGCCTCATACAACGACATCGCCCCCTGGAACTACACCGCCCTCCCGGCGGCCTTCGGCGGAGACGACCGCTGCGTCACCCGGCGCGTCACCACACCCGCGGAACTGACGGACGCCCTCTCCCTCGCCACCGCCACCCCGGACCGGCTGGTGCTCATCGAAGCGGTACTGCCACGCAACGACGCACCCGAACTGCTCACCGCCCTCGCCGGCCGCTTCGCCGAACAGAACGACTACGGCGCCTGAACACACCCCGACGGGAAGACACAAGCACCCACGTCCACAACCACCCGCAACCGCCCAACGCACAACACACCGCAACCACATCACCTCGAACCGATCACGCCAAGCGACATCAGGACGCATCAGCGCCGCCACGGCCCGCCCGCACCGTCAGCCGCGGGCGGGCGGGCGGATGCCGTGGTTCCCTCCCCCCGTGGCGGCATGCGTGTCTACGGTGGTGGGGCACGGTGGTACAGAACGTCGGACGGAGGCTCAATGCAGCGACGTGAAGCGGGAGTTGTCCGATGGGGGGACGATCGGCAGTCGGGCGACGGCCAGGTCGGCGGGCCCTACTCCAGTCCCGGTGATCCAGGGAACCCGGCACCCCAGCCGGACGACGGTGACGAGGACTAGCGGCACCATGGCGACAACAGCGCACAGCCTGCGTCAGGCATGTGCCGACGAGATGAGCCGGCACCCACGCGGGTTCGGCGACTGCGACTGGCTGCGCGAGGCGTTCTTGAGCGTGCCGCGCGAGCACTTCGTCCCGGACCGGGTGTGGTGGCCGGCCCCGGGCGAGGACGGCCTGCACACTCTGCTCGACCGGACGGTGCAGCCGCAGGACTGGCTGACGCGGGTCTACGCCCCGGGAGATCCGCTGATCACGCAGATCGACGATGGCGCGGTGCCGCCCACCGGCAGGGCGAAGGGAGCATTCACCTCCAGCATCTCCGCCCCCGGCGTCATCATCGAACTCCTGCGACACCTGGCGCCCCGGCCGGGCGACCGGGTACTGGAGATCGGGACCGGCACCGGCTACACCACAGCCCTGCTGGCCGCCCGCGTCGGTGCGGCGAACGTGGTGACCATGGAGATCGATGGCCGCCTCGCCGACCGGGCCACCGAACGGCTCGCCACGCTGGACCTGCACCCGCACGTCATCACCGGCGACGGCGAACCGGGCCACCTGGCCGGCGGACCGTACGACCGCATCGTAGCCACCGCATCGGTCCGCCGGATTCCCCAGGCATGGCTGGACCAACTGCGCCCCAGCGGCCTCCTGGTGGTGCCACTGGACTCCCCGTTCGGCTGGGACCTGCTGCTACGACTGGAGAGCAACGGCCGGGGCGCGGCACACGGGAAATTCCTGGAACGGGTCGAGTTCATGCGGGTCCGCGGCCAGCGCAAGCCACTGCCCTACGACGGCCTCGGCTGGCCCCCCGAGGCAGATCCCGAGGCGTGGCGGGATCTCCGTGTGACTGCCGGCCCGGAAGGCCAGCAGATCGGTCTCCGTACGGGCGGACAGGAGCCCGGCTGACTGCCACCGGCGTCACGGTCGCCGGGACGGACGCGCCGAGAACACCAACGAGGTGCGGTTCTTGGCACCTTCGGAAAGCGCTCCTTCGGCGACCGGCGAAATGCCGCTCCATGGCGCCGGTAGACGGGGAACTCGGCTGCCTGCCGTCAGCCGGCCGACGATCTCGTCCAGTTGACTACAGCCAGGTCTGCAGGCAGAAGGCCAGGTGGGTGGCGGCCTCGCTCAGCTCCTCTTTGGTCAGCCCGTTGTCCATCCCCGGCTTGAGGCGGAATCCGAGCTGATCGCTGCGGTACAGGGCGATCAGCGCCGTGACCGTCACCAGGCCGCAGCCCACGGCGAGAGCCCGGGGCACTCCCATACGTCGCCGAAGAGGACCAGGTCGGTGAGGTCGGCGAGCTTGGGAGTGACGCCGCCGATCGCCTTCTGCGCTGCGGACTGTTCTTCTGCCATGGCGGCTGCTCCTCATCTGATATTGGTTGGCCGATCACTGGGCTATGAGGCCGGGCCGCCAGGGTGAGGCGGTCGAGCTTGCCGATCTGCTCGGCGGACAGCGCAAGGCCGTCGGCGGCGGGGTTCTCCTCCAACCGCGAGCCCCACTCGGTTCCCGGGGTGGGGGGCAATACCGAGTAAGTCTTGGCTCAGCAACGCGTATGGCACGAAGCCGATGCCCAGCTCACGCACCACGGGCAATTCCTGTGGCTCCACCGTGGCTCGGCTCGATGTGCTGCACAGGGTTCCTCGCTCCATTTTCCGGATTCCCGACCGACCAACCGCCGCGTTCTGCGCCCGCACAGATGTCGGCCAGTCACCGAGAAATCGCACGGTGGGGGCCGCCCCGAAAGCGACAGGGCGGTCAGGCCACGGTCGAGATGTCGATGACGAAGCAGTACCGGACGTCGGAGGCGAGGGCGCCGACGTTGACGAGTGTGCCGCCGACAGCCAGCAGCGACTGGCTGGGTCTCTGGTGGCGTGGTTGCGGTCACCATCCAGAGCGGGACCGGCATCCTTTCTGTTCAGGCTGCGAGAGAGGACGATGGCCTCTCTCGCAGCCTGGGCGATCATGACGGCTACGCGGCCAAGACTGCCGAGCCCGACGACGGCTACACACCTGTCGGGCCCGGCGCCGCAGCGACCCAGGAGGGAGTACGCGGGAATGCCCGCGCACAGGAGCGGGGGCACAGCTTGCGCCCGCTTCCCTCGGGGGCAGTCCGCAGGCACGTACGAGGTGCCTTATCGGTCAACGCCGGAACGGCCCCGGAACTCCCGGTGCGGGGACCACGGTGTGTCCGGGTTCTACCGTCCGTTTTCCTCACCGGTGCCTTCTACCAGGGCAGCCATGCGGGCTTTGTATTCAGCCGGCGGAATCTGCCCAAGGACCGCGAGACGTTCCAGTTCGGCGGCTTCGGTTTTATGGGCGATACTGCGGCCCTGTGCCACTTGCTCTCTCGCATGCTTGACGGCCTTAGCACGCTGCCTGGAGCGGTTCTTCTCCATCTCCTCTGCTATTGCTTTTGCGGTTTGCTCCAAGTAATTGTGATGCCTGCCTGACCACATGCCGCCCCCTCAAATCAGAACCCGGAGTCCCGTTCGTTCTGCCCAAGTCCCCCTCTGCTCACTCTCCTTGAGAGCAGCAGATACTCCACACGCCACTCACTTCACCCAGGAATACGGAGTCTCACCCGGCAAGGACTTCGGGCAGCAGCTCCCATTCGAAGGTGATCGCCCGGCAGGCCATGACTACCGTTACCCAGTGATCCGGCCGGTGCACGATCTCGACCGGATCGCCGGCACGGATCTCGCCGGGCGCGATCACCCACAGCCGCCCTTGAACCCGCCACCGAGTGTGCGCCGCCCTTGCCGTACGTCCCCTACTGGGAGCGCCCCGGTGAGAGCAAAACCAAGACGAAGAAGGGGCCTTCCGTCCCGCCGGGCACAGCGCCGACAAGGCCGGTGCCCTTCGCCCCGGCTTCCCATGCGGCGACACCGCGAGCCTGCGATACCCGGCCGCACCATGAAAGACCTTCCGTCACAACCATCGTGGACGGCGAGGATTCGACCAGGTGGCCCGGCCGGGAATCCAACAACGGGAGCATCGGTGAGCCACAACCACAGGTTGTGCGCCCGTAGGGTCTGGGCGTGGACATCGAAGCCGTGCGCACCTTCGTCGCCGTCGTGGATACCGGGCAGTGCCAGGAAGCCGCCGTGGACCTGCACATTTCTCAGCAGGCCGTCTCCAAGCGCGTGGCGAACCTGGACCGCACTCTCGGCGTGACGTTGTTCGCCCGTACCGCCCGCGGTACCCGTCCCACCCTGGAAGGGCAGGCATTCCTCCCGCACGCCCGCGAAATCCTTCGGGCGGTGGAACGTGCTGCCGCCTCGGTACGCCCCGGTGAGCGGGCGCTGCGGGTGGACGTGCTCAACCGGCGCATCGCCCCGGCCCTGGCCTTGCAGGACTTCTACCGGTCCCACCCGGGCGCGGGCCTGGACGTGATCACGCTCTCGGACACGAACGTGAGCAGGGCCATCGAGGCCGTACTGGCAGGCGAGGTGGGTGCGACTTTCCGTGCCGTGCCCGCGGGTGACCTGCCTGAAGGAATCAGCGCCGACCGCGTCCTGGACGACCCGCTGCAACTGCTCGCGGGACGGGGCCACCCGCTGACCTCGGCCAAGACGCTGACCCCGGCGGACCTGGTCGGGCACCGTATCTGGATCCCGGGCATCAAACAGGGCACCGAGTGGGCCGCCTACTACGACGAGCTCACCGAAGCCTTCGATCTGCGCATCGACGCGATCGGCCCCGACTTCGGGACCGAAGCACTGATGGACGCAATCGCCGACTCCGCCGCGCTGGCCACGCTCGTGGGAACCGGAGACAGATACGTATGGCCGGCAGCCCACGGCCTGCGGCGGATCCCGATCGAGGGTCCTGCGCCGGTCTACCCGCACTCCTTCCTGTACCGGACGGACAACCCGCACCCGGTTCTCGCAGCGCTGCGCAGGCACCTGATCCAGGCACGGCCGATCCTGCCGGCTGAGGTATGGACACCGAGCTGGGCCGGCTCACACTCCTGACGCCGCAGGTCTCCCCGCGCAACTTCGCCGGCGAACCGGTGCCGGTAGGTGCCATCCACATCGACGACGACCGGGGCCGAGCCGAAGGCCGGTGCCCGAACGCGACGGCACCGAGGGCTTCTTCGACCCCACCTTTGCCCTTCCGCCCGCCCGGTGCCGAGGTCCCCGGGCGGGCTCCGGACATCACGCTCCCCTCCTTCGGAGAGCAGTCGCTGTCGGAGCGCAGTGCAGCGGACCGTCCGCCGACCATCGAAGATCACCTGGGGTGCAGAATGACCCACGTGCCGATAACGAACATTCCGAAGGTGGCGACGATCGACGACGCCCAACTGGTCAGCCGCACGCTGGCCTCCGCCTTCGACGACGACCCGATGATGCGCTGGTTCTTCCCCGACGCTTCCTCTCGCGAGGCAGGGCTGGGCCGTTACTTCACGACGCTCTTCACCCGGCAGTACGCCCGTCACGGCGTGTGCGAGCGCACCGACGCGGCGGCCGCCTTCTGGGTACCGCCCGAGGGGCAGGCAAAGGCCGTTCCTGACGCGAACACCATCCAGGAGCTCCAGGAGATCCTCGGCGATCGGGCTCTGCTGTTCCGCGATGCCGCCGAGGCAGCGGCCGAGCACTCAGCGCAGGAATCTCACTGGTATCTGGCAGTGATCGGCGCCGACCCGGCAGCCCGGGGCCAGGGACACGGGGCCGCCCTGCTGCGCTCGGGGCTGGCCAAGGCCGACGCGGCGGGCCTGCCGGTCTGTCTGGAGTCCTCCAAACCGTCCAACCTCCCCTTCTACGAGCGCTTCGGCTTCACCGTGTGCGAGGAGTTCCAACTGCCGGGCGGCGGACCGGTGCTGTGGGCCATGCGGCGCGAGCCCTGCGCCCCGGCTGTCCTCTAAGGATCGTCGGCGGGCTCTTGAGTGCTCGACGGGCCGGGCCGTCGTCCGTGGACCGGGACAAGCCGGGCTCCACGCCGCGTGCCCTGCCCCGACGGCCATCCGCGGTGTGGCGTCACCGAGATCAGGAGTCCCCAGACCGAGTTGGCCGCGGACGTGGGGGCAGGACGTCGGCGCGGTCGGATGGCATGTCGAGGAAGGCAGTGGCCGGCGGATCGGGGTGGGGCGGTACCTGGACCTCCCAGCGCCCCGGCCGGGGGCCGACGGCGAGGTCGCACACCCAGCAGTCATCGCCGCACGGAGGCAGGCCGCGCCGCGCGGGCCGGCCCCTGCCCCCTGGCCACCTTCTTTTCCTGGGCCGTCGACGGATCAGGGGCGGTCCGACACCTACAACGCGCCGAGAGACCTGGCATCCGGTCCGACCGAGCGCGCTTGACCGTCGGCGCAGACGCCATCCCCCACAGCGCCTCCCATGCCTCGGTGCACGCCATGCCCCACAGCCTCGCCCTTGAGTACGCACCCCAGGGCGTCCTCATCAACGGCGTCGCCAACGTCGCACTGTTCATCGCGTCCGACGTGTCCGCGTTCATCACCGGATCCGTCCTCCCGGTGGGCGGCGGATTCACTCTCCGGGCGGGAACCCGCTCAGGGCGTGCACATGATGAACGTGTTGCTTCCGTTGGGGGGCGTTGGTGCGGTACGGGCAGACCGCAGGTGAGTAAGCAGCAACTCGCCGCAAAGTTCGGGGTGTTGTGGCCGCACGTGTGGATGAGCGGCGGCCGCGCCTGTTGCGGGGCGCGGAGGCCCGGCCCCGGGAACTCGCCCCACCGATGGAAAGCATCGTGCGACCAGCCGCCCCCCGACTGCGGCGCGATGGAGCCGGGGCCGGCGCGCAGGACACCTCATCAAGTCCGCGCCCCGAGCCACCGCCACCAAAGATCACCCCCGCGTGTGAATCATCCACACGCCCAGACCCTGCACATCCGTGCCATGCCCCGGATGCAATGATCGAGCCATGTCACGGGACACACGGAGCACTCGCAACAAGGCGTACCTCCTGGACAATCGCCAGGCCGAAGCGGGGAAGCGGTTCACCGCGCTGTCGGCGCTCTTCGACCCGTCGACGTTCCGGCATTTCGAGACGGTTGGGGTCGGCGAGGGATGGCGGTGCTGGGAGGTCGGCGCCGGCGGGCCCACCGTGCCGGCCTGGCTGGCCGAGCGCGTCGGTCCGACCGGGCACGTGGTGGCCACCGACATCGACACCTCCTGGATGCGGGAGACAGTGGGCTTCGAGGCACTGCGCCACGACGTGGCGGCCGAGGCGCCCCCGACCGGGGGCCCGTTCGACCTGATCCACGCCCGGCTCGTCCTGGTACACGTCGCCGACCGCAACAAGGCCCTGCGGTCGATGGTCGAGGCGCTTCGCCCTGGCGGGTGGCTGGTCCTGGAGGACGCCGACCCGGCGTTGCAGCCGCTGATCTGCCCCGACGAGTACGGATCCCAGCAAGAGCTGGCCAACAGGCTGCGCCGCGGCTTCCGCGAGCTACTACAGCAGCGCGGCGCTGACCTGGCGTACGGGCGCAAGCTGCCACGGCTGCTGCGCGAGGCCGGACTGTCCGACGTCCAGGCCGACGCCTACTTCCCGATCACCTCGCCCGCCTGCGCCGTACTGGAGGAGGCCACCGTCCACCAGGTCCGCGACAAGCTCGTCACCGCGGGGCTGGCCACGGACGAGGAGATCGACCGCCACCTGGCCAACATTGCTGCGGGCGTCCTCGACCTGGCCACCTCGCCGATGATCTCCGCCTGGGGCCGGCACCCGGCGGCCTAGGGGCTCTCGAAAGCGGATCCTGATCGCGAGATGGCTCGGGACGCAGTTGAAGGCGGCATCAGCCGCCTCAAGCGGCACCGCGCCGTAGCGACGAGGCACGGCAAGTTCACGATCCGCTGTCAGAAGACGGTCCTCGTCGCGGCCATCGACGAGTGGCCCTTTGCAGTTCGAGACAGGCTTTAAACCAGCCACTTCCCATCACGCATAAGGGTCCGCCCGGTCATCTCGGGAACCGTTCCCCATGCCTGCAGTACCTCGGGGATGACCTGGAAGAAGACGTAAGAGGGGTGATCCCCCCGAGGATCCCAGCCGTCCTTGGCGGCGAAGGCATCGCCCACCTCGGCCGGAAGCTCCTGGCAGGTCAGCATGCGCGCGGTGCCGTGGACCAGGACCACGTCCCGGGTATGGCCGAAGCAAAGGCGGATCTGTCCCGTGGCAGACAGGTTGCGCCCAGTCGGGTTGGAGACGCGGGTGGACAGCCACACAGCCTCGCCATCCCACCAGAAGGCAAGCGGAACGAGGCACGGCTCACCGGTGGCGTCGGCCGTAGCGACCCATACATCGTTGTCCCGCGTGAGCCGTTCCAGCGCCTCGCGCTTGCGCTGCTCTGGGCTGCGGGGTCCGCTGGGACGATCATCAACTGATGCCATGGAGCGAGGCTATGGCTTGAAGCGCCACACGACATCCGCCAGCGGAACTAGGACGCAGGTCCGAGAATCGGCCTCATGCCGGCCGACGGACTCTGCAACTGGCGTGCCAGTACAGCTGGTTTGAGGCCAGGCTCTTGCAGATCTGCCTCTCGAAGATCGGAATCCGCCGCCGCCTGCTGCCGCGCCGGACTTGGCAGGGTCGTTCGGGGATCGTGTGACCGACGCCCGACGACGGAGCCAGGTACGGACCGCGTTCGCGCCGCAGCCCTTGCCGAGGATGTCATGGAGCAGCCTGGTCCGGGGACGGTCCGGACCGATCCGGTTGACAACGGACGGGGGAACTCCCGCTTGGCATCGGTTAGTTCATGATGGTGGCCCAACAGACCATGCTCTGGCCAAAGCCAGTACGCTCCCTCACCCGACCGCTCTGGTCCGCGGAATCGCACAGCGGGTCGTTCCTCCCCGCACCGGTGACCGCGCCTTCGGCCGGGGTGCCGAACGTGCCATCGCGGACGCCGGATTCCTCGCCGAGCGGGCGCGCATGTCGGTTCCTGGTCCAGGTCAGCTACCTGTGAGGGATGCGCCGTCGCGCGCGCCGGCTCAGGGCCGGCAACCCGCATATGACCCAAGTCCGGCGCGGTGAGCCGCGAGAAGATTCCCGCGATGCCGGTGCTCCGACTGACCGACCGCCTTTCCCGTCGGTCGCGGACGTGGGTGTGCGTGTCGGCGGCGGACGTCAGCAACGAGGTAGTTCCTGTGCACGCGCATTGCCTTGCGGAAGGTGTCGCGACGCCCGGCAGGTCGGGGCATGATCCAGCCGAGCGCAGGGCTTCCGTCCATCGAGGTCGAACTCGTCGGTGAACTTGGCTGGATGTGTCGCTCTCCGGGGGCCGAAGGCGGCGTCCCGGCCGTCGCGGATGCCGGTGGTCGGCCGCCTGCTGCTCGACGCTGACGTCGACGTCAGCGTCGATGCCGATGCCGATGTTGCTGTGCATGACGGTCTCCCCTGGCGGCGGCAGGAGTGCACCCCTTGCCTGAACACCTACGCCCGCTTTTGTCTGACGCTCGTCAAATCAGGTCTCGGCGAAGGAAAGAGCGCAGAGTAGGGGGCCACGACGCACGCCTGCCCGTGTTTTCGATCAAGTAGTCCGGATGTTTTCGGTTATCCGGATAAACCTCATGTGGAACAAGATCACTGTATCGAGGTAACAGTCACGGCCTCGTTTGCGTGAGCCGGGCGTATCGGCCCTTTACTGGTCCCCGGAGCTGGACGGGATTCCTGAGCTCCGCCCTCTTTCCTCTTTCATTCGGTTTGGCCCGCGTACCCCGATTCCCCCTTCCCGAAGGAGAGTTCGCCAGATGACCGTTGAGACCAGCCCGGAAGCGCAGCTGGAGCCGCCGCAGACCAGTCTGAGCACTGCGGCTGCCCGCAACCTTGCGACCACGACCAAGTCCGCTCCGCAGATGCAGGAGATCACCTCCCGCTGGCTGCTGCGGATGCTCCCCTGGGTGGAGACCAAGGGCGGCACGTACCGGGTGAACCGCAGGCTGAGCTACACCGTCGGCGACGGGTACATCGAGTTCGTCCAGGACGGCGCCGACGTCCGGGTGATCCCCCGCGAGCTGGGCGAACTGGCCCTGCTGCGCGGCTTCGAGGACGTCGAGGTGCTGACCGCGATTGCGGACCGGTGTGTTCAGCGCGACTTCCGCGCCGGTGAGGTGCTGGTCGAGCGCGGCACCCCCGCCGAGCAGATTCATCTGATCGCCCACGGCCGGGTCAACCAGATCTCCGTCGGCAAGTACGGTGGCGAGGTCTCCGGTGACGTGCTCGCCGACGGTGACCACTTCGGTGAGAACGCCCTTCTGGACGGCGATGCCAAGTGGGACTACACCGCCACCACCGCGACCACCGGCACCCTGCTCACCCTGTCCCGCGCCGACTTCGCCGCCGTGCTGTCCACGGCGCCGAGCCTCCAGGCCCACGTCGAGCGGTTCAGCTCACTTCCCCACCAGCGGCAGAACCGTCACGGCGAGGCCGAGATCGCGATGTCGGCCGGACACACCGGCGAGCCCGAGCTGCCGGGCACGTTCGTCGACTACGAACTCCGCCCGCGCGAGTACGAACTCTCCGTCGCGCAGACGGTGCTGCGGATCCACACGAGGGTCGCGGACCTCTACAACGGGCCGATGAACCAGACCGAGGAGCAGCTCAGGCTGACCATCGAGGCGCTGCGCGAGCGCCAGGAGCACGAGCTGATCAACAACCGTGAGTTCGGTCTGCTCCACAACGCCGCCTTCAAGCAGCGGATTCAGAGCCACTCCGGCCTGCCGACCCCGGACGACCTCGACGATCTGCTCTCCCGCCGCCGCGGCACGAAGCTCTTCCTCGCGCACCCCAGGACGATCGCCGCGGTCGGGCGCGAGTTCAACGCCCGCGGGCTCTACCCGGACCACGTCGACCTCGGCGGGCAACAGGTCCCGGCCTGGCGCGGGGTTCCGATCCTGCCCTGCGGCAAGATCCCCATCAGCAAGGCAAACACCAGCTCGATCCTCGCCATGCGAACCGGCGAGGACAACCAGGGCGTCATCGGGCTGCGCCAGACCGGCCTGCCGGAGGAGTACGAGCCGGGCCTGTCGGTGCGCTTCATGGGCATCAGCGAGCAGGCGATCATCTCGTACCTGGTCAGCACCTACTACTCCGCCGCCATCCTGGTGCCCGATGCGCTCGGCGTGCTGGAGAACGTGCAGATCGGCCGCAGGCACGGCTAGCGGAACCGTTCGACGGCCACGACGGCCCGGACCTTCCCGGGCCGGGCGAGCACCCCCGGGATCCGGGGCAGCCCACCCCATCTCACGAAGGAGCTATGGATGCCCGATCCTGGGCCTTCCCCTCTGCAGTCGAGCCTGCCTGCCGCTGCCGCCCGCCTCGAAGTCGGCACCCGGCCTGCCCTGCCCGGCCCGCCCGCCGTCCCCATCCCCGCCGCAAGGGCCCTCCCCGTGGACGTGTCCGCGCCTGACGGCGGCCCGGGTGGTGACCCGGTGGCGCGGCGCGTGCGGGAGGGTTCTGCCGCGGTGCGGCAACCGCATCCTGCTCTGGAGCGGATCCTGCGCGGCCCCAGTGGTTTGGGTACGGCGAGCCTGCACCCGTGCAGGTCCGAGGTGTCTCCGGCTCCTGCGGCGGCCGAAGCGCCGGTGGAGGGCACGCCGGTCCCGGGCCTCTACCACCACCCGGTGCCGCAGCCCGACCCGGTGCGGGTGGAGGAGGTCAGTCGCCGGATCAAGACCTGGGCGGTGCACGAGGTCCAGGCGTATCCCCCGGAGTGGGAGGACCAGTTCGACGGTTTCTCCGTCGGCCGCTACATGGTCGCCTGCCATCCGGATGCCCCGACCGTCGACCACCTGATGATCGCCACACGGCTGATGGTCGCCGAGAACGCGCTCGATGACTGCTACTGCGAGGACCACGGCGGCTCCCCGGTCGGTCTCGGCAGCCGCCTTCTGCTGGCGCACACGGCTCTTGACCCGTTGCACACGACAAGCGAGTACGAGCCGGCGTGGGTGGAGTCGCTCCGGTCGGACGCCCCTCGGCGTGCTTACCGCTCCGCCATGGAGTACTTCCTCCAGCAGGCCGGCCCCTCGCAGGCCGACCGGTACCGGCACGACATGGCCCGTCTGCACCTGGGGTACCTCGCCGAGGCCGCGTGGGCCCAGACGGATCACGTTCCGGAGGTGTGGGAGTACCTGGCGATGCGTCAGTTCAACAACTTCCGCCCCTGCCCGACCATTACCGACACCGTCGGCGGCTACGAGCTGCCGGCCGACCTGCACGCCCGGCCCACCATGCAGCGGGTCATCGCGCTCGCCGGTAACGCCACCACCATCGTCAACGACCTGTACTCGTACACCAAGGAACTCAACAGCCCCGGCCGGCACTTGAACCTGCCCGTGGTGATTGCCGAGCGCGAGGGGGCGTCCGACCGGGATGCCTACCTCAAGGCGGTCGAGGTCCACAACGATCTCATGCACGAATTCGAAGCCGAGGCCGCTGCCTTGGCCACCGCCTGCCCCGTTCCGAGCGTGCTGCGTTTCCTGCGGGGGGTGGCCGTCTGGGTCGACGGCAACCACTACTGGCACCAGACCAATACCTACCGATACAGCCTGCCCGATTTCTGGTAAGGAGTGGACTTCTCAGTGACCAGCACCGAGCTCACCACCGACACCTCCGTGTTCATCCCCGCCTCCGCGTCGCCCTACCAGGGGGACATCGCCCGTTACTGGGACAAGGAGGCCAGGCCCGTGAACCTGCGTCTCGGCGACGTCGACGGGCTTTACCACCACCATTACGGCATCGGCGACGTCGACCACGGCGCCCTCGGGAACGCCGGTGACAGCCAGTACGAGAACAAGCTGATCGCCGAGCTTCACCGCCTGGAGTCGGCGCAGGCCGAAGTTCTCCTGGACCACCTCGGCTCCATCGGGCATGACGACACGCTCGTGGACGCCGGCTGCGGCCGGGGCGGTTCGATGGTCATGGCCCATCAGCGGTTCGGTTGCAAGGTCGAGGGCGTCACCCTGTCGCCCAAGCAGGCCGATTTCGCCAACCGGCGCGCCCGCGAACTCGGCATCGCGGACGACGTCCACGCCCGTGTGTGCAACATGCTCGACACGCCCTTCGAGACCGGGCAGGCCGCGGCCTCGTGGAACAACGAGTCGAGCATGTACGTCGACCTGCACGACCTCTTCGCCGAGCACTCCCGCATCCTCGCGGTCGGCGGCCGCTACGTGACCATCACCGGCTGCTGGAACCCGCGTTACGGCCAGCCCTCGAAGTGGGTCTCCCAGATCAACGCGCACTTCGAGTGCAACATTCACTCCCGCCGGGAGTACCTGCGCGCCATGGCCGACAACCGTCTCGTACCGCAGACCGTCGTCGACCTGACCGCCGCGACCCTGCCCTACTGGCAGCTGCGGGCCACGTCGTCCCTGGTCACCGGCATCGAGGAGGCGTTCATCAACTCTTACACGGACGGTTCCTTCCAGTACCTCCTGATTGCGGCCGACCGCGTCTGACCGACCGTCGGATGGAAGGGCCCGGATCTGCCGCTGGACGGATCCGGGCCTTTCGCGCAGTGCTTGGCCGGGAGGGGCGGGCGCCGTCCGGGAACGGCGCCCGGCGGGATGCGTCGGCTCAGGAGAGCATGTTGACCTTGTACTGCATGAACCGGTAGTTCCTTGAGTCGTACCACTGGCTGACGACGATGTGGAAGTTGCCGAACGTCGAGCCGGGGACGACGAATCCGCCGTACGGGCTGGCGACGAGGTTGGCCGCCTCCTGTCCCGGGGCGCAGGGCAGGATCATCGTCTGCTCCAGCGTCCTCGTCAGGTCGGACGTCGGGAGCGGGAAGACCATCGCGCGGATCGACAGCGCGTTCATGTTCAGCCAGGTGAAGACGTACTTGCCGTCCATGGCGCGGAAGCAGATCTCGCCCCACTTGCGGGTGCCGAAGACGGTCGTCGGGGGCGCGCCCCACCGCCAGCCGCCGTCGGCGTAGCCCCACGGTTCGTAGGCGTCCGCGTTGCCGAGGCTGTCCTTCCGTACCCGGTGCAGCAGCATCCCCGATTCCACCTCGCGGTTGAAGACCGAGGACAGGACGTAGCAGTAGCCGTCATCGGCCACGGCGTACGTCTTCTGCTGGAACTGGCCGCCGTGCAGGTCGCCCGGCCACTGGCACAGGTACTCCCAGGTCTCGCCGTTGTCGGTGGAGCGCCAGAAGTCCGTGTGGTGGGTGTCGTAGATGACGCCGCGCATGAGGTGCATGTACATGACGCCGTCGACAACGAACACGTCGGACGGGATGGCCGTCGTCGCCTTGTCGCCGACCGGGTTGTGCGGCTCGTCGACGAGGCTGTTGGCGTGGCCGCCGCCGACACTGCCGTCGATGTGCAGGTTGTTCGGGTCCGCGCTGCTGGAGCGCAGTCCGACCGGGGCGCGCCAGTCGTCGGCGGGCTCGCCGGGCTGCGGTACGTGGTCGCCGTTGAAGGTGTCGCCGCCGACGAACAGCATGGTGCCGTTCGGACATCGCACGGGGATGCCGAGGTCGGTCCACGGCGAGGCGAACGGGCCGGTCTCGGCCGGGCCGCTCAGGTTCTTCACCTTGACGGCGAGCGTCGGGCTGGTGGGGTCGTTCGGCCCGCCGGCCGTCGCCACCCCGGTACCCGAGCCGAGGGCCGCCGCGCCTACGGCGGCCCCAATGCCGATCTTGAGGAGCTTACGGCGGGAGTACCCGTCGGCCGTCGTGTCGTTGTCGTCCGTTATGGGTGTCATTGTGTCGTTGCCTTTCAGGGTCGGCTCGCTTGTCCCGCGAGAGGCCCTCGGTGCCGCGGTCCGTGGCGAGGGTCGTGAGACAGGATCCCGTCCTTCTGCGGGCGGCGCGGGTGGTTCGGGAGGAATTCCCGGAGGGGCCGGGCGCCATCGGCTCCGCGTGGTCGGGGCGCGCTCTCCGGGGTGGCCCCCTCGGGTGCACGACAGGCGCAGATACCACCCCCGGTACGGCCTGTTGGGCGGGCCGTGCGGATGCGAGGGTGAGCGGGCAGCTGTTTCCGAGACCTCTGGAGCAGGAGACGTGCAAGTCCCTTTGACGGCAAGTCAGTTGGAGATCTGGATATCCCAGATCTTCGAGCCGGCCAGCCCGGTCTACAACGTGGCCGACTATTACGAGATCACCGGCGCCGTCGACGCGGACCTCCTGGAGAGGGCCGCGCGGGACGCCGTGGACGACGCAGGGTCGCTGGGCGCACGTTTCCTGGTCGCCGCCGACGGGACGCCCTACCAGGAACTGTGCCCGGCACAGTGGTCGTTCGAGGTCCTGGACATGAGCGGGCGGCCCGATCCCGACGGGGAGGCGGTGGCCTGGATGCGGGCCGAGATGGCCCGTCCGGTCGATCTGACGCGCGGATCGCTGCTGGCCGGCGCCCTGATCAAGGTGTCGGCCGACCGGCACCTGTGGTACCGGCGCTTCCACCACATCGTCACGGACGGCCACGGCACGGCGGCCGTCGCCCGCCGCACCGCGGATCTCTACCAGGCGAAGGTCACCGGCGTCCCCGCGGAGCCCAACCCGTTCGGCCCGGTCGGCGCCGCCGTCGAGCACGACCGTGCCTACCGGGCGGGCCGGCTGTACGAGGCGGACCGGGAGTTCTGGGAGCGGATCGCGGTCAACTGGCCGACCGCGGGCCGGCTTCGTGCCGATGCGCCGCCCGCTCCCGCCACCTTGCAGAGCACTCACTTGCTGCCGCCGCCGGTGGTGGACTCCGTCGAGGCGCAGAGCGCGCGGCTCGACGTGTCCACCGCGCGCTTTCTGATCACCGCGGCCGCCCTGTACCTGTGGCGGGCCACCGGCGCCGACGAGGTGACGTTCGCGTGTTCCGCGACCGGTCGCCCCACCCGTGCGCTGCGCCAGGTGGCGGCACCGATGGCGAACCTGCTGCCGTTCCGGGTGGCCGTCGAACCGGAGCGGACGGTGGCCGAGACCTTCCGGTGGATGAACACCCGTGTCGGGCAGGCGCTGCGGCACCACCGTTACCGCTACGAGGAGTTCCGCCGGCTGCTGGCGGACGGCGCGGAGCGGCCCGGTGTCGGGCCGGTGGTCAATGTCATCAACTTCGCACGCGAGCTGCGCTTCGGGGAGGCCACCGGCGTGGTGCACACGCTGGTCACCGGCCCCATCCCGGACCTCGGCCTGTACTTCGACGTGCTGTCGGACCGGGCCGGAACCCGGGTCGGCGTGGAGGCGAACCCGGCCAACTACACGGCGCAGGAAGCGGCCGGGCTCGTCGACGGCCTCGGCGAGCTGGTCAGGGAACTCGCCGAGATCGATCCCGCGGCGCCCGTACGGACCCTGGGCGGGCCGCGGTGAGGTGCGGTGGCCGCCCTCCGGGTCACTGCCGGTGCTGTTCGGCGGCGTGCAGCCGTCCGAGCTCGTATCCGGCCTGGAACCGGCTCTTCGCTCCGACCGCCTTCATGATCTCCGAGGTGTGACGCTGGCAGCTGCGGAGGGACATGCCCAGGCGTCGCGCGATCGACTTGTCCTCCAGCCCCTCGGACAGCATCACGACGATCGACTTCTGGATCTCGCCGGAGATCCGGACCGCGGTGGCGGTGTCGAACGTGACCGGGAAGGGCGAGGCACCGCGCCACAGGAAGTCGAACAACACCCGTGTGTAGTGGACCATATGGGGCTCGCGCACCACCAGCGCGGCCTCCGGGTCGTCCCGCAGTGCCAGCACGGCCACCCGCTGGTCGAAGACCAGCATCCGGCACAGGCCGTCGGTCCGGGTCCGCACCTCGGCCCCCAGACTCATCATGTGCCCGACGTGGTCGATGGTCGGCTGGTCGTAGCGGGCCGGATGCTGGTAAAGCGTGCGCATGACCACGCCGCGGGCGAGCATCCGTCTGTCGCGGGACGCCGCCTCTTCGAGCACGCGGGCGGATCTGGCGCCGCCCGGCTGGACGGTGAGCACTTCCTCGCGTGCGCCGTCCGTCAGGTCCTCGATGGTTTCCTGAACGGTCCTCAAGTCCGTGATCAGCTCGATCGGTTCGGCTTCCGCGTACCAGGCGCGCGCTGCTTCGTAGGTGGGCAGGAGCGAGACGAACACTCTCTGGAGCCGCTCGATCTCCTCGTACTGCTCGCGGGCGCCGCGTTCCAGGGGACGCAGCAGGCGTTCGGCGGCGATCCGGGGCGAGACCACCGTGAGCCAGCCTGCGCCGCCTTCGGCACGGCACAGCAGCCGCATTTCCACGAGTTCCTTGACCGCGCGCTCGGTGTCCGCGCTGTCGAGCCCGATGGCGGTGAGTTCTTCAGCGCTGCAGATGGAGCGCTGTGCTGCATAAGCGAATACGCGGGTGGCGTGGTCGCTCAGTTCCGATTGCCCGAGTGATGTCGATGTGTTCATCGTCCCTCTCCCGCATGAGAGATATCCCCCGATCGGAAGGCACGTTATCCATGCGTGATCAACAGCGAGTCAACGCGGAACGGCCGGGAGCGCACCGATGGCGGTGAACCCGGTGACCCGCGCCGCCCGCGGCGGACTGCTGCGCCGGCACCGGGACTTCCGGCAGCTGTGGTACGGGGAGACCGCCGGCAAGTTCGGCGCGTCCGTGACGAGCGTGCTGCTGCCCCTGACGGCCGTATCCGTGCTGCACGCCGGGACGTTCGCGGTGAGCGTGCTCAATGCCGCGTCCTGGGTGCCCTGGCTGGTCATCGGGCTGCCGGCCGGTGTCTGGGTGGACCGGCTGCGCCGCCGGACGGTGATGCTGGTGTGCGATGCCGTCTCGTGTGCGCTGTTCCTCAGCGTGCCGGCCGCTGCCTGGCTCGGTGCTCTCGGCATCGGCCAGCTGCTGGTGGTCGCGCTGCTCGCCGGAACGGCGGCGGTCTTCTTCCAGACCGCCTACACCGCCTATCTGCCGTCCCTGCTCGACACTGCGGACCAGGCCGAGGGGAACGCGAAGCTGCACGGGAGCGCGGCCGCCGCACAGATCGCCGGCACCGGCTCCGGAGGGCTGATCGGACAGGCCGCCGGTGCCGTCGGGGGGCTGCTGACCAACGCGGTGACCTTCCTCGTCTCGTTCGTCTGCGTGGCCCGCATCCGGCACCGGGAAGCGGCGCCGTCCGGGCCGGGGCCACGGGAGCCGCTGGCCGAGGGCGTACGGGCGGGGGTGCTGCTGGTCGCCCGCGATCCGTATCTGCGCAGCCTGACGCTTTTCGGCGCCTGCTCGAACCTCGTGCTGGGCGGCTTTCAGGCCCTGCTCGTGCTCTTCCTGGTGCGCGAGGTCGGTCTGTCATCCGGCGCGGTGGGCGTGCTGGTGGGAATCGGGGGTGCGGGCGGTGTCCTGGGGGCGCTGCTGGTGCGCCGGGTCGCGGCCGGTATCGGCACCGCGCGGGCCCTGCTGCTGTTCGAGCTGGGGGTGCCGGTGCTCGCCCCGCTGATGGCGCTGGCCCGGGACGGCGCCGGGCTGGCGTTCTTCGTCATCGGCTACGGGGCGGTCTCGCTCGGGGTGGTGGCGGGCAACATCGTCAAGGCGGGGTTCCTCCAGGGGTATTGCCCTTCGGACGTGCTCGGCCGGGTCACCGCCTGTTCCTCGTTCCTCAACTACGGGACGCTGCCGCTGGGTGCGCTGCTGGCCGGGGCGCTCGGGACGCTGCTGGGGGTGCGCCCGACGATGTGGCTGCTGACCTCGGGCATGCCGCTGGCGGCGCTGATCCTGTGCGGTGCGCCGATCCGTTCCCGTCGGGACCTGCCGGCACCGGTGACGGCGGCGGAAGCGGACTGAAACGGTCCGACCAGTCGAGACCCGAAACGTCCGATTGATCCCCTCTCCTTTATGCGACAGGCGCGAACACCATCCCCGGAACGGTCTTGGTGCCGTGTCCTTTCCGGTGACACCGTGAATCGCGTCGCCGTGAGAGTTCCGGCGAATACTTTCCGCGCACCCGCCAGGAGCCCGGAAGGAATACGCATAAGAATGCGCCCGAAGGAATTCTGAAAGCCATCGAAAGGAACTGGAAATGAAGGAATCCCTGTCGCTGTTACCTCTCCCCGGCTCCGCGCGCGCCGCCGCCCTGCTGCCTCGGGGGCAGCACGACACCGGGTGGGGCGGCCGCACCGGGCGCAGGAGAAAATCCGTCGGATTCGGCACGAGAGGCAGGGGACGGTCATGAGTTCTTCCCGGTCCGTCACCGCGGACGCACCCGTGTGGATCCACGAAACCGGCCGGCCGGCGACCGCACAGGTCCCGCGGTGTGCCGACGCGGCGGAGGCGGCCGCGTGGCTGGTCTCGGTCCAGGCGGAGTTGCGCACGGCGCTGCACCGCTACGGCGCCCTGTATCTGCGGGGCCTGCCCGTCGAGGATGTCGACGACTTCGCGAAGATACGCGACGTCCTCGTCCCGCAGCGCACTCCGTACCGTGAAAAGGCCACCCCGCGCAGCAGTTACGGCAACGATGTCTTCTCCTCCACCGATCTGCCGCCGAACCAGCCGATCCGGATGCACAACGAGAACAGCTACACGCTGACCTTTCCCGGACTGCTCCTGTTCGGCTGCCTGACGGCGCCGGATGAGGGCGGCGCGACGCCGGTCGCCGACTGCCGCGAGGTGCTCCGCCTGATCCCGCCGGCGCTCGTCGCACGGATGCGCGCCGCGGGCTGGCTGCTGACCCGCACGTACTCGGAGCACATCTCGCTGGACTGGCGCACCGCGTTCGCCGCCGAATCCCGGGAGCAGGCCGAACGGTACTGCGCGGACAATCTCATCTCCTGCGAGTGGGATGCGTCGGACGGGCTGCGGACCCGGCAGTTGCGTCCCGGGATCATCCGGCATCCCTCGACGGGCGAGGAAGTGTGGTTCAACCACATGGCGTTCTGGAGCTCCTGGTCGCTGGACGAGGAACTGCGCGAGGCGTTGCTGGACGAGTTCGGTCCTGACGGGCTGCCCTTCGAGACGGGCCTCGGTGACGGCGAGCCGCTGACCCGCGACGAGCTGGATGCTGTCAACGCCGCCTACGAAACGGCGACGCGGCGCGCTCCGTGGCGGCCCGGCGACGTGATGCTGGTCGACAACGTGCTGACCACGCACGGCCGTGACCCCTTCCGGGGTGACCGCCGCATCGTCGTCGCCATGGGCGACCCGGTGGATCTCGCGGACTGCCGGCCCACCGTGTCCCCCGCCGCACGAGGGGGCCGGACGGCATGACCGAGCTCCTCGAAGGCCCCCGCCACACCGCACCGGGCCCCGCCACCGACCTGCTGGTCCGCTTCCAGCAGGCCGTTGCGGCCACTCCGGACCGCCACGCCGTCCGCCATCCCGACCCGCTGACCTTCGCCGAACTCGACCGGCAGTCCGCCCGGTTGGCCCGGGTGCTGGCCGGACACGGCGCCGCGCCCGGCCGGCACGTCGGGGTCAGCCTGCCCCGGGGCACCCGGCTCGTCGTCGCGCTGCTCGCCGTCTGGCGGGCGGGCGCCGCGTACGTCCCGCTGGACCCGGCGTATCCGCCGGAGCGCCTGCACGCGATGGCCCGTGACGCGGGTGTCGAGGTGGTGCTGACCGACGACGGCGGCCCGGCGTGGCCGCGCGACGTCCTCTCCCTCCCCGTCACGCTGACTCCGGCGGCCCCGGACGCCGCCGCGACGCCGCCCGTGCAGGTCCGCGCGCAGGACCCGGCGTACGTCATCCACACCTCCGGCTCCACCGGCGTCCCGAAGGGCGTCGAGACCACCCGCGGCGCGGTGGCCTCGCTCGTCGACGGTCTGGAGCAGGCGGGCATCTACGACGGGCAACACCGGGTGGTCGCCTGGAATGCCAGCATGTCGTTCGACGCCTCGGTCCAGCAGTGGGCCCGGGTGTGCCGGGGCGACAGCCTCGTCGTCCTGGACGAGGCGGAGCGCACCCAACCGGAGCGGCTGGCGGCGGTGTTGGACGAGCACGGTGTGCACGACCTCGATCTGACCCCGTCGCACTGGCATCTGCTGCGCGAGGAACTGCTCGCCCGCGCGGCGGCGGGGCGGCGGCTGCGCCTGTTCGTGGGCGGCGAGCCGGTGCCGGTGCACACCTGGCGGGAGCTGGCGGCGGAGCGGGAGGCCGGGCGGCTCGACGCGGTCAACCTCTACGGGCCCACCGAGTGCACGGTGGACGCCACCGCGGCCTGGATCGCGGGCCCGGCTCCGCACATCGGACGTCCCCTGCCGGGGGTGCGGGCCCACGTCCTCGACGCGGCGCTGCGGCCCGTGCCGCTCGGCGAAGAGGGTGAACTGCACCTCGCGGGACCGCAGGTCGCCACCGGCTATCTGCACCGGCCCGCGCTGACCGCGGCGCGGTTCGTCGCCGATCCGTTCGCCGCCGACGGCACCCGGATGTACCGCACCGGGGACCGGGTACGCGGCCGCGCCGACGGTTCCATCGAGTACCTGGGGCGCGCGGACCGTCAGGTCAAAATCCGTGGCTACCGCGTGGAGTTGGGCGAGATAGAGGCGTCGCTGGCCGGCCACCCCGGGGTGGCGGAGGCTGTGGTGACGCTGCACCGGAACGCGGCCGCCGGCGAGCAGCTGGCCGCGTACTACGTCGCGGCACCGGCCTCGGGCGACGGCGGTGCGGCCGCCGATGCCCCGGACGCCGACGCGCTGCGCGCCCATGTGGGCGCCGTTCTGCCGCAGTTCATGCTGCCGGCCGTCTACACCGTGCTCGATGCGATGCCGCTGACGGTGAACGGCAAGGTCGATGTCGCTGCGCTGCCCGCACCCGAACCGGCTCCGGTGGCCCCTGGCGGTGTTCCGGAGGGCGAGGTGGAGACACTGATCGCGGCCGTGTGGGCGGAAGTCCTGGGCCGGCCGCAGATCCGCTCCGACGACGACTTCTTCGCCATGGGCGGGCATTCGCTGATCGCGCTGCGGGTCGTGAACCGGCTGAAGAAGAAGTTCGGGGTCGCCATGTCGGCCCGCGAGGTCTACCGGCATCCGCGGCTCGACGATCTGGCCCGGCACGTCGAGAGCCTGCGCGCCGGCCGCTGACCGGCCCTGCCCCCGGCCACCGCACCCGTCGCCGCCCGCCGTTCCGGCGCCGCGGCCCGTGACGATGGCCTCGTTCCGCCGCGCTTCGCGGCACCGGACAGTCCCAGGGAGATGGCCACGATGGCCGGACAGCACGACACCACCGTCATTCGCATCACACCGCCCGACCACCGCACCGTACGCACGCTCGTCTGCCTGGGCTTCTGCGGCGGCGGCACCGGTCCCTACCACGCCTGGAGCGACAGCCTGCCTCCCGGGGTGGCCCTCACCGCCATCTGCTACCCGGGCCGGGAGGGCCGGTTCCTGGAGCCGTGCGCGAGCGACTGGGAGGAGCTGGCTGCCGACGCCACCGCCGCCGTGATCGCCGCGGCCGACGGCCCTTACGTCCTGTTCGGCCACAGCATGGGCGGCTGGATGGCGTTCGACGTGGCGACGCGGATCGAGGAGGCGGCCGGCCCGGCCCCGGAGGCTCTGGTGGTCTCCTCGTGCAATGCGCCCGACCGCGGGCTGACCCCGCGGGACATGTTCCCCGCGCGTCAGGACACCGACGCACAGCTGCTGGACTGGATGAGCTCCAACGGCCTGCTCCCCGGGCACGTCCTGGCGGATCCCGGTCTCCAGGAGATGGCGGTGGAGCTGATGCGCGCCGACATCCAGGTCCGTGACACCTTCCGCTACCTGCCGGGCACCACGGTGAGCGTGCCCGTGCAGATGCTCTCGGCGACCGATGACGAGGTCATCGAGCGGGAGGCCGGAGAGCAGTGGCGCCGGGTCGCGCGCGGCGCGTACCGGCACGACGTGCTGCCCGGCGGCCACTTCTACACCCCCGACATCTGGCGGCAGCTGCCGGTCCACATCGCGCCGCTCACCGCGCCCGATCCGCGCCTCACCGTCTGAGCCACCGGCCCGGCTCTCCCCGCGTCCTCCGTTCCGTCTCCCGGCCGCGTCCGGCGGCCCGAAAGGACTCCCCGTGTCGAACCCCTTCGAAGACCCCGAGGGCACATATCTCGTCCTGGTCAACCAGAACCGGCAGCACTCCCTCTGGCCGGAGCACCTTGAGCCTCCGCAGGGCTGGACGGTGGCGCACGGCGCCGACGGCTACCAGGCGAGCCTCGACTACATCGAAGAGCACTGGCGGGATCTGTCGCCGCAGCCCACCGCCGGCCACTGATCCATCGCACAGATCCGAGGGAGGAGCACCATGTCGCACACTCAAGGCCCTACGACCGCGGAGCGGGCCGCCGGCGGTGTCGGGGGGCAGAACGGTCACGGCCGCACGGACGGCGAAGGGCGCGGGCCGCGGTCGATGCGGGAAGAGCTGCTGTGCGAGCTGTTCGCACGGGTCCTGGACGTACCGGCGGTGGGCGTGACGGACAACTTCTTCGCCCTCGGCGGCCATTCGCTCAAGGCCGCCCAGCTGCTGAGCCGGATCCGCGCGGTGCTGGGTGTGGAACTGGGTGTGCGGGAACTGTTCGGCGCGCCGACGGTCGCAGGGGTGGCGGAGCTGCTGGAGGCCGGGACGACGGCCCGTCCGGCGCTCACAGCCCGGCCCCACCCTCCTGTCCTGCCGCTGTCGTTCGCCCAGCAACGCCTGTGGTTCCTCGACCGCCTGGAGCAGAGCCCCACCTACAACGCGCCCTTCGCCTTCCGTCTCGACGGCGTCCTCGACACCGACGCCCTGCAAGCCGCCGTCAACGACGTCGTCGCCCGCCACCCGGCACTGCGCACCGTCTTTCCCACGCACAACGGGGAGCCCCGTCAGCACGTCCTGCCCCCGCAGGAGGCGACGGTGAAGGTGCCCGTGGTGCCCTGCACGGAAGAGGACCTGTCGACCCTCTTCCACGATGCCGCGTTCACCCCGTTCGATCTCGCCACCGATCTCCCGGTGCGGGTCACCCTGTTCACCACCGGCCCTGACGACCATCTTCTTTTGCTGACGTTGCATCACATCGCTGCGGACGGCTGGTCCTTGACCCCGCTGCTGCGCGATCTGTCCACCGCCTACCGCGCGCGCCGCACGGGGGCAGGACCCGACTGGGAACCCCTCGCCGTCCAGTACGCCGACTACACCCTGTGGCAACGCGACCTGCTGGCGGACGTGGGCCCCACCCAGACCGGCTTCTGGACCGAGGCGCTGCGCGACCTGCCGGCGGAACTGGCCCTGCCCGCCGACCGGCCGCGCCCGGCAAGGCCCACCCACTCCGGCGGCCTCCTCTCCTTCCGGCTCCCCGCCGACCTGCACGGACGGCTCCGCTCCCTGGCCCGCGACCACGGCAGCACGCTCTTCATGACCCTCCAGGCCGGCCTCGCCGCGCTGCTCACCCGGCTCGGCGCCGGCACCGACATTCCCCTCGGCACCGCCACCGCGGGCCGCGCCGATCATGCGCTGGACGAGGTCGTCGGCTTCTTCGTCAACACCCTCGTCCTGCGCACCGACACCACGGGCGACCCGACCTTCGCCGAACTCCTGAGCCGGGTCCGGGAACACGATCTGGCGGCCTTCGGCCATCAGGACCTGCCCTTCGAGCAGCTCGTGGAGAAGGTCAACCCGGAGCGGAGCACGGCCCGCCACCCCCTCTTCCAGACCATGCTCACCCTCCAGAACACCACCGGAGCCGCCCTCGACCTCCCCGGCATCACCCCCGCATCCGAGCCCCTCCGCACCGCCCCCACCAAGTTCGACCTGGTCTGGAGCTTCACCGAGGAACAGGGCGACGACGGCCTCGCGGGCATCTGCGGCATCCTCCAGTTCGCCACCGATCTCTTCGACCCGGCCACCGCCGAAGCCCTGGCCGTGCTCCTCACCCGGCTGCTCGATGCCGCATCGGCAGCGCCGGACGCCGCCATCGGCTCGCTGGAGATCTTCGCGTCGCCCGAGCAGGAACGGACGCTGCTGAGCCGGACGGACGCGCACCGGCGCCGGGCCCGCGACGGCGGTGCCGCGGCCGGCGGTACCGGGCGGGACGGCGCCGGCGAGGCGCAGCGCCCCCGGTCGGTGCGCGAGGAGCTGCTGTGCGAGCTGTTCGCGCGGGTCCTGGACGTGCCCGCGGTGGGCGTCACGGACAACTTCTTCGCTCTCGGCGGCCATTCCCTGCTCGCCACCCGGCTGCTGAGCCGGATCCGCGCCGTGTTCCACGTCGAACTGGGTGTCAGGGAGTTCTTCGGTGCACCGACGGTCACCGGGGTGGCGGAGCTGCTGGAGCGCGGAGCGACGGCCCGCCCGGCGCTGGCCGCCCGGCCGCGCCCGCCTGTCCTGCCACTGTCCTTCGCCCAGCAACGCCTGTGGTTCCTCGACCGCCTGGAGAGCGGCCCCACCTACAACGCGCCGGTCGCCTTCCGCCTGCACGGCACCGTCGACACCGACGCCCTGCAGGCCGCCGTCAACGACGTCGTCACCCGCCATCCGGCGCTACGCACCCTCTACCCCACCCACAACGGCGAACCCCACCAGCACATCCTGCCCCCGCACGCCGCGACGGTGAAGCTGTCCGCCGTCCCGTGCACGGAAGAGGAGCTGCCCGCCCTCTTCCACGACGCCGCCTTCACACCCTTCGACCTCGCCACCGACCTGCCCCTGCGGGCCACCCTCTTCACCACCGGAACGCACGACCATCTTCTTCTTCTGACGCTTCATCACATAGCCAGCGACGGCTGGTCCCTGACTCCCCTCCTCCGCGACCTCTCCACCGCCTACCGCGCCCGCCGCACCGGCACCCGTCCCGCCTGGCGTCCGCTCACCGTCCAGTACGCCGACTACACCCTGTGGCAACACGACCTGCTGGCCGACACGGGCGCCGCGCAGACCGACTTCTGGACCGAGGCCCTGCGCGACCTGCCACCCGAGATCCCCCTCCCCGCCGACCGGCCGCGCCCCCCGCAGCCCACGCACACCGGTGGACTCATCCCCTTCCAGCTCCCCGCCGACCTGCACGGACGGCTCCGCTCCCTGGCCCGCGACCACGGCAGCACGCTCTTCATGACCCTCCAGGCCGCACTCGCCGCCCTCCTCACCCGGCTCGGCGCCGGCACCGACATCCCTCTCGGCACCCCCACCGCGGGCCGCACCGACCACGCCCTCGACGAGGTCGTCGGCTTCTTCGTCAACACCCTCGTCCTGCGCACCGACACCTCCGGCAACCCCACCTTCGCCGAACTCATCGGCCGGGTCCGGGAACACGACCTGGCCGCTTTCACCCACCAGGACCTCCCCTTCGAGCAGCTCGTCGAGAAGCTCAACCCGGAACGGACCGCGGCCCGCCACCCCCTCTTCCAGACCATGCTCACCCTCCAGAACACCACCGAGGCCGCCCTCGACCTCCCCGGCACCGCCGCCACCCCCCAGCCCTTCCACTCCGCCCCCACCAAGTTCGACCTCGACTTCGTCTTCACCGAACGCTCCGGCGCTGCGGACGCACCCGGCGGCGTCGACGGCCTGCTGCACTACGCGGCCGACCTCTTCGACCACGCGACCGCCGAAGCCCTGGCCCGGCGGCTGCTGCGCCTCCTCGACGCCGTCAGCCACTCCCCCGGCACCCGCATCGGGTCGGTGGACCTGCTCTCGTCCGACGAGCGGGTCCGCGTCCTGGAGCGATGGAACGACACCGCCAGGCCGCTGCCGGACGACCGGCCGGCGCACGAGGTCTTCGAGGAACACGCACGCGCCACCCCCGACGCCACCGCGGTGGCCGACGTCGAAGGTGCGCTCACCTTCCGGGAGTTGAACACCCGGGCGAACCGGCTGGCCTGGCTGCTGCTCGGCCAGGGCATCCGGCCCGAACAGCGGGTCGCCACCCTGCTCCCCCGCACGGCCCGGCACCTGGTCGCCATGCTGGCCGTACTGAAGGCGGGCGGCTGCTACGTGCCCGTGGACCCGGAGTACCCGCCAGAGCGGATCGCCCTGATGCTCGCCGACGCCGCGCCCTCGTTCCTGCTGACCGACACCGCGACCCTCCGGGCCACCGATCCGGTCCTGCCGGACGACGTGCCCGCGCCGCAGGTGCTGGCCCTCGACGACCCCGGCACCCGGCAGACCCTCGGCCTGCACCCCCTGGTCGACCCGCAACGCAAGGACCGGCCCGTACCGCTGCGCCCCGACCACCTCGCGTACGTCATCTACACCTCGGGATCGACGGGGAAGCCGAAGGGCGTGGCGGTCGAACACCACAGCCTGCGCAACCTGCTCCACGCCCACCTCCACGAGGTCTTCGCGCCCCAGCGGGCAGCGGCGGGCGATCACCGCATCCGGGCCCTGGTGACCGGACCGCTGACCTTCGACTCCTCGTGGGAACCGGTGCTGTGGCTGCTGGGCGGCCACGAACTGCACGTCGTCCCGGACGAGATCCGCCGCGACCCCGAGGCGATGGCCGAGTACATCGAGGCCGCCGCGATCGACTACATGGAACTCTCGCCGACGTACTGCCGGCAGCTGCTGACGGCCGGGATGCTGTCCGAAGAGCGCTCCTCGCGGCCCCGCATCATCGAACTCGGCGGAGAAGCCGTCGACCAGGCCCTGTGGACCGAGCTGCGGGGCACACCCGGCATCGAGACCTTCAACACCTACGGACCGACCGAATCCACGGTGTACGTCTCGCACTTCGCCGCGGCGGAACACGAACGGCCCGCGATCGGGCGGCCGTTCGGCAACATCCGGATGTACGTCCTGGACGCCCAGTTGCAGCCGCTGCCCGCCGGAGTGACCGGCGAGCTGTATCTGGCGGGGGCCGGCGTGGCCCGTGGCTACCTGAACCGGCCGGGTCTGACCGCGCAGCGTTTCGTGGCCTGCCCGTTCGGGGAGCCGGGCGAGAGGATGTACCGGACCGGGGACCTGGCACGGTGGCGGGCCGACGGAGTGCTGGACTACCTGGGTCGCACCGACGACCAGGTGAAGATCCGCGGCTTCCGGATCGAGCCGGGCGAGGTGGAGTCCGTGCTCGCCGCGCACCCCACGGTCGGCCACGTCACGGTCGTCGTCCGCGAAGACCGGCCGGGCGAGCGCCGCCTCGTGGCCTACGTGGTCCCCGCCGACGGGAGCAGGACCGACGCACGGGAGCTGCGCGCCCACGCGACGCGGGCCCTGCCCCGCCACATGGTGCCGACGTCCTTCGTGTCCCTGGACGCACTGCCGCTGACCTCGCGCGGGAAGCTGGACCGGCGCAGGCTTCCGGCCCCGGACGACGCGGCGGCGACGGAACGGCGCGGTCCGCGGACGGTGCACGAGGAGCTGCTGTGCGGGTTGTTCGCCCAGGTCCTGGACGTACCCGCGGTGGGCATCGACGACGACTTCTTCGCGCTGGGCGGCCACTCCATGCTCGCGACCCGGCTGATCGCGCAGGTACGCGCGGTGCTCGGAGCGGAGCTGAGCATCCGGACGCTGTTCGACGCCCCCACCGTCGCCGGACTGGCCGAAGAGCTCACGCGGGACACGGCCGGCGACGACTCCCTGGCCGTGCTGCTGCCGCTGCGCTCCGCGCAACGGGCGGGCACGGCGACCCGGGTCCTCGGCACCACACCGCCCGAGCCGCTCTTCTGCGTCCACCCGGCGGCGGGCATCAGCTGGGTGTACTCGGGGCTGCTCCGCCACCTGGCCCCCGACCAGCCCGTATACGGCCTCCAGGCGCACGGGCTCACCGACCCCCAGGCGGCTCCACGGAGCATGACGGAGATGGTGGAGGCGTACCTCACGCAGATCCGGTCGGTGTCACCGGAAGGACCGTACTCGCTGCTCGGCTGGTCGTTCGGCGGGATCGTCGCGCACGAGATGGCGGTACGCCTCCAGGAGGACGGGCAGGAGGTGCGCTCGCTCGCCCTGATGGACTGCTACCCGCCGGCACCGGCCGACTGCGGGCTGCCGGGAGCGGAAGAGGAAGATGCGGAGGAACTGCGGCGGGCGTTGTTCGACTCGCTCGGACACCGGCCGGACACCGCGAGCGGGCCGCTCGCGCTGCTCGGGGAACAGGGCCTGGCGGCCATGGTCCGGGTCTTCGCGCGCAACAGCGACCTCCAGGACGGCTTCGTGCCGCGGCGGTTCCGGGGCGATGTCCTCTTCTTCGAAGCCACCGATGGCCCGATGGCGGGCAGGCAGCGGCCGCAGGACTGGCAGCCGTACGTCACGGGCCGTCTCGCCTCCACTCCCGTACGCGGCACCCATGGTGAGCTGACGCGGCCGGACCAACTGGCGCAGATCGGGCCGGTACTGGCGGACTGGTGCACCCGCCGAAGGGGATGAGCCGCACCGGCCGGGCGTGCGCAGCGGATGGGCGCCCGGCCGGCCGCCCCCGGCCGGGGTCACCGGCCGGGGGCGGTCGCCGCGGCTCCCGCATCCGTCCGCGGTGCGCGCGTCCGGCGCAGACCAACCGCCTTGTACGGACGGCCGGTCGCCTCCCCTTCGACGGAGCCGGGCGCCGGGCCCCCGTAGGTCCCGGCCCGGTCGATGCCGGCCGGCCGCACGGTGTTCTGGAGCACCGGCGGAACGGGCCGGTGGCCGCCGGGGACCGCGCCTTCCGGCGCTTTGCGCGGCGGGGCCGGTGCCTCGCCTGCGCGGCGGTGGCGGTGGATCAGCTCGGCAGCGCGGCGGGCGCGGTCCACCACACCGGGCCGGCAGTGCGCCTGCGCGGCCCGGACCAGGGCGGTGGCCGCCGGTGCCAGCACCCCGAGGGGCAAGGTGTCCCCGAAGCAGGGCAGGAGCGAGAGAGCCTCGACCGCGAGCGCCACCGCCCGCGCGTCCCCGCCACCGGCCACCTGCCCGGCCACCGCGGCGACGGTGGGCAACGCGTCCCGGATCCACGTCGCCGCCGCTCCGGCCGCCGCGTCCTCCGCTGCCGGCAGCCGGGCGCGCTGCCGGCTGCCCGGCGGCCGGGATTCCTGGACCGCCCTGGCGATGCCGGTGCGCAGGAAGCCGGCCGCCCTGCGGAGGACCTGGCGGTGCTCCTGCTCGCTCAGCTCGGCCCTGGCCACCGATCGCGCGTACGCCGCGATCAGGTCGTGGTAGCGGTAGCGACCGGGCGTCCCGGGCTCCAGCAGCACCGCGTCGACCAAGGATTCCAGTACAGTCTCCGCCTCCCGTTCCGGCAGGCCGATGACCGCCGCCGCCCCCTGCACGCCGAACTCGGCGCAGTGCGTGAGGGACAACGCCAGGAAGGCGCGGGCCTGTTGGGGGGAGAGCAGGCGGTACGACTGCTCGAAGACGGCCTGGACGGTCAGCTCTCCCGCCCGGAGTTCGCCCAGCAGCCTGGTGTCGTCCGACATCCGGGACAGCAGCGTGCCGACGCTCCAGGCGGGCCGGAGCGCAAGCCGGGCGCCGAGCGCGCGCAGTGCCAGGGGCAGGTGGCTGCCGGCCGCGGCGAGTTCGGCGACGGCGGCCTTCTCCTTCTCGATCCGCCGGGCACCGGCGATCTTGCCGAGCAGTGCCACCGAGTCCTCGGGGGCGAGCCCCTTCAGCGGTACCTTGACGGCGGCCGGCATCGCCGCCAGGGCACGGGCCGTAATCAGTGCGGCGCACCGGTCGGCGCCCGGGAGCAGCGCCCCCACCTGGGCGATGTCGGCGGCGTTGTCCAGCACCACCAGTACGGCACGGTCCGACAGCAGGGTGCGGAACAGCGCCGCCCGGTCGCTCACCGCGCGCGGCAGACGCTCGTGCGCCACGCCCAGCGCGGTGAGGAAGCCGGCCAGGACATCGGCCGGGTCGGCGGCCGCTCCGCAGGGCGAGTGCAGGTCCGCGTACAACTGGCCGTCAGGGAAGGACTCCATGACCTGGTGTCCGGCGCGCAGCGCGAGCGCCGTCTTGCCGATGCCGCCCATGCCGGTGATGACCGCCACGGGATGAGCGGTGGGCCCGCTCAGTGCGGCGACCAGAGTACGTATCTCTTCATGCCGGCCGGTGAAGTCACAGGGAACGGAGGGGAGTTGGGCGGGTACCGGCAGCCCGGGAGCGAGCTGCTGCGCGGCGGCCGAGGGGCCTGCGGCGGCACCGGGGACGGCGAGGAGCGTGCGGTCGCCCGTCAGGATCGCGGCGTGCAGTTCATCGAGGTCGGGCCCGGTGCCGACGCCCAGCTGGTCGGCGAGGGCCCGGCGGACGCGGTCGTAGGCCAGCAGGGCGTCGGCTCTGCGTCCCGACCGGAACAGCGCCAGCATCAGTGCGCCGTGCAGCCGCTCCCGGTACGGGTACCGCTCCAGGGCGGCGTGGATCCCGGGCACCGCCTCCTCGTGCCGTCCGCACGCCAGCAGCAGTTCGAGGTGGTGTTCCACCGCGGAGGCCCGCTGTTCGGACAGGGCCCGGCGCTGCTCCTGCGCGTAGGGGCCGGGCAGTCCCGCGAGCGCCGGTCCCCGCCACAGGGCGAGCGCTTCCTGGACGGTGGCGCAGGCGCGGGCGGGATCGCCGCTCGCGGATTCGCGCCGGGCCCGGGCGGCGAGCCGGCCGAACCGCAGCGCGTCGACCCGGTCGGGCGGCATGCGCAGGACGTAGCCGTCGGCCGTGGTCCCGATGACGGCGGCGCCGCCCGTTTTGCCGCCCTCTTGAGCGTCCGCCTGGCTGAAGTGGGCCCGCAGTCGGTGGACGTAGTTCACGATGACCCGCCGGGCGGAGGCCGGCGGATCGTCGGCGTAGAGACCGTCGACGAGTTGGTCGAGAGTCACCAGGCTTCCCGCCCGCAGTGCCAGTGCCGCCAGCACGGCCTGCGGCCCCGGGGCACCGGGGCGGCCTGCCGCGCCCTGGGCCGAGACGTATTCGACGGGGCCCAGCAGGCGTAAATGACCCGCTTCGCGTATTGCCGACAACTGTGACATCGCCCATATATATCAACCCGTCACGTGAGTCCCACTGGTTCCATACGGCTGGGGACGCAGGGCCGGGACAACTGCCGGTCATCGGTCGGTAACCCTGCGCGCCAGGGGGCCGCACCGGGCCATCCGCGAACACCGGCCGGAAGCCATCGACGAGACGTGGCCCAGCCGTTGAGTCCGCGCGGGGAAGCCGGCACCGGTGAGATCACAGGATCCACAAGGACCGCAGGTGGCGAACCCGGCAGGGTTCAGGCGCGCCCCGAAAACCGGCTTCACTCCTGGCAGGGGAGGGCGGGACACCCACCAACCGTGTACGCCCTGGGCTGTCTTCGCGTCCCGGCCCGAGCCATTACATTGCTCGGGTACGCGAGCAGCCGGCCAAGGGGGTAACGACGCTGGACACGGGCAACGGATGCGCGGAGGAAGCCGGGACCGTCGGCCGGGACGGCGAGGGCCGGTCGGTCGCCGGCCGGTACCGGCTCGTCGAGCGGCTGGGCCATGGCGGGATGGGCACGGTCTGGCGGGCTCGCGATGAGATGGTGCACCGGGATGTCGCGGTGAAGGAGCCGCGGATTCCCCACCGCCGCTCCGCATCTCACGGCCAGCGGTTCATCGAGCGGATGCTGCGGGAGGCACGGGCCGTCGCCAGCGTCACCCACCCCAACGTCGTGACACTGCACGACGTCGTCATGCACGAGGGACAGCCCTGGCTCGTCATGGAGTTGGTGCGGGGACGTTCCCTGGCCGACCTGCTGGACGAGGGCACGCTCACCCCGCCGGAGACGGCGAAGATCGGCCTGGCGGTGATCGAGGCGCTGGCCGCGGTGCACGCGGCGGGTGTGCTGCACCGCGACGTCAAGCCCGCCAACGTGCTGCTCGCCGAGGACGGCCGGGTGCTGCTCACCGATTTCGGCATCGCCCACGTCGAGGGCGCCACGCCGCTGACGGAGACCGGCGCGATCATCGGGTCACCGCAGTACATCGCGCCGGAGCGGGTGTCCGGCCTGCGCCCGGATGCCGCATCGGACATGTGGTCACTGGGCGTGCTGCTCTTCTTCACGGTGGAGGGCTGGTCGCCTTTCCGGCGGTCGAGTTCGGTCACGACGATGCTTGCCGTGCGCGACGAGAGCCCGCCGCCCCCGACGCGAGCCGGGGCGCTGACCCCCCTGATCACCGCACTGCTGCACAAGGACCCTGCGGCGCGTCCGGACGTCGCACGGATCCGGGAAGAACTCCGCGTGGTGGCGGACGCGCAGACGCCGGTCCCGGAACAGACCGGCGGGCGGCCGCCGATACCGGGCGTCGCCGCCTCCACCACGGGGATCTCCCGTGCCGTGGCCGTGTCCCGGCCGTGGTACCGCACCGTACGGGCACGGGTGATCACAGCCGTGGCAGGAACGGCGGTGCTCGCGGCACTGGTCCTGGCGAACACCCTGCCGTCCGACGCCCCGCCCCACGTGCCGGCCGCAATGCCCGCGCACTGGCAGACGGTCCACGCCAGCGCGGTGCAGGTCACCTTGCCCGCGCCAACCGGGTACCAGCGCGGAACGCCCAACGACACCATCAACCCCGCGGTCCAGTACCAGTCGCCGGACTTCGACACCACGTCCGTAGGGGAGAAGCCATCGAGCGGACTCCGGTTCAAGATCCAGGTCTACCGGAATCCGCACACCTCAGACACCACACCCGGCGAAGGCTCGGACAACGACCTCACCGGCTTCTACCACGCCGACGGCCGCGCTCTCCTCCACTACACACTCAACAACCACGCCGCATTCGGCGGCCGGCCTGCCTCCACGCTCGACGCCCACTACTACGACCGAGGCGACGAGGCGGCAGGAACTCTCAGCCGCGGACTCCAACTCAAGGTCATCACCAAGGACTCCGAGGTCGAGTACTCCCTCTACGTCTGGGTGAGAGGCCCCAAGAAGGCCGTCGAGGGGGACGCACCCATGGCTTTCTACAACAAGATCGTCGCCGGACTGCGGATGCCCGACATCCCAGGGGGCCGGTCCTGACGGGCCGGACAAGCGATAGCGCTCGGAAAGCGGTTGCTCCAGCCCCTGGCCGTCGGCCGCCCCGTGGTCATCCCTCCGGCACCACCGATCACGGCAACAAGTATTCTCCTCCTCACACGTGCCGGCCGCGTCCGGGGACAGAAGAAACCGCGGCCGTGCGGTCCTGAGAGGGCGAGGGGCGACCCGCGCCCGGGAACACACGAGTGGCACCAGCGAACGGAGCGCTTCCCATGGCCGAACGCGGCACCCCCGCCGAGGAGATCGACACCAGCAGGCCGCATCCGGCCCGCATGTACGACTTCTTCCTGGGCGGCAAGGACAATTACGAGATCGACCGGATCGCGGCTCACCGCATCATGGAGACCGCCCCCGAGGTGCTCGTGAGCGTCAGGGAGAACCGCGCCTTCATGCAGCGTGCGGTCCGCTTCCTGGTCGGCAACGGCATCCGGCAGATCCTCGACATCGGCACGGGACTGCCCACTTCGCCGAATGTCCACGAGGTCGCGCACGAGATCTCGTCCGATGTCCGGGTGGCCTACGTCGACAACGACCCCATCGTGAATGTGCACGCCAACGCGCTGATGTCCGGCAGGGGTGTCGGCAACACCAGCATCGTCATGGCCGATCTGCACGATCCGCAGGCCATCATCGACCACCCCGACGTCCGCAAGGTGATCGACTTCGACCAGCCGGTGGGACTGTCCCTCGTCGCCATCGCGCACTTCATCGCCGACGCCCAAGACCCCTGGGGCATCGTGGCCACCCTGCGCGACGCGCTGCCGGCCGGCAGCTATCTCATGCTCTCGCACACCGCCAACGACATCTACCGCGACCGTACCGACGCCGAGGCCGTCTACAACAGCTCCACCGCCGCCCTGAAGCTGCGCAGTCACGCCGAGATCCTGCGTTTCTTCGACGGCTTCGACCTCTTGGAACCCGGTCTGGTGCAGGTCCCCTTCTGGCGTCCTGACGGGCCGCTGCCGGGCGACGCCCGCGGCGTCGGCTACTACGGCGGGGTCGGCCGGCTCTGACCGGCCGCCTGCGCGGCGCCAGTTGCGGCCGGGACGATCAGCGGGGAGCGAGGGCCGAACGCCCGGCCTGCCGAGGTGGGGGCCACGGCCGGGCGTCGGATACCTGATCAGTCCTCGTAGTAGTTGTTGACGACCACGTCGGGCTCGTCGTCGTCGAACGCCTCGTTGAGCAGCGCGCCGCCGACCAGACCGGCCGCGCCGGCCCCGATGAGCGCGCCCGTGCCGAAGCGGCGCCCCTGCTGCTGGCCCTGCTGCTGCGGGTAGTCCTGCTGCATCGGCTGCGGGTAGCCCGGCTGTGCCGGCTGCGGGTACCCCGCCTGGGGCGCGGTGTAGTACGGCGGCGGCGTGGTCTGCACACGCTGGGCGCAGCCTCCGCACGCCTGGATCTGACGCGGTACACCCCACTGCGGGGACCACATCACGGGCGCCGTTCCGGGGCCGTGTTGGGGGTCGAAGAAGCACGTCATGGGGGAACTCCCTGTCGGTTGCTGTGATGTGGCGGCGGAGCCCTGCCCGGACATCTCCCAGCCGTTGACGGTCCCCGCTACCGGCGGAGCGGGGGGCTCGGGGGGCGAGGCGGGAACCGGGGGCTGGGCCGCGGCGGGCGGATCGGCACGCAGGACGTCGACGCCGAAGTCCTGCGCGATGCCTGCGAGTCCGGATGCGTAGCCCTGGCCGACGGCGCGGAACTTCCAGTCCGAGCCGTGGCGGTACAGCTCACCGAAGACCATCGCGGTCTCGGTGGCGGCGTCGCCCCGCAGGTCGTAGCGGGCGATTTCGGTGCCGCTGGTCCGGTCGACCACGCGGATGTGGGCACTGCGGACCTGGCCGAAGTTCTGGCCGCGCTGCTCGGCCTCGTAGAGGGAGACCGGGAAGACGATCTTTGCCACCTCGGAGGGAACTGCGCCGAGTTCGACGTGGATCTGCTCGTCGTCCCCGCCGCTTCCGCCGTTCGGTTCGCTCCCCGAGTGCCGCACCGAACCGTCGGGGCTGCGGAGGTTGTTGAAGAAAACGAAGTGCTGGTCGGAAAGGACCTTTCCGTACTGGTCACACAGCAGCGCACTGGCGTCCAGATCGAAACCGGCCCCGCCGACGGCTCCCACCTGCCAGCCCAGCCCGACGCTCACCGCGGTCAGGCCGGGGGCCTGTTTGCCCAGCGACACATTGCCGCCCTTGGTCAGGGCCACACCCATCTGCTTCCTCCACAACTGTCCTGGCTTCCGGCGTCCTTCGGCTTCAACGCGGCGGAAATCTCCATGGTTCCTGGCTTGCGCAAAGCCTAAATTATGCCCGTGCCGCGGATCAGCGGGCGACGGCTCTCCCGGCGCCGCCCCAATTCTCGTGCAGACGGTCCAGATACGAGCGGGCCTGCCCTCCGGGTGTCACGCCACGCGCGAAGGCCAGCATGTTGCCCACCCCTGTGTTATAGCCCAACGCCAGCAAGTCCTGGCGCGAGTACGAGGCGGGCCACCGCGCGGGCAACTGCCGCGCCAGGTCGTGCAGATGCCAGGCAGCCGCCTCAACGGCCAGGCCCCGGTCATCGGGCAGCTCGTCCCACCGCCGGCCGGCGAAATCCCGTCCCCGCCGGGCCTCGTCGAAGGCGGCGCGGTGCATGTTCGCGATGCCGAATGCCGCATCGGGCTTGTAGCGCTGCCAGGCGCGCTCCAGGTCCGGGTCGTGCGGCTTGTACGCCTCGCAGTACAGGATCGCCATCAGCAACTGCGGCTCGATGCCGGCCTTCGCGGCGTACTTACGGACCTGCGGGCCGTAGTCGGCAGGGTCGTAGGACGAGGAGGGTTCGGGGGTGCCGTGGTTGCCGGCACCGGGCGGGGCGGAGGAGGAGGCGGTGGGTGCCGGCGTATGGGGCGCGACGGGATGCTGTGGGGTGTGATCCGTGTGGGCCACGGCCCAGACGGCCAGGGCGCAGGCCGGCACAGCGAGCCAGCGCCACCGCCCCCGCGATTCAGCCATATGCCGCTCTCCTCCGCATACGCCCCTCCCACGCCTCGGCTTTGATTCCATGATTGCGCAATGGATGAATTATGGCCCAGCACGAACCACCGCCGCATTGCCGCGTGCAGGACGGGCGCAGGAACGCTGCACCGGCTCCGGCGAGCGACCGTCCCGATCCGCTACGGGCGCGCGGACGCGTCCGCCGTGCCGCTGCCCGCTTCGTGCCCCTCTCTGGCTCTCGGCAGCTGCACGGCCACGCCACTGTCCTCGGCGAGCACCACGATGGCGTCGCCCTCCCCCAGTGACAACGGCGCGGTCTTGGAAGGGTTGAGGAAGACTCCGTACGCCGGAGGTTCGTCACTCTGCCGTGCGATCCGGTAGCCGATGGCCGTCTCTCCCCGCTGCCTGGCCGCCTCGACGACGGTCGCGAAATTCGCCGTTGTGCCCGGCGTGAGATAGCTGGAGGCGGGCTTGAGGTAGATCTCCGATCCCGCCGGATCGAAGAGGTCGGTGAAGACGGCGTACAGGTTGCGGTCCTCGACCAGTTGGGTCAGCAGGAGGCTGATCACCTTGGTGCTGACGATGAAGTCGTCCGCTTTGGTGACCTGGGCGATCTCACGGTTGGCGTCGCTGTTCATCTCGGTGACGATCGAATACGGGGTGCCGGACCGGATCGCGATGTCCCGCAGGTGCAGGAGCGTCACCAGGGTGTGGTCGTCGGCCCGTTCGGAGTCGATGTCGTCGTCGGTCAGCACGATGATGTGGCGGTAGCCCTCCAGGCCCAGCGACTCCAGCGAGGGCCGGAGGGTCGGCTTGCAGGGCTTATAGCCCACCGTGAGGTTCTCCAGGTGCTCCTGGAAGGCATCCTCGGGCTGTCGGGAGGCCGCGATGTCGAGCAGCGAACCGGGCTCCACCAGGCGGTCGAGCAGCCTGATGATTTTGGGCGCACGCGAGTTCCAGCCGATCACGAGCGTGCGGTCCGGTACCGGCAGCGTGCCGGGGGACGAGGTGATCGCCGACTCGATGACGGGGGGCCGGGTGTCCGACAGCGTGATGAGGAGGTCGTCCTCGGCGACCACCAGCACTTCGTCACCGGCGGCGATGACCGTATCCATCGGGGGGTTGACCAGAACCTCCCCGCTGCTCCTGCGCAAGCCGGCCGGAATGCCGAGATCGAATCTGTTGAGTGCTTCCCCGTACGTGGTGCCGGTCAGCGCGGTCGCGGTGCAGGGGTAGAACTCGTTGCCGACGAAGCTGAGCAGTTCGTTGAAGACGGTGGACAGGCCGGACTGCCGGTGCGACTGGACGATCAGGCGTACGGCGATGTCGTCGGCGTCGATCACCAGAGCGGTCTCACCCGCCGCCAGCCGGGCCGCCGCCGTATTGGCCGAACTCTGCACGGCCGCCACGACATGCGGGCGCGCGCCCTGCCACCGGCGGCTGTTGAGGAGCAGCAGCACCTTGATGACGTCGGTGTCGCTGTCGTCCCCGACGGGAGGCAACACCATGATGGACTTGGCCGCGTCCAGGCTCACCAGCTCCAGATCCGCCCGCTGAAGAGGGCTGCCGGACCGGCAGACCACCCGCGTGCGGCCGGTTTCCGGGATCCGCCTGCGGATCTCGCCCTCCATCTCGACCTTGTCCCGGTCGGCGAGGATGACGACACACGAGCGCCGTTCGCTCTGGTTCGCCTCGACCAACTCCGCGATCACCGTGAACACTTGCTCCGACCAGCCCAGCACAATCGTGTGCCCACGCTCGATCAGCCGTGATTTGCCCCGGCGCAACTCCTGGATCCTGGCCTCCAGACCGGTGGTCAGCACACCGATGAGCGCACTGACGATGAAGATCCCGCCGATGGTCACCGTCAGCATCAGGCCCAAAAACAGCGGCCCGCCGGCGTCCCCGCCCATCGTGCCGGGATCGAGCGTGCGCAGCAGGCTCATCCAGGCCACGCCCAGCCAGCCGCCGTTCTTCTCGGTGTCCTCGTCGGTGAGCAGAACCACCAGGCCGGTCACAACGGCGATCAGCACGACCGACGCCAGGCCCAGCCAGCCGATCAGGGCCGGCGTCCCCCGGTCCATCGTCGCGTCGAACCAGTACCGCAATCGGTCCCGCAGTCTCGCACGCACTACAGAAGACCTTCCCTCCGCCACCGGAACCACCGAACCTCGGCGGCGCCGTCATCACTACCGCCCGGAAGATCATTCAACCCTGATGCGCTGCGCCCGGTGCACCGGGCGCACGAGTGGACGCATGCACGAATGCACGAATGCGCGCCCTCATGCCCTACGTATACCTTCTTGGATTCCCTTCAACGGAGCGCGCAGCCCGCGGAGTTGGCACAGCCACTCCCCCGGCCCCGCAGGCCGGGCACCACCTAACGCGGTGGCGCGCCATGTACCCCCGCTACCGGGTCAGTTCGCCGTCCGGGTCAGCCGCGGAGGAAGTACAGGACGGTCGTGGTACCGGCGGACGTCACCAGAAGCCACCGCAGTACCCAGGCGGGGAGGCGGCGGGCGAGGTGGGCGCCGCCGAAGCCGCCCACCGCCGCGCCGACCAGCATCGTGACGAGGATCAGCGGAGAGCCCAGGGCGTCCGACGTGACGAGGAGGAGCACGGTCGCGCTGACGTAGATGGCCGCGAGCTGAGTGACCCGCATCGGGTTGCTGACCGCCGCGTCGAGGCCGAGGCCGACGCTCCACACCGCCAGCATCATGATGCCTACGGCACCGCCGAAGTATCCGCCGTAGACGGCAAGGACGAACTGGCCGATCAGCACGGCCCGCGCGCTCATGCCGACCGGGCGGTCGAGCGCGTTGCTCAGTGCCCGGGAAAGGTGGCGTCCGAAGGCCACGAGCAGCGTGGCGAAGGCCAGCAGCCAGGGCACCGCGGTCTCGAACGACGCCGCGGGCAGCGCCAGCATGAGCCCGGCGCCGACTCCGCTCCCGGCCATGCTGATCAGGGTCAGCGCCTTCGTGGACACCCCGCCCACCGGGGCGAGTTCGCGTCGGCAGACCGATGCGCTGACCACCGCACCGGGCACGAGGGCGATGGTGGCCGACGCGTTCGCCGTGACGGGCGGCAGGCCGGCCGCCACCAGAGCGGGCAGCGCCACGAACTTGCCACCGCCGCCAATGGCGTTCAGCACTCCGGCGCCTGCGCCTGCCAACAGGACGAGCAATATCTCTGACACCCGCCGATGATCGCCCTGTGGCCGGTGGGCCCACAATGCGTAATCGACGTACCTGGCATTAGGCAGTGCCATAGGCTCAGAAGGGTGCGTTACGACTTGGACGACCTGCGGCTCTTCCTCGGCATCGTGGCGGAGGGGTCGATCACGGCGGGCGCTCGCCGGATGCACCTGAGCCTGCCGTCGGCCAGCGCCAGGGTGCGTTCGCTTGAGCACCACGCGGGCGTGGCCCTGCTGATCCGCGGCCGGAGAGGGGTCCGGCCCACCCCGGCGGGGACGGCCCTGGCCCGGCACGCCCGCGACGTCCTGGCCCAGACGGCACGCCTGGAGAGCGCCGTCGCGAGCTACACCCGGCCCCCGGGCGCTCCGCTGACCCTGCTGGGCGGCGGCTCCGCGATGCACCGGCTCGTGCCGCAGGCCCTGGTCTCGTTCCTGCAGGCGCATCCCGATGTCGACGTCACGGTCTCCGAGAGCCGCACTCCGCAGACGGTCAGGACACTGGCCGACGGCGAGGCGGACCTGGGGGTCGTCCTCGACGACGAGGCCCGCGACTGCGGTCTGGTCATGGAACCCCTCGGCGACGACTCTCTCGTGGCGATCGGCCAGGCGGGCGGGATTCTCGCGGGCCGCACCGCGGTGGCCTACAGCGAAGCCGCTGAGCACCCTCTCGTCGGGCTCGATCCCGACTCCTCGCTGCGGCGCTGGATCGAGAGGCATCTCGGCCCGCACACCCCGGCCGTGCGGTACCGCACCAGCGTCGCCGACCTCAACGTCCTCATCGGCCTCGTGGCCGCCGGAGTCGGGCTCGCCGTCGTACCGCGCCGCGCCATCGACCCCAGCCAACCACTCGACGTGTGCGAACTGCAGGAGCCCTGGGCCCGCCGCCGCCACCTCCTCGCCTGGGGCACCAGCGACCGCGCACCGTCGACGGCTACGGAAGCACTCGCCGAACACCTGCGGCAGGCGGCACTGTCACTGCCGACATCCCCTGCGACGGCCCGGCCCGTATAGCGGCCACTCCGGCCCGACTTCGGGGCCACGGCAGACGGGCGGGCGGTGACGGCAAAGAGGAATACCCACTCCTTGCCACTTTCAACTTATAGCGCACAGGGGGGCTTGCGGCAAGGCCCAGGTCCTGGGGCAGAATCGCGGGCCCAGGTCAGAACCTGCAGAAATAGGAGATTCACGAAGTGCGTGCGTTCTTGTCGGTTTATGGGTGGTGCGGTGGCGTCGAACCGGGGGTAGGACGCACGCTGCGGGTGCGGGCATTCGGCACCGGGATGCAGATATGCGCGCGCCCCGCGGCCGCGACCGCGGACCGGAGCCGATGACATGAACCCCCTGACCACCAGCGCGTTCGGCCTCCCCGACCACCTCTCCCCCAAGGCCGACCCGGCGCTGATCGACGGCGACGAGCAGCACTTCGCGGCCCTCGCAGAGAGCCTTGCGCAGACGATCGCCGAACTGTCCGACCGTCTGGATGCGGAGCGCAGGGCGCCCGGCGGCATCGGCCGGCAGGCGATGGACCGGGACGCGGAGATCCACCGGCTGACCGGTCGGCTGCGCGCCTTGCGCCGCTTCGGCCTGGACCTGTGCCTGGGACACATCGTCCGTACGGACAACCCCGAGCCCGTATACATCGGACGCCTCGGCCTCACCGACAGCGCGGGGCGTCGGCTGCTGCTCGACTGGCGCTCCCCCGCGGCCGAGCCGTTCTTCGCGGCGACCCACGCCCACCCGATGGGTCTGGCGAGCCGTCGCAGGTATCGCTGGGCCCGCGGCCGGATCAGCGACTACTGGGACGAAGTGTTCACCGCCGACGGGCTGGAAGGGCACGCCGCGCTCGACGACCAGTCCGCGTTCATCGCGAGTCTGGGCAGCAACCGGTCGTCCCGGATGCGCGATGTGCTCGCCACCATCCAGGCCGACCAGGACGCCGTCATCCGCGCGGGATCCCGCGGCGCTCTCGTCGTCGACGGCGGTCCCGGCACGGGCAAGACGGTCGTCGCTCTGCACCGCGCCGCCCACCTCCTCTACTCCGACCCCCGCCTCGGTCACCGTCGGGGCGGCGTGCTGTTCGTCGGCCCGAGCCGGCCCTACCTGGCCTACGTCGCCGACGTCCTGCCCAGCCTCGGTGAGGAGGGTGTGCAGACCTGCACCCTGCGGGACCTCGTGGCCGAGGGCGCCGGAGCAGCGGGCGAGACCGACCCGAGCGTGGCTCTTCTGAAATCGTCCGCGGACCTGGTGAAGGCGATCGAGCCGGCCGTCGGCATCTACGAGGAGCCGCCCACCGCGGGGATGACGGTTTCGAGCCACTGGTCCGACATCTGGCTGAGCGCCGACGACTGGGCAGCGGCGTTCGAGGCAGTGGAACCCGGTACTCCGCACAACGAGGCGCGTGACCAGATCCGGGAGGAACTGCTCACGATCCTGAGGGACAAGGACGACAGTGACGCCCCGCCCGACCTGCTCCGGAGGTCGCTGCTGCAGGACCGGGAGTTGATCAGGACCCTCAACCGCGCGTGGCCGATGCTCGAAGCGAGTGACCTCGTCGGAGATCTGTGGTCGGTGCCCGCCTACCTGCGCAAGTGCGCTCCCCGGCTCGGCCCCGACGACGTTCGCACGCTGCAGCGTGAGGACGCCCAGGCATGGACGGTGTCGGACCTGCCGCTCCTGGACGCGGCACGGCAGCGGCTCGGCGACCCGGAGGCGTCGGCACGCAAGCGCCGGCACGCAGCCTCCGTCGCCTCCGAACGGGCGCGCAGGGCCGACGTCATCGATGGCCTGCTGCAGAACGTCCTGATCGACGAGAGCGAGGGCGCGGTGGGGATGCTGCACGGACAGGACCTGCGGGACACCCTGATCGACGAGAGCGCACTGCCCGGCACCGAACCGGACCTGTTCGCCGGCCCGTTCGCGCACGTCATCGTGGACGAGGCCCAGGAACTGACCGACGCCGAGTGGCAGATGCTGCTGCTCCGCTGCCCGTCCCGGAGCTTCACGATCGTCGGGGACCGCGCCCAGGCCAGGCACGGGTTCACCGAGTCGTGGCAGGAACGCCTTGAGCGGGTCGGGCTCGACCGGGTCAGCGTGGCCTCCCTGGGCATCAACTACCGCACACCGGAAGAGGTCATGACGGAAGCCGAGCTGGTCATCAGGGCCGCGCTCCCGGACGCCAATGTGCCGGTCTCCATCCGCAGCAGTGGCATCCCCGTCGTGCACGGCTCTGTTGCGGATCTGGACTCGGTCCTCGACACCTGGCTCGCTGCGCATGCCGACGGGATCGCCTGCGTCATCGGCGATCCCACATTCCGGGCGACGTCCCGCGTCCGGTCGCTGACCCCGGAGCTGTCGAAGGGCCTTGAGTTCGACCTGGTCGTCCTCGTCGACCCGGAGGCGTTCGGCGAGGACGTGGAAGGAGCGGTCGACCGCTATGTCGCGATGACCCGGGCGACCCAGCAACTCGTCATCCTCACGAGTACCTGACGTCGGCCTGGACAACCTGACGGAGTGGCCCGATTCACGATCACCTGGCAGGAGTTGCCAGGCTTGTCCGATGACTCCTGCCCGGCTCGTGCCGGAGGGGCGAGCACGGTGACGCGGCGTCAAGGGGCAGGTCAGGCACCGATGTCAGTAGTCGCCGCTACGGTGCCTGCCATGACCGACAACTCTTTCTGGACGTGCCCGCCCGAGACCGTCGTCCGGAGTGCGAACTCCGACGAATACACCCTCACCCTCCTGGACCCGCCGCAGCCCGAGAGCACCGCCGAGTTGCCGCCTCACGACCGCGTGCGGGCACGCGCGTTCGCCGAAGCCTTCCCTACGGTCGACGCGGTGCTGGAAGAACTCCCTCCCATGCCCGCGTCCGAGGCTCTGTATGCGGAGACGCTCTCAGACCTGGACCTGATCACGATCGGCTGCTGGGGCCACGTGACCCGCATATCCGATCCGGCCCTCGCCACCTACGACGCCGGCATGACCCCGGTCCTGCATGAGGCCACAGCCCTCCACAAGCGCCACCCCGGTGCCCTGATCGTGGGGTCCGCTGCGCCCGACTTCGGCGAGACGCACACGGAGGACGTGATCTGTCTTCCCGACGGTCCGGCGCTCTCCGCTTCCGGGTTCCCCGCTTACGAAACCCCGTGGCACGTCGACGGCGACCCTCACACCATCCTGGACGCTCTCGGCATCGACCCGGCCGACCTGACCGATGAAGACCGCGAGGACCTCTCCCTGGACGAAGAACCCCACCTCACCAACTGGGGGATGCTGGGAGGACTGGTCCTCGATCACTGCGGCCGCAGGCTCCGAAGCGGGCTGGAGATGTCCGTCTTCCGCGTCCGCCACACCGAGGGATACACCTCGCTGATGGAGGAGATGTGGATGTGGACGCGCTAGGGACGGTCCGGCGGGTCAGGGGTGGAGCCGGAGGCGTGGCAGCTGCGGCCACGGTGCCGGGGAAGACGTGCGCCCTCTCGTTGAAGCGTGTGGCCACGGCCCAGTAGCTCTTCAACTGGCCGATCAGTCGCTTGTCTTCGTTCCTGCGGGGCTGGTGCGCCGGGGCGGAGCTGGTGGGCCTGCCGACCGCTCCCCGTTCGATACGTCGCCCCGTCTCATGCCGAGGCGCCGGGTCGGTGGTGACCTGGCGGTGGGCCCGGGTGGTGCTGCCTGCGCAGGGCACGCCGGTGGCGAGGGCCGGCGAGACGGGCGGCTTCGTGCTTATGGGTGAAGAGTGCGGCAGGAGGGGCGCGTCCGGATGGAAAGCTGGACCGACTGTCCAACTTATTGCGTTATGACCGATCCCGTAGACATGGCAATGGTGCTGCTGGGTGGCTTCCCTGCGGTGCCGGTGGAAGGCAACGGGGAGGAGTGCGGCACAGCGACCATGTGCGGCGACGGCTCCCGGGGCAAGGAGCCGTCCGGCTCCGGGCTCACCGCACGGTCACCCGCAGACACTCCCGGAAGTCCCTGACGTGCGGGTTGCTTTGGTAGGGCACGAAACGGCGGGCGAGGTGAGGCAGCATGCCGTGGGCGGAGCCCGCGGCCAACTGCCGGTGATGCCGCAGGGCCTGGAAGGAGTGGTCCACCGCCGCGTCGATCTCGTGCAGGGCGAGCAGGGTGTGCGCGAGCTGGGCGTGCAGCAGGGCGCGGGCCTTGTGGTGGTCGACGGGCCGGCAGGCCAGGGAGTTCTCCAGCTCGCCCAGGGCCGACTTGTGCTCGCCCAGGCGCGAGAGCACCTCGGCCCGTTGGTAGCGCAGGGCGGTCTCCGGATAGCTGGTGAAGGGGCCTTCCGGGCCCGTGGCACGCGCCAGGTGCTTCTCGGCGGTGAGCAGGTCCGCAGCCGCCTCGCGGTGCCGGCCGGCACCGGCCCGGACGACCGCGCGCCCGGTGTGCAGGAAGGCACGGACGGCGTGGGGCACCGCGGCCCCGGCGAGATCGACGGCTCCCTCGGCAAGGACGACGGCCCGGTGGTGATCGCCGAGTTGGTGCGCCTGCACGCTCAGGCAGCGCAGGATGATCGCGTAGGAGCCGGTCTCGCCGGCGGCGTGGGCGAGGTCGAGGGCGACGTCGTAGTAGTGCTGGGCGAGCGCCGGGTGGCCGGTCTCGCCGGTGCGGCCGGCGAGCAGCAGCGTGAGCTGGGCGGCACCGGTGAGCAGGGAGCGGCGGGCCGCGGGGCGGGCCGGTGCGGTCAGCAGCGGCACCACCCCCGTGGCAAGAAACCCGGCCAGCGCCGGACGGCCGTGGGCGCCGCCGTACCGCTCCCCCATGAGGGCGGTGCGGATCGCCACCGCCTCCAGCCGTGCCGGGGCGGCGGCGGACGCCTGGGGGGCGCCCGGGTCGGCCGGAGGAAGTTCCGCGGGCCGGCTGCCCCGCCTGGTGAACGCCGGGGGCGGGGTGGCGCGAACGGCCCGCGCGAGGGCTCCGCGTCGGGTGGGGTCGGCGTCGGCGTGGCAGAGGGCCGCGAGGCGATGAACCGGGTCGCCGCCGCGCAGCACGGCGCTCAACGCGCCGGCGGCAGCGGGGTCGGTGAGCCCGGTGTCCCGGGGGGTGATCCTGCGGCCGAGGCGGTGGCTGAGTACCTGGCCTATCAGGTGGACGACCGGAGGGCGGGGGCGTGCTCCGTTGAGCCAACGGGTCACCGAGATGCGGTCGTAGCGCAGCCGCAGTCCCCTTGTGGTGCCCAGAGCGTTGACGGCTCGGGCGAGGTCGGTGGCGGTCCAGTCGGCCTCGGTCAACAGGGCCGCCAGCATGCGGTTGGGGTGGCGCGGGGGCGTCATGGGCTGTGTTCCTCGCTCACTGGTCAGGCCGGATAGTCTCAGCGAGCACCTGGTGTCACAGCAGCGACTTTCAACACTTTCACGCTTCCCGCTGGGATCAGGCGTTCCACCTCGGCTCGATTCATGGTTCCTTTGGTGCACGGCCCTTGTCTACGGCTGAACGATTCGCAAGGGTGCCTATCGGCCACCGTAAGGACGCCCCGGAAGAATTCCGCAGACACCGTCACGGAGCGGTGGCGGTGGTCACACATCCAGCAGACTCAACAGCATTCCCAGCAATGGACAGCACTCTCCATGAACTTCCTTCGCCACATCAGTTTCCCCTGTTCCACTCCTCCCGTCGCACTCAGTGGAGCAGGGGGATTTCCGTCGAATACCGCGGGCCTGACCGTCGGGCCGGAATCCGAGCCTCGGCGACGGGAGCCGTAAGTGGCGCCGCCCCGTCGCCGGAACGAGACCTTGCGGGCCTTGCTCGCCGAGGCCCGCTGGCCCCAGGCCGCGCTGGCGCGCGCGGTCAACGCCCTTGCCGCGGAAATCGATCTCGACCTGAATTACGACCGAACGGCCGTTGCCCACTGGCTCAGCGGAACACGCCCGGCGCCCCCGGTACCGGAGCTGATAGCCGAGGCGTTCACCCGCCGCCTGGGCCGCGTGGTCTCCCCGGCCACCATGGGGCTCGCCGGTGGCTCCGCCACTCCCGCGGCCGGTCGGCGCCCCGGCTTCAGCACGCCGATAGGGGCCGTGCTCACCGAGCTGTGCAGCACGGAGAACGATCCGGCGCGCCGGGCCGCCGCCCGGCTGTTGCCGTACCGGGAGGCGGAGTTGGCGCAGTCGGCCCGGTCCGCGGGCCCGGAGCCGAGGGCGCCGCACGGAGCGTTCGACGCCGACGGCGACCTCGGTGTCGTCCGGCTCGCAGTGCGGTTCTTCTCGGCCTCCTTCGACGGGCACGGCGGGCAGCGGACGCGCTCGGCACTGGCGGCGTACCTCGCGGATGACATCGCGCCGTTGCTCCGCGAGCAGGGCGACGGCGCGCCGCGCCGAGGGCTGCTGGTGGAGGCGTCCCGGCTGTCGTTCCTGCTGGCGCGGATGCACCAGGACGCCTCCGTCCACGGCCTCGCCCAGCAGCACTTCACCACCGCGCTGCGGCTCGCGGACGAGTCCGGGGACGCGACGGCGCGGGCCGTCGTCCTGCGCGGGCTCAGCGCCCAGGGGCTCGCGCTGGGACACCGGCAGAACGCGCTGCACGCTGCCGAGGCGGCGGCCGCCGCCACCCGCGGTGGGCCCGATGGCCCGGCCAGGGCGTTCCTGCTGTCCCAGCTCGCGGTGGCGCAGGCGGCCTGCGGACGGCACCGGTCGGCGCGTGCGTCGATGGCCGATGCCGAGGGCGCACTGGCCAAGGGCGCGGGTGTCGGCACCGCGGAGCCCTTCACCGCGTACTCACCCGGTTCCTTGGAATTCCAGCAGTCGGAGGCCCTCCGGTACACGGGCGACCTGCCGGCCGCGCGCACCGCGCTGGCCAACTCCCTGGCGCACCGGTCCACGGCGGACCACCGGGGAATGGCGCTCAGCCACGCCCAGCTCGCGGAAATCCTCGTCGGGCTCGGGCACGTGGAAGAAGCCTGCGCCGCCTGGAATTCCTTTCTGGACCACTACGCCCAGCTGCACTCGGGCTCGGCGGACCAGGCCGCGGGCCGCATGCGGCAACTTCTGACGCCGTTCCGCAAACTCCCGGCGGCGAACGCGGTGTTGTACCGGGCATTCGCCATGACGTCACCTTCAGCACACTCCTGATACGGGCCCGTGGTCTGCGGTTTCACCCCCTTCAACAGTCCCGTTCGGGAAATCGCGGACATGACCCCGGCAGCCGATGTTGAATGACATGACATCGACCGGAAGCCACCGGAAATGGGGTAGGAGAAATGCGTGGCCATACCGTGGTCACCCCTGGGAATGACGACCTTGCACCACCGCAGATCGTCCATGTATTCCCTGGACAGGGTGACTTCGCGATAAGCCCGTTGGTACGGGCACTTCGGGCGCATACCGCTGTGCGGAATGGTGTGCGCGAGGTATTCGAAGAAACCGATGAGGTGGGCGCCGAATTCGGAATCCCGCCCTTGGCGAAGGAAATGCTGGGCGAGGATCCGCCCACGGGACGGGAGCTGGCGGCCCGGCCCGTCGGAACGTTACAACTGGCCCTGTTCTGCTCGTCGGTGGCCGTGCACCGCGCGCTGCGCTCCGTCGGGTTCGGCCCGGACCAGGTGCTCGGGGTGAGCTTCGGCGAGATCGCCGCCCTCACCGCAGCCGGGGTCTTCACGCTCGCCGACGGCGCCCGGATCGCGTGCCTGCTGGCGCGTCAACTCGCCTGCTGTGAAGGGGGGATGACGCTGATCGGTGCCGGGGAGGACATCGCGCGGGAGCTGTTGCGCGCGGCCGGTCGCGCCGATCTGGCGGTGGCGTGCGTGAACGGGCCCGGCGAGACCATCGTCAGCGGCCCGCTGCCTGGCCTGTGGACGCTGGAGGAGCAGGCCGCGCGGCGTTGCGTCCCGGCGTCCCGGCTGCGGCTGCCGTTCTCCTCCCACCACCCCGCGCTGACCGGGCCCGCGGACGCCTTCGCCGCCGCGATCGGGCCGCTCGCCGCACGCCCGGCGCGGCTGCCGGTCCTCTCCGCGGTGCACGGCGGACGCTACGGCCCCGGGGACGACCTCCACCGGGGCATGGCCAACTGCCTGGTCCGCCCCGTGCGGATGCCGCCGGTGGTCCGCCAGGCGGCATCCGGCGGCCGTGTCGTCTTCGTCGAGGCGGGCACCGGCCAGGCCCTGACCCGCAACATCCGGCAGATCCTGCCACCCGGCGTGGCCACCGCCCACGCGCCGCTCGCCGACGCCGCCTTCCCCTGGCCACCGCCCGGAACCGGCCCGGCCGCCCGCCCCTCACGCACCACCCTCTGGAGCCACCACGATGACCACCCGCACCACGCCACCCGGTGAACTGGCCGACCTCATCGGCGGTTCCGGCCCCCACACCGCACTGCGCAACCGCCTGCTGACCGCCCTGGCCGCCGACCGCACACACTCCGCCGACGTCACCGAGGACCGCGCCCGCCGCGTACACCGGCGGCTGCGGCTGCTCGCCGGCAACCTGCCGACGGTCGCCGAGCTGTTCCGCGATCCGGAGCAACTGGCGGTGCTCAGCGAGTGCGCGGCGCTCGCCGACCCGCCCCTCTACATGACCGTCGTCAACCACTACGTGCTGTGCCTGGGGTCCGTCATGGCCCTGACCGACGACCCGGCGGGAATCGGCGCGCCATGGCGCGCGCTGGCCGCCGGCCGCTCCAAGGGCGTGTTCCTGGTGACCGAGATCGGGGACGCCAGCAGCCACCTCGGCACCCGGACCACCGCCCGATTCGACCCGGCCACCGGGGAGTTCGTGCTCAGCACGCCGTCGGCGGGCGCGGCGAAGTTCTCCGGTGTCGGCGGGTCCGGCGTGCCGCAGACGGCCGTGGTGTGCGCCCGCGTCCAGGCCGGCGGGAGCGACCGCGGGGTGTTCTCGTTCGTGGTGGAACTCACCGACGACGCGGGCCCGCTGCCTGGTGTGACGGTCTCGCCCACCGTCGAGGCGCCGTCGCTGCCGCTGGATTACGCGCTGGTGCGGTTCGACAGCGTCCGGGTGCCGTACCGCCAGTGGCTGCGCGACGGGGCGCGCATCGACGCGGACCACAGCTTCCACGATCCGCTCGGTGGGCAGGACGCCCGGCTGGCGCGGACCCTGTCCGTCGGCCAGGCCCTGTGGGCGACGCTGCCTTCGGCGGTCGCCACCGTGGCCCGCCAGTGTTCCGTGCAGGCGCTGCGCTTCTCCGCGCACCGCCGGGCGCACGGCCGGCTGGCACCCGGCACCCGTGTGCTGGACCTGCGCAATCAGCAGCACGCCCTGCTCGGGGCGCTGGCCGAGTCGTTCGCGCTGACCTGTGCCGGGCGGAGCGCGCAGGACCTGTGGGCCCGCTCGCGCGCCGCCGGTGCCCGCCACACCCCCGCGCCACGCACGGAGGGAATGACCTTCTCCCCGTGGACCGTCGTGGACCGGCCGCTGGCGGCACTCAAGGCGGTCACGGTGCGCGGCGCCGTCCGGGTGGCCGGCGAGTGCCGGCACCGCTGCGGGCTCGCCGGATTCCTCGGCCCCAACGGGCTCGACGGCTACCACGGCTTCGCCGACGCCTTCGAAACCGCGGGCGGCGACAGCCAGTTGATCCTGTTGGACGCCGGGCGCGCGCTCGCCCAGGAGACGGACGAGGGCCGGCCGGCCGGGCCGCTGCCCGACGCGCCTGCGAACCACTCCGGGTGGTGGCCGGCCGTCGCCCGCGCCCAGGAGGCACGGTTGCGGAGCGACCTGCACCGCACCGTCCAGCAGCGCACCCGGGCCGGCCTGACCGGCCTGGCGCTGTGGAACCCACTGCTGGCCACGGCCCACGAACTCGGCGAGGCATACGGCACCCGGCTGGTCGCGGACGCGGTCGCGGCCACCGTCGAAGCCGTCCGTGATCCCGAACTCCGTTTCGTCATCGAGACGTTGGCGGCCCTGCACGGTGCCGTGGCGGCGCGCCGGTCGGCCGGTGGACTGCTGACGGCGGGCACACTCGCGCCGGCCGCCGTCCGCGCTCTGCCCGAGGTGATCGACGGCCTCTGCGACCGCCTGCTGCCCCAACTCCCCCTGCTGTGGGAGGCGATGGGCGCGCCGCCGGGCGCAGTCGATACGCCGCTGGGCGCCGACGACTACGCCGCCGCCCTCCACGCCCATCTCGCCCGGTGACCGGAAAGGCCGTCATGTTCTCCTCTCCCTCCCCCGCCCCGCGCATCGGTGTCCTGGGCACCGGCACCTACCTGCCGCACGGCACCCGCAGCAACGAGGACGTCGCCGCCGAGGCCGGCGTCACCCCGGAGTGGATCGCCCAGCGCACCGGGGTCCACACGCGGCACGTCGCCGCCGCCGACCAGGCCGCATCCGACCTGGCGGCGCGCGCGGTCCGCGCCGCGGTGGCCGCCGCCGGCATCGACATCGACCAGCTCGACGTGCTGATCGCCGCCACCTCCACCCCCGACGAACTGGGCCCCTCCACCGCCTGCCGCATCCAGGCGCTGACCGGTGCCCGGAACGCGGTCGCCCTCGACGTCAGTGCCGCCTGCGCCGGGTGGCTGTTCGCCGCCAGCGTGGCGCACGACTGGCTGCGCGGCAGCGGCGGCGCCCGCTACGCGGCAGTCGTCGGCGTGGAGGCGTACTCGAAGTTCCTCGACCCCACCGACCGGGGCACGGCGGTGCTCTTCGCGGACGGCGCGGCCGCCACGGTGCTGGGGCCCGTCCAGGACGGCGCCGGCTTCAGCGGCTTCCGCCTCGGCTCGGACGGCACCGGCGCCCACCACGTGCTGATCCCGGCCGGCGGCAGCCGCGCCCCCGCCAGCCCCGCCACCCTCGACGCGCACCGGCACCACGTCCACATGGACGGCCGCGCGGTCCGGGACTTCATCGCCGACGTCTTCCCCCGGCTCGTCCGCGAGACCCTGACCCGCAACGGCCTGCGCCTGACGGACATCGACGCGTTCATCACCCATCAGCCCAACCCCGTCCTGCTGCGCGACCTCGGCGAGCGCATCGGCATCCCGGACGGGCGGCTGATCATCGTCGGCGACGAGGTCGGCAACATCGGTGCCGCCAGCGCCCCGTACGCCCTGGCCGGGGCCGCCGCCGCCGGACGGCTGCCGCTCGGCGGCCGGATCCTGCTGGCCGTCTTCGGCGCCGGGATGACCTGGGGCAGCGCCCTGCTGACCTGGACCGGCGCGCCCACCATCCGCATCGCGCCCGCCCGCACCCACGCGTGAGCGCCTCCCTCCCGATCCACGCACGGCAAAGGAGTTCCGCATGACGACGAACCATGACCCGTTCCGGCTGGACGGTGCCCGCACCCTGGTCACCGGCGCCTCCCGGGGCATCGGCAAGGCCACCGCGCTGGCCCTCGCCCGTGCCGGTGCCGACCTGGCGCTGTCCGCGCGCAGCCGGGGCGCGCTCAAGGAGACCGCCGCGCTGGTGGAGGACGAGGGGCGGCCCGCGGTACTCGTTCCCGGTGACCTCGCCGAACCGGGCGCCGCTGAGGCGGTGGTGGACGAGGCGGCGGCCGCGCTCGGCGGACTCGACGTCGTGGTCCACAACGCCGGTGTGCTGCCCTGCCAGGAGGACGGCACCCCCACCCTGGTGCCGCTCCAGGAGTCCGACCAGGCCGATTGGGACCATGTGCTGTCGGTCAACCTCAACGCCACCGCGGCACTGTGCCGGCGGGCCCACACCCACCTCACCGGTTCGTCGCGGGCCAGCGTGGTGCTGATGTCCTCGCTGGCCGCGGTCGTCGGCACCCCGCGGATGGAGGCGTACGGCGCCTCCAAGGCGGCGCAGATCGCGTTGGCCCGCAGCCTGGCGGTGGGCTGGGCGCGCCAGGGCATCCGGGTCAATGCCCTGTGCCCCGGCTGGACCCGGACGGACATGACGTCCTTCGCCTATTCCTTGGCACCTCTGTCGGACTGGCTGACCGCACACGTTCCGCTGGGCCGCTGGGCGGAGCCGGACGAAGTCGCCCACGCCGCGCTGTTCCTCGCCTCGCCGGCCGCGTCCTACCTCACCGGGCAGGCGCTGGTGCTCGACGGCGGGGTCTCCGTCCCCGACGGCGGCCTGGCCGGCATCGCCAAGCCGCCCTCCCCGTTCCCCGCCTGACCGCCCGCGTACCAAGGAGCGTCCGCCATGACAAAGGTGAGCCCCACCGCCGTGATCAACGGCCTGGGCAGTTGCCTGCCGCCGCGGGTACTGACCAATGACGACGTCCGGCGCCGCGGTGTACTGGACACCAGCGACGCGTGGATCCGCTCCCGCACCGGAATAGCCCGGCGCCGGGCGGCCGATGACGACATCAGCACCGGCGACCTCGCGGTGGCCGCCGGCCGGGCCGCGCAGGAGTCCGCCGCGGCCCGCGCGGACCTGGTGCTGGTGGCCACCACCACCCCCGACCGGCGCTGCCCGGCGACCGCGCCGGAGGTCGCCGACCGGCTGGGCCTGGGCACCGTGCCCGCCTTCGACCTGTCGGCGGTCTGCTCCGGCTTCCTCTACGGCCTCGTCGTGGCCACCGCCCTGATCCGCACCGGAGTCTGCACCCGGCCGCTGGTGATCGGCGCCGAGACCTACTCCCGGATCATCGACCCGTTGGACCGGGACACCGCGGTGATCTTCGGGGACGGCGCCGGCGCGGTGCTGCTGCGTGCCGGCGACCGCGCCGAGCCGGGCGCACTCGCCGGCACCGACTGGGGCGCCGACGGCACCGGCGCCGACCTCATCGCGATCACCGCCGGCGGCGCACGGCAGCCCGATCCGGCGCACCGGATGAGCCGCGAGGAACGCTACTTCCGGATGCGCGGCCGCGAGGTCTACGGGCAGGCGGTGCGCCGGATGACGGAGTCTTCCCGCGCCGTGCTGGCGAAGGCCGGCTGGCCGCCGGCCTCGGTCGGCGCGTTCATCGGCCACCAGGCCAACCAACGCATCCTCGACTCGGTCGCCGACCGGGTCGGGATCCCGCCGCGGCACTGCTACGGCAACCTCCACGACGTCGGCAACACCGCCGCCGCGTCCATCCCGCTGGCCCTCGCCGACACCGCCGCCCACCGCCGTGTACGGCCCGGCACCCCCACCCTTCTGACCGCTTTCGGCGGCGGCCTGACCTGGGCCTCGGCCGCTATGACCTGGCCCGCGGCCCGTCCCTGCGACCGCCCCCCGGAACCCCGCGCCACCGGTTCCACAGCCTCTCCCACCGCCCGATCCACACACCGGAGGAACCCCTCATGGCCGCTGTCTACGACCACCTCGTGACCGTCCTCACCGACAAGTTCGAGGTGGATGCCGAGGAGATCCGCCCCGATATGACGCTCGCCGGGCTGGAGTTGGACTCCCTCGCCATCGTCGAGCTGTACGTCACCCTCCAGGAACACTGGGGCGTGCCGTTGGCGGAGGACGACTCCGCCGCCGACCTGACCGTGGAGCAGGTGGCACAGGCCGTGACCGCCCAGCTGCCCGCCGGCGACGCCGACCGCGACGGAGCCCCGCGGTGAGCGCTCCCGACGACGGCGCGGGGCTCGTGGTCACCGGAATCGGCCTGGTCACCCCGGCCGGTTCCGGCGCCGCCGCCACCTGGGAAGGGGTCTGCGCCGGGCGGGGCACCGCGGCAACGGACCCCGAACTCGCCGGCCTGCCGCTCGAATTCTCCTGCCGCGTCCCCGACTTCGTCCCGCGCACCCAGGTGCCGGGCCCCCGCCCCTGGCAGCACGACCGCGCCACGCAGTTCGCCCTGGCCGCAGCCCACGAGGCGGTCACCGCCGCCGGGCTGGCCCCGGCCGCCCGGGAGGACGCCCGCATCGCGGTGGTCCTGGGCTCCGCGGCCGGCGGCGTGGGAACCTACGAGGACCAGTTCCGCAAGCTCACCGGCAACGGCCCGCAGGCCGTCTCCCCGCTCACTCTCCCCGCCTTCCTGCCCAACATGGCGGCCGGTCAGGTGGCCATCGCGCTCGGGGCCCGGGGCCCGGTGCTGCACACCGCGACAGCCTGCGCTTCGGGCGCGTCCGCGGTGGCGCTGGCGGCGCTCCTGCTGTCCGCCGGGGCCTGTGACGTCGCGGTGGCCGGCGGCGCGGACGCCATGGTCACCCCGCTGTGCGCGACCGCCTTCGCGCGGATGGGCGCGCTCTCCCGACGTCGGGACGCACCCGCCCGTGCCTCCCGTCCTTTCGACGCCGACCGGGACGGCTTCGTGCTCGGCGAGGGCGCGGGCGTCCTCGTCCTGGAACGCGCCGCGGACGCCGCGGCCCGCCGGGCACCGGTGCAGGCTCACCTGGTCGGCTACGGCATGTCCGCCGACGCCCACCACCCGGTGGCCCCCGACCCCGAGGCCGGTGGCCTGCGCCTGGCGACGGCGGAGGCACTGCGCTCAGCCGGCGCCACCGCAGCCGACGTCGGCCACGTCAACGCCCACGGCACCAGCACCCCACTCAACGACCGGACGGAGACGACCGCGCTGGCCCAACTGTTCGGCACCGACGGCCCGTCGGTGACCTCGTCCAAGGGCGTACTCGGCCACACCATGGGCGCCGCCGGAGCGATCGAGGCGGCGCTCACCGCCCTGACCGTCAAGCACCAACGCGTCCCGCCCACCGCCAACTTCCACCGACCCGACCCGGAATCCCCCGCCCTCGACCTGGTCACCGAAGCTCCCCGCACCCAGACCATCCCCCTGGCCCTGAGCAATTCCCTGGGCTTCGGCGGCCACACCACGGTGCTCGCCTTCCGGCCGGACACCTGACGGAACCGGGCCGGGAGAAGGTCTGCGCCCGGCTCCACCGTGTCGTCCCCGAGCCGGGCCGGGGGCGACATGTCCGGCCGCCGCGACGCACCGGCGTTGCAGGAGCCACCCCTGGCACGCGTCACATGCCCGTTCCCCTGCCGGCCCGTGGCGAGACAGGGGTCGGCAGGGGAACGGCGACTGCGGCGCGTCTGCGTCAGACTGCACCGGAGTTCTTGTGGAAGTCGGCGTTGAACGCCTTTTCGATGCCGTTGATGACCGCGGAGTCGCTGACGATGAGGCCGAGTTCGCGGTTGTGGTTGAGAGAGTTGTCGGAGAAATTCTCCGATCCGGCGAATACCTTCGCGGAGGGCGTGCCGTAGTCGACGACGATCGCCTTGGCGTGGATGTAGAAGCCCGTGGAGCTTGTGTAGGTGGTCACCTTGCCACCCGCCGCAGTGACTTTCTTGAGCTTCTTGCTGTACTTCGATGACTGGTTCTCCGCGACGACGCGAACGGCAACGCCACGCTTCGCGTCCGCGACGACCGCATTCACCAGCGCGGCGTCACCGAATTCCTCCTGCTGGACATCGAGGGTGCGCTTTGCCCCCTTGATCAGAGCCAGCAGATGGCTTTGCGAGTCGGTGGGCGACCAGACCAGGTCGGTGCCGTCGGACGGAGTGACGGAGGTCTTTGCATAGTCGGCGTTGAAGACCTTCTCGATCGCCGCGACATCAGCCTTGCCGGAGTCGAAGACCCCGTAGTCACGCGAGGTCGCGTAGTACTTCGTGTCGAAGTTGCCGGTGCTGATGTACGACCTGACTCCGTCGACGGTGATCGTCTTCTGATGGGTGTAGACGTACGCCGATGACGAGTACGTCACCCCGGCACCGGCCGCGGACAGCGCCTTGTAGGCGGCGCCGTCGATGGACGCGTGCTGCGAGTCGAAGACCACGCGGACCTTCACGCCTGCCTTCTGCTTCTTCACCAAGTCGTTGACGAGGGTGGTGTCGCGCAGCTCGTAGATCGTCACGTCGACCGACTTTTTCGCCGAGTTGACGAAGTCGTAGATGGGGCCCTCCTTCTGGTCCGGCAGGGTCACCAGAGAGAAGGTGCTTGCGGCGTGGACGGAGGTGGGCACAAGGGCACCTGCCGCGGCCAAGGAACCTGCGGCCAGGACGGATACGAGACGACTGATGGGGCTCACTGGGGCTCTCCTGACGTAGTCGAGGAAGCACACAACGCGCGTAGCGCATCCCAGTAAGACACTTCCTCCAGCCTCACTGAAGCCCTATTGAGTGAAGAGAAGGGCAGCGTTGCGTAAAGCGCCACCGCCTTCGATGACCAATCAATTGCCGTAAAAATAAAGGTCGTTGAACTATTATCATATCGGCGATAACACTTGACCCCGAGACTCATACCCACGGCCACTTCGCGGTCGATCCACGATCGTGTGCTGACGCCGAGGAGGCGAGAGCCAGGATCGATCGATAGGCCCTCCCGGTGCAAGTCCGTGCAAGTGCCAAGCTGCTGCGCAGAGATCGTCGGATTCGAACGAGGAGGACGCGTGGCCCTGCGGATGCGACGAAGCCAGGGGCTCCTGTCTGGTCCAGGGGATGCAAGGGGATTGTCCTATGCAACCGAATCTTGATCGCTGCCATCGGCGCCCTTCCGCTGAGCTGCTCGGCCAGTCCGACGATGATGCCCTCGGGGCCGCCGACGTAGCAGAGCCGATAGCTGTCCTCATACTGCGTCAGCTCGCCGACGAGTTCCGCACCGTGGGTGCGCAGGCGGGCAACGACGTCCTCTGGCTTTATCGAGCAGTAGTGGCTCTGGTTCACTTCGTGTGGTTGCGTACGCAGCGTGACTATTGATCTTTGCGTGATGGTGGTTGAGTTCGCCTGAAAATCGCCGGGCCGGGTGGTGGCGTGGTCGACAGTCCTTCGGCGTGAACGATGTGCTGCCGCAGCTGGATGAGCTGCTGTTCTCCTCGGTCGAGGGCGTGTTGGTGGAGTCGGTGGAGGTGACCGGCGCGGTCGTCCGGTCGGGGCACGTACGACCGCGGGACGGGCGGTCTGTCCGGTGTGCGGATCCTGGTCGGGCGAATACATGGCTCCTACCTGCGGCTTCCTCACGATCTTCCGACAGCGGGCAAGCTGGTCGTGATGTCGCTGTGAGTGAGGCGGTTCGTCTGCGCGGAGGGTTCATGCCCGCGCAGGACCTCCGCTGAGCAAGTCCCGGGGCTCACACGCCGGTTCGGGCGACGGACCGAACGGTTGCGGTCGACCCTGGTGTCGGTCGGCCTGGCACTGGCAGGCCGGGCAGGGCCCTCATGACGGATGCCTTCAAGATTCCGGTCAGCAGGAACACCCTGCTGAGGCTCATCGCCTCGCTTCCGGGCCCCGTCATCACCACACCCCGCGTGGTCGGCGTGCACGAATACGCCCAGCGCAAGGGGCACAATTACGGAACCGTGCTCGTCGACGTCGAAACCCGGCGTCCGATCGATCTCCTCCCCGACCGGGAGGCGGACACCCTCGCGGCCTGGCTCGCCGAACGGCCCGGCATCGAGATCGTCTGCCGTGACCGGGCCCCCTTTCTTCGCCGAAGGCGCCACCCGCGGCACCCCGCAGGCCATCCAGATCCCCGACCGGTGGCATCTCTGGCACAACCTGGGAGAAGCCGCCGAGAAGTGCGTCCACCGGCATCGCGGCTGCCTGCGGCCCCCGCCACCACCACCGAAGGACCCCAAGAGGAGACGGAGCCGGCCGCGTTGTCGCCCTGGCCGACACGGCACCGGTTCGCCGAACGGACCCGGGCCAAGCACGCCACCATCCACGCTCTCCTCACCGCCGGCCACAGCAAGCCGTCCGTTGCCCGGCAGCTCAGCATGACCCTCAGCACCATCCTGCGGTTCTCCCGCGCCACGACCCCGGAGGAGATGTTCACCGGCCAGTGGCAGAGCCGTGCGACCAGGCTCGACGACTACAAGCCCTACCTCGATCAGCGCTGGCAGGAAGGCTGCACCAACGCCTGGAAACTGTGGGAGGAGATCAAGGAACAGAGCTGTCCACGCGGAACGGCAGCGTCCGTGACCACGTCAGCAGGAATCTTCACGGCAAGCCCCAACCGGCCGGCCCCCAGCCGCCATCGGCCCGAGCCGTCACCCGCTGGATCCTCACTCACCCCGACGCACTACCCGAAGGCGACCAGCTCCATCTCAAGGCCGCCTTGACCAACTGCCCTGAACCGACCGTACTCGCCGACCACGTACGCTCCTTCGCCCATACGGTCACCCACCTGCAAGGCGACCAACTCCCCGCGTGGATCGAAGCGGCCAGCGCCACCACCGAACCACCCAGCCTCCGCCACTTCGCCCAGCACCTCCTCCACGACCTCGACGCCGTCACAGCCGGCCCTGGAACCCCGGCGTACTGGAGGGCCATGTCACAGGATCAAGATGCTCAAGCGCCAGATATTCGGCCGCGCAGAATTCGAACTTCTCCGCAAACGCGTCCTACTAGCGTGACCGAACGTCACCGCACCACACGAAGTGGACCAGAGCCGCAGTAGTGACGTCACTTGTCGATGGGTTTGGTAGGCGCCCAAAACCACGGTCGGCTGATGTTGATGAGTTTGGGAGGCATGGCGGCTCTTGCCAGGGCAGCATCGGGATGCTCTTGGTGAAAGGTGCTGGTCATGCCGCAGATGTCGAAGGTCGAGCTGTACGCGGCGATCCGGCGTGACCATCGCGGCGGCATGTCGATGCGGGAGCTTGAGCGCAAGCACGGCGTGACGTGGCGGACGGTGCGGAAGGCGTTGGATTCGTCCTGGCCGGAGCCTCGTAAGAAGCTGCCTCCCCGAGCCACGACGCTGGACCCGTACAAGGCGGTGATCGACGAGATCCTGCGGGCGGATCTGGACGCGCCGCGCAAGCAGCGGCACACGGTCACGCGGATCTTCCACCGGCTGGTCGAGGAGCACGGGGCGGACGTCTCCTACGGCGTCGTGCGCTACTACGTCGCTGGCCGGAGGCCCGAGATCCTGGTCGAATCCGGCAAGGCACCGCTGGAGGCATTCGTCCCGCAGACCCACCTGCCCGGCCACGAGGCGGAGGTCGACATCGACGCGGCGACCATCCACACACTCGCCAGCTGTGAATGGATCAAGAAGAGCCAGCCGCTCTGCCTGATCGGCGACTCCTGCACCGGCAAGTCCCACATGCTCATCGCCCTGGGCACCGAGGCGGCCATAAAGGGCTACCGAGTCCGCTACACGCTCGCCACGAAGCTGGTGAACGAGCTGGTCGAGGCCGCCGACGAGAAGCAGCTCAACAAGACCATCGCCCTCTACGGCCGCGTCGATCTTTTGTGCATCGACGAGTTGGGCTACATGGAACTGGACCGCCGCGGCACTGAACTCCTCTTCCAGGTCCTGACCGAGCGCGAGGAGAAGAACAGCGTCGCCATCGCCTCCAATGAGTCCTTCGGGGGCTGGACCAAGACCTTCACCGATCCCCGCCTCTGCGCGGCCATCGTCGACCGCCTCACCTTCAACGACACCATTATCGAGACCGGCACCGACTCCTACCGCCTCGCCAGCACCCGAGCCCGAGCCCGAGCCGAGGATCCTGCAAAGGCCGGCTGACCGCAGCCTACGTTCCTCGATGGCCAGCCGTCCTGGCGGACGCCTGGCCATCCCGCGTTTGCGGTGTCCTTGGAAGATGTCTCAATCGAGCACGGCGGCGACGGCCTCGATCTCGACGAGTTGGTCCTTGTAACCGAGCACGGTGACGCCCATCAACGTGCTGGGGACGTCATGGTCAGCGAACGAGTCCCGGACAACCTGCCAGGCGGCCACCAGGTCCTCCCGCCGGGCCGATGCGACGAGAACCCGTGTGCTAATGACGTCCTGGAGTGACGCGCCTGAGGCAGTAAGAGCGGCCTGCATGTTCTCAATGGCTTTCGCCGCTTGGCCCGCGTAGTCCCCGATCGCTGCTGTGGAGCCGTCATCGTTCAGCGGACACGCCCCTGCAAGGAAGATCAAGCGTGACCCGGCGGGCGCCGTGGCCGCGTAGGCGTACTCGGCGACGTCGGACAGGGCGGTGGAGCGGATCAAAGTGATGGCACGAGCCACGGTCGTGGGGTCCTTTCCCCTCGGGGGTTCAGCGCGGACATCCTGCCAACGGCCAGTTGGCTTCTGCCTTCCCTTTTCTCGCCGCCCCGCGAGAACGCCGTCACTTCTGCTCGATATTCACGAACCGCATGATCACCAACTGACTCCGGAACCAGTCGACAAACGCTGTTCCTAGACATCAACGAAGCCAGCGTCCTCGATGTCGTCGACGGCGAACATGACGCGACGAATGCCCAGCGTGTTCACCGGCGCGTCCTTCGGCTCGGCGCTGATCGCCTTCGGCGTATGGAACATCGCCAGCGCGATTCGGCCGTGACCGTCCGGGGTCCGCAACATGGCTGGCCGCGACAGGTTCGACCAGGAGGAGGGGCTTGTGGCAGCTCATGAGCCCCTCAGGGGCTGGTGGATGTAGGTGGTCAACACCTGGACGGTCGGGTGCTGCCACAGGAGGTTGGCGGGCGGGCCGATGCCGGTCCCGTGCCGCAGGATGCCGCGGATCTGCATCGCCATCACCGAGTCGCTGCCCATCTCCACGAGTGGGCAGCGGGCGTCGATGCCGATGGCGGGCAGTTGTATCCAGTCGGGAGGGACATCCTGCTGTGGGCTGTCAGCGCCGGCGCCCGCGGGGCCTACTTCGCTGAACACGGACAGGCGGGGTGCGCCGGCGGGCATCGGGAGAATGGGCAGGATGGCGAGGTAGGGGCTTACGGTGCGGGCGGCGAGGTCCCATGCCCGAAGCGACTGTGTGGTGCTGAGGCCGTCGGCGGAGGCTGCGGTGGCCCGCCGCAAGCTGGGGCGCTTCCCGTCGGCGGAGGTGGTGACCTCCGTGTTCGAGGACTGGCCGCTCCGGACGAACCGTTCGACGTGGTGCTGGCAGCCACGGCGTTCCATTGGACCGATCCGGAGGTCCGGGTCGGGAAGGCAGTTGACGCGCTGCACGTCGGCGGCGTCCTGGCCACGATCGCCACCGAGCATGGCCGGCGGCAGCGAGGCGTTCTTCGCCGAAGTGCAGGAATGCTATGAGCGGTTCGATCCGTCGACGCCGCCGGGGCTGCGCCTGCAGGCCGCCGCCGATGTCGTCCCGGACTGTGCGGAGGTGGAGCGCTCGGGCCGATTCGGGCGGGTGGTCTACCGCCGCTACGAACGGGACCTGGTGTACTCGACCGCGCAGTATCTGGACGTGCTGGGCACCTATTCCGGTCACCGGGCGCTCGCACCGACGGCACGAGCGGGCCTTTTCGACTGCATCGAGCGGCTGGCCGAGAACCGTCACGGCGGCTGGGTCATGCAAGCGCTGTCTCAACGAACTGCGGATCGCCCACCGAACCGTTTGGTCTCCACATCCTCCCCGTGCGCGCCGTCGGCTCCCTTCCGCGGCATGGGTGCCCCAGTCTCCGGTGTCTACCGGAATCCGATCCCCGCGATTCCGGGGGTCGTCTCATCCCCACTCAGGCGCGCCGTTCCGTGGCGTGGAGGTGCTCGGCGAGTAGGCGAGCCGTGCGCTCCGGAGTGCGGGCCTGTGCGGCGCGCTTCAGGGGTGCCTTCGCTTGGCCGGCTGTGCGGTTGGTGAAGTTGTGAGGGCCGCAGGGGCGCATCCTGGATCTCATGTGTGCGAACGCCCCGGTGTCCTTGCCTCTTCCGGGCCGAGAGAGATCTGCGTGGCCCGTCGGCGTTCACCGGGCTACATTGGGGCGTTCTGTCCTCTGGGGGGGCGTGCTGCCGCAGATCGAGCTGTCATCCGGAACGATCGACTATCAGGACACCGGCGGCGACGGGCCGGTGCTGGTGTTCGCTCATGGCATGCCCATGAACGAGACGCAGTGGCGGAAAGTGGTGCCACTGCTGAACGGGTATCGCTGCATCCTGCCCACGCTGCCTCTCGGCGGGCATCGCCGGCCGATGGCCCCGGACGCGGACCTGTCCCAGCGTGGTGTCGCGCTGCTGCTGGGCGAGTTCATCGAACGGCTTGCCGTTGACGACGTGACCCTCGTCCTCAACGACTGGGGCGGTGGCCAGTTCCTGGTGTCGGAAGGAAAGGCCCAGCGGATCGCGCGCCTGGTACTGGTGGCCTGCGAGGCGTTCGACAACTTCCCCCCCCGGGCCCCGCCAAAGCGGCGGCCGCGGTGTGCCGGGTTCCCGGTGGCGTCTGGCTCCTGACGCGGCTCATGCGTATCCCCTCGTTCCGGAACAACCGCAACGGGTACGGCGGGATGAGCCTGCGAGGGATCCCGGACGAGATCATGGACGACTGGTTCGGCCCCGCAACCCGGAGCAGGGCCATCCGCAGGGACTTCGCGAAGTTCGCCGCCTCGGCGCCCAAGCGCGACACCTTGCCGGCCTGGAGCGAGCGGCTGCGTGACTTCGACCGCCCGGTACTGGTCGTCTGGGCGACGGAGGACAGACTGATGCCGCGTGAGCACGGCCACCGCCTGGCCGAGCTGTACCCGCAGGGCCGGCTGATCGAGATCGCCCACTCGTCCACCCTCGTCCCCGAGGACCAGCCCGAGCGACTTGCCGAAGTGCTCACCGACTTCCTGTACCGGACCGGCGCAGCGCCGGCCCGGGACACCGACTGAGCCGAGAGCGGGCGCCTGCCCCGGCAGCGTGAGCCGTGCCGCCTCGCCCGGTTCGTACCGTAAGCGGCATCACTGAATCTCCGCCGCATGGACGGGGACGGTCGGCTCCGGGGCCGGATTCCTGTCGGGTATCACCGCCACCATGAAGGCAGCTCCAGACAGGTGCGTCGCTGCGTCGGGAAACTCAGCCCATGCGGCTGGTGCCGGGGCGGCCGGTGTTTGCGGGACGGCCCCTACTCGTCCAAGGCTGGGGACTCGTCCGGCCTCGATGTCCCGGAGCATCAGCTGTGTGAGCTGGTCCCGCAGCGCCCCGGTGCTGTCCTTGTGTCCTTCAGCCGACGGTGCCCAGGAGGTCAATGGTGGCGACGTGGTCCCGTGACCGCCGTGGTCGGCGGAGGGTCGGGCGGATGGCCCTGGTCCGCGGCGGCGTGCTCGTCAAGGCGGCGGGCCAGGGCGCGTACGTGAGTGCGCAGTTCTGTGGGGTGTTCAATGACGAACGGGCGGTCCAGGGCGGCCAGTACGGGGGGAATCCAGTCCAGCCGCTCGGCTCGGATCCGGACGTGGGTCCATCCGGTGTGTTCGTCGGCTGTCGCCGGGCCGGTTGAGGCGTCGGAGCGGGGCTCGTCGGTATGAGTCCGGTGGGTGTCGTCGAGGGCGGTCGTGGTCGCGATTGTGGACAAAGTGGCGATTTCGGCTGGGAGATGGCGGCGGATGTGCTGGATGCTGCCGCGTATGCGGAGCGAGACATCGTGGGTCCAGGGCGTCTGCGCGAGGCTGTCCAGCACGGTGGCCGCCGGATCGAATGATTCCGGGACGACGAACGAGCCGGACTGCACGGTCATGGCGGCGATCCGGTCCAGCCGAAAGGTGCGTATCTCCCCGTCGTCACCGGCGGTCGGGTCTGCGGCGGTGAGGTACCAGCGTCCGGAATGCGCCACGAGTCCGTAGGGCAAGACGGTGCGGTCGCTGCTGCGGCCCTTGCGGTCGGTGTAGGTGACCGCTACCGGACGCCGATGAAGTGCTGCCTCGGCAAGTCCGAGCAGCACGCCCGTTTCCGGGGCCGCGGCAAGGCGGGGCCGCGCGGTGAAATCGGCCGTATCCAGCAGCGCCTCCAACCGTCGGCCCAGAGGCTTGGGCAGCACTCGCCGCAGTTTCGCCGCGGCGCTCTCGCTCGCCGCGGCGGACGTGGTGACCAGTCCGGCCCGCTGCGCGGCCAGGAGGCCGAGCACGACGGCCAGGGCCTCTTCGTCGGTGAGCATCAGCGGGGGCATCCGGTAGCCAGGGGCGAGCCGGTAACCGCCGTAGCGGCCACGCACCGAGTCGACGGGCACGCCGAGATCCAGCAGGTGCCCGGCATAGCGACGGACGGTGCGTTCGTCGACTCCGAGGCGGGCGGCCAGGTCGGGGACGGTGCGGATGCCGCCCCCTTGAAGGATCTCCAGGAGAGCGAGCACCCGAGTGGTCGATGTGGTCACCCGGCAAGTTTGCCGCATATAGCGGGCGGATTCTGCCCGGTATTGGTCTTAGCGTTCGGGGCGTTCCTTCATCCGGCATCACCCTTGGCAGGAAGCCCCCATGAACTTCGTTTCGACCCGCATGATCACCCGTGACGTCACTCGCCTCGTCGAGTTCTACGAGCAGGTCACCGCCGTTCCGGCGAGGTGGTCGACCCCTGAATTCGCCGAACTCGTGACGGCGTCGTGCACGCTGGCACTCGCGAGCGACCGCACCGTGGCGCTGTTCGGCGGCGACTCCGCCCAGCCGGCCGCCAACCGCTCGGTGATCATTGAATTCCGCGTCGCCGACGTCGATGCGGAATATCAGCGTCTGACGTCCCTCGGCTGCGAGTTCGTCCAGAAGCCGACGACGATGCCGTGGGGCAACCGCTCCCTCCTCTTCCGGGATCCCGACGGGAACCTGATCAACTTCTTCACTCCCGTCACCCCCGAGGCCGTGGAGAGGCAAGATCGCTGACGAGTTCGTGCGTGGCTGGGACGGGACGCGGCGGCACTCCGGCTCTCGGACGCCCTTCCAGTGTGCTGGTGTTGGCCATGACCGGCACGGTGTTCGCCGCTCCGCGGCACGGGGCTGCGCCACGGTGCGACGGGGCCGCGGAGTTCGGAAGAGTTTCCGGCCGAGGTCACGCGCAAGAGCCTCAAGCGCCGTGTCCACCGCTCCGTCCGGGCCCCGCACGCACCCGGGCCCGGCGCACCCACCGTCGCGTCCCTGGCAGACCAGATCCTGCTGCACCAGACGGCCGCCCTGGGCGCCAACGAACTGGAGGCCCTGCTGGCCGAGTTGCCCGAAAACCCCATCCTCCGGTGCTGGACTGCCTGTCCGTACACGAGTCGGTCGATGACCGCGCGGAGGTCGCCGCGCGCCCGATCGCCGTGGCGCACCGGCAGTTCCGCATGGGCGGCATGACCGAGGTGCCCGAGCTCCACCTGCTCTCGCGCAAGGACTCCTCCACGAGGGACGCGGCCGCCGCCCTCGACTGACGGATCGACGCCGCGGCGCGGGCCCACCTCACCGACGTCCTGCACAGGCTCCGCTACGCGTGGACGCCCGATGCGGAACTGCCCGCTCGCACAGGCAGGTTGGTGTTCCGACCCGAACCGGACGACGAGGTCTTCCTCGGTGCCCTCCGGGAGATCGCCGTCGGGACGCTCGACACCACGACCCGGCGTATGGTCGCCCGGCGCAGCGTGGAAGCGGCGGCGCGGGCCGACCTGGAGGGCTACCGGGCCATGCCCGGCGACCGTGCCTGGTGGCGGCTCGCCTACACCCCCGACGGAGCGCTCGCGCCGGTCGGCCGGCCGGAGGCGGGCACGCCGGCCGGCCGTATGCGTTCCCGCTCATGCTCTTCAGCGCCCTGCTGGGCGACGCCGTCGCATGGCGGACCCAGCAGGACGGGCGGCTGGTCGGCGGCGTCGTGCCGGCTCCTGGCATGGAGCACAGCCTGGTCAGCGCCGGCAGCCACCCGGAGCTGGGCCGGCTCACGGTGGCCCAGGAAGTCATCGACGCCACCTTCTGGGTGCACCCACCCGCTCGCAGGTGAGCGAGATCGTCGCACGCCACGGCGGCGGTGGCGTCGCGGTCTCCCGACGTGATGCCTGGACCACTTCGACGCGGCGCGTTCCCTGGCCGCATCCGTCGGCATCACCATCGCCGCCGATCCCCGCGCGATCCGGGAATGGGCGCTGGTGAAGGCGCTCACCGGCGTGTTCATCGCCCGCGAGCGCGGCCTGCTGCCCATGGCCACCGACGTGGTCGTACACGCCTCCGGCCACTACGCCGACGAGCTTCTCGCTCCGCTCCGGGAGGAGCACATCGTCCGCGCCGACACTGCGGGCGCCCTGGCCAAGGCCGTGCTCGCGGCCACCGACGCGTAACCACCCGAGCCGCCCGACAGCAACCGAGACCTCACGGTCCATCCAACTCGCCTGCGCCCGAAGGGACATGAGCCAGACGCTCTTCCGGTCAACAGGTCCGGATCGTTGACAACCGAGTGACGGCACGGGAGCGCACTACCGGAGCGGGATGTCGGTCCCGTATGCGTCCATGTTCCGGGTGCCATGAATACGCCGGTCGGCTTCGGTGATGGCGACGTCGTTGATGCTCGCCTCGCGGCGTCGCATGAGGCCGTGTTCGTCGAACTCCCACAGTTCGTTCCCGTAGCTGCGCCACCACTGGCCTTCCGCGTCGTGCCACTCGTACTGGAAGCGGACGGCGATCCGGTTCTCGTGGAACGCCCAGAGGCTCTTGCGCAGCGCGTAGTCCCGTTCGCGCTCCCATTTCCGCGTCAGGAAAGCGACGATCTCCTCGCGGCCGCTGACGAACGTGTCCCGGTTCCGCCACAGCGAGTCCGGCGTGTAGGCCGATGCCACGCGTTGGGGATCGCGCGTGTTCCAGGCGTCCTCAGCTGCCTGGACCTTCTGCAGGGCCGTCTCCTGCGTGAACGGCGGATAGGGCGGACGGTCTTCCGGCACTGCGGCCTCCTCGTATCGAGAACGGTCGTTCTCCATCGGTGCACCTAAGATAGAGAACGACCGTTCTCAACGTCAAGGAGTCCCGGATGCCGGCCCCGATCACCGAGGAACAGACCCGCTCGGACCGCGAAGCGCTGCTCGACGCGGCGGAGAGCCTCTTCTACGAGCGAGGGATCCGGGCGGTGGGCATGGATCAGGTCCGCGCGGCATCCGGTCTGCCGCTCAAGCGGATCTACCGGCTCTTCGCCGCCAAGGAAGATCTCGTCGTCGCGATACTCGGACGCCGCGACCGGCGATGGCGGGAAAGCCTGGCCGCCCACGTGGAACAGGCCCCGGATCCCCGCGAGCGAGTCCTCGCGGTGTTCGACTGGCTCGCCGAGTGGTTCGCCGAGCCCGGCTTCCGCGGATGCGCCTGGGTCAACGCCCACGGCGAACTCGGCTCCTCGTCCGACGCGGTGCTTGCCGAAGTCCGGTCGCACAAGCAGGCGTTCCACGACCAGATCGCCGTGTGGGTGCACGCTGCCGGGGCATCGGCTGTCGAACCGGTCTTCCTGCTCGCCGAAGGCGCCATCGTGACCGCCGGCGTCACCGGCGACCCGGCCCCGGCCCGGCACGCACGCGCAGCCGTCGCGACGTTGCTCGGAACGCCTTGACGGCCCCGGCCCCACCATCAGCGGCCGGCCCCGGCCCGTACCGGTTGTTCCGCCACCCCATCGGCGCACCACCGTTCGCGCCGCCTTCCCGCAGACAGTAGGACGGACACGGCGGGGCGTGCGCGGAGGAGTGGACCGGGATGCAGATCGTTGTCGACCTCAATCGCTGCCAGGCGTACGCACAGTGCGTGTTCCTCGCCCCCGAGGTGTTCGAGCTGCATGGCGAGGAGACCCTGATGTTCATGCCAACCGTGCCCGACGATCAGCAGGAGCGCGCGCGCCGGGCCGCGGCGGCATGTCCGGTGCAGGCCATCCTCACCGGTGAGCAGGCGGGCCCCGGTGAGTGGTGAACCGTGGGACGGCCGGATCGTCATCGTCGGCGCGTCACTTGCCGGTCTGCGCGCCGCCGAGACGCTGCGCGACGAAGGTTTCACCGGGCCGCTGACGCTGGTCGGTGAGGAGCCGGAGCCCCCGTACGACAGGCCGCCGCTGTCCAAGCAGGTGCTGCTCGGGAAGGCACGAGCCGAGGAGATCGGGCTGCCGCGCCGCCGGAAGGTGGACGCGCGCTGGAAGCTCGGCGTACGGGCCGACGGGATCGACCCGGTCGAGAAGCGCGTGCTCCTGGCCGACGGCGAACTCCTGCCGTTCGACCGGCTGTTGATCGCTACCGGAACCCGGGCCCGCCCCTGGCCGAACCCTGCCGAGGCGCGTCTGGACGGCGTGCTGACGCTGCGTACGAGCGAGGACGCGGCGCGCCTCGTCGAACGGCTCGACGCCGGGCCGCGCCGGGTCCTGGTGATCGGCGCCGGGTTCACGGGCTCGGAGATCGCCTCCGCCTGCCGGGAGCGCGGGCTTGAGGTGACGGTCGTCGAACGTGGTCCCGCGCCGCTCGTCGGCGCGCTGGGCGGCGCGCTCGGTGCGTTCGCCGCCACGGTGCAGCGCGCGCACGGCGTCGATCTGCGCTGCGGCGTGACGGTCACCTCCCTGACGGGGCGCGACGGCCGGTTCACGGGCGCGGAATTCTCCGACGGCAGCCGAATGGACGCGGATGTCGCCGTCGTCGCCCTGGGCGCCGTCCGCAACACGGAGTGGCTGGCCGGATCGGGGCTGGCCGCGGGCCCGCGGGGCTTGGCGTGCGACGCGGGGTGCCGTGCCTTCACCATGTACGGGATCGTCACCGATGACGTCTTCGTCGCCGGTGACGTGGCCCGCTTCCCGCATCCGCTCTTCGAGTACCAGATGCTGGCCCTCGAACACTGGGGCAACGCAGTGGCCCAGGCAGAGGTCGCGGCCCGCAACATGGTCACCACGGGGCCGCGCCGACGCCCGCACCTGACGGTGCCGGTCTTCTGGTCCAGCCAGTTCGGCCTCAACATCAAGTCCGTCGGCGTACCGACCTTCTCCGACCAAGTGGTGATCGCCCAGGGCTCGTTGCGGGAGCGGCGCCTGGTGGCCGTCTACGGCTACCGGGGGCGGATCACGGCGGCGGTCACGGTGAACCAGGCCAAGTGGCTTGAGCACTACCAGTTCCTCATCGAGACGGCGGCACCGTTTCCTCCCACGACCGGGGCCGCCAACGGAATCGCACCGGCCGCGCCCGTGCCCTCCGACGTGCCGGACCCGCAGCTGCTCTCGCACGGGCCGACCGTCGCGTTAACCGGCCACCTCCCGGACCGCCGCCTGACCTTGGTGCCGCCTGGGCCGGTTCCCTCCGCCATCCCCCGTCCATGAGGAGCCCACGCATGCCCCCGGACACTCTCCGCGAGCGCATCACCGACTACGCGAACCGCGCCGACCCGTATCCGCTCTACGCCGAACTCCACGAGAACGGCGTGACCCGCCAGAACGACGGCAGCTATCTCGTCGGCACGTACCACGAGATCGCCGCGCTGCTCCACGACCCGCGGATCAGCTCGGACTCCCGCCACCGCACCGACCCGGAAACGGTCCCGCGGATCAGGAGGGAGGGGCAGTCGATGGCCTTCATCGGGCTCGACGACCCCGAACACGACCGGCTCCGCCGCATCACGATGCGCCCCTTCGGCCCGCCCCACACCCCGCACCGGATCGACGCCCTGCGAGCCGACATCACCAGGATCTGCGACGAACTGCTCGACGGCCTCCGGGACAAGGACCGGATCGACATCGTCGAAGAGTTCGCCTACCCGCTCCCCGTCACCGTGATCTGCCGGCTGCTCGGCGTACCCCAGGCGGACGTGCCCCGGATCCACGCCTGGGCCAACGACATCATCGCCAGCCTCGACGTCACGCCCGGCAGGATCGGCGAGCACCAACTCAACGCGGGCGTCGAAGCCCGGGAGGCGATGGCGGAGTACCTCGGAGACCTCTCGGACCGGCGCCGCACCGCCCCGTCGGACGACATGCTCTCCGCGCTCGTCCACGACTCCGGACCCGACGGGCCCCTCACCAGAAGTGAACTGATGGCGAACGCGACGCTCCTGCTCATCGCCGGGCACGAGACCACGGTCAACCTCATCACCAACGGCACACTCACCTTCCTCCGCCACCCCGACGCCTACCGTCAGCTGCGCGACGAGCCCGAGCTGATGCCCAGGGCCGTCGAAGAACTCCTGCGCTACGAACCCCCCGTCCATCTGCTGCCCCAGCGCACTCCGGTCACCGACGTCGAGGTCTGCGATGTCACCATCCCCCAGGGCGCCCCGCTGATCCTCGTGCTCGCCGCAGGCAACCGGGATCCCCTGCGGTTCGACCACCCCGACCGCTTCGACCCGGCCCGCGAGGACAACCAGCACCTCGGCTTCGGCAGCGGCATCCACAGCTGCTTCGGCGCGCCGCTCGCCCGCGTGGAAACCCAGATCGCCCTCAACGCGCTCCTCCCGCACCTGGAGCACTTCCAGCTGGCCGAGGACCCGCCCCCCTACCGACGCAGCCCCATCCTCCGCGGCCCCCGCCACCTGCCGATCACCCGCACGTCCGGCACGTAGCGGGCACGAGATCACCGGCCGCCTCATGACAGCGGGCTGCGCCTGGAGCCGTATGCGTGTGGACGGCGCCGCAGCCGGTGATGGTACAAACGGCTTCTCAGTACAGCGGTAAGCCAGCCAGCCGTCGGCCGGCCATGGCGGGCAGCCGACCCAGCTTCCTCTTCAGGAGACCATCCGTGCCAGCGCACCAGCCACTCCCCCCTGCACGCCGAGCCGTCCGGACGACCGGGCGGAGATCCACCACGGCGTGTGCCCTGGTCCTGCCGGCAGCCCTGCTCGCGCTCCAGCTCGGACTCAGCCCTGCGGCCCAGGCGTACGAACCCGCCCACGCAGGCCCGCACGCGGCGAGCAGCCTGACGGCGCCCGGCGAAGCGACGGTCACCGAAGGTCAGGTCAAGGAAGTCGCACCGGGAGGCGTGATCACCTACCCGAGCGTCACCAGCTGCCTGACCGTGACCGTGCGGCTGCGGGACGGCGGCCTGGTCGGCGCGCACGCCAGCCTGTTCCAGGTACCGGGCGAGCTGCGGTCCGACGAGATTCTCGCCGCGCTCAAGGACCTCGTCGGCAACCGCCCCGTGACCGCGGTCCAGGTCAAGGGAGCCGTCGGCGCCTGGCATCCCGGCTACTTCGCGAAGGCGATCGAGAGTTACGGCGAGGGCGAGCAGGTGCCGGTCCCGACAGGCCATGATGCCGACGGGCTCGCCCAGGCGGTGGCACAGGGACTCGGGCTGCCCCGCGGCCTGGTCACGGTCGAGGACGTGCCCGACGGAGACCAGATCGTCCACTGACGACACCGACGGGCGCGTCCTCGTTCTGCCACCCGGGCAGCCTGGCGACGCGAAACTGCCCGAACGCTCCCCCGCCGCATACGGGTTGGCCGTCTCCCTCAGGACGGCTGCGGTCGCTGTAGTCCCCCGAGGAGCAGTGCGACCAGTCGGCGGGGGTCGTAGCGGGGGTCGCTGTCGCGTCCGGTGCAGAGGTTGCCGATGCCGCGCATCAGCTCGTAGGCGTGCGTACCGGGCCTGGTGTCGCCGGCGTTGACCGCGGCGTCGAGCAACTGCGCGCAGACGGGCACCAAGCGGTCGAGGAAGTAGGCGTGCAGCGTGTCGAAGCCGCTGCTGTCCGATTGCAGCGCCTTGGCGAGTCCGTGCTTCGTGACCAGGAAGTCGACGAAGAGGTCGACCCACTGACAGAGCGCTGCGAACGGAGAGTTGGCGTCGGCCAGCAGGCTCGGGCCGGCCTCGGCGCATGCCTCGACCTGGTGGCGGTAGACGGCGACGACGAGATCCGCCCGAGTCGGGAAGTGGCGGTGGATCGTCCCCATCCCGACACCGGCGCAGGCCGCGATCTCACGGATCGGCGCGTCGACGCCGGAGGTGACGAACACCGAAGCGGCGGCGGCGAGCAGCGTCTGCTGATTGCGCAGCGCGTCGGCCCGCTTGCTTCGGCCCTGCGCCTCCCCGGACTCGCTCGCAGCGGACACCACGGTCTCCTTCCGACGGCCACTGCCGAAGCGGAACACTGCTCCGTACATTAAGTGGAACAACGCTCCGCTTTCAGCCCAGCTGAAGCCGGACGCTCCTGAGCGCCTGCTCCTGGCCGCCTCACCCGCCATCGGCCGAATGCGCCCGGCAGCAGAGGCCGTTGAAGGGAAATGCGCATCAGCATCATGAGCGAATCGACATGCACAGCCGACAGCTTCAGCTCGCCCGCTCCCGTCCTCTCGGTCAGTCCGGTAGTGCTGCCGGCTCCCGGCCGAGCCGTGGACCTGGAGGTGCGGGTCTCCGCACCCGTCACCGGCAGCGGCCTGCCGGTCATCCTCCTCTCGCACGGCCAGGGCCACTCGAACCACCTCTCCTCACTGAACGGCTACGCCCCCCTCGCCAACTTCTGGGCGGCGCACGGCTTCGTCGTGATCCAGCCCGCCCATCTCAGCTCCAGGACACTGAGCCTGGACCCCGATACTCCCGGGGCGCCGCTGTTCTGGCGGTCGCGGGCCGAGGACATGAAGCGCATCCTCGACCGGCTCGACGTGATCGAAGCCGCTGTCCCGCAGCTCGTCGGGCGCCTGGACCGCAGCAGGGTCGCCGTGGCCGGGCACTCGATGGGCGGGCACACCGCGAGCCTGCTGCTGGGCGCCCGGCTCACCGATCCGCACGACGGGGCGGAAGTGAACCTGGCCGAGCCGCGGATCAAAGCGGGTGTGCTGCTGGCCGCGCCCGGCAGAGGCGGCGGTGCCCTCACCGAGTCCGTGGCCGAGAATCTTTCGTTCTTCTTGACCACTGACTTCTCCGGGACGACGACGCCCGCGCTCGTGGTCGCCGGTGACAAGGACGCCTCCGCCCACCTGACGGTTCGGGGCCCGGACTGGCACACCGACCCGTATGTCCTCTCCCCCGGCCCCAAGTCCCTGCTCACCCTGTTCGACGCGGAACACGGGCTCGGCGGCGTCTCCGGATACGACGTCGCCGAGACCACGGACGAGGACCCCGCGCGGGTGTCCGCGGTCCAGCGGCTCACCTGGGCCTCTCTCCGCACCCAGCTCTACCCCGGGGATTCCGCTTGGCAGGCGGCGCGTGACGCACTGGCAGCCGCTCCCGATCCGCTCGGACGAGTCGAATCCAAGTAACTCGCAAGAGGCACCGTCGTAGCCGGCCTTGCAGCCGCGCAGATCAGAGGGTTGACGTTCCGGGCAGGTGGTTACCGGGCCGTGGTCGCGGCGGGGATGTCGACGCGGGCGGCCCTGTGCGCCGGCCAGAGCGAGGCGACCAGTGCGCCTGCCAGAGCGATGAGTACGCCGAGGGCGAGGCGCCCCCAGGGCAGGACCAACTCGTAGCCCACGACGCTCTCTTGGAGGGTGCGGCCGAGCGCCCAGCCCAGGAAGACGCCCATGACCGTGCCGAGGGCCGCCCCGAGCGCGCCGAGGAGCAGGGCCTCCAGGCGGATCATCCGGGTCACTCCGGCGCGGTCCAGGCCGAGGGCGCGCAGCGTGCCGATCTCCTTGCGGCGTTCGAGTACGGACATCGCGAGGGTGTTGGCGATGCCCAGCGCGGCAATCGCCAGGGCCATGCTCAACAAGGCGTAGAAGACGTTGAGTTGGTCGCCGATGCCACCGCTGTCCTGGGCACGGATGTCTTCCTGGTCGAGGACGGCCAGGGCGGGGTTGTCGCCGAGGGCGTGGGTGACGCCTGCGAGCGCTGCCCTGCTGGGTCCGCCGTCCGTCGCGACGAGAACCGCGTGGGTGCTCGGGGCGGAGTCGTAGCGGGCGACGAGGGAGTCGGGTGCGGTGATGCTGGGCATCAGGTCGCTCTGCGCGTCCGCCTGGTAGATGGCGCCGATGGTGACGCTGCCGCGCTGGTCGTTGCGACGCTCCAGGGGGAGGGTCTGGCCGACATGCCAGCCCGCTTCCTTGGCCTTGAAGTCGGCCACGGCGATCTGGCCCTTGGCGAGACAGTCGAGAGAGCCCTCGGTCACGTCGTAGCGCAGCAGTCGGCCGATGGTGGCGGGATCGATGCCGGTCAGGACGGATGAGGTGCCGGCCAGGCGGTATCCGGTGGACTGGTTGAGCGGGCTGAAGGTGGCGCCGGACAGCTTCTTCAGCGGCGCGGCGGTGGCGGAAGTCATCCACCCACCACCGTCATCGGGCTTGACCAGGTAGTCGGCAGTAAAGGCGTGGGTGGTCGCGCGGTCGAGGTACTGGGCTGCGGATGCTCCCAGGACGGACAGGCCGGAGGAGAGGGTGAGGGCGATGGCGAGCGCGGCGGCGGTGGCACCGGTGCGGCGCGGGTCGCGCACGGTGTTGCGGGCGGCGAGGTCACCGTGCACCGGGTGGAGGCGGGTCAGCAGCGGCGTGAGCAGGGCGATGAACGGGCGGGACAGCAGGGGGATGAAGCCGATCGTCCCGGTCAGGGCGAGGGCCGCGCCGAGACCGATGACGGTCCGGGTGTCCTTCCCCGTGCTGAAGGCTCCATACACCACGGCGGAGGTGCCGGTGAGCGTCAGCGCGGCGCTGAGGCCGGTGCGCAGGGAGCCCGCGCGTGCGGGCGTCGTGGGCTCGGCCGCGCTGAGTGCGGCGACGGGCGGGATGGCCATGGCCCGGCGGATCGGAAGCCAGGCGGCGACCATGGGCAGGAGAGTGCCGGCCAGCATGGAGATGATCACGGTGCTTGGGGTGAGGACCAGCGGGGCGGCCGGGGTGTCGGCGGGGGCGAAGAGCACCTGGAGCAGGGCGGCGACACCGGTGCCGACGGCGAGGCCGGCCGCGGAGGCGATGGCGCCGACGAGCAGGGACTCGGTCAGCAGGGTGCGGCGCACCTGCCGGCGGGAGGCGCCGACGGCCCGCATCAGGGCCAGTTCCCTGGTGCGCCGGGCGACCAGCATGGTGAAGGTGTTGGAGATGAGGAAGGTGGCGACGAACAGGGCGACCGCCGCGAATCCCAGCAGGATCTGGCTCATGGTGTCGCTGTCGCCGGTGGCGAGGTTCGTCTTGATCTGGGCGAGCCGGGCGCCGGTGGCCGCACTGGTGCCCTGGGGCAGCACCGATTCGACGCGGCTGAGGAGCTGGGGCCTGTCGGCGTCGGGTGTGGCCGTGAGTTCGATGTGCTGGTAGCGGCCGGGCTGGAGGAAGAGCCGCTGGGCGGTGGCGCTGGTGAACAGCGTCAGGCTGCCGCCGGAGGGGAGCTTGGTTCCGTCGGTGCGGAAGATGCCGTTGAGGGTGTAAGAGGCGGCGCCCTTGTCCGTGCCGACGCGCACACTGTCTCCGACGTGGTAGCCGCCGCGCGTGGCGGTGGTCTCGTCGAGGGCGATCGTGCCGTTGCCGGTCGGGCCGGAACCCCGGGTGAAGCGGTAGGCGGGGTCCTTGCCGTCCGCTGCCGGGGCGAAGTTGCCGCCCCGGGAGGGCTTGCCGTGGCCGATGAGCTTGCCGTCGTGGTCGGCGACGGCGGCGAAGCCGTCGACCCGGCCCGCGGCGACGGCGACGCCGGGGAGCTTGGCCAGGGTGCTCACGGTGCGGGCGTCGAGGTTGCCCGGCCGGCCGCCGTTGGCGGGGTCGGCATCGGCGGCGACGTCGACGGCGATGCGCTCGTAGCCATCGGTCGCTCGGGCGGCGGTGTCCTGGTTCAGACTGTCGCCGTAGACGAGGCTGCCGGTGATGAAGGTGACGCCGAGCAGGACCGCGCATGCGGTCATCAGCAGGCGGGCCTTGTGCGCGAACACGTTGCGCAGGGCGGTACGGAACATGAGGGTACGGATCCTGGGAGGCGGGCTCGGCGGATGCGAGCGGGCGGCTGGTTCGATAGCTGGTGTCCGGGCAGGTCAGCTCGTGCGTGCGCGGGCGTCGGACGCGGGGGTCCGGGGTTTCCCCCCGGAAAGGCGCAGCATCCGGTCCAGGACCCGTTCCGGGGTGGGTCGGTCCATCTCGTCGACCAGGCGGCCGTCGGCGAGGAAGACCACGCGGTCCGCGTAGCCGGCGGCGACGGGGTCGTGGGTGACCATGACCACGGTGTGGCCCAGCTCGCGCACCGAGTCGCGCAGGAAGCCGAGGACGTCGGCCCCGGCGCGGGAGTCGAGGTTGCCGGTGGGCTCGTCGCCGAAGATGATCGCGGGGCGGGAGACCAGGGCGCGGGCCACCGCGACGCGCTGCTGCTGCCCGCCGGACAGCTGTCCGGGACGGTGGCCGAGGCGCTGGGAGAGGCCGACCATGGAGACCACGCGGTCCAGCCACTGCCGGTCGGGGCGGCGTCCTGCGATGGTCAGCGGCAGCGTGATGTTCTCCAGCGCGGTCAGCGTCGGCAGCAGGTTGAACGCCTGGAAGATGAAGCCGATCCGGTCGCGGCGCAGCGCGGTGAGCTGCCGGTCGTTGAGCGTGCCGAGTTCGGTGGTGCCGATGCGGACGGAGCCGGAGTCGAACGCGTCGAGCCCGGCGGCGCAGTGCATCAGGGTGGACTTGCCGCACCCGGAGGGGCCCATGATCGCGGTGAATTCGCCTTCCCGGAAGGAGATGCTGACACGGTCCAGGGCGGCGACACGGGTGTCGCCGCTGCCGTAGGTCTTCGACAGGTCGGTGACGGCGGCTGCCGTCCCGGTGGTGGGGTGCGGCGTGAGTGCGTCAAAGGGTGCGGCGGTCACGGGGACTCCTCTTCGGGTGCGGTGTCCGGGTGCGGTGTCCGGATGCGGAAGGGTGCACGCCAAAGGTGTCCTGGGGACGTATCAGGACCTGAGCCGCCGTGTATCGGCGTCCGCTCCGCTGTGTAGCGGTTCTGTAGGGGCCGGGCGGTCAGGTCGGCAGGCGCAGGGTGGCGACGGCGCCGCCGTCCTGGGCGTTGTCCAGGCGCAGTTCGGCGCCGAGGAGCCGGGCCTGGCCCAGGGCGATGGTCAGGCCCAGACCGTGGCCCGAGCCGCGCTCCGTCGCGCCCGTGTGGAAGCGGCGCGGGCCGTCGCGCAGCAGGTCACGGGGGAAGCCGGGGCCGTGGTCGCGCACGATGACGGTGCGGCCCTCCACGGTGACCTGCACCGGGGTGTCCCCGTGCCGGTGGGCGTTGATGACGAGGTTGCTGACGATCCGTTCGAGGCGGCGGGGGTCGGTCTCGACGGTCTGCCCGGCCGCTTCGTGCCTGGCGTCGGCGGCGGTGACCTCGGTGTCGAGGCCGGTACGCGTCACGGCCTCACGGACGACCGCGTCGAGCGGGACATGGGCGCGGACCGGCTGTTCGGCGCCGGCGTCGAGCCGGGAGATCTCCAGCAGGTCCTCGACCAGGCCGCGCAGGTCACGCACCCGGGCCCGGAGCAGATCCTCCGTCTCGCCCGGCGGCAGCAGGTCGGCGGCGGCCCGCAGACCGCCGACGGGGGTGCGCAGCTCGTGGGCCACGTCCGCGGTGAACTGCCGCTCGGTGCACAGCCGTTGACTGAGACTGTCGGCCATGAGGTCGACGGTGGCGGCGATGTCGGCGACCTCGTCGCGACCCTTGGTGTGCCCGGTTCGGGCATCGAGATCCCCGGCGGAGATCCGGCCCGCGGTCTCGGAGACCCGCCGCAGCCGACGGCCGAGCAGCCCGGCCCCGTAGATCGCCAGGGGCGTGGCCGCCGCGAGGGCGATGAGCGAGGCCACCGCCATGGTCAGGTCGAGCCGGTACAGCTCGTGGAACTCCGCGTAGATGGTCACCCGGACGGCCAGCACCGGGCTGCCAGGCCCACCGACCCGCTGGGCACCCCAGACGGTCGGGTCCATGCTCCCGGGGACGTTCCCGCCGTAGGACACGCGCCGGTCACCGTCGGTCGGGTTCTGCAGTGCGTAGGGCAGCTCGGCCGGATCGAGCCGGGCGTTGTCCGTGAGGGTTCCGGTGCGCCGGTAGACGTCCATGGCCGAGGTCACACCGGCGAGGGCCTGTCTTTCGGCCCGGTGCCGGATGTCGTGCGCGGTCCACACGTGGACCAGCACACCCACCGCCGCCGCGACCAGGCAAGCCGTGGCCGCGGCCAGCGCGGCGATCTTCCAGCGCAGCGGCACGCGGGCCGGCCCCGGCCGACGGAACGGACGCACCGGCCTCAGCGCCTGAGCTTGTAGCCGAAGCCGCGGACCGTCTCGATCCGGTCCCGGCCCAGCTTCCTGCGCAGCCGCTGCACACACAGGTCCACGACCCGGCTGTCGCCGTCCCAGCCGTACTCCCACACGTCCCGCAGCAGGGTGTGCCGTTCCAGGACGATGCCCGGGTGGGCGGCGAACTCCAGCAGCAGCTTCAGCTCGGTCGGGGTCAGCGCCACGGGGCTTCCGGAGACGAACACCTCCAGGCCACCGGTGTCGACGGTCAGATCCCCGAAGACCAGCAACTCCCCCTCGGACGGCGTCGGCCCGTCACCGCCGGTGGCCTGCCCGGCCCCTGGGGCAGGCGCGTAGGTCGCCCGCCGCAGCAGTGAACGGATACGGGCCACGAGCACATAGGTGTCCACGGGTTTGACCACGTAGTCGTCCGCCCCGGCCTCCAGACCGGCGACGACGTCGAGCCCGTCGCCGCGAGCGGACATCATCAAAACCGGCACCAGGCTGGTCTCCCGGACCCTGCGGCACAGACCGATCCCGTCGAGACCGGGCAGCATCACATCCAGAATCAGCAGGTCGAAGCCTTCGTCACGGAACAGCTCAAGGCCCGCCAGCCCGTCGGCCGCGGCCTTCACCTGGTAGCCGTAGCGCTCAAGGGCGACGGCGAAGGAGCGGCGCATCAGCTCGTCGTCCTCCACCAGCAGCACACGAACGGGCCGCGGAGAGGCCGGAGCCGGGGCGGACGAGGACACGGACGGACAACTCCTGTTCGGACGATCATTGATCACAGGCGACGTGTGCACTCACACGCACACGTCGCCCTGCAAGAAACGATATGGCAGACACCGGACGTAGCAACTGTGCCACCCAGCGGACACACGTCCCCCCTCACCGCATCCTCCCTCCACGAATACCCAGGTCAGACCGGGCGGCACAACGCGGGCAGCTGCCAGAGCCACCTCACCCCAGCTCCCGGTGGCCCCCTCCGCCATCCCCCGGCGTACGGATTCGATGGACAACCAAGCACTCCCTGATACCCACCCGATACAAATCCCGCCTCGGGCAGCGCATCGGTCCGAGAGCTGCCGCCCCCTGCCCGACGGGCGCGAGCGGCCCACAGCCGGCGCCGTCCTGCCTGCCCCTCGGCCCTGATCGTCGCCACGGCGCCGCGCACCCCGCCACCGAGAGCCGGCCGGTCCTGTCGAGCAGCAGTCCGCGCCCGTCATGCGTCAGCTCGTAGAGGCGTCCGCGCTACAGCTCCACGTCCCGCGGCCGCCGGCCGAGCAGGGCGTGTGCGTAGGCGAGGCCGAGGCCCCGGCTGCTGCCGGTGACGGCGGCGGCCCCGCCCGGGGTCTCAACCAGGAAGTCCGCCATCGCCCGCCGGCAGCTCGCCGAGAACCCCGCCCGGATCGGCGCGCACGGGCCGTGGACGCGCGGACTGCACGCGGACACCTGCCACCTCCTGTACCGCCTGGGCCTGCGCGCCGGGCAGCTGTGCAACGCCTCCCTTCAGGAGTCGGGCCTGCGTCTGCGCCACTACGCGCTGCTGCGCTTCCTCGCCACGTCGAAGTGCGCCCTGCAGCACGAGTTGAGCGCGCGGCTCGGCTACGACCCGAGCGCGATCGTCGGCCTGATCGACGATCCGGAGCAGCTGGGATTCGTCGAGCATCGCCCCGCCCCGGACGACCGGCGCAGCCGCATCGTCGCGGCGACCGAGGACGGCCGCGCCTTCCTGCGCGCCACCGACGAGGCGGTCCTGCAGGCCACGAACGAGCTGCTGGGGCCGCTCGAACCGGCCGAACGGGAGACCGTGCAGGCACTGCTGCTGCGGATCACGGAGGCCGGACTCACCTGACGGGGACCAGCCAAAATTCCGCAGATCGTTGACGGCGGAATGATCTCTACCTAACTTCACCGGGGCGCCGGTGCGGTCCCCCGCCGGCGACACCGCCACCGCACCGGTATCCGGGAGCCCCGTCGTGCAGCCGTCCCACCCACCCGCCGGAGACTTAACCTCCGGCGCCCCTTCCACCCGTCAACCATCCCCCGATTACCGGCAGTTACGCCGCGTAGCGCTGTCCGGACTGCTCGGCACAGCGGTCGAGTTCTACGACTTCCTCGTGTACGGCACCATCGCCGCACTCGTCTTCGGCGACCTGTTCTTCCCCGGTGCCGACCCCGCGGTCGGCACGATAGCCGCCTTCGGCACCTTCGCCGCGGGCTATGTGGCCCGGCCCTTGGGCGGCATCATCTTCGGCCACTTCGGTGACCGGCTCGGCCGCAAGTCGATGATGCTGCTGACCATGACCCTGATGGGCAGCGGCAGCTTCCTCATCGGCGTGCTGCCGACGTACGGGACGATCGGCGTCTGGGCACCGGTGTTGCTGGTCGCCCTGCGCGTCGTGCAAGGCATCGCGATCGGCGGTGAGTGGGGCGGCGCAACCCTGATGATCGTCGAGCACGCCGAACGCACCCAGGGTTCCCGCCGCGGACTGTGGTCGAGCTTCTCGCAACTCGGCGGCCCGCTCGGCTCCGTGCTCTCGGCCGGCGTGGTCACCCTGCTCTCCGCACTGCCCGACGGCCAATTCCGTTCCTGGGGCTGGCGGGTGCCGTTCCTCCTGAGCGTGGTGCTGCTGGCCGTCGGCCTGTTCGTACGCCTCCGGGTCACGGAGAGCCCGCTGTTCACCCAGGCCGAGCGGGAACCGCTCGACCGGACGCCGATCATGGAGGTACTGCGCCGGCCGAAGCCCGTTCTGCTCGCCGCCTGCGTCGGAATCGGCGCATTCACGTCCCAGTCGCTGCTGACCGGCTTCATGATCTCGTACGCGGTCGGCCACGGCTACAGCAGGCCGCAGGTGCTCACCGCCGTAACGGTCGCCTCCTGCGTCGCCCTGCTCGTACTGCCCGCAGCCTCCGCACTGTCCGACCGGGTCGGCCGCCGCCCCGTGGTCCTCGTCGGCGCCGTCATCTCGGCCGCGCTCGCCTTCCCCGTCCTCGCCCTGGTGAACTCCGGCTCACCCGGCCTGCTGATCCTCGCCCTCTCCCTCGGCCTCGGCGTCGGCCAGTCCACGATGTACGGGCCGCTCGGCGCCCTGCTCACCGAGATGTTCGGCACCCGCGTCCGCTACACCGGCGCCTCGCTCGGCTACCAGGCGGCAACCCTGGTCGGCGCCGGATTCTCCCCCCTGCTCGCCAGCAGCCTCCTCGCCGCGTACGGCGGCAGCACTCCGGTGTCCCTGCTGCTGTGCGCCGGCGCGGCAATCACCGCACTGACCGTATGGCGCCTGCGTGAGACACACACCGACGACCTGGACTCGGCCGCGTCACGAGTGATCGTCCCAAGTCAGGAAGGGACCTGCCGCTGAAAAGCACGAAGTCTCGCCGCCCGCGCGGCAGATGAGGCGGCCGGCCGGAAGGACACCGCGGGGCCCCGGTGTGGCGCGAGCCGGACCGGGCCGACGCGGCACGAGTACCGGCCGCTTCTCCAGTTCCGGCTCGGATGATGTGGGCTTGTCACTGTGAGCGTTGCGCAACCTGCCGGGTGCCACCGCATGAGGTGCGTTGTGGCGGCCGCTTGAAGTCAGGTGCGAATCAGGTGCTGTGGAGGCGACGTTTGTGCACACTGCACGGATGAGTACCGACATCGCCTGGACGTTGCAGGAGAAGACCCTGCGCCATGTTGCGGCCATGTCCTCGGGAGGTCCGCTCGCCCCCCGGCTGCGGCTCACGACGAACTTTCACCCCGACCGCATGGCGGGAAACGGCCCGACCCTTCTCAGGATGGCGGCGGACGGCGTCTACCGGTCTCAGTTCGTGACCCGCACCAGCAATGGTGGTCCGACCGCCCACGTCGGTGGCGACCGGTGGCGCTGGGAAAGCCGCATCTTCGGCGGGGCCTATGACCATGCCTCCGCCGATGAACGACCCGTCCACGGCGCACTGAACTTCCGGCGCGAGCCCGCCGGTGGGGCACCGCGGTTCGGCTCCTCGTACTTCAGACTCACAGCTGAGACCCTCAGGCGAGCTACGTTCTGCTATCCGGACAGTTCCGCCGAACCCTCGGCCTTCGGTGTAGCCGCTCACTTCTCGCTCATCGAGCTGGCCGAGGCTGAGGATCTCGCCCCACGAGCCCCAGGAGGACGTCGCACTCTGGGCCCGGCTGCGGCTGCCCGAGGCGACCAGCCGCCGGTTCTGGAGCGTCATCGCGCCACTTGCGCCATGGGCCTTCGGCGCCCCCTCGATCGCCCTCGCCTATCTGCCCGGTCTGGTGCGGGACCGGCTCGGCAATAACGCCCTGATGTTCAGCGCCGTGGTGACCATGCTGACCATGGTCGCGGGCATCATGGTGCAGCCGCTGGCGCGGCGCGTGAACCATCCGGAGCGGCCGTATCTGATCGCCACCGCCCTGGGCATCGTGGTGGCCGGTCTGCTGCTCGGCGCGATGGCCGCGGCGAGCGAGCAGTGGTGGCTCATCGCCGTCGCTGCCCTGGTGCTGGGCGCGGACTACGGCTGCTGCCTGGTGTACGGCCTGACGGAGGTCCAGCGCATGGCGGACCCGGCGAACCTGGGCCGGCTGACCGCGCTCTTCCAGGCCGTCGCCTGCCTGGGCTTCGGTGCGCCGTATCTGCTGGCTGTGGTCGAGCATGTGCTGTCGGCCACGCCGCTGCTTCTCGTGGTCGCCGCCCTCGCGGCGCTCGCCCTCGCCCTCGCCCGGACCACCTACCGGGCCGGGCGCGGGACCACGCCGGGGCCGGCGGCCGCGGCCACCTCGTAATGGGCCGGGTAGCAAGATGCGGCTGCAGACGCCGTAACGAGAGGAGCGCAACTGGTCGCCGGCGACAGCGTTCGTCGACGAGCTTGAACAGCGAACGCAATCAGCGGGCCGGGCACGAGGCACGCGGCAGCGCGAGCCAGTCCTGCCAGGTGATGTCGCGGCCCAGACAGCGGGGCTGCCGGAAGGGCCAGTCGGCGGCGATCCACTGCGGCACCAGCGCGTCGAGCGCGCGCTCCCCCTCGCCACCGACGAGGTCGTCCACCACCCACCAGGAGACCTCTCCGTCGGAGCCGCTGCGTTCGGGCGGGTCGATGTAGACGCAGCCGAGGATTGCCGTCTCCTCCTCGTTCAGCAGCGCGTAGTTGAACGACTGGTGCGCGGCTATCTCCTTCTCGTGCCGCAGCAAGTCGATGCGGTCCTCTTCATAGGTCATCGTTTCCTCGGGCCAGGACCAGGCCGGGCCGAAGATCTCCCACAAGCGTTCTCGGGATCCCATCACGGCGGGGTGGTCGAGCGCGGCGTCCGCCTCCCGGATCGGCCGCAGGTGAAGCGCGGTGCCGGGCACGGGCACGTGGACGGGGTGGACGAAGTCGTCAGGCAGCCAACTCATAAGGTCCGACGCTACAACTGGTCTTCTTCGCTACAACCGGTCTTCGTCGAGATCCTGTTGGCGACCCTCTCTCGTCCTTCTCCACCACGGTGTCACCCAAGACGCACTCACCCGCTGGTCCGGCGTCAGCCGTTCCACGATGGCGCATGAACGCCGGCGCAGGCCCGCTCCTCACGCCATGTCCGGGCCGAGGAGCACGGCATTGCGCGTCTGAAGAACTGGCGAGCCCCGGCCCCGACGCGTCACCGCCAACCACGCGCGACGTCGTCAGCGCAGCTCCAGCGGCCCGACCAGGTCGCGCTGCCGCGGCGGGGCCTCATTTCCCGGAGCGGGCAGGACAGCAGACGGCTCCTCAGTTCTGGTCCGCGTCGTCCGCCGGGTGGGGAAGCAGGGGGAACAGCCGGGTGATGAGTGCCACCGGTCGGGCGCCTTCGGGGCGGGCCAGGGGGCGTTGTTCGCGGTCTTGGTAGGGCGCGAGTGCCCGTCGGACCACGTTCGCGACGCGGCTCATCTCTTCGGGCGTCAGGTAGGCGACGGCGCTGAAGGCTTCGTCGTGACGCCATTCCGACGGCGCCTCGTCCCGCTGGGTCAGCCATCGCTGCCAGCTCTCGTCCTCCAGCCCCCGGGCCAGGTCACCGAACTGCTCCTCCGGAGGGCCGTCGGCGGCGGGGGTGTGCTGTGTCAGGCGCCAGGGGCGTGCGCGGCCGCCGCTGTGGGGGGCTTCTTCGATGTGTCCGTGGCGGGCGAGCTGCCGTAGATGGAACGAGCAGAGACCGGAGCTGTAGCCCAGCCGGGAGGCGGCTTCGGTCGCCGTGACGGCGCCGACTTCGGCGAGCAGGTCCAGCAGGGCTGTGCGGACCTCGTGCTCACGCAGTTCTTCGCCGGTGCTGCACGTCTGGTCATGCGGGGTGTCGACATCATCATCAGTCACTTTGCAAAGTCTGCTACTTTGCAAAGCGCTTGGCAAGCAGCCCCACTTGAAGGCATCAGGCTGCGGTGCCGTCCGCGGCATCTGTGGCGTACGCAGAAGGAGAGAAAGCTATGACTGTTCGTCACGAGCGGTCCCGTCCCGTCGACCGGCGGGTCCGCGTGCAAGGCCGCCCCGTTGACTCTTGTCCGGCTCTGCCGCCGGAGGCGGAACGGGGTTCGGTGCGCCGGGTCACGGTGGTGGGCGAGGAAATCCTCAGCCGTCCGTGCCAGGAAGTGACCGGGTTCGGCTCCCCCGAGTTGTCGAGCCTGATCGACGACATGTTCCTGACGATGTATGTGGCCGACGGCGCCGGCCTGGCCGCCAACCAAGTGGGCGTCGGCCTGCGGCTGTTCGTCTACGACTGCCCTGACGACTACGGGATCCGGCATATCGGCCACCTCATCAACCCGGTCCTGGATCTTCCCGGTCCAGGTGACCGCCGGCTCGTCGACGACTACGAGGGCTGCCTGTCCGTGCCCGGCGCCGGCATGACGGTCCCCCGCACCGATCGTGCCGTCGCCCGCGGATTCGACAAGGAGGGTGCCCCTCTCCTCATCGAGGGGACCGGGTACTTCGCCCGGTGTCTGCAGCACGAGACCGACCACCTCTTGGGGCACACGTATCTCGACCGGCTCTCCCAACGGGACCGCAAAGACGCGCTGAGGCAGATGGCAGACCGCCGTGAGGAGGTCTTCGCCCAGCGCGCGGTCAAGGCCGCCACCCTGAATCAGTGAGCGTTCGGGAGGCCGGGGGCGGCCTTGATGGCGCGCGCCGCGTCAGACGGCCGCGGTGATCGCGCGGGTGACGGCCGAGATTCCCGGGGTCGGCCGGCCGGGAAGCCGTGCCACGTGGACCCGGCGGATCTCCTGGGGCGCGCCCTCGACGCGCAGCAGGCTCACCCCGGGCGGCAGCAGCGCCGACATGGGGGACGGCACTGTCGTCACGCCGAATCCGCCGGCGACCAGTTGCAGCTTCGTCAGCCACTCGCGTGCGGAGTGGACGATGCGCGGCCGGCCGGGCAGGCCCGGCCAGACGCCGAGCAGCGGCTCGGAGTTCGACGACGGGGTGGCGATCCACGCGGCGTCAACCAGTTCGTCGACGTGTACCGCGGTGCGGCCGGCGAACACCCCGGTCGCCGACGCCGCCACGACCAGTTCGGTGTCCTCGACGGTCTCCATGTGCAGGCGCGGAGACTCGCCGTCCGAGGGCCGGTGGGGCGGGCGGGACGTCAGCACGGCGAGGTCGATCGAACCCGCGCGCAGTGCCCGGATGAGGCGGGGCGTGGTGCCCTCGGTCGTCGTGACCGTGACCTGCGGGTCGGCGGCCGCGAGCCGGGTGAGCGCGGCGGGCAGGATCGCGGCGCCGGCGCTCAGGAACGCCCCGAGGCGGACCAGTTCGGTCTGCGGGAGGGCGCCGGTGAGGTCGCGCTCGGCCGCCGCGAAGGAATCCAGGATCGTACGGGCGTGCCGCAGCAGGGTCAGGCCCGCGGGGGTGAGCCGCACTCCGTCGGGGCGGCGCTCGAACAGGGCGGCGCCCGCGCTCCGTTCAAGGGACGCGGCCTGGCGCGAGACCGCCGACTGCGTGTAGCCGAGATGGGAGGCCGCGGCGGTGAAGCTGCCCGATTCGGCGATCTGTCGCAGGACGCGCAGTCCCGCACTGGAGAGGTCCATGCGTCCTACGCATACCAGAGATGCCGGATCGTCGCTTCCCGCATGACCGTGGTGTTCCTAGCATCGATCCGAAGAACACGGACGAACACGGAGGTCATCACATGCGAGCAGCAGTTCTGACGGAGTTCGGCGCCCCGCTCACGGTGCGGGAGATGCCCGATCCGGAGGCCGGAGGCGGCGAGGTGGCGGTCGAAGTGCTCGCCGCGTGCGTACTGCCGTACGCGGCCGAGGTCTTCGGCGGCGAGCGGAACTATCCCCTCGTTCCTCCCGTCGTGCCCGGTCTCGGCGGCGTGGGGCGGGTCGTCCGCGTCGGCCCGGACGCCACCCGGCTGCGGGTCGGCGACCTGGTGTGGTGCGACCCGACGGTGCGCTCCCGCGACGACGCGCTGACCCCCGACATCTCGCTGCAGGGCTGGAGCTCGCGCGGCGCCGGCGGCGCGAGGCTCGCCCAGTACCTGCACGACGGATCGTTCGCCGAGCTGATGCGCATCCCGACGGAGAGCGCCTTCCCCCTGCCCGCCGCGGCGGGGGACGACCCGGCGCGCTGGGCCTCGCTCGGCGTGCACGCCGTCCCCTACGGCGGGCTGCTGGCGGGCGGGTTCGCGGCCGGGGAGACGCTGCTCGTCAGCGGGGCCACCGGCAATTTCGGCAGCAGCGCGGTCGCCGTGGCGCTCGCGATGGGGGCGGGCCGGGTGGTCGCCCCGGGCCGGAACCGGGACGTGCTCGACCTGCTCGCCGTCCGGTTCGGTCCGCGCGTGTGCCCGGTCGTCCTGACCGGGGACGAGGCCACCGACCGTGCGGCCATGTCCGCCGCGGCCGACGGCCCCATCGACATGGTGATCGACCTGCTCCCGCCCGCCGCACCCAGCTCAGTGGCGCGCGCGGCGGCCATGACCGTGCGCGAGTACGGCCGCGTCGTCCTCATGGGCGGCATCGGCATGCTCGGGGGCGACGACCTCGCGCTCCCGTACCCGTGGATCATGCGCAACTCGGTGACCGTGCGCGGGCAGTGGATGTGCCCGCGCTCGGCGAACGTCGGTCTGATCCGGCTCATCGCGTCACGTGCGCTCGATCTCGGCATCGAACGGGTCCGGACCTTCCGTCTCGACGCCGTCAACGACGCCGTCGAGTACGCGGCAGCGCACGGCGGGCCGTTCGACCGCACCGTTCTCACCCCTGCCGCCGGCTGACGCGCGGACGTCGGCCCGCGGGCACGGCCGGTCCTTTCGGCCGCTCAGCCCTCCGCTCACCCCGGTCTTCCCGCCGGGTCAGAGGCCGAGCGGCCACCAGCGGATGCGATCAGGGCCGCGGTCCCTGCCGGTCCGCTGGAGCGACAAGCCTGCTCCGGGGCGTAGTCGACCGCCTCACCCAGGGGCGGGGCCTCGGGCGGTCGGCCGGCTCACCACTCCAGCGGTACCCTTCGCCGCCTCAGCAGCTGAGGTTGTCGCCAGGGACGGTGCCGAGCAGTTGCACAAAGCTCTGGTAGCTGTTGATCCGGCTCTGCACCTGTCCGGGGTTGCCGCCGTTGCACTCGATGGTTCCGTTGATGCTGCGGATCGTCTCGCCGAAGCCGGCGCCGTTGACCATCGCGTTGTGCGGCGTCATGGTGCCGGGGCCGGTCTGCGTGTTCCAGTACCACAGGGCGGTTTTCCAGGCCACGGCCGAATCCTGCTCCACCAGCGCGGGGTTGTTCAGCAGGTCGATGCCGAGCGCGTCACCCGCCGCCTTGTAGTTGAAGTTCCAGCTCAGCTGGATCGGGCCGCGGCCGTAGTAGGCGGCCTGGCCCGCGGGGCAGCCGTACGGTTGGGTGGCGTCGCAGTAGTGCGGATAGTTGCCGGTGTTCTGCTCGACGACGTAGACGAGACCGCCCGTCTCATGGCTGACGTTCGCGAGGAAGGCCGCAGCTTCCTGACGCCTGACGGTGTCGCTTCCGGTGTTGGCGAACTCCGGGTAGGCGCTGAGCGCGGCGGTCAGGCCCTGGTAGGTGTAGAACGCGTTCCGGTTCGGGAACATCTGGTTGAACTGCGCTTCGCTGACGACGAAGCCCTCGGCCTTGGTCCTGGCGCCGGCACTCTCACAGACGTGGCCGACCTGGGCACTCGTGGATGCGGCGCAGCCGGCCGCGGCCCCCGCGGGCGCGGCAGGCACCAGAACGGCCACGCCAACGGCCAGGGTCACGGCGCTCAGGAGGGTGGCGATACGTGATCTCATCGAGGAACTCCTTCGTGCGGCCGCCCGCCGCCGGCTCCGGAGCCGGACCTCACACGCCGGGCGCTGGAACACCGGGCAGGAAGCAGCCGCTGTGGGGGAATTGCCTTACGGAGCAGATCTGTTGGGCGGCACCGCGGACACGACCGGACGGATGCCGCGGCACACGGAAAGGACCGCGAACCGAGATGCGGTCTAGACCAACGCCAGGCTAGAGGCGCCGCGACGAGCACGTCCATACCGCGTCACCAGGAAGCGAAATCCTGTCCGTGTCCCTGTGTGCGAGATACCCACGTTCGCGTGAGCCGCGGTGAGTTGCCATGATCTGCCCGCACTTCGCTTGCCCTGGGCACCGGCAGCCTGGAGAGGGAGCACCGGTGTCGCCTGCCGGGCCCCGAAACCCCCTCGGGCCCCCACAGGAAGATCACGTTCGCGAACCATCCAGGGTGAACGACTCGTCCCCGACTGGCCTCGGAGCGCAGGGCCTCGATCCGTTACGGGCGCAGCATCCGCTCCCGGACCGAGACTCCCGGACGACGCGCCGGCGTGGGTGCCGACCCCTCGCTACCGTCCGGTGCCAGAACCCTGGCCCGACGAGACGAGTCCTGCCTGTTCTCTCTCTCGCTGCCGCCGTGGTGCTCACGGGTGCGGCGGGACGGATGGCGGCGGTCGTCGTGACCGCGAGGCGACTTCAACGGGCCCTCCGACCCGCGCCGCGACTCCACAGCCCGCCTCCAGGGAACTGGCCGATGGCCACCGCAAGGCCGGAGGCGACACTGATGTCTACGGCATCCGGAGCACGGAGAACCGCGAGGGTGCCCTCGTGCTGACCCGCATCCCCGGCTCGGCTCAGCCTTCCGATGTGGCATCGGCCGGGGAACGTGGCCGCAGCAGTGTGCTGATGATGTCCCTGCGGGCCTGCGGCCGGTCGGCCAGCCAGGTTCCGAGCTGGTGGTCGGCCCCGACGAGCGTGAGGGCGGTGAAGTCCGCGCGGGTGGCCAGTGCGGTGTGAAGAAGCTCGGTCACAGCGTCAGGAATGACCGTGTCCTGTTCCGGTACGACCAGGAGCGCGCGGCCGGTGAATCGCGCGTAGGTGTCCAGGGCCCGGCTGTCACGCCAGCTCTCCGGACGCCGGATCAACTCGGTGAATCCAGCGCCGAAGGGAACGTCCCAGGCGTCCCTCCCGTAGATTCCCGGCGCGCAGAGAACGATGGCCGCCACACGCTCGCCGTAGACGTCCAGCAGATCGGCGACGGTCTGGCCACTCATGCTGAACCCGACCAGCATCAGGGGGCGTTCAGCGCCGAAGGCTGCGTCGATGACGGCTGCGGCTTGGTCGCGCCGCCGTCTGAGGCTGAGGGCGGGCAGCTCGCCGGTGCTCTCCCCGTGGCCCGAGAAGTCCAGCGCGACGGCAGGATGCCCGTGCGCGGCGAAGTCCTCGGCGAACGGCAGATTCCGCGCTTTGTCACCGGTACCGGCGCCATGCATGAGGACTACGCCGCAGGCCCCGACGCTCTCGTTCTGCGGCGTCACGGTAGAGAGGCTGATGTGTTCACCGTCAGCGGCGTGAACAGCCTTACGTATGGCGGCTCCCATTGCCTCTCCCGAGAATGTCCCGTACGTAGCGGTGCGGCAGAAATGCCGTCGACCTCGCCCGCCACGATGACATACGACGCAGGAGTCTGACGCCGCGTTGTTCATGGCTGAGGAGAGGGCAACTCCACGATCTCCGTGGATCATTCGGGAATCCTCAAGGCAGGAATCAGCACGCCTGCTGATCGGCGGTTTCGCCCCACAGGTGGATCGGAGGTGGAGATCGCCGTGGTGGAGGACGCGCTCGGCTCGCCGGTACCTGCTTTTCGCTGAAGGCGCTGGGACAGTGTCTGCGGGGGGGCAGCATGTGACGAGCGTGGTGTTCTTGCGGGATGGCTGGACGCTCACGGGCCGCGGCGGTGTGAGCGTGGTCCACCGAGCACCCGCAGCCTGCCGGCCTGAGCGTTTCACGGCCGGACGGAGCCCTGGCCGACGTCGGCGGCAAGGGCTAAATTGGTTGATGTCAAGCAAGTGAAATCCCGGTGGGAGTGATGTCCCGTGGGAAAGTCCGCTGCTGGTCCGGCGCCCCTGTCCGGCCCGCTCCGCGCCCGGAGCCGCACCCCGGGCCCGCGCCACAAATGGGTCGCTCTCTCGAACACGACCCTCGGCGTGCTGATCGCCTCGATCAACATGTCGATCATGCTCATCGCGCTGCCCGACATCTTCCGCGGCATCGGCGTCGACCCGCTGCAGCCCGGCAACACCGGCCTGCTGCTGTGGCTGATCATGAGCTATCTCGTCGTCACCGCCGTCCTCGTGGTCAGCTTCGGCCGGCTCGGCGACATGTACGGCCGTACCCGCATGTACAACCTCGGCTTCGCCGTCTTCACGGTGTTCTCGGTGCTGCTGTCCGTCACGTGGATGCACGGCACGGCCGGCGCCCTGTGGCTGATCGGCATGAGGGTCCTCCAGGGCGTCGGCGGCGCACTGCTGATGGCGAACTCCAGCGCGATCCTCACCGACGCCTTCCCCGCCCGGCAGCGCGGCCTCGCCCTGGGACTCAACCAGGTCGCCGGGATCGCGGGCTCCTTCGTCGGTCTGGTACTCGGCGGCCTGCTCGGCCCCGTCAACTGGCGCCTGGTCTTCCTCGTCTCGGTGCCGTTCGGCGTGTTCGGCACGGTCTGGGCCTACCTGAAGCTGCACGACACCGGAATCCGCACCCCCGCCCGGCCCGACTGGTGGGGCAACGTCACCTTCGGTGCCGGCCTCATCGCCGTCCTGGCCGGTATCACCTACGGCATCCAGCCCTACGACGGGCACACCATGGGCTGGTCCAATCCCGCGGTGATCGCCGCGCTCGTGGGCGGGGTGCTGCTGCTGGGCGTCTTCTGCGTCGTCGAGTCGAAGGTCACCGAGCCCATGTTCCATCTGAGGCTCTTCCGCATCCGGGCGTTCACCGCGGGCAACCTCGCCAGCCTGCTCGCCTCACTCGGCCGCGGCGGCCTGATGTTCATCCTGATCATCTGGCTTCAGGGCATCTGGCTGCCCCGGCACGGCTACAGCTTCACCCAGACCCCGCTGTGGGCGGGCATCTACATGCTTCCGCTGACCCTCGGCTTCCTCGTGGCGGGGCCGGTCTCGGGCTGGGCTTCGGACCGGTTCGGCGCCCGTACCTTCGCCACCGGAGGCATGCTGCTCGCCGCCGGTACGTTCGTGGCCCTGGAGACGCTGCCGGTCGACTTCGGGTACCGCAGCTTCGCCGTGATCCTGCTGCTCAACGGTGTCGGCATGGGCCTGTTCGCGGCGCCGAACAGGGCCGCCGTCATGAACAGCCTGCCGCCCGACCAGCGCGGCGTCGGCGCCGGCATCAGCACCACCTTCCAGAACTCCGCCATGGTGCTGTCCATCGGCATCTTCTTCTCCCTGATGATCACCGGGCTGGCCGGTTCCCTGCCGCACGCCCTGACCACCGGCCTGACCGCCCAGGGCGTCCCGCCCGCCGACGCCGCCAAGGTCGCCGCCCTGCCGCCGGTCGGCGTGCTGTTCGCCTCGCTCCTTGGCTACAACCCGATCCGTACGCTGCTCGGCCCGCAGGTGCTCGACGGCCTGCCGCACGGCCACGCCGCGTATCTGACCGGCCGGGAATTCTTCCCCCAGCTGATCTCCGGCCCGTTCGCCCAGGGACTGGCCGTCGCCTTCAACTTCGCCATCGCCGCCTGCCTGATCGCCGCCGTCGCCTCCCTGCTGCGCGGCGGCCGCTACATCCATGACGACACGGCCGCCGGCACCCCGGCACCCAAAGCCCCCGCCGTACGGGCCGCCGGCTCCTCGGCTGCCCGCCGCCCCACCGGCCCCCCCCCCGCACCCGCAGCCGCGCCGTCCCCCTGCCCGGCCCCCGGCCCCGAGGACCGTGCGGCCCCGCCGCCACACTCCGGGAGTGGCTGATGGACACCGTCGACCGGCAGGGCCCCGGCGCAACGCCGCGCGGAACGGAACCGGCGCCCGTACCTCCCCAGGCCCCGGCTGAACCGGCCGAGGCGGCAGGACGGCTGCGCGCCGCCGTCCTGCGCCTGCTCCCCGCCCTCCGCGGCCACAGCGCACACCGCGACCTGACCCCCAGCAGACTGGCCGCCCTCGCCGTGCTCGACACCCACGCACCGCTGCGGATCAGCGAACTCGCGGCACGGATGGACATCGCGCTGTCCACCACCTCCCGCATGGCCGACCTGCTCGACGCCTGCGGCTGGATCGCCCGCCGCCCCGACCCCGAGGACCAGCGCGCCAGCCTGCTCAGCCTCAGCCCCGCAGGCCAGACCCTGCTGCACTCCGTACGCTGCGAAACCACCAGCCGTCTCGCCCAGGAGATCGCCCGCCTGACTCCCGACCGGCAGCGCCTGCTGTACGACGCGCTCCCGGCGTTGGAAGACCTCACGGAACGGATGCCGTCGGCCCAGCAGCCCCGCACCCGCAGAACGGATCCGGGCGGGCGGCAGGACTTCCCGGAGACCTCCTAGCCGGGTCGCCTCGTCGACGTCGCGTCGCACCGCGCGGCGGGTGGGGCGCAGTGCGGCGCGGCCGGGCGGGCATGAGAATGATCTGCTCGTGCCGGATGGCGACGTGACCCGGTGCGGCGGACCAGCTGCTCAGCGAGGGCATCTGCAAAGGCATCGCACCTGGTCACAGGTCGTATATCGGCAGTAGCTGCGATCGAGTTCGTGTGCCACGGTGAGCGGTATGGAGGGGAATCAGCGCAGCCACGCACACGAACGACGCCACCACCATCACGGGCCCGGTCGCACCGGAGGTGTGGGTCGGAACGGCGGTTCACGGACGGCCGGGGTACGGCACCGGCTCGCCCATTTCGTCAGGCCGCACCGTCACGAGGCCGGCGAAAAGGTCGATGCGGCGATGGAGACGTCCCGTGAGGGGGTGCGGACGCTGTGGATCTCCTTGGCCGTCCTCGGCGCGACCACCGCCGTCCAGGCCGTGATCGTCGCCCTGTCCGGATCGGTGGCGCTCCTCGGCGACACCATCCACAACGCCGCCGACGCACTGACCGCCCTCCCGCTCGGCGTCGCCTTCGTCCTCGGGCGCAGGGCGGCGGACCGCCGCTACACCTACGGCTACGGCCGCGCCGAGGACCTGGCCGGCATTCTCATCGTGACGACCATCGCCGCCTCCGCCGCCCTGGCCGCCTGGGTAGCCGTCGACCGGCTGGTCAACCCCCGCGACATCACCCACCTGTGGGCGGTGGCCGCGGCCGCGCTGGCCGGGTTCGCCGGCAACGAGTGGGTGGCCCGCTTCCGCATCCGCACCGGCCGGAAGATCGGTTCCGCGGCGCTGGTCGCCGACGGCCTGCACGCCCGCACCGACGGCTTCACCTCCCTCGCCGTCCTCCTGGGAGCCGGTGGCGCCGCCCTGGGCTGGCGGGTGGCCGATCCGGTCGTCGGCCTGCTCATCACCGCTGCCATCCTGCTGGTGCTCAAGGACGCTGCCCGCGAGGTCTACCGGCGCCTGATGGACGCCGTCGACCCTGGCCTGGTCGACGATGCGGAGCGCGCGCTGCGTGGGGTGCCGGGTGTGCTGGGCATCGGGCAGGTGAGGATGCGGTGGATCGGTCACGCGCTGCGCGCCGAGGCCGACATCGTGGTCGCCCCGCACCTGACCGTTGTCCAGGCCCACGAGGTGGCCGTTGCCGCCGAGCATGCCCTGCTCCACGCGGTCCCGAGGCTGACCGCGGCAACCCTCCACACCGACCACACCCCCACCGGTACGAGCGACCCGCACGCGGCCCTGTCCCACCACGGGGAGCGGTCCCGGTAGCGGGCCGGGCGTAGTCATCGGACGGTGCCGAACCTGGCGGCCGGGCCGCAGTTGATGCCGCGGAGGCCACCCGTCGGCACTGCGCGGTGCGGAGGCTCGCTCGCGCATCCGCCGTGCGCAACGGCAGTTCCTCGCGGCGGGCGCCGAGGCTTCGCGAGTGCCGGGACGACGGCGGGGAATCGTCGCCGGCTCGCGTTCGGCGGGGCGGGCCGGATCAGGAAAGCGTCAACATCGTTGGGTTCCGCCACGGGCTTGCCGGGCCGATGGGGACCATGGCACACATCCCGTGCCGCTCGGCCACCCGAGGTCCCCCTCGCAGAAGCAGGCGATGTGGGGCTGTGCAGAACCGGGCAGGGAGGGGCTTTCGGTGGCGCCGAGGGTTGTCGCAGCCGGTACGCCAGGCGTACGGCCAGGAATGCTCAAGGTGTTTCTCGGGGCGGCGCCCGGGGTCGGCAAGACCTACCGGATGCTGGACGAGGGGCGTCGCCGTGCTCGACGCGGCACCGATGTGGTGGTGGCGTACGCCGAGTGCCACGCCCGGCCGCACACCGAGGAGATGCTCGAAGGACTGGAGCTCATCCCCCGGGCCCAGCGCGCCTACCGGGGCGGCACGTTCAGCGAGCTGGATCTCGACGCTGTCCTCGCTCGGCGGCCCGAGGTCGCGCTCGTCGACGAGTTGCCGCACACCAATGTTCCCGGCGGGCGTCATGCCAAGCGGTGGGAGGACATCGACGAACTGCTCGCCGCGGGGATCGATGTCGTCACCACCGTCAACGTCCAGCATCTGGAGTCGCTCAACGACGTCGTGGAGAAGATCACGGGCGTCCCGCAGCGGGAGACCGTCCCCGACGACATCGTCCGTCGCGCCCACCAGATCGAGCTGGTCGACATGCCCGCCGAGGCGCTGCGCCGGCGGATGGCGCACGGCAACGTCTACCGGCCCGAAAAGGTCGACGCCGCGCTCTCGCACTACTTCCGCGTCGGCAATCTGACGGCGCTGCGGGAGCTCGCGCTGCTGTGGGTCGCCGGGCGGGTGGACGAAACTCTGCAGAAGTACCGGTCCGAGCACGGCATCGGCACGGTCTGGGAGACCCGCGAACGCGTCGTGGTGGCGCTCACCGGCGGGCCGGAGGGCGAGACGCTGATCCGCCGGGCCGAACGGATCGCGGACCGCTCGTCCGGCGGCGACCTGCTGGCCGTGCACATCGCCCGCAGTGACGGTCTCGCGGACGCCTCCCCCGCCGCCCTCGCGAAGCAGCGCGCCCTCGTCGAGAGCCTCGGCGGCAGCTACCACTCGGTCGTCGGCGATCATGTGCCGTCCGCGCTGCTGGAGTTCGCGCGAGCCGAGAACGCCACCCAGCTCGTCCTGGGGACGAGCCGCCGCAGCTGGCTGTCCCGCCTGCTGGCGCCGCGCGGTATCGGCGAGGACACGGTCGAGCTCTCCGGCGATATCGACGTCCACATGGTCACGCACGGACGAGCCGGGCGCGGGCGCCGGTTGCCCGTACCCGGCCGTCAACTGCCGCGGGCGCGCCGCGTCGCGGGGCCGATGGCCGGTCTCGCCCTCCCGCTCCTGCTGACCGCCGCCCTCGCCAACAACCGCGGCACGCTCAACCTGACCAGCGAGGCCCTGCTCCTCCTCGTCACCGTCATCGGCGTGGCCTGTCTCGGCGGTGTGGTCTCCGCGCTGCTCGCCTCGCTCACCGCGTCGCTGCTGCTGAACTACTACTTCATCCCGCCGAGCGGCCGGTTCACCATCACCGAGCCCAACAACGCCCTCGCCCTTGCCGTCTTCGTGGCCGTCGCCGTCACCGTCGCGGCGATCGTCGACCGCTCCCTGCGTCTTTCGCGGCGCGCGGCGAGGGCCACCGCGGAGGCCGAGGCCCTCTCCTCCATGGCAGGCAGCATTCTGCGCGGGGACCAAGCGGTGTCGATACTGCTGGAGCGCACCCGCGAGACCTTCGGCATGGAGTCGGCCGAACTCGTCCCGCGTTCGGGCCAGGAGGCCGAAGGGGTTGACGGTGGTGACGGGCTCGTGAAGGTGCCGGCCGGGCCGGACCGGGTGCTCGTCCTGCGAGGGCGCAGCCTGCCCGCATCCGAGCACCGGGTGCTGACCGCCTTCGCCGCCCACTTCGCCGCTGCACTGGACCACGCCCGTCTCACCGAGGCCGCCGCCGAGGTCGAACCGGTGAAGGCGGCGGACCGGATGCGTACGGCGCTGCTCGCCGCGGTCAGCCACGACCTGCGGACGCCCCTGGCCGGTGGCCGCGCCGCCATCAGTTCGCTGCGCAGCACGGACGTGGACTTCTCCGCGGAGGAGCGGGACGAGCTGCTGGCGACGGCCGACGAGTCGCTCGCCAAGCTCAACCGCCTGGTGGACAACCTTCTCGACATGAGCAGACTCCGGGCCGGCGCCCTGACGTTGCACCTGAGGCCCACCGCCTTCGCGGATGTCCTGCCCCTCGCGCTGGACACCTTGCCCGCCGCATCGGTGCCGATCGAATCCCAGGGGCTGGCCGAGATCTGCGACGTCCTCGCGGATCCGCCGCTGCTGGAGCGCATCATCGCCAACCTCGTGATCAACGCCGTGCGGCACTCGCCCGCGCAGCAACGGGTGCTGATCAGTGCCAGCGCCCTCGGCTCCCGCGTCGAACTGAGGGTCATCGACCGGGGGCCGGGCCTGCGTCCGGAGGACCGGGACCGGATCTTCGTGCCGTTCCAGCGCAGGGGCGACCACGACAACACCACCGGCCTCGGGCTCGGGCTCGCGCTCTCCCGCGGCCTGGCCGAGGCGATGGACGGCACGCTCACCCCCGAGGACACCCCGGGAGGCGGGCTCACCATGGTCCTCTCGTTGCGAGCCGCCACGGACGTGCCCGCCGAGGTCACGGAGCACCACGCAGACTGATGCGGGCACCGGCGCACCAGGGGGACGAGCGGAGAAGGCGTCGAGAACCGCGGTTCATCAGGGGGTCGTCAAGGGGCGCGTGGAGCTCTTGAAGCCGTGCGCGGCACGGCATTTGATAGGCGACGTGAACAACGCCCGGTTTCTTCTCGATCGTCCGCCGTCACGGCGATACCGCATCAGGTCAGGGCCGACAACTCCGTGCCGTACGCCACACCGCCCGGAGACGCCCGCCTCCCGGAATGGCTCACGTCCGCTTCCGACCTTTCCTCTCGAATCGCCCTGATCACCGGCGCCACCTCCCGGCATCGACTTCAAGACCGCCCGGCAGCTCGTCAAGCGCAGCGCCACCCGCCCTGCTGGACTGCCGCCTTCCTGGCAGCGCTGAACCGCCGAACGGGGCGGACCCGGCCCCGTTCCAGGCCGCGTCCGCCCCCCGATCCCGCCCCCCGAACCCACTCTCCCCGAACCCACCCGAGGAACACCCGCATGATCGAACTCAGCCCATCCCAACTCCCTTCCCTCTCCCCCTGGTTCGCCGCCGGATCTCCCGGGGTGGCGGCGCTGACCGAACATGTGCTGACGTCCGGAGTGGGCCATTGGTGGGCCGACCGCGCCATCGAGCCACGTGTCATGGCCGTCGCGTGCGCCGGCCACGTACTGCTCCACGGCGACCCGGGCGCCCTGGCCCCGGACGCCCTTGCCGCCTTCGCCGCGCACTATGTGCGCACCCCCGCCCGCTTCCTGCCGGTCCTGGGCGATGCCTTCGACCTCATCGTGCCGTGGGAGCGGATGCTGTACGTGCACCAGGTCCCCGTCCCTGCGCCGCGCATGCCCCACGGCGTGACGGTGCGCCGGCTGACGGCGGACGACGCTCCGGCGCTCGCCGGTCTGCCCCCGGACACGTCCTGGATTCACGCCAGTTGGGGCGGACCGGCCGGACTCGCCGCGTCCGGGCACGGCTGGGCGGCCGTCCACAAGGACCGCATTCTCGCCGTGGCCTGTACGTACTTCCGCGGGAGCAGGTATGAGGACATAGCCTGCGTCACCGTCCGCGAACACCGCCGTCAGCGCCTGGCCCTGGCCTGCGTCACGGCCCTGTGCGCGGATGTCGCGGCCCGCGGCCGCACCCCGAGCTGGACCTGCTCCCGCGACAACCGCCCCAGCCGGCTCCTCGCCTGGACCGCCGGCTTCCGCCTGGAGCGCGAGTACCTTCACTACTTCACCGGACGGCCGGCCCACCAGGCATCCGGCCCTTCAGAACCCGAACGCGATCACTGCCCCCGCGTCCACGTCGCCTCAACACCCCCAGGCCCCTCAGTATCAACAACGCGATAAAGACGGGCCCCGCCGCATCAAGAGGGTGCCAGCGGACCCGGCGCCCACGCCCGCCCTGCCTAGGGTCGGCGGTATGGAACGGCGAACCGCTCCCGTCGCGCCGGCGCTCGCCGCACGGCGGACCACAGCCGTCGACCGCCACTGGCGTGCGGATGCCCGGCACGCCCTTCAGTATTCCCTGGCGTTCGTCGGCCCGCTGATGCTGCTCGACTGGGGCGCGGGCGGCCTCACACTGCCGCGCGCCGGACTCTGGGCCGCACTCGGGATCTTGGTCCTCGCGGTCTTCCTGCCGTCGCGGGTGACCGCGGGCGACGGGTGGCTGGCGGTACGGGGACTCGTACGCGAACGTCGGGTGCGTACCGACGCGCTGGTCGTGGTGCGGTGCTGCGGCAGGACCGCTGTGCACCTCGTCCTGCGAGATACGGACGGACAGTGGCTGGAAGTGGATCTGCGTGTCCTGGACGCCAATCCGCTGATCTGGCACCTGCTCGACGCGGGCGCCCGCCGCTCCGCCGAGCGCGGCACGCTGTGCCATGGAGCGGACGTGCTACGGAAGCTGGCGGACCGGATCGACGGGCGGGAGGCACACGCCGTCCTCAAGGCTTCCGGGCTGCGGTGAGCACAGCGGCGGGTTCACCGATCGCGCGGCACTCCGCGATGGTGCGCCGGTGGGAAGCCCGCGCCCGAGCCGGCCTCGCTCTCGACGACGCGCGACCCGCCCTCTCAGAACCGGTCGGAGAATTTCACGACAAGCACCAGCAACCCGACCAACGCCGCAGCCACCAACAGCCCCACCACGCGCTCCACGCTCACCACAGCACCTCCGACACCGTCTCTCCCCTCACTTCGGAACCCTCGGAACCCCTCGACTCTTCGCGCACCCCGACGGACTACACCGTGCGGCCCGACGCCATGCCGCACAAAGACCGGGGCCGCTCCCTGACGGATTCCGAACGGCGCCGACACACGACCGGAGCACCTGCGCACCGCGGCCGCCTTCGACGCTCCCGGGCCGCAGGCCGCCCAGCGCACCGCGCGGCTCATGCCTCATGCGCGGCCCGCTCCCCGGCAACCGTGACCGGAGCAGGAGCAGCCGGCAGCGAGACGACCATCGTCAGTCCGCCTCCCGGGGTGTCCTCGGGAGTGAGCGTGCCGCCCATCGCCTCCGTGAGACCCCGGGAGAGGGCGAGGCCAAGGCCCAGGCCGGTGGTGTTGTCGGTGTCGCCGAGCCGCTGGAAGGGCTCGAACGCGCGCTCCCAGTGGGTGAGTTGGATGCCGGGGCCGCGGTCGGCGATCCGCAGTTCCACGCGTGCGGCCAGCGCGCTGGCGCCGATGGTGACCGGTCGCCCGGCGGGCGAGTGACGTACCGCGTTGGACACCAGATTGGCGAGGACGCGTTCCAGCAGCGGCGGGTCCGCGAGCACGTCGGGGGCCGTCTCCAGCCCCTGGGTCACCACGTTCACGAGCGCCTGCGGGGGTGAGTCGGGCAGGGTGTCCAGCGCGGTGGGGAGGACTTCGGTGAGTGCGACGGGCTCCAGGTGCAGGGTCAGCGCGCCTGCCTGGAGCCGGCTCATGTCGAGGAGGTTGTCGACCAGGCGGCTGAGCTTGGCCAGGGATTCCTCGGCGGTGGCGAGGAGTTCCGCGCGGTCCTCGGGCGAGAAGTCCACGTCGTCGCTGCGCAGCGAGCTGACCGCGGCCCAGCAGCCGGCCAGGGGCGTACGCAGATCGTGTCCGACCGCGGCGAGCAGTGCGGTGCGCATGCGGTTGGCCGCCCTGACCGGTTCGACCTCGGCGGCGGCCTCGGCGAGCCGGGCGCGTTCGACGGCGGCGGTCAGATGCGCGGCGAAGGCCGTGAGGACGCGGTGTTCGGATGCGGGCAGGCGGCGCCCGCTCAGCACCAGCACGCGGTCATCCCCTATCGCAACTCTGGTTTCACGGTCGGGCACGGGGCCACCGGCCACACCCGGCTCCGGCTCTCCCCCTCGGGTGCGCAGTTCGATGCGGTCCATGCCGAAGGTTTCGCGGGTGCGTTCCAGGAGTACGGGTACGGCCCGGTCACCGCGCAGGATGCCGCCCGCCAACGAGGTCAGCGTCTCGGCTTCTGCGGTCGCCCGCGCGGCCCGCCTGCTGAGACGCAGCGAGCGGTCGACGATGGCGGCGACGGTGACGGCGACGGTGGTGAAGGCGGCCTGCGCGACGACGATGTTGGCCTCGGCGAAGGTGAAGTGGCCGACCGGCGGGATGAAGTAGTAGTTCAGCAGCAGTGAGGTCGTCACCGAGGCGAGCAGTGCGGAGACCACGCCACCGATGCAGGCCACGCCCAGCACCGTCAGCAGGAAGAGCAGGGCCTCGCTGGTGAGGTTGAGCGCGAGGGGGCCCGATGCGGCGCGCAGCGCCAAGGTCAGGAGCACGGGCAGGACGAGTCCGGCCACCGGTCCGGCCACACGGCGCGAGCGCGGCAGACCACTGCCGGGTGCGGCCCGTCTCCGTCCCTGTCCCGCGTGTTCGTGGGTGACCGTGTGGACGTCGATGTCGCCGGAGAGTGCGACGACGGTCTCCCCCACGCCGCGGGGCGTCAGCACCCGCAGCAGCCTGCCGCGGCGGCTGGCTCCGATGACCAGCTGGGTGGCGTTCTGGGCGCGGGCGAAGTCCGTCAGGGCGGCGGGCACGTCGTCGCCGACCACCGAGTGATAGCTGCCGCCGAGACTCTCCACGAGCTGCCGCTGTCCGGCCAGCGCGGCGGGTGAGGATCCGGACAGGCCGTCGCTGCGGGTGATGTGGACGGCGAGCAGGCCGCCGCCGGACGAGCGGTCAACGATCCGGGCGGCGCGGCGGATCAGGGTCGCGCCCTCCGGGCCGCCGGTGAGCGCGACCACCACGCGTTCGCGGGTCTCCCACACCCGGCCGATGCTGTGCTCGTGCCGGTACTTGCGCAGCGCTGCGTCGACCCGGCCCGCCACCCACAGCAGCGCCAGCTCCCGCAGCGCGGTGAGGTTCCCGACCCGGAAGTAGTGCGAGAGCGCCGCGTCGACCTTCTCGGGCGGGTACACGTTGCCGTGCGCCATGCGGCGGCGCAGCCCCTCGACCGGCAGGTCGACCAGCTCGATCTGATCGGCACGGCGGACGACTTCGTCGGGCACGGTCTCGTGCTGCGGCACACCGGTGATCCGCTCGACCACGTCGGTGAGGGAGTCCAGGTGCTGGATGTTGAGCGTGGCCACCACGTCGATCCCGGCGCCGAGAAGTGCCTCGATGTCCTGCCACCGCTTGGGGTGGCGGCCGCCCGGCGCGTTGGTGTGCGCGAGTTCGTCGATGAGCACCACCTGCGGACGCAGCTCCAGCACCAGGTCGAGGTCCAGCTCCGTGAGGTCCGTGCCGCGATGCCTGCGTGTCACGCGCGGCAGCACGTCGAGCCCGTCGAGCATCGCCTCGGTGGACGGACGGCCGTGACACTCGGCGAAAGCCACCACCACGTTCCTGCCGCGCGCGGCCCGACGCCGCCCCTCGTCCAGCATCCGGTAGGTCTTGCCCACCCCAGGGGCAGCCCCGAGAAAGACCTTGAGCCTGCCGGGCCGGGGGCCCGGCACGTCGGTCGTATCGCTGCCCCGTGCCATCACGTACTCCTCCACGTACCCCTCTTCGGGAAAGCGGCACGCCGGCGGCACTGCAAGGATCGCCTTGCGGCACCGGACGGCGTGCGGGGTTGTCAGGAGCATCGTCACTTCACGCCGGCAAATATCGCGCTCGGGTTCGAAGACGTTGACGCGACTCTGACCCCTACGCCGACGGGGGCTGCCGGGCTGCCCCCTTGTTGCCCGGCGGTCGTCATGAAGCCGTCAGAGTCTCCCCGCCACGCATCAGGGAACCGCCAACACGTCGCGATTGCTCCACCGGGCGGCATTTCGATGGTGCGAGACATGAACGCGATACAGCACGAGGAGCGTGGCCCCATGGGCAGACCCGGCGACCGGCGGGTCGTGGCCGGCGTGAGCGGTTCACTGGGGAGCCTGACGGCTCTGCACCGGGCCGCGGCCGAGGCCCGCCTCACCGGTGCCGAACTGTGGGCCGTACTGGCCTGGGAGCCGCCCGGCGGCGACATCCCGCACCGTGGCGGCCCTTGCCCCGCGCCGCTGACCGCATGGCGCGAACTGGCAGGTGAGCGGCTGCTGGAGGCCCTCGATGCCGCCTTCAGCAGCGCAGGGCCTGGAGTGCCTCTGCAGCGTCTCGTCGTACGCGGCAAGCCGGGGCAGGTCCTGCTGGAGGCCGCCGACCGGCCCGACGATCTCCTGGTGGTCGGCGCCGGAGCCCGCGGAAGGCTGCGCCGGGCGCTGTGGCCCTCCGTCGCCCGCCACTGCGTCGCACGCGCCTGCTGCCCGGTCCTCGCCGTGCCGCCCTCCCCCTTGCACCACGCACTCGACGCCGTACACCGTCGCAACACCTGGAAACTCCCGCTGAACACACGGGAGTTGGCGGACTGAGCGTCCGGCCTTCCGCAGCGGCAGAGGCGCTCCCCCCGGCCGACTCCCGCCCGCCGTGAGCCTTGTTCTGTCGTCACACCGTCAGACCGTCACTCGCCGCACGCCCGTCGGCAGCCGGGAGGAATCCGGATTCCATGAAGTAGGCGAAATACCGGTGCCGGAGTTCGGTACTGGTGGGCGGGCTCGCAACCGCTGCGTTGGCGAGTCCACGGAGCATATTGCGGCGATCGAGTTCACGCGGATATCTGCCTGCCGCGATCTCCATCGCGCTGTTCAGCAGTGCGACGGCATGGAGGGACGTCTCCTCGGGCAAGGGCTCTTCCCGCGCGGCGTCCTCAAGACGCCGTTCCCACTCACGGCAAGGGAGCGGTTCCATCCGGTATCCGCCGACGCAGGCATGGTCCAGCACGGTGTCCATATCGACCGCGGACGGGGCGGCAAGGCTGTGGACCGCGTCTTCCGGCCGCTGGGTGAGGGCCAGACGCACGAAGGCGCCGGCGACGAAATCGACGGGCACCAGATTCGCCTGCAGCCGCCTGTCCATGAGTGGTCGTGCGCCGAGTTCGATACATGCCCTGACGTAATGCCACAGTGCGTCGTCGTTCGCCGCCACGCCGGTTTCGGAATGGCCGCTGATGTACGCCGGCCGATAGCTCGCCGTCGGGATCCCGCGCCCGTTCGCCAGACGCGTGGCACCCTCGGCGGTCCACTTGCTACGTGCGTAGCCGCTGAACTCAACAGTGCCGGATCGCTCACCCATCTCTCCGGCAGGATCGCGGGATCGCCAGGCCCCGCGATGGCCGTACTGATAGTGGAAATGTAATGCACCGGTTTCACCTGGTGCCGGGCTGCCGGGCAACAGATCTCCTGTGTGCTCAAGACGTTGGCGCGCCTCAACTGGGCATAGGAATCGGTGAAGTTGGCCCGAGCAGCATTGTGGTAAATCGCTTCCACTTGCTGCGCGAGTTGGTCGAACCGTTCGGGGGTGAGTCCGAGGAGAGGCTTTTCCAGGTCTCCGGGAAGGGGCAGGATCCGGCTCCGGAACCGCTCGTCCCACCCGCCGTACTCGTGGAAAATCCGCTGGATCCGCTGGATCCGCTGCATGGTCTGCCCCGAATCGGCCGCTCGTACCAGGCAGCACACCTCAGCAGCGGTGCGTTCCAGCACCTCGCGGAGGATGAAGGAGCCCAGGAATCCGGTCACGCCGGAGAGAAGGATGCTGCGCGGCGCCCCGGCATCCGGGGTGTAGGGCGAGCTTCCGTCGGTCGTGATCGCGGGGTCCAGAGCGACATCGGCGGTGAGGTGCTCCGGGTCCTCAAGCGTGCTGCGCGCTTCCGCTTTCCTGTCCGGATCCAGCAGGGATTCCAGCGCGGCGACCGTATCCCGTTCGAAGACGGTCCGCAGCGGCAGGGATACGCCGAGACGTTGATTGATCATCCCCATGAGCCGTACGGCCAGCAGCGAGTGCCCTCCCAAGGCGAAGAAGCTGTCGTCGGTGCCGATCCGTTCGACGCCGAGTGCCTCCGCGAACAGATCACAGAGGATTTCCTCACGCGGCTACCGCGGCCCACGACTCGTACGTGCCGTGGTGTATTCCGGTGCGGGCAGCGCTTTGCGATCCAGCTTTCCGTTGACCGTCAAGGGGAGTGCGTCCAGCACCATCACCGTGGCCGGCACCATGCACTCGGGAAGCCGACCGGAAAGCCACCTGCGCAATGCGGCGGTGTCCAGCTCCGCCGAAACGTCCTTTCCGATGCCGCCGGCCGGGACGACGTAGGCGATCAGACGCTTGTCGCCCGGGGTGTCCTCTCGCACGATCACCGTGGCCTGAGCAATCCGCTCGTGGGAGGCGAGAACGGCTTCCATCTCAGCGGGCTCGATCCGGAATCCACCAATCTTCACCTGCTCATCTGCCCGGCCCACAAACTCCAGCAGACCACCGGAATTCCACCGCACCACATCCCCCGTGACGGCTCGCCGACCAGGCGGAAGCCGTCCGGGGGGTGAGGGGCCGGCTGGGTGAGACGGAACTGGGTGTGAGCGGAGATCCCGGAGATCAGCCGGCCGTGGTGGCGTTGATGAACTCGATTACCTGCGGCCAGGAAATGGCGTAGGCATCCACATTCGCCGGGTTGCCCTCTTGATGCACCTTGCTGGTGAAAGCGTGCCCGGCTGCCGGGTAGATGTGCACGATGCTCGCCCCGGTCTTTCTCGTGTCCAGTGCGTCCCGCAGCCGGACGTAGGACTCCCGCGGCACCAGTTGATCCGCACCGGGGTAGAGCATCATCACCGGAGCGGTGATGCGCGCGGTGTGTTCCACGGCGTCCAGGGTGTGGCTCGGCGGGGGTGTTCCCGGCACTGTGGGGTGATAGGCGACCACATTGGCCAGCCGCTCGTCACGTGCCCCGAGGAGCAGCGCGAAGCGGCCGCCGAGGCACCAGCCGATCACCCCGGATTCGGTACAGCCCAGCTCGCCGAACAGGTGGTCCAGCAGCTGCCGATGCTCGGCGAGCGCCGCCTCGTCGTCCAGCTGCTCCAGCATCTCGACCAGCCGGTCCCGCGGGGTGTCGTCAGAACTCGGCCCGTGCCAGGGATCCCAGGAGAGTGCCGTGATCCCGGCGCGGGCCAAGTCGTCGGCGAATTCCCGCAGCTGCGTACCGATGCCGGTGATCATCGGCAGCAGCAGCATTCCCTTCGGCGAACCGCCTTCCGGGCGGGCGAGGTAGGCCCGCAGTCCGCCGACGGTCACCAGGGAGGTTTCGATCTTTGGTTCCATTCCCGCAGCATAAGTACGGCGGCCCGGTCGGCTTGGTCATTGGCGCGAAGCTGCCGCGGTTCGGCGCCTGTCCCTGCCGGTCACTGTCCGGTTCCGGACGGCAGCAACAGCCCGAGACCGGACGGTGACCGGCAGCCTCGCAGGCCGCCCGAGTGTTCTCAGGCGTGGAGCAGGGTCTCGCCGTCCTGGTCCCGGAGTACGGCGATCAGGCTGCGCAGACCTGCGTCCACGTGGGCGATCTCGGCGTCGGCGAGGTAGATGAACGGCTCGAATCGCAGCGTGTTCGTGGCGCTTGCGGTCGGGAAGATCCGTATGGCGTGGGCCCGCAGGAGGTAGCCGGAGAGAAGGTATCCGAGCAGTCCTGCACGTGCTTGCTCCCGGATGATCTCCGAGGTGGAGTCGGACTGGTCGTGGAATTCCAGGCCGAGCATCAGGCCCTTGCCACGGACTTCCTTGATGACGTCGCCGAACTCCTCCTGCAGTTTCCCGAGTATTGCCAGCAGTTGGTCTCCTCGTTCTTCGGCCAGGCGGTAGGCCCGGCCGTCCTCCGCCTCCAGCAGGTCCACCGTGCGGCCGGCGATGAGGGTGGAGAAGCCGTCCTTGGCGTAGGTCGAGCTGTGCACGAGTTCGAAGTCCGTGCGGTAAGGCGATCCGCGTATCAGCGTCATCGCGGCCTTGGCGATCCCGCCGCCCAGGCTCTTGGCCAGCGTGTGGTAGTCGCCCTGGAGGCCGAGGTGTGAACTGGCGAAGAAAGCACCGGAGCGTCCCATGCCGCTCTGCACCTCGTCGACGACGATCGGGCAGTCGATCGCGGCGCACGCCTCCTGGATGCGCCGGACGGCCTCCCGGTCGAGCACCTTGATGCCGGCCTCGCCCTGGATGGGTTCCAGCACGAACGCGCAGAAGACCGGCAGGCTGCGTTCGACGACCCGTACCGTGCCCTTTTCTACGGCGAGGTCGAGGAGGGTTTTCCTCTCGTCGTCGATGATGTGCGCCAGGGCCTCCGGCCGGTCCAGAGGCACGAACCTGCACCGGGCGGCCAGTGCGGTGAAGGGGGTTCGGAATCCGGCGTTGTGCGTGAACTGGACGCTGCCGATCAACTTTCCGTGGAAGGATCCTTCCGGGGCCAGGAATACCGGCGGAGCGGCCATGCGTTCGCTGTTGATGTTCCTGATGGCGGCGGCCAGGCGGTCGATTTCGGTTTTGCCCGGCGCATTTCCGTCTGTGGCCAGTGCGGCGGACGCGTCATCGGTCACTATCCGGGCGCCGTCGCGTACGGCGGCCTGGGCCTTCCCGAGGTTGGCCTCGATGTCTTCCGCGAGTGCGGTCAGCTTCAGTACGCGGTCGAGTTCGGCGTGCTTGATCGCCACCTCGTTGGCTTCGGCGACACTGTTGGCGAAGACCGCCGAATAGGGCTCGGTTGTCCCGAATTCGCGATGGATGATGGCGTTGATCTTCCAGGCGACGTCGTTGGCGTACGAGTGCCTGGAAAACTGTGCGTGAATCGGCGTTGCATTGTCGAGCAAGGACTTGGCATAGGTCACGATCTCGGGGTTGTTGTGTCCGAGGATCGTCGATCCGTAGCCGCCCACCAGGTCGATCACCGGGATTTCGGTCCCCTGGTCGTCGCGGTGGAAGAGAGTGTTTCCCTGGGCACGCACGTACTCGACGCCGAGTCCCAGCGAGGACAGCCATTCGGCCAGGTGCGGTTCCGCCAGTTCGAGCTTCTCGACCGCCGAGTTCACCTTCGTCCCCTGTCTGCTGGTTCCGCATTACTCCGTTTGTTTTGCTTGGCCGCCGGGCGACTCTAGCATTTACGTGCCGGCGTTACCGGATTCACTGTAATTGATCAGTAACAGCTCGCTCTTCGGGTTACCGGCGGACGTTCGGATTCCGAGATATTTGAGTGTGCGCGAGAGGAACGAGACTCGGGGCGGGAAACTCTTGGAACATCGGCAGTAATTCATTGATTGATCAGGCGAGCGGGCGGCTGGTTACCGGGGCGAGACTGTTTTTCTGGCTGTCAGGAAATGAATCCGGTTAGGCTCACCGGGAACACGTGATCGTTATCGAAGGTGATTTCCGGTACAGGAAGGGCAGTCGAGCGAAATGACGAGTGAGCCACACTCCCCGGTCACCGGCTTGCGTCGGGAGCAGAGCGAGCCGATCGCCATCGTCGGTCTGTCCTGTCGGCTGCCCGATGCGTCCGGTCCCGCGGCATTCTGGGACTTGTTGCGCGAGGGCCGGGACGCCATCGCGGAGATGCCCGCGCACCGTTGGGAGCCCATCTCGGCGGACGCGCGGGGCACGGTCGGACGGGGAGGGTTCCTCGACGGCATCGCGGATTTCGACGCTGCCTTCTTCGGCATCTCGCCGCGCAAGGCCGTGGTCATGGATCCGCAGCAGCGGCTCCTCCTGGAAATCACCTGGGAAGCGCTGGAGGACGCCGGGGTCGTCGCGGCGAGCCTGGACGGCAGCCCGACCGCCGTGTTCGTCGGCACCGCGCGCGAGGACTATACGAGTCTGCTCTACCGGCAGGGCTCCGCGGCCATCACCCAGCACACCGTCGCCGGCACGCACCGCGGCATCATCGCCAACCGGGTGTCGTACACGCTCGGGCTGCTCGGTCCGAGCATCACCGTCGACACCTCCCAGTCGACCTCGCTGGTCGCCGTGCACCTCGCGTCCGAGAGCCTGCGCAACGGCGAGTGCGACCTGGCCCTCGCCGCAGGGGTGAACCTCAACATCCTCGCCGAGGGTGTGCTGGGCGCCGAGCGGTTCGGCGGCCTGTCGCCGGACGGCCGCTCCTTCACTTTCGATGCGCGGGCCAACGGCTACGTGCGCGGCGAGGGCGCCGGCATGGTCGTACTGAAACCGCTGCGGCGGGCCGTCGCCGACGGGGACCGGATCCACGGGGTGATCCTGGGCAGCGCGGTGCGCTGGCGCACCGTGGCCGCTACGTGATCCGCTACGACAACCGCGACTGCGGGCTGTCCACCAAGTTCGACGACCACCCCGTCGACATGGGACAGCTCATCAGCGCCGTCAGCTCGGGAGACATCTCGTCCGCCCGCGCGATGGTTCCCTACACCCTCCAGGACGTGGCCGACGACGGCCTCGGTCTGCTCACCGCGCTGGGAATCGAACGAGCACACGTCGCCGGATCCTCGATGGGCGGCATGATCGCCCAGACGATGGCCATCACCCACCCGGCGCGGGTGCTCACCCTGACGTCGATGATGTCCACGACCGGCGAACCCGAATACGGCCGGCCCAGCCCCGAGGCCCAAGCCGTGCTCTTCAGCCCCAAGCCACCGGACCGCGAGGGATATATTGCAGCAGCGGAGAAAGACCTGGTGTGGGCCTCCAAGCGTTACGGCGACCCCGCAGTCCTCCGTGAGACGGCCGCCAACAGCTACAACCGCGCCTACTACCCAGCCGGAGCCGGACGTAGCTCGGAGCGATGATCCTCGATGGCTCACGTGCAGGCGCACTGCGCAGGCTTCGGACGCCGGCCCTGGTCATCCACGGCCTCGACGACACGCTGATCGACCCCAGCGGCGGACAGCGCACCGCAGACCTGATCCCCGGAGCGAAGCTCATGTTGATCCCCGACATGGGCCACGACCGCCCCCGCGAACTCTGGCCCGAGATCATCGACGCCTTGGAGGCACATACGCAACCGGGCGTCGGCACGTAAGCCGGAGCGTGTTCCCCTCTCCCGTGGTCAACGGGGAGCGGCTCGCGGGGGCGTCGCTCAGTGGGGAGACGTGGCGATCTGTACGCGGTGACTGTCGTTGTCGGAGAGGAACGCTGCCAGCGCCTGTCCCTGCTCGGCGACGGTGGTGCGGTCGGCTCGGGAGAAGCGGCGCAGCGGGGTGATCGTCACGGTGGCGGCCCTGACGCTCCAGGTCGCGGCGACCCGGCCGTCGACCAGGACGACGCGAGCACCGGCAACCGACAGGCCGCGGTGGGTGTCGTCGATGATCCGGCTGCGGTCGTGGTAGCCGAGGAGCGCGTTGTCGAACGCGGGCAGGAACCGCACCGGGGCGGGGGTGTCGGGGTCGGGCGTGGTGCGTCGGGGAGGTCGAGCAGTTCCCGGCCTCGTTCATCGCGGAAGCTGACCAGTTCCTCGCGCATCGCGGTCACCGCCGCCGGCAGTCCGGCCAGGCCGCACCAGGCGCACAGGTCGGCCGAGGCGGCGGGGCCGAACGCGGCCAGATAGCGACGGACCAGCGCCTGGCCCACCGGATCGGAGCCGTCCGGGGGCAGAGGGTCGATCTCGCGGCCCAGCCAGGACGAGAGCAGGACGTTGCGCACTCCTGCCTTCGTCCGCCAGAGCCCGCGCGGCGGCAGCTGCACCACCGGCACGAGGGCGGCGATCAGCATCTCCCCAAGTGCCCGCGGACCCGGCGCCGGCCAGTGTTCGGCGAGCGCCCGCGCCAGCTCGGTCATCGAGCGCGGCACGTCGTCGGCCAGCACCGCCCGGCCTGCTGCGGCGAGTTCGTCGAGGTCTGTGCCGTCGAGTTCGCGGCGGTAGTTCCCCAGGACCCGTTGGCGCAGCATCGTGTCGTGGCGGGCCCGCCAGGCCAGGGCGTCGTCGGCGGTGAGGAGGTGGACGGTGCGGCGCATGAGGTGGGTGCGCACCACGCGCCGTCCGGTCAGCAGGTCCGAGAGCGCCGCCGGGTCGAACGCGTGCAGCCGGGACCAGAGCCCGACGAACGGTTCCTGCGGTTCCTGTGCCTGCAGACCGCCGAGATGCGCGACGGAGTCGAGGACGGGCATGTCGGCGCGATCGAGCAGCAACTGCCGGGCGAGCGTGGCGCGGTTGAGAGCCCGGGTGCCGATGACGGTCATCGGATTCATGATGCGGCGCCCTCGTCGGACGGCCGCCGGAGTCGTGCCGGGCAGGTGAGGGGCGGCGGGGCGAAGGGCACGCCGAGCGGGCCGAGACCGGTGACGATCCAACGCCGCCAGCTGCCAGCACAGTTGGGGCTCGACCTCATCGCGCCGCCCGCCTTGGCGGCCGTCACGAGGCCGCCGCTCCGGCCGCTCCGCGCCCCGCCGCCGGCCTCGTCCGGCTCCCCGCCGGAGTGCGCATCGGCAGTGCCGGCGAAGTCGATCCCCGCCTCCGGCGCCCGGCGGATGGTCCGGACGCAGCCGTCCCGGCCGGTGTTGCCCGCCTGTCCGGACATCGTGGTGCCCGGCCGGCAGGGGCCGACCCGGATATCGACACCGGCCGTCCGCCCCCTCTCGCACATCTTCACGGTGACGCCATGCCCTTCGATTCCTGCAAGCCTTCAGGTCAGGACCGGACGGTCGGCGGCAGCCGGCGCCCGGTCCTGGTTCACCGCGTCCGGCGCGCAGCACCGGGTCGGGGCGGGGGCCCGGTCTGGCCGGGATCCGTCGACGGTCAGGTTGATTTCTGTCCGTCGAGCGTTTCGCGCAGGAGGTCCGCGTGACCGGCGTGCTGGGCGGTCTCGGCGATGACGTGCATCAGCACCCGGCGCACGCTGCGCACGGCTCCCGGTTCGTTCCAGGGCGCCTTTGGCAGCGGGTGCGTCGCCGACAGGTCGGGCACGGCGACGACGATCTTCTCGCTGCGGGCGGCGACCTCCTCGTAGCGCGCGAGGATGCCGGCCAGTGTCTCGCCGGGCAGCATCCGGAAGTCGTTCCGGTGGTCGATCGCCCACTGCGGGAATTCACGTGCGGTACCGGCCGAGAGGTCGGCCCAGGTGACGCCGTCGGGCAGGTCGTAGCGCATCGCCGACGGGCCCTCGACCACGAAGCGCAGCCATCCTTCCTCGATGGACGCGGCGTGCTTGATCAGCCCGCCCAGGCACAGCGCGCTGACCGTCGGATGTTCGCCTGCCTGCTCGTCGCTGAGCCCGTGCACGGTACCGGTCAGGGCCGATCGTGCGGTCGCGAGGGCGGCGAGCAGGTCGGTCCGCTCGGCGTCTGCAGGTGAGGATGGTGTGGTCGTGGCGGTCACGGTGATCGCGCCCTTCCGGTTGTTCTCGTTGTCTGGCACAGAACAACAGTCACAGGAGAAGCGGCCAGGTTGTGTCCGCTTCTCGGGGCAATATGGGAATCATGCCGAAGACCTCAGCGCGACTGCTGTCCCTGCTCTCGCTGCTCCAGGCGCGCCGGGAGTGGCCCGGGGCGCTACTGGCCGAGCGGCTGGACATCAGCCCGCGCACCGTGCGCCGCGATGTCGACCGCCTGCGCGATCTGGGCTACCCCGTCGTGGCGGTCAAAGGGCCCGACGGCGGGTACCGGCTCGACGCCGGCACGGATCTGCCGCCGCTGCTGTTCGACGACGAGCAGGCCGTCGCCCTGGCCATCGCCCTGGCCATCGCCCTCCAGATCGCCACCACCACCGGCGCCGGCATCGAAGACGCCGCAGCACGCGCACTGAACACCGTCCGGCAGGTCATGCCCGCCCGTCTGCGCCGCCGCATCGACACCCTCCACATCACCGCCGTCCAGCGGCCCGCGGCCCGGCCCGCCCAACAGGCCTCCGGCGACTACGACGGCTGGCACGACGCCTGGTTGTCCACCGCCAAGCGTCTGGAGGCCGAAGCTCGCGCCAGCCACCCCGTCAGCGCGCGGGGCGGGCTGCTGCGGGCTTCCACCTACTACCGGGCCGCCGAGTTCTTCCTCCCGTCGCGAGTACGAGAACCGGGGCAGCGCCCTCACGCCCTGACCATGATCGTTCTCAGGGCCAAGCGCTGTCCCGATGTTCCCCGAGACCGTGGGATGCCCGTGGGTTCAGCGCAACTGAAGCTTGTTCAGCGGGAACTCGGGGGTCGGTCCGTGTGCGTCGGCTGGGGGTATCCGTGGGTTCGGTGGGAACGTGGGGGTGGGCTGCGTGGTTGCGCAGACTATCCCTGGGCGGTGGGGCGAACCACGATGTCGCCTACATCGACACCGTCCGGCTGCTCGATGGCGAAGGCGATGGCGCGGGCCACCGCGTCGGGCGAAAGAGCGGTCTCCATCATCTTGTCGATCTGGGTTTTCACCGCCGGATCCATGCGCTCTGCGAAGTCCGTGCGGACGGCGCCGGGAGAGACGACGGTGACGCGCAGGCTGTCGCCGGCCTCTTGCCGCAAGCCCTCGGAGATGGTGCGCACGGCGTTCTTCGTGCCGGCGTACACCGACTGGAGCGGCACGATACGCAGTCCGGCGGTGGACACGGTGTTGACGAAGTGCCCGAAGCCCTGCTCCCGGAAGACGGGAAGGGCCGCGGCGATCCCGTACAGGACCCCTTTGAGGTTGACGTCGATCATCTCCTCCCAGTCCTTGACGCGCAGGTCATCCAGACGGGAGATCAAGCCGATCCCGGCGTTGCTGACGAGGACGTCGAGCTGGCCGTATCGATCGCTTGCCAGCTTGACGAGGCCGGAGAGGTCCTCGCGTCGCGTCACGTCCGTGCGGGCCCAGACGGCTTCACCGCCGGCCTCTTCGATGCGGGAGGCCAGAGCCTCAAGACGCTCCGGACGGCGTGCCCCGAGGACGATCTTCGCACCGCGCTCGGCGAGCAGAAGCGCGGTCGCCTCGCCGATGCCGCTGCTGGCGCCCGTGATCGCCACGACTTTGCCTTCGATTCCCGACATGATGGACAGTCCTTCCAGCGGAGGAGTGGGGGCGGCCGTGCCCTACAGTGAAAGTGGAGGCTCCGCCACTTCGTTCACACTAAGTGGCGGAGCCTCCACTTAGCGAATGGAGACAAGGGAGAGCCACTGATGGCCCGGGATGCAGGACGCCCGCTGAGGGCTGACGCACAGCGGAACCGGGAGAAGATCCTGGCCGCCGCGGTGCACGTGTTCACCGAGGAGGGACTGGATGCGCACTTCGAGCGCATCGCCAGAGAAGCGGGCGTGGGAACCGGCACCCTCTACCGCAACTTCCCGACCCGGGAAGCTCTGATCGAGGCGGCGTACCGCAACGAAGTGGCCCGGCTGTGCGACGCCGTCCCCGGCCTCCTTGCGGCGATGTCACCGCCTGAGGCGCTGCGAGCCTGGACCCGCCGCTTCATCGACTACGCCACCGCCAAACTCGGCATGGCCGACGCCCTGCGAGCCGTCGTCAACTTGGGAACCAATCCCTACGCCGAAAGTCACGAGATGATTCAGACCGCCCTCTCCTCCCTCATGGACGCCAATAGCGCTGCCGGAGCGATCCGGTCCGACATCAGCCCGACCGACATGTTCGCCGCCCTCGCTGGCATCGCCCTCACCTCGGCTAAGCCCGAGCAGCGAGAGCAGGCCGAACGCCTCCTCGACCTCATCCTGGACGGACTGAAACCCGCGCCGCCGCGGCCCCCCGAAAACTGACGGCAGAAGCCCGGACATCATCGAAGCTGCTGTTCAGCGGCTGCGGGGGCCGCCGTCGCGCAGAACACGGGTCCAGCGTTCGGCTTCCGCAGCGATGCCGGGGGCGATACCTTCCAGTCGCTCAACGAGCCGTCGCTCAAAGAAGGGTTCCTCGTCGTCCAGGAAGATTCCCATCTCCTCAAGGACCGTGATGACGTGACCAACCCGCAGGTCGAGGGCACGGAGCGGGGTGAATATCTCACTGTGGCGGATGACGTTGCCCTCGACGTACCCGGTGAGGACGACGGCCAGGCCGCGGTTGACAGCGAAGCGGATGCCGCGTCCCCAGCCCCGGGCTTCGGTGAGTTGGTGGGCGAGGTGCTTCGCCCAGGCCAGCCATGGGCTGGCCAGGTCGGCGGCGGCCGGGTCGAGCCGTCCGAAGTCACGCGGAACCTGCTCGAACAGCGGTAGTTGCCTCCAACCGGTTCTCGGCTGTGAGTGCGACATGGGTGGTGGCCTGCGGGATGCTTCTCGCGCCTTGACGTGATGCAGGGCGGTGAGAGCTGATCCTCTGCGGTAGTGCAGTCCCACGAAGAAGAGCTGCTGATGGCGCACGGCCTGGAGCCACGGAGTCGTCACCTCGCCGCTGACGGTCGGCATACCGGTGGCGGTCCTGGCGTTGAGTCGGGCCTGGCACCAGCACAGACGGCAGTACTCCCACTTCAGCGGCTGGACTCGCCAACAGCCGATGCAGACGGCCGTCTCGTGGCTGCGGCCGAACATGTAGCAGGTGTGACAGAGCCGACCGCGAAAGTCGCCCCAGGCCAGGCAGCCTGGGCAGGAGCTGGTGGGCTTGACGCAGCCCTTCGGGAAGCGTGCCATCAGTTCACTCCGGCGGCAGCGACCGGCCGTCCCGGCGCTTGGGGATCACTGCCGGTGTGGCAGTCCCCGCGCCGACCGCCGCTCGTTCCGTCTCCGCCTGCCCCGGGCGGCTCACCTTCTCCGGCTCGGGGATCAGCAGGTCGCCGATCTCGCAGCCGAGGACGACGCAGATGACGTCCAGATCCTCCAATTTGAGCGAAACGGGCTGCCCGGACCACAGGCCGGACATCTTCCCCGCCGAGATCACCAACCCGTGCTCGGCCAGGTTGCGCTGGAGCTCAGAAGCCTTCCAGACCCCTTTGTTTGCGGCGGTCAGCCGCAGGTTCCACCTCATCAGACCAGCCCTTCCAGCCGCTTCGCGGCCCGTTCCATCCCGGCGACCCAGGCGTCCTCGACCCGGGTCTGCTGGACGTGGATGTATCGCATCGTGGTGGCGATCCACGAGTGTCCCAAAACCTCCTGGATTGCGAGCAAGTCCAGCCCGTTTCCATAGAGTTGAGACGCGCAGAAATGCCGCAAGACGTGCGGTGTCAGCTTCTCGCCCCACCCGGGCAGGTGCACTTTGGCCGCGTCCTTGAGCCCATTGCGCAGGGCGTCGTCGCCCACCCGCCGCGAGGACCCGTCGGCGTTCTTGCGCTCGGAGGGGAACAGCGGGGCGCCGGGGCGGGTGTGGTCGTCGTCGAACTGGCCCCAGACGTCCTCGATGAACCACCGAAGGGTCCGGCCGGCGCCGTTGATCAGCGGCACCATCCGTTCGCGCGGGCCCGATCCGCGGGCGCCCTTGCCATGGCGGACATGGAGCTTGCCGAACCTGCCCAGGTCCCACTTGATGTCATCCAGGTCGAGCCCGCACGCCTCGCTCACTCGCAGGCCGACCTGGGACAGCAGCTTCGAGGCGGTGTAGTTCCTGGCGGTAGGGGCGAACTTGCGGCAGGTGGCCAGCTCGCCGCCCCAGCCGGTGAAGAGCGCCCCGACCTCCGGCTCGCTCGGTGGAATTCGCACCTGGGCGTCCTTCGCGCCGCGCGGCTTGTTCATCTCGTCGATCGGGCACTCGATGACCCGGCCGGTCATCCGGTGCAGTTCGGCCTTGTGCCGCAGCTCCAGAAACATGAAGTACGTGCTCAGCGCCTGGGACCGGGCCAGCCGGGTGCCGCTCGGCGAGCCGCGCAACACCTTCCCGAAGTACGCGTCGGCGTCGGCCGGCTCCATATCCCACAGCGGTCGGCCGAACCAGGTCCTGATCTGGTCCAGGTGCCCGACATCCCCGCGGATCGTGCCGTCCGCCAGTCCTGCCGAGGCGCGTGCGAGGACGAACCCGGACAGTGCGTCGGTCTCGAACTGCTCCAGTTCCTGCGCCGACGCGGGCGCCCAGTGCTCGCGCAGGTCCCGTACAACTGCCAGCGCCGCCAACCCGAGCCCCCTCACCTTCGGCCCGACTGCGGATCGGTCGGACACGGTGAGAATGCTTCAAGAATCCCGAAGTTACGTCACACGACCACGGAGCACTCGAAGGAGGAAGAACCCCCTGGCCACAGGGTCAGAGACTCAGCGAGGATCAGAAGAACTCACGGGATGTCGCACAAGCCTTCCGGGAGCTGCTGGGCGCCAAGTCTTAGCCACGTCCCTCGAAGCCGGACTTCCTGATCAGGTGCGCGAGTTGTTGCACGCCGGGTACGAACGATGACTCGGGAGTGTTGCCGTATCCCAGGACGAGCCCGTTGGGGGCGGAGTCCGCGAGCAGCGAGGAGCGGGACAGGGGCCAGGGGGCCAGCCGGTGCCGCCGGGCGGCCCGGGCCACGCGCTGATCCGGGAAGTCCGCCGGCAGCCGGACCGTCAGGTGCATGCCGCTGTCGCCGCCGGTCACGGTGTGCGGCACGTCGAGGTGTTCGGCCAGCGCCGCCCTGAGCGCGTCCCGGCGGCTGCGGTACAGGCGGCGCATGCGTGCGAGGTGCCTGCTGTACTGGCCGCTCTCCATGAAGTGCGCCAGGGCCAGCTGCTCGCAGCGGTGCCCGCCACGCAGCATCTCGTCCACGACCGGTGCCGCCTGGTCGACCAGTGCCTCGGGCAGCACGAGGAATCCCAGGCGCAGCGAGGGGAACAGCGTCTTGCTGAAGGTGCCCACGTAGAACACGGGGGCGTTCGGCGTCATGCCCTGCATGCAGGCCAGGAGTTCTCCGCTGTGGCGGAATTCGCTGTCGTAGTCGTCCTCCATGATCCAGGCACCGTGGTCGCGGCACTTCTCGATCAGGTCGAGGCGTCGGGAGGCCGTGAGGACCGAACCCGTCGGGTACTGGTGCGCGGGGGTGGTGTAGACGAGGCGCGGTGGGCGGTCCCTCCAGTCGGCCGCGGAAATGCGCAGGCCCTCCGCGTCGACCGGCAGGGGGAGGACGTCCAGGTCGCCGGAGGCCAGTGCGGTCTGTGCGCCGCGGTAGCCGGGGTCCTCGATCCAGGCGGTGTCTCCCGGTTCGGTGACCAGCCGGACGCACAGCGAGAGCGCCTCCTGCGCTCCCTCCGTGATGACGACCTGCTCCGGGGCGCAGCGCACGCCGCGGGCCAGCGCGAGGTGGCGCAGGACGGCGGTTCTCAGCGCCGACTCCCCCTGGGGCGGGCCGTAGCCCAGCAGACCCGTTCCGCCCTGCTGGAGCGTCCGGTCGAGGGAGCGTCGCCAGGCCGCCAGTGGGAACTGGGCCAGGGCGGGCACCCCCGGCGTGAAGGCGAGGGAGTCGACGCCTCCCAGGAGGGGCTTGCGGATCCGGGCGCTGCGCTGCGACAACGTGGGTGGGGCGGGGGCGTGGTGGGCGTGACTGTCGGGCTCCGGTCGGGCCAGCGCGGCGACCCGCGTTCCTTGTCTGCTGAGCTCGATGTAACCCTCGGTGCCCAGCACGTCGTAGACGAGCGTCACGGTGTTGCGGGAGATCCCGAGCCCTCTGGCGAGGGTGCGCGAGCCCGGCAGGCGGCTGCCGGCGGGCAGCCGGCCGTCGAGGACGGCGGTGCGGATGCGGTGCAGGAGCTGCTTTTGCAGGGACTCCCCGTCGCGGGCTCGGGACAGCGGTTCCTGCTGGAGGAAGTCGAGTTGCGGCCCCAGGGCCTCGCTGCTGGAGGTCGACACTGCTCCGTCTCCCCTCGTACGGCGCCCGCCCCCCCAGGGCCGGACCTTGTGGATCCATGAAATGGCCCAACTGTGGACCTTATTGGGGGTCCACGCCAAGCCTAACCTGGCAGGGGCGACACGCACAGGGAGAAGAGAATGTCCGCACGTCTGAACGACTCCGTGAACGGTGGTCAGTCCTCAACCCTTCGCCGCACCAGCCGGGTGGTGGTCGGTGTTTCCGGTTCCCCCGGCAGTCTGGCCGCGCTGACCCGAGCCGTTCAGGAGGCCCGGCACCGCGGACACCCGCTCGTGCCGGTGAGCGCCTGGACCCCGAGGGGCGGTGAGGCGGCAGCACGGTGCGCACCCTCGCCGGGGCTCGACGCGCAGACGGAGCGTGCCGCCGGGGAGCGCCTGAAGCGCGCCATTGCCTCCGCACTCGGGGGCATGCCCGAGGACGTACCGGTCACGCCGACTGTGGTACGCGGCTCGGTCGCCGACGCTCTTGTCTCCCTCGCCGCCCACCCCGGCGACCTGCTCGTCCTCGGCGGCGGCCCGCGCCGTCCGCTGGTCAGGCTGCTGCGGGGCGGGATACGCCGCCAGGTGACAGCCCGGGCGCAGGCCCCCGTCCTGCTGGTCCCGGAGCCGACCGTGCCGCGCGGGACACGCCGCTGGCTGCGAAACCTGACCGCCGACGACTTCCGCCGTAGGGCAGCCAACGGCTTGGCCGGGTAGCAGGTGTGCCGCGAATCCGGTGCGCCGCGCCGGCTTCAGTCCGGTTTGGGCGCGCCTGAACCGGGCCAGTGCGTCCGACAGTTCGACGAGCGTGTAGTCGGGTGGTCCGGAGTCTCCACTGCTCGTGCGCCCTGCCCCCTCGCGGACAGAACGGGAGTGGACCTATGGAATGACTCCATTGTGGACCTTACCGGGGGTCCACGAGTTGCCTAGCCTGGCAGCAACCGACACGAAGCGGGAGAAGAGAATGTCCGCACGTCTCAATGAATACGGCCAGCCCATCGGCCACCCGCTGCCCGACTGGACGGTCCGTCCGGCGTCCGCCCGGGTCACCCTCGACGGCCGCTTCTGCCGAGTGGAACCGCTGGACGTGGACCGGCACACCGACGACCTGTACTCCGCCTACGCACGCGCGGCGGACGGCAGGGACTGGACATACATGATGGCCGGTCCGTTCGGGAGCCGGGACGACTACCGCGGCTACGTGGTGACGGTGACGCAGGCGGACGACCCTCTGCACTACGCGGTCATCGACCTGCGCAGCGGCAAGGCGGTGGGCACCCTCTCCCTGATGCGCCAAGACCCGTCCAACGGCGTCGTCGAGGTGGGAAACGTGGCGTTCTCGCCCCTGCTCAAGCAGACCCCGATCTCGACGGAAGCACAGTTCCTGCTGATGTCCTACGTCTTCGACGAGCTTGGCTACCGGCGCTACGAGTGGAAGTGCGACAGCCTCAACGAGCCCTCGCGCAGGGCGGCACAGCGGCTCGGTTTCACCTTCGAGGGGGTCTTCCGCCAGGCCGTGGTCCACAAGGGCCGCAGCCGGGACACCGCCTGGTACTCCGTCATCGACTCCGAGTGGCCCCAGGTCGGCAAGGCGCTGCGGGAGTGGCTTTCGCCGGACAACTTCGACGCGGACGGCCGGCAGAAGCAGTCCCTGTCCGCTGTACGCGCCTGCGATGCGAACCCCGAGGCGGAGCGGGCGCTCTGAGGTTCGACACCGGATGCCGCAGGCGTCGGCGCATCCCCGCGCGTCCGAGGACGTTCTCTACCAACACCCCGACCTGCAAGACGTGGCGGTCCTCGGTATCCCGCGCGAAACGCTCGGCGACGAGGCGGCCGCCGGCGTGATGCTCCGACGGGGCGCCGAGCAGGACCCAGACCCATCGCCTATGCGTGAAAGACCGCGTGGCGCTGTAGAGGTGCCTGCGGCGGATCATCTACGTCGACGTCCCCGAAGAGGGCACGCGGCAGGATCCCCCAGCGGGAGATCCCGGCCCCCTCGCTGACCGGTGCTGTCGGGCACGAACCCTCCGGCCTGCCGACCACCGCAGGCCGGAACCGTAAGCTCAGCCACCGAACCTAGGAATCCACATGACACCCGCCCGGCCCCGGCCGGTGGAGCGTGCGCAAGCACAGCAGCAGACAGCCCACCGCCCCAGAGGCGTCCTCGCCCTCACGGCGCTCGTCACCGCGATCACGCTGATGGACTACAACGCGCCGATGCTCACGCTGCACGCCATGGCGACGGACTTCCACACCCCCGTTTCCGAGCAGGCCTGGCTGCTCAACGGGACACCTCTGGGCCTGGCGGCTCTCCTGCTCGTCGCGGGCAGCCTCGCGGACGACTACGGCCGGCGGCGCGCCTTCCTCATCGGCACCGCGGCGATGAGCCTGGCCACCGGTCTCGGCGCGCTCGCCACCTCCACACTCACTTTCACCCTGGGCCGTGTCGCCCTGGGCGCGGCGTGCGCATTGATCATCTCTAGCAGCCTCGGCCTGATCGCACACGCCTACCCGGCCGGCCACGTACGCGTACGTGCACTGGGAATATGGGGCGCGTCGTTCAGCGCAGGCACCGCCACCGGTCCGCTGATCGCCGGCGGGTTCGCCGAAGTCGACTGGCGCCTGGGGTACGTGGTCTTCGCCGCCGTCGGCCTGCTCGTGGCCGCCGCTGCCGCCCGCGTCCTCGGCGAATCCAAAAGTCCGCGCGGCGGCCGGCCCGATCTGCCCGGTGCCCTGGCGCTGGGAGCGGCGCTCGCCACCTTGCTCAGCGCGCTGACGCTGGGGCGGGATGGCTGGTTGCGCGCACCGGTGGTCTCGTTGGTCGTGGCGACGGTGGTGCTGGCCGCGGTGTTCGCGCGGATCGAGCGGCGCAGCACGGCCCCGATGATCGACCTGTCGCTCCTGCGTCGGCCCCTGTTCCTCGCGTCGATCGCCGACGCGCTGTTCACCGGTCTCGGCGTGATCGGCTTGTACAGCTTCCTGCCCGCCGTGCTGCAGGAGACCATCGGCATCCCGGCGATCGGCGTGGCATGGCTGCTCTTGCTGTGGGCGGGCATCTCCTCCGTAGTGGCGTTGCAGGTTCGGCGGCTGGCGCACCTCGTCTCCGCCCGCCACCAACTCGCCCTCGGATTCGTCCTGAACGCGGCGGGCGCGCTCGCCATGCTCGGCGCCGTACCCGCGGGCGCCTGGCCGCGGCTGGTGCCCGGCATCGTGGTATCCGGGATCGGCACCGGTCTGCTCAACGCCGCCCTACCACGCCTTGCCGTGGACAACGTGCCGCCCGAGCGGGCCGCGATGGGCTCCGGCGCCAACAACACGGCCCGGTACATCGGCTCCGCGGTAGGGGTCGCCTTGACCATCACCGTCGCCACCGCCTTCCCGGGACGGCCGGCCCATGGCGCAGACCTGGCCTTCGCCGTCTCCGCCTGCCTCACCCTGGCCGGAGCCGCCACCGTGCTCGCGCTGCGCGAACGCGTGCGTTGGCCTGCCGGATCGCGAAGGCCCGCCTCATGTCCACCGCCATGCGTTCCACCTGCGCTTCCTCGGCCCAGTGCGCTGTGCCGGACGCGCAGACGACGACTGTCGACGAGGTCGTGCACCTGGTCGACGCCGTCGCCGGCTCCGCCGCCACCCTCACCCCCGTCGAGGATCGGTGGGAGGTCCGCGAGGGCAGCCCCGTGCGGCTGTGGGAGCGGATCGAGCGCGTGCTGTCCGCGTACGACGAGGCAGACAGGCCCGCCCGGAGACGTTCGCGCTCCACGTCTACGACGGCGGGCAGGGCTGAGGAACATCGCTGTCAGATCGTGCGCTAAGGACTCGTCGGCCCTGATGGGCGGCTGACGGGACGTCGGCGGTGGGACGGCCGCGAAGCCTTCCCTCAGATAACGCCCTATTATCTGCGGCATCGCCGATCATGACCTGCGGCGACGTCGTCGGGCCGATGCGCGAAGCGACCCTGTTGTCTGTGGCAACGGAGAAGCGTGCCGACCGTTGTTCAGCTGCTGGCCGGGAAGGCGCTGACCGTCCGGGCGGCGGCCGACGCCTTCCTCGGCTCGCTCGGCAACCCGAACACCGCGCGGAACTACGGCATCGCCGTCGGCAAGACCGCCGACCGCCTCGGCGAGGACCGCCCTCTGGCCGCGGTGGCGCCCGACGAAGTCGGGGAGGCTCTGGAGGTGCTGTGGGGCACCTCGGCGGCGAACACCTGGAACGCGCGCCGCGGCACGGTGCTGTCCTGGACGGGCTGGTGCGGGTTCGCCGCCGTGATCGGGCGCCGCACCGGGGCCCGCGGCCAAGACGGGAAAGGCCCCTGTGGCGGCGGTGACCGGTGTGCCAAGATGGGGCATATGACGTGGAACGGTGACGACTACCAGGCCCGGTTCGACCGGATGGCTGCCGAGGGGGAGGACGTGCACGGTGAGGCCGTGTTCGTCCGGGCCTTCGAGCCGGCGAGTGTTCTCGATGCGGGCTGTGGCACGGGGCGGGTGGCCGTGGAGCTGGCCCGGCACGGTATCGACGTGACGGGCGTGGACGCCGATGCCTCGATGCTCGACACCGCTCGGCGCAGGGCGGCGGAGATCCGTTGGCACCGCCGGGACCTGGTCGGCCTCGATCTGGGGCCGGCCTTCGACGTCGTGGTGATGGCGGGCAACGTCCCGCTGTTCACGCCGCCCGGGACGGAGGCCGACCTGGTGGCCGGAGCGGCCCGGCACGTCCGGCCCGGGGGACACCTCGTCGCCGGGTTCTCCCTGGACCGCGGTTACGGTCTCGACGACTACGACGCGCACTGCCGCGCGGCGGGGCTCGTGCCGGAGGCCAGGTACGCGACCTGGTCGCGCGAGCCCTACGCCGGCGGCCCGTACGCGGTGTCCGTGCACCGCAGGCCCTGACGGTCCGCGGCGCCCGGCGGACGGGGAAGCGCCTGCCGGAGGTGGCGGCCAGCTGCTCCGGGCGGTCGCGCAGCAGGTTGTGCCCGGCGGTGAGCGCCGCGGTCGTGTGCCCGCCCGTCGTCAGCGCCGACCATGCGGCGAGGTTCGCCGCCGAGACGGTCCGGTCCTTTGTGCCGCGGGCGGTGAGGATCGGCGCCGCCAACGGCGTCCGGCGGGCCGCCCCGGTGAGGTCCTCGTGCGTCGCCCGGTAGTCGGCCCGGCTCTGCGCCGCGGTCGCGCCCACGAGCACCCCGGCCGGGCCCGTGCCTGACCCGGCCGCCGTCACGTCGCTGATCTGGAACGCCGAGGCGTTGCAGCCCGTCAGCCCGTCGCTCAGCACGAGCGGGACCAGGCCGAGGACATCCAACGCCACCCGGCGTGCGCGGTGACCGCGCCCGCGACGACCGGCCCGACCAGCCCCGGGAGCACATAGGCCGCGGAGATGACGGCCAGCGCCCTGGGCCGCAGGCCGGTCGTGCAGGCGAGGGCCACGAGCTGGAAGACCGCGATCGAGGCGAGGCCGACGCCGATCCCCTGCGTGCCCCGGCCCACCACGAACACCGCCATCTTCCCGGCGGTCCCCGCCAGCAGTGGTCCGGCGGTGAACACGGCAACTCCGGTGAGCCGCGGCGGCGCGGCCCGATGCGGTCGCAGCACTGGCCGGCCACGCCCACGCCCACCAGATTCATGACCAGAAAGATGCTGACGGGCCGGCCGAAGAAGGCCAGGCCGTGCGGGTCCCGCACTGCCGTGGGCATGACGGTGGCTACGCGACCCACAAGAGATCTGACATCGAACGGTGGCTGCTGGCCCACCCGGCGGCTCCGCCTGCACTCCACGCCGAAAGCCGCCGCCTACTGCCACCGAATCTCTGACTCAGGTCACTGGTCGGCCGCGAACCGGCCCGCATGAGCTACGGGACGAAGCTACTGCCCCCGGAGTGGCAGCGGAAGCTTCATCGCCACGACCACCAAGATCGCCCCTGAGCCCGACTACTTGGGCAAACGATCGCGGATCACGGCCAAGCTCTGTTCCGAAGATCGCCAACTGGGCACTCCCCGGAATGTGAGCCGGGGCCGTTGACCGGACACACCCACCCTCGCAGGGAGGTGGCGATGTCGGCGGTGAGCCGGGAGCTGAGGGCTTCGACGTTGTCGAGGGGGTAGGTGTGATTGCCGGGAAAGAGCCGCGGGGTGGCCGGTTGGCTACTGATGTCGTTCCAGCCGGCCAAGGCCTCCGGGGAGATGACGGGGTCGTCCTCGCCTCCGTAGAGGGCGAGTTGGGTGTCCAGCGGTGGTCCCTGGTGGGGCGGGGATTGCAGGGCGAGCAGAAGATCGGCGAGCATCGGAATCCACGCGTTGATCAGCGCCCTGGGGTCGTGGCCGGCGTGGTTCGGTAGGCGGCCGAAGAGCTTCTCGATTCCCTTTCGGCCGCCGAGCAGGACATCCGGAGCCTTTGCGGTGAAGTCGGGGTGGTGGGGGGCAGCCATGGCGGACAAGGCGAGCAGGGTGGGCGGGCGGTGCCCCTGCCGGGTAAGGCATTTGACGGTCTCATAGGCGATGAGTGCTCCCACGCTGTGACCGAACACGGCATACGGATGGCCGTCGTCGCCCTGGCGGATGCGTTCTGCGAGGAGCTGTCCGATGCGGTGCGGGTTGGTGTGCACCGGCGTGCCGGTGGCGCGTCCGCGTCCGGGCAGTTGCAGGGCGTGCAAGCTGACGGTGGTCGGCAGGTAGGGGGTGAAGGCTTGGAAGTAGGGGGCGCTCATCCCTGCGGGCGGCATGCAGTAAAGGCGTAGGAGGTGTTCGTCGCCGGTAGCCGGGCGGAGGGCGACGAAGTCCGGTTGGTCGATGGCGGTGGTGAGGCGGGCCGAACTGTCCGTCGAGCCGTTGACGTTCATGCGTGTTCACTCCGCTCTGGGACGGCGACCGTCTTGGTGGGATCGGGGGAACCCTGCTGCTGGATGCGGTGCAGGGCTCGCTTGGCGATGTCGGGGAGGTGGGCGGCGCCCATCAGCTCCAGGGTGGGGATGTCGCAGCCGAGGTGCTGGCGCAGTGCCGTGGAGAGTTCGAGGAACATCAGGGAGTCGATGCCGAGCAGGTCCAGGCGGCAGGTGCGGTCGAGGCGGTCCACGGGGGTGTGCAGGACGGCAGCGGCAAGCTCGGCGACCTTGTCCTCGATCAAGACGATGGCCTCGCCGTTGCTCATCGTGGCAACTTTGCTGCGCAAGGTGGTGAGACTGTCGGTGCTCACGTGACGCTGTTGGAGCAGTGCGCCGGTCCTGGGCGCCTTGAGACGGGGCAGGACGCGGCTGATGCTGTCCCAGTCGAAGCGGCCCAGCGCGACGACGGGCCCCGTTCGGGTGTCGAGAAGCCGGTCGAGTGCGGTGAGCGCGTCGGTGGCGGTGACGGGGGCCATGCCGTAGGAGGCCATCTCGTCGAGGCGCCCGGTGCGGTGAACGTATCCGGCGTCTGCGATGACACCCCATTGAACGGCGAGGGCGGGGCTGCCGCGTCGGTGCCGGGCTCGGATCAGCGCTTCCATCGCCGCGTTGGCGGCGACGTAGGGCGCTTGCTGAATGTTGCCGTAGAGGGCGGCTATTGAGCTGTAGGCGAGGAAGAAGTCGGGATCATGGTCCTCGGCGAGAGCGGCGAGCGCATGAAGTCCGGTGATCTTGGGGGCAAGGACGGTTTCCAGGTGGGTGTCGGTGAAGTCGGCCAAGGGGGCGTCCGCGAGGACCATGGCGGCGTGCACGACACCGCCCAGGCGCCGTTCCCGCAGGGCGGTGCGCACAGGGTCGAGGGTGCCGGGCCGGGTGATGTCGGCGCTGTGCACGGTGACCTCGGCTCCCGCGGCGCGCAGCTCGTCAAGCAGGTTCGCAGCGCCGGGCGTTCGGGCGCCTCGGCGTCCGACGAGATGGAGATGGCGGGCGCCGCGTGCGGCGAAGTGGCGGGCCGTGACGGCACCGAATCCTGCGAGGCCACCGGTGATGACATAAGCGGCGTCGGCGTCGAGTGCGCTCGTAAGCTCGGAGCCGACGACCGGCGGTGGGGCGTCGAAACTGATGACGATCTTCCCGATGTGCCGGGCGTGGCTCAGCAGACTGAAGGCCTCCCCAAAGCGGTGCGCGGGGAACGTGTGATGGGGCACCGGCCTCCAGTGGCCGGTGGTGACGGCTTCGGCCAGCTCAGTGAAGTGGCGCCGTACCACGGGCGTTTGCCGATCGTGCAGGTCCAGGGTGTCTACTTCGAAGAACGAGACGTTGCGGGCCGGCGGGGACACGGGCAGTGGATTGTCCCGCTCCCCATCGCGTCGGCCGAGTTCTATGAAGCGCCCCTGCGGGGCGAGCAGGTGCAGGCTGCGCAGGCGGGCCTCGCCGGGCAGAGAGTTGAGGACGACATCGACGCCGCGGCCGTCGGTCAGGTCTGCGACCTGCTCGGCAAAGTCCAGGGTGCGCGAGTCCAGCACATGCTCGACGCCCAGCAGGCGCAGCAGACTCCGTTTGGCGGGGGTACCGGCCGTGGCGATGACGCGCGCGCCGGCTCGCTGTGCTAGTTGCAGGGCGGCCAACCCGACGCCCCCGGCAGCGGCGTGCACGAGGACGGTGTCGTCCTCGGTCAGGACAGCGCACCGCTGGAGGGCGTGGTGTGCGGTGAGGAACGCGGTGGGCAGGGTGGTTGCCGCGGTGAATTCCATGGTGCCGGGCAGCGGTATGACGTGATCGCTGGAAGCGAGGACATGGGAGGCCAGGGCGGTGTGGGCCATGGCCGCGACGCGGTCGCCCGGTGCGAGATGGGTGACACCGGGGCCGACTGCGGTGATGGTGCCCGCGCAGTCCAGGCCAAGGCCGAGGAATCCGTGGCGCCGGGCTGCGGGCAGGGAACTGTTACCGGTTGCGGTCAGCAGGTCGTGGTGGTTCAGCGCTGCGGCCGCGGTACGGATGAGGACCTCCCCTTCGGCCGGATGGAGCGCGGTGGTGGCGCGCCAGGTGAAGAGGGGATGGCGTCCGATGGCATCGACGTGCAGTGCGTAGTGGGGCTCGGATTCGGATGTGATCTCGGAGTCGGGCAGTGGTGTGACACGCGTGGCGAAGCGCCCATGCGGCGTGAGGACCACCTCGTCGTCGACGAGCCCCTCGGGGCTGCCCGCCGCGGCTGCGCTGCCCTGAAGATGGTGCAGTTCGTGCAGGAGACGCTTGAATGTGTCGTCGTTGCCGGGTTCGGTCAAGGCGATGCGACGTACGCTCAGTGAGGGATGTTCGTTCGCCAGGCTTCGCGCGGCGCCCCACAGGGGGGCGCCATGGGGTGAGGGTGGCGGGGTGGGTGGCTGCTGGCTGTCGACGTCGATGATCCAGACACGCAGGCTCCCTTCGCGTGACTGCGCACTCTGGCTCCAGGCACGGGTGAGGTCACGCAGCGCGGCAAGCTGCCGTACGCCGCGGTCGGTGTATTGCTGTGGCCCTGTTTCGTCGGCTGGTTCGGCGAGGAGGATCACGTCGCTCACCGTTCGGGGTGCCTTGGGCCCGTCTGCCGCACCGGTCAGTTCGCGCGTCCAGGAGTCGGCACCGCTTGCCTCCGCAACGTGGTGGACGCGGTCGTTGGGGGATGCGGTGAGCAGTGCTCGGGTCAGCCGGTGCACCAACTCGGTGGGGGCGTCGGCGGTAGGCGTGCTCAGCAGCCAGGACCGTTGCGTGGGGGGGGGGG
>NZ_JAJCXB010000002.1 GCF_020564935.1 Streptomyces pinistramenti
AGACACACGCCCGGCATCGCCAACACGACCTCTCAAACACCCCGACAGCCCCGGCGGAAATCCCACTCCTACCTGTCACACCCCAGGTCAGCAGCCTGCCTTCTGCAAGATCTAATGAGAAGGGACAATTTCCACCGCAGGGCGCTGCGGGGTGTAGGGAGCCCAGCCAGGGTTCCCGGTGTTGGCGAACGCGACCCAGGCGCCGTGTACCTGGGCGGCGAGCCCTGCTGGTGCGGGGTCGGGGCCGAGTAGGCAGGTGTCCCCGTGCAGCCAGGGTTTGTCGGCGATGTCGAACACGAAGGGCAGTTCGACGGTGTGGGCAGCGCCGAGTCGCCCGTCCAGGGCCGTCGAGCGGTACCCGAAGGAGTAGACGTGCGTGCGGCCGCCCGAGATCCGCGCGTGGGCCTGCGCCATGCGCGTCGTACCGGCCTCGAACAGGGCTTGCCCGAGCACGGCGGAGCGCAGCTCGCCCGGTGTTTCGTTCGGCCGTGCCGCGCGGTACGCGGCGAGGGTGGTCTCCGGGTCTGCATGTACCCGGGTGGCGACGGCGAGTACGTCAGCTTCCGTGGTGGACTCCAGGGCGCCCTGCGGTGCGAGGTAGAGGTGCCCCTCTTCGGTGTTGGTGCCGATGAGCAGGTCGACGTCGCCGGCCGGGCCGTCGACGAGACCGTCGGCGGGCTGGACCGGCAGGACCAGGCTGAACGGGCTGAGCCCGGCCAGCGGGTCCGTGGCGGTGCTGGTGCGGAGGTCGAGGCCGGTCAGTGCGGGCAGGATCGTCAGGAAGCGCTCGTCCGGGATCAGGGCGAACGCCTCGGCGGTCGGCGCGACGCCCAGTGCGGCGGCCGCCGTGGCGGTGACCCGTTGTGCTTGTTCTGGGGTGAACGCCCCGGTGCCGTTGCCGCTCTGGACGATCGCTCGCCGGAACAGACCGCCTGCCTCCGGTGTCGCGAGCAGCGCGCCGGTGAGCGTGGCGCCCGCGGACTGGCCGAAGACCGTGACGTTCTCGGGGTCGCCGCCGAATGTTGCGACGGTGTCGTGTACCCAGCTGAGCGCGGCGAGCACGTCCAGCAGTCCGCGGTTGGCCGGAGCACCCGCCAGATCGAGGAACCCGGGGATGCCGAGGCGGTAGTTCACCGTCACGAGGACGACGTCGTCCCGGGCGAACGCGCTGCCGTCGTAGAGCGCGGCACGGTTCGAGCCGGTGACGAACCCGCCACCGTGCACGAAGACCATGACGGGACGCCTGCCGCTGTCGGCGGCAGGCGTGTGGACATCGACGGTCAGGTACTCCTCGCCGGGCACCCAGCCAGGCCCGAAGTAGGGGACCATGTCGAGTCGGCCGAAGTCGCGGGCCGGCTGGGGAGCCGTGGGCGAGGGGCGCGTGCCGTCGCGGACGCCGGACCAGCCCGGGTGCGGTGCGGGTGGGGCGAAACGGCCGGCGCCGGTCGGGGCCGCCGCGTAGGGGAGGGCGCGGTAGCGCTCGCCGGATCCGTCGCGGAGGCCGCGCACGGCGCCCGCCGGGGTTTCGACGACCGGATCTGCCTGTCGGGGCACGGGACACGCATCCTTTCCGGAGGGGGACATCAGGAGATACGGGAGAAGCCCGCCCACTCCTTGATCGCGAACTTCGAGCCGCTGCGCGCGACCTCCGCGGCGCCGTGGCCGCCGAAGTGCGCCGGGAAGACGAGCGCATTGTTCTCGGCGGCGCGGCCGAGCAGCTTGTGCCGGGTGGCGCGGGACTCCGCCGGGTCCTCGCAGAAGCAGGAATTGGTGTCCGGCTCCGCGATCTGCAGCGCGGTGTGCACCAGGTCCCCGACGAACAATGCCTGATCGCCGCCGGATTCCAGGGTGAGTACGGACGACCCGGGAGTGTGCCCAGGAGCGAGATCGAGACGCAGGTTCTTGTCGATCCGGTACGTCCCCTCCCACAGATGGGTGAGTCCCGCCTGGTGGACCGGCCTGACGCTGTCCTCGAAGACGTTCTGGTTCCCGCGGCCCAGCACGGTCTTGTTCTCGTTGGCCGGATCCCAGAAGTCGAAGTCCCGACGGGTCATCAGGTACGTGGCGTTCGGGAAGGTCGGTACCCAGGTCCGGCCGTCGAGGCGGGTGTTCCAGCCGACGTGATCGATGTGCAGGTGGGTGTTGACCACGATGTCGACGTCCTCGGGCCGCACCCCGGCGGCGGCGAGGTGGTCGAGGTAGTTCGTGTCCAGGCGGCTCCACACCGGCGCGTAGGGCCGGTCCTTGTGGTTGCCCACGCCGGTGTCGACGAGGATCGTGCGCCCCTCGCTGCGCAGCAGCCAGGACTGGATCGCCGTACGGCACTCGTCCGTCTGCGGGTTCCAGAAGTCGGGTGCCAGCCAGTCGCGGTGCTCGTCCCACGAGCCGTCGGGGCTGTCCGGGAAGAACTGGCCCGGAGACATCTCCGACGAGCCGGAGAACTCTTTGACACGGCTGACGGTGATGTCGCCAAGAATGATCTGCTCCGCGCTCTGATCCATGTGTCCGTCCTCGGGTCTGGGGTACGCCGCCGAATGAGACCGAGCCTGGACACGCGGGCGGGCACGCACCACTCCCGGGTTGTCCCACCCCCACAGGGTGTGGCTGGGATCGGCCGCGCACCGAATACTGGGGCGATGAACGGACCCGGCCCGCTCGGCGCCTTCCTCCAAGCCCGACGCGCGCGTTTGCGACCCGAGGACGTCGGCCTGCGCGACCTCGGGCCCCGCAGGCGGGTGGCCGGGCTCCGGCGCGAGGAACTGGCCGAGCTGGCAGGCGTCAGCGTTTCGTACTACGCACGGCTCGAACAGGGCCAGTCCCGCGGGGCCTCGGCCGAGGTGCTCGACGCGATCGGCCGCGCACTCCTGCTCGACGACCACGAGCGCGAGCACCTCGACCGGCTCGCCGGCGCCGCCCGCCACGCGCCCCGGCTGCGCCGCCCTCGGCCCGAGAAGCTCGCCGACGAAACACGCGACCTCCTCCGCGCCGTCGACGCCGTCCCGGCGATAGTGCTCGGCCGCCGTACGGACGTGCTGGCCTGGAACACCCTCGGGCACGCCCTGCTGGCCGGTCACCTGGACTTCCTTGGCCCGGACGCCCCGGCACGACGCCCGAACATGAGCCGGATGCTGTTCCTGGACCCGCACTGCCAGGAGCTGTACGCGGACTGGAAGCGCAAGGCGCGCGCGGTGGTCGGCAACCTGCGCATCGCCGTCGGCAGGCACCCGGAGGACCCGCTGCTCGCGGAGCTGATCGGCGAGCTGACGATGAAGAGCCCGGAGTTCGTCGCACTGTGGGGGGACCACCGTGTGGCGCCGTGCGACGCCGCGGCCTACGAGCTGCACCATCCCGTCGTCGGCACGGTGACGGTGACACAGCAGACCCTGTCGATCGCCCGTTCACCGGAGCAGGCGCTCATCGTGTGCACAACCCCCGCCGGCTCCTCGTCCGATGAGGCCCTCGCGCTCCTCCGGCAGGCGAGCGGCAGCAGGGCGCGGCACGCGGACAGCGTCGGCGTCCCCGAGAAGCCGCACCGACACGTGCAGGCAGCCCGGAAGGTCCCGGGCGAGGAAATGACACGACGGTGAGACGGAACACCTCGGTCAAGCCGTGAGACAACCAGCAATTCCCACGTCATCGGGCCGGGGCAGGAAGCGGATCGCGAGACACAGCAGAATCACCCCGGCCGGAGAACCACGAAGGTCACCTACTTCGCTGGGAAGCATCCGGGCGCTACCCTGCATCCCGCTGCGCGACGGTGAACTCGATACTTCGACGGCCCGACAGTCCTTCCCCATCGACTGCCCGTCGACCGGCCCCGCACGCCGATTCAGAGCGACGAGGCGGCACGCCGGTACACGCCGCCGCGAGCCGCACACCCGGCGGCAACAGGGAACTGGTGCGCGGGGCGACCTGAACACCCTCACGCACGGCCGCAGCGACACCGCCCGCCTCCGGCCACCCCTCTCCGGCCCAGCACCCGGCAGCAGCAGCCGCTGACGTGTGCGGCGTCCCCACCCACGCATGGGGCATGGGGCAAGGTGTACGACGAAGCGCTGCTGCGATGAACTCGCCCAGCACCACGGCAAACCCATCGAGATCCCCGGCGACGTCGCCGAGATGGTGGACACCGTCTACGCCGACCTGTACGAACTCTCCGGCCTGGCCCTCGACGACGACCGCGAACGGGCCCACCGGGAAGCCACCGGCCAAGCCGTAGCCGACGCCGTCGCCATCCCGGCGCCGCACAACCTCGCCGACCTGTACCACCTCACCGACCGCGACATCGACCCGGCACAGATCACCACACGCCTGGGCGCCGAACTCGGGCTCGTCCGCGAACCGGACAGCAAGGGCAGCTGAGCGCCTCGCCATCCGCACCATCGGCAGCCACCCGGCGGGCGCCCCAGGCACCCGGCGCGTGGATCAGCCCCTACAGCAATGGATCCCCGGTCAGCGAAACCGGGGATCCACCGGACCCTTAGGCCCTGTGCGGAGTTCGGATCACTGGATCGGTTGTTCCCGTCCGAGGAGGGCGTCGGCTCCGGTGTCAGGTCTGCCGGCAGGGTTGCGGAACAATTCGCCGAATCGGTGCGCGAGCGCGGCGGTCAACCGGTCTCGTGCCCGAGTCAATCGCTCGATGCGCTGGTTGAGCTCGGCCACCCGCTGGGTGGTGACATCAGCGACCGGGCAGTAGCCCGGCCCGTCTTCGCCGGCCGTCCCGGCATTCTCGTCATCGGACGGAGACCTCGTATCGAGGACATGGGCGAAGGCCCGTACGTCACCTATCGTCAGGCCCGCATCGAGCAACTCACGAATGGCACGCAACCGCTCAATGTCATGCTGCCCGTAGTCGCGATGGCCGGACGGCGTGCGCCGCGCCGTGATCAGCCCCCGCTGCTCGTAGTAGCGCAGTGCCCTCGGGGTGAGGCCCGAGGCCGCCGCCGCATCACCGATACGCATCGTTGACTCCTCCTCGGGGCCAGGGGTTCAGAGCTCTACCAGCACCGCTCCGACATGGCGTCCTTCAAGCAGCTCACACAACGCCCGCGGTGCTTGATCGATTCCCGACAGCCGGGTGTGGGGGAAGGTGAGGGTGCCGTCGTGCAGCCCACGGCTGAACTCATGAAACCACTGGGGGATCGCGTCCAGGTGATCGCTGCCGGACATGCCGCGCAACGTGATGCCCCGCAAGATAAGGGAGCCCGTGTCGATCTCGACCGGTGCGGTGAAGCCGCCCGATATCTGGCCGGACAGCGTGCCGACAAGACCGACGCGGGCACCGCGGCGGGCGAGGGCCAGCGCAGCCAGCAGCTGTTCCCCGCCGACGTTGTCGAAGACAGCGTCGATGCCGGCGGGGGCCACCTCGCGCAGTTGGTCTTCGATCGGGCCCGCATCTCGGGTGACGACGGCGTCGTAGCCGAGTTCCTCGACCAAGTACTTGCCCTTGCGCCGGGAGCTGGTACTGCCGATCACCCGCGTCGCTCCACGCAGGCGGGCAAACTGCCCGGCCAGGGAGCCGACGCCACCCGCCGCAGCGGTGACCAATACCGTGTCCCCGGGCCGCACCTCGGCTCCCCGCGCGATGCCCAACCACGCAGTCAGCCCCTGTGACAGGTGGGCAGCCACATCCGGCAGTGCCCCGGGGTCGAGACGCTGCGCGTCGGTTTCGTCGATGAGCGCGTACTCGCGCCAGCCACCGTTGTGGGCAATGAGATCGCCGGGTTTCAGGCCAGTGCCCGGCGCGGCGATCACCACGCCGATTGCCGGTCCGCCCAGGACCTCTCCCGGCTCATAGGGCGGCATGGGCAGATCGGCATTGCCCCGCACAAGGGTGTCCATCACCGCAGCGACACTCATCAGCCGGTTGCGCACTAGCACCTGGCCGGAGCCCGCCTCGGGCACCGGGGCCTCGACAGTGCGGAAATGGCCGGTGCCGAGGGGGCCTTGCGGGCGTGCGGCCAGACGCACCTCCCGATGGGTGGCAGGGACGGCAGTGGTCATCAAGACTCCTCGGCAAGAAGGCGGGCGGAACCCGCAGGGCGCGGCCGCCCCTTACAGGGCTGCCGCACGAATTCTGGCGACGTTAGAACTTGACGCCTACGTCAAGTGCAAGTTCCCACCCGGGGCGTCGGGCCGGGTTTCGGCGCACAGGCCGTATCACCAGTGGAGTCCCGTTGCCAGGTGCATCACGGCACACTGACGTGCTCCACGTCGCGGGCCTTAAGAGGAGCTAACAGAAAGAGCTGGGGAGGCCATGTCTGGTACCTGGGTGGGTCGTTGGGCCGGGTATGGGGAAGGGCAATGGTCCGCCGTGGGTGGTGTCGGACGATCTTTGGGCGCGTATTGAGCCGCTGTTGCCGGTCAGGCGGCGCCGGTCGTGCAACCCGGGGCGGTTGCCTCTGGACGACCGCGGCTGTCTGCAGGGCATCCTGTTCGTGTTGCATACCGGGATCCAATGGCAATGGCTGCCGCAGGAACTCGGGTTCGGCTCCGGCATGACGTGCTGGCGTCGGCTTCGGGACTGGCATGAGGCCGGTGTCTGGGACCGGCTTCACCAGGTGCTGCTGACCGAGCTGCACCGCGCGGGGAAGCTGGACTGGTCCCGGGCGGTGATCGACGGCTCGCACCGGCAGGCCCGTCGGGGTGGCCCAAAACCGGGCCGAGCCCGGTCGACCGTGCCCGGCCCGGCTCGAAGCACCACATCGTCACCGACGCCGACGGCACCCCACCAGCCATCACTCTGACCGGCGGGAACCGCCACGACGTCACCCAATTGCTGCCCCTGCTCGACGCGATCCCCCGAATCCGAGGAGCCACCGGCCGACCGCGCCACCGCCCCCGGCAGCTGTTCGCTGACCGCGGCTACGACTACGACAAGTACCGCCGCCTGCTGCGGAAACGCGGCATCAAGCCGGTCATCGCCCGCCGGGGAGTGCCCCACGGATCCGGCCTGGGCGCCGTCCGGTGGGTCGTCGAACGCACGAACGCCTGGATCCACGGCTTCAGACGACTACGGATCCGCTGGGACATCCGAGACGACATCCACGAGGCATTCCTCAAACTCGCCTGCTGCGTCATCACCTACAGACGAGCCCAAGCATTGTGTTAGCTCCTCTAAGCCGCCGGACGCCTGTCCGCACCACTGAAGGGCACCGCCCACTGCGTCCGGAACCTCGCGCGGCTCGTGCGCGCCCTCTACACGCGGCTGGACCGCCTCACAAAAGCACTCCCGCCGCCACATAACAGCGAGCCCGCAGCCGTACTGCGACGTCATCTCGGTGTCGGCCTCAGCAGCGCACTCCGCGCTCTTGAGCACAGCGGAGTGGCAGCCGCCCCCTGAGAAAAGGGGTGTACATCCCTTCCGTGGGATCGTGTTCCGCGGGCCCGGATATGGTTTTGCGGGGTGGGGCCGTCTCCGGACGGCGCAGCCAGCGAGGAGTAGGAAATGGGAGAAGGACACCGCGGCGCGCAGTCCGCTGCCCAGCGCGCGTATGTGGAGATCGCCGAACGTATGGCCGCCGGCGACCTGGAGCCGGGCGCCTGGCTGCGGGAGGAGTCCTTGGCCGCTTCGATCGGGATCAGCCGGACTCCGGTGCGGGAGGCGTTGCGCAGGCTTGCCTCAGAAGGTCTGGTCCGTTTCGAGGCGAACCGCGGTGCCCAGGTGGTGGCGTGGGACCGCAGCAAGATCGCCGAGATCTACGGTCTTCGCGCAGCGGTCGAAGGGTACGTGGCCGCGGTGGCCGCACAGAACATCAGCGACGAGGCCCTGGGGAGGCTTGAGGCCAACCTCGACGAGTACATCCGTGTCATCGCCGATGCACGGCCGGACGCCAGGCAGCACGCGGCCGAGCTGAACAACGAGTTCCACGCATTGGTACTGGCCTCGACCGCGAACGAGAGCCTCGTCTCTCTGCTCCATGGCGTGCTCGGGCTGCCGCTCGTGCGCCGTACCTTCCTGCGGTACTCCGAACGTGATCTCGCGCGCAGCGTCGAACATCACCGTGAACTCATCGAGGCCCTGCGCCGCCGGGACGCCCCCCTCGCGGAAATGATGATGAAGGTGCACATCCGGGCCGCCGAGCACTCCGTGCTGGAGGCGCAGGACCTCGACAGGGTCAACGACGACGGGTGAGCAGCCAGACGAACAGAGCGCCCGCCGCGAACGCTCCGGCCACGGGCGCGCCCCGCCGGACCACGGGTGTCACCAGAGCCAGCGCATTCAGCTCGGGCTCCACCTGCGGGGCGGGGGGCCGGGCGTCGGCCGCACCGCTCGCGGACGGGGCCGCAGCGTCCGGGGAGGCGCCCACCACAGCCTCCAGGTTGGCGGCGAACTGACCGATCAGACGGGCGCCGACGTCCGCCATGGCGCTGCGGCCGAACTGGGCGATCTTGCCGGTGATCTGCAGTTCGGTGCCCACCACCACGCGTGTCTTGTCGGGGCCCTCACCGGCCAGTTGCACGGTGATCAGTGCCTTGGCGGAGCCTTTGCCGCTGCGCTCCTGACCGCCGGCGTCCAGCACCATGCGGTGAGCCGGCGCGTCGAGTTCGGTGAAGGTCGCCGTTCCCGAGTAACTGACCTTGATGGGGCCGACCTTGACCGTGACCGCACCTTCGTAGGTGCCGTCTCCCGCGGGAGTGACCGACGCACCCGGCAGGCACGGTGCGATACGCGGCACATCCGTCAGCAGCTTCCAGGCGTCGTCCGGTGCCGTTGGCACGAGGAACTCGTGGGTGAACTCCATGTCTCATCTCCTCCGTTGAGTCTGCACTGTCACCGCTACGACGCGGAACCCGCCCACCGCAGTCCCGTGTGCGGATGACATCACGGGCCTTCAGCGCAGATCCGTGCGTCGACGGTCTTCTCGATGGCGCGGACGATGCCGTTGTAGCCGGTGCAGCGGCAGATGTTTCCGGCCATCGCCTCCTGTATCTCCTCGCGGGCCAGCGGCTCACGCCGCCGGACGAGGTCGCAGGCGGTGATCAGCATTCCCGGCGTGCAGAAGCCACACTGCAAAGCGCCTTCGCGGGAGAAATCGGCGCGGAGGGCTTCCACATCCGGCCCCTCCAGCGCCTCCACAGTGACGACCTCCGCACCCTCGCAGGCGGCGGCCAGGGTGAGGCAGGCGCGCACCGGCAGGTCGTCGACGAACACCGTGCAGGCTCCGCAGACGCCCTGCTCGCAGCCGAGATGAGTCCCGGTGAGGCCGAGCCGGTCCCGCAACAGATCGGCGAGAGTGGTCCGAGCGGGGAACGTGGCTTCGGTCTTCCGGCCGTTGACACGCAATGCGATGGTCAGGTCATGCGGCATGTGGTGCCTTCCCCACTGCCATCAGCGCGCGGTGCACCGTGACGGCGTGCAGTTGCAGAGCGTGGCGGTCGTGCGGTGAAGCGGTGGCCGTGTCCGCCCCGATGTCAGCCGCGAGCGGCCCGCTCAGGTCGGCCGGGAGCAGGCTGCGGTCCGGCCGATCGGCGAGGGCCTTCTCGACATGCTTCAGGCGCAGCGGGACGTCCTTGGCGGCCCCCAGCCACACGGAGACCGCGGGCGTCGAGGCGCCGGTGTCGCGCACCTGGACGACGGCGAGGGAATCGGCGAACTCCCCCGGCTTGCGGGCCATCTTGTACATGCCCCACTGTGTGCCGGGGGCGATCCGGGGCACCGACACCGCGGTGATCAGCTCGTCGTCCGCCAGCGCCGTGCTGAAGAAACCGAGCAGGAACTCCGTTACGGGGATGCGCCGTTCGCCCCGAACCGACAAGGCATGGACTGTGGCACCGAGCGCCGACATCACGGTGGGCCATTCCGCCGACGAGTCGCTGTGCGCGAGGCTTCCGCCGACCGTGCCGCGGTTGCGGATGGCACGGTAGCCGATGCCGCGGGCCGCGTGGCTCAGCAGCCCGTCCGCCACATCGGGCACCAGCTGGTGCTCGAACATCATGTGCGTGGTCGCCGCCCCGTACGTCGCGCCTTCGGCGGTCAGGTCCGTGCGCCGCAGTTCCGGTACGGCGGAGACGTCGACGAGGTGCGCGGGCTCGGCGAGACGCATGTTCATGAGGGGCAACAGGCTCTGGCCGCCGGCGATCACCTTGACGTCGTCGCGCAGCCGGTACAGCAGATCGGCTGCCTCGGTACACGTCCCCGGCCTGTGGTACGCGAAGTTCGCCGGCTTCACCGGTCCGTTCCCGTCATGGCGGCGCCGCGCACCGGAGATGCCTGGGCGTCCTGCAGTGCCGTCCAGATCCGGACCGGCGTCATCGGGGTTTCGTTCGCCTCGGCGCCGAAAGCCCGCAGGGCGTCGGTGACCGCGTTGGCGATGGCCGCCGGAGGGGCGATGGCGCCGCCTTCGCCCGCGCCCTTCACCCCGAACACCGTGTGCGGGGACGGGGTCTGCATATGGCCGATCTTGATCATCGGCACCTCGGTCGCTCCGGGGAGCAGATAGTCCAGGAAGGACGTCGACTTGGGCTGTCCATCGGGGTCGTACACGAGTTCCTCCAGCAGCGCGGTGCCGATGCCCTGGGCGATACCGCCGGTGATCTGCCCGTCGACGATCAGCGGGTTCACCACCGTCCCGCAGTCCTCCACGACTGCGTAGTCGAGAAGCGACACCGCTCCGGTGTCCAGGTCGACACTGACCACCGCGGCGTGGCTGGCGTAGGTGAAGGCGCCGGTCTGGGTGTCGGGCCGGTAGTAGAAGGAGACCTCAAGGCCGGCCTCGACCCCGGGCACGTGGTCCGGGGTGAACAGGAACTCCTTGGCCAGCTCGCGGTAGGTGACAGAGCCTGTGCGCCCCACGACGGCCCCGTCCTTGAACCGGAGCTTCTTCGGGTCCTCACCGAGCAGCACGCCGCCGATCCGCAGCACCTTCCCGGCGAGTTGCTGTGCCGCGCCATACGTGGCCCCGCCGGCCATCACCATGGAGCGGGAGGCAAAAGTGCCGTCACCACGAGGGGTGAGGGCCGTGTCGCCGTGCACGACCGTGACCAGCGCAGGGTCAACGTCGAAGACCTCGCTGACCACTTGGGCCAGTGTGGTTTCCGCACCCTGGCCGTGACTTTTGATCCCGACACTCAGGGTGAGGCCCCCGGAGGAGTCCATCTCCAGGCGTGCCCCTTCGGTGCCGATGGTGATGGCGAGTCCGCGAGAGGCCCATTCGATGCATCCGTGCGCAGTCTGCTCGGTGAACGAGCCGTACCCGATGCCGATGCGGTGCCGGGCGCCGTCGGAAACGTCCTGCTGCTGCTTGCGCCAGGCGTCGTGTCCGATGAGTGCCGACACGCGACGCACGGCTTCGGGGTAATCACCGCTGTCGTAGACCTTCTTGGCGACAGAGGTGTACGGCATGTCCTCCGGCCGCACCATGTTGCGGATACGCATCTCATTCGGCTCGATGCCCAGTGCGTGGGCGAGCTCGTCGAGGGTGCGCTCGATCGCCAGGCAGGCGCCCGGCCGCGCCACACCGCGATACGGCCCCAGCGGTGTCTTGTTGGTGGCCACGCTACGGGTGCGGAAGCGGTAGTTGCTGAGCCGGTAGGGGCCGGGGATCATCGCCGCCGACATGGTGGCGTCCATCGTGGCCGTCCACGGGTGTACCGAGTAGGCCCCTGCGTTGACCAGGATGTCGGCCTCGACCCCCAACAGGGTGCCGTCCGCGGCTGCGTGCGCGGTGATCCGGTAGTGGTGATCGCGAGCCTGGGTGGAGGAGACCATCGCCTCCCAGCGGTCCTCGACCCAGCGGATCGGGTAGGGAAGCCGCATGGCGACCGCGGCGAGGGCGATCTCCTCCGGGTAGACGGAGCACTTGGTCCCGAATCCACCGCCCATGTCGGGCGCGATCACCCGCACTTGACGCGCCTCGACGCCCAGCAGGATCGCGATCATGTCGCGGATCATGTGCGGTGTCTGGGTGGAGGAGTGGACAACGAGCTGTCCACTGGTCTGGTCGTGCTGGGCCATGACGCCACGGGTCTCCAGCGGAACGACCGCCTGGCGGTTCATGGTGTACTCACGGGTCACGGTCACAGCGGCGTCGTGCGCGACGGCGTCCACGTCCCCGATGTCGCCCGAGGTGGTGGCGTACACGTTGTCCGGCCAGTCGTCGTGGACCAGTGGCGCGTCCTGAGCCAGGGCCCCGGTGAAGTCCACGGCTGCGGGCAACGGCTCGATGTCCACGATGATCCGAGCTGCCAGGTCCTCCGCCTCCGCGCGCGCGGAGGCGATCACCATGGCGATGGGCTCGCCGACGTATCGCACCTTCTCCACGGCGAGATGGGGTAACGGGGCCGCGCGGAAACCCTCCAGCGTCGAGGTCGCGGTCAGCGGCTCAGCGATCGGAGCGAGATCCGTACCGGTCCAGACCGACCCGGGTTCGGCGTCCGCGGGTACCGTGATGCCGCGGATACGCCCGTGCGGCACCTGACTGCGCACGAAGGCGACCTCCCGAAGGCCCGGAAGCTTCATGTCCGCCACGAATCGCCCCCGGCCGGACAAGTGCCGGGCGTCCTCGCGGCGCGGTGTCCGTGCTCCGATCCCGTTACGCCGTGCGGGATTGCTGCCTGCAGCGTTCATGCATCGCCTCCTTGGTGGGCACGGTGCCTTCCGAAACCGGAGAGCGTGCGCCTCGGCGGGGCCGGTGACACCGGTACAGCGATCGGATCACCAGGACCGTAATTGTATGCAACTTACGTCGAGGGTTGCGCTTGCACACTCCGCGCGGACATCAGCGTGCGGCCGCGACCGCTGATCAATTCTTCCGCTCGGGTCAATCTGCACCAACCGGTAGACCCACCGCAACACCATGTCAGGGCAATATCACGCCAGAAGGCGTTCACACAGAGAATCCTGTCACTCTTCGGTGACGCTGAGTATCCGGTTGAGCGTCAGCAGCAAACCGGTCAGCGCCCATCTACCGAGCGTCGCGCTTCAAGGATGGTTGTATACAATTTTCGACGTCGGTGCGGAAGCCCCCGAGGAACCTCCGCACCGACGATGCGGACTGCACCAGCGGCTGCCTTCCGCTGCCCTGACCGACCGTCACCAGCAGCTGACGCCACCCATCCGCGAAGCGGGCCGGGCGCACCGGCGCCGCACCGCTCAAGCTGCGGGGTCCGATGCCCGGCGTCCGGGCGTGGACTGCCGTCCGGGGAACCGGCTCGGCGACCGCCTGCGCCGCGTCGCCGACCAGAGAGTCGCGGCCTTCGCGGGCCAGGAGCAGAGACCATCCGCCCGACAGGGCCGAAGCCGACGACGGCCACGTCGTACGTGCGCTGTGTGACTTGTTCCATCGGGTTGCCGTCCCGCACGGTGACTGTCGGCCATGAGGGCAGCGAGGCCCTCGGAGTGCAGGAAGGAAGGGGCGACGGCCCCCGGTTGAAGAGCGCCTTGGCGCCCTCCAGGACCTCCGGCGTCCACAGTTGGTCGCCGACGGCGCAGTCCATGTCGCCGTAGCGCTCGGAGAAGTTGCCGACCGGGTCCTTGAGGTACAGCGCGCCCCGACACACGGCTGGGCATCAACCGCTGCGACGCGCCTCCGTGCCGGCCGCAGTGCCGAACTCCTCCGGTCCACTCCGAGATCCGGACCATGCGCGGACCAACTCGACGCCCCTCGGCGCACTTTCCCCCGTCTCGACTGGTCAGCGAGGCCGTGAGCCGTGTAGCACCAGCAGACGAAGAACCTGCTGGTGTCGCACTCGGCGAAGAGGCCGGGGTTCTTCCAGACACCGGAAACGGGCGCCTGGCCACAATGGACTCCGCCCGCCCGTACCTGATGCCCCGGTGGCGGGCGCGGCCGAAGGCGGCCCGCTACGCGGCATACCCTCAGCAAATTTCGAATTGCGGAAATTTACTCTCGCATTACGGGTGCTTGATGTTAACTTGGCCGCAGGACTTCATGACGGGCGCCGCCCGGAGGGGCGATCACGTCGCTCCGTTTTCTGAGGAGGAAACAGTGTCGGGTCGTCGGGCGGCTGCCCAGGAGCTCCGTGGTGCCATACCTGAGATCACCGAGGCCTACCGGGATGCGCTGGAAGACATCGGAAGCCCGCTGGCGTACCGCGACGACATCTGGGAACAGTGCCGCCATCAGGCGCAGAGCATCGTGGACGAGTGTGCACAGGCGCTGGAGGGCGGCAAGCGCCCCGAGTCGCCGGGAGCCGGCGAGTACACACGGCTGCTCGGGGCGCTCCGCGTCGTCCAGCAGGTCCCCGTGTCCGAGTCGGTGCGGGCGGCGGACGTGCTCTGGCAGGCCATGCAGACCGTGATGATGACAGTGCTCGACCGGGTGGAGGTCGAGCAACGGGCCGCAGCGGTGCAGACCGTGAGCACCGCTTTCCGAGTCGCCGCCGGGTACCGCCTGTACCAAGGGATCCGGGCGTACGAGGAGGCCCAGCGGTCGGGCACCTCCGCGGAGCCGGAGAGAGGGCCCGCACCGTCATCGGACGGCGCGAACGCGCAGGCCCTCGGCCTGCTGACGCTGCGGGAGCGGGAGATCCTCGAAGCGGTACGCGCGGGACTGACGAACCGGCTGATCAGCCGCCGGTTCGACATCAGCGAGGCGACGGTCAAACGGCATCTGCACAACGTGTACCGCAAGCTGGGGGTCGGCTCCCGGGTGCAGGCCCTCAACACCGCTTTCCCCTCAAGCAAAGCGGGCGTCGAACCCCTCCGGTACGCGCGGCCCGTCCGCGCCCTGGATCACAGGGCGCCGAGGGCGATCAGCACGAGCAGGTTCGAGGCGTACTGCGTGACCATGAACGCCCGGTAGGCGCCGCGCCGTTGGCCGCGTACGGCATGTTCCCGCCGGGCGTCCCGCACCACTTGGGCAATGACCCACAGTGCCCCGATCGCCATCGGCAGCGTTCCCGCCAGCGCGATCGGGGCCCACCGGGCGGCCACCGCCGTCCCGGCCAGGCCGACCAGCGCGGCGCACGTCACAGCCAGGGCCCGCGCCGCCGCCAGGCCGTGGACGACCGCGATGGTGCGCCGTCCGCCGACCGCGTCCCCGTCGGCATCTCCCAGGTCCTTGACCACGGAGCCGACCAGGGCCATCCAGGCCGCCATCACGCAGCCGAACACCACGCCCGTAGCGGTCCATCCGTGGCCCGCCGTCGAGATTCCGGCCGCGTACGAGGTCGCGCCCAGGCCGAACACCACCACCGCGCAGCGCACGCTCGACCGCTTCGCCTGCACCGGGCGGGCGGAGTAGGCCCAGCCGAACAGCAGGAAGGCGGCCACCCACCCGAACGTCCCGACGCCCGCCGTCGCGCCGAGCGCCAGCGCGGCGCCGGCCAGCAGGGCCGTGACGGCCGCGGCGGTGCGAACCGGGAGGGCTCCCCGGGCGATCGGGCGCCGGGATCCGTTCGCCCGGTCCTCCCGGATGTCCGTCACGCCGTTGAGCAGGTAGGCGCACGCCACGGCGCACCACCAGGAGGCGAGGCCCAGCACGGTCCGCCCCGGAGCCTGCGGCAGCTGCCCGGCGGACGCCGCGCCCACCGCGAACCGCAGGAGGAACACCAGCTGTACTGACGGTCGCGCCTCTGACCAGCAGAGATGCGCTGTCTTCAGCGCGGTACGCCATCGGGGATCCGCCGTGCCGACCAGGCCGGCGACATTCAGAGAAGAAGCGGCAGGAGCAGCGGAATTGGTCACGGCCGCAGTCTAGGAACGGCCCCGGCGCCCTTGCCATACAACCATCGGCGTAAAAGGCGTACATCCCCACTGGACCCTTGGTTGCACTTCCTTGTCATGCCCGACATGCGCGAGGAAGGGTGAGTGGAGCGCGGCCCGGTCGACCTGAATCCGGACGCCGTGGCGAGGGCGTGCACGGCACCCGTACCGGAAACTCTGCAACTGCGGTGAACCGGGTGCGTGGAAAATCCTGGGAAGTTTCAGGCAAGGAGAGACGACCTCCTCGCGCCCGTACAGGAAGAGCACAACGAGTAAGGAACAGCAGAAAAGGATGCCCAGTTGGAAAGGTCTCAGCAGACCGCAACGCTGATCTCCCAGGCGCAGGTTCTCGAAGGCGCGAAAGGGTGGCAGCGAGCAGCCTTCGAGGAGCTCGCAGCGCCCCTCGCCCATTCGGATTTCCCCTGCGTCTTCTCCCGGAACGCCTTCCGCAAGCAGTTGTTGAAGTTCGCCTTCGTCGAGAGTGCAGGGAGCGACGGCATCAGGCACCTGGCAACGGCCCTCACCGAGTACGTTGAGCTGTCCAGCGCCTGGGACGGCCGCCTGGACACCGCCTATCCACTGGTCGTGCTGTTCTCGGCGGACGCCGTGAACGCGCGTACGGTCGCGGAATACCACTCCTTCGGCTGGCGCGTGCTGCAGGAACTGCACCACGTCGATCCCGAACCCTGGCCCAAGGACGTCGGAAAGGACCCGGATTCCGAGACCTGGTCCATGTGCTTCAACGGCATGCCGCTGTTCTGCAACATGAGCAGTCCCGCGCACCGAAACCGCCGCAGCCGTAACCTCGGCGCCCATTTCACGCTCGTCATCAATCCCCGCGAACGCTTCGACTTTTTCGCCGGAGAGACCCCGAGCGGCCGCAAGGTCCGCGCGAACATCCGCAAGCGCATACGCACTTACGACGGCATGCCGCATTCACTGCAGCTGGGCTCGTACGGTGTCGGCGCCCTCGAATGGCGCCAGTACGGGCTCACCGAAGAGAACGCCGAGCGGAGCGATATGTGCCCGTTCCATCCCCGAATATCCGTGGAAAAAGAGGAGTTGCCGACCGAATGATCGAACTCATCGTGTCCCAGGGCCGCGTGGCCGACCGGGAGCCCCGGATGATCGAGGGCGCCGCCCGCCTCGCACGGGCCCTGGAGAAGCGCTACGGACTCACCGGCCGCTTCATCGGGGAACCCGCGCCGCCCGCCGACGACGACTGGACCGTCAGCCTCCCGCAGGCCCGGGAGACGCTGAACGGACTGGGCCGGGCCGTCACCGAGAGCATCGCGAGCGGCAGCCGGACGGTCCTGATCTCCAACACCTGCTCGGCGAGCCTCGCCACCCTGCCGGTGGTGGCCCGCGAGCACCCGGACGCCGTGGTCCTCTACATCGACGGGCACGGCGACTTCAACACACCGGAGACGACCGGCACCGGCTACCTGGGCGGGATGGTCCTCGCCGGCGCATGCGGACTCTGGGACAGCGGCCACGGCGCCGGGCTCCGCCCCGCACAGGCCGTCCTGGTCGGGGCGCGCGACATCGACAACGCCGAGGGCGAGCTGATCGCGCACCACGGTGTCCGGCTCATCCCCCCGGCGCAGACGACGGCCGAGAACATCCTGGACGCCGTCGGCGACTCCCCGGTGTGGGTGCACATCGACTGGGACGTCCTCGAACCCGGACACGTACCGGCCGACTACACCGTGCCGGATGGCCTGCTCCCCGAGCAGATCCGGGCGATCTTCGACGCCATCCCGGCGCAGCAGCTCCTAGGCGTCGAACTGGCGGAATTCAACGCCCCGTTGGACGACGACCTCGGCGAGAGCGCGATCGAGACGATCCTGGGCATGGTCGCGCCCGCCTTCGAGGGCATCCCGGTGGGCTAGGGCGGGTCTGACGTCAGCTCCCTCCGCCCGGGTCATGCCCGCGCGCCGCCACATCTTCGGCTCGCCGATCGGATGGCAGGAGCCGGCGGCAGAACCCCGGGGCAGCCGCCTTCCCTCCCGCACGCACCCGACAGACACGGCCGGCCGCCGGCCACTCCGGCCGTCGGCCCCTGTCGGCCTCTTTCCCGTGGCCGGCACCACGGGCCCCGCTCGCAAGGAGTACTTCCGATGCCTCTCCACGACAGCATCCTCGACACCATCGGCCGCACCCCGATCGTCAGGCTGCACCGCATGGCCCCCGCCCGCACCACGGTCTATGTGAAGGTCGAGTCGTTCAACCCCGGCGGCTCCGTCAAGGACCGCCTCGCGCTCTCCGTCGTCCTCGATGCCGAGGCGAAGGGGCTGCTCAAGCCCGGTGACACTATCGTCGAGTGCACTTCCGGGAACGTCGGGATCGCCCTGGCCATGGTGGCCGCGGCCCGGGGCTACCGGTTCGTGGCGGTGATGGGCGACACCTACTCGGCGGAACGCCGCAAGCTGATCCGGGCCTACGGCGGCAAGGTACTCCTCTTCCCCGGCCGCCTCGGCAGCAGCGGAGGCAACCGGATCGCGGACGAACTCGCCGAGAGGCACGGCTGGTTCCGGGCCCGCCAGTTCGAGAACCCGGCCAACCCCGCGTACCACCGCGAGACCACCGCCTCGGAGATCCTCGGCGACTTCGCGGGAAAGCGGCTCGACTACTTCGTCACCGGCTTCGGGACCAGCGGCACCCTCACCGGTGTGGGGCAGATGCTCAAGCGCGCCCGTCCCGACGTGCGGATCGTCGCCACCGAACCGGAGAACGCCGCCGTGCTCGCCGGACAGGAGTGGAACGTCCACCGGATCCAGGGCTGGGCCCCCGACTTCGTGCCGGGCGTGATGGACCGCAGCGTCATCGACGACCTGGTGACCGTCAACGAGGTGGAAGGGCGCGACACCGCACGCAGGCTGGCCGCCGAGGAAGGCATCTTCACCGGCATCTCGGCCGGAGCCACCCTGGCGACCGCGCTGCGCGTCGCCGAGACCGCGCCCGCGGGCTCGGTGCTCCTTGCCATGCTCCCGGACACCGGAGAACGCTACCTCTCCACCTTCCTCATGGAGGGGGTGTCCGAAGGCTCCGACGACGAGTGGCTGGCCTTGCTGGAGAGCGGTGACAGCACGGCCTGACCCCGGCACCCGACTCCACCGCCCCGCGGCGCATCCACATCCGTCAGGAGACAGACATGAGGGAATTCGTCCCGCCCGCGGCCCGCTTCGTCGGCCTCCCCGCAGGCTTCGCCATGCGGCGGGGCGGACGGCTGAACGGCGCGCGCATCGCGTACGAGACAGTGGGACGGCTGAGCCCTGGACGCGACAACGCCATCCTGGTCCTCACCGGTCTCTCGCCCGACGCCCACGCGGCCTCCCACCCGGCGGACACCGGACCCGGCTGGTGGGAGGCGATGGTGGGCCCCGGAAAACACGTCGACACCGATCGCTGGTACGTGATCTGCCTGAATTCGCTGGGCAGTTGCAAAGGGTCCACCGGGCCCGCCTCGGTCGACCCCGGCACCGGCGAGCCCTACGGTCCCGACTTCCCTGACCTGTCGATGGAGGACATCGCCGACGCCGCCGCCCACACGGTGCGCGCCCTGGGCGTGGACCGGCTCGCGTGTGTGATCGGCACCTCCATGGGGGGCATGAGCGCGCTGTCGCTGCTGGCCCGGCACCCCGGCCTGGCCCGCGGCCATATCAACATCTGCGGCGCGGCGCGCGCCCTGCCGTTCTCGATAGCGGTCCGCTCCCTGCAGCGCGAGGCGATCCGGTACGACCCGCACTGGAACCAGGGCCGCTACGACGACGCCGCCTATCCCGAGCGCGGCATGTTCACCGCGCGCAAGCTCGGCTTGATGACCTACCGGTCGGCCCGGGAGTGGGAAGGCCGCTTCGACCGGGCACGCATCGCACCTGAGGTCCGCGCCGGCGACGATCCCTTCGGCCACGAATTCCAGGTGGAGGGTTACCTGGAGGGGCACGCCCGACGCTTCGCGCGTCGTTTCGACCCCAACAGCTACCTCAGCCTCAGCCGCTGCATGGACCGGTTCGACCTCGGCGAATCGAGCGGCACCACAACCGACGAGGCGCTCTCCCGCATCCAGTTGGAGAAAGCCCTGGTCATCGGGGTCGAGAGCGACATCCTGTTCCCCCTGCGCCAACAGCGGCAAATCGCCGACGGCCTCACCGCGGGCGGCACGGACGTCACCTTCCTGGCACTGGATTCGCTGGAAGGGCACGACGCCTTCCTGATCGACACCGCACGCTTCGGCACCCCCGTGGCGAAATTCCTGACCGTGCTCTGAGCGCCCTTTCCCGCTTTCCCCACCTTGGAGAACCGCATGCCCAGACTCGCCCTCGTCACCGGAGCCAACCGGGGCATCGGCTTCGGGACCACGCGCCAGCTCGCCACCGCCGGCGTCCACGTACTGCTCGCCGGCCGCGACCGCGAAGCCGTCACCGAAGCCGCGAAGACGCTGCAGGACGACGGCCTCGCCGTCACCCCCCTCGTCCTCGACGTCACGGACCCGGCCGGCATCCACAGTGCCGCCGCGGAGGTCGAGGACAGCCATGGCCGCCTCGACATTCTGGTCAACAACGCCGGGATCCGCATCGAAGAGTACGGAAGGCGGCCGTCCGAGCAGCCGGTGGCGCAGTGGCGCGAGACCTTCGACACCAATCTGTTCGGGCTCGTCGAGGTGACCACGGCCTTCCTCCCGCTGCTCCGCAGGTCTCCGGCCGGTCGCATCGTCAACGTGTCCAGCCTGCTCGGCTCGCTCACCACACACACCGATCCGGAGTCGTACGCGTACAGCCCCATGTTCAAGTCGCTCCCGGCCTACAGCGCCTCCAAGAGCGCACTCAACTCCTGGACGGTGCACCTGGCCTACGAACTGCGCGAGACGCCGATCAAGGTGAACGCCGTGCACCCGGGCTACACCAGGACCGGCATGAACGACGGCGAGGGCGACCTCGACGTCACGGACGGAGCGCGGTCGAGCGTCGCGATGGCGCTGCTCGGCGACGACGGCCCGACCGGCACCTACACCCACAGGGCAGAGACCGTCCCCTGGTAGCCGTCCCGGAAGCCGCCGACCAGGAAAGGGCCACTCCGCTGCCGACCCGCCCTCCTCCCTTCCCACCGTCCCCACCCGTTTCCGCATTGGAGTTGCTCGATGGGCAACCATCTGGCTTTGGTCACCGATAGGGCCAGCCTTGAGATCGATTACGACATGCCCTTGCTGCTCGACGCCTGCAAGGCGGTCGGCATCAGGGCCGAGATACGTTCCTGGCAGGATCCCGGCATCGCATGGGACCGTTTCGACGCCGTCCTGCTGCGCTCCCCGTGGAGCTATGTGGAAAACCTTCCGCAGTTCCTGGAGTGGTGCGAACGCGTCAGCGACGTGACGTCCCTGTTCAACCCGCTGCCGGTGGTGCGGTGGAACCTCGACAAGCATTACCTCGCGGATCTGGCCGGTGCGGGCGTGCCGGTCGTGCCGAGCGGCTTCGTACCCCCGGGCGCGGACCCCGTAGCGGCTCTTCGGACGTTCCTCGCCGAACACGACGGAGCCGCGGAGATCGTGGTGAAGCCGGCCATCGGCGCGTACTCCCGGGACGTACAGCGCTTTTCCCGGTCAGCCGAAGACGGAGCGGCCGCGCACCTCCGCAAGCTGCTCGACCAGGGCCGACACGTCATCGTGCAGCCCTACCTGGACTCGATCGACCGCGACGGCGAGACCGACCTCATCTACTTCGACGGCGTCTACAGCCACGCCATCCGCAAGCGCGCACTGCTCCTGCCGGACGGCACCGTCGATGAGCCGACGCAGGAGGCCCGCGCGGCGCGGGCGGCCACCGAGGACGAGCGGGCCGTTGCCGCGGCCGCACTGGATGCCGCCGCCGCACACCTGAAGCTGCGGGAGCCGCTGCTCTACGGCCGCGTCGACCTCGTCCGCGGCGCGGACGGCAATCCTCTGGTCCTCGAACTCGAACTCGGCGAACCGTCGTTGAGCATTCCGTTCGCGGAATCCTCCGCCGCGCGGTTCGCGCGGGCCATCTCCGTACGGCTGGAAGAAACCTCTCGGAAGCGGAAGAGCCGATAACAGTGACATCGCAGCAGAATTCCCTCACACCCCTCGCCACCACCACGACGGCCCCGCCCACCGGCGGAACCCTGTACGCGGCGCTCGGCGTCATCAGCTTCTCCTTCAGCTTCCCCGGGACGGTGTGGGCGCTCGACGGGTTCGGGCCCTGGAGTGCCATCGGGGTCCGCGGTGTCCTCGCCGCCGTCATCGCGCTGGCCGCACTCCTTCTGACCCGGGCACCGCTGCCGGCGCGCGCGGACTGGCCCGCGCTCGCCGTCGTGGCGGGCGGCTGCGCGGTCGGATTCCCGCTGCTCACCACGCTTGCGCTGCAGACCTCGTCCACCGCGAACTCGGCGATCGTGATCGGCGCGCTGCCGATGGCCACGGCAGCGATCTCCGCGGTGCTGACGCGGCGCAGTCCGTCGAAAGTCTTCTGGGCCGCGGCCGGTATCGGTGCGGCCACCGTCGTCGTCTACACGCTGTCGCAGAACCACGGCCGGCCGACCGTCGCGGACCTCTACCTCTTCGGCGCCCTGCTGGTCTGCGCGGCGGGATACGCGCAGGGCGGGCGGCTCACCGCACGCATGCCGGGCTGGCGCGTCATCGCCTGGGGCGTGGTGCTGGCGGCCCCGGTCAACTTGGTCGTGTCCTTGTTCGCGCTCTCGAACGAAACCGTGCACCTCACCACCAAGGCGATGGTCGGCATGGCCTACATCGCGGCCGTCTCACAGTTCGGCGGGTTCGTCGTCTGGTACAAGGGCATGGGCCTCATCGGCGTGGCGAAGGCAAGTCAACTCCAGCTGGCCCAGCCACTGTTGACGCTGGTGTGGGCTGTTCTGCTGCTCGGCGAGAACTTCACCGCGGCGGTTCCGCTGACCGCGGCCATCGTGCTCACCTGCATCGTGGTCACGCAGAGGGCCAGAACGTCCTGAGACCGGAGCGGGAGGGGGTGGCGCACGCCTTTGGGCCTGCCGTCGGCCCCAAGATCCGGACCAATCACGAACCAACTCGACACTCTCCGGTGCGAGCTGGTCCTGTCCCGCTGCTCAGCGGGGTCGTGAGCCGTGTACCACCAGCAGACGAAGAACCTGCTCGTGTCCTACTCGGCGAAGAAGCTCGGGTTCTTCTAGAGGGTTGTGGAAAGGTGCCTGACCTGGGGTTTTGCTGGTCAGGCACCTTCCGGCCGACCCATTCAGAGCAGAGCCCGTTTTGCGCTTTACCCCCCAGTTTCCACCACCGCTGTCCCGCTCCTGACCAACGCTTCCGGACCAGTCACGGACCAAAACCCCAACTCACCCCGCAGGCGCTGGGCCCTGGCTGACGCGGTCCCGCTCCTGCATGGACCGCTCGATGAGGCGGTTGGCCTGTTCCCGGACGCCGTCCAGGAACTTGGCGTAGTGAAGGGGAGGGCGCGGGACGCTACAGGGGGCGGGAGGTCGCCAGAACGCGGGCGACGGCGGCGATCTCGGCCGGGGCCTCGGTGTCGAACGTGACGCTGCAGCCGGGGCCCAGCTTCCAGGAGTGCAGCCGCAGGGCCTCGAACGGTCGTGGAGAAGCCGGAGGTGGAAACCTCCACGTTCACCGGCATCACCTATCTGACCTGGTGTTTCATCAGAAGGAGCCTGCGCTGACCTGCCCCTGCAATCGTTCGTCAGTACCTTCGGGATCTTTCCCGTCTGCCCCCGGCCCACTGCTGCCCGTTGCCATCCAAGCCAGTCGCCATGTCATCGAACTGAGAATCCGTCCACGACAGTCCGGCGAGCGGTGCCGTCGTCCCCGGCCTCGACGGTGCCGCCGGCGAGCACGGTGGTGTCGAGGTACTGGATCGGCCGGGCCATGCCGCGGACGCCCCAGGACTTGCCGCAGGGTGGGGAGTTCCGATCAGGCTCCCGCACCAGGGGCCTATGCGTCGGCCCCGTAGGTCCCGAACTCCGGAAGCCCCGTCGATTCGAAGATGTGCACCGACAGGCCACCTGGTGTCGTCTGATGGCTGACGAGCCGCAGGCCGGCCGGTGCGCCGCCGTCCGGGAACAGGCGTCGGCCCTGACCCACCACGACCGGGGCGATCACGAGCCGCAGCGTGTCGATCAGCCCAGCGGCCAGTAGGGACTGGGCCAGTTGGGCGCTGCCGTGGATCTGCAGTTCCCGGCCGGGCTGCCGCTTCAGTTCGGCGACCTGGGCGGGGACGTCGCCGGACAGGATCGTGGTCGGGTTCCACTCGGCCTTGGTCAGGCTGTGGGAGGCCACGTACTTCGGCAGACCGTTCAAGATGCCGGCGGAGGGATGGTCGGTCATCTTCGGCCAGTCCCGCGCAAAGTTCTGGTAGGTACGGCGGCCGAACAGGAACGCGTCCGCCTCGCCGAGCCAGGTGCCGGCCAGCCGGTCGAACTCCTCGTCCAGGTGCGGCACGAACCAGCCACCCCGCTTGAATCCGTCACTGGTGTCCTCGTCCGGGGATCCCGGCCCCTGGGAGACACCGTCGAGCGTCAGGAACTCCTGCACAACCAGCTTCATCGCGCACCACTTCTCTTCGACCTCGATTGGCCGACTCAGCTTATTCGGGAGGGGACGCGACCGTACCCACTCCTTAACTGGGCGTTTCGTCCCCGGATTTGGGGGTCAGGTTCCGCGCCAGGTGGGGGGTGGCTTCGCGGGTCAGCTCTGTCCGGGTGGCCGTCAATACCGATGTCATGCTGCGTACCGGCGGCCACGCCGTCCGTATGCCCGGCCGCCGGCTTCCGTTCGTGCCCGGCATGGACGCCGCCGGTGTGATCGACCAACTCGGGCCCGGGACCGGCGACCGGCTTGCCATCGGCCAGCGGGTGGTCGCCATGGTGCTGTTCACCAGCCCGCGCGGCGGGGCGTATGCCGAGCAGGTCGTGGTGCCCGCCGCGTCGGTGGTGTCGGCCCGGGAGGGAGCCGACTTTCCCGCGGCGTCCACCCTGCTCATGAATGCTCTGACCGCACGCCTTGCCCTGGACGCGCTGACCGTGCCGCACGGCGGGACCGTCGCCGTGACCGGTGCGGCCGGTGCCGTTGGCGGGTACGCGGTCGAGCTGGCCAAGGCCGTCGGGCTGACCGTGATCCCAGACGCCGCCCAACGCGATACCGAGCTGGTCCGCGGCTTCGGCGCCGACCACGTCGTCGAGCGCGGCTCCGGTGTCGCCGCTCGCATTCGCGCGCTGGCACCCGACGGTGTCCCCGGCCTCGTGGACGGCTCGGTGCAGACCACCGGGATAGTGCCTGCCGTCGCCGACGGCGGGACGCCGGCCGAGCTGCGGGGCTGGTCCGGACCGGCCGAGCGCGGCATCCGGGTGTGCCCGGTGATGGCGCCGGACGGCATGACCGACACCAAGGGCCTGGACCGGCTCCGCCGCCAGGCCGAGGACGGCACGTTGACGCTGCGCGTCGCCGAGGTGCTGCCCGCCGACGAGGCGGCAAGGGCCCACCGCATGCTGGAGTCCGGCGGCCTGCACGGTCGGTTGGTGCTCGACTTCTCCTGAGGACGCCGCCGCGGCCGGCTGACCTCCCCCTCGTCCTGCTTCAACTCGCATGCAGCGCCGTCTGCTGAGCGCTCGGAACACGATCTTGTTGAGGTGTTCTGGTGGGGCGTGACCAGCAGGACGATCACCCCGTTCGGGGTGGTGTGGACGGGCGATGAACTGCGGTCATCGCCCGCGCGAACCCCTGCTGGGAGCACCACGCGCACCGGCGCAGGGTCGCCGTGACGGTGACCACCAAGTCGACAAGGTTCTGATGAGTAGTAGCCCTCGTCCAGGTCCTCGACGGAGGCACTGGTGCGTCGGATGGGCAGGTCGAGGGCCTCGCACAGGCCCCGGGTCCGCATCGACCGGCCGGTGTCGGCGAAGACTTGAGAGGTACCGGCAACGCATCCCGGTCGGCCCCCGCCGGGCCGGGCATCGTGCCTTTGCCCGTCGCGCAACACTGCTGACGCGGCAGCGGTGGAAAAGAAGGTGCTCCTGCCGCGCGACATCCTGCCGTCTCACGTAGTCAAGAGGGGTATGCACGGGGATCACGGAACAAGAGAACAGGCGGGGGCCGAGTGAAATCAGCACAGGAGGATCAGTACCTGGAGTTCGTGGCCGCGAGGGCGAAGGCGCTGTACCGCTCGGCGTACGTACTCGCCGCCGGCGACACACATCTTGCCGAGGACCTGGTCCAGGAAACCCTCAGCCGCGTGTACGTGCACTGGAAGCGGGTGGCCAGAGCGGACAGCCCGGCGGCCTACGCCCAGACGGTTCTGGTCCGCACCTCCCTCACCCAGCGGCGTCGGCGAAGCACCGGCGAGCGCCCCACCGGGAACATGCCCGACAGCGCGGCGGCCGGCCCGGACGCCGCACTGCGGCTCACCCTGCTGGACGCGCTCGGCCAACTGCCGCCCCGCGACCGGGCGGTGCTGCTGCTGCGCTACTGGGAGGACCGCAGCATCGAGGAGACCGCCCAGATGCTCAAGCTGAGCAGCAGCGCGGTCCGCTCCCAGGGCACCCGCGCACTCAACAGGGTGCGCGCGTTGCTCGGCGACAGCCTGGCCGACCTGGTTCCGCACTGAGCGCCGGTGCACACAGGTCGAAGCCACCGCAAAGCCCCTATCAGCGACAGAAAAGGTGACGCCAGCATGCCGTTCGAAGCAGACCTCGCACACGCCCTGAACCGCGCGACCGACTCCATCGAACCCGATCTCACCACGCTCCTGAGCGGAGCCGTCGAGCGCGGGCGGAGCCGCAGTCGGCGCCGGCGCAGCGCCGGCGTCATCGCCGGGGTCGGCGCCTGCGCCGCGGTCGCGGCAGCCGGCCTGGTGCTCCCCGGCGCGCTCGCCGGGACTCGCTCCGCAGGATCCGACATGGAAACGGTGGCGCTGGCGATGCCCCGTTCCGCGATCAGCGGCACCCAGATGATCGACGCTGTGAAGAAGACGTTCCCCGGAAGCCGGTTCGGCAAGGAGGACGGGCAGAGCAACGACCCCTCGAATCCGTCCGGCGGATGGGTCGCCAACGGCGGAGTGGACGTCAACGACGGGCACGGCGCCGCCAACGTCGGTGTCTCGGCCCTGCGGCTCAAGCTGCCGCTCAGGGACGGCGAAGGGCTGAGCTGCGACCATACGGCCGGACGTGCTGAGGTCGGCGACACCTGTGAGCTGAGCGAGCTGCCGAGCAGCGCCGCGCTTCCCGGCGGAGCCCTGGTGATGTCGGAGGCGATCGCGGAAAGGCAGCCGATCGGTGCCGACCCCGTCCCCGACTCCGACATCGCTCACCGCTGGACGACGACGGTGACCCTGAAGTCGACCGGCGCCCAGCTTCAGATGGTGCAGTGGAACACCGCCGGCGACTTCGGTAGCGGAAACAGGCCGAAGCCGACCCGTGACGCTCCCCCGCTCTCCCAGAAGCAGGCGGTGGCCGCACTCACCGGTCCCACCTGGGCGCCGATCCTCGGTGCCGTCGGCTGACCCGTTGCATTGCCGAAAGTGGGGCGGAACCTCCATGACCTGTTGCGCTGGCAGGACATGGAGGTTCTGGTCGGTGCCGTCGTCCCGCCACAGGCCGTAGTAGTGGTACACCGCGCCGCTGGGCGGTGGCGAACTTCGACCAACAGCGCGTCAGTTAGTAATGCAAGAGGTTTCCAAGAATAGGGCCAGATTCAGGGACGCGTGACCGCCACCGCTTTCGCCCCACTGCGTCGACTTCGGCGATTCTCCGCATGCGCCGCTCTGCATCATCCACGGTGTACGAGATACGAGCGGAAATGGCCGTCAGCTTCGGCAACATATCGCTCCATTCCCGCCCGCAGTGATGGGGTGAGTTGCTCCAAGGCCCTCTCTGGCGTTTGAAGCAGCAGAGGGCGGCTGCCAGGCCGAGGAACCAGGTAGTTGCGGGGTTGCGCCCGTAGCGGTGGTTGAGTCGGCGGCGGCCGGTCGGCCAAGGGTTCTCCATTGCGTCACCGCCTTCCTCATGCCGGCGGCGACCACTGCTCCAGCGGTCACGGCCTGCGGTCGATACCGCCGTGCCGGCTTGCTCATGAGGAATGGGGGTGATGTCACCTGCACAGAGGTCCTGGGCTGGCAGATCAGCTTCACTTCACTTCACGATGTGAACCGGCGATGCCCAGGAGTCCGCATCGGAGAAATCCCTGCCGCGCCAAAGCAGGATGTCAGTGGGTGGCTCCCGCCAGAGGAGAACAGCATGCGAACCACCGATGGGCCACCGGCACGGGCGTTGCGCACACCACGCGCCGCAGGGGTGGCGGGAATCATCTGCGCAGTGCTGCTGGGCAGCATTATCGTCCTGATCCGCAACGCGGTCCCCACCGCATCGGCCGAGAACACCCGCTGGCTCGCCAGCCTCTCCAACCGGGACACCTTGCAACTGGTGCTGAACCTGGTGCCGTTCACCGGGATCTTCTTCCTGTGGGTCATGGCCTTCCTACGCGACTATGTCGGCGCAGCGGAGGACCGGTTCTTCGCCACGCTCTTCCTGGGCAGCGGGCTGCTGTTCGTGGCGATGCTCTTCGTCCTCGCCTCCGCGGCCGACAGTCTGCTGGCCGCGACCGACGTTTCCCAGGCGGGCTCCCCGTCCCGGTCCTGGCGATACGGGCGTCATCTCACCCTCACCATGCTCATGAGCTACGCCACGCGCATGGGCGCCGTGTTCACCCTCTCCACCACCACGATCGGGCAGCGACTCGGTATCTTCCCCCGCTGGCTGGCCTGGCTGGGATACCTCGTCGCGCTCTACCTGATGTTCGCCGCCAGTAGCGTCCCTTGGTCCGAGCTGGTGTTCCCGGTCTGGATCCTGGCCATCAGCATCTTCGTCCTCCGGGCCAACTTCCGCCGCCGGGGCGTGCAGAGCTCTGCGTGATCCCGCCCGCACGAACCGAGAGCGACGGAGGGCGCAGCCGGCCTCCAACGCCCGTTCCCGCACCGCACTGTTCGGTGGCCTGCGCCGGGGAAAGGCGGTCAGTGGTGCAGGGCGGTCTTGGCAGCAACGAAGACCAGCCCGAAGACGAGGTTGACGGCGCCACTGATCACTACCAGACGACGAGACGCGCCGGCCCGGATCAGCGCGGCGCTGGTCCAGCCGATCAGCTCCGCCACGGCGGCAGCGAGGGCGAACCAGACGGTTCCTTCTACTCCGAGCCCGAATACCGGACTGATCGTCACGGCGGCGGCCGGAGGAACGGCGGCCACGACGATCGGCCACTCGCGGATGCCCGCCCGGCGGATCTCCTCCCAGGTCAGGGACCGGTGGGCCATCCGGTCTCCCACGACGAAGGTGTAGACGTCCGTGGCCCAGAACACCAGCGCGGTGATGAACAGGAGCAGCACGAGCTGGAGCCGCGGAAACGGGCCGAGTCCGGCCCCGGCCACAACCGAGGCGGCAAGGATGGAGCCGTAGGCGGCACTGACGTAGTCGGTACGAACCGTGTGCCGCCGCTTGCGAGCGAACGCATCTGCGGGGGTGTCGTCAGAGCATTCCCGACTGCTCACGTCCGGCTCCGTTCTCGGTTCAGCAGCGCGTACTGGAGTCAGGGGGACCGTGTTCGATCCGGTGGATGGCACCGTAGCCGCGCGGCCGAGAATGGCGGCGAAGGCGAGGAAGGAGAGCAGGATGCGCGCCGTCATCCCCGGCGCTTTCCTTCCTCTCAGGCAGGCGTGCTTCCTTCGACACGATAGATCTGCGGGCAGCTCTCGAACGGTCAACCACAACAAGGCGGCGATGGATGTTCCGTCTGCCGGTCCAACCTCGCTGTCGTGCCCATGGGCCTCCTCGATCCGGTGCGCGAGATGATTGCCGTTCTCCCAGACCGGCACCGTCACGCGAGAGCGGGGACCGCCACGTACCCGCAGGTGGCGGACCGGGTCCACACCGTATGGCGGCCGCCTCGGGTCGGTCCCCTCTCCCTCTCGCGAACCTGTCCGGCAGGGCGGACAGGGGAAGCAGGGTGCGGGAGGCGGGAGGATCATGGATCGGTATCCGCCCATCGCCGATCATGGACTCGTCGGCGACCTGCAGACGGCCGCTCCGGCCTCGTCCCGGGGAGTGGTCGACTGGCCCGCGGGGTGCGGGCCGTGCGCGGCACGGTGCGCTTCGTGCTGGAGTGCCGGTCACGGTTCGACTACGGCCGGGCCACCCATGAACTCGGCCTGCACGACGGCACCGCCACGTTCCGAGCACCTGGGGTCACCACGGATCCGCAGAGCATATTTCCCCTGCGGCCGTACGGCAGGGACGCCCGGGACGTACAGGGTGCGGTCCCCTGCACGCGGGAGAGGTAGCCGCTGCTGTCTTCACTGTCCGCGCCCGGACGAGGACACACCGCCGCCCCTGACGCCGGACGGCGTGGTCGAGCGGTTGTGGGAGGTCGTGGACTTCTGGCAGCGCTGGGTGCGCACCGCCCGTTACCGCGATGTCCTCGATGCCGCGCTGCTGCTCATCCCACGCGTCGGTTTCCCGGCTCCTCGGACCGAGAGCTGACTGTCGACGCTCGATGCCATCGAGCGCACCCTCGTGTCCGACGGCCTCGTCCACCGCTACGACCCGGTGGCTTCTCCCGACGGCCTGCGCGGCTCCGAAGGCGCCTTCAGCCTCTGCACCTTCCTCTACGTGGACGCCCTCGACCGTGCCGGCCGCCTCCGCCCGGCACGCTATGCCTTCGAGAAGATGCAGACCTACGCCAACCACGTCGGGCTGTTCGCCGAGGAGATCGGGCCCGGCGGCGAGCAACCGGGCAACTTCCCGCAGGCGTTCCCCCATCTGTCGCTGATCATGGCCGCCACCACTCTCGACGATGCCCTCGACCGGCAGCGCGGCTGACGCCCGGTCCGGCCGGTGCGGCGGACCGTCTCCGGCGCCGGCGTACGGCGGGCGGCACCACGGTGAGTGCTACGGCTTCAGGCCGTCGAAGGCGATGGGCAGGTGCCGGGGCCCCCTGAGGACCGCGTTGCGGCGGTACGGGGGCGGGTCCTCGACCAGGCGGGGGTTGTCGAGCCGGCGGACGAGTTCGGTCAGCGCGATCTGTGCCTCCAGCCGGGCCAGGGGGGCGCCGAAGCAGTTGTGGATGCCGCTGCCGAGGCCCAGGTGCTGGTTGTCGGGGCGTTCGGGGATGAAGCGGTCGGGGTCGTGGAAGCGCTGGGGATCCCGGTTGCCGGAGGCGAGCAGCAGCCAGAGCGATGCGCCTTGGGGGATGAGGGTTCCGGCGATGTCGATGTCTGCCAACGTGGTGCGCTGCGGCAGCAGTTGTACGGGGGGCTCGAACCGCAGCAGTTCTTCCACGAGCGGGACCGCCAGGCCGGGGTTGTCGCGGATCCGCTGGAGGACGTCGGGGTTGCGCAGCAGGGTGAGCATCCCGTTGGTGATGAGGTTGACCGTGGTCTCGTGGCCGGCGATCAGCAGCAGAGCCGAGGTGCTGATCACTTCCAGCGGCGACATCTGGCCGTCCGGTCCATGGCCGTCGGCCATGGCGGAGAGCATGTCGTCGCGGGGTGCGCGGCGGCGCTCCTCGATCAGGCCGGCGAGATAGGTGGCGAGATCGGCGCGCGCCTGCCGGACGGTTTGCAGCTGTGCCTCACGTTCCTCGGACGTGCCCTGGACGGGGTCGAGGCTTGCGGCGAGGGTGTCGGCCCAGCCATGGAAGTGTGCCTCGTCCTCGCGGGGGATGCCGAGGAGCCGGCAGATCACCGTGACGGGGAAGGGGTAGGAGAAGTCGTCGACGAGGTCGATCCGGTCCTGGTCCCGGAAGCCGTCGATGAGGCCGGAGACGATCTCGCCGAGCTCTCCGCGCATGTCGAATACCCGTCGGGGGCTGTGCGGAGGGCCGAAAGGCCGCATCGCCAGCCTGCGCAGTCTGTCGTGCTCGGGAGGGTCGAGCTTGAGGAACGTCGGCGGCAGGTTCGGGTCCTCCTCCTGGCCTCGGAACTCGGCAGCCTCGGCACCCAGATTGCGGGCGTCGGAGCTGACCCGCGGATCGTGGAGCAGGCCATGGATCTCCCAGTACGTGCTGACCAGATAGGGGCCCGCCTCGTCCCGCACCACCGGCGTCTTCCGGAGCTCGGCGTAGAGGGGATACGGGTCGGCGCGGTTGGCGTAGTCGGTGATCTGGCGCAGGAGTGCGACCGACGTCATGGCGGATTCCTTCCGAGTACTGCGGCCGAGAGCTGTCCGTGACGGCGCGGCGGAATCAGGCGCGCAGGGGGGTGAACGAGATGCGCCGGTCGGCCGGTGAGTGGCCGCTGAGGGTGACGGTGGGGCCGTGGCTGGGGAGCGAGGGGTCGGGGAAGCCGGCCGATTGGGGTTGCATCCCTTCGGGCCGTCGGTCGACGGTGGGGAAATCGGTCGGGAACGGCGCGGCCTGCTCGATCTGCCGCTCGTAGAAGTCCAGCCATTTCGCCTGGTCGAAGGTGACGGCGGCGATGACGCGGCCTTGGTGGCCGTAGGCCGCGGTGAAGCGGTGCTCGGCGAGTGACCCCTGGGTGATGAGGATCTGATCGGCCATGGGCGGGACGCCGACCGACTTGATGTTGACGCCGAACTGCGCGGACCAGAAGGACGGCATCCACACGTGCGGGCGCCGGTCCGAGCTGGCGCTGATCATGTTGTGGGCCGCGACCTCGGCCTGCGCGACCGCGTTGCCCCAGTGCTCCAGGGAGAGGAACTGGTAGCCGAAGAGCGGATGCGGGGAGCGGGCGACGTCCCCGGCGACGAAGATGTCGTCGGTGACGATGCCCCGTACGTCGAAGGCGCGGCATCCGGCATCGCAGGCGATCCCTCGCGGACCGGCACCAAGGCCGGATGCCGCGAGCCATTCGGTGTTGCGGGTCGCACCCAGAGAGGCGACCACCACGTCCACCTCGATTGCCGTGCCGTCCGAGAAATGGGCACGCCGCACTCGCCCTGCGGGATCCCCTTCCAAACCGGTGACCTGCACTCCACACCGCAGATCGACACCGTGCTCGCGCTGCAGAGCCGCGGCCACCCCACCGATCACGCCGCCGAGCGCACCCACCAATGGAGCCGGGCCGCGTTCCGCGACGGTGACAGGCAGCTCACGCTCACGGCAGGCAGAGGCGATCTCGGAGCCGGTGAATCCGGCCCCGATGACCAGCACCCGGCGCGGGCCGGCCTTCAGCCGATGATGCAGCTGGGCTGCGTCGTCCTTGGTGCGCAGGACGAACACCCCGTCCAGGTCTGCTTCCAGATCGTTCGGCCAGGGGCGGGCACGGACGCCGGTCGTGATCAGCAGCCGGTCGTACTCGACCGATTCGCCGTCGGCGAGATGCACCTGCCTGTCCGCCGGGTTCAGACCCGTGGCCGCGACGCCGAGCCGCCACTGTGCGTCGATCGCCCGGCGCCGCGGCAGTGCCGTGTGGTCGTAGGGCACCTTGCCGAGCAGGACCTGCTTCGACAACGGCGGTCGGTCATACGGCTCATGGGGTTCGTCACCGACCATGGTGAGCGTGCCGGTGAAGCCTTCCTCGCGGAGCGTCTCGGCGGCTCGCAGACCTGCCAGGGAGGCACCGACGATGACGATGCGTCCTTCGCGCCTGAACTTCCCCAGGTATCCGTCAGCCGACACGGGAGGCACCCGCCCTTCCCGCAGCCGGTGCTCCGGCCTCGTCCTCGACGGTGATGGCCTTGACAGGGCAGGCGCTCGCCGCCCGGAGAACGTGCTCGCGTTGCGTGTCGTCGGCCTGCGGGTCGTACATCAGTGCCTCATCACCGTGCATGGCGAACACCTCCGGGGCGAGGAAGGCGCATTGCGCGTACCCCTGGCATCGGTTGAGATCAACGACAAGCCTCATCAGGTCTCCGCTTCTTCGCGACGTCGCCGTGTGCGCTGCCGCTCTGCCACGCCGGCGTGCAACCCGGCGACAGGCCGTCCCCGCACCAGCATGGAAGGGCCCCTGGTGAGGCGCACTTCCACCGATCCGACGGGGTGACCCGACAGCGCTGCGACATCCCCCACAGGGCACACGCGAAGAAACCATCGAAGCCGCGGCAGGCCAGGACGGCCGTCCGGTGACCGGCCATGCCCGTCCGGGCACCAAGGGGAGGTCTCCACAAGGTTGACGCACCCGGCAGTCCCGGCCCGGCCACAGCAGCGGCGAGCCGCGTGGCTCGGCTCTCCCCCGCGCCAGCGGACAACCGATTACTCCCGGTTGACGCGTCGATATGCCAGTTTCGGTTCATCAGTCTCCGCGGCGCTGGTGACGCCGACGGACTCACGGTGCCGATGGGGGCCACTGGGGCAGCGGGGGCTGGCGTCCTGGTGCGTTTGTTGATCAGCAGGCGGCCGGGCGGGCGCCGACGTCGCGGTGCCGCTGCGGGTGGACCAGGCAGGCCAGGCCGAGCTCGACGTCAACCTCGGGCACGAGGCGGCACAGTGACGCTCCGCCGCCTCGTGCGGCGCCGCGTGGGAAGGGCCCGGGGAACCGGGTCCTTCCCGCTCACGGGGGTTCAGCAGATTCGTGGCAGTTGCTCCCCGATCGGCAGGTCGACCACCCGCGTGCCTCCGAGACCGGTACGGGCAACGACCATGCCGGGGTGGTCGGTGACGCACTCGCCGATGACCGTGGCCTCGGCGCCCAGCGGGTGGCAGCGCATCGCCTCCAGTACGGCGTCTGCCTGCGCACGGGGTACAAAGGCGACCAGCTTGCCCTCGTTCGCCACGTACATCGGGTCCAGGCCCAGCACCGCGCAGGCGTTGGCCACCGTCTCCGGCACCGGCAGGCTCCGCTCCTGGACGACCACACCGACCGACGCCGCGGCCGCGATCTCTCCGAGGGCCGTGGCCAGGCCGCCCCGGGTGGGGTCACGGAGTACGTGCAGGTCGGGGGTGACGGCGAGCATCGCCTCGACGAGCCCGCCCAGTGCCGCGCAGTCGCTCTCGATGCCGACGCCGAATTCGAGCCCTTCCCGCACGCTCATGACGGCCACGCCGTGCACGCCGATGGGCCCGCTGACGATGACGACGTCGCCGGGGGCGGCGCGCTGCGGGCGGATGTCGACGCCGTCCGGGATCAGCCCGATGCCCGCGGTGTTGAGGTAGATGCCGTCACCGTGTCCGGCCTCGACGACCTTGGTGTCACCGGTGGCGACCTCCACTCCCGCGGTCCTGGCGGCGGCGCCCAGGGCCTCGGCCACCCGCGCCACCAGCGCCACCTCGACCCCCTCCTCCAGGATGAAGCCGCAGGAGAGGTACGCGGCGCGGGCACCGCTCATGGCGAGGTCGTTGACGGTGCCGTTGACCGCGAGGTCACCGATGCTGCCACCGGGGAAGAACAACGGCCGCACCACGTAGGAGTCGGTGGAGAAGGCCAGCCGCGCCCCGCCCAGCGTCACCACGGCGGAGTCGGCGAGTCCGGCGAGCACCGTGCCGCCGAAGGCGGGCGCGAAGACGTGCTCCACGAGTTCGGCGGAGAGTACCCCTCCCCCTCCGTGTCCCATGACGATCCGGGGCTGATCCCGCAGCGGCGCGGGGCAGGCCCAGCCGGAGAAGTCCGGGGCCGGCGATGCGACTTCTCGGACGGTGGTGTCAGACAACGGGGCTCGCCTCCAGTGGTGCGGTGGTGCCGCCGAGCCGGCGGTAGAGGTAGTAGGCGGCGCAGGCTCCCTCGCTGGAGACCATGGTGGCGCCGAGCGGGTTGCGCGGGGTGCAGGCGGTGCCGAACGCCGCGCACTCGTGGGGCTTGATCAGTCCCTGGAGTACGTCGCCGCTGCGGCAGTCTGCGGGCTCCTCGGTGGTGATGCCGGTGACCGAGAAGCGGTGCTCGGCGTCGTATGCGCGATAGCGCGCGGAGAGCCGCCACCCGCTGTCCGGAATGATGCCGATGCCGCGCCAGGCACGGTCGGTCACCTCGAAGATGTCGGCGAGCATCGCCTTGGCGGCGGGGTTTCCGCCGGGGCGGACGGCACGCGCGTAGGCGTTGTCGACACGGTGTTCGCCGCGCTCCAGTTGCTGCACGGTGCGGCGGACGCCTTCGAGGATGTCCAGCGGTTCGAAGTCGAGCGAGGACGGGCCGCGGTCACCGGCTGGACCGGGGTGGACGATCAGGCAGGTGTGCGTGGACCAGATGTCGTACGGAACAGGGGACTTGAGCATCGGAGCGATGATCAGATCCGGCCGGTTCCGGTGCACCGCATCGCGCAACGAAGCGTCATTCAGAGCGAGTTGAACAGATACATGGTGCCCGTGGTCACCCAGCTCGGCGAAGACGCGTTGGGTCAAACTGTTGAACGCGCCGGCCAGCAGCAGGATCTGCATGTCGCCTCCCGGCCGCCGGGTCGGGTGTCCCCGCTGCGGCCAGGGGTGAGCATGCCGACCCCACTCCCCCGATCCGGAGCGGCCGGGCCGTGAGGTCGCCCGATTGCCACTCCGGGTACCGGGCCGGTCCCGGCCCGGCTGCGCGAATCGCATCGGGAGATCGAGATGGACCTGAACGTACTGGAGGCGTCCCACGGCGTCGGCGCCACAGCGACGTGCAGGTGGTGATGCCGGTTGTGTTCGTTTCCGAGGGGCCCGGGATCAGCGGCGCAGGGCGGTCTCCCGCTGCATATATGACAGTTTCTGGGGATTGCGCACGGCGTAGAGCCTGGTGATGAGGCCGTCGTCGATGCGCACCGTCACGACGGTGTCGATTGCGCCGCCCAGCCGGAGAATCAGCGCCGGATGGGCATTGACCTGCGCCTGCCGGAGCGACGCTGCGCTGACCCTGCCCAGGCCGGCGGTCAGCAGGCGGGCCACCTTGTCGGCCCCCACGACGGGCCGCAGGACGGCCTGCTTGACTCCCCCGCCGTCACCCAGGAGGACGACGTCCGGCGCGAGGATGTCGAGCAGGCTCTGCAGATCGCCTGTTTCGGCCGCCCGTTGGAACGCGTCGAGCACGTCTCGGGTCTCGGTCGGGGAGACGATCCCGCGCGGCCGGCGCGCCGCGACGTGTCCCCGTGCCCGGTGCGCGATCTGGCGGACCGCGGCCGGGCTCTTGCCGACGGCTTCGGCGATCTCGTCGTACCCGAGGTCGAACACCTCGCGCAGCACGAACACCGCCCGCTCGGTCGGCGTGAGCGTCTCCATCACCAGCAGCATCGCCATCGAGACGCTGTCGGCCGGCTCCACGTCCTCGGCCACGTCGGGCGCGGTGAACAGCGGCTCGGGCAGCCAGGGGCCGACGTAGGACTCCTTGCGGCGACCGAGCGTACGCAGCCGGCTCAGCGCCTGGCGCGTGGTGATCCGGACCAGGTACGCACGCCGATCCCGCACCGTGGGGAGATCGGCCCCCGCCCACCGCAGCCAGGTCTCCTGCAGGACGTCCTCCGCGTCGGCGGCCGAGCCGAGCATCTCGTAGGCGACGGTGAACAGCAGGTTGCGATGGGCCACGAACACCTCGGTGGCGGGGTCCGCCCGACCGCCACCGGCGGGCCGCCCGGCCGTGTCCTCGGTGCGCGCGCTGTGCTCACTCTTCACCTGCTGCTCCTGCCTGTTCGCTCTCGACGCTCCACGCGCACAAGACGTCGGCCCCCGCAGCTTTGTGACGCTCATGAGCGGTGGGCCACGTCACATGGCCGCCCCGTCACAAGGAGCGGGCCGCCGGCATCTCATGTTCGTTCCGTGCAACACCACGAGTGAGGACGAAGCCATGAACGCCCGGTTCAACATGTTCGACAACGAGATCGCCGCCAAGTTCACCAAGCGGTTCGCAGGCGTCGGCCTGGTGATCCACCATTCGCCGCTGGCGAAGTCCACGCAGGAGCTGGTGTCGCTGCGCGCCAGCCAGATCAACGGCTGCGGCTGGTGCATCGACATGCACACCCAGCAGGCCGCAGCCGCCGGTGAAACCACGGTCCGGCTCCACCTGGTCGCCGCCTGGCGCGAGTCCACCGTGTTCACCGAGGCCGAACGGGCCGCGCTGGCACTCGCCGAAGAGGGCACCCGGCTCGCCGACGCCCACCACGGCGTGTCCGACGAGACCTGGGCCCAGGTACGCAAGCACTACGACGACGACCAGATCGCCGCGCTGGTCTCCTTGGTCGCCCTGATCAACGCGGCCAACCGGCTCGCCGTGATGGTGCACCAGCAGGGAGGTTCCTACGAGCCCGGCATGTTCGCCGCCGCAATCAGCTGATCGGCAGACGAATCCGGCCCGGCCCAGGATCATCCGATCCGGGCCGGGCCCGGGCAGGGCGTCTTTTCGTGGGCGGGCATGAGCGCCTCGACCAGGTGGTTGTCGAGGCTCATGTGATCGAAGGGGTTGCCCATGCCCGCCTGGAGGCCGCCACGCCGGGACGCTCGGGGGGCAGGCTGACCAACAAGCCCCAGCTGTCTGCCGACCGGCGTTGCTGTCCGCTCTCGTTCATGCTGCCCCGAGTCCGGGGCAGCCCCGGTTCATCGACGTCGTCCCGGGCCGAAGCAGCGGCGTTGCCTCCCCCGCTCCCGCAGACGAGGACGGGCACAACCGAGCTGAGCTCGGGGATCGTCGGGTGCTGCCGGAAGAGCCCTCTCCTGTGAGGTTCTGACCGCGGACACAGGTGAAGCCGGGCCGGTGGGGGCTGCCTTGTCGATCGTGACCAGGAACTTCTTGAACGCGATGGCCCGGTGGCGGCGGTGCAGGTCACCGATCGCAGCGCCATCGGTGATGTTGAAGGCGGCGAACGGGCTGGTGATGCCGTGCCGAAGGCAGTCATGGGTGCGGCGAACTCCACATCGGGCAGCCTGACTTCCACGGCACGAGGACGCGGTGGTGGCGAGTCCCGCCGGCCTCGCCGCGACGTCCCCTGTCTCGCCGCGGTCGTGCAATCGTCTGCCACCTGCGCAGCAGGCCCGGAGCAATGGCCCCGACACCGCCGTCAACAGCAGACGGAGCGTCATGGAGCGGGTACTGTCCGCGTTGTATTGATCCGTGCGGGCGGCGGGAAAGGCGGCTCGGTGGCTGAAGATCCTGGACATCCGCCACATCAGCCGGCTCCCAACACCGGCGCGGCGGAGGACGGTTCGTGGCTGACCGCGGGGGTGGGCAGCGTCGGCGCGACCAGCTTCCTCTCCGATGCCGGCCACGAGATCGCCACGGCCGCCCTCCCCAGCTTCATGACCAGCGTGCTGCACACCTCTGCCGCCGCACTCGGATTGATCGAAGGCATCAGCGACGCCCTCACCGGCCTCGCCAAACTCGTCGGCGGCCCGCTCGCCAACGACCCGCGCCGCCGAGGCCGGATCGCGAGCGGAGGCTACCTGGGTACGGCCCTTGCGACCGGCGCCATCGGTCTGGCCACCGCGGTGTGGCAGGTCGGTGTGCTCCGGGCCATCGCCTGGTCGTCCCGGGGGCTGCGCTCCCCTGCCAAGGACACGCTTCTCGCCTCCCTCGCCCCGCCGCACGCCTATGGACGCGCCTACGGCCTGGAGCGCGCCGGCGACAATCTCGGAGCCGTGGTCGGCCCGTTGGCCGCCGCTGCCCTGGTCGCGGGGCTGGGGATCCGCCCGGCAATCTGGTTCGCCTTCCTGCCCGGCGTCCTCGCCGCGCTCACCATCACCTTCGCCGCACGCGAGGCCCGCCGCCGGCACGGCGACGGCATCCGCGAACCGATCCGGCTGCACTTCGCCGGACTGCGCGGAGCCGGGCTGCTGCGCCCCATGCTGCCGATCGTACTGTTCGAGTTCGGCAACCTGGCCGTCACGCTGCTCATCCTGCGCGCCACCCAACTCCTGCAATCCCAGGGGCACTCGGCCGCCACGGCAGCCTCTCTGGCCATTCTCATCTACGCGGCGCACAACGCCGTCGGAGCCGTCATCGCCTACGTGGGCGGCCACTGGACCGACCGGGTCGGCCCTCGCGCCGTCTTCGCCGCGGGATCGGCCGTCTACGTCCTGGCCTACGCCGGATTCGCCGCCGGATTCGCCTCCTGGTGGGCGCTGTTGATCTCGTTCACCCTCGCCGGAGCAGGCATCGGCCTCGCCGAGACCGCTGAATCCGCCCTCGTCGCCCAGATGCTGCCCGACCACCTGCGTGGCAGCGGCTTCGGCCTCCTCGGAGCCGTACAGGCAGCCGGCGACCTCGTCGCCACCGTCACCGTCGGCATCCTCTACACCGCCCTCTCCCCGACCGCCGGGTTCCTCTACGCCGCCGGCTGGATGCTGCTCTCCGCCCTCACCGCAGGAGCCCTGGCACCCCGCCGGCAGACGGCCACGAGGTGACGAGCGGGCAGCCGACGGTGCACCGGTCGTGGAATCCTCCGGCAACGCCCCGGGACTCGGGCCCACCCTGGCCGGCATCACCTTCAGGTGCCCGGTCACGTGGTCACCGACCCCGGCCTGGGGCCCGGAATCCGCCGCCGAGCCGATCAGCCGGCTCACGGTGCGCGAGGAGATCTCCACCGCCCTCGTCACCGCCGCAGCTCCCGGGAGGGATACCGAGATGCGGACGCGGCACACCAACCTGCCATGAGTGCGCGCATCAGGCAGGCGAGAACCATGCGCCGGGACCGGGAAACCAGATGGCAGAGTGGAGGGACTCGTTCTGCTCTGTGGAGGTAGTTCCCGTATGCGATTGCTGCTCATACGCCACGGCCAGACTCCGTCCAATCTCAAGCACCTGCTGGACACCGCGTTGCCCGGCCCGGGGCTGACACCGCTGGGCCAGGAGCAGGCGGCTGCGCTGGCGACGGCCCTGTCGACGGAGAAGTTCGATGCCCTGTATGCCTCCACCCTCGTACGCACCCAGCTGACCGCCGCACCGCTGGCCGCCGCGACGGGCCTGGAGGTCCAGGTCCGGGACGGCATCAGGGAGTTGGCCGCCGGGGATCTGGAGTTGCGCGGTGACGACGAAGCTGCCGCCGCCTACCTCGCCACAGCATTCGCCTGGTCTGCGGGAGACACCGGACGCCGTATGCCCGGCGCAGAGAACGGTGTGGAGGCGCTCGGCCGCTTCGACGCTGTCGTCGCCGAAGCGGCCGGGACGGGGGCGAAGTCGGTGGCGATGGTCAGTCACGGTGCAGCGATCCGGATGTGGGTGGCGGCCCGCGCGACCAATGTGGATGTGGCGTACGCGTCCAGCCACCCGTTGGGCAACACCGGCGTCATCGCCCTCTCCGGCTCGCCCGGCCAGGGCTGGCGCGCCCACTTGTGGGAGGGCCGCCCGCTGGGACCGGAAGGCACGTCGCTCGATGACAGTGGCCCGGCGGGAGCTGCGTTTTCGTAGTCGACGGTGACGGAGCCGTAGCGGTTCACGGCCGGGCTGTGGGCCGGGGAGACGTGCGCGAGCACCTCGGCGTCCGCCTCGCGGCCGGCGGCACGCAGCACATGGGTGATCAGCGGAGACCGCCGCGGCGAAGTAGGCGCGGTTCGCCGGCTCGAAGGCGCCGACGATTCCCGCGGCGAGCACCAGCGCGCCCTCACCGTGCAGGGACGGGACCATTCCCGCGCCGAGTTCGCCGGGGCCCGGGGGACGGACGACCAGGCAGAGCGTGAATGCCCCCGCGATGACGGCCGGTGAGGCCACCGCCACCGCCTGCAGGAACCGCTCGCCGAACCGGTCCCCCGCCGCCAGCAGCCATGCACCCGCTACTGCGGCGACCAGACCGCCCACCGGCAGTGGGACGCCGAAGAGTGCAGCGCAATCGCCGCGCCGACGACCTCGGCCAGATCGGTGGCGAGGGAGACGACTTCCGCCTGCGCCCAGTAGGCCAGGCGCCGCGGGCGGCGGCACCGTGCGGCGATCAACGCGGGCAGGCTCTGCCCCGTGGTCGCGCCGAGCTTCGCGGCCAGGTACTGCACCGGCCCGGCGACCAGGGTCGCCGGCACCACCACCCACAGCAGTGTGGTGCCGTAGCCGGCACCGGCGGTCACGTTGGCGACCACGTTGCCGGATCCACGTACACGACAGCGGCGACGAAGGTAGGGCCCAGGCGCCGTATTCCCAGCATGCGGGGATGGCGTTCGGTCAGCTCCGGGAAGGTGCGGACCGGGTCACCGGGGCCGCCCCTCGCGCCCGGCGGCCTCCTGCCACCCACGGGCCGCCCCACAAGGGGTCACTCGGCCGCACCGATGGGGTTGCGGCGGGAGACGATGAGCGGGTCCTGCGGGGTGAAGGGGAACTGCGGCAGCTCGCGCTCCGGAAGGTCGAAGGTGGCGGCAAGCACCTCGCTGGAGAAGGCGGTGGCGGTGGCGCGGTACCCGACGTCGCCCGGGGTGGGCTGGTCGAAGAAGATCAGGAAATGGAAGCCTTCGTCACCGAGCACCTCGATGTGGTGCGGATAGGCCCGCGGCACGAAGTACACGTCCCCGGGGCCGAGTTCGTACTCGCCGAGGCTGACGTCCGGGGAGAGCACGCGCATTCGGGCCCTGCCCTTGGCGACGTAGCCCATCTCGGCGGTCACCGGGTGCCAGTGCGGGGAGCGCATCCCGTTCTCCTTGACACGCAGCGAGTACATCGAGATGTCGTCAAGGGCGGCCCAGTACTGCCGCCGTGCCAGGCGTGCCGAGCCGTACGCGTACGACAGCGGCGCGTGCTGACCCTCCACGTCGAAAAGGTGGGCGTTCGGGAGCTTCTGCGTGAGGTCGCTCGTGACACTGCCGCGACGGGCGAAGATCTGCTCCGCCGGTGCCCGTTCGAAGGCGGCGAAGGCGGAACCGGGCAGATCGTGTTGCCGAGCACCGGGTTCGTCATCGCGGCAAGGCTGTCGCGCAGGGAGAAGTGCAGTGGGCTCTCGTGACGCAGCGCGATGATGATCTCCGCATCGACCGCGCTCACGTTCTCGATGTGGTACACCGCGCCGGACTCCACGTGGTACATCTGCCCCTCGCCGGCCACGAACGAGGCGAACTCGTTCCCGTCGGCCGGCATGGACACCAGCACCTCGCCACTGGTCACGTAGGCGATCTGGTTGGCGTTGACGTTCCACTGCGGCTCCCGGATCGCGCCCGGCGCGAGCACCACGCGCTTGATGGAGAGCCTGCTCAGGATGGGCAGATGAGCGGTTTCCACGACCTGGATGCTGCCGAGATCGCTCTGGAATATGGGCTGGGTCTCGGACAGCGAAACCCAGTAGGACGAATTCATGGATATGTCGCTCCTCACGAGCCTGAACGTGCCGCTCCAGACGTCCCCTTCGGACGCTGTCACGGACGTGGCCGGGCCGACAGCCGTGCGTGGGGTTCGAGTGATGACGTGCCGACCGACCGGCAGTCGCGACGCGGGCCACTGCCCAAGTGGCCGATTCGTGTTGAGGAATCGGACAAGATCCCGCTGCGGCCGCGGGACGCATTGCGCCGGTCGGAGGAGGTCCACGATCGCTGTTGGGCACATCTCGGCAGTTCTCCCGTCGGGTCGTCTGAACGAGATCCGCGGGCAGCGCAGGACGTCCGGCGCGAGGCGGCCCTTGAACGGCAGGAGAGATGCGATGGCGATCGATCTGACGGCGGCCTCGATCACCGAGGCGGTGCGGAAGGCTTTCGAAGGCGCGGAGGATGAGCGCGTCAAAGAGCTGTTCGTCCGCCCGGTGCAGCACCTGCACGACTTCACGCGGGAGGTGCGGCTGACCGGTGAGGAGTGGTGCAAGGTGATGGATTTCCTTGAGCGTGTGGGCAAGACCTGTACTCCGACCCGGCAGGAGTTCGTCCTGCTGTCCGACCTTCTGGGCCTGAGTGTGCTGGTGGATCTGATCCACCATCCCGGCGGTGGGTCGGCGACGGATTCGACGCTGCTGGGCCCCTTCTACGTGGAAGGCCGGCCGACGGCGGAGAACGGATCCCTCTGCCGAGCGCCTCCGGCGGGTCAGCCCCCACTTCGAGCGCGGCCGGTTCAGGCCGCTTCCCCTCGCGCAGACCTTCGACCTCGATCATGGCCCGGACGCCTATCGCGCAGTGGCGGAGAAGAAAGTGCGCGGCCGGGTCGTCATCCAGCCCTGAGACGGAGGAAGGCCGTACCCACCCGCGGCTGCCTCGGTCTTCGCGGGCCGGCAGCAGCCCGGAACCCTGCTGGAGCACCCCCAGAGCAATCCGGTCCGGCAGACGCTCACCCGGCAGATCCACCTGACCAGGTCGCGGCAGACCACATCCAACGCCCCACCCCGCACAAAGTTGCCGACATCACCTCTGCCCGGGATGAACGCCACGGAGCCCGCGACAGTCAGGAAGAGTTCAGGTAGCCCCTGGCAGCGTCCTGGGCCATGACAAGCGACACGCAGCGCGCCGATACGCCGGCGCGGCACCGGCAGATGCTGAACAAGGTCCCCGAAGTCACCGTCTACTTCTGGGTGATCAAGGTCTTGTGCACCACGGTCGGCGAGACCGCGGCGGACCTGCTCAACGCCAACCTCGGCATGGGCCTGACCAACACCTCGTACCTGATGAGTGCCCTCCTGGTCATCACGCTGGTCTTCCAGTTCCGGGCGCGCGCTTACGTACCGGCCCTGTACTGGCTCTCGGTGGTCCTGATCAGCGTGGTCGGCACGCTGATCAGCGACAACCTCACCGACAACCTCGGAGTGCCGCTGGAGACGACGACGGTGGTGTTCGCCGTGGCCCTCGCCCTGACCTTCGGTGCCTGGTACCTGAGCGAGCGGACCCTGTCGATCCACAGCATCACCACGCGCCGCAGGGAAGCGTTCTACTGGTCGGCGATCCTGTTCACCTTCGCCCTGGGCACCGCCGCGGGCGACCTGGCCGCCGAGCGCCTGGACCTCGGCTACTGGTTCTCCGCCGTGGTCTTCGCCGTCCTGATCGCGGCCGTGGCCCTCGCGCGCTTCACCCTGGACTTCGACGCCATCTGGGCGTTCTGGATCGCCTACGTCCTGACCCGGCCGCTCGGCGCCTCGCTGGGCGACTATCTCTCCCAGCCGCACACCGACGGCGGCCTGGCACTGGGCACCGTCGGCACCAGCGCCCTCTTCCTCGCGGTCATCCTCGGGCTGGTGATCCATCTCACCCGTACGCGGCGGGACGTGCTGCCGGCGAAGGAGGTCACCCCGCGGGAAGAGTGACGGCGAACCGCGCGCCCTGCCCCGTACCGGCCCAGGTGAGATCGCCGCCGGCCGCGCGGGCCAGGCGCCGCGCCAGTGCCAGGCCGAGCCCCGCGCCGTCGTGCCCGTCCTCGGGATGGGCACGGCGGCCGGGCTCGAAGAGCGACGGGACGAAGGGCTCGGGCACACCCGGCCCGTCGTCGCCGACGTACACCGTGACCGCACCGGCTTCCGCCAGGCAGGAGAGGGAGATCGCGTGCACGGCGTAGCGGCGGGCGTTGTCCAGCAGCGGCATCAAGATCCGCTCGGCGACCGCCGCCGAGACACCGGCGTCCACCGCATCGCCCTCGACCCGTACGGGCGGGGCGGCGGGGTGCTCGGCGGCGACACGCCGCGACAACTGGTGCGCGAGATCCGGGAACCGGCAACGTCCCGGCGTCTGCGCACCGCGGGTGCGGGCCTCGGACAGGAGGGAATCGCAGATCTGCTGCATCGTGGCGGCGGCACCAGCGATGGCCCGGTGGGAGTTCTCCTGTGCGCACGCATCGCGCGGCCGCCCGGACAGCCATTCGGTCTCCGCGGTGATCCGGGCGAGCGGAGTACGCAACTCGTGGGACAGCTCCGCTGCCTGCTGCTGTTCGTGGCGCAGCACCGCGGCCAGCCGGTCGAGCAGCGCGTCGAGGCCGGCGGCGAGCGAGGACAGCTCGGCCGGCCGGTCCGCCGGGCCGAACCGTTCCGGGGCACCCGTCGCCGCCCACCGGGTGGCCTGGGCGCTCATGGCCGCGACCGGCCGCAGCGCCCGCCGCACCACGAGCCGGGTCAGCAGATAGACGGTGGCCAGCAGCAGCACCGCCAGCGCGAGGGAACCGGCCAGCGCGGCGTCCGCCGTACTGCGGTAGGGATCGAGGCTCACGGACGTGACCACGGTGCCCACCTGCCGACGGCCGGTGACCGAACCGACCGGGAAGGCGTAGAGCCGGGTCGGGCCGGGCGGCCCCGCGGTCTCGGCGAACCCCTCGCCGTGCCCGGCCAGCCGGTCCGCCTGCCTGCGCAGACGGGCGGGCGCGCCGGGTGGCATGTCGACGGCGCGGTGGCCTTGGAAGATCCACACACCGGCATCCAACGCCTGGTCCTGGGCGGGTTCGTGGACGACCAGCCGCCCGTCGGGCCGGGCCGCCACCGTGGCCGCCACCGCCTCCGCCCGGGTGCGCAGGACATCGTCCGCCTGCTCGTGCAGCCGCTTGTCCAGGGCCAGATTGAACGCGGTCGTGAGCACGGCGATCCACAACGCGCTGGTGACCAGGGCCAGCAGCGCGAGACGGCCACGCAGGGTGCGGGGGCCGGGGAGGCGCGTCATACGCAGCGGTAGCCGACGCCGCGGACGGTGGCGATGCCGCGCGGGGCACCGGCTTCGCGCAGCTTCCGCCGCAGCCGTGCCAGGTACTGGTCCAAGGTGTTGTCGCTGACCTGTGCGCCCTCGGGCCAGCCCACCCGTACCAACGCCCTGCGCCGCACCACGGCTCCCGGATCCGCCATGAGGCAGGCCAGGAGGCGGAACTCGGTGGGGGTCAACGCCACCGCCAGGCCGTGCACCGTCAGCTCGTACCGCACCGGGTCCAGAAGCAGCGCGCCCGCCCCGGCGACGAGCGGACTGTCGCCGCCGCGCCGCAGGACCGCCCGGATACGGGCCGCCAGCTCACTCAGGTGAAAGGGCTTGGCAAGGTAGTCGTCGCCCCCGGAGGCGAAGCCGGCGAGCCGGTCGGTGAGATTGCCCCGGGCCGTCAGGAAGATCACCGGTGCCGTGATCCCCGCGCCCCGCATCGCCTGGCACACATCCCGCCCGTCGGAGTCCGGCAGCCCGACGTCGAGCACCACGGCATCCACCGCCGCATCGACGCTGCGCAGGGCGGCGGCGCCGTCGGCGGCGGTGACGACGTCGAATTCCTCGTCGCGCAGGGCGCGCGCGAGGACATCGCGCAGGCCGTGGTCGTCCTCGACGATCAAGATGCGGGCAGTCACCCCGCCAGTATCACCCGGCCCGCCCCGCCGCCCCCGGCGAGGACGGGATGCGCCCGCAGACGTTCAGGTTCCGTTCAGGCGGGGCACGGCACCCTACGGCGGTGACCTGGACCGATCGGCACGGAGGCGCGCGCCTGCCCGGCCCGTGCGCGGGAGCGTGCGGGCACGGCACGCACCGTGGTCATCGAGGACGACGCGACGACCGGCAGTCGGCTCGCCGCCACCATGCGCGTGCTCGGGCACGACAGCCACCGGTGCCATTTCAGGCCGCGCGAGTTCGACCTGCTCGTACGGCCGGCGGAGCACCCCGGGCAGGCCGTCAGCCGCGAGGATCTGATGAGTTCCGACGCGTGGGGTCTGGGACGCGCACTGGTTCCGGGCCCACCAAGTCCCTTGACGTGCACGTGACCGCCCTGCGCCGCAAGGGGGCAGTCTGGTGCGGATCACCACGCTCCGGCAGTTCGGCACACGCTTGCCCGCTGCCGCCCTTGGACCGCCGGGCCGGCTCCGCGTAGCCGAGGCGTCGGGACGCCCTGGTCTTTCCGACGGCCCGGCAGCGGCGGCTCGTCCGTACCACGGCGTGGGGTACGGCTGATCTTGCTGCGGGCACCAACTCCCGCCAGTGCGGCCGGAGTCCGCGATTCCGCGGGCCGGGGCGCCTACAGTTACCCGCGCCCGACTCCGCGCCTCGAAGGAGGCATTCCTGCAGGAGGCATGCATGACGCTCGCGCGCAGATCCGTACTCCGGGGTTCAACGGTGGCCGCCGGCGTCGTGGCGGGCGCCGCGGCACCGGCCCCGGCGACGGCGGAGCCCGCCGACGGCACCGGCCCGGATGAGCGCACACTCACGCCCCTGCTCCAACGGCAGCCGCACCGGCTCGGCACACCGGCGGTGAGCGGGGTGCATCTCCAGTTCGGTACGGACCCCGCCACGGAGATGACCGTGTCCTGGCTCAGCCCGCAGTCCGTACGCAGACCGCAGGTCCGGTTCGGCCCGCCCGACGGCGGTGCGGGTTCGGCCGTCGACGCGGAGACCGTGACCTACCGCGACGCGCTGTCGAAGGAGGAGGTGTACGTCCACCACGCCCGGCTCACCGGCCTGCGTCCGGACACGACCTACCTCTACTCGGCCGGCCATGCCGGGGCCGCCCCCGACACCGGGTCCTTCACCACCGCCCCGCGCGGGCGCACCGCGTTCACCTTCACCAGCTTCGGCGACCAGGGCGCCCCCAACCTGCGCCGCGACGTCCACTGGCCCGAGGGCAGCGGCACCCCTTCGCCGTCGGGCCGCTTCCCGCTGTACACGAGCAGCCAGGCGGGCACCGCCGCCTCCGCCGACATCGTGGCCGCGGTCGAGCGCGTGGGCCCGCTGTTCAATCTGGTCAACGGCGACCTGTGCTACGCGTCGGCCGCCGGTGTGTTCCACGAGAACCGCGTCGCCACGTGGGCCGACTGGTTCATCAGCAACAGCCGTTCGACCCGGCTGCGCCCGTGGATGCCCTGCGTGGGCAACGCCGAGAACGAGGCCGGCAACGGTCCCGTCGGCGCCGCCGCCTACCAGGCGTACTACGCGCTGCCCGCATCGAGCGCGTCATCGGATCCGGAGACCCGCGGGCTCTGGTACGCGTTCACCGTGGGCGCGGTCCGCTTCCTCTCTCTCGCCAACGACGACGTGGCGATCCAGGACACCGGCGACACCTACGTGCGCGGCTATTCCGGAGGCGCCCAACGCCGGTGGCTGGAGCGCGAGTTGAAGGCGGCACGGCACAGCCGGGAGATCGACTGGATCGTGATCTGCATGCACCATCCGATGATCTCCAGCAGCCGGAGCGGTTCCGGCAGCGACCTCGGGGTGCGCAGCGCCTGGGGCCCGCTCTTCGACGCCTACGGAGTCGACCTGGTGCTCGGCGGCCACGAGCACTACTACGAACGGTCCCTGCCCGTACGCGGCACCCTGCCCAATGACGCCCGCACGCCCGTGCCGACGCAGACCCGCACCGATGTGGCCGACACGGGCCGGGGCACGGTGCACCTGACCATCGGAGGCGGCGGGAACTTCGCCACCACGCAGGACGACCTGTTCCAGGAGGCGAAGGGCCGGGTGGTGGTGGAGCTGACGAAGGAACAGGAGGGCCGCCACCGCAAGCCCTTGTGGTTCATCGAGGACACGCCCTGGCGCGCGTTCCAGGACCGCCAACACACCCACGGCTTCGCCGCGTTCGATGTCGACCCCGGAGACGCGCGCGAGGGCCGGACCCGGATGCGGGTCACGTACTACACCTTCGACGGCCCCCACGGCGACCTGACCCCGGTGGACAGCGTCACCCTCGAACGCCCACGGGGCGACGCACACCGGTGACACAACCGCCTCGGCCCGGCAGGGCTTCGCCGGCAACCCGTCTCCCGGCTTCCAGGCGGGGCGCTGTGCGGCCTGGGTGCGCGCCGCGGCTCGGAGTAGCGCGTTCGGCGATCTGGCCTCAGCCGCCGCAGATGTCCTGGGACGGCGTACTTGAGGACGATTCCCGGGTCGATGACCGATGTAGTCGGTCGACGCTTCCGTCATCGTGGCCGACCGTCCTTCCGTACCGCCGACGGCGCGGCTGTGGTCGCCCCGCCCCTTCCACGCCACGGGATGTCACCTGCGAACGTTGGCCGATGCCAGCGGAGTTGGGCCGGCACCCGGACTGTGGACACCGCGGGCTCCCTTCCCCGTGCGGCATCGATCGGCCTGGTCACTCCCCCGGCAGCCGGCGTGCGATGTTTGCCGCGAGGTGCCGTGCCGCGCGGGCTCCCGACCCTTTGCCCTCGGCCAGCAGTTGCAGGAGTTCGACCGCGGCGCGGGCCTCCCGGCGGGTCAGCAGCGGCAGCCGTTCGTCGTCGCCATCCACCACGCCGTCGACCAGGCTCAGGAGGCGGTAGTCCATGTTGCTCATGTTCGGGGCAACGGCCGATGGCCTGCGAGGTCACGGCTTTGCCGTCGTCCGGCCGACTCGGGGCGTGATGACGCCGGGATGCGTGACAGTCGGCTCGTCGAGCAGTCGCTTCCCGCCGGTCGAGTCGTGGACCGAGGCAGCACTCCCACGGGATGCCGGTGCGGTGGACACAGAGGATCGCGTTCACGGTCTCCGGAGGTCATGCCCCGTGCCGCCACACCGGGCCCGGTCCGCCCGGCTCGCCACGCGGTGAACACCGGCTCGCTCAACGCCCACCAGGCATCGGACCCGCGGGCCGGGGGCGACCGGTCAACGGATGTGACAGGGGCATCAGTGCCTCCGCGTGGCGATCAGTGCCTCGGCACAGATGGTCTGTCCGAAGTGGCCGCTCGGGTTGAAGTCGCCCAACGCCGTGCGCAGGTCCTGTTCGAAGGCGTCCTTTCGGTCGCCGAGTCGGGCGGGGGTGAATGAGGAGTGCGAGAACTGGAGCCCGACGAGTTCGTCGAGGGTGTGGTCGACGTGGTACGTCCAACGCTCAGCCGTGACGCATGGGAAAGGAGAGCGGAGGAGGATTTCGCGGTGTGACTCTTCCTGCTCCCGGTAGGTGCCGTTGTCTCCACAGCAGGAGGGAATGAGGTACCGGTCCCGTACATCGGCAACGATCCGTGCCCACTCCGTGTCGGGTGGTTGCATGGAGGTGGTGGCCACGCCGCCCTGGTGGTTGACGAGCGGGTCAAGGTCGGCGAGGACCTGCTCGCGGGACATCCAGTGAAACGCTCTACCCATGATGCAGAGATCCAGCGGAGGCAGGTTCAGCGCGCGCAAATGGGAGGAATCCCCTTGCCGCCACTGGATGTTGCCGAAGTTCTGGCGTTGGGCGATCAGCTGCCCTTGTTCGAGCATGCCTGGTTCCGGATCCACGGCGATGACCCGGTCGACCAGCCGGGAGAGCGGCAGGGCGATGGTGCCCGGCCCACATCCGAGATCGAGGGCTGTCTGGGTTCCGTCCAGCGCAAATCTCTGCGTGAGCGAGTCGTACAGCTCCTGCGGGTACAGCGGCTGGCAACGGGCGTAGTACGGCGCTGCCGAGGCGAAAAGCTCACTCGGAGTGGAAGGCATGGAGATCCTCAACATGGCTGCTGTTGGGGGTGGATCGGGTCAGGTCGCGGGCAAGCCGAGCGGCGCCGTCCGCCTCGGGAGACGCTGCCCCGCCCGCTCCCCGGACAGTGGGCGGGAGGCTGCGCACGACGTCGGTCAGGGCGCGGGCGATGGCCTGACCATCGGCGTCGGTCACCGCCACGTTGATCCGTGTGGCCGCGGCCCGCAGGTGTACGCGCTGGTCGTCGAAGTCGCGGATGCCGGGGACGGCCACGGTGGGCACCCGAGAACGGGCAAGTTCCTGCACGGTGTTGTAGCCGGCATGGGTGATGGCGGCGGTCGCGTGCCGGTAGATGTCGTACGTGGGGCCCAGATAGGGGGTGACACGCACCGGGCCGGGGATGCCGGGCGGGATGCCGACTGCGCCGTCGAAGTGCGGACCGGTGAGTACCAGGACGTCGACGCCGTCCGGGGCGTGGTGGTGTGCGTACTCCCGGATGCCGTGGAGAGCGGCGGTGAGAAAGCCGGGTGCGTCGGCATGGCCGCCCCCGCCGGCCACCACTGCGATTTTCATCGCCGGGGTTTCGGCCGGCCAGGGTGAGCGGTGGCCGAGCAGATGGCGCACGACGTGTGGCACACCGACCAGGTGCACCCCGTGCGCGGACTCCGCCCGTCCCTCCTCGCCCAGCAGGTAGACCTTGCCGATGGCCGGTGTGTGGCGAGCGACCCAGGCCGCGGGATCGGGCCGGTTGCGCTGGAAGCGGTGGATGAGGAATTGCCGGCAATCGAGCCGGGTGGCCTGGTGATACAGCTCGCGCTGCACTGTCACATCGTGCAGCACCACATCGTCCGCCCGCAGCGCGCCGGCGACCAGTGTCCGGACGAAGCCGTGGTCGACGGCGGGGCCCGTGCCGTGCAAGGGCTCGCCGACCAGGCTGTCGGCGTCGGTGGGGACGATGGTCTGCGGGAATCCGTAATCCTCGATGAGTCGCTGGTGGCGCTCGGTCAGCAGCAGGGAATCCCACCCCAGAGCCCGCAGTTCGGTGTGGACGGCAACCAGGCGGGAGACGTGGCCCAGGCCCCGTCCCCAAGCGAAGGAGACCACGCGGCGTTTCACTGCGGACCTCCCACGAGGGCAGCCGGCGCTTGGTCGACAGCAGGGAGGTCAAGGGGCGCGTCGGTGTCCTCGGTGGGCGGTCTCAGCGGGGTCACGGTGGCGTATCCGGCGGCGAGAAGGGCCGCTTCTCCCCCTCTGCGTTCCTGCTGCTCTTGATGGGAGGCGCGCAGCAGGCCGGGGCCGCAGCGTTGGATGGTGAAACGGGTGTCGCCGTACGGGCCGAGTCCGGTGCGCAGCACGCCGACGAACCGGGACAGGGGCACGTTCGGCACGTTGAGGTTGAGCAGGAGCGGCGGGTGCCCCGGCACGACGGGGAGAACGCCCGGCAGGAGGACCGCGAGGGCCCGCAGTGCCGTGTCCCAGTGGTAGGGCGCGCCGTGGCCGAGGGAGACGGCGATGGCGGGCCGCTGGTGGTGGGCGGCGGTGAGCGCGGCTCCCACGGTGCCGGAGTGCAGCACGGCCGGGCCCACGTTGGCGCCCGGGTTGATGCCGGCGAGTACCAGGTCGGGGGCGGGGCCGAAGGTCCCTTGGCAGGCGGCCGTGACGATCAGGCCCGGCGGGGCGCAGACCGTGTGTACGGGCACGCCCGCCAGTCCCTCCAGCGTGGTGCTGCGGGTGGGCACCAGCCCGTCCGGGGCGACCGCACGGCTGGTGCCGCAGCCACTTTCGTCCCCTTCCGGCGCCGCCACGACCACCTGATGGCCCAGGTCGCGTACGTGGGCCGCGAGGCGGAGCAGACCGGGGGCGGCCACGCCGTCGTCGTTGGTGACCAGCACCCTCGCGCACGCCGTCATGCGTCAGCCGCCGATCATGGACATGCTGCGGTCGGGGCGTACGAAATCGGGGTGGTTGATCTTGTGTCCGGGCCACTTGTGCCACAGTGCCTCGCGGATCAGCCGCTCCACCCCGGCGTCGTCCGTGCCGGATCGCAGTGCGGCGCGCAGGTCGGTTTCCTCCATGGCGAACAGGCAGACACGGAAGGCGCCTTCGGCGGTGATGCGCATCCGGTTGCAACTGTCGCAGAAGGGGTTGGTCACCGAGGGGATGAAGCCCAGTGCGCCGGGGGCGCCGTCGGCGAAGCGGAAGGCGGTGGCCGGCTGCGGGGTGTCCTGGGCGACGGGGGTCAGCTCGTAGACGGAGGAGATGGCCGCCAGCGTTTCCTCGGCGGGCATCACCTTCTCCCGCTCCCAGGTCCGCTCGGCGTCCAACGGCATGTACTCGATGAAGCGCACGTCGTAGCCGCCGTCGTGGGCGAGGCGCGCGAAGTCCACCGCCTCGTCGTCGTTGGTGCCGCGGATGACCACGCAGTTGATCTTGACCGGGTCGAGGCCCGCCTCCTTGGCGGCCGCCAGCCCCGCGGTCACCTTCTCGAAGGCATCCCTGCGCGTCATCTCGGCGTAGCGGTGACGGAGCAGGGAGTCGCAGGAGACGGTGATGCGGCGCAGCCCGGCCTCGCGCAAGGGACGGGCAAGTCGGTCCAGCAGCAGTCCGTTGGTGGTGATGGAGACGTCCACGTCGTCCAGCGCGCACACCCGCTCCACGATCTCGGGCAGCTCTCGACGTACGGTCGGCTCGCCGCCCGTGATCTTGAATTCGCGGACGCCCAGGGAGTGGAAGAGGCGGGCGAGTCGGTCGATCTCGTCGACGGTGAGGATGTCGTCCTTCTCCAGCCAGGGCAGCCCTTCGGCGGGCATGCAGTAGGTGCAGCGCAGGTTGCACTTGTCGATGACCGAGATGCGGAGGTCGCCTGCGATGCGGCCGAAGGTGTCGATGAGCGGGCCCTGGGCGGGGGCGGGGCCCGGATTGCGCCAGTCCGTCTTGCGTGCGGTCATCGCTGCTGCTCCTTTGTGAGGGTGGGGACGGGGTGTTCGGGAATCAGCTCCCGGAAACGTGCCAATACCTGATCGGGAGTCATCTCTGAGGCGTCGATGTGGTGGACGGGGAGGCGCGCGGACAGCTCTTCGGCCACGTCCTCGAAGCACTGCGCCACCAGGGAGACATAGGAACTGGTGAAGGAGCGCTCCAGGACGCGGTTGCGGCGCCGCATCCGTCGCATCAGCACGTCGGTGCGAGCGGTCAGGTGCACCACCGCGGCCGGCGGCAGCAACGCGGAGGCGAGCAAGTGGTGGTAGCGGTAGTAGGTCTCGTACTGCCGGCGGCTCAGAGCGCCGCTGAGTCGCAGCGCCTTGGCGTAGGCCAGTGAACTGTGCACGTCCTGGTCCAGTACGCCGCTGCCGGTCGTGCGCAGGTTCTGCAGCACCCGCAGCAGCAGGGTCTCCATCTGGCAGAAGAAGGCGGAGGCGTCATCACCGCGCAGGTAGCGGCTCAGGTAGTTGTCCCGGCCCGGCCCGCGGTTGACGGGGACGATGTCGCGCACATGGTCGGTGTGCGGGGCGTGGGCGGTGTGCCGTTTGAGCAGGGTGCTCTTGCCCACCGCGGGCGGACCGATGACCACCACACCGGCCGGTTCGGTCTTGCGCCACATCCCCGGGACCGGATCGATCAGCCGCCGCGCCTCGCGCTCGATATCGGACAGTGCCGCGGGCTCGGCAATCTCCTCGGCGGTCAGGCTCAGAAGCCGGTCGAGGTCTTTGCGGAGGCAGTGGGCGGCAGCCGGATCTAGTTCGTCCTCGACGATCGACTCCAGCGGCCTCCAGTGCAGGTGCGGTCCGGTCCGGGCGCGAGGGGCGGAGCCGCGCTGTTGGTGGGCGAACACCCGCAGGTCGTGGGCTGCTTCGCCGTCGGGACCAGGCGGCAGGTGCAGTTCGCTCAGGTAGTGCAGTTGGGTGGCCGGTACCCGGGTGCCCAAGGCACGGTTCGCCACACGAGCCGCGGCCTGCCGTGCGGTGCTCCCCGCGGGGACGACGGTCCACGGAAGACCGGGGCGTACGGAAGCGGAGTGCGCCCGGGAGAGCAGGACCCGGCCCCGGCCGTCGAGGACGAGACAGGCGGCGCGGTGGTGGTCGGGGCGATGGCGGGGCGGTACCTCGGTGAGCATCACAGTCCTCGCGGGTCGGTGGGCTGCAGCAGGGATTCGGGTGGGGCGGCGGCATCGGTGGCTGCCGGGGCCCGTTCATGAGCCAGGCGTGCCAGGGAGAGGAGGGCCACCCGCTCGGCGAAGGCGACCGGGTCCACCTCCCGCCCGGCCCGCACGTTGGTCTCGCCTGGCGGCAGCAGCCACGAGAAGCGCACATCGCCGCGGATCAGCACATCCCGCACCGCGGCTTCCGGGTCCGGCACGTGGTCCGGCAGCCCGGTCCACACGCGGAAGTCGGGCCTGCCGCCGGTGGCCGTCCACAACGGTGCGCCGTCGGCCCCCAGCCCTGGTTCGACCAGACCGCGCACCCGGCATCCGGGCGACTCCGCCACCCACAGCTCCCGGCCGCCCATGGCCGAGGCCGGCGCCGGAGGCACCCCGAGCCACCAGCACCGCTCCGCGGGCCGACCGGACTCGGGTGCGGAGGGGCGCGGCGGTGCCAGGATCTGCCCGCGCCATGCGCGGCGGGCCAGATCGGCGCTGAGCCGGTCGGCCGGGATGGGAAACAGGGAGGCCGCACGCCAAGCCGGCACGCTCAGCCCCTCGGGCAGCGCGGCCACCACGCGCCAGCGGCGGATGGGAGAGCTCTCGACGTTCTCCAGCAACCTGCGGTACGAAGCGGTCGGGAACCGTACGCCCCCGCCCAGGTGCGGTTGCGCTTCGATGAGGCCGGCCAGCAGGAGCAGGCCCACTCCGTCGTCCGGCTCGCACGCGGGTGCGGGCCACGGGGCGCGTCCCAGCACGCCGACATAGCGCTGCCGGCCCGCCACGGTGCGGGTGCCGGAGACGGTTGCCGGGTCCTCGCCGCGGGCGAGACACCGGCCCAGGCGTGCCCACACCGACTGGAACCCCGCTTCTTGAGGCGGGCGCCATGCGGCGGACGGGCCCAGGGAGCGGACGCGCGCGGCGGAGTGCGGCCGTACGGGGCGGCCTTCATGACAGGCGGCGATCTCGCAGTCCAGCTCGACCAGTGCCGAGCCGAGCCGGGCCCGCAACAGCAGTGCGAACAACCCGATGCCGGACAGCGCCGCCGCCCCCTCGGCGGGCAGGGCGTCGTGGCGGCTGGTGAGGACGGTCGGCCCGGTCTCGGGGTCGGGGTCGGGGTCGGTGGCCAGGCCCGGCCGTATCTCGCGCAGCCGACCCCCGTACTGTGCGGCGGAATACCCCAGGCGGCCGACGAGCAGATCATCCAAGTCGCTTGTGGTGACGGCTACTTCGATGTCCGGGACGCTCTCGGGCGGCTCCGCGGTGAGAGTTCCCTCCGGGTCCAGCCGCACCGTCCTTTCCGCTACGGGAAGGGCGTTGGACCCCACGGCAACGAAGCGGTAGCGGGTGTCACGCAGTCGGCCCGCGGCACTCGCGGCGATCTCGGCAAGGCCCGGCACGGGTATGCGCGAGGAGCCGTCCGCGACCTCGGGCGGCAGGGCGAGCAGTTGGTCCAAGCGGTGTCCGGCCTCGACGGGTGAGGCGCCCTCGGGGTGCTGCGCGGAGGGTGCAGCCGGCCGACGGTCTGCGACCAGCGGCCCGATCCAGGCACCGGGGCGGTAGCTGCGGTCGCACGGTTCGCCCGTGGCCTGCGCCCAGGCCAGTGCGCCCGCCTCGCGGCGTACCGCTCCGCGCGACACCGTGAGGCGGTCTCCCGGCGCGGTCCGCAGGACCGCGCGTTCCGGGTCGTCCGCACACAGTGCCTGGTCGACGAGGCCGGGCGGGACGGGGAACTTGTGCCCGTTGAGCCAGGCCGCGTCGCCCAGGCCGTACTGCCCCTCGGGCAGCGGGACCACGTGGGTGGGGCGGGCCAGAGCCAAGAGACCGGTCAGCGGCTCCGCCCAGTTGGCGTCCACGCCCGGCGGCGTCCCCTCCACGCTCCGGGTCTCCTCAATCGGCTGACATGGCGTCAGGAGGAGGTCGAGCGGCGGCCCTGAACCGAGCAGCCGCTCCACCCATGCGGGCGTGACCAGACTGTCGACCATGTGCCACACGAAGGAGTCCGATGTGCGGATGGCCAGGCCGTGTTCCGGCCCGGCGAACGTCGAGGGCGTCCATACCAGTTCGAGCCCCGGGCGGGGGATGAGCGTCATCCAGTCATGCACCACGGTCGTATCGGTGAACCCGAGCCGGCGCAGTGCGTGGTGGATGCGCGGATCATCGGGGTGCAGCACCGGCAGCGCCCGGTCGAGCAGGGCCAGGGAGGCGATGTCGAAATGGTCGCGGTGGGAGTGGGAGATCCACACCGCGTCCGGTCGTGGAAGGGCCTGCGGCACGACGCGACGCGCCGGCGCGTACCCGAGAAGCCCGCCGCGGTAGCACTCCTGCAGGTGCGGATCGCACAGCAGGCTGAAGTCGTGCGCCCGTACCAGTACCGTCGCGTGCCCCGCGATCTCGATGGTGACAGGCATGCCGTTCTCCTCCTCGCTTCCGTGACAGGTGGCCCGCCTTACAGGCGGCGCAGGACCAGGGGGTGCCTGGGCGTCACGCGACGACGTTCAGGCGGGCGGCCAGGCCGCGGAAGGCCCGCCCACGGCAGTACAGGGCGGCCTTCTCCTGCGGTGTCATCTGACCGAGCGTGCGTCCATCGCCCTCGTCCGGTACGAACACGGTGTCGTAGCCGAACCCGGAGTCCCCGTAGGGCCGCTCGGCGATTCGGCCGAGCGTCACGCCCTCGTTGAACATCCGGCGACCGTCCGGGTAGCGCAACAGGGCCACGGTCCGTACCCGCGCCTCGCGCCGCGGTGCCGCCACGCCCGCCAGCTCGGCGAGCACCTTCGCCACGTTCTCCGCGTCGCTCGCCTTCTCGCCCGCGTAACGGCCCGAGCGCAGCCCGGGGGCGCCCCCGAGGGACGCCACTTCCATCACGGTGTCGTCGGCGATGGCGGGCAGCCCGGTCGCCATGGCCACCGCGGTGGCCTTGAGGTGGGCATTCTCCTCGACCGTCGCACCGTCCTCGATCACGTCCGGCAGCCACGGAGGACGAGGCAACAGTTCCAGGCAGCCGTCGAGCAGGGCGGCCATCTCAAGGGCCTTGGCCGGGTTGGCGGTTGCCAGAACGACTTGCAGCACGGGAAGTCTCCTTCAGGCGGGAGTGACAGGGTGCGGGGCGTCCTGCCGTCCGGGCAGCACCTCGGGTTCCGATCGGCTGTGCCCCATGGCCAGGTAGCCGCCGTCCACCGGCAGGTCGGCACCGGTGATGAACGTCGCGCCCGGCCCGCACAGGAACAGCACCGCGGCGGCGATCTCCGCCGGCTCCCCCACACGCCGCAGGATGTGGTGACCGCCAAGGACCGGACCCCATCTCTCACGGTCTCCGCCCGTCATCCGCTCGACTTCCGGGGTCCACACCAGGCCCGGTGACACGCTGTTCACGCGGATGCCGCCGTCGGCCAGGTCGAGTGCCTGGCAGCGGGTCAGCGCCAGCAGTGCGCCCTTGCCCGCGCTGTAGGTCCACTGGCCCGGCTGCGCGATGTGCCCCGAGATCGACGCCACGTTGACCACCGCGGCGCCCCGGGCCCTGCGCAACGCGGGAGCCAAGGCCGCCGTCATCAGCGCGCTGCCCTTGACGTTGACCCCCAGGCTCCGGTCCCACTCCTCGGGCCGGGCCTGCTCGGCGCGGGCGAGAAACGTGGCAGCGCAGTTGACCAGAGCGCGAACCGGCAGTCCCACGGCTTGGGCCGCACGCGCCGCCGCCCGGCAGTCCACCTGCCGTGAGATATCGCCCGTCACCGTGGTGACCGCCGTCCCCGCCAGTTCCTTGGCGGTCTCCCGCATCGTCTCGGCGTCCCGGTCCACGAGCAGGACATGCGCCCCCGCCGCGGCGAAGGCACAGGCGGTGGCGCGACCGATGCCCGAGGCTCCACCGGTGACCACGCAGACCGTGTCCGCGAAGTCCCCATCGGGCCGCTGCGTGCCACGGGTTATGGATCCCGGCTCGCACTCCGGCTCACGCGGCGATGTCATGGGGCCCCTGATGTCGACGAAGAGCGGAATTCCCATTCTGGGCAAATCGCCCAGAAGTCATCGTGTTCGCCCCGTACGAGCTCCGCAACCGCACGGGCGCCGCCCTGCTGAACGTCGGCGCTCCGGACCGCCACACCCTGGCGCCCGGCCGGAAGGAGGGGCACGGCGTCTGCGCGCGTCAACGTGCCGGGCCTCCGGCCGGTCAGGGCTCGTAGCGGAACACCAGCACATGGGTGTGGTGGTAGCCGGGGGCCGCCTTCTCGGGGCCGGTGTGCACGAACACGATGTCCTCGGACAGGTGGAACAACTCGCTCAGCAGCGTGCCGAACTCCCACACCAGGGGCCGGGTCCATTTCCACTCCGGACGGCGCGCCTGGGAGACCTCGACCACCACCGCGGCCCCCGGGAGGAGGAAGCGGGTGAGTCCCGCGAAGATGCGGCGGGCGTCGCCGAGATGGGTCGCGGGTGCATCGGCGCCCTGTGAGGTGCGGAAGCTGGTGTAGGGAGGACTGGTGAACAGCAGCGAGAATCCGGGCCAGGATCCGGTGGGCACGTCCTCCGCGGAGGCGACGACGAGTCGCGAGGGATCGGGCAGCCGTGGCCGGGTGAAGTCGGCGCGTTGGCTGTCGCGTTCGAAACCGACCGCTTCCCGGCCCAGGCGCTGGGCCACCGCCAAGGTGGTGCCGAAACCGCAGAACGGGTCGAGGACCCACTCACCGGGACGGGAGAAGTTGGCGATCACGTATTCAGCCAGCGGCTCGGGGAACCGCATGTCCGTGAGGCCGTCATAGTCGAGGGGTTCCAGGGTTCCGTCGATGGCCCGCCAGGAACGCCGCGCGGGTGAGGGGTCATCGGCTGTCACCAGCTGATCGGGCATGTGCTCGCACCTCACAAAGACAGGGGTTGCCGCTCGGCGCGTCGCCACGACGCCCTCCGCGGCGGAGACCTCGCCTCGAACATCTCCGACCGCGGCACGGTGCGCCACTGCTCTTCCCCTGTCCGGCGGAGAGCGTGCCCACGGTGTGTCACAAGCCGTGTGCGCGAACGGTGCGGCGCGGAACCGCCCCCCGCGGTGCGGCACATCGGCCAGGGCTCGGGCGAGAACCTCAACAAAACAGACTTACTTCTACTTGTCATGTAATTTCGATCTGCAGTCTGCGGCTGCACACCGGTTGCACCCGGCCGCTTCAACCACCGCCGCCCGGCCCGCCGCCCGGCCCGCCGTCCGCGGCTCCCCAGGCAGGAAGGTCACATGGACGACAGCCCCCTTCACCACCCCGCCGCGGCCGCCGGGATCCGTGCGCGCAACACGGCCCTGGGTTTCCACGGTTCCTGCCAGGACCGCACGGGTGCGCTGCTGCGGACCCTCGCCGCACTGAAGCCCGGCGGCCGCCTGTTGGAACTCGGCACGGGAACCGGCGCGGGGACCGCCTGGATCCTGGACGGCATGTCATCGGACGCACACCTGGTCACCGTGGAACGCGATCCGGAACTCGCCGCAGTCGCGAGCGACCTGCTCCGGTCGGACCACCGCGTGGAGTTCACCGTCGACGACCTCCACGAGTGGATGCCGCAGCAGCGAGGGCAGACGTTCGACTTCGTGTTCGTCGACTGCCGCCTGGCCAAGCAGCACCACGAGACCGTGCTGGGCCTGCTCCGGCCAGGGGCCGTCTACGTCGCCGACGACCTGCACCCGGGCACCGGCTGGGGACCGCAGGATGTGGTGGCGCGGGACGAGTACCTCGCCACTCTCGCGGCCGATCCCCGCTTGCGGCCGACCCTGCTCGACTGGTCCAGCGGCCTCGTCGTCGCCGCCGTCGACGGGCACGGATGAGGCCGCCGGGCAGCCGGCGGACGACGAGCGGTCCTCCCGGGCGTCCGGGGCGCCTCGTGCTGCCGCCGGAGGACCGGATCCGCTCACCCCGCACGGGCTGGACCCGGGCGCACTGGGAGGCCGTCGCGGACCACCTGTTGGACTCCTTGCGGCCGTATGTGAGTCCGCTCGGGGCCTCGGTGCGGCCACCGGGGCGGCCGAGTTGGTCCGGGCCGCGGGTCGACGGCCTCGAAGGGTACGCCCGGAGCTTCCTCCTGGCCGCCGTCCGCCTCGCAGGTGCCGATGGTATGGACCCTGGTGGCCGGACGGAGCCATGGGTGCGGGGGCTGATCGCGGGGACCGAGCGCCACGGCCCGGAATCCTGGCCGGACATCGCCGACTTCAGCCAGCCGATGGTCGAGGCGGCGGTGATCGCGGTTGCCCTGCATCTGTCGAAGCCGTGGATCTGGGACCGGCTCGCCCATGGAGTCCAGGAACGCGTCGCCCACTGGCTCATGGGCACGGTGGGCCGCCGCACGCGGCACAACAACCACCTGCTCTTCCAGGTCGTCGTGGCGGAGTTCCTCCACTCCGTGGGAGCCCTGGACGACCGCAGCGGCATCGAGGCCGCACTGGACCGCGTCGACGAGTGGTACCGGGGCGACGGGTGGTACCAGGACGGCCCCAGCTGCCGAAGCGACTACCGCGACACCGACGGGACCGTGCGGGCCCCGGCATCCGTCTACGACGCCGGCGAACGCTTCGACCACTACAACGCCTGGGGCTTCCACCTCTACACGTTGCTGTGGACGCGCATCGCCGGACCGCGGGGCGACGATCGCGCCGCGGTCTACCGTGACCGTCTGCGCGCCTTCCTGGCCCAGTACGTACTCCTCTTCGGCTCGGACGGAGCCCCGGTTCACCACGGACGATCGCTCACCTACAGGTTCGCCTGCCTCGCCCCGCTCTGGGTCGGTGCCTGGGAGGACGCCACACCGCTGTCCCCCGGCGTCACCCGGCGGCTGGCCAGCGCCACACTGCGCCACTTCGTGGAGCATGAAGTACCCGATGACCACGGGCTGTTGACACCGGGCTGGTACCGGGCCTTCCGGCCGATGGTCCAGGACTACAGCGGACCGGGAGAGCCGTACGCGGCGAGCAAGGGCCTGCTGGGCCTGCTGCTGCCGCCGGACCACCCCGTGTGGACCGCGGCCGAGGAAGCCCTGCCCGTCGAGTCCGGCGACTACGCGACGGCTCTCCCTGTGCCCGGCTTCCTCGTGCACGGAACCCGGCGTGACGGTCTCGTCCGGCTGCTGAACCATGGCAGCCATTACCTGACGCCGCCGCCCGCCACGCACCGGGACGACCCGCACTACGCCAAACTGGCCTACTCCACGCGCACCGGGCCGGAAGCCGGAGGAGACACGCGCACAGCGCGGTTCGACAACCACATCGCCCTCGTCACTCCCACAGGAGACGTCTCGCGGCGCGAGCGCATCCACCGTGTGGTGGTCGCCGACGGCCACGCCGCCTCCTGGCATCAGCCGCGGACCGGCGACAGCACCACATCGAGCGCGGGCCGGATCGACAGCGTGTCGGTCGTGTGCGGCCCTTGGGAGATCCGTGTCCACAGGGTGACCGCGCCGGCCGGTCTGCTGCTGCGCGAAGGGGGCTACGCCCTCGCCTGCCGGGAGCGTCCCCTGTCCCGCGTCGCGAGCCGCCGCGCCGTCGCCCGGCGCACCGACGGCCTGGCGAGCGGCATCGTCGGCCTGCACGGATGGGACACGGCGCAGGTGCGGCACGAGTCCGGGACCAATGCCTTCGGGGAGCATTCGTGCGTCCCCTACCTGACGGCGGTCACCGGCGCAGCGGAAGGCTCGGTCCACGTCTCGGGGATCGTGCTCAGCGGAGCCGCTGGTGGGCCGCTCGATGAGGTGCTCCGGCATGACATCACCGTCGCTGTCGACGCCGGCACCGTGCACCTGCGCGTGGCGAGGCACGGCGGCTGGCTGATCCGGCCGGGAACGTCGCGGCCGGTGACCGCCGAGGACAGGCATCCATAGGCCGGCATCCACAGGCCCTCACCAACCTCGGGCTGCCCCCACCCTCCGTGTCTGTTCGCGAATCCCGGCCCGGCTCACTCGGCGGTCACCGCGCTCGGGCACCGCCGCCGGCGCCGCCACGTGGAGCACAGGGATGAATGCCCCGCGTTCGGAATCCATGCGGGCCACCTCACTGCGTGGCGGCACGGGTGCGCGGCTTCCGGGACGTCCGGCACGGGACCAGGAAGCCCTGCCCCAACGGTTCCGGGCAGTGCTCCACCGGGCGATGGCCAACAAAATGAGCCGCGAACTCACAGGAGAAACCACCCCAACCGGCGAATTGACAGCGGCGAATCACCCAACATGCCCTGAACACTGACCAGATGGCGCCCTCTGGAACTCCTGACGAGATGAACTTCGAGGTGGTTGGACCACCCGAGGCTGTTGATCCGGGGGTACGGAGCAGCCCGGCCGAAGCCGTGGGAAGTCGACGACGAGTTGTGGGCGATGGCAGAGCCGCTGTTGCCCAAGGTGACAAGTTGTGGGCAGTGGCAGAGCCGCTGTTGCCCAAGGTTGGGCGTCGGGCACGGCATCCCGGGCGCAAGCGGCATCCGGACGGCTGGCGTTCAGGGCACCCTGTTCGCCATCCAAGGTCCCTGGCCCCGCGCCTATCCGCGCGGGCCTCCAGCCGGCCCTACGAACGACTCGCCCGACTCACCACACAGGACACGCTCCAAGCCGGCACCCGCCGCCTCGCCGCCTTTGCGAGACCCTGACGAACGGGAAGGCAACGCCCACCCACGACGTACCGTCTCATCAGTCGAGAATCAGCTGATCACCGGGCAATTCCGGTAATTGGCAAGGCAGTTAAAGATCCCCACGAAAGGGACGGAACACAATGCTCGACATGAAGAGGCGTTCCCTGCGCATAGCCGCCATCGGCGCGATGGGAGCGGCCGCGGTCGCCCTGGCCACGTCTCCCGCCTTCGCCAAGGGCGGCATCGACCTCACCGTCACACCGCGCACCGTGGCCGTCGGGCACACCGTCAAGGTGGCGGCCGGTGGCAACGATGACGCGGCAGCGTACCTGCGTACCTGCATCCAGCAGCGCACCGGCACCCACGGCACGTGGCACACCGCCACCTGCGGCAAGCTGTCCGGCGCCCGGGAGGACGCGAAGGCCAACGCGTCGGTGAAGGCGGCGCACCGTGGCGCCCTTCAGTTCCGCGCCGTGCTGTACGGGTCCGAGACTCCGCACGACAAGCACCCGGTCGTGGAGCGGACCTCACCCGTCAAGACGGTCACCGTTCGCTGACACGCGGTACGCAGTGGGCCCGACGCGTCCGTCACACGCGGCGGGCCCGCCCCGCACCCACCCTCACACCCGCGCCCCGCCCCGCCCCTCTCGCCGGACCCCTTTGGGGTGCGGGGCATGACAGACCCGTCGATCGACCCGGGCCAAGAGCATGCCCTGTGTGGCCCACGCGGATTCGCCGGCGCACGGCACCCGATGACACTCGATGGCGCGCACACCCAATTTTGTCTACAGCAACGTAGACCGTCTACATTGCTGTAGACACGTGGCGAGTCCACGGCGCCCGGCCGCACGCTCCACACGGGCCGGACGCCCGATGCCACCCTCCGCCGTCACACGAGAACCGATGACGCTCCGCCCTCACGGTGCAGTGCCCACGGTCAACAGGAGTGCGCTTTGCGACAGTCGGAGTCCCTCACCGTGCCGGATGCCTCCCTTGAGGGACGGCAGGTGATGAAGAAGCTCCCCGAGATCACTCTGGCCTTCTGGATCATGAAGATCGCCGCGACCACCCTGGGCGAGACCGCCGGAGACCTCTTTTCCCAAACGCTGCAACTGGGCTACTTCCTCACCACCATTGCACTGTTTCTGGTGTTCCTCGTGACGCTGGTGGTGCAGCTGCGGTCCGCCCGCTACAACCCGTTCTTCTACTGGACGGTCATCCTGTCCACCAGCATGGCGGGCACCACGATGTCCGACTTCATGAACCGGGACGCCAGCGCCGCATATCTCACCCCGGGCACGGACGCACTGGGCTGGGGCCCGCAGGGCCTGGGGCTCGGCTACCCGGTGGGCGCCGCGATCCTGGTTTCCCTGCTGATCGCCATCTTCGCCGCATGGAAGCTCACCGGGCAGACCTTCGCCATCCGCGACATCGTGACCTTCCGCGGCGAGGCCCTCTTCTGGGCCGCGATCCTGGTGTCCAACACCCTGGGCACCTCCATGGGCGACTTCTTGTCCGACAGTTCCGGCCTCGGCTACGCCGGCGGCGCCCTCCTCGTGGCCGGGCTACTGGCCGTACTCGTCGCCCTCATGCGCGTACCGGCCATCCCCAACGTCGCGCTCTTCTGGATCGCCTTCGTCCTCACCCGCCCACTGGGCGCCACCGCCGGCGACTTCCTCACCAAGCCTGCCGCCAAGGGGGGCCTCAACCTCGGCACCCCCGGCTCCTCGGCCGTACTCCTGGCCATCCTCGTGGGGCTCATGGCCTACGCCCACCAGCAGGAGCGCAAGCAAGCCGCGACACGCGACGAGCACCTCGCCCCGCTGCCGTAGCCATGCTCCGCAACGGGCGGCCGAGCGGGACGCGCAGCCGCCGTCCGGGGCCGATTACGGCGACGAGTGCGTACGGCCGTGGTCATGACGACATCCGTACACGCTCGGCACGGGCAGACCGACGGCTCGCTCCCCCTCAAGCCCCCTCCCATCGTCACCGGGCCCGGACCCGCCGGGCAGCGTGCCGGAGGCATCCCCCCGTGTTTCCCTCATCGCCTGACTCAGTGCGGAGCGCAGCATCACCGGCCCCTGGCCAGGATCATCAGCCACTCCAGCAATCCTTCGGGATCCGGTGGCGTCCAGCCCGTCGGCGCAGGCCGTAACAGGGGTCTGATCAAGAGCATTCACCCTCGACATCGGCATTTGGTGCGCACTACGCTCTGGGCCCGCTTCGAGGAGTTCGGACCCGCGCGGGGCGGGTCCACGGGATCAGTGCCGGGACGCGGGCACGGTAATCCTCGTAGGCGGCACCGAATCGGCTTGCCATCATGCCGTCCTCGATCCGGACCCGGCGCAGCAGCCAGGGGACGGCGACCGCCAGGTAGACGATCCAGATGCCGAAACCGCAGGCCAGCATGGAGCCGGTGATCAGCCCGAGAAGGCCGGTGTAGATGGGGTGGCGGACCAGTCGGTAGGGGCCGTCGGTACGTAGCTCGTGGTGTTCTCGGAGCATCGGGATGCTGGCCCACATGGCGCCCAGGACCCAGCGGGCCCACAGCAGCAGAGCGGTGGAGGCGAGCACGAGCAGGGCGCCCAGGAGCGCGAGTTGAGGCTGCCAGTACTGCACGTGACGCCAGAAGGATTGCGGAACACGCCCGATCAATACGGAGAATACGCAGACGCCCGCGATCAGCAGGGCCCGACGGGGCAAGGTGCGGCGCAGGCCCCGCATCCAGCCCCTCGGACCGGCCTTGCTCATCACACCGAAGTAGACAGCGCCCGCGGTCCAGGCCGCGAGGAACACCAGGACGCAGACGCCGGTGAGATCGACGAGTACGGAATGCAGTGAGCCCATGCCCGAAAGACTGCTCCACGCGCAGAACGGTCCACCACCACCCGCGGGTTGAAACCAACGCCCGCCTACGGGTGGAGAGCCTCGGGAGACGGCACTGAGCTGCGCTGCAAGCCCGGTGCGGAACCAACTCGCGGACGTCCACCTGAGCGGGGATGAACCGGGAACTGCCAGCGGCCTTCCGAGAGTTGGGTCCATGCGACCGGAAGCGCCATGCCCCGGTGGCTGCGGTCAGCCCCTGGGCGGGGACAGGGGTAGGGAACGCTGTGCACGTAAGAGCGCTGCGCCGTGCCACCGCCCCCTTTCGGCCAAGTCCACCACGGCACCCCGGCGAGGCCACTCGGCGCAGCGCGGTCAGGATCCGGCAGAGCGCTTCGCAGGAGGCGTCGGCCTGGCCGGAGGCATGGAGGTGCCTTTCCTCGCCGGGGTGTGTCCCGGACACTGGGATCAGGCCGTGCGCGGGAGACCGGATCGTCGTGTACGCGCCCCTGCAAGCTCCGGCGCGCTCCTCGCCGCGCGCCACCGAACGGGTGCCGGAGCGGCTACGGCCCTCGCAGCGGCTGGCGTCAGTTCCCGAGTCCGATGGTCGCGCCGTGCCGGTCCGTTCGTACGCGCTCAAGGAGTAGTCACGGGTCAAGGGGTAGTCACGGGTCGCGGTGTCCCCGCTCCCGAGGTGCGGGGACACCAACGCGTCGGAGAAAGTTGACACGTCGGATTTCCCCGACGCATAGTGGCGGGCATGGCAGAGGTGGGTGTGTTCAACGCGCTGGCGAATCCGGTGCGGCGCAAACTGCTGGAGGCGCTGCGGGACGGTCCGCGTGCCGCGGGTGATCTCGCGGGCGAGTTCGTACTGAGCAGACCGGCGGTCTCCGAGCATCTGGCGGTGCTCAGGAACGCACGGTTGGTGCGTGAGGAGTCGCGCGGACGGCACCGCTACTACCACCTTGAGCCGGCTCCGCTCGCCGAGGTGAGCGAGTGGCTGCACCCCTTCGAGCATTACTGGCGCACCCGGATGAGGGCGCTGAGTGACCTGATGGACGAGGAGAATCCGTGACCGGCACCGACCCGACCGCGATCCACTGCGACCAGTACATCGCCCACCCGCCCGCGGCGGTCTGGAGGGCCCTGACCGATCCCGGTCTGCACGCACGGTGGTGGGCGGCCGGCGATGTGCGGCCCGTCGTCGGCCACCGTTTCACCTTGGACATGGGGCCGTGGGGACAGCAGGAATGCGAGGTGCTCACCGTCGAGCCCGAACGACTGCTCCGCTACAGCTTCGCCCCGGGTTCACTGGACACCACGATCACCTGGCGGCTGAGCCCCGAAGGCAGCGGCAGCCGTCTGTTCCTCGAACACGCCGGGTTCGACCTCGAATCACCCCTGGGCAAGGCCGCGTTCGGCGGTATGGGGCACGGCTGGCCCGACGTCCTCGCACGCATCGAACCGGCCCTCACCGCCGCGAGCTGACAGCGCAGCGCCACCGCACCACCCCGCGGCGCAGCCCGCCGAAACGGTGGACGCGAACGGCCGACCGTGCGTCGCACCTGAGCCGGTCGACCGATGCGCTTGACCGGCCGCGGCTTGTGTGACGGCCCGATCCCTCACGTTCGGCCCGTTGCCGGGCACCGGGATCCCCCACGTAGCGATCGAGGGCGGCGTCGTGCGCCCTCTTCTGTGCGGCCCGTGCACTCTCCGTTCGTGAAACGCGCTCTTCGGCCAACTGGACCGCGGCCGGGGCCACGAGCTGGTCGTACGCCGATGTCCTGCCGTACTTCCGGCGCTCCGAGGACAACCATCGCGGCGAGGACGAGTTCCACGGCGCGGGCGGGCCGCTGATCAGCGCAGCGAGCCCGGAGAACTCCGCGCCCCCGTACCCTTCCGCCACGAGATCCTCGGCCCGGCCACCCGACACGACTTCGCCTTCGGCCCCTGCGTGCTCGCCCGGATCGTGCACACCTACCCGACGACGGCCGAGGGGCGGGACTGCATCGTCGCCGGGATCTGGATCGCCCTGGAGATCGCGGCGCAGTGGGCGGCGGCCGACATCGTCACGGGGGGGGCGTACGGCGACGCGCCGGCATCGGACTCCGACGCGGGCCTCCTCACCTGGGCGAAGCGGTTCGGACAGACGCTCCACCACCCGGCGTCGACCTGCGCCATCGGCACGGTGGTCGCCCCCGAGCTGCACCTGTTCGACGTAGCGGGCCTGCGGGTTGTCGATGCCTCGGTGTTCGCGACAGTACCGCGCGGGAACACCGACGCGCCCACTGTCATGGCCGTGGAGAAAGCGACCGACCTCATCAAGGGAGGCACCGTCAAGGGGAACAACGGCATTGCGGGAACCGCGCTATGACGACATCCCGGCCGACCCATCAACCAGCGGTGGGTGATGGACCGTGCCGTCGATGACCTGGTCCGCAGCGAAGCCGCCCGGGTCGCCTGCGCCTTGGGCGAGCGACGCAAACTGCTGGAGCAGGTGTACGCGGCCACTGCCGGGCAGCAGCCCCTCCGCCGGATTCAGCGTGTGTGCTGCAAGTGGGCGCCGATCTGCAGGAATGCCGGGACGAGGGGGGCCGTGGGGGCGACGGGGGACATTACCTGGGATCCGTAGTGGACGATGACGGTTTCCAACTTGGGGGAAATGAAGAGGCGTTGGCCGTGGATGCCGCTGGCCATGAAAGAGCCGTGGGGATCGTTCAGGATCCACCAGAAGTCGTGGTAGGAGAGGTTGGCGGGGGCGCTGGGAGGTGCGGCGGGGAAGCGGACGTGCTGGGGGTAGCCGTCCGGGGCGTGCGGGATGGCGGCAGTCACGGCGGTGGGCAGGATCTGCCGGTCTGCGATGGCGCCGTCGCAGCGGATCAGTTCGCCGAGCCGGGCCACGTCACGGGCGGTGGCGCTGAATCCTCCGCAGGCGGCTTCGGCGCCTTCACCGTCGAGGACGTAGTAGGCGTCTTCGTCGGCGCCGATGTGGGACCAGATCATGTCGCTGAGCAGGGCCGAGGTGGTGGTGCCTGTGATGCGGCGGAGGATTTCGGCGAGTGCTTCGACGTTGCCGTTTTCGTAGCGGAACTCTGTTCCCGGTGCGGCCGTTGCGCGTGCGGTGGCGAGGTGTTCGCGGATGCTCGTGGGGCCGCTGTAGCCGTAGGGGCGCAGGGATGGCGCGATGACCGCGAAGTAGCGCTGGGCTTCGACGGGTTTGTCGAAGGGGCGCCCGGCGTAGGCGACGTGGGTTCCCATGTGCAGCAGGTGGTCGACGGTGCTGTCCCCGAAGGCGGTGCCGGCGAGTTCGGGGATGTACGTGGAGACTGTCGCTTCGCGGTCGAGTGCTCCCTGGTGGGCCAGGGTGGCGGCCAGAAGACCGATGTACGACTTGGCGGCCGAGGCGTTGAAGTGGACGTCGTGGGGCTGTAGTTCGTGCAGGTAGTTCTCGTAGACGACGGTGCCTCGGTGCATCACCAGCAGGGCGTCGGTCTGGGCGGCCGTGAAGAGGTCCTGGAGCGTCAGGGTGCGGCCGTCGGGTGCGGCGATCGTGAGCTGGTCGATGCCGGCGGTGTCTGTCGGCAGGCTCCGGGCGGGGCCCGCTCCACGCCACACCCGTCGGCTGGGCAGCAGCTCCCGGCCCGCCCTGGTGTAGCGGCGCACCCATTCCGGGTCGGTGTAGCCGCGGGACCAGTGGAGATTCGCCAGCGGTGCGTCAGCCATGTGCGCTCCTCAACATTGCGTGATGGTACGTTGCATGACGGGTTGATCGTTACCATACACAACGTCTAGCTACGGGAGCGCCTGACCCCGAGCCGGCACCTCCATCGGCGCCCCCCTGGGCAAACACCTCGCTTGCCTGGAAGGCGCCTGAAGAGCCATTGACCGGAAGTGGCCGGGCAGCTACGTTTCCGACCCAACGGACTATTAATGGACGTCGAGTTCACTTTCTCGGCAGGGCGCGCGTGGGCGGGAGCGGCGCCGACGCCTGCGTCCGCCGATGCCGGCTTCCCGTGACCGGGCAATCGCCCCCTGCCTCTCTCGAACCGCAGGAGTCTTCCCATGTCCTCGCAGCCATCAGCGCCGCCGGCTCTCGGTGCATCCGGCAGCCTCGATGCGCCGGCGTTCGACCGGCGCCGCGCCTGGCTCGTCACCGCACTGATCGTCACGTTCATGATCGTCAATTTCGCGGACAAGTCGGTGCTCGGGCTGGCAGCCGACCCGATCATGGCCGAACTGGACATCAGCCACAGCGCCTACGGCCTGATCTCCAGCGCCTACTCGATCCTGTTCAGCCTCTCCGGGCTGGTCGTCGGCTTCTGCTCCGCGCGGATCTCCAGCCGCGTTCTGCTGTTCGTGATGTGCCTGGTGTGGGGCCTGGCCCAGTTGCCCGTCCTGATCGTGGCGGCCGTGCCGACTCTGGTGGCCGGCCGGATACTGCTCGGCGCGGCCGAAGGACCGGCCACGCCGATATCAATGCACGCCCTCTACAAGTGGTTTCCGGTGGGGCGGCGCGGCCTGCCGTCGGCCCTGCAGATCAGTGGTGCCGCACTCGGCACGCTCATCGCGGCGCCGGTGGTGACCTGGCTCATCACCCGGTTCGGGTGGCGTTCGGCCTTTGCCGCGCTGGCCGTGATGAGCCTGACGTGGAGTGTGGTGTGGTGGTTCGCCGGGCACGACGGGCCCTACGACCGGCCGCCCGTACGCGTGCGGGCCGAGGCCGGCAGGCCCGCGCGGGTTCCCTACCGCAGGGTGCTGCTGTGCGGCACGGTGCTCGGGAGCGTGACCAGTGCCTTCGGGGCGTCGTGGGCGATGGCCCTCAGCCAGGCGTGGCTGCCGTCGTATCTCAGGAACGAGTTGACGATGGATCCGGGGACGGTGGCGGCGGTGCTCAGCTCCGTTTCCGCCTTCAGTTTCGTGCTGCTGCTGGCACTGTCCCCCCTGGTCGACCTGATGACCCGGCGCGGGGTGTCGCTGCGCTTGTCGAGTGGTGTGCCGCAGGGCCTGGCGGTGGGGTGCGCGGGGGTGGCGATGGCGGTGTTCCCCTTTGCCGGGTCGCTGCCGGTGCGGCTCGGCCTGATCACGGTCGCCTTCGGTGCGCACTCCATCGCGTTCCCGCTGCATTACATGACGGCCGCGGCGGTCGTGCCCGCCTCCCAACGCGGCGCGCTCTTCGGGGTCGTGGCCGCGACGGGGACGCTTCCGGGGCTGCTGGCCCCTTCCCTGACCGGCCGTCTGCTGGATACAGCGCCCTCGGCGAGTGCGGGCTATGCGCAGTCGTTCGCTCTGGCGGCAGCCGTCATGGTCGTCTGCGGGGCGGTGGCCGCCTGCTGCATTCGCCCGGCACGGGACGCCGCGCGACTGGGTGCACCCCAAGCGCGGTGACGGCCGCGGCCGCCCGGGGCACGGTCACGGCCATCACCGGCAGGGCGCGGGTCAGTGCCGATCCGGTGCGGTGAATCCGCTGGCCCAGTACCGGCCGTGCAGGGCCAGGTCCAACAGCATGCGGACGGCCTCTTCGGCGGGCATCGGCGGGGTGTCCTGCTCGGCCCACCAGCGCAGCACGGCGACCTGTTCGCCCACCCAGGCGCGGGCCAGGAGGTCGGCGTCGATGCGCGGCTGAACGTCGTTGCGTCCGGCGCGGGCCTTGAACTCCTTGGCCGTCGCGGCGGCGCAGGAGTCGACGAACATCTGGAGGGGCTTGCCGTCCCCTTCGCCGCGCAGGACGACACGGTAGGCGTCGCGTTCGTCGCTCACGTGCCGCAGCATCTCCAGCAGCGGTTTGCCGGTGAACCCGATGGCGCTGCCGGAGATCGCCGGCTCCAGGCGCTGCGCGAGTTGCTCCAGCAGGTCGGCGGTGACGCGGGCGAACAGGTCGTCCTTGCCCTTGAAGTGCGCGTAGAACGTGGCGCGTGCAACGTCGGCCTGCTCGGTGATGTCTTCGACGGTGAGCGCGCTGAAGCCGCGTTCCAGCACCAGTTCCACCAGTGCGGCACCCAGCGCCCTGCGGGTGCGTCTGGTGCGCCTGTCCTCGGCCATGCGGCCCCCTTTGCCCTGTCGTGGTTCGCGCACAGTCTAGATGGCTCTTGACAGCCAACACGATACCGAACAGGGTGTCTGTAAACAGTCTTATTGTGCAGAACTGGTCCCGGTCCGCCTGCTTGGTTGGAGAGTTGATGAACCTCGGCACGTACCTCACCCGCAGCGCCCGCTACTGGCCCGATGCCACCGCCCTGGTCTGCGGCGAACGTTCCTGGACCTACCCGGAGCTGGACGGCGCGACCGACCGGCTCGCCTCGGCGCTGCTCGCCCGCGGGCTGCGGCCCTGCGACGCGGTCGCCTCCCTGGCCTGGAACCGCGGGGAACTCGTAGAGGTCGAATTCGCGCTCTACAAAGCCGGATTGGTGCGTGCGCCGATCAACGCCCGCCTGGGGCGCGGCGAGATCGAGCACATCCTGCGATACGCGCCGGTGCGCGTCCTCGTGTTCGACGCGGCGCACCGCGCGGACGCGCTGGCCGCCATCGAGGCTGCGGACACCGGCTGCCTTCCCGTGCTCCTCGACGACGGGCCGGCCGCCGCCGCGGGCGCGATGCCCGGCGAAGCCGCGGTTCTCGGCTACCGGGCGCTGCTGGGCGAGGCGGATGCCGGCCCGGTCGCCGTCGACGTGGACGAGGGCGCCCCGTGCGTCCTGAATTTCACCTCCGGATCCACCGGAGCGCTCAAGGCGGCCGTGCAGACCTTCGGCAACCGGCTCGCGAACATGCGCAAACTGCTGATGAGCGACGAGTCCCGGCCCCGGCCAGGCACCCGCTACCTTGCCTGCGGCCCCATCACCCACGCCACCGGCATGACCCTGTTGGCCAACATGTTCGCCGGGGCGACCACCCATGTGCTGCCGAGCTGGAGCGCCCAGTCGTTCGTGGAGACGGTGGAGAAGGAGCGCATCACCGCGACGTTCCTCGTCCCCGCCATGGTCAACATGGTGCTCGCCCACCCGGGCGCGGCCGGGCGTGACCTGTCCAGCCTGACCGGCGTGCGGGTGGGCGGCGCGCCCATATCGCCCCAACGCCTGCGGGACGCCGTGCAGTTCTTCGGCCCGGTCGTGGCGCAGGGCTACGGGCTCGGCGAGACCACCAGCGTGGTGGCGGGACTGAGCAGCCGGGAGATCGCCCAGGCCGCGACGGACGACGCCGAACTGCTGCAGTCCTGTGGACGGGCGATGTACGACACCGAGATCCGGATCGTCGACGAGGCCGGCCGGCCACTGCCGCCCCGCGAGGTCGGCGAACTCGTCGTCCGCGGCCCCGACTGCGTACAGGAGTACTGGCAGGAGCCCGAACTGTCGGCGCAGACGTTCCGCGACGGCTGGGTCCACACCGGGGATCTCGCCTGGATGCGCGAGGACGGCTACCTGTTCCTCGTCGACCGCAAGAAAGACATGATCATTTCCGGTGGGTTCAACATCTACTGCACCGAGGTCGAGGCCGCTCTCTACGAGCATCCCGGCGTCCAGGAAGTCTGCGTCATCGGCGTGCCCGACGAAACGTGGGGCGAGGCGGTCAAGGCCGTCATCGTGGCCCGGCCGGACCACGTCCTGAGCGCCGACGAGATCACGGCGTTCTGCGCCGAGCGCCTCGACCGCTTCAAGAAGCCCAAAACCGTCGACTTCGTCGGCGAACTGCCCCACAACCGCAACGGAAAGCTCGACCGCAAGGCCGTCCGCGAACCGTTCTGGGCCGGCGCCGACCGCCGCGTGAACTGACCGCCATCCAACCGGCAAGGACCACCACGACATGACCTTTTCCCTGCACCCCGCCTACGACGACCCCCAGCTCGCCGGCCTCGTCGGCCGACTGCGCGACTACCTCCAGGGCGAACTGGCCGACCACGAACGCGACCGCGGTCTCACCCACGACAGCCGCCTCACCCGCACCGACCTCGAACCCGTCTGGCGGCGCAGCCGCGAACTGGGCTTCTACGGCGTGCACTTGCCTGAGCAGTACGGCGGCCAGGACCTCTCCTACACCGCGCTGGCTGCCCTCAAGGAAGAAGTCGGCGCCAGTGGACGCGTCCTCGGGCACAGCGTGCTGGGCGACATGGGCGGCCCGCTGCGCGCCGGCGACATCCTGCGGCACGCCACCGCGTACCAGCTGGAGAACTACCTGCTGCCCCTGGTGCGCGGCGAGCGCGCCTGCTGCTTCTCGCTGACCGAGACCGATGCCGGCTCCGACGTCCGCTCCATGCGCACCACCGCCGTACGCGACGGCGGCGGCTTCCGCCTGAGCGGCCACAAGGTCTTCTCCTCTGCGGGCCCCTTCGCAGACTTCGCCATCATCGTGGCCCGGATGGCCGGGAGCGGCGAACAGGAGGGCGAGAAGCCGTCGTTCTCCGCCTTCCTCGTCGACCTCGACAGCCCCGGCTGCCGGGTGGCCGACGGCGCGACACCCATGTCCGGCGAGCACATCGAGAGCGACATCATCCTGGACGACTGCCACGTCCCCGCCGAGAACCTCCTCGGCGAGGAGGGCAAGGGCATGCGGATCGCGCTCGGCCGCGTCACCACCAACCGGCTCCTGCACTGCCCCACCGTCATCGGTGCCACCCGCCGCGCCCTCGACCTCACCCTGGAGCGCACCCGCACCCGCAAGGTCGCGGGGGGCCAGCCCCTCCTCGCGCTCCAGGCCATCCAGCACAAGGTCGCCGACATGGCCACCGAGCTCTATGCCGCCCGCTCCATGACGTACGCGGCGCTCGCGGCGCTCGACCGGGGAGCCGACGTACGCACCGAGGCGTTCATGTGCAAGCTGTTCGTCGCCGAGTCCGCCTTCCGCATCCTCGACCAGGCCGTCCAGATCCACGGCAAGGAAGGGCTCACCCAGGGCAACGAGATCGAGTTCCTGTTCCGCAAGATCCGCATGTTCCGCATCCTGACCGGCACATCCGAGATCCAGCGCAACGGCATCGCGCACGGCCTCGCCTTCATGGCCTGACCCGTCTCCCTCTCCCACCGCAAGGCAAGGTGCACCGATGACAGCCCCCGCCCACCCCGCGGCCCCCGCCTGGTCGTCGCTCACGGGCAGACGCATCCTCGGCCTCTCCCGGCTGCTGCCGGGCCCCTACGCCACGTCCCTGCTCGCCGACCTCGCCGCCGACGTCATCAAGGTCGAAACCCCTCACACCGGCGACCCGCTGCGAGCCGCCCCCGACCTGTTCGACGCGCTCCACCACAACAAACGCTCGATAGCCGTCGACCTGCGCACCGAAGACGGCCGAAGCGCCTTCCTCGACCTGGTGCGCACCGCCGACGCCGTCGTGGAAAGCTTCCGCCCCGGCGTCCGCGACGGGATGGGCCCGGGCTACGCCACGCCCCACGAGGCCAATCCACGTCTGGTGCTGTGCTCGCTCAGCGGCTACGGACAGAGCGGGCCTTGCACACAGAAGCCAGGACACGAGCTCAACTTCCTCGGCCTGTCCGGCTTCTTCACCGTCCCCGGACGCCGGGACGGCCGGATCACCCGTCCCGGCGTCCGGGTCGGCGACATGGCCGGTGCCCTGCACGCGGCCCTCGCACTGACCGCCGCACTCGGTGCCGAAGGCGAAGGCCAGCACATCGACGTATCCCTCAGCGAATCCATCACCGCCTGGTGTTCCCTCTTCGCGCTGCCGCTGCGCGACCTCCCCGATCCCCTCGAAGCGGGCCTCGTCCAGGGCGACAACGACGTCTTCACCACCGCGGACGGACGCCGCCTTTCCCTCGCCACGTTCGAGGACAGGTTCTGGCACCACTTCCGCACCGAACTGGCTGCCGCTTCCCCGCGTTGAACACCCCCGCCTATGACCGGCGCGCCGCCCGCACCTCCGCCGGGCAGGCCGTGAGCGACCTGCTGCACGGCAGCTTCCGGGCCCGCGACTTCACCTGGTGGCAAGAGCGCCTGGATGGCCTCAACGCCCCCTGGGCGCCCGTCTTCGCCACCCCCGGCGAACTCCTGGCCGACCCCCACATCGCCGCACGGCAACTGCTCCGCACTCCCGCCGGCCCGGCCGCCTGCCCGCAGGCCCGCTTCCCCGTGACCTTCGGCGCCGGCCTCGACACCTTCCGCGGCCCGGCCCAGGCCCTCGGCCGGCACGCCGAGGAAATGCTCGGTCAACTCCCCGCCCAGCGGCCGGTGTCCTCGGTCCGTCGGGTGCGGCCTCCGGGCCGGTGAGGCGTCCCTCCGTCGAGGAGCCGCGGTGTCCGAGGTCAGTGCGGCGTGGTGCACCAGCCGCGGAGTGTCCGTGTCAGGTGCTGGAAGTCCCGGACCTGCACGGTCGTGCCGTCCCGGTGCAGAGTCAGCGTGCCGTCCGCCGTCGCCTCGATCCGCAGTGCCGCCCCTCGGCCGTCGGGTGCGGGGGTGAATCCTTCCCGGTACAAGGCCCGCAGCAGGAGCGGGCGCAGGGCGGCGGGGGCGTGGACGGCTGCGGTTCCGCGGGTGGCGAGGTGGGGGCGGAAGCCTGCGGTGGCGGGGTCGAAGTCGAGATGGCCTGCCGCGAAGGAGGCGGCGAGGGCTCCGGAGACGATGAGGTCTTCGGGTGCTCCGGTGTGCAGCCGGGAACCGCGGTCGAGCAGCCAGGCCGCATCCGCCGTCCGGAGGGCCAGTTCCAGGTCGTGCGTGCTGGCGATGACGGTGAGGCCGCGGTCGCGGGCGAGGTCGCGCAGGAGTGCGGTGAGCGCGACTCTGGACGGGACGTCCAGGAAGGCGGTGGGCTCGTCCAGCAGGATGACGTGCGGTTCCTGGGCGAGGGCCCGTGCGATGAGGACGCGCTGGCGTTCCCCGTCGGAAAGCTCGGCCGCCGGGCGGTCGGCGAGCGCGGCGACGCCGACCGCGTCCAGGGCCCAGTCCACGACCGCGCGGTCGTGCGCCGTGAGGCGGCCGGAGAAGCCGGTGTGGGGGTGGCGGCCGAGCGCTGCCACCTCCCGGGCGGACAGCAGGCCCGGGTCCACCTTGTCGGTCAGCACGACGGCGAGGCGGCGGGCGACATCGGTGGGTGACGCGGCGGCGATGTCCCGGCCCGCGATGCTGACGGTGCCCGAGAGCGGGGGCAGCAGGCCGCACAGGGTGTGGAGCAGCGTGGTCTTCCCGGTGCCGTTGGGGCCGAGGAGGACGGTCAGTTCGCCGGGGCGGGCGGTCAGCCGGATTCCGGTCAGCACGGCGTGGTGCCGGTTGCTGCCGCGCCAGGTACGGGAGCGGTGTCCCGCGGTGAGGTCACGGACGACGACACCGGCCCGCTCCGCGGCATCGTCCGGCGCCGCCGGTTCTTCTGCCGTCACGAGATCATGCTCCGCAGGGCGCGTCGTCTGCGCAGCAGCAGAACGATGACGAGCGGCGCGCCGAAGAGCGAGGTGACGGCGTTGATCGGAAAGGTCACCTCGGTGCCCGGGGGCTGGCTGATCAAGGCACAGGTGAGGGCGAGGCAGGCGCCCCCGATCATGGCGCCGGGAACCAGTACGCGGTGGTCGGAGGTGCCCAGCGCGAGCCTGGTCAGGTGGGGCACGGCCAGCCCGAGAAAGGCGACCGGGCCGCAGAAGGCGGTGACGGATCCGGCGAGCAGCGAGGTGCCCAGCAGCACCATGTCGCGGCTGCGCCGCACGTTCACGCCCATGCTCCGCGCGTAACCGTCGCCCAGGAGATGGGCGTTGAGCGTCTTGGTTCCGAGCAGCGCGGCCAGCAGCCCCAGCGCGGTGGCCGGGAGCATCACGTGGAGATCGGCCCAGGTGGTCGCGGTGAAGCTGCCCAGGCTCCACAGCACGAACTGCTGGGCGTTCTCCGGCTGCGCGTACACCATCAGCACGCTGACGAACGCGGCGACGGCCGAACCCAGCATCACGCCGACGAGCAGCAGGACGACCGTGGAACGCACCCGCCGGGCCAGCAGCATGACCAGGAGCAGCACGGCGGCAGCACCGCAGGCCGCCGCGAGCACCACCCCGACCCGGCCTGCCCCCGCCAGGTTCTCGGTGAACGCACCGGCCGTCCCGCCGGCTCCGAGCACCGTGGCCGCAACACCCAGGGAGGCGCCGGAGCTGAGCCCGAGCGCGTACGGGTCGGCCAGGGGGTTGCGGAAGAGGGCCTGAGTCTGCACGCCCGCCGCGGAGATGCCGGCGCCGGCGGCGACGGCGGTCAGCGCCCGGGGCAGCCGTACCTCCTGGACGATCACCGTCCAGCGGGGGTCGGCCGGGTCCTCGCCGAAGAGCACGCGCAGCACGTCGCCCGCCGGCACCCGGTACGGGCCGAGCATCAGCACGAGCACGAACTCCAGCGCTGTCGCGGCTGCCAGACCGGCCAGCACCAGCGTGCGCCGGGGAACTCTCACCCGCGCGGAACCTTCCGGTAGAACGTGAACCTGTGTCCCGGCAGCCGGTCGGGGTGGAGGATGGCCGTCAGGTCGGCGAGGACCAGGTCGGGGTGGAGGACGCCGCGCTGGTAGAAGTCGTTGCCGCCGCCCGGCCCGAGTGCCTTGGTGTTGGTCCACACCTCTCCGTCGGTGACGGCGGCCAGGTGGGCGTAGCGGGGATTGGCCGCGCCCGCGTCGGCGGTCGTCCGCCACTTCTGGTCGGTGAGCCAGATGCGGGCATCGCCGCCCTTGGCGTAGACGGTCTCGAAACCGAGCTGGAGACTGCCGGTGCCGGTCCGCCGTGCCCAGGGGTAGGTCCCGCCCGCGTCGCGTATCAGCCGGCCGACGTAGGAGCCGCCCGCGGCCATGAACCAGGTGCCCTGGTACATGCTGCCGGACAGCACCTTCACGGGCTTTCCCGGCCCGGCCGCCGCTCGGGCGGCTTTGGTGTATCCGGCGACGACACCGTCAAACACCTGACCGGCCCGGCGTTCGGTGCCGGTCAGCGCGGCCATGGCCTTGATCCATTCGGCCCGGCCGAGCGGAGTGGATTCCAGCCACTCGGCGTCGGAGACGACGGGGATGCCGGCTCTGCGGAGCTTGGGGTACTGCGGATCGTCGAACCCTGCCGCGACGAGCACGTCGGGATGCGCGCCGATGACCTTCTCCGTGGTGATGGTTCCGCCGCGTGCGTACTGGCTGATCCGCCCCGCGTCGACCTTCCTGCGGATGTCCGGGGAGACGACCTGGGTACCGTCGGCCACGCCGGTCAGGACACCGGCGGAGCCCGTCTCGGTCAGCAGCGGCAGCTGGGTGGTGGACGCCGAGTACAGGCTGCGGACCGGCACGGTGAGGTGCTGTGCCTTCGCCAGCTCGCCGGTCAAGTGCGGCGCCGGAGCGCCGCACTTGACCAGGACGTAGGACTCGGGGGCCGCTTGGGGATAGGGCTGCCGGACGGTGAGGATCTGGTAGCTCTTCTCGTACCGCAGGCTGAAGTTGGCCGCATGCGTCACCTTCGACTTGACCGGGAAGTAGTCCTTGTCCGGTGAGAAGTGACGTATGCAGCCCTCGCGTCCGGCCTCGGCCCCCGGTTTGTCCGGTCCGCCGCAGGCAGTGAGCACGAGGGCCCCCGCCAGCAGGCCGGCAGCCAGCGGCCGTGAGCTCCGTCGCAGCATCAGGACGGGAACCCGAACGAGGCGACGTACGCCTGACCTGGCGGCCGGTGGAACAGGCGGGTGAGGACGAAGTCGTCGTAGAGGCCGGCGGGGACCGTGGTGTCGGCGGATATCCGTACGCTCAGCCGGTACGGGGACGAGCGCCCTGCCAGGCTCACCGGGCACTCCCACCGGTCGCCCTCGCCCGACAGGCGTCGCTCGGCCAGGGTGGTGCGGGTCCAGCGGCCTGGGTCTGCCGGGTCGGGGGCGAGCAGGAAGACCTCCAGCAGGTGGCCGGGGTAGCCCTGATAGGTGTGCAGGTCTTCGGTCCCCAGCACCAGCGCGGTTTCCTCCGGCGGGCCTATCGCGCCGATGCGCGTCACGGTGAGTGGCAGTTCCACCGCGAGTCCGGAGTACGCGGCGTCACCGTAGATCCCCGGTTCGTCCCCCAGGTGTGTCCGGCCCCGCCAGACCAGTTCTGCGCTTGTCGACTTCATGAGTGTCTCCCCCGCTTCGGACCGTGTCCGGAGAGAAGGGGCGATATACCGGACCCGCGGTCGGCACATGGCCCCTCGAACGCTCCGGAACCTCGTGGTTCACGGCCTGCTCTTGCGTCCTGTCCGAGCCAAGTTCTCACAGCCGCCTGACGACGGCCAGAGTCCGCGGGGCGGTGGCCGAAAATAGCCGCAGGGCCAGTACGGCGGCCTCGTCAGCAACCGCTGGGCAGAGGTGGCCGTCCGCTGCCGGCGGCCGTATCAGGCCGTCGTGATGGTGCCGCGGTGGACCGAAGCCGGCGGACTGCCGTGCGCCGGTCACGACGACGGCTTGCGGACCAGCAGGCGCCGGTAGGTCATGCAGCGGCGCAGGTAGAGGTCGATGGTGAGGTTGACGGCCGTGACGAACTCCTCGATCATCAACCGCCCGTAGGCCGGTCTGCCCGGGGCACCAACGGGATCCCCCGGCCAGTCGGAGATCACCCGTGGCGCGAAGTGGTCCCACATCTGGCGCTCGAAGTGGTCGGCCATGGGGCCGCGGGCCACGTGGCCGAGGTCGAGTGACGCCTCGGCGGGCGGGAACCCGGCGGACATCAGGTCGTCCTCGACCGTGGTGGTGCGGGCGAAGTAGGGGAACTGGAAATGCCGGGTCAGGGCGGCGATGTCCGCGTCGGTGGCGAGCGAGGTGAGCATCCAGTCGTCGACGACGAACCGGCCACCGGGCGCCAGGCTGCGGAACACCCGCTCGTACAAGGCGCGGTGGTCCTTGACCTGGTAGAGCATGTTGATGCTCAGCGCGGCGTCGAAAGGGCCGGCGGGCAGCGACCGCTGGCAGTCGCCGACCCTCACGGCGACGCTGCCGCGTGACGGGCGGTGCGCGCGGTTGAGCCGGCGGCAGGTCTCGGCGTGGACGGGCGAGTTGGTGACCGAGGTGACGTGGACGCCGCGCCGCCCGGCGAGCAGGCGTGCCGGTCCTCCGAGGCCGCCGCCGATGTCCATCACCCATTCACCGGCGGCGAGTTCGGCCAGTTCGGCGATCTGGAGGGTGTGGAGTGCCGCACCGCGCCGCCATTGCCTTCCGTCCGACCAGATCCCCGGGTCGGACACCATCGGCGGGTGCAGCAGGTCACCCGTGAGGTAGATGTGCAGCCCGCCGCCGGGCAGCCCGAGCTGCGCGCCGACCACATCACCTGCGTAGTGCGGCACGGTGCCCTGCCCACCGCGCGTCATGCGGCCCCTCCGGCCTCTTGCGACCAGCGGGGCAGCCGCCGGTAGGTGACGGGCGGGTGGTCGGGTCCTTCGTAGGTGGGCAGCAGCGCGCTGACCGCACTGCCGCACAGCGGATGCCCCGGCTCGTTCCACCAGCCGGCCTCCGGAAGGCAGAACTGCCGTACGTAGTGCGCCCTGAACTCTTCGGGGAGGTCCCGGAAGTCGGGGGTGAAGAGCAGGTCCACGGCGGTGCGCATGGTGTCGGTGTCGTTCGGATGAGTGGCGTGCAGCACCCGTACGTCGCCGATCACGAGGTCGCCGGCATCCGCGTCGATGGTCGTCTCGTCCGGGACCGGCAGGTGGGAGACCGTGTCCTGGGGCTGGTCCTCGATGTGCTGGGTGTGCGGCTCCGGCAGGACATCGTGCAGGTGGTGCCGGGTCCGGTGGCTTCCGGCGACCACCCGCAGGGCGCCGTTCTCACGGCGGGTCCTCTGGAGGTAGAGCATGCAGAACACCTGGGCGGGCTGTCGGGCGTGGCTCAGGTCGTGGTCCCACGCCCACCAGTCCTGGTGCCACCACAGGCCCGGGGAGCGGGGTGGCTTGGCGATGACGTAGCCGCTGATCCAGCGCGGGTCGGTGAACCCGAGCCGCCGGAACGCGTCCGTCAGCGCGTGCGAGGTCAGCACATCGGCGTGCGGATCGTCCTCGACGTGGACGGGTATCAGACTGCCGTGGTGGGCGTAGCGCCGGAAGTGCTGCGCCTTCTCCGAGTGCAGTTTGCGTTCGGCCAGATCGCGCAGTCGCGCCACCAGGCCAGGGGGCAGGGCCCCTTTGATCAGACAGAACCCGTCGGTTGCCAACTGCTCGCGTATGTCAGGGAGTTCTCGTTCCGACATGGGAAGCCCTTTCCCCCGCTGTGGTAAGGCTGGTGCGGAAAGTAACAGTGTGGTGATCTCCCCCTGGAGGTCATTTCCGGACGTTCACGGGACGGGCGGCATGGACATCGAGTTGCGGGACCTGCTGGGCAGTACATCGGTGGTCTGGCTGCCGGGATCCGGTTGGCGGATGCTGTCCTCCGGAGTGCTCGGCGGCGGTCTCGGCCCCCGTACGTGGGTGCTCAACGCCCAGGTCCCCCTCACCTACGACCGCACCGACCCCGCCGTCCACCTCACCGAACTCCGGTCCGCGTGCGGCCTGTCCGGCGACGGAGTGGGCATGCTCACGGCCACCGCGGTGCGGCACTACGTACCGGCGTGCGAGCAGGGCGTCGAGGTGACGGCGACCGTGGGACTGAGCGTGCCGACCTGGGCCGCCGACCACGCCGCGGTTCCCTCGCCCATGCGCCCGGGGACGGTGAACATCATCGCGTCCCTGCCCGTTCCGCTGGACGACGCGGCCCTCGTCAACGCCGTGATCACCGCGACCGAGGCGAAGACACAGGCACTGTGGAACGCGGGGCTGGCGGGCACCGGAACCGCATCCGACGCCCTGTGCGTGGCGGTGCCGGAGAGCGGCGGCCCGTCCGTCCCGTTCTGTGGCCCGCGTTCCGTGTGGGGCATGCGGCTGGCCCGTGCGGTGCACACCGCCGTGTACCGCGGTGCCGTCAACTGGCTGAAACGCCACCCTCAGCACGAGGTGGCCCGGTCAACCCAGGCCCCGGCCTGACCGGTTCGGGGTCATACGCGCCACGAGCACCACGGCGCCGACCGCGGAAGCCGCCAGCACGGACAGGCCGGTGAGCGGCCCGACATCGTGCCATTCGCCCAGCACCAGGCCGCGCAGCACCTCGATCGCGTAGGTGAGCGGGTTCAGTCGCGCCACCGCCGCCAGCCAGCCGGGCATCACCGCAAGGGGCACGAAGGCGCTGCTGGTGAACACCAGTGGAAGCGTCACGAACCCGCTGACCGCGAAGAAGACGGTGTGGCTCGACGTCCGGTACGCCAGCGCGATGAACGCCGCGGACACCGTGCCGACGAGCAGCGCAACGGTCAGCAGCAGGAGGACGGTATGCACGGCACCCGCCGCAGGCCGGGTACCCAGCACCGCGGCCACCGCCATGATCAGCACCGCCTGCGCCGCCCCCAGTGCCGTCTGGAACAGAATGCGGCTGCTGACGACGGAACTTCGCGCCAACGGCATGCTCAGCAACCGCCCCAGATAGCCGGTCTCCTTGTCCCACAGCAACGGGACCGCGGCGCTCACCCCCGCTCCGATGGCGGTGAAGGCGAGGACGCCCGGCAGCATGAAGGCCAGATAGTCGGCGTTGCCCACCGTGTCGGGGCGCATGGCACGGCTGAGCGCGCTGCCCAGGAGGACCAGCCAGACGGCGGGCTGGAGCAGCGTGAACACCAGACCAAGTTTTTCGCGCCACAGTTCCAGTGACCACCGGCGCAGCAGCGCGCCGGTTTCCTGCAGTCGTCCGCGCAGCGGATGCGGCGCGGTGGGCGCGCCACGCAGGACGACGGGCTCGGCATCGCCGTCCTCGCGGGTCTCCGCTCCCTCGCCGCCGGCCAGCGCGCGTCCGGTGTGGAGGAGGAACACGTCGTCCAGCGAGGGCTGTTGGTAGCCGACCTGCGACAGCCGCACGTCGTGTTCCCGCGCCACGTCGACCACCTGGGCCAGCGCCGTCGCCGCGTCCTCGACGTACAGGTGGAGGCCGCCCTCGCGGGGCATCACCCGGCGCACCCACGCCCGGCCGGTCAGCGCGTCCCGCAGCCGGTCCCCGTCATCGGTCACGACCTCCAGGGCGTCCGTCCCCACCGCCCGCTTCAGGCCCGCCGGAGTGCCGCTCACCAGTTCCCGGCCGGCGTCGATGATGGCCAGCCGGTCGCACAACCGGTCCGCCTCATCAAGGTAGTTCGTGGTCAGCAGCACGGACGAGCCCTGATCCCGCAGTGCTTCGACGTGGTTCCAGACGCGGTGGCGCGACCGGACGTCGAGACCGAGCGTCGGCTCGTCGAGGATCAGTACCCGCGGCGCCTGTAACAACCCGCAGGCCAGGTCCAGCCGTTTGAGCATTCCGCCGGAGAACTCGGCCACCCTGCGCCCCGCCTCGTCCGAGAGCCCGACCACCTCCAGCACCTCCTCCACCCGGCTCCGGCGCTCACCGCGCGGCACGTGGAAAAGATCGGCCTCGATCTCCACGCTCTCCCGGGCCGTGAGCAGATGCCGTATCCCTTTCTCCTGGGACACGTAACCGATCCGCCGCCTGACCTGCGCCGCCTCGCGCTCCACGTCGAAGCCGCATATCGATGCCCGCCCCGCGCTGGGTACGAGCAGCGTCGTCAGCATCCGGATCGTCGTCGTCTTGCCCGCGCCGTTGGGCCCCAGCAGTCCGTAGATCTCCCCCGCCGCCACCGTGAGGTCCAGCCCGTCCACAACCGGGCGCCCCTCGAAGGACCGGCTCAGGCCCTGCGTCCTGATCGCATCACTCATGGCGTCAGCATCACACCTCCGCCCACCACCCCGGCCCGGTCCACGGACCCGGGCCTCGGGCCGCGCGCCGGCGGTCCCTTCCAGCGTCGCGAGGGACCGGGCCAGGCCCTTCGCGGGCGGTTGTTCCGTCGCGTCTGCGCTTGCTCGGATGACGTCGCATAGGCATTCCGACGGCCGAGTGGCCGGGCTGGATCAGCGTGCTTAGCCTGGGCGAAATGTCGTTCGTCGGCCCGCGTCCGCGTGGCGGAAGGGTGAGAGTCTTGAGCGCGTCCCCCGAGGAGCAGGAACAGCTGGAGCCCCATGTGGGGCCCGTTCCCACCGGCGATCCGGAATTCCGTCCTTATCACCATCCCGCTGCCGGATGGGGCGCCGCGAAGAGCGTGACCCGGTTCCTGACGCGTGAGCGTGCGCTGGTGGACGGGCCGCGGGCGATCATGCGGATGAACCACGAGAAAACCGGCTTCGACTGTCCCGGATGCGCGTGGCCCGACGACACCAAGGGCCTGCACCTCGATATCTGCGAGAACGGAATCAAGCACGTCACGTGGGAGATGACGCCCAAGCGGGTCGGGCGCAAATTCTTCGCCGCGCACTCGGTGACCGCGCTGTCCGGGTGGAGCGACTACGACCTGGAAAACCAGGGCCGTCTGACCGAACCGATGGTGTACGACCCCGACTCGGACCACTACGTCCCGATCAGCTGGAAGGACGCATTCGAGGTCGTCGGCGGTGCGCTGCGCGGCCTGGACAATCCGGATCAGGCTTCGTTCTACACCTCCGGCCGCCTCGGCAACGAGGCCACTTTTCTCTACCAGTTGATGGCCCGCGAGCTGGGCACGAACAACCTGCCCGACTGCTCCAACATGTGCCACGAGGCCAGCGGCCGCGCTCTGAAGGCGTCCCTGGGAACCGGCAAGGGGACCGTCGACCTCAAGGACTGGGAAAGCGCGGACGCGCTGTTCATCCTGGGGGTCAACGCCGCATCCAACGCGCCCAGGATGCTCACCGCCCTTGCGGAGGCCCATCGACGCGGCGCGCAGATCGTGCACATCAATCCGCTGGTCGAGGCGGCCGCCACCCGCACCATCGTCCCGCATGACTTCACGGACATGGCCCTCTTCAAGCCGACCCGGACCAGCACCCTGAACCTTCAGCCGCGCATCGGCGGCGACATGGCGCTCCTGCGCGGCATGGCCAAGGCGATCCTGGAGCAGTCCGCCACCGACCCCAAGGCCCTGGACCGGGAGTTCATCGACCGTCACACGGCCGGTTTCGATGAGTACCGGGCCCTGTGCGAGGCCACGTCATGGGAGGAGATCGAGAGCCAGTCAGCGGTCGGCCGCGAGGACATCCTCACAGCGGCGCGTGTGTACGGCGAGGCCGACCGCAGCATCGTCAGCTGGTGCCTGGGCCTGACCCAGCACGAACACGGCGTCGACACCGTCCGGGAGATCGTCAACGTCCTGCTGCTGCGCGGCAATCTGGGACGTGAGGGAGCCGGCCCCTCTCCGGTGCGCGGGCACAGCAACGTCCAGGGCAACCGCACCTGCGGCATCGATCACCGCCCCACCGACGCGTTCCTGGACCGCCTGGCCGAGGTCTGCAAGATCGAGCCGCCGCGTGCGCACGGCCTGGACACCGTCGGCGCCATCCAGGCGATGCACCGCGGCGAGGTGAAGGTGTTCGTCGGCATGGGCGGCAACTTCGCCCTCGCGGCGCCCGACACCCCCTACACCTACGGGGCCCTGCGCAACTGCGACCTCACCGTCCAGGTCAGCACCAAGCTCAACCGCAGCCATCTCGTCCACGGCCGCCGGGCCCTGATCCTGCCGTGCCTCGGCCGTACCGAGAAGGACCATCAGCGCAAAGGTGTGCAGAGCACGTCCGTCGAGGACTCGATGAGCATGGTCCACCTGTCCATCGGCATGAAGCGCCCCGCCTCACCGCACCTGCTGTCCGAGCCCGCCATCGTCGCCGGCATGGCCCGCGCGGCCCTGCCCGACAGCCCCACTCCCTGGGAGTGGTACATCGAGGACTACGACCGCATCCGGGACACCATGGCCCAAGCCCTCGACGGATTCGAGGACTTCAACCGCCGCGTGCGCCTGCCGCTCGGCTTCCGCATCAAGCAGCCCGCCCGCGAGCTGGTCTTCCTCACCCCGTCCGGACGCGCCGAGTTCTCCACCGCGCCGCTGCCCGACATCGTTCCCGCCCCCGGCACCCTCGCCCTGGCCACCATGCGGTCCCACGACCAGTGGAACACCACCATCTACTCCGACAACGACCGCTACCGCGGCATCAAGAACCTGCGCACGCTCGTCTTCATGAACCGCGACGACATGGGCGAACGCGGTATCACCGAGCTGGGCCCCGTCGACATCACCAGCACCGCCAAGGACGGCAGCAGGCGCCACCTCAACGGCTTCCTCGCCATCCCCTACGACATCCCCCGCGGCTGCGCGGCCGGCTACATGCCCGAGATGAACGTCCTGTGCGCACTCGGCGACTACAGCACGCAGAGCGATCAGCCGATCATGAAGCACGTCAAGGTCACCGTCGAGGCCGCGGTGTGAGGGGCTATGGCTGCTGTCGGGGTCGGGGGCGGGGCTTCCGGATCGAGCGGCGGGCCAGAGATGCCACCGGCCTGCCTGCGGCCAGGAATCCGTCACTTTCCGGGCAGGTCCAGGACCTCCACGGCGGCCCCTGCGAGCACGCCGCCGGGCGGGACCACCGCCAGGCCGTCGGCGAACGCCAGCCCGCGCAGCATCGCAGGACCGTCGAACGGGAGCGGCGCGACGCCGTGTTCCCCGCGGAGCACCGGCAGCAGGCGGGAGTCCCGCGGGTGCCCCGGAAGCGCGGCGCCGACGGTCGTGCGGCGTGGCTCCGCGTCCGGGTGTCCGCCGAGGCGCCGCAGCAGCGGCGCGGCCAGGGTCACCGTGCCGGCCACGGCGGCCAGCGGGTTGCCGGGCAGGCCGACCAGCCGACGGGTCCTTCCGTCGGCGGCCGGCGGCAGCTCGGCCAGCAGCATGGGGTGGCCGGGCCGTACGGCTACGGAGTCGACCAGCAGCCGGGCGCCCGCCGCGGCGAGGGTGTCGTGCAGGAAGTCCACCGGTCCTGCGGCCGTGCTGCCGGTGGTGACCACGACATCGGCGGCCGAGTGGCGTACGGCCTCCCTCAGCAGTCCCGAGTCGTCCGCCACCGGGCGGCAACTGATCACGTCAGCGCCGCAGTGGTGCAGCCAGGGCGGCAGCAGCGGCCCGAGTGCGTCGCGGACCCGCCCGCCCCGCGGCAGGCCGGACGCCAGCAACTCGTCGCCGAGTACGAGCAGTTCCACGGTCGGGCGACGGTGCACGACGAGCCGGTCGTAGCCGGCCGCTGCCGCCAGGCCCAGCACCGCCGGGGTCACGGTGGTGCCGGCGGGAAGCAGCGGCTCGCCCGCGTCGCATTCCTGGCCGCGCGGCCGGATGTCGCGGCCCGAAGGCACCGGGCCCGGCTCGGCGGAGCGGTGGTGCAGCGTGCCGTTCCGGGCGTCGGCCTGCCCGCGCTCACGGCGCAGTACGGCAGTCGCGCCCGTCGGCAGCCTGGCGCCGGTGGCAATGGGCACGGCGGTGCCGTCGCGCAGCGGCTCGGGCCGCTCGCCGGCCAGGACGGTGGCGCCTCGCACCCGCCACGGCCCCGGTCCTGCCACGGCCCAGCCGTCCATCGCGGACGTGTCGAACGGCGGCAGATCGGTGAGCGCCGTCAACGGTGCGGCGAGCGCCTGGCCGAGCGCGTCGGCCAGGGAGCGGGCGACGGCAGGCAGCGGCTGTCCGGCGCAGCCGCGGGCGGCCGACCTGGCCTGTTCCCACGTCGTGGCGGGGCCTGCTGCCTGCCGCCCCGCCAGGGCCTCCTGTCGGGGTGCGCCGTCCAGGGTGCTCGTGCGTGCCGTCATCATGCGGTCGCCGAGCCGTTCTCGTGCTCGGCCGCCCAGCGTTCGGCCAGCGCCGCCACCTTGCGGTTCGCCTCGGCGACCGCCGTGGGTCCGCCGCCCGCCTGCGCGGCGGCACAGCCGACCAGAAATGAGGTCAGCGGAGCGGCGGGGCGTGCCACACCGTGGGCGACCACCTTGGTCATGTCGAGCAGCTCCGCGACGTCGACATCGAGGTCAACACCCAGTTCGGCCTTGACCGCTTCGATCCATTCACGCATCTGGCTCACCTTGTGTTCGGTCGGGGGCGGGTCTTGTCTTCGAGGCTTGTCGTCGGGTCTTGTCGTCGGCCCACGTCTTCGGGGCTCGGCTTCGGGGCTCGGCTTCGGTTCCGGAGGGTGCGGGGCCGACCGTCGCGGACGTACGGCGAACGGCGAACGGCGAACCGTGACGGGGCATCAGCCGCCGATGGCCGACATCGGGCGTTCCGGGCGGCGGAATTCCGGGCTGTTGATGGCGTGGCCGGGGCCCTTGCCCGCGACCGACGTCCGCCAGGCCGTCTCCAGTGCCGCGTCGTCGGCGCCGCCGCGGAGCAGGGCCCGCAGGTCGGACTCCCCGGTGGCGAAGAGGCAGTTGCGCAGCTGGCCGTCCGCGGTCAGCCGCACCCGGTCGCAACCGCCGCAGAACGGGCGGGTGACGCTGGCGATGACGCCCACCACGGCATCCGTGCCGGCGATCCGCCACTCCTCCGCGGGCGCGTGGTCCTGCCGCCCGACCGGAACGAGCGCGAAGCGTTCACCGAGTCGGTCCAGGATCTCCGCTGCGGTGACCATACGGCCGCGGTCCCAGGCACCTTGCGCGTCGAGCGGCATCGACTCGATGAACCGCATCCGGTAGCCGTGCTCCGCGGCGAAGGCGGCCAGCTCGGCGATCTCGTCGTCGTTGACGCCCCGCACCGGGACCGCGTTGACCTTGACGGGGGCCAGGCCCGCGTCCCGCGCGGCGCTCAGTCCCGCGAGTACGTCGGTGATCCGGTCGCGCCGGGTGATCTCGGCGTACCGCTCGGGGCGCAGCGTGTCCAGGCTGACGTTGACCCGGCTGAGACCGGCCGCGCGCAGGGCGGCGGCGCTGCGCGCCAGACCGATGCCGTTGGTGGTGAGCGACAGTTCCGGGGCCGGGTCCAGGGCGGAGAGGCGGACGATCAGGCCGGGCAGGCCGCGGCGCAGCAGCGGCTCGCCGCCGGTCAGCCTGACCTCGGTGATCCCCAGGCGCTGGGTGCCGATGCGGACCAGGCGCACGACCTCGTCGTCGGTGAGCACCGCGGCACGGGGCAGCCAGTCCAGACCTTCGGCCGGCATGCAGTACGTGCACCGCAGGTTGCACCGGTCGGTGAGAGAGACCCGCAAGTCCGTGTGGATCCGGCCGAAGCGGTCCGTGAGCGGGAGCGGGGCGCCGGGACGTCGCTCGGTGGGGTGGTGCCGGGGCGGCCCGGTCCCGGCGGGATCGGCGCTGTGGTCGGGGTGCGGTCGGGGCATGGGGGCTGCCTTCTTCCTCTGCCCGGGGGCAGTCATGCGGTGCGAGATCGCCGGCGGCGGTGAAATGCCGTCGCCCTGCGGCATACGGACGAGAGGGTGCACCCGTCGCGCGCCCGGATTCCCGGACGCGCCCACTGCTTTCTTTTCGACCGCCGGCATCGAATTACTCGCTCATCGGTCCACCGGTCCATCAATCACCATCGGAGAATTTGCGGAAGAAGTCAAAGAGGGGGTCTCGATTGCGTGATCGGTGGGAGTTGTCCGGACGTGCGGACGTCGTGCGGGCGGGCTCCGGGACCGTGCGTGTCCAGGCGGCACACGCCTCGTCGGACCGGCGGCGGAAGACGATCGGCGAATCGATAAGCCGCACCTATCGCGTCATCGAAAACACCTCTTTGACTTCTCCCCACGAGTTGCCGGAAGCTGCTCTCGCAGCAGGTTCCGGATATTCGCAGGCAGTGCAGGGGAATATCCGGCGCACGATTTCCGGCTCGTCAAGAGGGAAAGCGGGCTGCCGTTTTCCGGGCCGAGGTGTCCTTCACGCGACGGAGTCTTCCGATACTCGCCGCCGACCGGACCTGTCCGCACAGGTGCATGGCAGAAAGAGGCAGACCAGATCATGAGCAGCAACGAGGACCCGCGCGACGACCTGTCGGTCACCCCGCCCAAGACCTGGGCGACCGGTCTTCCCGCGGTGACGCACGCGCTGGAGTACTCGCTGGGCCAGACATCGGTGCGGCGCACCGCGCTGACCCTGCTGAACATCAATCAGGCCAAGGGCATCGACTGTCCGGGCTGTGCCTGGCCCGAGCCGGCACCGGGCAAGCGGCACATGAACGAGTACTGCGAGAACGGCGCCAAGCACATCAACGACGAGGCCACCTCGCGCCGCGTCACCGCCGACTTCTTCCGTGAGCATTCGATCGCCGAGCTGGACGGCAAGTCGGACTACTGGCTCAACCAGCAGGGCCGACTGACCGAGCCGATGGTCAAGCGGCCCGGCGCGACCCACTACGAGCCGATCGGCTGGGATGAGGCGTTCGGCCTGCTCGCCCGGGAACTCAAGGCACTGGCCTCCCCCGACGAAGCCCTCTTCTACGTCTCCGGCCGGCTGAACAACGAGGCCGCCTTCCTGCTCCAGCTCTTCGCCCGCGCGTACGGCACCAACAACCTGCCGGACTGCTCCAACTTGTGCCACGAGTCCAGCGGACGCGCGATGCAGGAGACCCTGGGCACCGGCAAGGGCAGCGTCTCGCTGGACGACATCCACCACTCCGACCTGATCTTCGTCGTCGGGCAGAACCCGGGCACCAACCACCCGCGGATGCTGTCGGCGCTGGAGGAGACCAAGCGCAACGGCGGGCAGGTCGTCGCGGTCAACACGCTGCCCGAGGCCGGGCTGATGCGTTTCAAGCACCCGCAGAAGCCGCGCGGGGTGATCGGCCGCGGCACGACGATCGCCGACCAGTTCCTGCACATCCGGGCCGGCGGCGACCTCGCCCTGTTCCAGGCCCTGAACCTGATGCTGCTCGAAGCCGAGGACGCCGCACCGGGCACCGTGCTCGACCACGACTTCATCCGGACCCACACCACCGGTTTCGCCGACTTCGCCGAGCACACGCGGAAGGTCTCCTGGGAGCACATCCTCGAAGCGACCGGGCTGTCCCGTGAGGAGATCCAGGCCGTTCACGACCGGGTCCTGCAGAGCCGGAAGGTGATCGTGTGCTGGGCGATGGGGCTCACCCAGCACAAGCACGGCGTTCCCACCATCCGTGAAGTCGTCAACTTCCTGATGCTGCGCGGCAACATCGGCAGGCCGGGCGCCGGCGTGTGCCCGGTGCGCGGTCACAGCAACGTCCAGGGCGACCGCACCATGGGGGTGTGGGAGCAGATGCCGCAGCGGTTCCTGGACGCCCTGGAGCGCGAGTTCGGCTTCACCCCGCCCACCCGTCACGGCCTGGACGCGGTGAACGGCATCCGCGCCATGCACGAGGACCGCGCCAAGGTCTTCCTCGGCGTCGCCGGCAACTTCGTACGGGCCACCCCGGACAGCGCGGTCACCGAGGAGGCGATGCGCAAGTGCCGGCTCACCGCGCACATATCGACCAAGCTCAACCGGTCCCACACCGTCTGCGGCGACACCGCCCTCATCCTTCCCACCCTGGGCCGCAGCGACCGGGACGTCCAGGCAACCGGCGAGCAGTTCATCACCGTCGAGGACTCGATGAGCGAGGTGCACGCCTCCCGGGGGAAGCTGCCGCCCGCCTCCCCTGACCTGCTGAGCGAGGTGGCGATCATCAGCCGGCTGGCCCGCACGACCCTGGGGTCGACGCCGCCGCTCCCCTGGGAGGACTTCGAGGCCGATTACGGCACCGTCCGCGACCGCATTTCCCGTGTCGTGCCGGGCTTCGATGACTTCAACAGCAGGGTGGCCGAGCCCGGCGGCTTCCGGCTGCCCAACCCGGTCAACTCGGGGGTCTTCCCCACCCCGAGCGGCAAGGCCGTCTTCACCTGCAACGCGTTCACCATGCCGGATGTCCCCAAGGGGCATCTGCTGCTGCAGACCCTGCGCTCGCACGACCAGTGGAACACCATCCCGTACGCCCCGAACGACCGCTATCGCGGCATCCACAACGCCCGCCGTGTCGTGCTCGTCAACCCCGCCGACCTGGCGGCCCTCGACATCGCCGACCGCGACGAGGTGGACCTGGTGAGCATCTGGCGGGACGGGACGGAGCGCCGCGCGGAGAACTTCCGGGTCGTCGGCTACCCCACCAGCCCCGGCTCCGCGGCGTCCTACTACCCCGAGACCAACGTCCTGGTGCCGCTGGACAGCGTCGCCGACTTCAGCAACTGCCCCACGTCCAAGGGAGTTGTGGTCCGCCTGGAGCCCGCCCGCACCCCCGGCTGAACCGGCACGCAGCGCCCGCCGGACCCGCCCGACCGCATCGCACCGCCGGAGCACGGCTCCGGGAAGACCGGGAAGACCGGGAAGAGGAGCCACATCATGGGACGCGTGACCGCACGGCGGAGGGTGCTGCGACTGCGCGACGGGGTGTCCTCGCAGCGGCCGGACACGCTGGCCGTCGAGGAGCCGATGGAGATCCGGGTCGGCGGCCGTCCGCTCACGGTGACCATGCGCACCCCGGGCGACGACTTCGACCTCGCGGCCGGATTCCTGGTCAGCGAGGGCGTGGTGCACGCTGCCGATGACGTGGCCGGGATCCGCTACTGCGCGGGCGCCACGGGAGGGGGCACCTCCCGCTCGAACGAAGCCGGGAGTGGGGGAGGCGGCAACAGCTACAACGTGGTGGACGTCGTCCTGGCGCCGGGCGTGGCAGCCCCCGACGCGTCGCTTGAGCGGAACTTCTACACCACGTCCTCGTGCGGACTGTGCGGCAAGGCGAGTCTGGACGCGGTGCGTACCTCGACGGCGTGGTCCGTCGCCGATGACCCGCTGCGCATCGGCCCGGAGTTGCTGACGGCCCTTCCCGACCGGCTGCGGGCCGCCCAGCGGGTGTTCGACAGCACCGGCGGCCTGCACGCGGCCGGCCTCTTCACGGCCGACGGTGACATGCTCTGCCTGCGTGAGGACGTCGGCCGGCACAACGCCGTGGACAAGGTCGTCGGCCACGCCCTGCGGTCGGGACTGCTACCGCTGCGCGGGGCGGTGCTGATGGTGAGCGGCCGGGCCTCCTTCGAACTGGTGCAGAAGGCGCTGATGGCCGGAATCCCGATGCTGGCAGCCGTCTCCGCCCCGTCCTCGCTCGCCGCGGACCTGGCCGCGGAAGGCGGGCTGACCCTGGTCGGCTTCCTGCGCGGCACCTCGATGAACGTCTACACCGGCGCCGAGCGCCTGCAAGAGCTGCCCGTGGCCCGACCGCGGCGGGCGGCCCCGATTGGCTTTCCGACGGGGTGTCGGGTAGACCCATGACGTGCTGTTTCGCCAACTCGAATACCTCGTGGCCCTCTCCCGGGAGCGCCACTTCGCCCGCGCCGCCCAAGCCTGCTACGTCTCCCAGCCCGCGCTCTCGGAGGCGATCCGCAAGCTGGAGGACGAGCTGGACGTGCCGCTGGTCCGGCGCGGCCGCAAGTACGAGGGCCTCACACCCGAGGGCGAACGCATCGTGGTGTGGGCGCAGCGCATCCTGGCCGACCGCGACGCACTCAAGGACGAGGTCGGCGCCCTGCGCTCCGGGCTGAGCGGCAGAATCCGGATCGGCACGGTCCCGACCGCGTCCGGCGCCGTGTCCCTGCTGACCGGCCCGTTCTGCGCGGAGCATCCGCTGGTCACCGTGGAGGTGATAGCGGACCTCCAGTCGCAGGACATTCTCCGGCAGCTGCAGAATTTCGAGATCGACGCCGGAATCACCTATCTGCACAAGGGACTTCCGGAGAATTTCCAGGCGGTTCCGCTGTATCGGGAGCGGTACGTGCTGCTGATCACGGCCGCCGACGGCGTGGCTCATCGGACGACGGCCACCTGGGCGGATGCCTCGCGGCTGCCGCTGTGCCTGCTGACCGAAGTCATGCAGGGGCGCCGGGTGCTGGACGAGCTGTTCGCCGAGGCAGGGCTGCACCCGTCGCCTCGGGTCGAGACCGATTCGGTGGCCGCCCTGTTCGCCCATGTGCGGACGGGCCGGTGGGCGAGCATCGTGCCGCACGCCTGGCTGCACGTGTTCGGCGTCCCGTACGGCATGCGGGCGGTGCCGATGGTCGAGCCCGACCGGTCCGTGCCCGTGGGTCTGGTGACCACCGCACGGGAGCCGGTATCGGTCATGGCCCGCGCCCTGGTGGAAACCGCCCGGCACACCGACATCATCGCCGCCCTGGAACGCCTCCCCGGGGATCCCGCGTCCCAGTAGACGCCGCCTGACCGGCCGGCACCTCGCGGGTGCGCCTACTGATCCGCCTCGTCGGAGTCGTTCTTGCGTACGGTGCAGTGGAGCGAGTCGTGCACCACGTCGGCGACGATGGTATCTCCGGGGTCCGCCTCGCCGCTGAGCAGGAGTGAGGAAATGCGGTTGTCCAGCTCGGTCTGAATCGTGCGCCGCAGCGGACGGGCACCGAATTCCGGCTGGTGGCCGTGGGCGACGAGCAGCTTCTTGGCGGCGTCCGTGACGTCCAGCTTCAGGCCCTGTGCATGCACCCGGCGCTTGCTCTGGTCCAGAAGATGGTCCACGATCCGCGACAGGTCGTCCTCGGTGAGGCGGTGGAAGATGATGGTGTCGTCGATGCGGTTGAGGAATTCGGGCAGGAACCGCGCCCGCAGGTCTTCCATCAATTCGCCCTTGATCTCGGACACATTGCCTTGGTGCGCGAGAATACGGTGCGCGCCGATGTTGGACGTCATGATGACGACACAGTGGCGGAAGTCGACGGTACGGCCCTGGGCGTCCGTGAGACGTCCGTCATCGAGGATCTGCAGCAGCGTGTTGAAGACGTCGGGGTGGCCCTTTTCCACCTCGTCGAAAAGCACCACACTGTAGGGCTGCCGGCGGATCTTCTCCGTGAGCTGGCCGGCTTCTTCGTAGCCGACGTATCCCGGAGGGGCACCGACGAGCCGGGCGACGGTGTGCTTCTCCTGGAACTCGCTCATGTCGAAACGGATCATGTGATTCTCGTCGCCGAACAGCAACTCGGCGAGTGTCTTGGCGAGTTCGGTCTTGCCGACACCGGTGGGGCCCAGGAAGAGGAACGAGCCCACCGGGCGGTTCGGGTCGCCCATGCCCGCGCGGTTACGGCGTACGGCCATCGAGACGGCGGTGACCGCTTCGTCCTGGCCGACGATCCTGGCGTGCATCTCCTCTTCGAGATGGAGCAGCTTTTCTTTTTCGCTTGCGGTGAGTTGGGAGACCGGGATTCCCGTGCGGCGGGAAATGACATCGGCGATATCGGCGGCGGTGACGGAAACGACGCCCTCGCGCCGTTCCTCGATCCCTGCGAGTTCGCCTTCCAGTTCGGCGATCTGCCGCTTGACCTGTGACGCCTTCTCGAAGTCCTCACCGGCCACGGCATGCTCCTGCTCACGCCGCAGTTTGGCGATGCGGTCCTCACGGCTGACGACCTCGGTGGAACGGCCGGCACTGCGCAGGCGCACGCGGGCGCCCGCCTGGTCCATCACGTCGATGGCCTTGTCGGGCAGGAATCGATCGCTGATGTACCGGTCGGACAGCTCAGCCGCGGCCGCCAACGCGCCATCCGCGAAACGGACCTGGTGGTGGGCTTCGTATGCGTCCCGCAGCCCTTCCAGGATCTGCACCGTTTCCTCGACGGTCGGCTCCGGAATCAGTACGGGCTGGAAGCGACGCTCAAGGGCGGCGTCCTTCTCGATGTGCTTGCGGTATTCGTCGATGGTCGTCGCGCCCACGACGTGCAGCTCTCCGCGCGCAAGCGCGGGCTTGAGCATGTTCCCCGCGTCCATCGCGCCCTCGCCGGTCGCCCCCGCGCCCACGACCGTATGGAGTTCATCGATGAACAGAATGATGTCGCCGCCGGCTGCCTGAACGTCCTCGATGACCTTCTTCAGGCGTTCCTCGAACTGTCCCCGGTACTGTGCGCCGGCCACCATTCCCGAGAGGTCGAGGGCGACAACTCTCTTGTCCTTCAATGTTTCCGGGACTTCGCCCGCCACGATGCGCTGAGCCAATCCCTCGACGATGGCGGTCTTCCCGACGCCGGGCTCGCCGATGAGTACGGGGTTGTTCTTGGAACGCCGCGAGAGGATTTCGACGGTCTGCTCGATCTCCTCGGCCCGCCCCACCACAGGGTCGAGCTTGCCGGCCTTCGCTTCTTCCGTCAGATCCCGCCCGTACTCGTCCAAGGTCGTGGACGGCTTCTTCCCACCGGCCGACATCCCGTCCGGGCCTGACGCCTGCTCCGCGAGGCCCGCCACCTTCTCCCGATCCAGGCCCTCCGCGCGCAGCAGCCGGGCAGCGCCGGTGTCACCGTCGCCCAACAGCGCACCGAGAATGTGCTCGGGCCCGATGTACGAAACCCCGGATTCCTGGGAATGGGCATAGGCAGCTGCGAGTGTGCGCTTGGCCGCCGGTGTGAGTCCCGGTTCCGCGGACGGCTCACCGGATTCCCGCGGAAGGACCTCAGCGACTTCCGACGCGAGCGTATCGGGGTTCACGCCCACCTGCGAGAGCAATTTCCGTGCCGGCTCGACCTTCGTTGCCGCCCAGAGCAGGTGCTCCGTATCGAGATCGGAGGTTCCGTCCTCAACCGCTCTTTGAGCCGCCAGGTTGAGGAGTTCCTTCGACGAATCCGTCAAGAGCCGCCCGATGGGCACGCGTTGGACGGCCGGCGGCGACGATGCCGGTGACATTCCGAAGAACCGGTTCAACAAGTCGCTGAAGGGGTCATTCGGGCCGAACCCTGAACCGAAGGACATCGACATGGCAGCTCCTGATGCCGAGGGTGTCCCTCCCACTCAAGCGCGATGTCCACTGCTCTGCAAACGGAACGGAACGCCCTACCGGAGCGGCGTGCCCACCGGGCTTCAGTCCCTCACCCTGCGTCGGCTTCTCCACTCGCTTCCGGGCTGAGTGCCACCACGGCTTCATCGGTGTATACGAGGAACGTCAGTGTCTGACGGAAGTAGAGCTCGATATCGGTCGCGTCATGCGCCGTGTATCCGATCGCCAGATCCTCGCCGAGTTTCAGCTCGAAGTCTCCGCCCCGCGTGGACAGCAGACATGCCCCGTCGAGCGCCGGTGCCCAGATCAGGTTGCCGTCCAGCATGCGCCCGAGATGCGCGGCGATCGGGTAACCGTGGTCGGAGGTCTCGCTCACGGCGGTGTACGCATCAGCGCCCAGCAGCAGCGAGTACGGGCCTCCGACACCGGCCAGGCGGAGTGTGGTCAAGGCACGGCTCACGGCATCCGGGAATGCGCGCGGCTCTGCCGGGAGCCTCACCACGGGATGGGACGTACGGCTGCGCAGCCCGTCGATGTGTGCCGCACGGTACCCGTCGAAAATGGCCCGGTCCTCGGCGAATGCCATGGCGCGCGCCGCATCCTTCACCGGCTGCCAGTCGGAATCCTTCGCCCCGCGGTCCACATCGTCGACCGCGGCCCGGCTCACCTTGAACGGCACCCGCAATTCGACCAGGGGCCGCGCCTCGCGCAGCCGTGCCGTCACGCCTGCACCCGGCGCCTCGATGCCGGACATATGCCCCGTTCCCACCGCCGCCAGCTCGGGTCCTTCGGGTTCGGAGACGTCCACGACCCGCCGGCCTGCAAGATTGCGGCGGAAGGTACGGCGGGCCTCATCCTCGATCTCCCCCCATGCCTGCGGGGGAATCGGGGCGAGTTCGCGGTGCAGATTGTTCATCGCGTGAGGCGTGGTCATGGTCAGACTCCTTTCAGGCTGCCAATTCCCAGGGAACCGTCGGCCGTTGCGCCGCCGGGCGCGGCCGGGAGGTCATCGAGGAAGTCGGCGGTCGGCACGTGGAACAGGCATCCGGTGACCGCTGTGGAGAAGTCGAGGATCCGGTCGTGCAGGCCGGGCCGATCATTCGTGAACATGTTCTTGAGCATCTGTTCGGTCACGTCAGGAGTGCGCGCGTAACCGATGAAATAGGTGCCGAACTCCCCCTGTCCGACGTTGCCGAACGGCATGTTCTCCCGAACGATCTTGCGTTCGTTTCCCGCTTCGTCGGTGATGGTGTTGAGTGCGACATGAGAGTCCGCAGGCTTGACATCATCGGGGAGTTCGATATTGGCCATCTTTGTTCTGCCGATAACTTTTTCCTGTTCGTCCGACGGCAGAGCATTCCAGGCCGCCAGATCGTGCAGGTAATTCTGAACAATCACATAGCTCCCTCCCTGAAATTCTGGGTCTTCGTCACCGATATACACAGCGTCGGCTGCGACACTCCCCTCGGGATTCTCACTGCCGTCGACAAAGCCGAGCAGATCGCGCTCGTCGAAGTATTTGAAAGCTTGCACTTCGTCGACCACCGTGACCGCTCCGCCGAGTCGCTCGGTGAGCAGGCGTGCCAGTTCGAAGCAGAGATCCATGCGTTGGGCCCGCACGTGGAAGAGGATGTCGCCGGGAGTGGACGGAGCACGGTGACTCCGGCCGGCCAACTCCACGAATGGATGCAGCTCTTGCGGGCGCGGTCCGCTGAAGAGCCGGTCCCAGGCCGCCGATCCGATGCCAACGACGCAGCCGAGCCCCTCGTTGGGCGCGCGGAATGCGACCGAACGCCGCAAAGCCGATACCTCCTCCAGCAGGCCACGAACCGTGTCTTCACCGCCCGGCCGGATGGTGACCACAAGGAACACGGCGGCTTTCGCCGGCAGGGCAATCACGGGCTGCAACTCAGGCACAGGAGCTTTCCTCCTCATTGGGCGCGCGCAGAACGGACAGGGACGCGACCGGCTCAGCCGGAACAGGGTGCCGTCTCACGAAGCGGCCGATCTCTTCTCCGACCTCGCCTTCCCCATTGTTCGATGTGTAGACATGGTGTCCCGAAAACAAGTCCGGTGCCTCCCGACCGGCCCGGCACAGCGGCCACGTTGCTCCGGGCCGGCCGGGAGCGCGAACGGGGGCGAGTCCGTCGGTCAGCCGGTGACGATTCCCGTGACGAGGTTGATGGTGGTGGCCAGGATGCTGGTCCCGAAGACGTAGGACAGCAGCGTGTGGCGCAGCACCACCGCACGAATCGTCGAACGTGAGACGTCGGTGTCGGACACCTGATAGGTCATGCCGAGGTTGTAACTGAAATAGAAGAAGTCCCGGTACGCCGGCGGCTGATCGGAGTTGAAGTCGATTCAGCCCGCGGAGGTGTAGTACAGGTACGCGTAACGGGTGGCGTACATCAAATGGAGCGCCGCCCAGGACATGAAGACCCCGCCGAGTGCGACCGCGGCCACGGAATGACCGGTGTCGGATTTGCCGAGCAGGAGCAGCAGCACGATGGCGACCAGCCCGCACAGCGCAGCGGCAACGACCACGAGTTCGTCGGTGACGGGCCGAAAATCCTCACGCCGGGCATTGTCGTGGTGGCCGTGGCGTTCATCGGCCACAGCACCATCCAGCCCGCGACGACGAAACCCAGTTCCGTCGCGGCGATGCCGGCGAGAACCCCCAACAGAATGCTGGTCGCCAACCCGACGACGATTCCGGCCACCGCTCCCATCACCACCGCACCACCGAGCCGGGGGACCGCGGACAGGGGCAGCCAGGTATTCACGGGCCGTAACAGTAGTCGTAGTCGTCCCGTGTCCGCAGTTGACGCGGCAAGGCCGACGAATACGTGGACACACAGGCGCGATTCAACGGTCGGAAATCCTGTCGGACGCAAGTGATATATACCGGACATGCCTTCTTCGCGCCGTCCCTTCTCCGCCGGGACCGGGCCTGGCCGCCGGCATTTCGTCGCAGGCGCGGCGCGAGCGCTCTCCCCGCGCGGCGCACTCACGCTGCACAAGGTGGACGGAGCGCTTCTCTTCGCCGTGCGCGCTGCCCTGGCCATGGCGCTGGTGGCGCTGCCGGTGGCACTGGCGGGACGGCCCGAGCTCGCCGTCTACGCCATGCTGGGCGCCTTCACCACCACGTTCGGGCGCAACCTGCCCTACCCGCGCCGCGCTCGCGTTCTCGCGCTGGTCGCGGTGGCCATGACGGCGTGCGTGGGCTGCGGTTCGGCGCTCGCCGCCTGGGTCCATCCGCGGACGTCAGGAGCCGGTGCCGCCGTGGTGGTCGCGGCGACTGCGGTGGTCGCCGGGCTGGCGAAGGGTGTCTGTGATGCGGCACGGCTGAGCGGGCTGGGTGCGGTCCTGCTGCTGTTCTCCTTCGCGGTGGCCGCCAACGGCTCGCCCGCTCCCGCCGATGTCCTCCCGCAGACCACGCTGGCCGCGGCCGGAGCGGCGGCCGCATGGGTGTGGGGCGTATCGGGCCGGCTCGTACACCCGGACCGTCCGCAGCGGCTTGCGGTGGCCACGGCCCTGCGTGAACTCGCGGAGCTGCTGGACACGGGAGGCGACGCCCGGCAGACGCGGCACCGGGCGACCGTCGCGGTCCTGCGCGCCTACCACTCCCTGGGCCTCATGCCGCCGACGCAAGCGCAGCAGGCCGGCCGGACCGGAACCTTTGTGCTCCTGACCGATCTGTCCTGGTCGCTGCTGGTCGGCTCCGCACGCCGGTTGCCCGACGATCCCGACACCACGGCACACCACCTGCGCCGGCAGGCCCGTCTCCTCACCGGCCGACGCCGACGGCTTCCCGCTGTCCTGCCCGAGCTGTCGTTCCCGTCTCCCCCTGCACAGGACGACGTGACGTACCGCGCGGCGGGGACCGCCGCGGCACCGGCCGGCCCCGTCGCCCGGCGCGCGTCCGAACTGCTGATGGGGAACAACCGCCCCGGTGGCTCCGACCCCATCGCCGTCCTGGCGGTTCCCGCACTGCGGATGGTCCTGGGCACCGGGTTCGCGGGTGGCCTGGCCGTGGTCCTGGGCCTGGAGCACGGCTACTGGGCGTCGATCTCGGCCGCCGCCGTGCTGCACTCGGTCAACGTCCGCACGACGGCGCAGCGTGCCGTCCAGCGCACCCTGGGCACGGCCGTCGGGCTGCTGCTCGCCCTCGGGGTGCTGGCCGCACACCCGGCTCCGGTGGCACTCGTCCTGGTGGTCGTACTCCTGGAATTTCTGCTGGAGTACGTCGTGGCCCGCAACTACGGCCTGGGCGTCGTCTTCCTCACGCCGCTGGCACTGCTGCTGAGCGACCTGGCCTCGCCCGCCCCTGCCGGGGCGCTCGTCCACGACCGGGTGCTGGGCAGCGTCCTGGGGATCGCCGTCGGGCTGGTCTGCGCGCTGATGGTGGTCCATGACCGTGCGGCGCTGCGGGTGGAGCGGGCGCTGACCGCGTGCACGGCGGCGGCCGAGCAGGCGGAGCGGTCGTTGTCCGGGCGCTTGGGGCCGCCGCCGACCGTCCAGGTGCAACTGGTGGTGGCGGTGGTGGAGTTGCGCGACGCCGACGACGCCGCAGCGGGCGAACTGTGGCCGGCGGGCATCGACCCCGCCGAACTCGCGACCGCCGAGCAGCGCGCCTACCTCCTGCTGGAGCGGCTCCAGCACCGGCGGTAGCACTCTCTGACAGGGCGGAAGGCAGAGGCCCAAGCCCAGACCCATACCTGCGCCCCTGCCCGTATCGCCGCTGACCTGTCGCAACGAAGACTGAGCACTCTCATCGAAGGTCGAGCAGCCGGCGTTGCCTCCAGCAAGTGCGTCACCCCAGCCGTCCACGAACACGAGCACCTCGGCCGTGGCATCGAACTCGCATTGCTCGCCGAGAAGCTGACGGACTCGCACACCCCCTCCGGCGTCGTCTCCGCCCCGGACAGAAGCCGCGGTCGAGCTGGAGCAGCTGCGCCGGCCACCGGGCTCAACCGGCCTGTGAGCGTGCAGGAGTTCGGCCCGATCGGCGCGGTCGCGGAGCGCGGCTCCCCGGTGGTTGCCCGCGTGCTGGTGGCACGGGCCCCGGATGCGCGTGGGCGCCCAGGAAACGGCTCAGACGACCATGACCCGGCGCCCGCGCGTGTGACCGGCCTGGCTGTCGATGTGCGCCGCCGCGGCCTCGGCGAGCGTGTACGACTTCTCGACCGGGATGTGGAGCTTCCCCCGCGAGATGAGGCCGACGGCCTCGGCGAGCGCTTCCGGCACGCTCCCGGCCACACCGGAGAATCGGACACCGAACTCCGGCGCACCGAGATCGGCGATGGATACCACCTTCTGCGGATCCCCGGTCAGCTCGACGAGCTCGTGGATCACGCCCGAGCCGGCCAGATCGAGAGCCGCGTCGACACGGCCGAGCTGCCGCACCCGCCCGACCCAGCCCTCGCCGTACGTCGTGGCGACGGCACCCAGGCTCCGCAGATAGTCCTGGTTCGCGGCCCCGGCCGTACCGATCACCGTGATGCCGCGGTCGCGGGCGATCTGCAGCACCGCCGATCCGACTCCCCCGGACGCACCGCTGACCAGCAGCGTCTGCCCGGACCGCACACCGACCTCGCGGATGATGCGCAGCGCGGTCTCCACCACGGAGGGGTACCCGGCCGCCTCTTCGAACGTCAGCCCCCCGGGCATACGGGCCCAGGCCGACAGCACGGCGAACTCGGCATAGGTGCTTGAGCCTTCGCCGAACACGTGGTCGCCGGGCTCGACCCCTTCGACGCCCTCACCGACCTCGTCCACCACCCCGGAGGCGTCGAGCCCGACCCCGGCGGGCAACTCGATCGGATGGGCCTTCAGCATCTGGCCTTCACGGACCCTCCAGTCGACGGGGTTCACACCCGCCGCCCGCACGGCGATGCGTATCTGGCCGGGGCCCGCATGGGGCTCCTCGGCGTCCACGAGTTGCAGAACGTCCGGACCGCCGAACTCGGCGAAGCTCACTCTCTTCATGCGGCAGACCGTAACACTAACGGTTAGTTTTTAAGAACCGTTCCGACTTTGCATCTGATAGTTTCAGGCCATGCCCGAGCCGTCCGGACGCCGCGAACGCAAGAAGGCCGCGACCCGCCAGAAGATCGCTGACACCGCGCTGCGACTCTTCCTGGAGCGCGGGTACGACGCGGTGGGCATCCGTGACGTGGCCGCTGAGGCCGACGTGGCCGTCACCACGCTCTTCTCCCACTTCGCCTCGAAAGAGGCCCTGGTGTTCGAGCAGGACGAAGACTTCGAGCAACGCCTCACGCAGGCGGTCACCGGCCGGGCGCCGCACGAGCCGCTCATCCCTGCGCTGCACCGCGAGATCCAGGCCCTGGTGCGACATTGCACGGCGGACGGCGCCGCCCCGATCTGGCGCCTGATCGACGGATCACCTGCCCTGCGGGAGTACGAGGAGTCGATGAGGCTGCGCCATGCAGAGTCGCTGGCAACGGCCATCGCCGCCGATCTCGACCTGTCACAGACCACAACGGCCTGCCGGGCGGTCGCGAGGTTCGCGATCGACGCCTATTCGCTGGCCCGCGAGGCGGCCGATCCGGAGGCCGCGGCGGACGAGATCTTCCGGATGATCGAGGCGGCCTGGGAGGCCGCCTGCCCATCTCGGCGTGCGCGAGGAACTGTTCCTCCAGGCAGGGCAGGGGCCGGTCGGGCTGTTACCAGTCGCTGAACGCCTGGTTTCGACTTCCATCTGCTTGAGCGGCTGGTTCGCCTCGTCCCGGATGAGGAGCTTCGGCTTGCCTGCCGGGACTTGACGCCAAAGGCGCTGAGCACGGGTTCGCCGTACGCGTGCGACGGTTCCCCCACCGTTCCCTCTGCCTCGATACTAGAATCGAACTAGTTGCGAATCGATACCACGCAGAAACGTGGAAGGGTTCCCTGTGGCCAAGAGCGACGAGCGCGTCACCTTCCAGCACGGCCAGGCGTTCCTGGCTGCGATCTCCGAGCGCTGGAACTATCAGATCCTGCGGGAGGTCTTCTTCGGCGTGCGCCGGTTCGGTGAGCTGAGGCGTGCGCTGGGGATCTCGGCGAACATCCTCACCGTGCGGCTCAGCACGCTCACCGAACTGGGGTTGCTGGAGAAGCGGGCGTACCGGTCCGACAAGCCGTGGTACGAGTACCAACTCACGGAGGCTGCCCGCGAGTTGGTCGTGCCGGCCGTCGTGGCGGTCACCCGGTGGGCGGAGGTCCGGGCCAGTGGCCAGGATCTCGACGGCCGGCCGCTGCTGCACACGGCGTGCGGAGACCGGACCGAACCGTATCTCGCGTGCAGCAGTTGCCAACAGCCCATCGAAGCTTCCGCCCTCGTGCCGCTCGACGCGGAGGCGTGAGGCGGGAACCCCGACAAGGTCGGTGCCGAATGAGGTCAGCGCCGAGATCGGCGCCTTCCTCGCCCCTGTCCACCGCGGCCCGGAAGGAACAGACGATGCCGCACACCGCAAGCCCCACGGCGCCCCCTGAGTGGGTGCTGCAGATCATGCACGAGATCGACACGCTCTCCTTCGGCGAAGGGTTCGCGCGCCTGGCCGACGACGCCGAGATGTACTTCGGAACCGCCCACGTGGTCGGGGCCGAGGCCATCAAGGCGTTCTTCGTCGCGATCGACGAGCCACTGGACATCGTCCACGACGTCCTTGAGTCCTGGACCACGGCTGACGGCGTCTGCTTCCTGCGCGGCGAGGCCACCATGGCGAAGAAGACCGAGCCCGGCAACATCGTGCGCGCCCCGTTCATGCACCTCTACCATCTCGACGACGGACAGCCCGCCCGCATCAAGACGCTGCGCATCACCGCAGGACCACTGAAGACGGACGCCGTCCTGTAGACCTGCGCCGGGCCACCGGGCGGGCCGCAGCCCGGTGGTCAACCGGAGCTGCGGCCCTCGCGCGGGTGCGGCCCGGCGCGTCAGTGGCAGCGCTTGGCCTTGCGGCGGTATGCCTCCGCCTTCTTGTCGCGGGACCGCGCCTTCTTCTTGTAGGCGATGGCCTTCTTCTTGTGGCCCAGTCACATCTCGTGCCTCGCTTCGGCCTCGTATCTGTCGGACCTGAGCCGGTACTCGTTCGCCTTGTGCATCAGCTTGTACGGGTTACAGCGGCTGTGGCCGGACAGCTCCGGGGCGGATGCCGTGACGGCTGCGGACTGGGCGGCACTCGCCGATGACGTGCCGAGGGCGGCCGGTCCCGTCACCGCCACCGCGGCAATGGCCACGGACGCGAGTACACGGCCGAAGCTAGGCATAGAGTCCCATCGCGGTGGGCCAGTTGTCGTCGAGCCGCTGTGCGAGGCTCACGGACGCGGTGAGGTGGGTGCCCGCCTGCTCGGCGCGGCCCGCGTACAGTTCGGCGGCTCCCGGTCCGCCCAGGGCCCGCCTCTTCGCGGCGGTCCGCGCGGCCGTCGCCGAGGTGCAGGACCTCGGCGAACCAGGCGTGGCCCTGCCGGTAGCGGCCTTGGGAGATGTCGGTGATGCCCAGGCAGTTCCGCAGGGCGGCGGCCATCCGCGGGTCGCGGGCCGCGTCCGCTTGGGCGAGCGCGGTACGCAGGGCGGTGCGGCACTCGTGGTAGCGGCCCCGGAGGGCGAGGTAGTCGCTCAGCGCCTCGGCGATCCAGCACGCCTGGTCGGCTTCGTCGGCAGGCTCCGGCGGGCTTAGGGTCTCTCGTTCGGGTCGTACCGGCCTCGTGGAGGGCCTCGGCGACACCCGTCCTGACGACGCCCGTCCCGGCACGGGCCTTCTCCCCGCCGGGCGGCCGTCGACCTGGCCTGGCGGCCGCGCGCTGGAACGCGTCAGACCGATGCCGTATACGGCCGGTGTTCCGGCAGCCACGCCTGGGCGAAGGAGACGGCGTCGGCCAGGGAGAGCAGCCGGGAATCGGCCGCCCCTACCTTGCCCCGCTGCGCCGGCCGGACCTTTTCGAAGGCCGCGCCCAGCTCGTCGAAGCGGTCCTCGTCGACCGCGGTGTCGCGCACGGTGATCCAGCGGCGGCCCTGTGGGGTCATGGCCGCGAAGGAGTTGTCGGCCTGCGGCGCGGGTATCCGGTACTCGGCCAGATGGAATGCCGTGCAGGAGTCAAATCCCGCTCCCAGCAAGAGAATTCGCGCCCCGGCTTCTTCCAGGCGGGCGAGCGGGCTGCGTTCGCCGAAGCGGCAGTCCGGCGCGTGGCCCTCCACGACCGCGGCGGCGCGCGGGCCGACGGCCGCGAAGGAAGTCTGCGGGTGAGCGCTGCGCACGGCGCCCGGCCAGTCGCGGACGGTCTCCGGGATGACGCCGACGCCGCGGACGGGTGTGGTCCGCCGGTCATAGGCCGGCATCGACGCACGGATGTCCGCCCACCACGCCTCGGGGACGGGGGGATGTCCCCAGTCCGACGGGTCCGAGTTGCCGCCGGAGTGCGTCGGCACCACCAAGGTCCCGTCGGCCCCGAGCACGTCGAGCAACGCCTGGACGACGGCGACCGGGCCGCCGCTGACCCAGCCGAGCGAGCTGAGCGAGGAGTGCACGAGAAGGGTCTCACCGGAGCGCAGGCCGAGGTCACGCAGCTCGGAGGCGAGCGAGTCGCGGGTACACATCGGGCCGGGCGGGAACGTCGTCGACATATCCGGCGAGTATGCCCGGCCAGGGATCCACGGACCACTGGATCAGGCAGTACCCGCACGACGCCGGCCGCCGTCACTGGTACCGCCGTTCAGCGCCGCGCCCTGCTCCGCTGGAGCGTCCGCCGCGCCGTGACGGCAGGCTGACGGGTACACGCGGGCGGGCCGCCACCGGCCTGTTCAGGGATCTTCGTGCTCAGGCCCGGCGGTCCCGTACCGCTCGGGCGATCAGATCGTGAACGAGGTGCCGGGTTCGGCGGTCCGGACGGCGAGTTGCGGGGCGGGGGCACCGACGCAGGCGAGGGCGTCCCGGTCGAGGGTGAGTTCACCGGCGGCGGGAGGGCGCAGGATCTTGCCGCCCCTGCTGCGGTGGCGATGTGGGTGCCGCGCAGCGTTGACCGGATGGGCCAGTTCGACTCCTACGCCGACGTGGACGAGATCGCTCCGCGGCCGCTGCTGATCACCGGATCCGAGGCGTTCGCGCTGCACCACAGCCGGGACGCGGTCGAGAAGGTGGGCGGCGCCGACGGGTCGTTCACGGTCGAGGGTGCGGCCCGCGTCGGCCGCTCGACGAGGACGGGGCCGTCACTCCGGCCGTCGCCGAGCCGGCCGCCTTCGTCGGCAAGCGCTTGCGACAGCCGCGCCGTTCAACGGCGTCGGCACCCTGCGCCCCTGCCCTTCCCGGAGGCGCCTGTCGTCAGCTCTTCCGGTCAACTGCCTTGCACACCCGTCGGATCCGGTGCCGGGCAAAGGAAAGGCCAGGTGAGAGCGGCCAATTGCCCCCCTGGCCGACGGCGGTGACACAGCGACCGCCCCGCCCTTGCGCATGGCGGATGAACGGCGGAAGCCCCCGTTCGGGGAACAGTTCCCGTACCCGGTCCTCCCGGCCAATCTCAAACGGAGGCGCGGCGGCCGCGTGGTGCCGCAACCGAGCGCCTCGCGAGCGGCGTTGAGAAGCGGGATGCGGCCCGCCGGACGCTCCGGACATGCGCAGATGCCGGAAACCCGGCCGGACGGTACGCTGTTCCGCTCCGCCCGCGGCCCTTGACCTGCGGAATTCCCTCCCGCGTGTGACGGCATCAGAAATGGCGTGAACGACGCCATCCGCCAGTATTTTTACAGAGGGACTACTGTTTCATTACTTCGACTTGACTAATCTGAGGGTGCTGGGCACGTTCCCCACCTGCGGCATCAGGGGGCGCGCCCCGCGCATGGAAGTGGCCGGGGCGCCCTGCCCTGACAGGCACGGTCCCCGGCCACTCGGCACGTGACGTCATGACGCCGACCCCGGCTTTGGCAGGCATCGGGTCGGCAATGAAGCGAGTCAACGCGACCAACATCGGAGGGTACCGTGAATCACCCGCACCGGCTACGGGCTGCGCTCGAAGAGGACGGCACGACACCTCTCATCGGCGTCTTCGACATGTTCTCCGCCTCCGTGGCGGCCCAGCACTACGACGGCATGTTCGTCTCCGGCTTCGGCTTCGCCGCCTCCCACTACGGGCTGCCCGACATCGGCTTCATCGCCTGGCCCGACATGGTGGCCTTCGTCCAGCGGCTGCGACTGGCCTTCCCCCGGCAGCACCTGCTCGTCGACATCGACGACGGATACGTCGACCCGGAGACGGCCTGCCATGTGGTGCAGCAACTGGAAGCCATCGGAGCCTCCGGCGTCATCCTGGAGGACCAGCAACGGCCCCGCCGCTGCGGCCACGTCGACGGCAAGCAGGTGCTCCCGCTGGAGGAGTACCTGGACAAGCTGAACCTGGTCCTGGAGTCCCGCCGGGACCTGCTCGTCGTCGCCCGCACCGACGCCACCGACGAGGCCGAAATCCTCAGACGGGCCGAGGCGTTGGCCAAGACCGACGCCGACGTGATCCTGGTGGACGGCGTGCGCAGCGTCGAGCGGATCCACCGGGTACGCGAGGTCATCGGTGACAAGCCGCTGCTCTTCAACCAGATCGCCGGCGGCAAGTCGCCCCGCCTGTCGCTGAGCGAACTCACCGCGCTCGGCGTCGACGTGGCCATCTACAGCACCCCGTGCCTGTTCGCCGCCCAGACCGCGATCGACCAGGCGCTCTCGGTGCTGAAGGAGGACGACGGTCGCCTGCCGGAGCACTCTCCGCAGAGCGTCGGCGTCGCCGACTGCCTGGCCCTGCTGGAGAAGAACATCAGCCGCTCGCACGGCAGGGTTCCGGCCGCCCGGTGACCCGCGCGCCCCGTTGACCCGGCAGGCATCCGGTCACGGCCGCCCCGGGCGGGAAACCTCCGCCCGGGGCGGCCGCCGGGACCGCCTCACACCCTTGGGGAACACCATGTCCAGCTGGCCGCGCGGCGCGGTGCGCCGCATCGACTGGTACCTCGTCGCACTGTTCGCCGTCATCGGATGCGCGACCCTCCTGCCCGCCTCCGGGGCGACCGCCGACGGCCTGGCCCTGACCGCCCGTGTCATGGTCGGGCTGCTCTTCTTCCTCTACGGAGCGCGGCTCTCCCCCCGCGCCGCCTACGACGGCCTGCGGCACTGGCGGCTGCATCTGCCCATCCTCGCCCTGACCTTCCTCGTCTTCCCGCTGGCCGGGATGGCCGTCGGCCTGCTGCCGCACTCGGTGCTCGGCGGCGACCTCGCGACGGGCATCCTGTTCCTGAGCGTGCTGCCCTCGACCGTCCAGTCGTCCGTCGCGCTCACGTCCATGGCCCGTGGCAACGTCGCCGCCGCCATCTGCTCCGCGTCATTCTCCACCCTGCTCGGCGTGGTGCTCACCCCGCTGCTGGCCGTCCTGTTGCTCCAGCAGGGCACGTCCGGCGGCCTGACGTTCGCCCCTTCCCAGGCACGGGACGTCGTCCTCCAGCTCCTGGCGCCCTTCCTCGTCGGCCAAGTGGCGCGGCGCTGGATCGCCGGATGGATCCAGCGGCACCGCCTGCTGACCACCCTCTGCGACCGTGGCTGCATCCTGCTCGTCGTCTACTCCGCTTTCAGCCAGGGCATGACAGCCGGCATCTGGCAGCGGATCCCCCCGGCGCGGCTCATCACGCTGGCGCTGGTGTGTCTCCTGCTGCTCGGGGTCGCCCTGGCTCTCACCTACGGCACCACGCGCCTCCTCCGGCTGCCGCGCGAGGACCGGGTGACCGCCGTCTTCGCCGGATCCACCAAGAGCCTGGCCGGCGGTCTGCCGATCGCCACCGTCCTGCTCCCGGAGAGCGAACTCGGCCTCCTCGTCCTCCCGTTGATGCTTTACCACACCCTCCAGCTGGTGCTGTGCACCTGGCTGGCCCGCCGCTGGCCGTCAGCCGACGTGCCCGATACCCCCGCCCCGTCTCTCGTGGCGGCCGCACCGAGGGAACGGCCAGGGTGATCGGCCCGCGTCGTTCCACGCCGCTCGTGCGGCCCGGGGAAACGAACCGCTCCGGGCCGCACGACGAGTTCCGCATCCGGCACGCCAGGCTGCGAGTTCACCGGTTCGTGTGGCACGCGCTGCCCGCCGCGTCCGCGCCGCTGCTGGACATCACCGCCGAGCAGCACGCGGCCTGGCCGGTACGCCTCTTCGCCTCCTGATCCACCCGCACCGACCACGAATCACCGGAGCCCCCATACACCTCGACCACGACCATGCCTACCCCGAGCGGCACAGCTACAGCGCCGCCGCCCTGACCCGCCCCGACGGGAGGCGCCGGGCACTGCGCATCGGCCTGGGCGGTCCGGTGGGCACCGGCAAGACCGCCACCGTCGCGGCGCTGTGCCGCGCGCTGCGCGGGGAACTTTCCCTCGCGGTGGTCACCAATGACATCTACACCCGCGAGAACGCCGAATTCCTGCTGCGCGAGGCGGCACTGCCCGCCGAGCGCATCCAGGCCGTCGAGACCGGCGCCTGCCCGCACACCGCCATCCGCGACGACATCTCCGCCAACCTGGAGGAGGAGCGCATCGTGACCCCGTCCACGTCCTTGTGCGGAGCGATGGCTTCGAATGCGGCCCGTTCGTCGATGTGCGGGCCGACGGGGTGCTACAGCAGAGTGCCGTACACGTCGGGGTCCTGCGACAAGGCCGTGAGGGCGTCGACCAGCTCTGCCGTGGTGGTCGTGGACGGCAGCGCGAGGTGCCGGGATCGGATGCCCGCTTTTTCGCATCGGGCGCGCTTCATGCGGACGTAGGTCACGGATGCGGGATCGTCCCCCACCAGCACGGTCGCCAAGCACGGTTCCACGCCGGTCTGTTGCGCGAAGGCCGCTGCGGTGGCCACGCTGCGTTCGACGGTGCGGCGGGCGAGGCTGGTGCCGTCCATGAGACGGGCGGTCCTGGTCCGGGGCACGGGGCTGCTCCTGCACGTTCGCGGTGACTCGCCCGGGCGCACGGCACTGACGGGAACCGTCGGGCCGCTCCCCGGTGGCGCCCCCTCAGCGCCAGTCACGGCCTGAAAGCCATGGTAAGGACACGAACGGCGAGCGCCATGGGCCAGCGATGGTGAGCGGGGACGGCGATCAGCCGACTCCCTCTCGACCAGCAACTCGACTCCCTGCGTGCGGTGTTGTCCCGTAACGACGCGCAGGCGGCAGTGCCGGCGCTACGCCTCGCCTCCGGTCTCAGCGTCGTTCCGCGCCGCCTTGAGGTCGGCCTTTTTCACCTTGTTTCCGCAGGTCGCCATGGAGCACCAGCGCCGTCGCCCGCCGCGGCCGGTGTCCATGAAGAGTCCGGCCGGGCCACTCCCGCGGGACGCGGAGCCCGAGATCCCGGCACGACGATTTCCGTTGTCTTACGCGGGCATTCCAGCAAACCCTTGACGCCGCGCGGCGGCCACTGTGGGATCCTCGCTATTGGTCATACAGCCAATAGCGCTGGGGTCACGGAGGCTCCGCTGCTTCTCGGGAGGACGCGATGGCGACCGAAGACCTGACGGACACCGCAGGGAACACTGCGGGCGTGGCCGCGGACCAGGCCGGTCAGCTGGAAGCCCACGGGATCGACCACATCCCCGACGGTGAGCGCCACGGCCGCCCCCGGCAGCTCTTCTCGGTGTGGGCGGCGCCCAACGTGAGCTATCTGAGCCTGGTGGTGGGTGGCGCCCTGGTCCTCATGGGGCTCACACTCGGGCAGGCTCTGGTGGTCATCGTGGCCGGCAACCTGCTGTGGGGGCTCACCGGCGTCCTGGCCGTCAGCGGACCGGCCGCGGGCACGACGGGCTCGGTCATCTCCCGTGCGATGTACGGGACCGTCGGGAACAAGGTCGTCATCGCGCTCACCGGCTGGCTGATCTCCGCGGCCTACCTGGCGCTCAACTGGTCCGCCGCCTCGGTCGCCGGTATCGGCCTGGCCGGGCGCATCGGAGCGCCGGACAGCCCCGTGGTCGACGCCGTGATCATCTGTGGGATCGCCGCGGCCACCCTCGTGGTCGGCGTGTACGGCCACGCCACGATCGTGCGGCTCCACGCCGTGCTGAGCGTCGCCCTCACCCTCGTGTTCGTGGTGGTCAGCGGGTATGTGCTGGGGCACACCGACTGGTCGTACCGCCCCGCCGAGCCGCTGCACGGCGCCGGGCTGTGGGTGACGCTGGCCGGCGGCTTCGCGCTGATCGCCTCCACCCCTCTGTCGTACGGCAACAGCCCCGACCTGGCGCGCTATCTGCCGCGCGGCAGCAAGCCGGTGGCGGTGGCCGGCTGGACCGCGCTCGGGGCCTTCCCGCCGAGCGTGCTGTTCACCGGCATCGGCGCCCTCGCCGCCACCACCCTCGACATGAGCGACCCGCAGGCGGCGCTGGAGAAGATCCTGCCGGGCTGGTTCGTCCCGGTGTTCGTCATCGCGGTCGTCCTCAACACCGTGGCCAACAACGGCCTGACCGCGTACAGCGCGGGCCTCACCCTCCAGTCGATCGGCGTGCGCCTCGGCCGGGTCCTCGCCGTGCTGATCATCGGCGTGCCGGCCACCGCGATGACGCTCTACGCCCTCCTCCTTTTCGACTTCCTGACCAGCGTGAACACCATGCTGGAACTCGTCGTGGTGGTCACCGGACCGTCCGTCGGTGTGTACGTCACCGACATCTGCATCTGCCGCAACCGCTACGACGGCAGGCAGCTGCTCGACGAGCGGCGCGGCAGCCCGTTCTGGTACGACGCGGGAGTGAACCGGGCGGGTGTGGCGGCGTTTCTCTCCGGTGCCGCGGCCGGGGTGCTGTGTGTCCGCACGAGCTTCTGGACAGGGCCCGTCGCGTCGTTGTCCGGTGGCGCGAACCTGTCACTCGTCGGAGGACTGGTGGTCTCCGCGGCTGTCTACTGGGGGCTGGGCCGCACCCGGCGCCGCTCGGTGATCACCGTGCCGGGCAGCTGACCGCCACTCCCGCCGTCGTCCGCACATTCCCTACGAGAAGAAGGCCGTCCATGCATGCCGATGTCCTTGTCCGCGTGGCGCACGTCGAGACGCTCGACGACGCCCATGACCCCGCGCAGCCCGCGTCGCAGGTCGTTGCGGTGCGCGACGGGCGCATCCTCGCCGTCGGCGGCGAAGAAGTGGCCGCGTCCTTCCGCGGCCCCGCGACCGCGGTGCACGACTTCCCGGGCGGCGTGCTGCTGCCGGGGCTGACCGACGCGCACGCGCATCCGGTATGGGGGTCGAGCGAGACCGGCAGCGGCATCGACCTGTCCGGCGCCGACAGCCTGGAGGCGGTTCTCGCCACCGTCGCCGACGCGCTGCGCGAGCGCCCGGACGACGCCTGGGTCACGGGATACGGCCTCGACCTGAACCACTTCCCCGGCACGCCCGGCGGAGCGGTACTCGGGGAACGCTTCCCCGGACGCGCCATCTCCTTGATGACCCGGGACGCGCACGCCCTCGTGGTGAGCCCGCGCGTGGTGGAGCTCGCCGGTCTGACCGGCCGCGAGACGTTCGGCGACACGTCCTCCGTCGAGGTCGGCGCCGATGGCCGCCCCACCGGCCACGTCGTCGAACTCCAGGCGATGGACCTGGTCTTCGCGCACTACCCCGAAGTCCCCGTCGGCACCGCGGCCGGGTACGTGCTGGCCCTCGTCCTCGAAGAAGCCGGCAGCGTGGCGGAGGCCGTCGAGATCGTCCGCAGCGCCCCGATTGCCTCATCGGGCTCGTTCACCGTCTTCGACGCCACCGATGCCGTCCTCCTCGACCTCAGCCCCGACGGCGTGTTCGCGCTCGAACCCGACAACGGCACTCTCGTGCGCACCAACCACTTCCTCACACCGACCCCGGCGGCGAATGAGAAGACCTGGCTCTACCAGCCGGACTCCGGCAATCGCTACGCACTCATCCAGCAGCGCCTCACGGACACCGCCCCGCCCCGGTCCGCCGACGAACTCGTCGCCCTCCTCGTATCGGGCGAGGGCGAAGCGGCCCTCACCTGCCTGCCCGACATGAGCCTCCCCGAAGGGCAGCGGTGGGCGAGCCTCGCCACGGTCATCCTCGAACCCGCCGCCCGCACCGCCCGCATCCTGGACGGCACCCCGGCCGACGCCGTCACCCGCCCCTGGCGGTTCCTCCACGCCCAGGACAACGGCGGTGACAGGACCACCACTTGACTCCCGGGAGAGGCCGATGCCGTGCGCACTCCCCGCATGATTGCATAGCGCCTGCAAGGAAAATCCGTCCGCTCCGAGGGCGGCACCGGCGTCGGCCGGTGGCGGGGAACCAGGGAGGCAGCAGTGGCGAACGTCGTTTTGGTGCACGGGGCTTGGGGAGACGGGTCGGTCTGGCAGGGGGTGACGGCCGTCCTCCAGCGCCAGGGGCACCGGGTCCTGGCCCTGGACCTGCCGCTGACCTCCCTGGAAGCCGACATCGCCTGGACGAGGCGGCAGTTGGCGACCCTCGACGGACCGGTGACGCTGGTCGGGCACTCCTACGGCGGCGTGGTGATATCCGGCGCCGCACACCAGAACGCCCAGGTCACCGCGCTGGTGTTCGTCGCGGCCTACGCACCCGACACAGCCGAGACGCTCATGACGCTCAACGAGCACGGCGGGGCGTCCCCCGGCAGCGCCGCGATCCGGTTCGGCGAAGACGGCTGGACAACCCTCGACCCCGACCTGTTCGGTGAGGCACTCGGAGCCGATCTCCCGGAGGCGACGATCCGGACGCTGGCGGCCGCCCAGAGGCCGACCCACAGCACGTGCTTCTCCAGCCCCTCCGGACACGGCGCATGGCGCGACCTGCCATGCGCCTACGTCCTCTCCGTCGACGACCAGATCCTCGACCCCGGGCTCCAGCGATGGCTGGCCGAACGGACGAACGCCACGCTCACCGAACTGCCCGCCGGCCACCTCTCGCCCGTCTCGCGTCCCGATGAGGTGGCCGCCGCCATCTACGGGATGCTCGACGGCGACAAGTCGGCTGAGCCGGTGCGAGCTTGACACCACGTCAGCTCACGCATGGGCGGCTGCCCCGGCAAGGGAACGCAGATCGGTGATCCGGTATCCGCGGGCGTGGAGGGCGTCGATGAGGCGTGGCAGGGCCTGCACGTCCAGAGCGGGCCCGTGTCCTTCGGGAGTACCGACGTGCATCTGGATGATCTCGCCCGGCGTCAGGTCGGCCAGGGCCCGGTCGACCGCCTTCCCGACCGTCATGCCGCCTGCCGTCCCGAGGTAGCCGTTGGTGTCGGCGGTGAACTCGATGTCCGCGTAGCCCAGCGCGTTGACGTCGGCGATACGCCGCGGCGTGGTGGCGCTGTAGGGGAAGCGGAAGAACGGCAGCGGCGTCGCCCCGCTCGCCCGGCGGATGGCCCGGTCCGCCCGCAGGACCTCGTCCGCGGCTTGCCGTGTCGTGAGATCGCCGAACTGTCGGTGGCTGTAGGAGTGGTTGGCGATCCCCTGCTCTGCGGCCATCGCCCGCACCGCTCCCGGATGGCGTTCGGCGAACCGCCCGGTGAGAAAGAACGTGGCCGGCTCCCTCCGTCCGCGCAGTACGGCCAGCGCCTCAGCCACGCCGGTCTCGTCCCACGCCGCGTTGAACGTCAGCGCGACCACCCGCCGCGTCGTGGGAATCCGCCGGATTTCGGAACCGAAGAGTTTGCCCACCGGTCCAGGAGCCCATCGCGCGGGCGCCAGGGCGGCAGATCCGGGCCCTGTCGATCCGGACCGTGCCGCGGAGTCCGTCACCGTGGTGAGCGGTGCGGTACGCACAGGACGGCCGGCCGGTGCGGCAGCGGTCTCCACGACGAGGAGCGCGGCGGCGACCGCGAGGCCGACGAAGGCCCCCGAATGCCGCGTCCCCGGACGGCTCGATGTCCTGCGTACCCCATACCTGGAGACGGCCCGTAAGGCGGCCCCGAGAGTGAATCGGTTCATACCGTGCCAACGCGTCCATCCGCGGACTGACACGGTCACGCGCCACGGGACATCGCCTCGCCGGGCGGAGAGAGCGGCTCTCCGCCGCTCTCTCCGCTTGGGCAGGGCAGCAGGGTGGGCGAGTTGGAGCATGGCGCGCAGTGGGAGGCAGCTGTGGGCAAGGGCATCAGCTCCCCCTGCCCGGAACGTCAGCTGTCCGTGTCCGGGGCCGCGCCCGTCGGGGTGTCGGGGAGGTACGGGGCGACGAGTCCCCGGTAGGCGTCCCGGCGCTCGGGCGGCAGGTCTCGCCAGCCGGTGATGCGGCCGCGGCACAGGGCGGTCCGGCACTGGCAGCGGCCGGGGAAGTGCTCGACGGCGTAGTTGCGCATCGCGTAGTCGAAGGTGATCTCCTGGCCGGCCCGGATGGGGACACGGGCCAGCAGGTCGTGCGCGCCGGACGCGTTGAGTCCGATGCCGCAGTTCGGGTCGCAGGAGTGGTTCACCTTCGGCATCAGACCGCCGTGGCGGACGTAGCGGTGCAGGGCGATCTGGGAGGCATGCGCGTCATTGCGGGCGAGTTCCGCCGTGATGACGCCGGTCACCACCAGGTCTCCCGTGTGGAAAGGCCGGGTGGCGAACACTCCGCCCCCTTTGCCTGCGGTCTCCCGCAGCTCCGCCCCCTGGCTCGGGGCCGCCATCTCCCGCTCGGCCAAAGATGGTCTGACGACGTCCTTGCGGTCCATGCGTAAGCCTTTCGACGGTCGAGCGAACACGTCACGGCTGTATCGGGGTTCACCGAAGTGCTCCCCAACAACACACAACAGTCCCGGCCTCCGTCTGGCAAGGCCCATACCGGCCTGAACACCCGCCGCTGGTAAGGGGATTGCCGAGTCGGCCGCCGAGGACGCCCTCCGGAGGGTCTGGCCGACGGCGGTCGCCACGGTGTCAGGTGGTCCAGGGTGGGCGGCCGCCCGAGACCCAGCGGCCGAGAGCGCGGCCGTCGACCAGGCGCAGGGGGTGGTCGAGTTCGGCGTTGGCGCGTTGGGCGTCCTGGGTGAAGGCGCTGGTGGTGACGATGAGGGCCTGGTCGCAGCGGTGGTAGGCGCGGTAGGTGCCGTTCACGGCGTAGATGACGGGGGCTCCGACGCGGTTCGACGGGGCGTAGCGCTTGCACTGGACGGCGATGCGGCGGCCGTCGGCGAGCTGGACCAGGACGTCGAGGGCGCGGTCGTTGGCGCCCCCGGCGACGGTGGCGGAGCGGACGGCGGGGTCGCGGCGGGCGAGGTCGGCGATGGCGTGCTCGAACTGCGTGCCGGTCATGTGCTGGTAGGCGGCGATGCTGTGGGTGAGGTCCGTGCGGGCGGTGGTGCGGAGCAGGGGCAGACGGATGCGGCCGGCGCGGGCGAGGAGGACGAGCACGGCGACGGCCAGGGCGAGGGCGGCCAGGATGCCGGTGGTGACGGGGTGGGTGCGGATCGCCGCGATGACGGTCGCCAGCACGAGGACGGCGGGGATGGCGCGGCCGGTGGCGGCCTTGCGGGTTCGGCGGCGGGCGGTGCGGCGCCGGGGCCTGGCGGCGGGGCGGCGGGTGCTGCCGGTTCGGCGGCGTCGGGTCGGTGTGGCCATGTGTCCCCCGGGTGCGGTGCGCGGTCCTTGCGGTTTCGGGTGGCTCGGGCGCGCCGTGGGCGGGCCCGAGCGGGGTGTCCGGTTGTCGCTCATCGGCCGGTGTGCGATGCGGCGGCAGCTCGGCTGCGCGTTCGCCGGGCAGGGGCCCGCGCGTCGTGCGGGGGCATCACTGGCCGGCGCGCGAAATGCCGCGCACGAGCTGCGTCAGGAAGTCCAGGATCCCGTGTCCCACCGCCGTCGGGGCGATCAGCACCCCGAGTGCCGGCACGATGAGGACGGTCAGCTTCTCGTCGCGCCGGCTTCTGGACTGCGTGCGGCGGCGCAGCCGCAGGAACACGATGATGGCGAGCAGTACCGCCATATTGATCGTCAGCAATCGCCCTGACCTCCCGTCGGACCATGGGCGCCCTCGCCCGCAGGCAGGGACGTCCCCCCGCCCTCCTGTGTAGCCCGAGCCCGGGGGCGCTGCGGCGGAGTTGCCGGTGAATGGCAGAAAGCGTTCCGGTGGCCGGATTCCGCAGGTGAACGGGCTTACGAGGGCAGACCGGGCGGCCGCACGAATGCGGCCACGGCCCGCAGCCGGCGCCGGAACCTCCGTGCGCCGCCCGGCCGTTGGGCGGCGGGGCGGCTCAGAGGTAGACGACGCGGACGACGGTGACGGTCAGCACGGTGGCGCTGACGTAGTAGCGGACGACGACGCCGCCGACGGTGGCCTCGCGACGGTCGTCGTCGGCCCTGACCGGGGCGGAGCGGTGGCCGTAGGGATCGGCGGCCAGGGCGTGCATCCCGGTGTCGAAGGTGTCCCGCAGGGGGCGGGGCATCGCGTGGCGGGCCTGGTCGGCGGGCGGGGCGTACTGGATGCGGCAGCGGCTCACGTCAACTCCGGGCCGGATGCGCCGGTTTCGGCGGCGCCGATGTCCTCGCCGCGGGCCAGGCGTTCGAAGAGCGCCTCGTCCTCGTCGTCGGCGCCGGTGGCGGCCAGGGCCCAGCGCACGAGGACGGTGGGGAGTTCGGGCGCGGGTACGTGCGCGATGTCGCGGTCGAACTCGGCGGCCCGGCCGGCGTCCATGGTGTCGCGGATGGCCGCGATGGTGCCGGGCAGTTCCACGAGCCGGCCGCCGATGACGGTCTTGAGGGTGGCGTCCATGATGACCTCCTTGCGCCCTTACGCTACGCCCGGCGGACGGGCTGAACGGCCGGGTACCAACCGGGTCCGCAGCCCCTGGTCCAACAGCTCGCCGATGGCGGCCGTGGTCAGCCGTTCCCGGCGATCGTCTTCCGGATCCAGCCCGCGTAGGCGGGCACGCTGCTGTAGAGGCCGGGCCCGCCCACGCAGGGCAGGTCGGGGGCGCCGGGGCCGGACGTGGTGCCGATCAGCTCCCACCGCCCGCCCCTGCCCCGCTGGATCTGCGGTCCGCCGGAGTCCCCGAAGCACGCCATGGCGTCCGGCACCCGGCTGACCGTGCACAGCCGGGTCCTGCCCGCGTAGCCCGGGGCGCACTCGGTGTCGGCGCCCCTGCGGGTGTCGAGTTCCTGGAGCCGGTCGGGGAACACCACCTTGGTGAGGTCCGTCGTGTCGACGACGGTGCCGAAGCCCAGGAGCCGGGTCGGGGTGCCGGGCGGTCCGGGCCGTCCTGCGATCCGGATGGGCTGCTCGGTCACCGGGCGGTCCAGGCGGATCAGCGCGACATCGTTCCGGTTGGGCCGGCCCAGCGCGTAGCCCGGGTGCGTGACCGTCCTGTCGATGGCGCGGACCGTTCCTTGGGACTTCCGCTGCCCGCTGCCGATGCGGACGATGCCGTCCGGCTTCACCAGCGTCGGATCGACGCAGTGGGCCGCCGTCAGCACCCACTGCGGATCGACCAGCGACGCCCCGCAGACGCCGTCGTCCAACACCTTCGGGGCCGACACCGGGACCGTCGCCATGAACGGGTAACGCGCCGTGGAATCCTTCCCGTTGACGATCGCGCCGGCGCTGCCGGTCATCATGGTGGCGCACACCGCGCCGGCCAGCGCGACGACACCGGTGGCCCGCACCGCACGACGCCGCACCCGCTTCAGACTGAACACAAAGCTTTCCCTTCGAGTGGCATTGCTGTCCCTTCGACCGGCCTTCCGGACGCGTCCAGCCTGCGCGTTCACGCTCCGCCGCGCCATCCGGGCAACGGGCCTCTGCTTCATGGGGACAGCCCCCGGGGCGATGACCTGCCGTGGGCCCCGCTGAGGGGCCCATGATGATCAGATGCCGCCGTCAGCAGTGAAGGAGCCGGTCCGTGCCCGGAATTGGTGAGGAGAGCCGCGTGCCCGAGCCGACTGCGTCCTGGACCGGTCCCGACCGGGGCCGGGAGCGGGCGGATCATCTTCCTGAACGGGACGTCCAGTTCAGGTAGGTCCAGTATCGCGAGGGAGCTGCTGCGGATCCTGGACGAGCCGTACTTCCACCTGCCCGTGGACGCCTTCCACGCGATGCGGTCCCGCCGCGAGGTCTCCCCGACGAGCTGCCCCGTCTTCTGCGACGCACCTGGAGGGGCTTCCACCGTGCCGTCGCCGGACCCCGCTGACGGCCCCCCGGACAGAGCTGACCCGCGACGACCAGGTTCGATGACACGGCGACCGGCGAGGACGCCCGACGCCTGCGACCCCGGCTTCCCGCTCCCCCGGCACCCTTTGCCCGACCGAAAAAGCGAGCGGCTACCATATGAGCACCGCCTAGCTCGAAAGTTAAATCTGTGACTGTCAATGACGACTCGTTCACCAACTGGAAGAACCGCGAGGAGATCGCGGAGTCGATGATCCCGATCATCGGCAAGCTGCACCGGGAGAGGGACGTCACGGTCCTGCTGCACAGCCGCTCCTTGGTGAACAAGTCGGTGGTCAGCATCCTCAAGAGCCACCGATTCGCCCGCCAGATAGCCGGTGAGGAGCTCTCGGTCACCGAGACCCTGCCCTTCCTCCAGGCCCTCACCGAGCTCGATCTCGGCCCCTCACAGGTCGACATCGGCATGCTCGCCGCCACCCACAGGGCCGACGACCGCGGCCTGTCGGTGGCGGAGTTCACCGCCGAGGCCGTCGCCGGCGCCACGGGCGCCAACAAGATCGAGTGCCGCGAGGGGCGCGACGTCGTCCTCTACGGCTTCGGCCGCATCGGCCGGCTCGTCGCCCGCCTGCTCATCGAGAAGGCCGGATCGGGCAACGGGCTGCGGCTGCGCGCAGTCGTCGTCCGCCAGGGTGGCGAGCAGGACATCGTCAAGCGCGCCTCGCTGCTGCGCCGCGACTCCATCCACGGTCAGTTCCAGGGCACGATCACCGTCGACGAGGCGAACAGCACCATCATCGCCAACGGCAACGAGATCAAGGTGATCTACGCGGGCGACCCGTCGGAGGTCGACTACACGGCGTACGGCATCAAGGACGCCATCCTCATCGACAACACCGGCAAGTGGCGCGACCGCGAGGGCCTGTCGAAGCACCTGCGCCCCGGCATCGACAAGGTCGTCCTGACCGCGCCGGGCAAGGGCGACGTCCCGAACATCGTGCACGGCGTCAACCACGACACGATCAAGCCGGACGAGCAGATCCTGTCCTGCGCGTCCTGCACCACCAACGCGATCGTCCCGCCGCTGAAGGCGATGGCGGACGAGTACGGCGTCCTGCGCGGCCACGTGGAGACCGTCCACTCGTTCACCAACGACCAGAACCTGCTGGACAATTACCACAAGGCGGACCGTCGCGGCCGCTCGGCGCCGCTCAACATGGTCATCACCGAGACCGGCGCCGCATCCGCCGTCGCCAAGGCACTGCCCGACCTCGACGCGCCGATCACCGGCAGCTCCATCCGCGTCCCGGTACCGGACGTCTCGATCGCGATCCTCAGCCTGCGGCTCGGCCGCGAGACCACCCGCGACGAGGTGCTCGACCACCTCCGCAACGTGTCGCTGACCTCGCCGCTCAAGCGCCAGATCGACTTCACCACCGCCCCCGACGCGGTGTCGAGCGACTTCATCGGCTCGCGCCACGCCTCGATCGTCGACGCAGGCCCCACCATGGTCGACGGCGACAACGCGATCCTCTACCTCTGGTACGACAACGAATTCGGCTACTCCTGCCAGGTCATCCGCGTCGTCCAGCACGTCTCCGGAGTGGAGTACCCGACCTACCCGGCGCCGGCGGTCTGATCCCGGCAGCACTCAGGTCCAGGGGCGGGGCGCGGATGCGCCGCGGCGGTGATCGTTCGACGATTGACCGGGCAGCGGGTGGTCCGTGCCCCGCCTCAGGAGGTTGACGTGCAGGCCGATGCGAACGCAGGCAGCCCGCTGCCATTCGGCAGATCCACTCTCGCCACCCTCTTCGACGGTGCGCCGCACGGCGTCGCCCTCTTCGACACCGGCCTGCGCTACCTCTACGTCAACCCGGCGCAGGCGCTCATCAACGGCCTGTCGGCCGACGAGCACATCGGCCGGAGCATCGCCGCCGTACTGCCGGATTCCGACGAGCGCCAGGACGTGCTCCGGGCGGTGCTCCGCGACGGCCGGCCCCGCGACACGACGTTCAGCGGCCTGACGCGTGACCTGACGGGACGGGACCGGCGGTACTGGCGCGGGAGCTACTACCGGATCGAGGCGGACGGCAGCTGCCTGGGCCTGATCGGGGTGGTCCTTGAGGTCAGTTCGGCCGCTCACCAGCGGGAAGACCTGGAGCGCACCCGGCGCTACCTGACGATGCTGGACACCGCAGCCACCAGCATCGGCACCACCCTGGACATCGACACCACCTGCCGGGAGCTGGCGGAGTTCGTGGTGCCCACGCTGGCCGATGTCGCTTCCGTCGAGGTCTTCCCGCCGGACATCGGCCACGCCGTGCGCCGCCCGCCACCCGGAGTGCTCCGGATGCGCCGCGCCGCTCTGGCCGTCGCCCCGGGCCTCCGCGAAGCCGTCACCGGCATGTTCCAGGAGCCGGGCGAGTACATCGACTACCAGGAGGATTCGGTCGTACAGCGCTCCCTGGCGACCAACCAGCCGGTGCTGGCCCATCCCACCGGCGAACAGCTCAGCCGGTCCGGCCCGGCGCCGGAGCGGGCCGCCGTCTACCGCGCCCTGGGGCTGCACTCGATGATCGTCGTCCCGCTCACCGCACGGGGAAACCCGCAGGGCGTACTCGGAATCGGCCGCACGGGCGACTCCCCCGCCTTCACCGAGGAGGAGGACGTGGTCGTCGCCCGCGAGCTGGCCGGACGCACGGCCGTCGACCTCGAACACGCCCGCCGGTACGCGCACGAGCACGGCATCGCCCTGGAACTCCAGCGCGCACTCCTCTCCGAACCGCGCGGCCAGCACCCCCACATCGAGATCGCGACCCGCTATCTGCCGGCCGAACGCGATGTGCTGGTCGGCGGGGACTGGTTCGACGTCATCCCGCTCAAGGACGGCCGCCACCTCAAGGTCATGGGCGACGTGATGGGGCACGGCGTGGAGGCCGCCGTCGCCATGAGCCATTACCGCTCCCTGCTGCGCCTGCTGGCCGAGGACGAGCAGCCGCCGCACCGCATCCTGGAGCGGCTCGACACCATGGTGGAACGCTCCGGGCTCGACCGCGCCGCCACCTGCCTGATCGCGGTCGTCGACCGGCTCGCGGGGGTGTGCGAGGTGGCCAGCGCCGGGCACCTGCCCCCCGTCTTCATCGATCCGGACGGCGCCGGCGCACGCATCGCCGAGCTGCCCGTCGGCCCACCCCTGGGCACCGGCTACGGATCGTACGAGACCCAGGTGCTGCCGTGCGGACCCGGAACCGTGCTGTTCATGTACACCGACGGCCTGGTGGAGCGCAGGGACGAAGCGATCGACGTGTCCGTCGAACGGCTGGCGTCACTGCGGGTACCCGCGAGCGGACGCCTGGAGGACCTGCTGGACGAGGTCCTGACCCGGTTCGGCACGGACGCGGAGGACGACATCGCCGTACTCGCCTCCCGCATCCGTACGGACGGACCGACGGCGGGACAGACGGGCGAGCGGAGCTGACGGGCCGGCCGGCAGGTGACGTGGGGCGCGACACGGGAAGCCCAACACCTGGCTGACACCTGGGCTTTCCGGCCCGGCATGGCGTCACGCTGCGTAACCTGCGCCGCTCGGCCACGTGCCCCGGCCCGCAACGTCCCGACGCCCCCGACCGCCGTACGGCCCGGCCTCCGGGACCTGCCTCCGGCCGCCCGGCCGCGGCGCCCGCGTGCGGAGCGCCGTCGTGGCCCTGATCCTGAAGCAGTGGAGGGCGTACGCCGGGCCTGCGCGGCGCGGGCAGTCGGAGGCGCCGCGGAGCGGTACGGGTGTGTGGCCGGGCTCCACCCGGGCACCCGCGAGGGCAGCAGCGCAAGGAACCCGAGACGCAGCATGTCGCGGCACCGTGACAGCGGAACGGACACACATGAGCAACGGATTCATGGGTCCGGGGGGCTACGACCCGGACCCGTTCGGCGACTTCCTCGGACGATTCTTCGGCCGCCCCGACGAGGCGGGCCGCACGCCACGGCAGGCGGACATCGCCCGCCTGATGAGCGAGAGCGCCCGGAACCTGGTCACCACCGCAGCCACCTACGCCGCGGATCACGGCAGCACCGAGCTGGGCACCGAGCACCTGCTGCGGGCCGCGCTCTTGGCCGAACCGACGCGCAGCCTGATGCGGCAGTCCGGCGCGGATCCCGACGCGCTGGCGGACGATATCGACCGCAGCGCCGGGACGGGACCGCAGCAGTCCCGCGTCGCCGTCACGCCGGCGGTGAAGCGGGCCCTGCTGGGCGCGCACGACCTGGCGCTGGGCAGCGGCGCGTCCTACATCGGCCCCGAGCACGTACTCGAAGCGCTCGCGGCCAATCCGGACTCGGCCGCGGGCCGCATCCTGAACGTCTTCCGCTTCGACCCGCAGGCCACCCCACAGGGCGGCTTCGGGCACCAAGGGGGCCTCGGCCATCAGACCGCAGGACCCGAGCAGAGCCCCGCCGCGCGGCACGAGACGCCGACCCTCGACAAGTACAGCCGCGACCTGACGGACCTGGCCAGGTCGGGCCGTATCGACCCGGTCATCGGCCGCGAGCAGCAGATCGAGCAGACGATCGAGGTGCTCTCCCGGCGCGGCAAGAACAACCCGGTCCTGGTCGGCGACGCCGGCGTCGGGAAGACGGCGATCGTCGAGGGCCTGGCGCAGCGCCTCGCCGACGGGGAAGTCCCCGACATCCTGGCCGGGCGGCGGGTCGTCTCGCTGGATCTGACGGGTGTCGTCGCCGGTACCCGTTACCGCGGCGACTTCGAGGAGCGGCTCAACAACATCATCGAGGAGGTCCGCGCGCACGCGGACTCCCTGATCGTCTTCATCGACGAGCTGCACACCATGGTCGGGGCCGGGGGCAGCGGCTCGGAAGGCGGCTCCCTGGAGGCGAGCAACATGCTCAAACCCGCCCTGGCCCGCGGCGAGTTGCACGTCATCGGTGCCACCACGCTGGAGGAGTACCGGCGCCACATCGAGAAGGACGCCGCGCTCGCCCGCCGCTTCCAGCCCATCCTCGTACCCGAGCCCTCGGTCCCCGACACGGTCGAGATCCTGCGCGGTCTGCAGGACAGATACGAGGCGCACCACCAGGTCAGGTACACGAACGAGGCGCTGCTCGCGGCCGTCGAACTGTCCGACCGGTACCTCACCGACCGCTTCCTGCCGGACAAGGCCATCGACCTCCTCGACCAGGCGGGCGCCCGGGTCCGGCTGCGGTCGGGCACCTCGACCACCGACGTGCAGGCACTCAAGCGCGAGGCGGAACAGCTGGTCAGGGACAAGGACCAGGCCGTCGCCGCGGAGCAGTACGAACGGGCCACCGAGCTGCGCGACCGCATCGCCGACCTCACCGAGCGGATCGGCGCGGGCACGGGCGCCGAAGAGGGTTCGGGAGACGGCCGGATCGTGGAGGTCACCGCCGAGGACATCGCGGACATCGTGTCGCGGCAGACCGGCATCCCCATCAGCAACCTGACGGAGGAGGAACGGACCCGGCTGCTGGGCCTCGACGCGCGTCTGCACACGCGGGTCATCGGGCAGGACGACGCCGTCGACGCCGTCTCGGAGGCGATCCTGCGTTCCCGCGCCGGGCTCTCCGACCCGCAGCGCCCGATCGGCAGCTTCCTCTTCCTCGGCCCGACGGGGGTGGGGAAGACGGAGCTGGCCCGCGCGCTGGCCGAGGCGATGTTCGGCAGCGAGGAGCGCATGGTGCGGCTCGACATGAGCGAATACCAGGAGCGGCACACCGTCAGCCGGCTGGTCGGCGCGCCTCCCGGGTACGTCGGCCACGAGGACGCGGGGCAGCTGACCGAGGCCGTACGCCGCCACCCGTACTCGCTGGTGCTGCTCGACGAGGTGGAGAAGGCCCACCCCGACGTCTTCAACATGCTGCTCCAGGTACTCGACGACGGGCATCTGACCGACTCGCAGGGCCGCACGGTCGACTTCAAGAACACGGTCATCGTGATGACCAGCAACCTCGGCTCCGACGCGCTCAGCGGCGGCCGCGGGGTCGTCGGCTTCGGCCCCGGCGACGGCGCCGCCGGTACGGGCGATGCGGCGCGGGACCGGGCGCTCGGCACCCTGCGCGAGCACTTCCGCCCGGAATTCCTCAACCGGCTCGACGAGATCATCGTCTTCCGGCGGCTCACGGACGAACAGCTGCGCCAGATCACGAGTCTGCTGCTGGAGTCGACGCGCCGCAGGCTCCGTGCCCAGGACATCGGGATCGAGTTCACACCGGAGGCCGTCGACTGGCTCACCCGTCGGGGCCACCAGCCGGAATACGGAGCGCGGCCGCTGCGGCGCACCATCCAGCGCGAGATCGACAACGCGCTCTCCCGGCTACTGCTCGACGGGGCCCTGTCCTCCGGCGACCACGTACGCGTCGAGATCGAGGACGACAGACCGGCCTTCCACACCAGCCGCGGCACTCCTGACCAGGAACGCGGCCAGGACGGGCGGGGCGGTGCCGGTCGGGGTGCCGACGGGCGGGACGCCGCCCAGGGGACCGAGGGCACCTCCGGGAGTCCCTGACCGCAGAAGTCCCTGACCGGCGTCGAAGCTCCTGCTCGGCATCTGCGGCCGACATTGGTGGTCGGTATCGGTGGTCGGTATCGGTGGTCGGCACGGCGGAGGCCCCTGATCAGGCATCCCCCGGCTGCCGCTGTCGGCTGATCAGTCACCTTCCGGCTGGAGGTCGACGAGATAGGCCACCACCCGCACCCCACCGAGCCTCGCAGCATACCGGTCGGTCGGCCAGGGAGGGCAGCCCCATCGGAGGCTTGCGGTGCACATCCGCCAGGAATCCCTGGAGCAGTTCCTCGCCACTCCCGGCTTCGGCGCTCTGATCCGCCACCCCGGCCACCTCCTCTGCACCCGGGTCAGGGCTACGGGCGGCCCATGCCCATGCCATGCGCCTGTTCCGACAACTGCCGGCGCCACACCGGAGACCGGGCCCGTCCTGAGCAGATCCGGGGAGCCGGCCGCGTAGTGGTCGGCTCGCGCTGCCGTCACCTTCCCGGGCAGTTCCGGGGAGCCGGCCGTGTGCTGGCCGGCGCCCGCTGCCGTCCGCTTCCCGCCGGTCCGACGACAGTTGGCCGCCTTCCAGGATCGAGGGGGGAGCGACGGGTCGGCAGCCGGACGTTCCCCGGGGCGCACGGGCACCGTGCACGGGATCCGGGGCCAGTACGTCGCCCGGCGCACCGCTGCAACTGCGCCCATCACGGCGCGGAGAACGTCGGAGACACAGACCTCCACTCCCCCACCACCCGAGGCCGCGCCACGCCCGGGTCCGTCCCGCCCATAGGTGACGAATTTGCCCTGGCCCTGGGGCAGTGTGCAAGAGTGTTCGTCCGGTCGGCCGGGCGTGCCACGTGTGCAGCCGCCGCCGGATCCCCAATACCTCAGACGGTGTCGGTCGCGTCCCGCGCGCGCCCGGACTGTCGCCTTCCCCTGACGCCCTTCCCCAGAGAACGATGCACACAACGACTCTTCTCCCCCCGACGGCAGACCTGTTCACTCAGGGCCTGGAGCTCCAGACCGGTTCCGCCCTGCTGCGTTTCGGCGCCGCGCGGCCGCGCCCCGCGGGCCGGATCAGCTGGTCCGGCGACGGCGCCGCGGCCTGGCTCGACGCTGGCCGCGGGCACGTCTGGAGCGTCGGCCGACCGGACGCCTGCGCCGGCCTCGTCCTGCGCGCCGCGCATGAACTTCCCGATGGTGTGCGGGAGTTCACCGGCCCTCGTGGTACCGACGCGCTGATCGCCCGCCATCTTCCGGTGACCTCCGCAGTCGAGTGGGTCTTCCGTTGGACGCCGGAGGCACCGCCCGTCCAGCGAGCCGAGGAGCGAGTGGTCGCGCTCGGCCCGGCTCAGCACGAGGAGCTGCGCGCCTTCCTCAGCGAGCACAGCCCCGCCCATTCGACCGGCCCCGGCTCGTCCGACGTACGCCTGTGGGCGGGCATCCGCAACACAGACGGCCGATTGGTGGCCTGCGGCGCCCTTAGCACCCTGCGCGACAGCGGCGCCCCGCTGATGGCATCGGTCGCCACGGACGCCCGACAGCGCGGCCAGGGTCTCGGCGCCGGGCTGACCTCGTGGCTGACCCGGTACGCCGTGCACCGTCACGGCTTCTGCACACTCTGGCAGCTCGCCGACAACGCCCCCGCCGAACGCCTCTACACCCGCCTCGGCTACCGCAACGAAGACCCCTGCGTAACCGCACACCTCGCTGCCCGCTGACCAGCAGCGGGCAGCGGCCCCCACCGAGGCCGCCACGGGCCGAGCTGCACCGACCCTGCCAAGGCAGTCCCGTCCAGGGCCACTTCAGGACCGCTACACCGCTTCAGGCCCGGTCGGCAGCATGCTCCTTCAGGAAGGCACCTGCGTGCGCGGCGGCCTCCTCCTTGGTACCGAAGGAAGAAGTGGCCTCGGCCTCCCCCCGTATACCGTCCGCGCCATGCCCGGCCCACCGCCAGCCACCGCACGCCGGACTCCAGGACAACTCGGCCGTCCCGCCGAAGAGTTCGACGGTGCTCGGCTCCCGCTTGCCCTCGGAGGCCGGCCTGTCGATGGCCTCGGGCCACTTCTTGCGTGCGCCCTGCCGGGTTATCCCCCAAGCGGCTCCCATCTGTTCGTAGCTCGCGCCGTAGGAACCTGCGGTGCGAGCGGCCTGCGCCGCCAACCGCCCGACCTCCACATCCACCACCTTCCAGGCGGCGAGTACCGACAGCGCCACCTCGGCGGGATCCGCGTCCCACATGCGGTCCACGGGAAGCCCGGTCGACCGGGCGCGCAGAGCCGAGGCGAGTGGGTTGAGTGCGTCGTATAGGGCCTTGTCCAGGGCTACCAGTTCCGCGTCGGTGGTATCCGTCTCAGTCGGCTTCATGACGACAACCATAGTTCCCATAAAGCTTCACGACAACAAAAGTTTCCTACTGGCATATGCCATTTCAGCGCTGCGCGATCCGTCCGCCGTGGCCGCCAACCCTGCACCGGCCGCCCCTGCTCCCCGCCCGTTGCCGCCTCACCGCTCCACCGGATGACCCGTGGGTTCGGGCGAAGGACAATGAAGGAGACCCGGTTCGTGCACAGGCACGCCGAGTCGGCGGAGGAACGTGGGCGCTCGGGAGCCCGCGCTCCCGAGGATGCAACAGCCTTGGCGATCGTCGAGGAACACGGAGCGCGACCATGAACAACGTCATCACCGTCGGCTTGGACGGCACACCCGAGTCGTTGTCCGCCGCCCAGTGGGCCGCCCGGGAGGCCGGTCTGCGTCATGCCCGGCTGCGGCTGCTGCACGCATGGGCGCTGCGGGCACACGGAGCGCCGCACTCCGGCGATGACGACGAGCAGGCCGCCTGGGCCCGTCGGATCGTGCACGAGGCCCGCGCCGCCGTCCAGGCGCGCTGCCCCGAACTCCCCATGGAAGACGAACTGGTGGTGAAGGACCCGTTGGAAGCCCTGCTGGATGCCGCTGGACGGTCGGATCTCCTCGTCCTCGGCTCACGGGACGCGACCCCGATGGCCCGCTACGTACTCGGCGAGGTGGGGCTTCAGGCGATGTCGCACTCCGATGTCCCCACGATCCTCGTCCGCGCCCAGCAGAACCCCGAATCGACCGCACGGAACGGCTGCGTGGTGGTGGGCGCGAGCCTGCACGAACCCTGCGAGGCGATGCTCGCGTTCGCCTTCGACACCGCGGCGCGGTGGGGCGTCCCCCTGCGCGCCGTACTCGGCAGGCACCTCCCCGCATACGCGTACAACCGCGGCGGTGGCGTGGAACCGTACGCGGTGGAAATGGCTACGAAGGACGCCCAGTGGGAGCTCACCGAGGCGCTGCGTCCTTGGCGGGAGACCTTCCCGGACGTGCCCGTGGAGCACTGCGTCATGATGGAGAGCGCTGCCCCCGCACTGCTGCACTGCGCCGACGATGCGGGCCTGCTCGTCGTGGGCCGCCGGCACAAACACCGGGCACTGCGCCCGCCCATAGGTCACGTCGTCCACGCCGCGGCCCATCACGCCCCGTGCCCCGTGGCGGTCGTCCCCCACGAATGAACTGCGAGGCAGGGGTGTTAATCGAAGCCGCCGTTGCTCTTCAGGAGTTGGCCATTGATCCACTGGCCTTGTGGTGAGCACAGGAAGTCCACGAGGTGTGCGGCGTCCCGCGGGGTGCCCAGGCGCCCGAGCGGCGGCCGGCCGATGCAACTCTCCTGCTCCTCCTGGGACATCCAACCCGTATCGGCAGGCCCGGGGTTGATCACATTGGCGGTGACGCCGAGGTGGGCGAATTCCTGGGCCGCGGCCAAGGTGATGCGGTCCAGGGCCCCCTTGCTCGCACCATAGGGAAGGTTGCCGACGGTGTGGTCACTGGAGAGGCTGACGATCCGGCCCGCTCCATGGGTGCCGCGAAAGCGCAGGCCGTACTCGCGGATCAACAGCCAGACGGCACGTGCGTTGACGGCGAAGTGCCGGTCGAAGCTCTCGACGGTGGTGTCGAGCAGGCCGGAGTCGACCGACTCGCAGTGGCACATCACCAGGGCGGTGATACCGCCCAACCGGCGTTCCGCCTCCTGGAAAATCCGCGCGGGGCGTCGGGATCGATAAGATCCGCTTCGATCGCCGCCGTCCTCGCGCCGTGCGCAGCCAGAGCACTGACGATCGCGCCGGTTGCCCCTCGTTCCACGCCCCAGGCCATGCGCTTGTCGTAGGGGGTCCAATACGTGAAGGCGATGTCCCAGCCCGAACCGGCCAGTTGACGGGCGACGGCGGCGCCGATGCCGACGGTCCGGCCCACGCCGGTCACCAGCGCGAGCGGACGGGATCCGCCGGAGGTCGCTACCTGGTTCTCATCGGTGGCGTTCATGGGAGGGGATGGTCCAGTGCAGCCCCCGATGCCGGCAACCGCTGTGCCCCGCAAGAAGGCTGCTCTCTTCTTCGGCCGGACGTGACGCCGCCACCCGGCCGTCCCACGGCACGATGCCAAGCCCTCGCCCCCGTCACCAGTAGTGGCGCCGGCCCCTTACCGCGTGCCCCAGGGATCCCATGATCCAGAGTGCCGCTCCGACGACGACCAGCACGCAACCGATCGTCCACAGGATCGAAATACCGGCGACGAATCCGATGACGAGGAGAATAATTCCGAGAATGATCACGGTGGCAACCTCCTGATTCCGTAGTTAATTCTACCGCGCGATGCCTCATCTGTCGCCTTCGCAAAACCCTTTTACCGAAGGGATTTCATGATTCCCACTCCACGAAATCCCTTGAAGGAAGTGGAATTTTTGCCGCTTGACGCTCGGGCTCCGTTGCCGCATTGATCCGACAGGCGAACTACCCGACAAAGCGCCCAGTCGGACCCCGCCCCGCCGCCCTCGCGGCGTGGCGGAGCACAGGGGCGTTACGCGCCCGCCAGGATGGCGACGCTTCCATCGTCCGGCGCCGCCCGGCACCCAGGCCGAGGGCAGAACAGGGAGCCACGCACGGACTCAGGCCGCCGCCCGATGAGGCATGGCCTGACATTGCATCCCGGAGGCGCCATGTACGTAACGGAGAATGAACCGGCCGAGGCCGTTTCCACACCGGAGCAGAGGGTACGGACCGGCCGGAAAATGCTCGGCTGGTTGACGACGACCGACCATAAAGTCATCGGCAACATGTATTTGGCGACCTCCTTCTCCTTCTTTCTGTTCGCCGGCCTGCTGGCCATGGCCATGCGTGCGGAACTCGCCCGGCCTGGATTGCAATTCGTTTCCAATGAACAGTACAACCAGTTGTTCACGATCCACGGCACGATCATGATGCTTTTGTTCGCGACCCCTACCTTTACCGGCTTCGCCAACGTCGTCATGCCCCTCCAGATCGGTGCCCCCGACGTAGCGTTTCCACGTCTCAACGCTTTCACTTACTGGGTGTATCTGTTCGGCGGGCTCATGGTGGTCTCGGGGTTTTTGACGGCGAACGGTGCCGCATCATTCGGCTGGTTCGCCTACGCTCCGCTGAACGGCGCCGTGCGGACACCCGGAACGGGAGCCGACCTGTGGACCATGGGCCTGGCCGTGGCCGGTCTCAGCACCATCCTGGGCTCCGTCAATTTCATCACCACGGTCGTCTGCCTGCGAGCACCCGGCATGACGTTGTTCCGTATGCCCATCTTCACCTGGAACGTGCTCTTCACCTCCATTCTCGCCCTGCTGGCCTTCCCGGTCTTCACGGCCGCCCTGCTCGTACTGGAGGCCGATCGGAAATTCGGTGCGCATGTATTCGATGCGGCGAACGGTGGAGCGTTGCTGTGGCAGCACCTCTTCTGGTTCTTCGGTCACCCCGAGGTCTATATCGTCGCCTTGCCTTTCTTTGGGATCGTGACGGAGATCCTTCCGGTTTTCAGCCGAACTCCGGTGTTCGGGTATATTTCGCTGATCGGTGCCACTGCCGCGATCACCGGCCTTTCCGCTACGGTGTGGGCCCATCACATGTTCGCCACGGGCGCCGTACTCCTCCCCTTCTTCTCGCTCATGTCTTTCTTCATCGCCGTGCCCACAGGCGTAAAATTCTTCAACTGGGTCGGCACCATGTGGCATGGTTCGCTGTCGTTCGAGACACCCATGCTGTGGTCGATCGGATTTTTGGTGACGTTTCTTCTGGGCGGCCTCTCCGGAGTGCTGATCGCCTCGCCGCCTTTGGACTTCCACATGACGGACAGCTACTTCATCGTCGCCCATCTCCACTATGTACTGTTCGGCACCATCGTTTTCGCGACCTTCGCCGGATTCTATTTCTGGTGGCCCAAGATGACCGGCCGCATGCTCGATGAACGGCTGGGCAGAATTCATTTCTGGGCGCTCTTCGTCGGCTTTCAGTGCACCTTCCTCGTACAGCACTGGCTGGGCGAGAGCGGCATGCCCCGCCGCTACGCCGACTACCTGGAAGCCGACGGCTTCACCACGCTCAATACGATCTCATCCGCCGGCGCCTTCCTCCTGGGATTGTCCACGCTTCCTTTCCTCTACAACGTCTGGAGAACCAGCCGGTACGGGGAAAAGGTCTCTATGGACGACCCCTGGGGGTGGGGCAGATCTCTCGAATGGGCAACGAGCTGCCCGCCGCCTCGGCACAATTTCGTTGCGCTGCCTCGCATCCGTTCGGAAGCGCCGGCTTTTGACCTCCATCACCCCGAGGTCGGATCCCCGGCCGGAACATCGCACAACGAACCACCACACTCCGGAGATAGCGAGGTGGACCGATGAAGGCGGAGTCCTTTGTCTTCGCCGGGGTCACCCTGTTCTTCGCCATCACAGCCACTGTGTACGGCTGGCTGGCAAGGGAGCCCGCCGGGCTCGCGGCGCTCATCGTGGCCTTCTTGATGTCCGCCCTGATCTCGTTCTTCTTCTGGACCCAGCATGTACGGCGCGGGCAGCGGCTACAGGACCGCAAGCAGGTCCGGATCGAGGAAGCCGCCGGCCCGCTCGGGAATTTCTCCCCCCGCAGTTACTACCCGGTTCTCACCGCCGCGGGCTCGGCTCTGCTCGGGCTCGGCATCGTCTACGGGCTGTGGCTCTTCCTGATCGGGGTCGGCGTACTCGCCGCGGGGATCGCCGGTTTCACCTTCCAGCACAACGACCTCGGATCGTGACAGCACGGCACGGCATGGCGGTGCGTCGATTGGAGACTGTGGATGCTTTTCGCTCGGCAGAAGACAGGACAACGAAATGCCGCGCGCGACGTGTTCGGGCGTGCCTTCACGTCGATTGACGGGCGTCTGCCCGCAGCAGAGGCAGGGAAGGGTCTGCTCAGAAAAGCGTTCCCCGATCACTGGTCATTTCTTCTCGGCGAACTGGCACTGTACAGCTTCCTGGTGCTGCTGCTGACGGGCGTCTATCTGACGTTGTTCTTCCATCCCGGGATGTCCGAGAGCCCGTATCACGGTCCTTACGTGCCCCTTCGAGGCATCCGCATGACCGATGCCTACTCCTCGGTCTTGCACATCAGCTTCGAGATTCGCGGCGGACTTCTCATCCGCCAGATCCACCACTGGGGCTCCGTTGTATTCGTCGCAGCTATCGGCGTGCACATGTTGCGGATCTTCTTCACAGGAGCCTTCCGGAGGCCCCGTGAAATCAACTGGTCAGTAGGCGTCACGTTGTTCATGCTCGCCCTCTTGGAAGGGTTTTGCGGCTACTCATTGCCCGATGATCTCCTGTCAGGAACGGGCCTCCGAATTGCCCAAGGCGTGATGCAGTCGATTCCCATCGTCGGCAGCTATCTGACCTTCTTCGCCTTCGGTGGGGAATACCCGGGGACGGACATCATCCCCCGGCTGTACGTCACCCACATTCTCCTGGTACCGGGCATCCTGATCGCGCTGCTGGTAGCGCATCTCATCCTGGTCGTCCACCTCAAACACACACACTGGGCCGGGCGCGGAAAGACGAACAGAAACGCCGTGGGACAACCCATGTATCCGCAGTTCATGGCGAAGTCCACGGGCCTGTTCTTCATGGTCTTCGCGGTACTCACACTGCTCGGCGGGCTGGCCCAGATCAATCCCGTGTACGACTACGGCCCTTATCGGACCGACCAGGTGTCCACGGCCTCACAGCCCGACTGGTACATCGGGTTCCTGGAAGGTTCCCTGCGGCTGATGCCGCCCTTTGAAACGAACCTGTGGGGCCACACCGTCATGTGGAACGTGCTGGTACCTGCCGTCGTGCTCCCCGGCCTCATTTTCCTGTGCCTGTACGCGTATCCCTTCTTCGAGAAATGGGTCACCGGCGACACCGGCGAACATCACTTGTGCGAGCGGCCCCGCAATCGCCCCACCCGCACGGGCCTGGGAGTTTCCGGCGTGACGTTCTATGCCGTGCTGCTCCTGGCGGGCGGAAACGACGTCATTGCGCAGACATTCGACATCTCGCTCAATTCCCTGACGTGGACGTTCCGGGGCGCTCTCGTGCTGGCTCCGCCCGTTGCCTTCATGGTCACGAAGCGTCTGTGCCTGGCGCTTCAGGATCACGATCGAAAGCGTCTTGTCGAAGGGGATGAGACCGGGCAGATCCATCAGTTCATCGAAGGCCGGATGGAAGACGAGCACGTGGCGCTGTCGACTTCGGTGCGCTGCACCCTGCTGGTGCGCGAGAGCTCTCGCCCCCTACCGCCCTCCCCGGCCGGAGGCCCGCTGCGCCGGACGGAACACCTACGGTCAGCGCTCAGCCGGTGGTTCTACCAGGACACGGTGGAGATGCCGGCCTCCGAAGACCAGCGCAGGGAGATCGCCGCCAGGACGGCCGGACCAACCCACGACGACCTCTGACGCATCGGTCGACGCGCCCACTGAGGCACCGGACCACCAACCGGCGAACGACGCGCGCGTCCACACCCCCTCACCCATCTGACGTTGACCTTCACCGTACCGATCGGTACGGTGAAGGTCGTTCCGCTAGTACCGAACGGTACGCCGCGCTGCTCACGTGCGCGTCCGGGGACACCAGGGAGGCACGACCCATGGAAGTGCGGTCACCAACAGGGCAGCGGGTCTGGGGTGTTGCCTGCGATCTCTTCTACCGGGAGGGGATCCGCGCGGTCGGCGTCGCCGAGATCGCCGAGCGCTCCGGTGTCGGAAAACCGAGCATCTACCGGAGCTTCGAGTCCAAGGAACAGCTCGCCGTCACCTACGTGCAGGCGCAGGCCGCACCCTCGCACGCCTGGCTGGACGCGGCGCGCGCCGCGTGTCCCGATGACCCGAAGGCCCAGCTGCGCCACGTGATCGACGCCCTCGCGGACCGGATCAGCGAACCGGGCTTCCGCGGCTGCCCGTTGGCCAACGCCTGCGTCGAATTCCCCGACCGCGACCATCCCGTGCACCGTACGGCCGGCGCACTGAAGGCCGAGTACCTGGAGATGCTGGCCGAACTGGTCGCACCACTGCCGGTCCGTGACCCCCAGGGCCTGGCCTACATGCTCCAGATGCTGGTGGAAGGCGCCAACGTCAGCACGCAGATCTTCTCCGCCGAACGGTCCGCAGCGGCGCTCAAGGAAGCCGCGGAACGCCTCATCCGGTCCTTCATGGACCGATAAGCCCGGCAGCCCCGCACCCGAACGAGGAACGACAACGCCATGGCCACCGCCCCCACCTCGACCGCAACCCTGCGCGCCCACGCGGAGCAGCTCATCCGCGGCCGCCGCGCCATCCGCGCCTTCCGTCCCGACCCCGTGCCGCAGGAAACCCTCCGCGCCGTGTTCTCCCTCGCAGGCGCGGCGCCCTCCAACTCCAACACCCAGCCCTGGCATGCCGAGGTGGTCAGCGGCGCCGCCCGCGACCGGCTCAGCGCGGACCTCCTCACCGCCCACGCCGCCGCGCACAGGACTCCCGACTTCCCCTATCGCGACGACATGTACAGCGACCTCCACCAGAAGCGCCGCAGCGCGGCAGGCGCCGCCATGTACGACGCCCTGGGCATCCACCGCGCCGACCACACGGCCCGCGCCGCGTACGACGCCGAGAGCCTCAACTTCTACGGTGCCCCGCACGTCGCCCTGCTGTTCCTGCCGCCCACAGCCGAGGTCCGGATGGCTGCCGACATCGGCATGTACGCCCAGACGCTGCTCCTGGCCCTGACGGCGTATGGCATAGCGAGCTGCCCGCAGGGCCTCCTCAGCTTCTACGCCGACACGGTGCGCCGCTCCCTGGGCGTCGCGGAGGACCGCAAACTGCTGCTCGGCGTCTCCTTCGGCTACGCGGAACCATCCGCTCCGGTGAACGGCATCACCATCCCCCGCGCGGACCTGAGCGAGACGACCCGTTTCACCGAATAGAACCGAGCGGATCGGAGAAACGGCGCCCATGATGTCGAGCAGGGAACAGGCTCACTCGTCGGCGGACGGTGTGCTTGCCGGGGCTTCGCCGATGCCGTCGTCGAACGTGATGGTGAGGGGAGCCGCGCCGCAGGGACCGGCCCGGCGCAGTTCTTCGGCGATGCGGTCGTAGAAGCCGGTCGCCATGGCCCAGGTGCCGTCGAGGTGATGGGCCCGGCCCGTCTCACGGAGGCAGATGAGGACGCCGATGAGCGAACGGCCGGAGAGGACTGCGCTGACACGGCCGTTGCCCTCGTCCGTGACGGTGGGAGTGCTGCCGAAGTGCTCGTGTCGCCCCGCCCGTTCGGCCACGAATTCCCAGGCGTCCCGGTGGCAGACCAGGAAGACGCTGCCCACCTTGGACGCCCTGAGCATCAGCGCGCCATGGGCCACGGGCTCGGACGGCTGCGGGGACTCGCCGGCGGGGCCGCCGGAAAGGTCGTGGGCCGCGTACTCCCTTGCCTCTCGGACGAGTTGATCCACGGGCTCGGGAGTGGGACCTGCTTCTCCGTCAGGTGACGGCTCGGGGGAGGCCGCCGGATCAGGAGGTGTCTCCAGCGCCTCCACGGGGCGCTCCTCCACAACGGGGGCGGGCATTCCCTGAGCCGGGTGCGTCGTGCGCCGCACGAGTTCGTCGAGGGATTCCTGGAACGCGGCCACGGCATCCCGGATGCCCTGCATCTCCTGCCGTGTCGCCGCCACGGCCGTGGTCGCGTCGGTGAGGGCGGTGCAGGTGCCACGGACGTGGTCGCGGGTCTCGCGCTCACCGTCGTGGAGCGCGGCGGTTTCCGTGGTGAGGGCCTGGTGCAGCTCTCTGCGGGTTTCGTCGAGGCGTTGACTGAGTGCTGCGACATCGTCGGTCAGTGCTTTGCGGGTGTCGACGAGGGCTGTCATGAGGTCGTTGTTGCGCGCCACAGGCACTCCGTACGGGGCGTGATCGATCAAGTCCGTTCGTAGTCTGCCCAGGTGAATCGCCCGCTGATGCGGTTACTGCACATCAAGCCGCGGTCGGGCCGAAAGCCGTCCCGCACGCCTGATCGAGGGGTGCGGCCGGGGCTGCACATGACGCTGTCGGTGCAGACAGCGGGGCCGAAGCCGGCGCATTCCAGGGCTGGTTGCGTCGCGTTCAGGGAGGTGCGGTGGCGGGGGCCGTGCGGATGAGCGTCTGCGCGCGACGGGGGGATTCGGCAGCGCGGGGGCGCGGCGCGTGGGGGGGCGCCTGGGCAGCCCGAGCTCATCCCGCCCCTCGCCCGCGCCGCGAGCACGGTCGGGTGGCCGGCCTCTTCACGGAGGCCCACAAGTCCCCGGAGCAGGCGCTGAGCGACGGCAGCAACAGTCTCGCCCTGGAGCGGCTCCCGTCGCTGCTCACGGACCTGACGGCGCCGGACCGGACCGTCAGGGCACCCGATGCACGCCGCGACGTACTCCCCGGGCCCCCGTCGGCTGCTCCCGCCCGCCCCACCCCACGGACACACAAGAGCCCATGATGAGCGCGGTGTTGGGGATCATCCCGGCCCGATCCGAATCGACCCGGCCGCCGGGAGAGTCCTGTGTGACATCGGGGGCCTGACCGTGATCGAGCACGTCTGGCGCCGGGCGTCGCAGGCCCGCCACCTGGACAGCTGGTCCTCCTGGCCGCCGTCACCCTGCTCGCGACACCGGAAGCTTCCCGCCTCGGGGGGCCTGCCCCGTCACGTTGCGGCCCGGCCTCCCTCAACTGCCGCTACCCGGCGAACCGTTCGACCACGGTGACACAGGAACCGAATGGAAGGACGCCCCTCGTCACGAGCGGGATGACGAGCGAACGATCGGCGCGAATCGACGCCGGCGAGAGTCAGCGCCATCAGCCGGCGCCATCGGCGGGGGTCGGCCTCCCGACCCCCGTCACGCGAGGTCAAGAGGCCGACCGTGATGCCACCCGCTTCGGGCGATCCCCCGCGTCGCCCGAATCAGGTGGCTCGGCCGGATCCCGTGCCTCGGGCAGACGGGCATCCGGCGACGCCCCGAGTATACTGGCTCCGAGCCAGTCAACGCAGGAGTTACAGCATGTCCCCCCGCAGCCCATCGGTCAATGAAGAGTTGCGGCGGCGTTCCCGCGAGCGGCTGCTCCAGGCGACCGTTGATCTTGTGGGTGAACGCGGATACGAGGCGACGACGCTCGGGGACATCGCGCAACGCGCGGGCGCGGCCCGCGGACTGATCTCGTACTACTTCCCCGGCAAGCGCCAGCTGCTGCAATCCGCCGTGCACCGGCTGATGCATCTCACGCTCCAGGAGGCGCTGGAACGGGAGCCGCGACCGGACGGGCCCTCGGCGGGGCGCGAGCTGTTGGCGCGGGCCATCGACGCGATCCTGGGGCTGACCCGCGATCATCCCTTGCTGATGCGGACCCACATGGCGGGGATCCTGACGGCCGACGGGTTCATCCAGTGCCCCGAGCAGCAGCGGCTGGCCCAGCTGCTGCGCGAGACGGTCGTGGCGTACGGCTCGACCGATCCGGACGCCGATTACCCACTGCTGCGCGCGCTGTTGATGGGCGCGGTGGTTCCCCTGCTGCTGCCCGGTGCACCCACACCGTTGCCCCGCCTGCGCGCCGAGCTCTTCCAACGGTACGGGCTGGCCTGGGAGTTGGGGTTCCCGCCGGACGCGTACCCGTCCGGCGGGATGCCGTCGCGCGACTCCGCTCCCTGATCCGGGCGGAAGACCCTAGCGTTTGTTGTGACGTGGCGCCAGGAATCCCGCGTCGCGGGCCGCGGCGATCAGTCTCAGTGACCGGCGCCGGCTGCGCCTGGTGGCGTCCATCACGGCCGCCACCGGATCCCGGCCGTCCCGCTGTGCCTGCCGATACGCGTCCGCCGCGGCCTTGCACCGCTCCCTGCCCCGCACGCGGACCGCACCTTGTACGGCCGCGGAATCCGGGGCACTTTCGACGACAGCGGCCGCCTCGGGCTCCGTAGCGACAGGGGTGCCGGCCTCGGGTACGGCAGCCGTTCCGGCGGAGGCGGTGGTGCCCGTAACGGTGTCACTGTTGGCATTCGTGTTGGTGTTGGTGCTGATGTCACTGTTGACGCCGGGGCCGTTGTTGGTGTCGACGCGTGGATCGGTGTCGGAGGTGGCGTCGGCAGGGTCGGTGGCGGGTGCGGCCCGTAGTTCTCCCGCGCCATATGTCGCGGCCGCTGCGGGAGCCGCGATTCCACCGGCCGCGACGGCCTCCCCTGCCGCCTCGTGCTCCTGGGCCGGCTCGGGACGGGGTTCCGGTTCCGGGGCGGGGTCCGGTGACCGTTCGCCTTCCGGCAGGGCCGCGGTCTGCGCCTGTGTCAGCGACTCACCCCGTGGCGTTGCCGGGGGTGCGGGTACTGGGCGTGGCCTGCGGGGGCGGCCTGTGGCGAGCCGGCAGGCGTCGTCGAGCGGGCCCTCGATCCAGTGGGCGAGGGCGGCGAAGCCGTCGAGCGCGAGCGGCGGGTCGGCGCGCAGGTCCTCCACCGTGATGGCGTCGTCCGAGACCGTGACCAGCACATCGATACGGGCGCCGTCGGCGAAGGTGAGGCGGGCGCTCACCCAGGGCGCCAAGGGGTCAGGCCGGGGCGACGACGGGGTGCCGAGGTCGGGGGCGCCGTTCGGACCGTCGGGGGGCGCGGCCGAGCCGTACGCTCGCAGCTCCCAAGTGGGCCACTCCGAAGCGTCACTGTGAGCTTTATATCGGTCATTAACGGTATAAAAGTCGCTTTCCGACACGAGGGAAACGTAGCGCCCAGCCCGCCCGGCCCAGTCCCGCGGCACGCTCATCGCACCGGGACAACCCCGATAGCGCAGCTCCCGCACGCGGCGCCCGGCGGTGCGATGCTGGGGGTACTTCGCGAGAGGGGCCACCCGTGCTTCGTGTCGCAGTGATCGGTTCCGGGCCGAGCGGTGTCTACACCGCCCAGTCCCTGATCGAGCAGCAGGCCGTACCGGACATCGAGGTATGCGTCCTCGACCGGCTGCCGTGCCCGTACGGCCTGGTCCGCTACGGCGTGGCTCCGGACCACGAGAAGATCAAATCGCTGCAGGGCACGCTGCGGAACGTGCTGGAACATCCCCGGGTGCGTTTCCTGGGGAATGTGGAGGTGGGCGCCGGAGGCGTGACGCCTGAGCAGCTGCGGGAGATCTTCCACGCGGTGGTCTTCTGTGTGGGCGCCGCCGCCGACCGGCGGCTCGGCATCCCCGGTGAGGGCCTGCCCGGCAGCCATGCGGCGACCGATTTCGTCTCCTGGTACAGCGCCCATCCGGACGCCGCGGAGACCCGCTTCGCGCTGACCGCACGGTCGGCGGTGGTCGTCGGCGTGGGGAATGTGGCGGTGGACGTGGCACGGATCCTGGCGCGCGGCGCCACCGACCTCGCCGGTACGGACATGCCGCAGAACGCCTTGCGGACGCTCGCAGGGAGCCGTGTGACGGACATCTGGATGGTCGGCCGCCGAGGGCCCTCCCAGGCCAGGTTCACCACCAAGGAGCTGCGGGAGCTGGGCGCGCTGCCGGGCGCCGAGGTCCGTGTGGACGTCGCCGAGCTGGCGCTGGATCCCGGGTTCCGCGATCCCGGTGCGCTGCCGGCCGCGGTCCGCCGCAATGTGGAGGTGCTCCGCGGCTGGTCACAGGGGACCGGGCCGGCGGATGGCGCGGCTGCGCGGCCCGGCGTACCGCGGCGGCGGATCCGTCTGCGGTTCTTCCTGCGTCCCGTCGAGGTGCTGGGTGACGCCGTCACGGGCGTGCGCGCCGTCCGCTTCGAGCGGACCGCGCCGGACGGGCACGGCGGGGTGACCGGCACCGGCGCGTACGAGGACATCGCTGCGCAGGTGGTGCTGCGTTCGGTCGGTTACCGGGGGACGCCGCAGCCGGGGCTGCCGTTCGACGAGGCGAGCGGGACCGTCCCGCACCGGGAGGGCAGGGTGCTGCGCGACGGCGTACCGTGCCCCGGTGTGTATGTGGCGGGCTGGATCAAGCGGGGCCCGACCGGGGTCATCGGCACCAACCGGCCGTGCGCGAAGCAGACCGCGGCGGCCCTGCTGGAGGACGCGGGCGCGCTCGCCGTGCGTACGGTGGCCAACGATCCGGTGGCCGCGCTGCGGCGGGCGGGGCAGGACCCGGTCCCCTGGTCCGGCTGGTTGCGCATCGAGGCGGCGGAGGCCGCGCTCGGCCGGCGGCTGGGGCGCGGCAGCGTCAAACTGGCGGACTGGGAGGGCCTGTTGGCGGCGGCGCGCACGGACGACGGCGGGGCCGCGGTGCGGTGAGACGCGCGGGCCCGGGTGTCCTGCGGGTCAGCCCGAGTGTCCCGTGGGGCAGGTGTTGCCCAGGCGTTCGGCCTGGAGGTCGGCCGCCCGGAGGATGCCGTCGATCAGGCCGGGGAAGAGGTCGTCGAGGTCCGTGCGGCGGAGCGCGTTCATCTTGGCGGTGCCCCGGTAGATCTGCTGGATGACGCCGTGTTCGCGCAGCACGCGGAAGTGGTGGGTACAGGTGGACTTGCTCACCGGCAGCTCGGTGTCCGCGCAGTTCAGCTCGCCGTCGGCGGCGGCCAGCCGGCAGACGATCCGCAGCCGCATCGGGTCGGCGAGCGCGTGGAGCACATCGGCCAGCCGGATGGCCTCGCGGCGGGGGTGCTCCAGCACCCGCGAGCCGCTCGGGACGCCGGCAGGCGTCGTATCGGTCTGCATGGCGGCTCCTGACGTGCGGCTACGAGGTTCTGCGGGCCGGATCGGTCCGCACCCGTCTCCATTGTACGAGGAGCATCGTAGTTCGGAGTCCGCTGCCCTGCGGTGCCCGTGAACCGCGACTCGCGGCGGGCCCGGCCCGGTGGGCGGCGAGTCGTCTGCCGCTTGGCGTCCGGTGAAGGGCGAGGCCCCGTCCCGTATCGCTCTGTCCGACGCGCGCGGGCGGGGCTGGGCGGGCTGTGAGACAACGGAAGGGGGATACCGGCGGACGTGCGCGAACGAGGGGTGATGACGTGGTGGTCAGCTCGCACAGTGGACGGCCGGCGGTCGGGCCCGAGCGCCGGGGCGCGGCGCGGCCGTGCGGGGGTGCGTCATGAGCGGGGCCGGGCACCAGGCCGTGGCCCGCCGCCTCACGGAGCGGCACGGCAGGACGTACGCGGTGGATGCGGGCATCCGCATGAAGGACACCCCGCAGCCCCTTTACCAGCTGCTGGTGCTGTCGTCCCTGCTCAGCGCCCGAATCCGGGCGTCGGTCGCGGTGTCGGCCGCGCGGCAGCTGTTCGCGGCGGGATTGCGGGCGCCGGGGTCGATGGCGTCGGCCACCTGGCAGCAGCGCGTCGACGCGCTCGGCGAGGGCGGCTACCGGCGCTACGACGAGCGCACGGCGACCCAGCTCGGCACCGGTGCCGAGCTGTTGCGGGACGGGTACCGGGGCGATCTGCGGCGGATGCGGGACGCGGTGGACGGCGACCGCGCGGCGCTGCGCGGGGCGTTGCAGGAGGTGCCGGGGATCGGTCCCGCGGGGTCCGCCATCTTCCTCCGTGAAGTGCAGGGTGTATGGCAGGAGTTCGCGCCGTTCCTCGATGAGAAGGCCCTCCGGGGCGCCGGGCGGCTGGGGCTGCCCGAGGACCCCGCGAAGCTGGCCGGGCTGGTGGGTGCCGGGGAGATCGCGGGGTTCGCGGCCGGGCTCGTCCGGGCGGCACTGGACCAGCACGTGGTGGATGACGTGCGGGAGGCGAGCGGTTGAGGCGTGCGGACACGGCGCCGGCAGGGGCTCGTCTCCGTCAGCCGTCCCAGGTCCACTCGACGACCTCCGGCAGGTCCGTACCGTGCTCCCGGATCCAGGCGTGGTGCCGGGTGCGGACGTCGGCCATGGCCTGGCGGACGGCGATGGCGCGGCCGCCGAGGCCCGGCACCCGGTCGACGGCGTCCATCACCAGCCGGTACCGGTCGAGGTCGTTGCGGACCACCATGTCGAAGGGTGTGGTCGTCGTGCCCTCCTCCTTGTAGCCGCGCACATGCAGCTGCTCGTGCCCGGAGCGCCGGTAGGTGAGCCGGTGGATCAGCCAGGGGTAGCCGTGGTAGGCGAAGATGACCGGTGTGTCGCGGGTGAAGACGGCGTCGTACTCGAAGTCCGGCATGCCGTGCGGGTGTTCGTCGTGCGGCAGCAGGCGCGCCAGGTCCACGACGTTGACGACCCGGACCGCGAGATCCGGAAGGTGCCGGCGCAGCAGGGACGCGGCGGCGAGGGTCTCCTGGGTGGGCACGTCGCCGGCGCAGGCCAGGACGACGTCGGGGTCACGGCTGCCGTTCTCCGTACCGGCCCATTCCCAGACGCCGACGCCGCGCGCGCAGTGCGCACGGGCCTCGTCCAGCGACAGCCAGTCGAAGCTCGGCTGTTTGCCCGCCACGATCACATTGACGTAGTCGCGGGAGCGCAGCGCATGATCGGCCACGGACAGCAGGGTGTTGGCGTCCGGCGGCAGGTAGACGCGGACGACTTCGGGGCTCTTGTTCAGGACGTGGTCGACGAAGCCGGGGTCCTGGTGGGAGAAGCCGTTGTGGTCCTGGCGCCACACGTGCGAGGTGAGCAGGTAGTTGAGGGAGGCGATGGGGCGGCGCCAGGGCAGCCGACGGGCGGTCTTGAGCCATTTGATGTGCTGGTTGACCATCGAGTCGACGATGTGCGCGAAGGCCTCGTAACTGGCGAAGAGACCGTGCCTGCCGGTCAGGAGATAGCCCTCAAGCTACCCTTGGCACAGGTGCTCCGAAAGCACCTCCATGACCCGCCCGTCCCGGGACAGGTGCTCGTCGGACGCGAGGAATTCGGCCTGCCATGCCTTGCCGGTGGCTTCGTACAGCGCCTCCAGCCGGTTCGACGCGGTCTCGTCCGGGCCGACGACGCGGAAGTCGCGCCGCCCGGCGGTCGCCGCCATCACGCGCTCCAGGAGGCCGCAGAGCACCCGGGTCGGTTCGTGCAGCTCCTTACCGGGGGCGTCGACGCGCACCGCGTGGCGTTCCAGCGGCGGGATCGGCAGGTCGCGTACGAGCAGGCCGCCGTTGGCGTGCGGGGACGCGCCGAGCCGGCGGTTGCCGTCCGGCACGCAGGCGAGCACCTCCGGCCGCGGCCGGCCCTCGGCGTCGAAGAGTTCCTCCGGCCGGTAGGACCGCAGCCATGCCTCCAGCTGCCGCAGATGGCCGACGTCCTCACGGACGTCGGACAGCGGGACCTGGTGGGCGCGCCAGGTGCCTTCGACGGGCCTCCCGTCGACCTCGTGCGGGCCGGTCCACCCCTTGGGCGTACGGAGCACGATCATGGGCCAGCGGGGGCGGTCGGTCGCCCCTTCCTTGCGGGCGCGGCGCTGTGCGCGAGCGATGCGATCCAGGGCACGGTCCATGGCTGCGGCCATCGCGCGGTGGACCGTCTCGGGGTCGTCGCCGGTGACGTGGATCGGCTCGTGGCCCACGCCGCGCAGCAGTGCGTCGAGTTCGTCCTCGGGGATACGGGCGAGGACCGCGGGGTTGGCGATCTTGTAGCCGTTGAGGTGCAGGATCGGCAGCACGGCGCCGTCGTGCACCGGGTCGAGGAACTTGTCGGCGTGCCAGGATGCCGCGAGCGGACCCGTCTCGGCCTCGCCGTCACCGATCACGCAGGCCACGAGCAGTCCGGGGTTGTCGAACGCCGCGCCGTACGCATGGGCGAGGGAATAGCCGAGTTCGCCACCTTCATGGATCGATCCGGGCGTCTCGGGGGCGACGTGGCTGGGCACCCCGCCGGGGAACGAGAACTGCCGGAACAGCTCCGCCATGCCCGCCCCGTCCCGGCTCACGTCCGGGTAGGTCTCCGTGTAGGTCCCGTCCAGCCAGGAGTTCGCCAGCACGGCCGGACCGCCGTGCCCCGGCCCCCAGACGCACAGGGCGTCCAGACCACGGGCCTTGATGACGCGGTTGAGGTGCGTGTGCACGAGGTTGAGCCCGGGCGACGTGCCCCAGTGGCCGAGCAGCCGCGGCTTGATGTGGTCCGGGCGCAGCGGCTCCTGGAGGAGGGGGTTGGCTCTCAGGTAGATCTGCCCGGCGGCAAGGTAGTTGGCCGCTCGCCAGTGCGCCTGCAACTCCCCCAGTTCCTCGGGGGCGAGGACACTCGCCACGGTGGCTTTCTCCTGTGGGGTGGGCATAGGAGGAATCTCCTGGGGGGGGGGGGGGTGGGGCTCCGGAGGCGGTGGTTGGTGGTCGGTGGAGGTGTGCCGAGTGGGGGACGGTCAGAGAGTGTGTGGTGCCGGAAGGAGTTTCTGCTCTGTCCGACAGGAGAACGGTTCCTGATGGCGCTCCTGTTGGCTGCCGCCGATTTGCACCTGGGCGACCTTGGTGAAGGCCGTTTCGGTGAAACCCTCCTCGGTGCGGGCGTGTACTCCTTCCACGAACGTGTCGGCGTCGTCGCCGCAGGGGACGGCATCAGCGACGCATGGTCGACGTATCGGCGACGTCCTTCCAGCCGTACGAACCGGGTAGCCTCGCCGAATCCGGCGACATGGGACGCGCCCTTCATCGGCCTCCGGATTCGCGGCGGGTCCGGCTCGGCACCCGTTCCGCACCGGCTCGTTCCACACCCGTCCTTCCGCCGCGCGGCGTTCGCGGGCTACCCGTGAGCCTTGTGGTGAAGTCCGGCCGTCGGCGGCACCACGAGCCCGCTCGTCGGCCCGGGGCGGAGTCCGGGCGGCTGTCCAGCCGACGCCTGCGCCCGTCCAGCCGTCCTTGCTTCCGGCCGTCCGTTCCACCCTGTGCCACGCGGATCGTGGCCACAACTCGGACGGGGCGTGGTCTCCGTACCTGCCCCGCGGCGTCGGAACGGAGAGGGCGGCACGGGTCCGTTGGGAGCGGAGGGCCCGGCATCGCTGCGGAGCACCGGTCGGCGCGGGCAGGGTGATCCGTCCCGGCCCCGGCCGCCCGTCCGACTCATCCGCCCCGTCCGGCTGGTCCGCCCCGTCCCGTCCGTCCGGCTCAGTCGGGAGGCTCGGGCGCACCAGGTTCCGGTTCCCGTTCCGGGTCGTGGTCCGGTCGAGGTCCGGGTTCCCTGCCGGGCTGCTGGTCCGGCTCAGGGGGTTGTGGCCCCCGGGGCTGGGGTTCGCGGGGAATGGGGCCCGGTCCGCTGGGCACGGGGGCCGGCCCTCCGGGAGACGGTTCGGTGGTCATCATTCTTCCTTCCTCCCTGCGATACCTCGCGGCTTCGCGGCCGTCGACCCCTATCACGGAGCCACTCACCACGCCGCTCGCACGTGCCCGAAGCGGTTCAGCACGCAGGGTGTTTCAGCGGGCCGTCCCTCCCGGTTTCCCGGTGCCCGGCGATCCACACGTCACGTACACGGGGCATCTCGGCTCCGCCCCCTCATGCCCGGCCCGACGATCCGCATCCCGCGGCCCGGCCCCGCACGGCGTCTCCCCACATGCTCCGGTCTCCCCCTCCCCTCCCCACCTCTCGCCGCCGGCCACCCGCGACCGCTGCCCCCGCCCCGCCCGCACCACGACCTCCCCACTACGGTCCACGCCACGCCCCCGCACGCCTGGGCTTAAGATCTCGCCGAACGGGTACCCCGGCCCGCATGAGCAACACGGAGAGCGTGCGGGCGGGTCGCCGCACGGTGGAGATCCACCGGCCGGAGAAGGTGCTGTTCCCCGACGACGGCTTCACCAAGGCCGATCTCATCGGCTACTACCGGCAAGTGGCGACGTACATGCTCCCTCACCTGCGGGGCAGGCCACTGATGCTGGAGCGCCTTCCCGAGGGGCTTGGCGGTCCGCACTTCATGCAGAAAGACACCCCCGATCACTACCCGGACTGGATCCGGCGGGCCGAGGTCGGCAAGGAAGGCGGCACGGTCACCCACACCGTCTGCGACAGCACGGCCGCTCTGCTGTTCCTCGCCGACCAGGCATGCATCACCCTGCACCGCTGGCCCGCTCGCGCCGACCGCCCGCGGCGCCCGGACCGGCTGATCTTCGATCTGGACCCGCCGGGTACCGACTTCGAGCCGGTCCGCCACGCCGCCCGGCAGGTCCGCGCTCTCCTCGAAGAACTCTGCCTGCCGGCCACCCTGATGACGACCGGATCCAAGGGACTGCACATCACGGTCCCGCTCACCGGCAACGCGGACTTCGACACCTCCCGACTCCTCGCGAAGGACATGGCCGACGTGCTCGCGCAGCGCCACCCCGAGCACCTCACCACCGCGGTACGCAAGGACGCCCGCGGCGGCCGCCTCTATCTCGACATGCAGCGCAACAGCTACGCGCAGACCGCCGTCGCGCCCTGGTCCGTACGGGCGAAGCCGGGCGGTCCCATCGCCACCCCGATCACCTGGGATCTGCTCGACGATCCCGAACTCACCCCCCGGAGCTGGTCGTTGAAGGACGTGGACGCGGTGCTGGCACAGGCCCGCTCCGATCCCTGGACGGGTGTGCTCCGCCACGGGCGTTCTCTGCGCACCGCCCGTAAGCGACTCGACGCGTTGCGCTGACGGCGCCGCGCCCGCCCCCTCTCACACTCCGCAGCCCTCGCCCGAGCCGTCCGTTGCGGGAGCCGGCAGGCCCATCGGGTTCGGGAACGGCAGGGTGCCGGCGGCCAGGACGCGATGAGCCACGGGTCTCAGCTCACGCAAGAGCCGGTCGGCTTCGGCCTCCGGGAGCGGGCGCAGCAGCCGTGCCGCGAGCCGGTTCGTCGAATCCTCGATCCGGGCCCGCTCCGCCGCGCCACGTCCCGTCGCGCCGCCCTGCCCGTCCACCAGGCCGCGGGACCGCAGCCGTTCCTCCGCCGCCGCCCACTCCTCCTCGCTCCACCCGCGGTCCTGCCGCATGGTGTCCCTGGGCACCCTGCCGCAGGCGACGGCGAGCACCAGCGCCTCGCATCCGTCCAAGCCGTGGTCGGCGAGCACGGCCAGATGCGCGTCACCTCTGAACTCGCGTAGCGCAGTGGCCAGTTGCCACAGCGCTTCCACCGGGTCGGCGCGGTCGCACAGTGGGCGGTTCGCCGCGAACAGCGGGCGGGCGAGGGCCGGCGCGTCCTCCACCATCGTCCGGAGTGCGGGCGTCACCCGGCCCGCGGATGCCTCGACCGCCGGGTCGATCGCGCGCAGGGCGCCGGCCGCGCTACGGGCCCGCGCATCCAGGACACGCGCAGGGGCAACCGACTGCCAGGCCGCGGGCAGGGAGCGGGCGAGCATTCCGGGGGCGAAGACTCCGAGTATCGCCGTGGCGAGCGTGGCGTCCACGGCGCCCAGCGGGGCCGTGCGGGCGGCGAAGTACCCCATCCAGAAGCCCTTGAGGCCGATGGCCCTGCCCAGGCCCCGGCAGCCCTCGTCGAAGTAACTGACCGCGTGCAGCGGCTCGGTCAGCAGCCACAGTGCCCGCGCCGTCTGCCGCGGCACCTGCGCGTGACCGTCCTCTTGCCTCTGCGCTTGCCCTTGCACGATTCCCCCGCCTCCCTGCTGATGTGCGTCTTCGCAGCTCCATCGCCTCGCACGTTACCGTCGCGTACATCGCCGCCGGAACAGGTACCGGCGAAGGTCAGGGCAGACTCGGGGATCGCCCTGAGACAGCGGCGGTTCGGGCGGGCGCGATGCCAGGGAATTTTCCGGGCGCCGAGGGGAACTCGCCGCCCCGCCCGGTCAGACCGTGAACCGGTCCGGATCGGCGGCCGCCCAGTCGCGCTCCCACTCCTCCGGCGGCTCGGCCAGCAACTGCCCGGGGCTGAGCCACGCGTACAGCTCTCCGTACGAGCGGACGGTCAGCGGATCCAGGCGCCGGCGCAGCTGGTGCGGGCCGAGTTCGCCGGGGGACCGTACTCCCATGGCCGCCATGATCTGCAGGGCGCTGCGGACCGTGGCCTCCTGGTAGCGGTGCACCCGCCGGAATTTGTCGTCGACGTCGAGTGCCCGTGCGCGCCGGGCATCCTGGGTGGTCACGCCGACGGGGCAGGTGTTGGTGTGGCAGCGCTGGGCCTGGATGCAGCCGACGGCGAACATCATCGCGCGGGCCGCGTTGGTGTAATCGGCGCCTTGCAGCAGCCGTTTGACGAGGTCGGCGCCGGTGGCGACCTTGCCGCTCGCGCCGAGCTTGATGCGGTCCCGCAGGCCGGTCCCTACCAGGGCGTTGTGGACGGTGATCAGGCCCTCGGTCAGCGGGGTGCCCAGGTGGTCGGCGAATTCCAGCGGCGCCGCGCCGGTGCCGCCCTCCGCGCCGTCGACGACGATGAAGTCCGGCGCGACGTCCTCCTCCAGCATCGCCTTGCAGACCGCGAGGAACTGGCTCCTGGAACCGACGCAGAGCTTGAAACCGGTGGGTTTGCCGCCCGCCAACTCGCGCATCCCGGCGAGGAACCGGACCAGCTCGCGGGGCGTGCTGAACACCCGGTGGTAGGGCGGCGACACCACGGTCCGGCCTTCGGTTACCTCGCGGACCCGGGCGATCTCGGCGTTCACCTTGCGGCCGGGCAGGACGCCCCCGATGCCGGGTTTGGCGCCTTGGGACAGCTTGAGCGACACGCATTTCACGTGGTCGTGCGCCGCCTTGTCGGCGAACACGCGGGGGTCGAAGCCGCCATCCGGGGTCCGGCAGCCGAAGTATCCGGTGCCCAGCTCCCACACGAGGTCGCCGCCGTGCCTCAGGTGGTACTCGGAGATGCCGCCCTCCCCGGTGTCGTGCGCGAACCCACCTTGTGCGGCCCCCTTGTTGAGGGCCAGGATCGCGTTGGCGGACAGCGACCCGAAGCTCATCGCCGAGACGTTGAGCAGGGCCATGTCGTAGGGCCTGGTGCAGTCGGGGCCGCCGATACGGACGCGGGGCGGCTCGTCGGGGACCGGCTGCGGAGCGATGGACGGCACCAGGAATTCGTATCCCGCTACGTAGACGTCCCGTTCGGTGCCGAACGCCTCCTCGGCCTCGGTGCCCTTGGCGCGCTGGTAGACGATGCTGCGCACGTCGCGGTCGAAGGGGCGGCCGTCAAAGCTCCGTTCGACGAAGTACTGCTGCATCTCCGGCCGGATGCGCTCCATCACGTACCGGAGATGGCCCACCACGGGGTAGTTGCGCAGCACCGAGTGCTTGCGTTGCAGCAGGTCCCCCACGCCGATCACGGCCGGCAGCAGCAGGAAGGCGGCGGGCAGCCACCACCACGCTGAGAACAGTACGGCCGCCGCCACGGCAGCCAGGGCGGCGCATACGGTCAGTGCGACACATGCCAGTCGGAACATCTGGCGAGTCAACCGCACGTCCCCGCTGTGGCACCGGGTGCGGCACGCCGGTCTTCTTCGGCGGGGAGACGGTACGTCGCGTGGAGCGGCTGTCCACGGGCGAAGGCGCCGGGCCGCGCGGGTGTCAGGGCTGCGGGGCGAGGGCCTGCTCGCGTACGTAGTCGCACGATCTGCGGAGCAGCCGGGAGACGTGCATCTGCGAGACGCCGACGCGGGAGGCGATCTCGCTCTGCGTCAGGCCCATGAAGAACCGCAGGTAGAGAATGCGGCGCTCGCGCTCGGGCAGCATACGCAGGCCCGGGGCGGCGGCCTCCCGGTCGTCGACGAGTCCCAGGGCCGGGTCCTCCTGGCCGACGAGGTCGCCGAGCGTCTGCTGGGTGCCCTCGCCGCCGAGCGGACGCTCCAGGGAGAGGGCGGTGAAGGTCTTCTGCGCGTCCAGGCCGATCAGCACGTCGTCGTAGGACATGCCGGTGTGGGCCGCGACGTCCTGGACGGTGATTGCGGCGTGTCCGGGGCGTACGGAGAGCTCCAGCCGGGCGCGGTGCACCTGGGCGCGCAGTTCCTGGGCGCGCCTAGGGACGTGCACGGCCCACAGGTCGTCCCGGAAGTGCCGCTTGATCTCGCCGATGATCGTGGGGACGGCGAAGGCACCGAACGCCGTACCGGCCTGCGGGTCGAAGCGGTCGATGGCCTTGAGCAGGCCGAGGGCGGCGACCTGGCGCAGGTCTTCGTCGCTCTCCCCGCGGCCGCTGTACCGCCTGGCCAGGCGGTGGGACATCGGCAGCCATGCGCAGACGATCTCCTCGCGCAGCCGCTGCCTGCGGGGGCCGTCCGGCAAGGTGGCCAGTTCGTGGAAGGCGGCGCTGGTGTCCGGATCCAGTTGCGGATGCCGGCCGGGTCGGGCAGATGCCGGATTCCGGCCGGGCGTGGTAGGAGAAGCCATCCCGCACACCGCCTTCCGATCGGTGGTCCCGCAGCCGCGGCAGCCTTCCGGCCTGCCCGTTCCCTCACTTGGTTCCCGTTTCGTCCCTTCCACTCTGCAACAGTCCCGCAGCCTGCGCGACAGGGTCGTGACCGAGGTCGGCCGACGACTGTGGAATGGCCTCCGAGCAGGGCGTTCGCCGCTGTGGGACGCTGTGGAACGGTGCGGGGAGTGGGCTGGAACGAACGGGCTGCGCCCCTTGGGCCCCCGGGACGGCCCGCCCCCGGGCGGCGTCGCGCAGGGTGACCGTGACGGCCGGAGCGGGTTCGAGGTGCCGAAGCGGGCGTGCCCTGGTTCGCTGAGGGTGGGTGCCATCCCATCCATCCGAGGAGTGATCATGAGCGGCGACGAAACGCGCGGCCGGCTCCAGCAGATGCGCGAGAAGGCGCAGCAGCTGGAGGAGGAGGCCCAGCGCACCAATGATCCCGACAAGCGCGAGCGGCTCAAGGCCAAGGCCCAGAAGCTGCAGAGCAGGAGCGAGCAGGAGAGCGGCATGGGCAGCGGGGACATCCACCCCTCGCTCTGACGCTGCCCACCCGCTCCGGCCCCGCCGTGAGCACGCACGCGACCGGCGGCCTCCGTTCCGTCAAACCTGGGAACGGAGGCCGCCGGCCGCGTGTATGCGCGAGACGTACGGAGAGCAGCTCGGCGCCCCGTGCCGCGCCGGTCACCGACTCCCGCTGTCGGCCGCCGCCTCCTGCTCCTGCGTCGCTTCGGACACCGTGAAGAGCGCCCCCTCGTGGTCGCTGATCACTGCCCGGTGGCCGGAACCGCCCGCCACCGGGGCCGTCGACCGCACGGCGCCGCCGGCCGCCACCGCCGCGGCCGTCACCGCTTCGAGGTCCCTGACCCGGAAGTGCACGTGCCAGCGGGGCCGCATCTGCGGGTCGGGCGCCTCCTCCACACCGCCGCCCCGCAACGCTGCGACCAGGTGCTGCTCCTGCCGGACGATGACCTGGTCGTGCTCGTAGGTGACATCGCAGCCGCCCGGCTCCGTAGTGGCCCAGTCGAAGACCTCCGCGTAGAAGATGGCGGCCGCGAACGCGTCGCGGGTGCGGAGTTCCAGGAACACCGGGGCGCTGCCGTGGCCGACCGACCAGCGGAGTGTCTGGCCTTCCCAGAACCCGAAGACCGCACCGTCGCGGTCGGCCGCAAGGGCTGCCCGCCCGGTGCCGAATTCGAGCGGGCCGACGGCGACCGTGGCACCGCGTTCCCTGACCCGCCCCGCGACGTCGTCGGCGCTGTCGACCGCGAAGTACGGGGTCCATGCCACGGCGCCCCGGAGTCGGTCGGAGAGCTGCGCCATCCCGGCGACCGGCCGCCCGCCGTCCAGGGCGACGCAGAATTCGTCACCCAGGCTCCCCTGGCGGAAGCGCCAGCCGAGGACGTCGGCATAGAAGTCCTGGGCCGCCCGGAGGTTGCGGGACATCAGGTGCACCCAGCAGGGCGCGCCGTGCACGGGGACGATGTGCCCGCTGCCGACGGGTGTGCGGTGTTCTGCGGTCGTCATGGTGGGCGTCTCCCTTCCCGGACGGGCCGTGGAACCGGACGGGGCCGTGGGGCGCGGCTGATGCTGTCGAGCGGCGGGCGGTCCGGGTGGCACGGGTCGGAGCATCCTGCGCGCGCCGCCTGGTGGCCGCGCCGCAGCTTGCGGGCCGCGGGCCCGTCTTCGACGGTACGCCCCCGGCCTGCCCACGGCCCGCTCGCGCGAGCGGGCCGGCTGCGCGACCGCTCCTCGGTGACCGTCCGCAACGGCTTTTCCGTCGCCCGACTGGCCGAAGCTCCGTCCTCGTCGGCGGCCTCCCGGCCCGGACCCCGGCCTCGCTCAAACGGGGCGTGAACCTCTGCGTGCGTGAACCTCTGCGTACTGACGCTCATCCTCGGAGCGGCCCCCACCGGGGCGCACATCGGGCCCCGCATCGGTACGCCCCGCAGGCCCGCGGAGTGGCGGGGGCCCCGGGCCACAGCGGCACTCCCGGTGGCCCGCCGCCCGGACCGGTTCATGCCGTGCGCCGGGATGCGATCTCGCCGTATCCGGAGTCCGATGGAGGCACCCGGGCACGCACGCAGAGCCCGCGGGGGCGAACTCAAGATCCGCCGAACAGCTCATCGGGACGCCGAGCACGGAAGGGATCCCGTCGAATACCACGATTCCTCTCAGGTCAGGATGACGTGCGCCGGCGGTCGAAGCCAAGATCAGGCGCGAGCCGGTGGAAAAGGCGCCGGTGAAAAAGGGCCGGGAGGCACGGCAGAAACCGGTCACCGGCAATGCGTCCGAGGCGCGCCTGAGATGGTGCGATATGCGCCCGACGGGAATGTCTCGGGATGCGGTGGGAATGCGGCCCTGAGTGGACGGAATGATGCACCACCGAGAGGACGGACAGCATGCAGATCGCGTTTCTGGTGGCCCCCGAAGGGGTCGAGCAGGTCGAATTGACCGAGCCGTGGCAGGCCGTCGTCGATGCCGGTGCCGTGCCGCATCTGGTATCCACCGCTCCCGGGTCCGTGCAAGCCTTCCATCACCTGGACAAGGCGGACACCTTCACCGTGAACCGGACGCTGGACAAGGCGCAGGTCGAGGATTACGACGGCCTGGTGCTGCCCGGCGGCGTGGCCAATCCGGACGAGCTGCGCATGGACGAGCGGGCCGTCGCCTTCGCGCGTGGATTCTTCGGGGCGGGAAAGCCGGTCGCGGCCATCTGCCATGCCCCGTGGACGCTGGTGGAGGCCGATGTGGTGCGCGGCCGCACGCTCACCTCGTGGCCCAGCCTGGCGACCGATATCCGCAATGCGGGCGGCACCTGGGTCGACGAGCGGGTGAAAGTCTGCACCGACGGGCCCAACACCCTTGTCACCAGCCGCAAACCGGACGACCTCAAGGCGTTCTGCACCACGCTCGTGAACGAACTGGGCGCCGGGCGGCGGTAATGCGGAGTCGGCTGCGCGCGGACGGTCCGCCGCTGTACGGAACATCCAACGGCTGCGCCGGCACACGGTGTTAGCTCGAATGAATAACGGGCACCCGGTGAAAGAGAGGGCGCGCCGGGGAGATGGAATACCGGCGCGACATCAATTCAGCTCAGTTCTCGTGAATCCGGAGGAAACCATGGTCATGGAGCACGGCGCGGACAAGACCGGGCCCGCCAGGGACGACGTGATGAAGAAGCAATTGCGGGCAGAATTGACGGCGGACCGGTCGCTGCGGGCGGTGGAGGAACGGGAACTCCAGCCCGCGGGTGAGGACCAGCCGGAAGTGGCCCGAGCGCCCGACACCGTGTTCCGGGGCGGAACTCCGTTCGGCATGACCGAGGAGGACGTCGGCATACGTTCGGAACTCGCCCAGCATCTCGGCCGCAGCATTTATCCGGCCGACAAACCCACCGTCATCAACAAACTCCGGCGGGACCACGCACCGGACCGGCTGGTCGCCCTCGCGGAACGGCTCCCGGCGGACGAGCTGTATCCGAACGTCCAGACCATCGCCGAATCCCTGGGTCTTGCGACGGAACACCGCCGGAGCTGAAGCGTCGCCCGGTCACCGGCCGGGCCGGCGCGCGGACCGGCCGTACGCGGCGGCGGAGAGAGTGAGGTGCGGCGCGATATGCGGTACTTCGACCGTCGGCATGCCGGGGAGGCCGTCGCCACCCGGTGTCTCGCGCTGATGCGGACCGGCGGGTTCACCGCCCCACTGGTGCTGGCGCTGCCGCGCGGCGGCGTTCCGGTGGGGGCGGAGGTCGCGCGGGCTCTCGGGGCTCCGCTGGATGTGCTCGTGGCCCGCAAGATCGGTGTTCCCGGCCGGCCCGAGGTCGGCGTCGGGGCCCTCGTCGACGACGAACCGCCGGTCTTCGACACGGCGGCGCTGGCCGTGCTCGGCCTGTCCGAGGAGCGGCTCGCCCCCGATGTCGAACGGGAACGGGCCGAGCTGCACCGGCGCGAGGCGGCCTACCGGGCGGGCCGGCCCCCGCTGAACGTGACCGGCGCCGTGGTCCTGCTGGTCGACGACGGGCTCGCCACGGGTGCCACGGCCCGCGCGGCGCTGCGCCATCTGCGGCGGTTGCGGCCCGCCCGCCTGATTCTCGCCGTGCCCGTGGGCGATGCCGCTGCGGCTGCGGCGCTGTGCGAGGAGGCGGACGATGTTGTCTGTGTCCACCAGCCGCAGCATTTTCACGCGGTGGGCGAGTGGTATCTCGATTTCGACCAGGTGCAGGACACGGAAGTCATCGGCATTCTGCGTGGGTTCGGCACCGCAGCGTGAGACCACCGACGCACCCGGAGAAGGAGGGCGGCATGTCCGACAACGCGATGGGCGACGAGGTGTACCAGCCCTCCGCGTCCGATCCCCAGGACAATCCTGACGATCTGGATATGGAGGACGCACTAGACGAGCCGGGACTCGACGAGATGCTGGACGAGGGCTATTCGCCGCCCGAGCGCCCGCTCGCGGTGAACCGCGGGACGACGGCGCAGGAGCAGCACGACGGGGAAACCCTCGACCAGCGGCTGGCCGAGGAGAACCCGGATGTCGCGCTGCCCGACGGCGACGGCATCGGCGACCTGCCGGACGACGGCGAGGCGTTCGACGACCAGGTCGGCGGCGAGCGGGCCGGGCGACTGGTCGGCGCGGACGAAGGGTACCCGCGGCACACCAACGACGTCGTCGCCCACGATGTCGGCATCGACGGCGGTGCCGCGTCGGCCGAAGAGGCCGCGGTCCATGTCTGCCCGGACTCCGTCGGGAGCACGGACGACAGGTGAGCCGCCCCATGGCCGACCCGCCTCCCGGCGTTGCGGTGTGACTCACCGGCCGTCATCGGACTCATCGGCGGCATCGGCCACCACCTGCCTGAGCGTCCGGCCGCTGCGTACCGAGCGGGCGCGCATCGGGTCGGGCGCCCCGTGGTGGGCCGCGTGCGTGTCGTTCTCCTTGACCAGCAGCCAGGATTCCCGGTCGCCCGGTTCCTCACCGGTACGGAACCGGGTGAGCGCATAGCCGCCGTGCAGCTTCGTGCCGTCGAGCCAGAAGGCGGCGTGCCCCCTCTCCAGGGCCTCGGCGAAGCTGCCCGCCCGGTCCTTGCGCTTACCGGGGAGCGGCCGGTAGGTGCCCTGGTCCCAGACGATCACCGGGCCCGCGCCGTACTCCCCGGGGGCGATGACGCCCTCGAACTCCCGGTAGTCGAGCGGATGGTCCTCGGTGGGCACGGCGAGGCGCTTGTCGTGCGGGTCGGCGGACGGGCCCTTCGGCACGGACCAGGACTTCAGGACCCCGTCGACCTCCAGGCGGAAGTCGAAGTGCATCCGGCGCGCGTCATGGATCTGCACGACGAAGCAGGGCTGATCGCCGGAGGTCGCCGGCCGGCCGCGCGGTTCACGCGTCCGGTCGAAGTGCCGCTTGCCGTGGTAGGCCGCCAGGCTGTCGGCGGCGCCGTCGTCCTCCGCGCCGGCCTTCTCGCTCACGTCCGTCCCCTCTCCGCGTCCGTTCCGACCCCCAGGCCCATGTTTGCGCCGGTGCGCGGGCGCGGCTACCGCAGGACGTTGCGGGCGCACGAGGCCCGTGACGCAGGGCGGAACGACCGGCCCGCCACGGCACGCCCCCACTTCCCCGGGAGGAAACATGCCCCTCGCGAAGATCCGCACCATCGTCCTGGACTGCCCCGAGCCGCTGGCCCTCGCCGAGTTCTCCGCAGGAGTGCTGGGCGGCGAGGTGAAGGGCGGCGCCGACGCCGACTGGGTCGACCTCTTCGTGGACGGGACCGTCCGCCTGTCGTTCCAGCGCGCGAACGGCTTCGTACCGCCGGGCTGGCCGCGCGCCGAGCACTCGCAGCAGCTTCATCTGGACCTGGACGTCGACGACTTGGAGGCCCGCGAGGCCGAGGTCCTGGCGCTCGGCGCGAGGGCGCTCGACCTGGAGGACGAGGGCGGCGAGCGGGACTTCCGGGTCTACGCGGATCCGGTGGGACACCCGTTCTGCCTGATCAGGCCGTAGTCCGAGGCTGCGGTCCGGGGCGTCACGCCGATCCCGGCCTCCCTCACGTCAGCGCGGCTCGTACGAGAAACATCGTAGTTTGACACTCAGCGTATTACGGCGTTTATCGTATGAGGGCGGGCTCGATCGGAGCCCGCACGTCGTGAGGTACAGGAGCCAGCCGTGAGCGCACTGTTCGAGCCCATCCGTCTTCGGTCGCTGACCATCCCGAACCGCATCTGGATGGCTCCCATGTGCCAGTATTCGGCGGCCCCCGAGGGCCCCGCGGAGGGAGTGCCCGGTGACTGGCACTTCCAGCACCTGGCGGCCCGCGCGGCGGGCGGCACCGGACTCATCCTCACCGAGGCGACCGCGGTCAGCCCGGAGGGGCGCATCAGCCCGTACGACCTGGGGCTGTGGAACGACACCCAGACCGAGGCGTTCCGACGGATCACGGCCTTCCTGAAGTCGCAGGGAACCGTGCCCGGCATCCAGATCGCGCACGCCGGGCGCAAGGCGTCGACCGAGCGGATGTGGGTCAACCGCGGCGGGGCGATCCACGCCGACGAGCCGTACGGCTGGACGCCCCTCGCCCCGAGCCCGGTGCCGTTCGACAACGGCGCACCGACCCCGGAGGAGCTGTCCACCGCACAGATCGACGAGATCGTCGGGCAGTTCGCCGCCACTGCCCGCAGGGCCCGCGAGGCCGGCTTCGACGTCGTCGAGATACACGGCGCGCACGGCTACCTGATCAACCAGTTCCTCTCCCCCTTCACCAACCGGCGCACCGACGAATACGGCGGGTCCTACGAGAACCGGACGCGCTTCGCACTGCGGGTCGTGGACGCCGTACGGGAGGTGTGGCCCGACGAACTGCCGGTCTTCTTCAGGATTTCGGCCACCGACTGGCTCTCCGAGAACGACGACGATGCGCGCGAGGGCTGGACGGCCGATGACACCGTCCGCTTCGCCGCGGACCTGAAGGCGCACGGCGTCGACCTGCTGGACACCTCCACGGGCGGCAACGCGCCGAACGCCAGGATCGAGGCGGTTCCCGGCTACCAGGTGCCGTTCGCCGAGCGGGTCAAGAAGGAGACCGGGCTGCCGGTGGGCGCCGTGGGCCTGATCACCGAGGCGCGGCAGGCCGAGCAGATCGTCGCGGACGGACAGGCCGACGCCGTGCTGCTCGGCCGGGAGCTGCTGCGGTCGCCGAGCTTCGCCCTGCAGGCGGCCCGCGAGCTGGGGACCGGCATCCGCGTACCCGAGCAGTACCAGCGAGCCGTCTGAGGCGGCCGGCGCCAGGCCGGCGCGCGTCGCACCGGCGGTCGGTGCGACGCGCGCCCTCCGCGTGGCGGCGGTACGTGGCTCTCCGGTGTCGTTTCCCTCGGGCCGCGGCCGTGTGACCTGCGCCGATGCCGTTTCGGGACGCCGTTGTCAGTGGTCAGGTGCAGACTGACGGCATCTGAGACAACGGCGTCCCGGAGGTGTTGGGGCATGACTGACGTACTACTCGCAGTGGGCACTCGCAAGGGCCTCTTCGTCGGCCGGCGAAGAGGCCGCGACTGGGAATTGAGCGGCCCGCATTTCCCCGCGCAGGCCGTGTACTCCCTCGGGATCGACACCCGGCGCGCTGCCCCGCGCCTGCTGGCCGGGGCGGACAGTCCGCACTGGGGGCCTTCCGTCTTCCACTCCGACGACCTCGGCGAAAGCTGGCAGGAGCCGGCCAGACCCGCGGTCACGTACCCGGAATACACCGGCACTTCGCTGGAGCGGGTGTGGCAGCTGCATCCGGCGGGGCCCGCGGCCCCCGATGTGATCTACGCCGGCACGGAACCCGGTGGCCTGTTCCGGTCCGACGACGGCGGCGAGACCTTCGCCATGGTCCGGTCACTGTGGGACCACCCCAGCCGGAAGCACTGGATGCCGGGCGGCGGCGGGCTCGCCGTGCACACCGTCATCACGGACCCGCGCGACGCGGACGCGGTGACGGTCGCGGTGTCGGCGGCCGGTGTCTTCCGCAGCACGGACGGCGGGGCCACCTGGGATCCGTCGAACAACGGCGTGAAGGCGGTCTTCCTGCCGGACCAGCACCCGGAGTTCGGTCAGTGCGTGCACAAAATCGCCCAGGACCCGGTGGACCGCGACCGGCTGTACCTGCAGAACCACTGGGGCGTCTACCGCAGCGACGACGCCGGCGTCAGGTGGACGGACATCGGCGCGGGGCTGCCCTCCGACTTCGGCTTCGCCGTGGCCGCCCATCCGCGTGCCGCGAACACCGCCTACCTCTGCCCCATCACCGCCGACATGGACCGGGTGCCCGCCGGACACCGCTGCCGGGTGTACCGCACGTCCGACGCCGGGGCCGACTGGGAGCCGCTCTCCCACGGCCTGCCGGAGGAGGACCACTACGGCACGGTGCTGCGGGACGCCCTGTGCGTCGATGACTCCGACCCCGCAGGGGTGTACTTCGGCAACCGTAACGGCGAGGTCTACGCCAGCGCGGACGACGGCGACAGCTGGCGGCAGCTCGCCTCGCACCTGCCCGATGTGCTGTGCGTGCGGGCGGCCGCCATGACGTGAGCGAGCGGCGGGCCGACTATCGGCAAGCGGGCGGGGCCAGGGGGGGAGGGGCCACGGATTGATATCGGAGGACGCTGGGCCAGTAGGGTGATCCCGTGGCTGCACGACCTCTACAAGACATTGTCGAACCGGGATGGGCCAAGGCACTTGAGCCCGTCGCCGGACGGATCGCCTCGATGGGCGACTTCCTGCGGGCGGAGATCGCCGCGGGACGTACGTACCTCCCGGCAGGCAGCAATGTGCTGCGCGCCTTTCAGCAACCGTTCGACGACGTACGGGTGCTGATCGTCGGACAGGATCCGTACCCGACGCCGGGGCACGCGGTGGGGCTGAGTTTCTCCGTCGCGCCGGACGTCCGGCCGTTGCCCGGGAGTCTGGAGAACATCTTCCGCGAGATGCACTCCGACCTCGGCCTTCCCCGGCCGTCCAACGGCGACCTGACCCCCTGGACCAGACAGGGCGTACTCCTCCTGAACAGAGCGCTGACGACCGCGCCCCGCAAACCGGCGGCGCATCGGGGCAAGGGCTGGGAGGAGGTCACCGAGCAGGCGATCCGCGCACTGGTCGGCCGCGACCGCCCGCTCGTCGCGGTTCTGTGGGGCCGTGACGCGCGCAATCTGCGTCCGCTGCTCGGCAATCTGCCGGCCGTCGAGTCGGCGCACCCCTCCCCCATGTCCGCCGATCGCGGGTTCTTCGGCTCCCGTCCCTTCAGCCGCGTCAACGACCTTCTGGTGCGGCAGGGAGCCCAGCCGGTGGACTGGAAGCTGCCCTGATGCCGGGCGGTACTGTTCCGGCATGACGAACGCGAGCATCCCTGCGGGCTGGTATGCCGACCCGCAGGGCACCCCCCACCAACTGCGCTGGTGGGACGGCGCCCGATGGACCGAGCACACCCACGCCGAGCCACAACGGGCCCAGCCGCAGCAACCCCAGCCGACCGCTCAGCAGCTCCCCCAGCAGCAGCCGTCCCCCGCCCAGCCGGTCCAGACCGCCCCGCAGACCGCAGGGCCCGCGCCCCAACAAGCCCCGCACCAGGCGCCGTACCGGCAGGAACAGGCACCGTACGGACAGCAGCAGGCACCGTACGGGCAGCCGGGGTACGCGCAGGGGCAGCCCGCGCAGCAGGCGCCCGGACAGCCGATGCCGCAGCCGTACCCGCCCCAGCACGCGCCGGGAGCGCCCGGCGGCAATCCGGAGGGCGTGCAGCGCCAGGTCCAGCAGCAGGCCGGGGTCGCGCCGGGCGGTCCCGGCGGCGGCAGCCTGTTCACCGAGCCGGTCCTGGTGGTGAACCAGAAGGCCAAGCTCATCGAGGTCACCAACGAGTACAGCGTCTTCGACCAGCACGGCAACACCCTCGGCACGGTCGTCCAGGTCGGCCAGAGCACGGCCAAGAAGGTGCTGCGGGTCGTCTCCAGCCTGGATCAGTACATGACCCACAAGCTGGAGATCCGGGACGCGTACGGGCAGCCGCAGCTGGTGCTGACCCGGCCCGCGAAGATCCTCAAGTCCAAGGTGATCGTGCAGCGCCCCGACGGCCGGCCGGTCGGCGAGATCGTGCAGCAGAACGCCATCGGCAAGATCAACTTCGGGATGATGGTCAACGGGCAGCAGATCGGCGCCATCAAGGCGGAGAACTGGCGCGCATGGAACTTCGCGATCGTCGACCACACCGAAACCGAGATCGCCCGGATCACCAAGACCTGGGAAGGTCTCGCCAAGACGATGTTCACCACGGCGGACAACTACGTTCTCCAGATCCACCGGCAGCTCCCCGACCCGCTGCTCAGCCTGGTCGTCGCCACGGCGCTGACCGTCGACACCGCACTCAAGCAGGACGCCCGCGGCCTTGGCTGAGCCGCCGGACTCCGCGGAGCGCCGGCCCGCCGCACCCGGCCGCCATGTTCTCGGCGTCGATTCGGGCGGCTCGGGGCTGCGGATCGCCGTCGCCTCCACGGCCGACCCGCGTGCCGTTCCGGCGGCCACCTACGCATCGGACGAGCCCGTACGCACCGGCCCGCGCGGCATCGACGCCCAGCAGCTGCTGTCCCAACTGCTGCCCGCCGCCGAGCGGTTGCGGCGGGATGCCGGAGCGGACGGCTTCGCCGCCGTCTGCGTCGGCGCCGCCGGAATGGTCACGCTCGGACAGGACCTGCGGGCCACCCTCCCCGCGGCGCTGGCCACCGCCTTCGGCGCCCGGCGGCTGGCGCTGGCCGCCGACGCGGTGACCGCGTACGCCGGCGCGCTCGGCCAGCGGCCCGGTGCCGTCATCGCCGCCGGCACCGGCCTGATCGCGCTCGGCGCGGATGTGACGGGAGGCTGGCGGCGGGCCGATGGCTGGGGGCATCTGCTGGGCGACTGCGGCAGCGGCGCCTGGATCGGCCGGGCCGGGCTGGAGGCCGCGCTGCGTGCCCACGACGGGCGCACGGGTGGCTCGCGGGCACTTCTGGAGTGCGCCGAGGCGGAGTTCGGGCCGGCCGGCGGGCTGCCGGGGAAGCTCTATCCGCGCCCCGACCGGCCCGCCGTCCTGGCCTCGTTCGCCCCCCGGGTCGCGCAGTGCGCGGACGGCGACGAGGTCGCGGCGGGCATCCTGCGGGACGCCGCACGGCACATCGCCGACGCGGCCGCCGCGGTCTGCCCGGCGGACGGCGCGGGGCCGGTGGCGTGGACCGGCGGGCTGTTCCGCATGGGCGAGCCGCTGCTCGGCCCGCTGCGCGCCGCCCTCGCCGCGCGGCTGCCCGGGGTCGTCTGCACCGAGGCCGCGGGGAGCCCGCTCGACGGTGCGCTGACTCTCGCCGCCGCGCTGGCCCGCGAGGAGCTGACGCTGCCCGCCGACGGGGAGTTGTTGCAGATCACACGGTCCGTGGCGGGCTGAAGCCACCAAGACGCGCGGGATAAATCGGGACGGATACCCCCTGACCGAACCCTCCCTCGGCACCGGAGTGCTCCGAGGCGTTAGCATGCGGCGCCATGAGTTCCCCCACTGGGCCCGCACCTGGCTCGCCCCGCTTTGACGACGATTCCCTGAGCCCGGCACCCGGCCTGCCTGTACGTATGCCGCGCCCGCGGCAGTCCGGCCGCCACCGCAAGCCGGAGCCGCTCGCCGCCCCCGAGGGCGCCCCCGTCCTGGTCCTGGCCGTGCCCGGCACCCCCTCATCCGCCGCCCGCAGCCTGGCGGATGAGGTCTCCAGCATCGCCCGCTCCGAACTGCCCGGCCTCGACGCCCGGATCGGGTACGTGGACGGGGGCGACGCGGAGTTCCCGGCGCTGGAGGCCGTGCTGGCACAGGCCGGCGCCGAGCACACGGCGCGGGCCGGCGCCGCGGACCAGGCCGGCCCTGCCGCGGTGGTCGTGCCCCTGCTGGCAGGGCCGGACAGTTCGCTGCTGCGACGTATACGCCAGGCCATCATGAACAGCGGCTCCGGCGCCGAACTGACCGACGTCCTGGGCCCGCACCCGCTGCTCGCCGAGGCGCTGCACGTCCGGCTGTCCGAGGCGGGCCTGGCGCGTGCCGACCGTGCGCGGCTGTTCACGGTCGCCACCGCGGCCGACGGCATCATCCTGGCCACCGTGGGAGGCGAGGAGGCCGTGCAGGCCGCCGGGATCACCGGCATGCTGCTCTCGGCCCGTCTCGCGGTGCCGGTGCTGGCCGCCGCGCTGGACGAGGACGGCGCGATCTCCCGCACGGCGGAGCAGCTGCGCGGGTCCGGCTCGCGACAGCTGGCGCTCGCGCCGTACCTGATCGGGCCGGAGATCTCCGACGGGCTGCTGGGGGCGGCTGCCGCGGAGGCCGACTGCGCGTCGGCCGAGGCCCTGGGCGCCTACGGCGCCGTGGGCCGTCTGGTGCTGTCGAACTACGCGGCCGCGGTGGGCATCACCCTCCAGCCGGCGGGCCAGAGCACGCCGGTCCGCTAGGCCGGATCGTCGCGCCAGGGGGCGGGGCCCCGGCGCAAGGACACCGGGAGCGCCGCAGCGCTCCGCATCGCAGGGCCGCTCCGCGCAGAGCGCGGGGCGGCCCTCGCGCGTTCCCCGTCCCGTCTCGTCGGCCGAGATCGCCAGACGCCTGTCAGACGGCTTGCGACAGGCGGGCGGTAACCGGGTGGGGCCTGGTGGACGCGCGTCCACCAGGGGAGGCGTCAGGGCCTCACAGGGCGGCCCTGGGGTGCGCGGGGCGGGCCGCGGACGACGATTCCGGCCGGTCAGGGCCACCGTCCCGGCCGGTCGGGCCGTCGCCGGCGGGGTGGTGGCCGCCACGGGGCCGGGCTACGTTCGTCGTGCGGAAGGGCGAACGGCCCCCGCGGGAGGGAGTGACGGCATGTCCTCCGTCGACGTCGTGCGCGCCTGCTTCGCCGCCTACCTGGCTCAGGACCGCGCGGCCATGGACCGGCTGCTCGCCGAGGACTTCACCTTCACCAGCCCGCAGGACGACCACATCGACAAGGCCGCGTTCCTCGCACGGTGCTTCCCCACTGCGGACCGGCTGCGCTCCCAGGCCATCCTCGAAGCCGTGCCGCTCCACGGGGACGCCACGGAGGACGGCGACGTGGTGGTGCGCTACGCGTACGAGCTGAAGACCGGGGCGCGGCACCGCAACGTCGAGGTGCTGACCGTACGGAACGGCCGGATCGCCGAGACGCAGGTGTACTTCGGCGGACGGTTTCCGCAGGGCTGACGGCGGCGTACCCGGTCAGGCGAAGACCACGCAGGAAACGGCGGCCGCGGCGAGGGATCCGGCCCGGACCGGCAGGCCGGTTTCCGGGTCGACGGTGAACCATGTGACGTCGCCGGAGCGCTCGTTGGCGGCGTAGAGGTGCCGGCCACCGGGGTGGAGCGCCAGGTCACGGGGCCAGTGACCGCCGCAGGGAACCGTGCCGGCCAGGGTGGCGCCCCCGTCCGACGGGTCGAGGGCCAGTACGGAGATGCTGTCGTGCCCACGGTTGGCGGCCCAGGCGAACCGGCCGTCCCGGGAGACGACCAGTGCGGAGGGGAAGCTCTCGGCTGCCCCGGAGGCCGCCGGTACGGCGTCGTCCGGGAGCAGCCCGGTCTCCCCCAGTGGCGTCAGGGTGCCGCCCGCCGCGTCCCAGCGGCAGACGGTGACCGTCGGCGCCAACTCGTTGATGACGTAGGCGAAGCCGCCGCTCGGGTGGAAGGCGATATGGCGCGGTCCGCTGCCGGGGCGCAGCGGCACCTCGGCATGGACGAGCGGCGTACCGCTCGCGGGGTCCAGGGCGCAGCAGCGGACCGAGTCGGTGCCGAGGTCGACGCTCAGCAGCCAGCGGCCGGAGGGGTCGGCGCGTACGGCGTGCGCGTGCGGGCCCTCCTGGCGGTCGGCCCGCGGGCCGTTGCCTTCGTGCCGCAGGACGGCGGCCGGTCCGCCGAGCGTGCCGTCGGGGCGTACGGGGAGGGCGCTGATGCTGCCGGAGGTGTAGTGGGCGGTCACCAAGTGGCCGGAGATCAGGGCGAGATGGGTGGGGTCGGCGCCGCCGACGGGGACGGGCGGTCCCAGGGGCTCGGGGCCTTCGGGGGTGAGGGCGAAGGCGGCGGCCGCGCCGTCGGCGGTCTCGCTGACCGCGTAGAGGTGGCGGCCGTCGGGGCTCGGGGCGAGGAAGGAGGGGTTGGGCAGTTCGGCCGTGGCGTGCAGCGGGGTGAGGGCGCCGGTTCCCGGATCGACGGCGGCGGTGGTGAGGCCCGCGCCGCCCGCCGTGGTGAACGATCCGATGTACGCCCGCAGGCCGCGCTCCGTGGTCCCCACTGCTCCGCCCTTCGTCACCGATCCGCCCCTCGCCCCGTCCGGGCGGCTGCCCGGCTGCGGCCCTTCGCCGTCCCGGCCGCCCGCGCGGATACGGCGACGCTAACAGCAGGGGCCGGGGCGCATCGGGCGGATGGGAGACTCCGCCGCCCCGGCTCAGGCCCCCAGCGGCGCCCGCGGCCGGCTGCGCAGCGGTGCGGCCAGTTCCGCGAGTGCGCGTTCCAGACCGTGCAGGTGTGCCAGCGCGGGCTCCGCCGCGGCCTGCTGCGCTGCCGGAACAGCCTGGTCGGCCGGGGATTCTCCGGGCGCGAAGAGCGCCTCGACGGCGAGTTCCACGCGTCGGCAGGCGGCGGTCAGGCGTGCGTCGTGCGAGGCGTCCGGGTCGGCCGCGACGGCTGCGAGACCACGGACCTCGCGGGCGCAGTCGTCGAGCAGCCGCAGCACGTGGGCGGCGCGCGCCTTGCGTGCGCGCAACGGGTTGATGGGGTGCGTCAGCGGGGCCAGCGACTGCCGGACCTTGCCGAGCAGCGACTCCAGCTCGGCGACCCGCGGCGCCGGGTCGGCCGTCGGCGATCCGGCCAGCCGTGCGGCGCTCTCGGCGGCGCAGGCGTGCACGCCGCGCAGCGCGTGCCGGACCCACGCGTCCGTGGTGACGTGCGTGGTCACCGGCAGGACGACCAGCACCGCCAGGGCCGCGCCCAGAGCTCCGGCACCGGTCTCGGCGACCCGCAGCACGAGCAGCCCGGGGTCGAGGACGCCCAGCAGTCCGTAGAGCAGCCCGGCCAGGACCGTCACGAAGAAGACCATCCAGCTGTACGACACCGCGGCGGTGTAGAAGATGCCGAAAACGCACGCCGCGACAAGCACCGCGGTCGGGAGCGCGGCGCCGTGCAGCGGCACCGCGACGAACAGTCCGACGACGATGCCGAGGACCGTGCCGAGGATCCTTCGGAAGCCTCTGACCAGAGTCTCTCCCCGCGAGGCGGTGTTCACGAAGATCCACCAGGCGGCGCCGACCGCCCAGTACCAGCGGTCGGCCGACAGCAGCTGCCCCGCCACGAGGGCGAACGCGCCGGCGGTGGTCGCCTGGAGCGCCTGGCGCGTCGTCGCCCGTGCCAGCCCTCTGCCGCTCGGCGGGGCCGTCACGGCGGGCAGCGTCAGGTGCCGCTCGTAGCACCACAGCCCGAAGCGGACCGTCGAGGAGACGAGGAGGGCGAGGACGATGGCGACGTACAGCATCGGCAATTGCCGGGGCACGGTGTGCAGGAACTGTGCCGCGAACATCGTCATGAAGGCGAAGGTCCCCAGCGCATGGCCGCGTGGGCCCCAGCGCCTGGCGTAGACACCCGCGAAGACGGTGGCGAGGAACGTCAGGTCCCGCAGCAGCGGAAAGTCGTGCAGGGCGGCGGCCAGCGCCAGCACGGGGAGACCGACGGCGGGCAGGAGTGCGGTCGTGACGGCCTGGCCCTTGACCGTGGTGTCCAGGACCGTGAAGAGCGCGAGGAGCGCGGCGAGCCCGCCGACGACAGCGGCCGGCAGTGAGCCGCCGACCAGCCCGGACAGTGCCGCGGCCGGTCCGATTCCGAGTACGGCCCGAGTGGCGCTCCGCAGGCGCATCCGCCCCGGATCCGGAGCGACGATCATTCTCTTCAGCACGCTTGCCACCCCAACCTCCGCTACGGCATGAAAAAGGCGCCGCGGGATCCGCAGCGCCATCGACAGGACCATCAGACCATCCTGGCCACCCTTGGCTCAACAGAAGACGATCACACTGCGCCAATGGTCCAGTGATCTGGCGTCGCGGGCCGCCGGGAAAGGGCCATCGGACGACCGTGCGCCGCGGCGAGCGGGGTGAGCGGTGCTCGGGTGGCCGGTTTCAGGCCACCCAGTGGGGGCGCCGGGTGGTGGACGAGGATGTGGGCTCGTCCTCCAGTGACCTGGCCATCCGGCGTACGGCCTCGCGCAGGGTGTCAGGGGCGGTCGTGTAGGGGATGCGGAGTCGCTGTTCGAAGATGCCGGGGTCGGTGGCGAAGTAGCTGCCGCCCTCGATCCGCACGCCGTAGTCCAGTGCGCGGTCGGCCAGTGCCGAGGCGATGGGCTTGCCCAGGTCGACCCACAGGGACAGGCCGCCGGGCGGCAGCTGCCAGCTCCACTGCGGAATGTTCTCGGCCAGCGCGGCGGCGAGGGCGGCGCGCTGCCGGCGCAGCTGTTCCAGGCGGGGCGGCAGCAGTTCGTCGGCGCGGGCCAGCAGGGCGAGGGCCAGGAGCTGGTCCAGGACGGAGCCGCCCATGTCGGTGGCGACCCGCTGGCCGGCGATTTCCGTGACCAGCCGGGCCGGGGCGCGCAGCCAGCCGATGCGCAGGCCCGCCCAGTGCGTCTTGCTCATCGAGCCGATGGTGATGATCTGGCCGGCGCCGCCCGGTGTGGCGTGCGAGGCGAAGGGCTGGGGGGCCGGGACGTCGAGGGCGAGGTCGGTCAGCGTCTCGTCGATGACCAGCCAGGTGCCGGAGCGTTGGGTGGCCCGCAGCAGGCGGATCCGCTCGTGCTCGGGCATCAGGCAGCCGGTCGGGTTGTGGAAGTCGGGGATCAAGTAGGCGAGGCGGGGCACTGCCTGACGCAGCGTCGACTCGGCGATCTCGATGTCCCAGCCGATGTCGGTCATGGGCATCGACACGGTGCGCAGCCGGGCTCTGCGGACGGCGTCCAGGGCGTTCGGGTAGGACGGGTTCTCGACCATTATCCGGTCGCCCGGACGGCACAACAGGCCCAGGACCAGCGTGAATGCGTGCTGGGCGCCGGAGGTCACCAGGATCTGTTCGGGCACGGTGGCCAGGCCGCGGCGGGTGAAGCGCTCGGCGATGGCGGCGCGCAGTTCCGGCAGGCCGTAGGGGTGGTAGCCGGGGGTGTGGGCGTGCGCGGCGAGGTGCGGGGTGACGTGGGCGAGGGCGTCGATGAGCGTCTGTTCGGGCAGTCCGGGGGCGGCGCGGGCGAGGTCGATCGCGGTGTCCTCGGCGCCGAGGAGCCGGGTGACGCCCTTGGGTTTACGGCCTTCCGGCAGGTCCGTCCAGGTGCCGGAGCCCTGGCGGCTGTGGGCGAACCCGCGCTCGCGCAGCAGGTCGTAGACGGCGGTGATGGTGGCCCTGCTGGTGTGCAGGGCGGTGGCGAGTTCCCGCTCGGCGGGGAGCCTGACGTGCAGCGCGACCCGCCCCTCCAGGATCAGTGCGCCGATCGCCTCGGCCAGCCGGCGGTAGGCGGGCCGCACTCCCGTCAAGTCGGGGAGCATGGCGGCGAGCTGACGGCTGCCCAGCGTCCGGTCGCTGCGCTCTATCCCGTCCACGGGCTGCAGCGGGGTCGGATCAGCCATACCAACCATTCCTCTCCGATTGGCCATGTTAAGCGGGCCAATCAGTCTACAGACTCGCCTTATTGGCCTGACGGAAAGACAAGTACCTTGTGGAGGCGAGTGTGGATCAGAAGATCACCGACGGCTACGAGCGCGGGCTCAAGCAGCGTCGGGTGGCACGCCTCAGGGCCCCGCTGAGGTCCCGGTCGAGCCCGTCGCTGCCCCCGCTCACCTACGTCCGCGTCGCCGAACGTCCGCTGCGACGCCTCCCCCAGCTGTTCATCGGCCTCGCCCTCTACGGATTCAGCCTCTCGGTCATGGTCCGGGCCACGCTCGGCGTCAACCCGTGGAGCGTGCTGTACGAGGGCCTTGAGCGGCACACGTCCCTGAGTTTCGGCGCGATCAGCGCGGTCATCGGGGTGCTCGTCCTGCTGCTGTGGATCCCGCTCAAACAGGCGCCGAAGCTCGGCACCTTCGCGAACATCGTGGTCCTGGCGTGCTTCTCCGACCTCGGCCTCTTCCTCATCCCCCCGGACCTCGGGCTCCCGGCTCGGGCCGGCCTGCTCGTCGGCGGGATCCTGCTCAACGGGCTGTCCGTCGCCGTCTACGTCGGCGCGCGCTTCGGCCCCGGGCCGCGGGACGGCCTGATGACCGGCGCGTCCGCGGTGACCGGGCGTTCCATGCGACTCATCCGCACCCTGATCGAGATCAGCGTGCTCGCGGTGGGCTGGCTGCTCGGCGGGACCGCGGGCATCGGCACGGTGCTGTACGCGCTCACCGTCGGCCCCATCACCCAGTTCTTCATGCCGTGGTTCGCGTACCGCAGCATGGCGGAAGGCGGGGGCGAGGCGGCGTGTTCCGAGGCGGCTCTGTCCAACGAGGGGTCCAGTCAGGGTGTTTGAAGATTCCGTTCAGCGGGAGGAGCGGGCCGGATGCCTGCCAACCTGCCATCTTCCACTGCCCGTTCGGACAGACCCGGTTCATCGATTCCGGCATCGCACTCGCCGGGCGGGCCAAGGCAGAATGAGGCTATGGATCTTGGACTGAAGGACCGTACGTACATCGTCACCGGAGCGACCCGCGGGCTCGGCCACGCCACCGCACGCGAGTTGGTCGCCGACGGCGCGAACGTCGTGATCACCGGCCGCACGTCCGAGGCGGCTGCGGACGCGGCCGCCGCGCTCGGCCCGCGGGCCCTGGGCATCGGCGCCGACAACGCCGACCCGGCCACGGCCGAGCGCCTGGTCACCGCGGCGCGTGACCACTTCGGCGCCCTGCACGGCATCTTCATCAGCGTCGGAGGACCGCCCCCCGGCAGCGGCGCATCCGGGGAGACCGCCAACACCGACGAGCAGTGGCAGGCCGCCTTCTCCGCCGTCTTCCTCGGCGCGGTCCGGCTCGCCCGCACGGCCGCGGGCGCCCTGCCCGAGGGAGGCGTGATCGGCTTCGTCCTCTCCCGCTCCGTCCACGAGCCGATCCCCGGCCTCACGCTCTCCAACGGTCTGCGCCCCGGGCTGGCCGGTTTCGCCAAGTCCCTCGCCAACGAACTCGGCCCGCGCGGCATCCGCGTGCTCGGCCTCATCCCCGGCCGCATCGCCACCGACCGCACGAAGCAGCTGGACGAACTGTCCGGCGACCCGGAAGCCGCCCAGGCCCGCAGCTCGGCCGCCATCCCGCTGCGCCGTTACGGCTCCCCCGAGGAGTTCGGGCGCGCGGCCGCCTTCCTCCTGTCCCCCGCTGCCTCTTACGTCACCGGCGTCATGCTTCCGGTCGACGGCGGTGCCCAGCATGGTTTCTGAGGTGTATTGCGGGGGCGGATTCTCTGGGACACGTGACCGCTGCCGCTGAATCGACAGGGCTCGGAATCAGAGGGATGGGGACATGAATTCCCGCTCGCGTTCTCTCTCGGCGTCGGTTTTGGTCATGCGCTGAGTGGTACGGCGCAGGATCGGCGGAGCCATGACCGAGGTGACCACCGCTACCAGAACCACGATGGTGTACGAGGCGGTCGTCAGCACACCGAGTTGCAAACCGACGGAGGCGAGGATGATTTCCACCACGCCGCGGGCATTGAGGCCGGCGCCGATGGCGACGGATTCGGTGTGCGCCAACCGGCCGGCGCGGGCCCCCAGATAGCCGCCTGCGAATTTCGCCCCGATGGCGACAAGGAGCGTGATCAACGCGGCGACGAGTACCTGGGGCTCCGCCAGAGCGGTCAGGTCCACCTGGAGGCCGGCCGTCGCGAGGAAGAGAGGGGCGAGCGTCGCCATGATGAATGCCCGCATGGAGTCCAGCGACCTCCGGCTTTCCGTGCCGAGGGAGCCGACCACGATGCCGCAGAGGAATGCACCGAGGACGGGTTCCATGCCCAGTGCGTGGGTGCCGGCCGCGGACAGCACGATCAGCACCGCGATGGCGGAAAGGCTGACCTCACGCCCGGCCGACCGCTCGACGGTACGCAAAAGCCGTCCGATCAAGGGCCGGGCCACATAAGCCGTGGCCACCAGCACGAGAATCAGGTAGCCGACGGATTCCGTCAGCACCCCGATCCGGAATCCGAACGTCGCCATGGCGGACACCACCGACAGCAGCAGCCAGCCGATGATGTCGCTCACCGCGGCCGCCCCGATGATGATCTGGCCGACATTACGGTGCAACAGCCCCATGTCCAGCAGAGTTTTGGCGATGACGGGGAGCGCGCTCACGGCTACGGCCACGCCCATGAACAGGCCGAACGTCAGGCGGTCGCTGGCTTTCCCCATCAGCGAGTCAGGAAGCAGCAGACTGAGCACGAATCCGATGACGAGCGGCAGCAACACGCTTCCTGCACTGACCCAGCTGATGGCCCGCCGCTTGCGCCGGAGCAGTCCCAGGTCGATGTGTGCGCCCGTGATGGCCACGAGAAATATGACGCCCAACTGTCCGACGGCACCGAGGAGATGTAATTGCTCGGGATTCCGCGGCAGCAGCCAGTTCGATACGTCCGGTGCGAGATTGCCCAGCAAAGAGGGGCCGAGCACGACTCCGGCGGTGAGTTCGCCCACCACGGAGGGCAGGCCCACGCGTGCCGCAAGCCGGCCGAGTCCGACGGCAACGGTCAGAAGAACACCTATCTGCACGAGAAACACGAGCATCTGATGATGACTGATAGCGGGCACGGGCCCCATGGCCAGTGTCATCGAGTTCCTTTCACAGCTGATCCATGAGCCTCAGCTGTCCCCCTGACATAACCGGCGGCCCTGAGACATCGATCCGTTTGATGAGCGAGAGGTAGCTGGTGAGGGTCGCACGGCCATCCCGACGCGGCGATGAACCGACGGGCCCCGGCCGCCCGCCGCCAGGATTCACCGCGCGAACGGCTCGGCCCGGCGGCGGCCGCCGGCTGCCACAGATCCTTGCCCTCAGACGTGCCGCCCGGCAGAGCCGGTGCGAACACCGCCGGTGTAAAGGCCCTCTTCCTCCATGTCCCGCAGCGCGCGGTAGTCACGCTCGATGTCCTGCGGGTCCTCGGCAGCGAGATACACATATCCCGGCGAATTGATCAGATCAGTGGTCGCCGCGAGATGTTCCCCCACCTTGACTCCATGGGTGAGCGTGACCAGCGTGGGCAGCGCCTCGATCCGCTCCGTCCAGTCCAGGGAACGCACCTGCCCGGCAACGGGATTGATGAGTGCGACGTTCCGGACCGTGCGGAACCACGTGGTGGCCGCGTCGTCGAATTCTTCGAGACGCCGGGGATCGATCAGGGTGTCGGCGAGGAGACTGGTCTGGGAATTCCCGGAGAATTTCTCCACGACGGCCGGTGTGGTTCCGCCACCCAGCCGGGCACCGCTTTCGATGAGCACCGGACCGCGGGCCGTCATCATCACCTCGGTATGGGCGGCGCCGGACACCACACCCAAGGCGTCAAGGGTCGCGGCGACGAATGCACGCAGCGGTACCGCCTCGGCCGAGGCCACCGGTACCGGCTCTTCGTAGTCGTATATCGGGTACCCCGCGCTGCCGACCCGCTTGGTGTACCGCCACAGTTCCGCTATGCGGTGCACACCCTCGTGGGAGACGGTGTTCGCGTAATACTCGATGCCGCGCACGCGTTCCTGGACCAGTGCCACGGTATTGCGCTGCCCGTACAGGTTGACCGAGTTCAGCACCGCCTCACAGGCGCTGTGCACCTCGGCCGGTGTGCGGCAGAACCGCACATTGTCGGTGCCCGCGCTGCTCGTCGGCTTGACGACGCCTTCTTCCAGGCCGTGGGACACGAACCATTCCGCGGCCGACGCCGCATCGGCGAATGCCCCGCCGAGAGGAGTGGCCACGCCTGCGGCGGCCGCGGTATTGCCCATCAGAACCTTGTCGCGGCGGGCCGCGATGGTTTCGTACCTGTTGCCCGGCAGTCCCATGAGATGCGTGAGGGTGTCGGCGAGTATGACGCCTGATTCCGTTCCGGCCACCACGCGCTGCGCGCCCAACCGGGAGAGTTCAGCGGCGAGTTCGGCGGGATCACCGCTGCTCAGTACGGCTTCGTAGTCGTCCGCGTGGAATCCACGGGTGAAGTAGTCCGACATGTCCGGGGAACTCTGCACATGAATACAGGCGCTTCCGCGGTTGCGAAGTGCACTGACGAGTGTACGTCCGGTTGAATAACCGTCGACAACTGCGATCTTCATGATGTACGGCGTCCTCGATATCCCGCCGGCTGTTTAAGCCGGCTCGCTGGTTTCATGGAAGGCGCAGGCGACCCGAGCGCCACCCGACATGCTGACGACGCCGACCTGGGGATCGGTGCTTCCCCGTACCAGACACCCGTTGTATCCGTCCTCTCCGGTGACCGTGGGATCGGTGAGGAAGACGCCCCAGTTGAGGAAGAGTTCCTGAGTACCGTTGCCCTCGTCGGCGGGGAATGTCTCGGGCAGCGGGCGAATGCGCTGCTGCACCACGTAGGGGCCGTCCATCGCCTCGGAGAGACGGGCCTTCCATTCGTCCGCGGTGACGGTCCAGCCGGGAACGATGCCGTTGCCGCCGTGCAACAGCGTCGGCTTGAGAATCAGATCCTGCTGCTGGGCAACGGCGTGCTGTACGAGGTCGATTTCCTGCCCGTGCAGGTCGGTTGCGGTGCGCCTGACGTACCGGGTCCACGGAAGGAAGCGATCGATGCAGGCGCGCTCCTCCGCCGAGAAGGCCGACCTGTTGCGGTCGTCGGACAGCATGGCGAGTGCGCCCTTGTTTCCGTAGAGCTCGGCGTCGAGCCGGCTGAAGAGCCCGACCGTGCCCTTTTCGACCGCACGCAGAATGGGTTCGACGAGCGCGGCGTCGGCGGGGGTGACGATCTCTTCGACGAGGAAGAAGCGGTACACCACGTCAATGCGCTGGCCGTCCAACTCAAGGTGCCCGTCATTCTCCCGGATATGGCCCACGTGGCAGGGAATGGCGTCGATTCCCATGCCGTCGAACAGCGCGGCCATGACCTTCAGGCGGGGCTCGTACGACAGGAAGCTCTCGGGCCAGTCGACCAGCGCGACGACGGGCCGGCGGCCTTCTTCGATATGCGCCGCGCATTCGGCGAAGAGGGTGTCGACGATGCCGCGCAGCGTGTCGACGTATCCGAGCCGGTGTTCCGCGACGAACTCGGACAGGGCCGGGTGCGTCAGCATGGCCCGGTTGATTCCGGCGTTCTCGAAGCCGCCGAGGGCACTGGTGATGTTGAGTTCGAGGAGCTTGAAGCCGTCGGCTCCGCGGTAGAGGTCGGACCGTGCGAGCGGGAGCAGTTGCGGGCCCGCCTTCGCCGCGCGCTCGACCACGGAAGCCTGCGTGTCCGTCATGCCGACGGCGCGGGCCAGGGCGCCTATGTCGCCGCCGAAGAGGCGCTCGGGAAGCTGGGTCAGCAGGGTGTGGACCATCAGCAGATCGGCAGCGAGCGTGCGGCGTTCCGCGGCCGAAAGGAATACCGGCGAGGCGAGGAAGCGGCCTTGGTAGGCCACCGTCACCAAATCGTCGGCGACAACCTGCTTGATCAGGTCCGCAGGGTCGGCGTCGCGCTGGGAAAGGGTCTTCAGGTATTCGGCGCCCATTTCCGACCTGGGAACGTGCGGAGCGGGGAGGGGCTGCGTCATGGCGGGGTTCTCTTTTCGTTCGGGGATTTCACAATTTCTGCGCCTGCGCGTCGGCGAACCAGTGCCTGCGGGCGCCGATCACGAGGCGTACGGCGACGGCGGCCATGATTCCGGCGCCGAGTCCGTACACGGCGGTCGCGCCCAGCCCTTTGGAGACCACTCCGGCCAGTCCGGCGCCCACCGGCATCGCGCCCCAGGCGAAGAGCCGGTAAATGCTGTTGACGCGGCCCTGGAGGGATGGGGGAATTATCGTCTGGCGCAGGACAACCACGACGACATCCCAGGTGATGCTGGCACAGGCGCCGAGGGCGAGGGCGAATCCGACCACCCAGGCCGTGGAGGTCTGCCAGATCACCGCATCGCCGACCGCCATGGTCGTCACGACGCATACCAGTGTCCATTCACCGCCGATGCGCCGGACCAGTAGCGGAGACAATTTCGCCGCGGCGACGGCGCCGATTGCCTGGCAGGCCAGCAGCACGCCGTACCCGAGATCGCCGAGTCCCAGCACCTTGTGCGCGTAAACGACGAGCACCGCCAGCGAACCGGTGTAAACAAGGTTGATCGCGCCCGCGGTCAACGACAGGTTGCGCAGCAACCGGTGGCGCATCAGCCACCGGGCCCCGGTGGTCATGTCGGCCAGCAGTCCGGGGCGCTCCGCCGGTGCGACGCGGTCGTGGGGAGTGGTGGTCCGCAGGCGGGTGAGCAGCACGGCGGAGACGAAGAAGGTGACCGAGTCGAGCCCGAACGGTACGGCCGGCGCCAGCACGAAAAGGGCCGATCCCACCAGTGGCCCGACGAATTGATTGGCGGCGGTCTGCGCTCCCAGAAGCCGCCCGTTGGCGTCGACCAAGCGGTCGTCCGCGACGACGGACGGCACAAGAATCTGTGAGGCGTTACGGAAGAATGTCTCGCAGGTGCCGATCAGGAAGAAGCACCCGTACATCACGCCGAGGCCGGCCCAGCCGAAGGCGACCGACAAGGCGAACATGAGCACCAGGCCGCCGCGGAAGAAGTCGATGCGGGCCATGGAACGCCGCAGGTCGACCCGGTCCGCAAGGACTCCCGCCGGAATTCCGAAAAGGGCGTACGGCAGGGTCAGGGCCATGGTGACACCGGCGATGAGCCGGGGGTCGTCCGTGAGTGTGCTGGCTATGAGCGGCGCGGCGGTGAGCGATATCCCGTCGCCGATGGCCGAGGTGGAAGAGGCGGTCCACAGCTTCCCGAATTCCCGGCCGAGGCGGCGCGACGCTGCGACGCCGACGGCCGCACCGGAGGCGGACGCCCCGCCACTGACGGTCTTCGTGTCAGGGCCGCGAGGGCTGTCACAGGTCAACAGTTCTCCTTATCGAAAGGGGCGCACGCAGTGGGTTGGCCGCCTGGTGCGCATCCCCTGGGGACCGGCCGGATGGTGACCGGCCGGACCGACGGTTTTCCTTCAGGCGAGCGGCAGTTGCTGAAGCCGCGACAGACAGAGCTTCAGCTGTTCCAGCGGCACGGATTCATCGGCCGTGTGGGCTTGGCTGATGAATCCCGGTCCGCACACGACGGCCGGAACGCCGGCCTTCCCCCAGATGAGTCCGGCTTCCGTTCCGAAGGGCACGTATTCCGGAGGCTCTTCCTCGCCGAAGGCCGACCTGACCAGGTCGACGAACGCATGCGACTCGTCAATGGCGAACGAGGGTGTATCGGAGAGCTGTTCCACGGAAATGTCGGCCAGTTGAGACTTCTTCTTCATCTTCGCCAGCAGGCTTTCCGCGGCGAAGCGCCTCAGCTCGTCGGCGATACCGTCGCAGTCATGGCCCGGAACGGCTCGGATTTCCAGCTCCATGAGGCAGTTGTCCGGGACGATGTTGGGCTTGACGCCGCCGTCGATCCTGCCGATGTTGATCCAGGAGTGGTCGATGGAGAATCGCTGGTCGTGCGGCCCTTCCGACTGGAACTGCTCGTTCAACGACTGGGCGAAAGCGGCCAGTTCGGATGCCGACACGATGGGGTTGGGCATTTCCGGCGCAAGGGCGGCGTGCTTCGGCTCGCCCTTGAACCGGATCCGGTAGTTCTGCTTTCCCTTGTGGCCGATGACCACCTTCATGCCCGTGGGCTCACCGACGACGCACCCGATGCTGTCGTCGGCCCACGTCTGCATCTCCGGCACCAGCCGGCGTGCTCCCACACAGCCCACTTCTTCCTCATAGGTGAGGAGGAGCGTGACGGGAACGGTCAGGGCCTCGTGATCGACCTGGGACAGGATAGCCAGACAACAGGCGATGAAGCCCTTCATGTCCGCGGTGCCGCGGCCGATGGCCTGACCGTCCGTCACTCGCAGTGTGAAAGGATCCGCCGTCCATTTCTGCCCGTCCACGGGGACCACGTCCGTATGGCCCGACCAGATGATTCCGCGCTGTCCGCCGCTGCGCGGCCCCGCGGTCGCTACCAGGTTGGCCTTGGTGCGCTCGTCATTCCAGTGGAGAGTGCTGTCGATGTTGTTGCTCGAAAGGAGCCCCTGGACGTAATTGATCAGCTCTAGATTGGACTTATGGCTCGTGGTGTCGAAGCCGACCAATCGCTCAAGAATGCTGAGCATCCGGGAGTACAGCTCGCTGCTTGAGCACCGTACCGGGAACCTGGCAGACATGATGACTCGCTAACGTCGGGTAGGGCCTGGGTATCGAGGATGTGCGGGCGCCCCGGCGGGTGCGACGCAGGGCGCCCGCAACAGCGCACGTTTCGCTATCGCAGCGGATGTTCCTGCCCCGGCGAAGGCGAAACAGGTGGCCTCGCCGTTCCGTTCATCCGCCGCGGTTTCACTTCGCGGGTGACCGCCTGCTGTGGCCCACTTCCGGAAGGGACGGCGTGACCGGCTGGCCGTGCGTGGTCAGGCGCAGCAGCCGCCGTACGTGCTTTTCGTCGAGGTCCTTCGTCGTTGCCGAGTGCAGCACACACCGGTTGTCCCAGACCACCACGTCGAGCGGGCTCCACTTGTGCCGGTAAACGAAGCGTTCGCTCGTGATGTGCGTAATCAACTCCTCAATGAGAGCGGTGCTTTCCTTCTCTTCCATGTCATCGATCGCCACCACACTGCCGATGATGCGCGGCTGGATGAACAGCGTCTCGCGGCCCGTGTCGGGGTGCCGGCGGACGAGCGGGTGGGTGATCTCCGGAGTCTGCTTCCGCTCTTCCGGGCCGATGTACTTCCAGCGCGCCCAGGGGTCCTCGCGGTCCGGCGACCACCGGTACTGGTGACGGACCCGCAGCGTCCTGAGATATGTCTTCCGGTCCTCGGGGAGGGCCGCAAAGGCCGATTCGGCATCGGCGAAGAGCGTGTCCCCGCCCTCGCCCGGAATGCTGGTGCCGTGCAGCATCGTCGCGCTGCCGGGCACCAGCTTGTAGGAGTAGTCGGAGTGCCATCCCTGGCCCGACGTCTTCATCTCCTTGTTCCTACCGGGCTCGTCCTGGTTGGAAAGGAGGGTGAGGGTGGGCTCTTCCGGGTGGCGCAGCTTGATGACGTGGTGCTCTTCGGGACGCCCGAAGATGGTGCCGAACTCGGCGAACGTGCGGGCCGAGATGTCCTGGGCCCGGAAAACCAGGACCTTGTGGTCGAGGTACGTCTCGTAGATCGCCCGGCCCATTTCCCGGATGACGTCCTGCGTGATGACGGGCTCTTTCACCTCCGCGGCGAAGGTCTCGGCGAGTCGATTCGCAATCGGCGTAGACTGAGGGGTAACCACTGTGCGCTCCCATTCACGTGATGGTCGAGGACCTTCGAGTTTTTGCGCGGTCTCCGCTTCACCCAAGCTCTTTGCAGAAGAAGACCCGGTTGGCCTCGGCCGTCTGCTCGGAGTGAGTGATGGCGTAGTGAAGTCTCTCGTAAAATGCGATGTTGTCGCTCATTTCGGCACGGGTCCACAGGCGGACGCCTTTCAGATTGGCCACCTGTGCCATATTCTCCACAAGTGAAACCAGTCTTTTGCCGATTCCTTTTCCCTGGCAGGACGGCCGCACCGCGAGGTTTCTCAGGATCAGGTGGGGATCACTTGGCTCCACCGTGACCATGCCCACCACTTCGCCCGCATCCACCGCAACGTGCGTGCGGCCGGCGGAGGCGACGTCTTCGTAGTCGAGCAGCGTGGGTGCCGGCGGTTCATCCACCAGGTCCAGATATTTCCCGTACGCTTCCTGCGCTATTGATGCCAGTTGGGGGCTGTCCTCGGGCCGGGCCGGCCGCAGCACAACTTGAGTGTCATTCACGATGCCTACCATGATCTTCCCATTCCTGAGACGCACCATCCGGCGGTCGATCGCATATCACGGCGACGCGAACGTCTTCCCGGAGTTGAGCGGAGTACGACGCCGGAGCAGAGATGGAGCGCGACGACCCCGCCGGGCACCGAGTTCTCCCGGGCCGAGAAAAGACGGTGCCAGGCGAAGAGACGTCGCGGCTACACGTGAACAAAACGCGTCACATCAGGCGTGCGTCGGCACGTCGTTCATGTCGAGCGTGCGGGCCTCGCGCGTGCCGTCGAAGTGGGGGCTGCTGTAGACGGCGTCGCCGTCGTGGGTGCCGACATTGTCGTTGAAGTGGCTGCCGACGTCGTAGTTGAAGGTCACCCGCGGGAATGCCAGCGCATCCACCCGGCGCTTGTCGTACCGTGCGTCGATCGACGAGAAACGCAGCGCATAGGCCAGGCGGGAGGGGATGGGGCCTTCATCGAGCCGTACGCTCCGGTGGAGAACGTACTTGTCGAAGATCAGGGCGTCGCCGGGCTCGAAGGAGTCCTCGACCGCGAAGTGGTCGAGCAGCTTCGCCATCTCGGGCGAGTTGAGCAGATTGTTCTTGAGCTGACTGAAGTCGCTGAAGGTGAGTTCCTTGCCGGCGGCTATCTCGTCCTTCATGTAGTCCGGCAGCAGGTTGATGTGCTGGTACACGAATTCGCCGGACAGTACCTGCTTGGACAGGTACTTCATGCCGCCGCGCTGGCCTTCCGGGTCGATGGCGCACAGCGGCGTCCAGATCGTGAAGCCCTGGTCCTGCCTGCGCTGGAAGCCGAAGCTCTGCGTCCCTACGTGCCAGGGGAATCCCGTGCTCTTGTTCTTCTCCAGCTCGAAACCCAGTCCCTGCGTGAAGAAGAGGGACGTCTCGGTGAGCCGTGTCATGGCGCTCGAAAATGCTGGATCGCTCATGAGCGAGAGAATCTTGGGGTCGTCGTTTCCGACGTCGTACTTGAGCTTGCTGAAGCCCGACCCGTAGTTGTCGCCGGGAGGTGCAACCTGCGAGGTGCTGATGTTCCGCAGGTGCTCGGTGAACTCTTCCGAGAAGATGTTCCGCAGCTTCAGGAAGCCGTGCTCCTTGAAGTACTCGACGTCGTCCTTGCTGATGGAGAAGGTGGGATTGATCATGTCAGTTCCTGTCTTCTGATTGATGTGCGAATCAGCTTGAATCTGCGAGATGAACACTGCGCTGAAGACATGGGTCTGTCCTATGCAGTGACGGTCTGCGGCTCATCGATATCAGCGTATCGTTCGCTTGGAAAAGGACACCCTCTGCACCGTATTCGGGAGCGATAAACACGCACCCTTGCGCGCTTGCGAACCGGAGACAGAACCAGTAATCGCCCAGAAGAATGTCAGGCTGCTTGCCCGAATGCAACGCCGGAACACTAACACGACATCGGAAGTTTGCGATCGTGGCCGGTTTCTCGTCTTGTCAGTGTCGGTTGCCGTTCGAAGACGTACTCAATGGCCTTTCAGCCGGTGGGCGGCCGCGCGGGGCACTTATCCCAACGGATGTGGCAACACAGACAGCGGATCACCGGATTTCCATCGCGCTACAGGCGGCGGAAGGTTCGCTGCTGAGGGCGATAGGTGGCACTCCTGGCATTGTCGTCAGCGCTCGCTTGCGTGTCGGTGAACAAGGAACACTGCCGATGATGCTGGTGAGTCGCGATATGAGCAAGGGGGTCCATGAGGTCTGGTCAGTCTCTGGCCTGAATCGCACCTTCGCGGCAATATTTTGGCAATGACCCGTGCCCGGCGCCACTCCATTCCATCAAGGCTTACGTCCTTTCGATCTTCCTACGCCGTCGAACCCTGTCCAGGAACAGTGGCTGGAATCAGGAGGGCATCCAGACATCTGCCCCGCCCGGCCGTGTGTCATCGAAATCGGATGAGCTTTTTCACGTTTGAAGAGCGTGCGCATCGACCAAGGCGGCTTCGTGCCTGTGCCGTGTTCATACCGTCGTCACCTGGGCCCGAACAGCATTACCCGTGCGCGTACTACAGGTCAGCGGAGGAAACCCGAACTCTTGGTGAACGGGACGGACAGCCCCGTTACGCAGCCGTTTCGAGGGCCGACGACCCGGTGCTCCGCGCGTGTCCGGCCCCTGAAACGGCTGCGGACCCATCGGTATCGCGAGGGTCATATCGGGAGAAGGTTTGCCGCGTCTCCCGGCGAGGGAAGCAGTTCACCGGCGATTCCCCGGTCTTGCTGGAGACGTATCGGCGGCACACTCACTGGGTTAGTCTGCAACTGCCCGATAGATGATCATGGGCGCTCACCCGCGGTCCGCGGCCGCGGCAACCCGGCCGGCGGCAACCCGCCACGCCTCCCGAACTCCGCTGGATACGGCGTTCGTTGACGAACCGTGGCGCCCCGCGCAATTCCCCAGTCCGCAAGGAGTAAATCCCCATGACGGTGCGAGATATATCGCATGTCGAGTTGTACACGAGAGACAAAGTCGCGGCTGTCCAGCACTTCGTGTCGGCCATGGGCTTCACACGGGTCGCCGACTCCGTCGAAGTCGACCGGAGTTCCGTGCTGCTCCGGCTGGCCGGCTTCCACCTTGTCGTCACCTCGGGCTGGGGGACGTGGAAGTACGTCTCCGAATACGGCGCGGGGGTGGCCGACGTCGCGGTGCGGTGTGCCGACGTCGCCGCGACCCGCGATGCGGCGCTGGCGGCCGGCGCGACGGTGGAGCATTCGCCGCAGGGAAACCCGGTCGTGTCCGGATTCGGCGGTTTCTCGCACACCCTCCTCCCGGCCGCCCGGCGCGAAGGCCACTCGCTGCCCGCAGGCCGCAGGTGGACCGCCACCCCGGGGGCGCCGTCGGAGCCGGCCGCGCCCGCCCGGCTGCCCGGCTCCCTCGCTTTCCGGCTCCCGGCGGACGATCCCGGCGGCTACGCGGCCTTCTGCGAGGAGGTCTTCGGCTTCGCGCGCCTGGCCGCCGGCCGCGTCCCCCGCAGCGGCCGCCCGGCCGGCTCAGTCGCCGTACGCGGCGCGTCGGAGCAGGTGGCCCTGGCCCTGCCGCCGGCCGCGTGCCACGGCCCCGGCGAGCGCGGTGCGTTCCTGGACGGGAGCGACGGGGCGGAGGCCGACCGTCTCGTCTTCCTGGTGGACGACATGCCGTCTGCGGCGCGGGAGTTCGATGATCTGGGGGTGCGGTTCCTCGATCCGTTCGATGCCGGGCACGCCGGGTGACGGACGGGGAGCGGGGAGCGCGCCGACGGTCCGTGAGGGCTTGAGGAAAGGCGAAGACCTCCGTGTGGTGGGGCTGCTCACGCCGCACCGCACGGAGGTCTTCGTTGCCGCAGGCCGTCCCGTCGCGGCCGCTGCGGGCGGTGGTCAGCCCGCGACGTCCGTCATGAAGGCCATCAGCTCCTGCGGGCGCATCCCGTAGCGGATCTTGAAGTGGCCGTTGCGGCGGCCGCCTTCGAGTGTGGGGACGCCGATGCGCAGGCCGAGCTTGATGATGGCCGACATCAGCACGTAGTACGAGCTGAAGGGCCGGCCGCTCGCCTCGTCGGCGTGGCGGTCGTAGCCGCCCGCCCAGGCGTGGATCTTCTTGGACTCGATGAAGACGACGGCCTTGGCGATCAGCGCACCGTCCTGGGTCACCTCGATGATGCGGGCGCCCTTGCGCGTGTAGCGGAGGAAGGCCGCGATCCGTTCCTTGCTGTAGTACCCGGCGGAGCCCACGTTCGCCATCAGCGCCTCGAAGATGCGGAGCGTCTCGGGGTCCTCGTTCTCCTGCGGTTCGCGTTCGCTCACCTGCACGCCGCAGTCGTCGGCGCGGCGCAGCTGCCGCGCGTACTCCCTGCGGGCGTTGTACCGCAGGGATGCCAGGTAGCCGTCCCAGTTGCCCACGGCCGCCAGGTCGACGGTGTAGCGGGTGTCCAGGTCCGTGCCTGTCAGGCCGGCCGCTTCCAGGGCGAGTGCGGTCGGTGAGCCGGTCGCGACGTTGATGAAGCCGCAGCGCGACAGGCCCTCGTCGGCGGCGATCCGGCGCATTTCCGCCACCACGGCCCGCGCCACCTCGGGGCCGGTGCGGGTACTGGCGAGCTGGGTGTCGGAGCAGTGCCACACGTGGCTGAGGAGGGCCTTCTCGTCGGCGGCCAGGCCCAGTGCGCGCAGCGGGTCGCCCTGGACGTAGCAGGGGGTCAGGCCGATGACGCGGTCGTCGTGGTCCAGCACCTCGATGTAGTACACCGCGTGCACGGGCTGGATGGGCTCCCTCTCGTACGCCCGCAGGAATTCGTGTCCGTAGTAGAACTCCGAGGCTCCCGCCGCCGAGGCCAGCTCCTCGGTCTCCGGCGCGAGGTCCTCGACGGTGCGTACGACACGCGTGCGGTAGGTCTCAGTACGTCGCAAAGAACTCACGGTGCTCCCATTCAGATACAGCTCGGTCGTCCGTCCGCCCGGCGGTGGCGCACCACTGCTCGTAGCGCCGCAGCTCACTGCTCTTGAGCTGCCGCAGGCACTCCGCGAGGGGGTTGCCCAGGACCTCGCGGTGGAACCGGCTTTCGGTGAAGGCCCGCAGGGCTTCGCCCAGGCTGCCGGGCAGCGCCGGCAGATGGGTGGCGTGCGGGTCGTCGGCCGACGGGCCCGGTGCCTTGCCCTGGTGCATTCCGTCCAGCCCGGCGGCGAGTTGGGCGGACATGTAGAGGTACGGGTTGGCGCAGGGCTCGCCCAGGCGGTTCTCGATGTGCGCCGCCGGGTCTCCGTGTGCGCCCAGCACCCGCAGGAGTGCGCCCCGGTTCTCGACCGACCAGGCCACGCGGCTCGGGGCGAGCGAGAAGCCGCCGTTGATGCGGCGGTATCCGTTCAGTGTGGGGACGCACAACAGGGCTCCGGCGGGGGCGTGTTCGAGGAGGCCGGCCAGGAATGCCTCGCCCGTCGGGGACAGTACCGCGTCGCCGTCCGGTGCGCTGAAGAGGTTGCGGCCCGTGGACGCCTGGGCCAGGGACTGGTGCAGGTGCCAGCCGCTGGCGTCGAAGCCGGGCAGGGCGGGGAGGGCCATGAAGGACGCGTGGTGGCCCTGCCGGGCGCAGATCTGCTTGGTCACGGTCCGGAACAGCAACATGCTGTCGGCGGCGTCCAGGGCGTGCTGCGGGGCGAAGGTGAACTCCAGCTGGCCGGGGCCCGATTCGTGCTCCACGGAGCGCAGCGGCAGGCCGAGCTGCCGGAGCGCGTCGGCGAGCGGGCCGGTCACGGGTTCCAGGGCGTCGGTGAGCGAGTCCAGGTTGAACTGGAAGCCGCCGTTGACCGGGGTGACGGCGGGCGGTTCGCCCTGCTCGCCGAAGCCGCCGACCGAGCCGGTGAAGTGGCCGTCCACGAGGCGCGTCAGGTACCACTCGACTTCGAGGCCCACGACGTAGTCGAGGTCGCGGGAGCGCAGTCCGTCCAGGAGGCGGCGCAGCACGGCGCGGCCGGACAGCGGGTGCGGGCGGCCGGAGCGCAGGTACTCGTCGCCGATCACCCAGCCGGTGCGGGCCCGGGTGTAGGGCAGTCGGCGGAAGGTGGTCGGGTCGGGCACGAGGACGAAGTCGCCGGCGCCCTGGAGTTCGTCCACACCGATTCCGGCGTCGCTGAGGGTGTAGTCGACGGCGACGGCGTGTCCGGTGTCGAAGACGAACGGGCCGGGGCTGTAGTCCATGCCGTTGCGCAGCACCGTGCGGAAGGCGTCGGCGGTGAGCGTCTTGGAACGGGCGAGGCCGTGCGGGTCGGCGAAGACCACGCGTACGTAGTCCAGCGTGTCCAGGGCTGCTTCCAGGTCACGGGCGGCCGCTTGCCGCCGGTCGTCCCACAGCTCGTGCCGGGCGATGAAGTCGCGGCTTCCTGTGCTCAGTTGGTGATATGCGGCATTGCCCGGCCGGTCGGCTCTTGGGGTCACGTCTGTCGACGGTCCTCTCCGGGGTAGGTGGGTGGCGAGGGGAGCGAGCGTTCGATCTCGCGGGCGACGTGCAGGACGAGCGCGTCGTGTCCCGGGGCGGCCGCCAGCTGGAGGCCGACCGGCAGCCCGCGGGCGCTCAGGCCGACGGGGAGGGAGAGCGCCGGCATCCCGGCCAGGTTGAAGGGATAGGCGGCGGGCGCCCAGGCCAGCCACGACAGCGGGTCGTGGTTGCCGTCGGCGGGGCGCCAGGCGTCGACGGGGAACGGTTCGACGGTGAGGGTGGGCATGGCCAGCAGGTCGAAACGGTCGGTGCACGCGGCCAGTTGGGTGCGCAGTCCGCCCCGGGCGGCTTCCGCGTGGACGAGGTCGGCGGCGCCGAGCCGCCTGCCGTGCTCGACGATGCGCAGCCGCTCGGGGTCCGCCCACGCGTCGTGCTCCGGGGGCGATCCGGCCGCTTCGGCGGCGGCCAGGATCGTCACCAGGGCGGGGTAGGGGTCGTCGAAGGGCAGCGGGATCCGCTCGATCCGGTGGCCCTCGTCCGCGAGCGCCTGGACGGCGGCGCGCTGCGGGGCCGTGAGGTGGTCGGCGGCGGCCGGTCCTGGTGTCTCGATCCAGGCGATCCGGAGCGGGCGTGCGGGGACCGGGAGTTGGCCGCCATGCCGGGCGGAGTACGAGTCGGGGTCGCGTGGGTCGGCGCCGGTCATGACGTCCGCCAGCAGGCCGGCGTCGGCGACCGTGCGGGTCAGCGGCCCGAGGTGGGAGTGGCGGTCGGGGCAGTGCGGGACGTACGGGATGCGGCCGTGGGTCGGTTTGAAGCCGACGACGCCGCAGAAGGCGGCGGGGATCCGGATCGAGCCGGCCCCGTCGGTTCCGGTCGCGGCGATGCCGAGACCGGCGGCCACCGCCGCGGCCGCACCGCCGCTGGAGCCCCCGGCGCTGAGGGAGGTGTCCCAGGGGTTGGCCGCCGCGGGGCCCAGCCGGTTGACGGTGGCGGCGCTCCAGCCGCCTTCCGAAGTGGTGGTCTTGCCCAGGATGACGGCGCCCGCCTTCCGCAGCCGTGCGACGGCGGGCGCGTCCTCGTCGGGGGTCGCGTCGCGCAGCCGCAGGGAGCCGCGGGTGGTCCGCAGTCCCCTGGTCGCGGTCAGGTCCTTCACGCTGACCGGGACGCCCAGCAGCGGCTGTTCGTCCCAGGCCGCGGCGCCGAGCGCACGGATGCGCGCCTCGGCTTCGGCCGCGGCCGCCCGCGCCTGATCGGCGGCGACGGTGACGAACGCGCCGAGCGAGGGCTGCTGCGCGTCGATGAGGTCCAGGGTGTCCTGGAGGAATGCGGTGGGTGAGAGTGCACCGGTCTCGTACAGCCTGCGCAAGCCGACGGTGTCCGTGTGACGGAGGCTGTCATCCATAGAAGGTGCGGAACCACCCGTTGTCGAAGTCGCGTACGGTCGGCCCGTAGGGGCTCATGGCCTGGTGGAGCGCGCCGAGGAGCCGGCCGGCGGCGACGGTGGCCCGCAGGTCGGCCACCGTGTACTGCTCGCCGCGGGCGCGCATCAGACGGAGGTCGTACAGGCCCGGCAGGTAGCGGCCCGCGTACTCGATGCCGAGCGGCACCCTGATGGCGAAGCGGACACCGAAGGTGACGTGTCCGGTGTGGTGCTGGTCGGACCAGTGCGTCAGGTCGGGCATGGACGGCGCGAAGAACCAGTCGTCGCGGCCCGGTCGGCGCTCGTGCACGTTCAGGGTGTGCGGGAGGTAGTGCCAGGTGTTGAAGCGCATCCGGGCGCTGTAGGCGCTCAGGGTCTTCACCAGCGTGGCCCGGTCGTCGGCGAAGTGCCTGGCGAAGCCTTCGCCCGGGGCCACGCAGCAGAAGAAGTCGTTGGTCCGCAGCTGGAGCGGGGCGCCGTTCTCGACGTTGTCGGGGTGCAGCGGTGCCAGCGAGCGGGGGCCGCGTCCCATGGCCGCGTCCGATCCGGAAGCCTGGGCCAGGGTGGTCATGAAGCGGGTGAGCAGGGCTTCGTAGGCCGTGTGGAAGCCCGCGGGGGCGGGGCTCGTGTGGAGTGCGCCGGCCAGCCGGTCCAGTGCGGGCCCGGTGTCGTCGAACGCGGGGGTGTCCGCCGGGATTCCGGCCGTCTGGGCGAACAGTGTGCGGATCGCCAGGGGGACGTCCGCGTAGGTGACGGCCTGCGGCAGCAGGTGCTCGGACTTGTTGAGGTTGACGCCATGGATGAGGCGGTAGAAAACCGCCCCATTGGCGAGTTGGGCGCGCCGTTCCCGGGCGCAGGTGTCCGCGAGTGCTGCGAGGTGGGAGGCGGTTATCGAGTTCTGTGGCGAAGGAGGCGGCTGAGCACCGTAGTTGCGTATGCGGTCGGTGAGGAAATCCATCACGCCGACCGGTGAGAGCTGGGTGCCGTTGACCTCTTCCAGGCGGGCCTGGATTCCGCTGCGGAGCAGGAAGTGGGTCAGGGCAACAAAGCAGGTGTCTTCGGTGGACCACTCGGTGACGTCGGTGGCGGCGAGCCGGTTCAGGAGGTTCCGGTCGTCACTCGCGTTGAGTGATCTTCCCGGGAGATTGCTGAACTGGCCGAAATTGGAGTAGTGCCGGTCGCCTACGTAGAGCAGGACCGGGGCCATGTGCTGCACCACATAGGCGAGGCGGTCGAGGAGGTCCTGTACGTCCTCCCGGGGTAATTCCCGCAGCCAGCGCCGCATCTCGGCGCTTGCGCTCTCGTCGGCGGCGCGCGCGGACTCGTAGCGGCGGGAGATCCGGTGGATCAGCTCGCGGTCGGCCACGAGGGAGCCGACGAGCAGGGCGTCGGCGGGGATGTCGGCGCCTGCCAGGACGAATCGCGTCCGGCCGGTGGCGTCGAGCACGAGGACGTCGGGGGTGGAGGCGGCGGGGTCCAGGAGCGCGCGCTGCTCGACCGGAGTGTCCGCCACGGAGCGGTCCGCGGAGCTGAGTGCGGCGCGTCCGATGGTTTCGGGGATATGACCGTCGAGGGTGAGGAGCGTCTTTAACGCTTGATCCATATCCGTGGTCTGCCGGGCTGCCTTAACCACCGACTTGAGTAAAGACGCGAAGCCGTCAGATCTCAATGAAGTTATTTCTGCCACGCCCACGAGTCAGTTCCCTTCGACGCCCAAGCAGTACAAGGCGGCACCGTAAACGGGAAGTTACCAACAGCCATACCTCTTCATGCTGTGACCATGATCACCACGACGAGGGGCTCGCCCGGTCCTGCCTCTCATGTGAGCATGGTCCGCGGCGCCGAGGGGGCAAGTTTGCTCCGTATTTCCCGTGTGTCAACGGGCGCGTCAGGTAGGAGCATTACGGACATTGCCCCTCAATATCCTCGAAACGCAAGAAGAGGTACCTCAGACGTGCGTGAATACCTCGTGGATTTAGCCAGGCCGGCCACCCTTGGAGAGCTGGTCAACCTCTATTCAATTCTCAACGAAAAGAACGTCTTAACCGACACCATCGTCCCCTCGGTGATCGTCGCGGAATGCCCGTCAGCGGAAAACCCGGGAAGCACCGTGCCCGGTCTGACGGAACGTTTGCAGCCTTACGGTGTTCGTGTGGCAGCTGTTGCGGACCGCGCCCTGGCGACGGGAAACGCCGAAGACGCCGCCGAACGGCCGTCGCGCAGAACCTTCCTGATCGGCGGCGAACTGCACGGCTGGTGCCTGGACTCCGGCGCCGTGCCACCCGCGGAGACCGGCGAGCGGGCCACGGCGGACGACGAGACCGAGCTGATCAGCGCCGCCGTCATCGCCTCACGGCTGCGGACCTGGGCGGCACTCGCCGGCCCCGCCCCCGCCTTCACCACCGCGCACCGCCCCGGCTCGGACTCCACCGGCGTCGTCCAGTTCCGCACCGGCGGCAAGGACGGCAAGGAAATCGTCGCGAAGATCGGCGACGCGGCCATGATCCGCTCCGAGACCGCGTTCATCGCCAGGACGAACAGTGCCGTCACCGCGATCGGCCGCGACCCGCTCTTCCCCGAACTGCACGGCGTCCACATCGAAGGCCACCAGGGCGTGAGCCTCATGGAAGCGGGACACCCCGCGGAACTGGACGCGCAGCTCTTCCAGGACGATGCCCGCACCGAGCTGCGCCCCGACGCCGCCGACACGCTCGGGCCCTATCTCGACCAGCTCGGCAGCTGGTACCGGCTGACCGCCGCCGGCCACACCCCCACCAGCGGCGACTACCTCTACCGCGAGCGCTTCCACGCGCTGCGCGAGCAGCCCGCCTTCCTCAGCACCTTCCGCGCCTTCTTCGGCGATCTCGACCTCGACGCGCTGCTCGGCGCCGAGCTGCTGCTCCCCGGCGGGCAGCGCATCCCCGGATACACCGAAGCGGCCGCCTGGCTGGACGAGCACGCGCCCGGCCTGCTGCCGCGCACCGGCAGCCAGGTCCACGGGGACATCTTCCCGACGAACATGCTGCGCCGGGCAGGCGGCGGCCCGATGTTCATCGACCCGCGCACGGTGTGGGAGAAGCGGCAGCGGCCCGACGTCGGCTACGGAGACCCCGTCTTCGACCTCGCCACCCTGCTGCACGGTCTGCTTCCCATGACCGCGATCCTCCAGGCGTCGAAGCAGGACCGGCCGCAGGACCTGTTCGGGCAGCTGGACCTCACGCGCCCGCACGACCTGTCCTCGCTGCGGCTGCCGATGCACTTCTCGCCCGAACTGCGCGCCATGGAGAGCCGCCTGGCCGCCACCGCGCCCGGCGACGAGCCGGTCGATGCCGTCCGGTGCCGGCTCTACATCGGCGCCGCCTGCTCACTGGCCGGCTGGCTGAAATACGAGCATTCCCTGCGCTCCCCGCACGCCTGGCTGGCGACGTACGCGTACACCGCCTGGTACCTCTGGCAGGCCAGAAGCGTCCACGAGAACCACTCGTCGTAAAGGAATCCTGTTGAACAGCTTGGACTACAACCAGCTCGCCGCAGAGTACGCCCGGCACCGGCGCCCCTACCCCCAACTCGTGGAGTTCCTGGCCGAGTCGGCGGGCATCGGCGCTTCCTCCCAGGCCATGGAGATGGGCTGCGGCACGGCCAATCACCTCGCCAAACTCCAGCAGCTCACCGGATGCACCGCGCTCGGCGTGGACCCCTTCGACGACATGCTCAAGGTCGCCGCGTCCCACGAGGCGGAGCTGGAGCTGCGCGTCGGCCGCGCCGAGGAGATCGCCGCACTGGACCTCCCCGAGGCATCGCTCGACCTCATCTTCTCCGTCGACATGATCCATTACGTGCGGGAGCCCGCGCGGTACTTCGCGGGCGCCTTCAAGGCACTCAAGCCGGGCGGCGTGCTGTGCACCGCGACGGACTCGGAGTGGATCATCCGTAACCGCATTCCGGTGGCCCAGCACTTCCCCGCCACCATCGAGGTGGAGCTCGCCCGGCACCACCCGATCGACGCCCTGCTCGCCGCACTGGAGGACGCCGGATTCGTCCACGGGCAGCAGCGCCTGTTCGAGAGCGCCTACGAGCTGACCGACGCCACCAAGTACCGCGAGAAGGCGTTCTCCTCGCTCCACCTCATCTCCGACGAGGAGTTCGAGACCGGGCTCGCCTCCCTCACCGCCGAGCTGGCCCGCGGCCCGATCGCGGCGAACAACCGCACCTGCGCGGTGCTGGCCAGGAGGCCCGCGTGATCCCGAGATACTCCCTGCCCGAGATGTCGGGGCTGTGGACCGACGAGGCCAAGTACGCCTCGTGGGTCCACGTAGAGGTCCTCGCCTGCGAGGCCCAGGCCCGGCTCGGGAAGGTGACGGACGCCGACCTCGCCACGATCAGGACCGGCCGGGTGCCCACCCCCGAAGAGGTGCAGGAGCAGGAGCGGACCCGGGACCACGAGATCCTGGCCTTCCTCGCCGCCTACACCGCAACCCTCCCCGACGACGCCGCGCGCTGGGTCCACTACGGGATGACCAGCTACGACCTGGTGGACACGGCCCTGGGCCACACCCTGGCCCGGTCCTGCGACGTGCTGCTGGCCGCCGCGGTCCGGCTGCGCACCGCGCTCGCCGCCAAGGCCACCGAACACTGGGACACCGTGTGCGTGGCCAGGACCCACGGCATCCACGCCGAACCCACCACGTTCGGGCAGAAGATGGCCGGCTTCGCCCTCGGCGTGGACCGCTCGGTCCGGCGGCTGCGGGCGGCGCGTACCGCGGTGGCCGTCGGCACGATCTCGGGTCCTGTGGGCACCTACGCGCGCATCGACCCGTTCGTCGAGTCCTACGTCTGCGACGCACTGGGTCTCGGTGTCGAGCCCGTCCCCACCCAGGTGGTGGCGCGCGACCGGCACGCCGAACTGCTGTCGGCCGTCGCCGTGCTGGGCGCCGTCATCGAGCAGATCGCCCTGGAACTGCGGCTGCTGCAACGCACCGAGGTCAGGGAGGTGGAGGAGCCGCGGTCCAGTGCCTACCAGGGCTCCAGCGCGATGCCGCACAAGCGCAACCCCACGTCGAGCGAGCGGCTGTGCGGCCTGGCCCGGATCCTGCGCGCCAACCTCGGCGCGGTGCTGGAGGACGTGGCGCTGTGGCACGAGCGGGACCTCGCCCACTCGTCCGTCGAGCGGATCGCCCTGCCCGACAGCCTGATCGCCGCCCACTACCAGGCGACCGGCGCGGCCGAGGTCATCGAGGGCCTGCGGGTCTTCCCCGACCGCATGCGGGCCAACCTGGAACAGACCGACGGGCTGATCCACAGCTCCACGGTCATGCTGGACCTCGTGGCCGCCGGCACCGAGCGCGAGAAGGCGTACCGGACGGTCCAGGACGCGGCGACCGAGACCTGGGAGACGGGCCGTCACCTCCGCGAGACACTGCGGGAGAGAGGCATCGAGACCCGCCCCGAGCAGTACGACCCCGAGCGTTTCCTGCGCTCCAGGGCCGTCATACGAGAACGAATGGAGACCTTGCTCGATGTGGAAAACTGACGTGGTCGACGCGGCCGGTCTGGACGTGGCCGAGGTCGCGGCGCTGTACCGCGCTTCCGGGCTGGCCGAGCGCCGCCCCGTGGAGGACGAGCGCCGGTTCACCGCCATGGTCAAGAACGCCAACCTCGTCGTGGTCGCGCGGATCGACGGCCGGCTGGCGGGCATCGCCCGGTGCCTGACGGACGGCGGCTATGTCACCTACCTGTCCGACCTGGCCGTCGACCGTGAGTTCCAGAAGCGCGGCATCGGCGTGGACCTGATCCGCCGGATCCAGCAGGAGGCACCGGACGCGAAGATCGTGCTGCTGTCCGCGCCGGCAGCGGCGGACTACTACCCGCACATCGGGTTCACCCAGCACGGTTCCGCGTGGGTGCTGGACGCGACGAAGTGACCGGAGCCGAGGGGGCCGTCATCAGCAAGCCGACCGTGGGCATCACCACGTACCAGGAAGACGCCTCGTGGCGCGGGTGGAACCGGCACGCCTCGCTGGTGCCGACCGACTTCCTGGCCGCCGTCGCCGCTGCCGGCGGCGTCCCCGTACTGCTGCCGCCGTACGGCGGCGCCCAGGAGGCGGCCTCCGTCATGGGCGGCCTCGACGGGCTGCTGCTGGTCGGCGGCGCCGACATCGACCCGGCCCTGTACGGCCGGACGGCGGGCCCGCACACCTCCGGGCTCGCGCCGGACCGCGATACCTGGGAGAGCGCGCTGCTGCGGCTCGCGCTGGCCGAGGGGCGCGCGGTGCTGGGCGTGTGCCGGGGAATGCAGATGATCAATGTGCTGCGGGGCGGCACGCTCACCCAGCACCTGCCCACCGCGCTCGGTTCGGACGACCACCAGCCGTCCGAGCCGGTGTTCAGGCCCGCCGCGATCACCCTGAGCCCCGATCAGCTGCCCGGCAGCGTGGTCGGCGACCACTGGGACATCCCGTGCTTCCACCACCAGGCGGTGGACACGCTCGGCGACGGCGTCCTCGCCACCGGATGGAGCGCCGACGGCGTGATCGAGTCGGTGTCGATGCCGGATCAGCGCTTCGTGGTCGGGGTCCAGGGGCATCCTGAAGCGGCTCCGGTGCAGGCGCTGTTCGCGGCCTTCGTCGCCGCGGCCGAAGAGATACGCACCGCACGGGAGACCACGGTGGCCAACGACGACGCGCAGGACGGTGTAAGGGCGGCATGACGTCACACGAGGTTGCAAAGCTGCTGCGCGAGCACCACTTCGCGCAGCGCGTCGAGTACGCCAGGCGGCGCGCGGCACAGTCCTACGAGCCGTGGCCGTCGAGCGGGCCCGCAGGCCCCGGGCACGATAGCGGCGCGAGTCTGTGGAACCTGCTGCACTTAGGGTCTCTGGCACCGTCCTCCCTGGATTCCGCCCTGACGGGACAGCTGGCCGACCTCGGTCTGACGGATCGTCATTCCGGGCCGGGCAAGTGGGAACTGACCGCCTTCCGTGGCGTGTTGGCCGCCCGCGACCGTGCCGAACGGCCGGGCACCGGCACCGTCTACATCGGCGAGGACTCCCTCCGTTTCGTCGACACCATCCTCGACGCCCTGCCCACCGGCCGGGCCCTGGACGTGGGGTGCGGATCCGGCATCACCAGCTGCGCGCTGGCCCGCACCTGCGACGACGTGACGGCCGTCGACCTCCAGGAGGAATGCCTGGAGGCGACCCGGCTGTCCGGCGCACTCAACGGCGTCGGCGAACGGATCCGCACCTGGCACGGCGACTTCTTCCGCGATTTCACCGCCGACACCCCGCTCAACTGCATCTGCGCCAACCTGCCCTACGTCCCCGTGCCACCGGACCTCGGCTACTCCGCCGCGGGCAACGGAGGCCCGGACGGCCTGGATCTGAACCGGCGGCTGCTGCGGGACGCGAGGCACCTCCTCGACCCGGACGAGGGCATGCTGGTGATGCGCTTCCAGTCCTTGGGGGACTCGTCGGGGCCGATGCTGCTGCGCGAGATCGGCGAGTTCGCGAAGGCCACGGGACACGACGTGTCCGTGGTGGCGGACGGGCGCACGGTGCCCGAAGTCCGCGCCGCCCTGACGGCGCTGCACGCCCAGCGGCACAATCCCGCCCTGTCCCCCGACGCCGTACTCGCCGTCATCGACGCGCACCAGAGCCGCTTCGAGCAGCCGTCCTACTTCGCGTGCTCCCTCGTCAGCCGCTCCGGCGGGACGGGCCGCGTGACCTTCACCGACCTGTCCGGTGGTGTCGGCATGGACGCCGGGCTGGCCGCCGGCCGGGCCCCGGCGGGCGCGGCAGGTACCGCCGAGCAGCTCTACCGCGGGCGGGCCGCCGACCTGCCCGACGGTTTCTGGGAACTCGGCGGCCCGCCGGACGTGGCGGCCCCGCTGACCGCGCTGCCCGAGCTGGTCCGCGCCATCGGCGACGCCCCGCGGGACGGCATCACGGGCCGCGCGCTGACCGAGACCGTCTTCGCGGACCGCTTCGCCGCCGACGCGACGCGGGCCCGCGCCCTGTACGTCACCACCGAGCTGATGCTCAACTGCCTGGCGGACGCCGGACTTGCACGGGTCCAGGAGGCCGGGTGACGGCCGGCACCACCGGGGCGCGTATGCCCCACAGGCTCGGGGTCTTCCTGCTGGCCTTCGGCGCGTTCGCGGTCGGCACGGACGGCTACGTCATCAGCGGCATCCTGCCGTCCATCGCCGCCGACCTCCACATCTCCGAGGGGCTGACGGGCCAGCTGGTCACGGTCTTCGCCCTCAGCTACGCCGTCAGCGCCCCGGTGATGATGACCCTGACGGCGAACCTGGAACGGTGGGTGGTCCTCCAGTCGTCGCTCGGGCTGTTCCTGGTCGCCAACCTGCTGGGCGCGCTCGCGCCCGGCTACGGGGTGCTGATGGTGGCGCGCGTGCTCGCCGGGGTGGGCGCCGCGGTCTTCATGAACAGCGCGGTGGCCGTGGCGACTTCCGTGGCCGGCGACCGCCATCAGGGCCGGGCGGTGTCCCTGGTCGTCGGCGGGCTGACCGTGGCCACCGCCTTCGGCGTGCCCATCGGCTCCCTGGTCGGCGCGCTGGGGAGCTGGCGGCTGACCCTGGTCCTGATCACCGTGCTCGCGGCGCTGAGCATGGGCGGCCTGGCGCTCGCGCTGCCCGCCGCGCCCAGGCCGCCGGCCGTCACCATGGCCAGCCGGCTCCGGGTGGCCGCGCAACCGGCCGTCCTGGTCGCGGTGTTCATCAACATGTGCGCGGTGGCCGGCAGCTTCGTCGTCTACACCTACCTGGCCGTACTCACGCACGAGGTCACTCCGCTGAGCGCGGCGGGGGTGAGCGCGGTCCTGCTGGTCTGGGGTGTCGCGGCGGCGGTGGGCAGCACCCTCGGCGGCAGGTTGAGCGACCGCCACTCCCCCGACCGCACCTTCCTCAGCGGGCTGACCGGCGTACTGGTGGCCTTCGCCGCCATGGGCCTGGTCGCCGCAGCGGCCCCGTTCGGAGCGGTGCCCACGACGGCGGCGTTCCTGCTGGCGACCCTCGTCTGGAGCGCGCTGTACTGGCTGATCCCGGGGGCGCAGATCCAGCGCGTCATGGGCCGGGCGCCCAGCGCCCCGACCATCGCCGTCTCCATCAGCAGTGCGTCCTCGTACCTGGGTGTCGCCCTCGGCGGTGCGGTGGGCGGCCTGACCCTGACGGCGGCGTCCTCCGCCGCGCTGCCCTGGGTGGGCGGCGCCCTGGTGGGCTGCGCGCTCCTCATCGCCACCACGTGGGACCGCCGCGTCACCGCCTCTCCCCCGGCCACGCGTCCCGTCGCGGCGCTGGACGGGACGGAGAGCTGACGCCGCGGCCAGCCGGCAGGGGTACCCGTCCAGCCCTCGGCGCGCTCGACGGGTGCCCCTGCCCACCGGCCGGAACGGCGCCGCCCGAGCCGACCATTCTCCCTGAATTGGCCATGTTATCCAGGCCAATTGCTGTGCAGGATCGCCTTCAGTGGCATTGAGGCTGCGACACGAGCACACCGGAGGCGACGCGCACCATGGGGCAGAACAGCACGGACCGGCACCTGCACGGAGGCCGGCACAGACCCGGGGAACGCACCGCGGCCGCACCGCCCCGTGACCGTGCCCCGCTGAAGATCGCACTCATGGACGTCGGCATCGGACTGCTGACGGCCGCCGCCGCGGTCCGCGGACTGCGCCCCGACGCCGATCTCGTCCTCTCCTCGGACCCCGCCGGCATGCCGTGGGGACCGCGCACCCCGGAGGACATCACGGCCCGCGCCCTGGCCACCGCCGAAGCGGCCGCCGCACGCCGCCCCGACGCGCTGATCGTCGCCTGCAACACCGCCACCGTGCACGCCCTGCCCGCCCTGCGCGCCCGCTTCGAACCCGGCCTGCCGGTCATCGGCACGGTCCCGGCGGTCAAACCGGCCGCAGCGGGCGGCGGGCCCGTCGCCATCTGGGCCACCCCCGCCACCACCGGCAGCCGCTACCAGCGCGGCCTGATCGACGCGTTCGCGGCCGGCGTGCGCGTCGTCGAGGTGCCGTGCCCAGGGCTCTCCGACGGCGTCGAGTACGCGAACGAGGCGGACATCGCCTTCGCGGTCGCCGCAGCGGCAAGGCGGACCCCGGACGAGGTACGCGCCGTCGTCCTGGGCTGCACGCATTACGAACTCGTCGCCGGACGCATCCGCGCCGCCCTGCAACGGCCCGGCCTGCCGCCGCCGGTCCTGCACGCTTCGGCCGACGCGGTCGCCGCCCAGGCGCTGCGCCGCATCGGCGCGCACCCCGCCCCGGAGGCGCCTGCCACCGGCACGCTGACCGTGCTCCTCAACGGGCGCGAAGCAGCCCTTCCGGCAACGGCGCCGGCCTACGCCGAAGGCCGGCTGCTGCACACCCTCGCGCCCACGCGCTGAGGACCGCGTGATGAACAGGCGTTCTGGGACCGGCACTTCACGGAAATGGGGAGCAGCGTGACCGCGACGCAACAGCATGCACTGGATTCCTTACGGGCCCTCCAGCGAGGCGAGGGACCTCCGATATCCCCGGGAGCGGGCGACCTCCAGGCGCTGCGCGAGTTCCGCACCTGGTGGCGATTCCGTGCCGTGGTGGGCGACCTGGCCGAGCACCGACGGACGTCACCGGGGCGCGTGCTGCGGCGGGCGTTCCTCCGCGGCAGGTCCTGGATCGCCGACCGGCTGCTCAAAGACTCCTGATACGCCGTCAAACTCCTTGCTATAAGCCGCACTTTAGGAAGTCCAAAGCCGCTTCATGAGGGCAAATCACGTCGCATACGGGGCCCCGGGTGCCACGGAAAGAAGCGCCGGGACGCCGTGTCAGGTACACGCCCCGCAGCGATACGCAAGGTAGTGGCGATGCGACAACAGGTAGTCGCACATGGGTACGAAACCGCGCATTCAGTGCGGTGCACCTTTCCGGCCGCACCCCCGCACCCGGCCGGTTGCGGGGGTGCGGATCACGAACCGACGATCAGCTCTCCGCGTGCCGGTCGGTCACATCATCCGACCGGCACTTCCTCGGCAAGGAGATCCTGTGACCGACCGGACAAGTCTCGCCCCCGATGCAGCACGGCAACTCGCGACGACCACCAAGACCACCCCCCAGATGCGCGGCATCACCCCGCGCTACCTCCTGCGCGCCCTGCCGTGGGTGGACGTCGAATCCGGTGTCTTCCGGGTGAACCGCCGCCGGACCTACGTCCTGGGCGACGACCGCATCAGCACCCACAGCGACGGCGGTTCGCCCCGCGTCATCCCGGGTGACCTGCGGGAGCTGCCGTACCTCCGGGAGGCCGACGACGCCCTGCTCACCGAACTGGCGAACGCGTTCACCGAAGTCAGCTTCGAGGCCGGGCAGCTGCTGGCCCAGGACGGCGACGCGCACGACCGGCTGTGGGTGATCGCGCAGGGCCGCGCCGAGAAGCGGGTGAGCGGCCGCTACGGCGAGGACGCCGTGCTCGAAGTGATCGGCGACGGCCAGTTCTTCGACCTCGACGCCTGGACCCGCTCCGCGTCCCTGCCCTACCGCGTCAAGGCGCTCACCCCCGGTGTGGCGCTGTGCGTCGACCGCAGCGTGCTGGCCGGACTGTGCGACCGCGACGCGACGGTACGGGGAGCGCTGGACGCCTACCTCGCGGCGGACGGCGTCCTGCCGGGCACCGAGGTGCCGGTCGACCTCAGTGCCGGGCACATCGGCGAACCCGAACTCCCCGCGACGTACGTCGATTACGAGGACACCCCCCGCGAGTACCACATGACCCTCGCGCAGACCGTGCTGCGCGTGCACACGCGGGTATCCGACCTCTACAACGGGCCCATCGACCAGACCCGCGCGCAGGCCAACCTCACCGTGCACGCGCTGCGCGAGCGGCAGGAAGCCTCGCTGCTCAACCACCCGGAATTCGGCCTCTTCAACAATGTGGCCCCCGGGCAGCGGGTGCAGGCGCGCACCGGTTCCCCGACCCCCGACGACCTGGACGAGCTGCTGACCCGGGTCTGGAAGCAGCCCGGCTACTTCCTCGCGCACCCCCGCGCCATCGCCGCGTTCGGCCGGGAATGTACCCGCCGGGGTGTGCCCCCGATCATCGACAACCGGTTCGGCAGCCCGCTGCTGACCTGGCGCGGCGTGCCGCTGCTCCCCTCCGACAAGGTGCGGTTCTCCGGCGGTGCGGGCATCGGCACCACCGAGATCCTGCTGATGCGCACGGGCGAGGCCGAGCAGGGCGTGGTGGGGCTGCGTCCCGCGAAGGTCGAGGACGAGGTGGAGCCCGGCCTGGCGATGCGGAACATGGGCGTCGACCAGAAGGGCGTCACGTCGTACCTGATGACGGCGTACTTCAACTCCGCGGTGCTGGTGGAGGACGCGCTCGCCGTGCTCCAGAACGTCGAGGTCTCCAACTACCATGACTACTCCTGACCTCACCCGGAGCCGGTGGACGGGCACGCCCCCGGCTCCGGATCCGCTGCCGGGCGGCGTGCCGTCGGCCGGGGCCGTCACCACTCCGTCCGCCGCGTCCGCGCACCCCTCCGGTCTGCCCGGCCAACGCGCCACCTTCTCACCGGAGTTGGTGCGCGGGGACTTCCCGATCCTGCACCGTACGGTGAACGGGCACCCGCTGGTCTGGCTGGACAACGGCGCCACCACGCAGAAGCCGCGCCAGGTGATCGAGACGCTGGCCGCCTTCTACGGATCCGCCAACTCCAACATCCACCGCGGTGCGCACACCATGGCCCGGGAGGCCACCGAGGCGTACGAGGGAGGCCGGGCGGCGGTCGCCGATTTCCTGGGCGCGCCGTCGCCCGACGACATCGTCTTCGTGCGTGGCACGACCGAGGCGATCAACCTCGTCGCGCAGAGCTGGGGACGCACCAACCTCGGGCCGGGGGACGACATCCTGGTGCCGGTCCTTGAGCACCACTCGAACATCGTGCCCTGGCAGATGGTCGCCAAGGAGACCCGGGCCCGGGTGGTCCCCGTCCCGTTGCAACCGGACGGGCAGATCGACCTCGACGCGTACGCCGATCTGCTGTCCATGCGCACCCAGTTGGTCGCGATCAGCCATGCGTCGAACGTGCTCGGCACCGTACCGCCGGTGCGCGAGATGACCGCGCTCGCCCACAGGTACGGCGCCAAGGTGCTGGTGGACGGGGCACAGGCGGTGGCGCACTTCCCCGTCGACGTGCAGGATCTGGACGCCGACTTCTACGTGTTCTCCGGCCACAAGCTGTTCGCCCCCACGGGCATCGGCGCGCTCTACGCGAAGCCGGAGGTCCTGCACGGCATGGCGCCGTGGCAGGGCGGCGGCAACATGATCGAGTCGGTCGGCTTCGGCGGGACCACCTTTGCGCCCGTGCCCCACCTCCTGGAGGCCGGTACCGGGCACATCTCCGGTGTGGTCGGCCTGCTGTCGGCGCTGAACTGGCTGACCTCCTTCGACCGGGACGCCATCGCCGCCTACGAAACCTCGCTGATGGCGTACGCCCAGCAGGCCATGGCCACCGTGCCGGGGCTTGATCTGCTGGGCTCGGCGCCGGACCGGATCGCCGTGCTGACCTTCACGCTCGCGGGACACGATCCGTCGGAGATCGCGGCCTGGCTCGACCGCGACGGCATCGCCGTACGGGCCGGCCACCACTGCGCCCAACCGGCGCTCGCCCACTACGGCGTTCAGAGCGCGGCCCGCGCCTCGCTCGCGCTCTACAACACGGCGGAGGAGGTGGACAAGCTGGTGGCGTCGCTGCTCCGGCTGCACGAGTCGGCCTGACGCTCCGGCCCCTGGCCCGCCGCCCACCGGCATCCGGTGGGCGGCGTCGCCGTGTCCCGGCCCGCGGTCAGTCGTCCGCCCATTCGGCCAGCCGGAACGGACCCGCGGCGCCGGGGCCGAACATCACCGGCAGGCTGTTGCCCTGCGGCACCACGACGAGCGGCTGGTCGGCGTACTCCCGGAGAAAGTTCTCCAGCGGCTCCCAGATCAGCTCCCGGTACCCCGATTCGGAGTGCTGGCGCTCGAAGGAGAGGGTCAGCGCGGAGCCCGTGACCGTGACGCTGACCGCGCCCACCTCCAGCCATTCCGCACCGATCCAGGCTTCGAGCCGCACATAGGACATGGCGCCAGCGTGCCTCTTTTCCCGGCCGGCCCGCAATGCCTTCCGGCGCCGCATCCGGCCCGGACGCGGCGCCGGTCCATCCGTGGTGTCATCGAAGGGAGGGAATCCACGTTCCGAAGGCGGGAGGAATCATGACCAGCAACATGGCCGGCGCACTGCGGGCACGAGACATCATGTCCGCCGGGGTGCAGTGCGTCGGCGCGCACGAATCGCTGCTCCAGGCGGCGCGGATGATGCGCGATCTGAAGGTCGGCTGCCTGCCGATCTGTGGTGACAACAACAAGCTGACCGGCGTGATCACGGACCGCGACATCGTCATCCGCTGCTGCGCCGAGGGCATCGACCCGGCGACGGTGCAGGCCGGATCCCTGGACGGGCCGCTGCACTGGATCGACGCCGCGGCGGACGCCTCCGAGGTACTGGCCACGATGGAACGGCACCAGATCAAGCGGCTGCCGGTGATCGACGTCGACGGCGGCCACCGCCTGGTCGGCATGATCACGGAGGCCAACCTCGCGAAGAACCTCAGCGATGAGCAGATCGCAGAATTCGCGGGGCGGGTCTACGCGACCACGGCGGGATAGCGACCGCCGCGGCCGCACTCAGCAGCCAACGGCCCTTCCGGATACGGACGTTGCGGCAGAGAGCCGTTCGGCCGCGGTACGGGACAGGCGGCCGGCGGCGAGTTCGCCGAGCAGGGCCGCCTGGCGGGGCAGGACCGCGTCGTCGAAGACCGCACGCGGGGAATGGTTCATCGGCGCGGTCGCCGGATCGCTCCCCTCGGGCGCGGCGCCGAGCAACAGCATCGCGCCGGGCACCTGTTGCAGGACGAACGCGAAGTCCTCGGAGCCGCCGGCGGGCTGCGGGGAGAGCCATACCTGCTGGTCGCCGAGGAGTTCCCTGGCGGTGTCGAGCGCGAAGCCGGTTTCCCCGGGCTCGTTGACGGTGACCGGGTAGAGCACCTCGTAATCGACCTCGGCGTGCAGGCCGTGGGCCGCGGCGATGGACCTGACCAGCCGGGGCAGGCCCTCGGCGAGCCGCTCGTGGTGGGCCTCGGAGTAGCTGCGGACGGTCGCGTCGAACGTGGCCGTCTCGGGGATGACGTTGTGCTGGGCGCCGGCCGTGAAGCGGCCGACGGAGACCACGACCGGGTCGAAGACGTCGAAGGTGCGGCTGGTCCAGCTGTGGATCGCCGTCACCATCTCGCAGGCTGCGGGCACCGGGTCGGCCGCGGTGTGCGGCTCCGATCCGTGGCCGCCCCGGCCCCTGACGGTCACCCGCAGCACGTCGGACGCGGTCATCACGGTGCCCGGACGGCTGACGACCAGGCCCTGCGGGACGCGGTTGGCCGAGACGTGGATCGCGTAGGCGGCGTCCAGGGGCTTGCCCGCCGCCTCCAGCACCCCTTCCCCGATCATCCGGCCGGCGCCGTTGTGGCCTTCCTCGCCGGGCTGGAACATGAACACCACGTCGCCCTGGAGCGTCTCGCGCCGCGCGCTCAGCAGGCGGGCGGCGCCGACGAGTCCGGCCGTGTGCAGGTCGTGGCCGCAGGCGTGCATCCGCCCGTCGGTGCGGGACGCGTAGTCGACGCCGGAGGCTTCCTGTACCGGCAGGGCGTCCATGTCACCCCGGAGCAGCACCGCGCCTCCGGGGCGGCCGCCGCGCAGCACCGCCGTCACGGAGCCGATGTCCCGGCCCGGCGTGATCTCCAGCGGCAGGCCGTCCAGGGCCGTCAGCACCTTCTCCTGCGTACGGGGCAACTCCAGCCCGAGTTCGGGTTCCCGGTGCAGGGACCGCCGCAATGCGACGAGGTCGTCCCGCAGTTCCTCGGCGTCCGCCAGTACCGACACCTCACACCACCTTCCGATCGTTCCAGCCGCCCTGCCGTGCGGCGGCCTGGCCCCCAGAGTGAAGTCACCACCTCAGCAGGGGCCAGAAACCGCCGGAAACTCGCAGTAGGGTTTTCTCCATGCAGGATTTCGACCGGCTCGACGAAACGGACTCGGCCCTCGTCCACGCCCTCCAGATCAGCCCGCGAGCCGGCTGGGCCCGTATCGCCCAGGTGCTCGGCCTGGACGCGGTCACCCTCGCCCGCCGCTGGAAACGGCTGAGCACGCGGGGCGCGGCCTGGATCAGCTGCTACCCGGGGCCGGCTCTCGCGGCGTCGGGCGAGGGCTGCCTGGCGTTCATCGAGGTGGACTGCGCCAACGGTCAACTGCTGGAAGCGGCCGAACAATTGGCCCGGCAGCCGATGGTTTCCACGGTCGAGCACGTCAGCGGTGACCGCGACCTGCTCCTGACCGTCATGACGACCGACCTGGGCGCCCTGTCCCGGTGGGTCACCCGGGTACTCGGCTCGCTTCCTGGTGTCACGTCGGCGCGGACCCAGCTGGCCGGGGCCATCTACACGGAGGGCAGCCGGTGGCGGCTGCGTGCGCTCACCCCCGCACAGGTGGCGCAGTTGTCGGAAGGGCAGCCGGCCCGGGAGCGGGCGGCCGGGCCCGTGCTGTCGGCGCTGGACCGGAAGCTCGTCGTGGCGCTGTCGGCGGACGGGCGGGCCTCGTACACCGCACTCGCCGACGAGTGCGGCACGAGTGTGGACACCGTACGCCGGCGCACCAAGCGGCTGCTCGGCTCCGGGGCGGTCCAGATCCGGTGCGAGATCGCCCGTCCGCTGTCGGAGAGGCCGGTCGCGGCGGTGCTCTGGGCCCAGGTGCCGTCGGACACCGTCGAGCACACGGCGCGGGTGATCGCCGGGATGCGGGACATCCGGCTGTGCGCGGGGATCACCGGGCGGCACAATCTGCTGGTCATCGCCTGGGTGCGGTCGGTGGATGACATCCAGCGGCTCGAAACCCGGGTCACCGAGCAGGCGCCCGGCCTCGTCATCGGCGACCGGGCCGTCGCACTGTGGCCGGTGAAGCTGAGCGGGCACCTGCTGGACGAGGACGGCTACCGTCGCGGAACGGTGCCCATCGACGGCTGGCACGCACCGGCGGCGGGCCGGGGCGGATGAGGCGGCCGGGGCGGGGCGGACGCCGGCAGCGGTCGCCCTGACCGGTCAACGCCGTTGCCCCGGCGTGGACTTCGCACCCCGGCGAACGCCCCGGACCGGGCGGGCGCCTTGACGCCATGCGCTCGCCCTCACACCATGAACATGCATCGCACAAGAGAGCGCTCTCAAGGACGTCAATCGTTCACTACCTGAAGCAGGAGAGCTTCCATGCCCCGTCCCCCCACACCTTCCGAAACCCCTTCCGAGGCCGCATCCGGGCTCTCGCGCCGAAGGGTCGTCGCCTCGCTGGCCGCCGCCCTTCCCGCCGCCGGCCTGCTGGCCCTGGACTCGTCGTCCCCGGCCACCGCCACACCCGCCAGGACCGGCGCCCCCACCGCCGGCCCGCTGCCCGGCGGCGGCGACCTCGGCCCGGACGTCATCGTCTTCGACCCGTCAACTCCCGGTATACAGGCCAGACTTGACGAGATATTCCATCAGCAGGAGACCGCCCAGTTCGGCACCGGACGGTATGCGCTGCTGTTCAAGCCGGGCACCTACGACGGGCTCAACGCCCAGCTCGGCTTCTACACCTCGATCGCGGGCCTCGGCCTGTCACCCGACGACACGACCATCAACGGCGATGTCACCGTCGACGCCGGCTGGTTCAACGGCAATGCCACGCAGAACTTCTGGCGCTCGGCGGAGAACCTCGCCCTCAAGCCGGCCAACGGCACCAACAGGTGGGCGGTCGCCCAGGCCGCGCCGTTCCGGCGGATGCACGTCAAGGGCGGGCTGAACCTGTCGCCGGACGGCTACGGCTGGGCCAGCGGCGGCTACATCGCCGACAGCCGCATCGACGGCACCGTCGGACCGTACTCGCAGCAGCAGTGGTACACCCGCGACAGCACGGTGGGCGGCTGGGAGAACGCCGTGTGGAACATGGTGTTCTCCGGTGTCGAGGGAGCCCCCGCGCAGAGCTTCCCCGACCCGCCCTACACCACCCTCGACACCACCCCGGTATCCCGCGAGAAGCCCTTCCTGTACCTGGACGGCGACACGTACAAGGTCTTCGTCCCCGAAAAGCGCACCGACGCGCGCGGCACGAGCTGGGGCAGCGGCACGCCGCGCGGCGAGTCCCTGCCGCTTGACCGGTTCTACGTGGCCAAGCCCGGCACCGACGCGGCGACCCTGAACGCCGCGCTGGAACAGGGCCTGAACCTGCTGCTCACGCCCGGCATTTACCACGTCGACCAGCCCGTCGAAGTACGGCGCGCCAACACCGTCGTCCTCGGCCTGGGGTACGCCACGATCATCCCGGACCACGGCGCGACCGCCCTGAAGGTCGCCGACGTCGACGGAGTGCGGCTCGCCGGATTCCTGATCGACGCCGGTCCCGTCAACTCCACCACGCTGCTCGAAGTCGGGCCCGAGGGCGCCTCGTCGGACCACTCCGGCAACCCGACGACCGTGCAGGACGTGTTCGTACGGATCGGCGGCGCGGGCCCCGGCAAGGCGACGACCAGCATGGTGATCAACAGCAACGACACCGTCATCGACCACACCTGGGTCTGGCGCGCCGACCACGGCGACGGCGTGGGCTGGGAGACCAACCGCGCCGACTACGGCATCCGCGTCAACGGCGACCGGGTGCTGGCGACCGGCCTGTTCGTCGAACACTTCAACAAGTACGACGTGGAGTGGCACGGCGAGCAGGGCCGCACCATCTTCTTCCAGAACGAGAAGGCGTACGACGCACCGAACCAGGCCGCCATCCAGAACGGCGACACCAAGGGCTTCGCCGCGTACGCCATCGCCGACGGGGTGAACGCCCACGAGGGGTGGGGCCTGGGCAGCTACTGCTTCTACAACGTGGATCCTTCGATCCGCCAGGGCCACGGCTTCAGGGCACCGGACAAGCCGGGCATCAAGCTCCACGGCCTGCTGGTCGTGTCGCTGGGCGGCAAGGGCCAGTACGAGCACGTGATCAACGACATCGGCGCCCCCACATCGGGCGAATCGACGGCGCCGTCCACCGTCGTCTCCTACCCCTGACCGGCCCCGGCCGTCACCCCGGCCCGTACCCGCGGGCCGGGGTGACGGGCACGGGCCTGGCACCCTGGACGGCACGGGCCCGGTGGCCTAGCGTCGGGGCCCCGCCGCCGGAGCCCGAACTCCCCAGGGGAGAAGCGAGGTTGTGCCGTGACCACCGTTCCGCCGCCGCCCGACATCCTCTCCCCCGAGTTCGACGCCGACCCCTATCCGGCGTACCGCATCCTGCGCGACCACTACCCGCTCCACCACCACGAGGGCACCGGCAGCTACCTGATCTCCCGGTACGAGGACGTGCAACGGGCCTTCCGTGAGCCGGTGTTCACCACCGACAACTACGCCTGGCAGATCGAACCGGCGCACGGCGGCCGCACCCTGCCCCAGATGAACGGCAGCGAACACGCCGTGCGCCGCGCCCTGGTGGCACCGGCGTTCCGCGGCCGGGCGCTGCGCGAGAAGTTCCTGCCGGTGATCGAACGCAATGCCTGGGAGCTGATCGACGGGTTCCGTGACGCACCGGATGCCGATCTGGTGGCACGGTTCGCCACCCGGCTCCCGATCAACGTCATCGTCGACATGCTCGGCCTCGACCGGGCCGACCACGACCGCTTCCACGGCTGGTACACGGCGGTCGTCGACTACCTCGCCAACCTCGCCCAGGACCCCGCCGTCGCCGCCGCCGGACTCGCGGCGCGCGACGGACTGTCCGCCTACCTCCGCCCGATCATCCGCGAGCGCCGCGCGGCGCCCGGCGACGACCTGCTCTCCGAGCTGTGCACCGCCGAGATCGAGGGCACCCGGATGAGCGACCAGGACATCACGGCGTTCGTCAGCCTGCTGCTCGCGGCCGGCGGCGAGACCACGGACAAGGCCATCGCCGGGATCTTCCGCAACCTGCTGGCCCACCCCGACCAGTTCGCGGCGGTGCGCGCGGACCGCTCCCTGGTGCCGGTGGCCTTCGCCGAGACGCTGCGCTACAGCCCGCCGATCCAGATGATCATGCGGCAGCCCGCGGCGGACGTCGTCATCGGCGGCGGCACCGTGCCCGCCGGCGCCACCGTCACCTGCCTGATCGGCAGCGCCAACCGCGACGAGCGGCGCTACGCCAGGCCCGAGGCGTTCGACATCCACCGCGGCGACCTCACCGTGGACAACGCCTTCAGCGCCGCCGCCGACCACCTGGCGCTCGGCCTCGGACGGCACTTCTGCGTGGGGGCGCTGCTGGCCAAGAGCGAGGTGGAGGTGGGGGTGAACCAACTGCTCGACGCGTTCCCCCGGATGTCCTTCGCGGACGGCGAAGCGCCCGCCGAGACCGGGGTGTTCACCCGCGGCCCCCGCACGGTGACGGTGCGGCTCACCCCGGCCGGCCGGACGGCACGCCCCGCGGGCTGAGCCCGGGGCCGGTGCGCGGGAGTCTGCCGGGCCGATCCGGTTCGTCGGGCGCCGCGAACTCGGGAACGCCGCCCGCCACGGGTCCGCCGAGGCACGGCCGTACGCCCTCCGGTCCGGAGAAATCCGCCGACAGGGTGCCATTGGTACAGTCGCCGGGAGCCGCCCGGCCCCACCGGTCGGCCGTGGAGACCGTGAGGAGGCCGTGCGGCCATGGCCGTTGACACGCTCGACGCAAGGATCCTCGGGCTGCTGCTGGAGCAGCCGCGCACCAGTGTGCGGGAGTACGCGCGGCTGCTGGGTGTCGCCCGCGGGACGGTGCAGGCGCGGCTCGACCGGCTGGAGCGGGACGGAGTCATCACGGCCTACGGTCCGCGTCTTTCGCCCGCGGCGCTGGAGCATCCGGTGCTGGCCTTCGTGCACATCGAGGTGACACAGGGGCACCTGGAGGAGGTCGCCGACGCGCTGGCCGACGTGCCGCAGATCATCGAGGCGTTCTCGACGACCGGCGGCGGTGACCTGCTGGCCCGGGTGGTGGCGCGGGACGCGGCGCATCTGGAGGACGTGATCCAGCGGCTGATCAGTCTGCCGGGTGTGGTGCGTACCCGTACGGAGGTGGCGCTGCGCGAGCGGGTGCCGCACCGGATGCTGCCGTTGGTGGAGGCGGTCGGGAGCGCCGCGGGGCCGCGCTGACCGCTCTTGGCATGCTGGGGGCATGAACAGCTTCTCCGCGTCCTGCACCCCGTCCGCCCGCGCCGTCCCGGTGATCTTCGATCTGGACGGGACGCTGGTGGACAGCGAGCCGAACTACTACGAAGCCGGGCGGCGGGTGCTCGCCGGGTACGGCGTGACGGACTTCAGCTGGGAGCACCACACCCGCTACATCGGCATCGGCACCCGCGAGACACTGCTCGCGCTGTCACGGGAGTACGGCATCGACACGCCGGTCGATGAGCTGCTGGCCGCGAAGAACCGGGCGTATCTGGAGCTGGCGCGGGCGCACACCCGGGTCTTTCCGCAGATGCGCGTATTCGTGGAGCGGCTGCACGCCGCGGGGCACCCGATGGCGGTGGCGTCCGGCTCCTCGCGGACGGCGATCGAGACGGTCCTGGCGGGCACCGGTCTCGATGCGCAGCTGACCACCCTCGTCTCGGCCGAGGAGGTGGCGCACGGCAAGCCGGAGCCCGACGTGTTCCTGGAGGCCGCACGCCGCCTCGGTGCCGAACCGGGCGACTGCGTGGTGCTGGAGGACGCACCGCCCGGAGCGCAGGCCGCGCACCGGGCGGGTATGCGGTGCATCGCCGTCCCGTACGTCACGGGCACGGCGGGCGACCCGGCGTTCGCAACGGCCGGGCTGCGCTTCGACGGCGGCCAGGAACAGTTCACCGCGCAGGCCGCGTACGACTGGCTCGGGCAGCCGGCCCGGTCCTCCTGATCCTTCCGGTGGCGGCGCGACACGGTGCCGTTCACCGGCCGTACGGCCCCCGGCGCGGTGCCGCCCGTGCGAAAAGATGTTGCCGAGGACCGGCCGGTGCGCGAGGCTCCCGGCCCTGTCGGACAACGGAACAGGCAGTTCGCGCGGGGTGTCCGCGCTCTTCTCCGGAGGGCGGCTGACGGCGATCCCGCGCAAGGCCGTCCGCCGCGGGCAGTTGCTCACCCATCTCACGGAGACGCTGTTCGCGCGCGACCGGGAGTACAACGAGCGCGAGGTCGACGAGGCGCTGCTGACGGTGCACGAGGACTGTTCGGGCCTGCGCCGCCATCTCGTCATCGCGGGCCTGCTGACCCGGACCAGGGACGGCGGCAGCTACCGGCGGGTTCGGTAACGAGCGCCGGGGCGGCCGCGGTTACTTCTTGGCGCGGCTCGGCTGGACCCGCTTCGGCTCGCCCTTCATCTTCGGGTGCTCCGGCGGGTAGGGCAGATCCCCCAGGCCGTGGTCGCGTTCGTCGCGGGCGGCCAGTTCGAGTGCCGCGTCCAGCCGGAACGCGTGCGCGTCCATGTCGGCGTGCACATCGCCGGCCTCCGCGAACCGGGCGGGCATCGTGGCCAGGTCGAAGTCCTCGGGTACGGCACTGGTCAGCTCGTCCCAGCGCAGCGGCGCGGAGACCAGGGCGCGCGCGGAGGGGCGTACGGAGTAGGCGCTGGCGATGGTGCGGTCCCGCGCGGTCTGGTTGTAGTCCACGAAGATCCTGGCGCCGCGCTCCTCCTTCCACCACGCGGTGGTGATCCGCTCCGGTGCGCGCCTCTCCAGCTCCCGGGCCACGGCGATGGCCGAGCGCCGTACCTGCGTGAAGACCCAGTCGGGTGCGATCGGCACGAAGACGTGCAGGCCGCGGCCACCGGAGGTCTTGGGCCAGCCGGTCAGGCCCAGTCCGCCGAGTACGTCCCGGAGTTCGACGGCGGCCCGCACCGCGTCGGCGTACTCCGTGCCGGGCTGCGGGTCGAGGTCGATGCGCAGTTCGTCCGGGTGGTCGGTGTCGCCGCGGCGTACCGGCCAGGGGTGGAACGTCAGGCACCCGAGGTTCGCCGCCCACAGCACGGCCGCCGGTTCGGTGGGGCAGATCTCGTCGGCGTAGCGGCCGCTGGGGAACGCGATCCGGCCGGTGGGGATCCAGTCGGGGAGGTTCTTGGGCGCCCGCTTCTGGAAGAAGGACTCGCCGTCGATGCCGTCGGGGTGCCGCTGGAGCGTCGTGGGACGGTCCCGGAGCGCGCGCAGGATGCCGTCGCCGACGCTCAGGTAGTAGCGGGCCACGTCGCCCTTGGTGAAGCCGCGCTCGGGGAAGTAGACCTTGTCCGGGTGGGACACCCGCACCGTCCGGCCGCCCGCGGTCAGCTCCAGCGTCTCTGCCATGACCTCACGCTAGGCCGACCGGGCAGGCGCCGCCTGTCGGCTGCCGTCCGGGCGGCGGCCCGGCGGGCGGGGCCCCGCGTGCCCGCGCACAATCAAGATCATGGACCTTCCGGTGATGCCCCCCGTGCATCCGATGCTGGCGAAGACCGCCGCGGCCATCCCGTCCGGTATGCAGTACGAGGCCAAGTGGGACGGCTTCCGGGCGATCGTCTTCCGTGACGGGGACGAGATCGAGCTGGGCAGCCGTTCGGCCAAGCCGCTGACCCGCTACTTTCCCGAGCTGGTCGCGGCGCTGCGCGAGCATGTACCGCCGCGCTGCGTCCTCGACGGCGAGATCGTGATCGCCCGCGACGGGCGGCTGGACTTCGACGCGCTCCTCGAACGCATCCACCCGGCGGACTCGCGGGTCCGTCATCTGGCGGAGGTGACCCCGGCGAGCTTCGTGGCGTTCGACCTGCTCGCCCTGGGGGACGCGGCGCTGATGCCGCAGCCACAGCGGGCCCGCCGCCACGAACTGACCGCTGCGCTGCACGACGCCGCCGCACCCGTCTTCACCGCGCCCGCCACCGATGATCTCGACCTGGCCCGCAGCTGGTTCGACCGCTTCGAGGGCGCGGGGCTCGACGGGGTCGTCGCCAAGCCTCCAGGGTTGGCCTACCGGCCGGGCGAGCGCGTGATGACCAAGGTCAAGCACGAGCGGACCGCCGACTGCGTGGTGGCCGGTGTCCGCCACCACAAGAGCGGTCCTGTGGTCGGCTCCCTGCTGCTCGGCCTCTACGACGACACCGGCCGGCTCCAGCACGTCGGCGTCTGCGCCGCCTTCCCCATGCGGCGGCGCCAGGAGCTGATGACCGAGCTGGAACCACTGCTGATGGCCTCCGTCGCGGGGCACCCCTGGGAGCAGTGGACCAGCGAGGAGGCCCAGGCCACGGGCCGGCTGCCGGGCGGGCCGAGCCGGTGGACGGGCAAGAAGGATCTGTCCTGGCTGCCGCTGCGCCCGGTGCGGGTCGTCGAGGTCGCCTACGACCACATGCAGGGCGACCGCTTCCGGCACACCGCCCGGTTCCGCCGCTGGCGCCCGGACCGCGAACCCGACCAGTGCACGTACGCGCAACTGGCCGAGCCGGTGCGCTACGACCTGACGGAGGTGCTGGGCAGTTAGGCCGGCCGGTTCAGAGGCCGCGGCCGGGCCCCGGCGCGTCCCCGTCCGCCACCTCCCCCTCGTCCCAGAGGCGTTGCGGGGCCGGGTGGAACGTCTCCAGGTCGTGCGGCAGGGAGCGTTTCACGCGCCGGGCGGCGGCGTCCGCGAGCACTTCCTCCTCCCTGGCGTCCACCGCGTCGAGCGCCTGCGCGGCGACGTGCTCGGGGCGGCTCTTGGGGCTTCGACATGTGCGGCCATGTCCGTGTCGATGAGACCCGCGTGTACGCCGACGACCAGCGTGCCCTGGCCCCGCAGTTCGACCCTGACGCCGTTGGTCGGCGCCCAGGCCGCGGCCTGGGAGGCGGAGTAGGAACCGGATGCGGGGTCGGTGAACCAGCTCACCACCGACAGCATGTTGACCTGCGCGCCGCCGTTCCTGGCGAGCACCGGCGCGAAGGCCCGGCACATGGCCGGCGTGCCGAAGTAGTTGACCTCCATTTCGCTGCGGGCACCGTCGCCGGCGTCCATGCCGATCAGCGGGCTCGCCGACATCGCCGCGGCGTTGTTGATCAGCAGGTCCACCCCGGCGCAGCGCGCGGCGGCGACCGTCACCTGCGCCGGATCCGTGACGTCCAGGGCGACGGGGACGACGCCGGGATCCGTGACGGCCGACGGATCCCGCGCGGCCCCGTAGACGGCCTTCGCCCCGCGGTCGAGCAGGGCACGCGCGAAGACCAGGCCGAGACCGCGGTTCGCCCCGGTGACCGGGGCAGCGGCGTGATGTATCTGCATGATCTTTCCCCCCGGCCATCGCGTTCGCCCCCCCATTCTTCCCCTCTCCCGCAGACCCGGCACCCGTATGCTGGGCCGCCATGTTCACCCGTGAAGGTCCCACGCTCCGCGAACTCACCCAGCAGGCGCTGTCGTCGGTGGAACGCGGCTACGACCTGCTCGCCCCCAAGTTCGACCACACGCCCTTCCGGACACCGGATGCCGTGCTGGACGCCACGGCGGCGGCCGTCCGCGAACTGGGGCCGTTCCACAGCGGACTTGACCTGTGCTGCGGCACCGGCGCCGGGATGGGCGTGCTGCGGCAGGTGTGCCGGACGCGGGCCGTGGGCGTGGACCTCAGCGCCGGGATGCTCACGGTGGCGCGGCGTGCGCAGCCCGTCGCCGATGGCGGGCCGCGAGTGAACTGGGTGCGCGGCGATGCGCGGGCCCTGCCGTTCGGGCCGGTCTTCGATCTGGCGGTCAGCTTCGGGGCGTTCGGCCACTTCCTGCCGCGCGAATGGCCCGGCGTGTTCGCGCGGGTGCACGCCGTCCTGCGGCCGGGCGGACGGTTCGTCTTCCCCCTCGCGGCCCCCGCGCGCCCGGGAAGCTCGCTGTACTGGGCCGTGGCGGCCTTCGACGCGGCGATGCGGGTGCGCAATCTTCTGTGGCGCCCGGCCTTCGTCATGTACTACCGGCCGTTCCGTCTGACGGAGGTCAGGGCGGAGCTGGTACGGGCCGGTTTCTCGGTACGCCTGCGTGACCTGCCGGAGTTGGGCCTGCGATCGGACCGCAGCCCGCGCTGCCGCCTGGTGGTGGCCACCAGGGTCTGACCCCCGTCGCGTTCGTGCCGCCGATGCGCGGCGCCGACGGCCTCTCACGTACGGACCGCACGCTGCCCCGAGTAGGTCCAGACCTCTTGACGACAGGTCTGGACCAACTTACGGTGTGGCGCGCCACCGCGTCACTTCACGTACGCCTCCAGGCCACCCCCTCCCCGCTCCACCGCCGGCCGGCCGACCGGCATGCGACGCGGCGCGACCACCGGTGGCTGCTACCCACCCACCCCGCGCCATGCCCCCACGGGCACCGCAGCGGATGCGCTGCGGGCCCGCCATGGCAAGAAGGGAGCACAGCATGAAACGTCGGACGTCACACCTGCTGGGAATCGGCCTGGCAACAGCCTTCGTCACGCAACTGCTGCTCGCCGCGGCACCGAGCGCCCCCGCCGTCTCGCACGCACCGAGCGTCCCGGCCGCGCGTGCCGCCCACGCACCGAAGGACGACCCCTGCGCGGTCAGATCCAAGCCCGCGGGGAAGGTCGTCCAGGGCTACTGGGAGAACTGGGACGGCGCATCGAACGGCGTGCACCCGCCGCTGGGCTGGATTCCGATCACCGACAAGCGGATCCGTGACCACGGATACAACGTCATCAACGCCGCCTTCCCCGTGGTCCGTTCGGACGGCACCGCCCTGTGGGAGGACGGGATGGACTCGACGGTGAAGGTCGCGACGCCGGAGGAGATGTGCCAGGCGAAGAGTGACGGCCTCACCGTCCTGATGTCCATCGGCGGCGCGACGGCCGGCATCGACCTCAGCTCCAGCACCGTCGCCGACCGGTTCGTCGAGACGCTCGTGCCGATCCTGAAGAAGTACCACTTCGACGGCATCGACATCGACATCGAGACCGGCCTCAGCGGCAGCGGCGACATCAACAAGCTGTCGCCCTCGCAGTCCAACCTCATCCGCATCATCGACGGCATCCTCGGGCAGATGCCGTCGAACTTCGGCCTGACGATGGCGCCCGAGACGGCGTACGTCACCGGCGGCAGCGTGACCTACGGCTCGATCTGGGGCGCGTACCTGCCCATCGTGAAGAAGTACGCGGACAACGGCCGCCTGTGGTGGCTCAACATGCAGTACTACAACGGCAGCATGTACGGATGCTCCGGCGACTCGTACTCCGCTGGCACCGTCGAGGGGTTCACCGCCCAGACCGACTGCCTCGACAAGGGGCTGGTCGTCCAGGGCACCACGATCAAGGTGCCCTACGACAAGCAGGTCCCCGGACTGCCCGCCCAGGCAGGCGCCGGGGGCGGCTACATGACACCGGACCTGGTGTCGAAGGCGTGGAGCACCTACGCGAACGGGCTGAAGGGACTCATGACCTGGTCGATCAACTGGGACGGTTCCAAGGGATGGACGTTCGGCGACAACGCCAGGTCTCTGCAAGGGCGTTGAGGAATTCCTGAGCGGCACGCCGGAATTCGCCCCGGCTTCCATATCCGCCTCAAGGGGGACGAGTTGAGGCGGAGAGGATTCCCGTGAACCGACAAGGAAGCGGGGGCTTTCCGGCACATTCGAACCCTACGTTGACGGTATTGCGCCGGGCGCGCGCCATCGGAGCGAAGCACTCGTCAGGCGGATACAAAGAAAACGGTTGAACTGCCGTCCCGGAAAAGGGAGATGCCGTACGTTCATTTGCTTATGGCTGCGGGCCGGCGCCCTCGAATTGAGGGTGCCGGCCCGCGCTACAGAGGATCAGGAAACCGGCAGCTTCGCCGACCAGGCGGTGACGGCCAGCGTGCCGTTGTCCACTTCCTGGTCGAAGGATATGACGCTGTGCGCGTTGCTTCCGGTCGGGGAGATCTGGAGGTACTTGGCGTGGGCGGTGGAGGCGCCGGTGTGCGTCCAGACCAGGTCGGCGTAGGCGGCCTGGCCCGGCTTCAGGGTGATCTTGTGGGCTCCGGGGTCCTTGGCGAAGTAGGTGTCGCCGTGCCGCGCCGTCGTCTTGAGTGCCGTGTGGCCCTTGCCTTCCAGGGCGAGGCCCGGGTAACCGCTCAGCGAGCAGCCGGTCTTGCCGGTGTTCTTGACCGTCAGGTAGGTCCCCGCATGGTTCATGCCCGCCTGGGTGCCGCCCGCGTCGGTGGTCGTCACCTTCAGCGTCCCCGGCTGGCAGGCCCCGGCGCCGGACGCGCCGGTGGTCGCGGCGGAAGCGACACCCGCGGTCATCCCGCCGACGAGCGCGACGGCGGCGGTGGCAATAAGGGCGGTACGCAGACCACGCATGGTCATCATCTCCTCGAATCCGTATCAGAACGGGGGAAGCGACCGACGCCGCGGCTTCGGGGGGCCGGCCCGTTCCGTGCCGCGTGCCTCGCGCGTGCGTCGCGCGACGGCCGCGGACGGCGGAACCGCACACGTTTCCGGCCGGTGACGTCGCGTTCGTTTCCCCCCGCACACCACAGTGCAGGGCGGCGCTGGCGAACGGCTAACGGATCACTAACGTACGGGCGTTGGTGCCGCAGCGGTCCCGCACGGCGAAGGGGCCTGCCCGCCACCCGGAGGTAGCGGACAGGCCCCTGCCGGGTGCCGGCGGTGTTACTTCTTGAAGCCGTAGTCCATCAGCTTCTTCGCGTCCGCCGTGCGGTTGGCAACCGAGGAGGACGTGAGGACGGTGCCGATGACCGTCTTGCTGCCGCGGGTGGCGGCGAAGACGAGGCAGTACTTGGCCTCCGGGCCCGAGCCGGTCTTGACGCCGATCGCGCCCTTGTAGCTGCCGAGCAGGGTGTTCGTGTTGGTCCACGACATGTTGCGGTAGCCACCGCTCTTCATCGTGACCTTCTGCGTCGTCGACTTCGTCTTCACGACGTTGCGGAAGGTGGAGTACTTCATCGCGCTGCTGGCGAGCTTCGTCAGGTCGCGCGGCGTCGAGTAGTTCGCGCCGTGACCGATGCCGTCGAACGAGTCGAAGTGCGTGTTCTTCAGGCCGAGGCTCTTGGCGGTGGCGTTCATCTTGCCGATGAACGACTTCACGCGGGCGGCCCGGGTGGAGCCGCTGCCGAACTTGTCGGCCAGCGCGTACGCCGCGTCGCAGCCGGACGGGAGCATCAGCCCGTACAGCAGCTGACCGACAGTGACCTTGTCGCCGACGATGAGGCGCGCCGAAGACGCGCCCTTCGAGACGATGTAGTCGCTGTACGCCTTCTGGATCGTGACCTTGGAGTTCAGGTTGAGATTCTTCTGCCCGAGCACCACCCGGGCGGTCATGATCTTGGTGGTGGAACCGGTCGAACGCCGAGTGTCCGCGGCCTTGGTGAAGAGAGTCTTCCCCGAGCCGTTGTTCATGACGAAGCCGCCCTTGGCGACGATCGACGGCGCCTTGGGCGCGGCAGCCTGCGCCGGGACGGTGAACGCCCCGGCGGACAGGACGGCTCCCGCGGTGACGACAACCGCGGAAGTGCGCTTCATGCCCCTATTTCCGATTTTCAAGATAAATGCTCCAAATACCCTTACAGGACGGGCACATGAGGATGCCCGTTTGCCCATGAGACGCATGAGACGGGTGCATGGATGCACACCCGCAGGATTATTATCCTCCGGTTCGAGCCAACTAAGTGCCGTTCGACGGATGACAGTTCCTCAAAACCTCGTATGCGCGGCGGAATTCTGTCGCCTTTACCACATCACGACGGGAACCTGACCACGGCCTTGGTGACCTTTCCGTGATGAGCCGCGTCGATCGCCTCGTTGATCTCGTCGAAGGGGAATACCTCGACGAGCCGGTCGAACGGGAACCGGCCTTCCCGGTGGAGCAAGATCAGCCGCGGAATGAAGGCGTGCGGGTCGGCGTCGCCCTCGATGACGCCGATCAGCGAACGGCCGAAGAGCAAATGGCCCTGGTCGATGGTGATGTCATTGGCGGTGCCCTGGAATCCGACCGTGGCGCAGACGCCGGGCACGGCCAGGCACTCCATCGCCTGGCGCACGACAGCGGGGAAGCCGATGCAGTCGACCGCGTGATCCGCCCCGCCGCCGGTGATCCGTACGACGGCCGCGGCCGGGTCCTCGTCCGCGGGGTCCAGGACGTGCGTGGCGCCCAGTTCGGCAGCCAGCGCGCGGCGGCTCTCCTGCGGGTCGACGGCGATGATCGCCGCGCAGCCCGCCACCTTCGCCGCCATGACCGCCGAGAGGCCGACCGAGCCCGCGCCGAAGACGGCGAGCGTGCTGCCCGGCGCCGGGTCCAGGGTGTTCAGCACGGCTCCTGCGCCGGTCTGGATCCCGCACCCCAGCGGGCCCAGCAGTTCCAGCGGCAGGTCACGGTCCACCTTGACGACATTGCGCGGCGTGGTCACGACGTGCGCCGCCCACGAGGACTGGCCGAAGAAGTGGCCGTGCACCGACTCGCCTTCGGCGCGGTACGCGGTGGTGCCGTCGGCGCGGGCGCCGCCGAAGTTCAGCGCCTTCATGTCGCGGCAGTGGACGAACCGGCCGGCCTTGCAACGGGCGCAGTCGCCGCAGTAGGCGTAACTGAGCACGACGTGGTCGCCGGCCTCGACCTCGGTGACGGATGCGCCGACCTGTTCCACCACGCCGGCGCCTTCGTGCCCGAGGATCAGCGGCAGCTGCGCCGCATCCGCGGTCGCCATCACCCCGAGGTCGGTGTGGCAGACGCCGGACGCGGTCACCTTGACCAGCACCTCGTCGTCGCGCGGCGCCTCCACGTCGACAGGCTCGATGGACAGCGGCGTGCGGGCGGCGCGCAGTACGGCGGCGAGGGTCCTGGGCATCGAGCGGCTCCTTGCTGACGACAGGGGTGACGGGCTCGTCAAATACCTTATGCGGCCTGCTCGTTCGGGGGTTATGGCGAGGTGGTGCGCGGCGTCAGACAGCGGCGCGGATGGCCCGTTCGAAGCCCTCGACGTGACGGTCGGCGAGTTCGGCCGCCTTGTCCGCGTCGCCGGCGATGACGGCGCGCAGCAGCGGGCCGTGCTCGCCGATGTGTCCCGCCATGCCGGGCAGCCGGTCGACGAAGAGGCACCACACGCGGGTGGCCAGGTTGTCGTAGTGCACGAGGGTGTCTTCGAGGTACGGGTTGCGCGTCGCGGCGTACACGGCGCGGTGGACCTGGAGGTCCAGGCGCATCAGCGTCTCGGCGCTGCGCTGCGCTGCGGTGTCGTCCTCCAGCTCTTCGAGGAGGGCGGTGAGGGCGACGCGGTGGCCGTCCGTGGCGCGTCGCGCGGCCTGCGCGGCGGCCATCGGCTCCAACTGGCGGCGCACTTCGGACATATGGGCCAGGTCCGTGATGTTGACCTCGGTGGCGAAGGTGCCGCGCCGCGGGTAGGTGGCGATCAGCCGTTCGTACTGGAGGCGCTTGAGTGCCTCGCGGACCGGGGTGCGGCCGAGTCCGAGTGACTGTGCCAGCTGGTCCTCGCTGATCGGGGCTCCCGGGCGGATCTCCAGCATGACGAGCCGGTCGCGGATGGCGCGGTAGGCACGCTCGGCGAGCGAGATCTCCTCAACTCCGGGCTCCGCGCGCTTCATCCGGCCCCCTTGACCTGTTCCGTTGACTCCCATACGTTACCGCAAGCTTCTGATATATCAGTTGCTCGTCAGACGCATTTTAGGACGGTGCGCAGATGCCAGCGAACCCTTCGGTCACCACGGACGCCTCCTCCCTCACCCTCCCGCTGAGCACGCTCGACCCCGAGGTCGCCGCCGCGATCGACGCCGAACTGGACCGCCAGCAGTCGACCCTCGAAATGATCGCGTCGGAGAACTTCGCGCCGACGGCGGTGATGCAGGCGCAGGGATCGGTCCTCACCAACAAGTACGCCGAGGGCTACCCCGGCCGCCGCTACTACGGCGGCTGCGAACACGTCGACGTCATCGAGCGCCTCGCCGTCGCCCGCGCCAAGGAACTCTTCGGCGCCGAAGCGGCCAATGTGCAGCCGCACTCCGGCGCGCAGGCCAACGCCGACGCCATGGCCGCGCTGCTGGAGCCGGGCGACACCCTCCTCGGCCTCGACCTGGCGCACGGCGGCCACCTCACGCACGGGATGCGCCTCAACTTCTCCGGCCGGCTCTACGACGTCGTCCCGTACCACGTCCGCGCATCCGACCTGCGGGTCGACATGGACGAGGTGGAGAGGCTCGCCCGGCAGCACCGGCCGAAGATGATCGTCGCGGGCTGGTCGGCCTATCCGCGGCGGCTCGACTTCGCCGCCTTCCGCCGGATCGCGGACGAGGTCGGCGCGTATCTGCTGGTGGACATGGCCCACTTCGCGGGTCTGGTCGCCGCCGGTCTTCACCCCAGCCCCGTGCCATACGCCGATGTGGTCACCACGACCACGCACAAGACGCTGGGCGGACCGCGCGGCGGGGTGATCCTGAGCCGGGCCGCGCTCGCCAAGAAGATCAACAGCGCGGTGTTCCCCGGCCAGCAGGGCGGGCCGCTGGAGCACGTCATCGCGGCGAAGGCGGTCGCCCTGCGCGTCGCCGCAACCCCCGCGTTCCGTGCGCGCCAGCAACGCACCCTGGACGGCGCGCGGGCGCTGGCCGGGCGGCTGCTGGCCGACGATGCCGCCGATGCGGGTATCTCCGTGCTCACCGGCGGCACCGAGGTCCATCTCGTCCTCGTCGACCTGCGGAACTCCGCGCTGGACGGCCGGCAGGCCGAGGACCGGCTGCACCGCATCGGCATCACCGTCAACCGCAACGCGGTGCCCTTCGATCCGCGGCCCCCGATGGTGTCGTCGGGGCTGCGCATCGGCACCCCCGCGCTGGCGGCCCGAGGCTTTCGCACCGAGGAGTTCCGCGAGGTCTCGGACGTCATCGCGCAGGCCCTGATGGGCGATCCGGGCGCGCCTCACCAGGAGCTGAGCGAGGCGCGGGCCGCCGCCCTGCGCGACCGGGTCGCGGCGCTCGCCAAGGCGTTTCCGCTCTACGACGACCTCTCCGCCCACGGCCACCTGAAGGGATCCGCCGGATGACCACCGAGCCCCTCCCCGAGCACCCCGAGCCCCTCTGGCGCAATCCCGAGCCCCGCTCGTCCTACGACGTCGTCATCGTCGGCGGCGGCGGGCACGGCCTCGCCACCGCCTACTACCTCGCGTCGGTGCACGGCATCACGAATGTCGCCGTCCTGGAGAAGGGCTGGCTGGCGGGCGGCAACATGGCCCGCAACACCACGATCATCCGCTCCAACTACCTCTGGGACGAGAGCGCGGCGCTCTACGAGCACGCGCTGAAGCTGTGGGAGGGACTGCCCGACGAGCTGGACTACGACTTCCTCTTCAGCCAGCGCGGCGTCCTCAACCTCGCGCACACCCTCCAGGACGTACGGGAGGGCACCCGCCGGGCCAACGCCAACCGGCTCAACGGCGTGGACTCGGTGTGGCTCGGCCCCGACGAGATCGCCGAGGTCTGCCCGATCCTCAACACCTCACCCGACACCCGCTATCCCGTGCTCGGCGGCACATACCAGCCGCGGGCCGGCATCGCCAAGCACGACCACGTCGCCTGGGCGCTGGCCCGGCGGGCGGACGCGCTGGGGGTCGACCTCATCCAGGGGTGCGAGGTCACCGGGTTCCTGAAGGACGGGAACCGGGTCACCGGCGTCGAGACCACCCGGGGCCGCATCCACGCCGGACGGGTCGGGCTGGCCGCCGCCGGCCACAGCAGCGTCCTTGCCGAACTGGCCGGATTCCGGCTGCCGGTGCAGTCCCACCCGCTCCAGGCGCTGGTCTCCGAACTCCACGAGCCGGTCCATCCGACCGTGGTCATGTCCAACCACGTGCATGTGTACGTCTCGCAGGCGCACAAGGGCGAGCTGGTGATGGGCGCCGGCGTCGACGCGTACAACGGGTACGGGCAGCGCGGCGCGTTCCACGTCATCGAGCAGCAGATGGCGGCGGCGGTCGAGCTGTTCCCGGTCTTCGCCCGCGCGCACGTGCTGCGCACCTGGGGCGGCATCGTGGACGTCACACCCGACGCCTCGCCGATCATCGGCGCCACCCCCGTCGACGGCCTCTTCGTCAACTGCGGCTGGGGAACCGGCGGTTTCAAGGCCACCCCGGCGGCCGGCTGGACCTTCGCGCACACCCTCGCCACCGGCGTCCCGCACCCGCTCAACGAACCCTTCTCCCTCGACCGGTTCACCACGGGGGCGCTCATCGACGAACACGGCGCCGCCGCCGTGGCCCACTGAAAGAAGGTCACCGTGCTCCTTGTGACATGCCCGTGGTGCGGTCCGCGCGACGAGACCGAGTTCCACTACGGGGGCCAGGCCCACGTCCCCCACCCCGCCGACCCCGCGGCCCTCGACGACCGGCAGTGGGCCGAGTACGTCTTCTACCGCGAGAACCCCAAGGGGCCGTTCGCCGAGCGGTGGATGCACGCCACCGGGTGCCGCCGCTGGTTCAACGCCCTGCGGGACACCGCGAGTTACCGGATTCTGGCCACGTACCGGCCGCACGAACCACGGCCCTCGCCGCAGCCCGTCGAGACACCCACCGCACCACCGTCCCCGGGCGACCGCCGGGCGGCCGGATCCTCCGGAGGGAACCGATGACCGAGCAGCACCGCAGGCTGCCGCACGGCGGCCGCATCGACCGCACCACCACGCTCCGCTTCACCCTCGACGGGCGGGAGCTGACCGGCCACCCGGGTGACACCGTCGCCTCCGCGATGCTCGCAAGCGGCATCATCGAGGTGGCGCCCTCCCTCTACCGCGGGCGCCCGCGCGGCATCGTCGCCGCAGGTGTCGATGAGCCCAACGCCCTTCTCCAGCTGGCCGGTCCGTGCTCGGAGGGGATGCTGCCTGCCACCACCGTCGAGCTGTACGACGGTCTCGCCGCCACCACGCTCTCCGGCCGCGGCAGGCTGGACCCGACGCCGGACACCGCGGTCTACGACAAGAAGTACGTGCACACCGACGTCCTGGTCATCGGCGCGGGACCGGCAGGACTCGCGGCGGCCGCCGCGGCGACCGGGGCCGGCGCACGGGTCGTCCTCGTCGACGAACAGCCGGAAACCGGCGGCGCGTTGCTCTCCGAAGGCGACGGCGACGGCACCGGCTCCGGCGAGGCCGCCCGCGCCTGGGCCGCCGCGGCCCGTGCCGCGCTCGACGCCGCGCCCGATACCCGAGTACTCACCCGCACCAGCGCCTTCGGCTCGTACGACGGCAACTACGTGCTGGCCGTGCAGCGGCGCACCGACCACCTCGGCGCGGGCGCCCCGGCCGGGGTCTCGCGGCAGCGGCTGTGGCACGTCAGGGCCCGCCAGGTCGTCCTGGCGACCGGCGCCCATGAGCGGCCGCTGGTGTTCGCGGGCAACGACCGGCCCGGCGTGATGCTGGCATCGGCGGTGCGCACCTACGTCAACCGCTACGCGGTGGCGCCCGGTGCGCGGGCCGTGGTCGCCACCACCAACGACAGCGCCTACGACACGGCCGCCGACCTGCACGCGGCCGGAGTCACCGTCGCGGCCGTCGTCGATTCCCGTCCCCACCTGTCCACCAGAGCAGCAGAGTTCGCCGATGCGACCGGTGTGCCGGTGAGCACCGCGAGCGCCGTGACCGGCACCGCGGGCGCGGCCCGGCTCACCGGCGTCACCGTCCGCGCACTGGACGACGAGGGGCAGCCCGCCGGGCCCGGACGGTCCTTCGCCTGCGATCTGCTGGCGGTGTCCGGCGGCTGGAGCCCGGCGGTGCACCTGCACAGCCAGCGGCAGGGCGCGCTGCGCTGGGACGCGGACCGCGCCGCCTTCGTCCCCGGCGGCCCGGTCGATGACCAGCAGTCGGCCGGTGCCGCCCGCGGCACCTACGATCTCGCGGGCTGTCTGGCCGATGGCGCGCAGGCCGGGGCCCGTGCGGCGGCGGCAGCCGGGCATCCGGGGGCACCGGCGCCGGACGAGCCGCCCCCGTGGGCGGCCGGATCCGCCGGGCCCGGGACCGTGCGCCCCCTGTGGCTGATCCCCGGCGACGACGGCGACGAGGACACCCACTTCGTCGACCTCCAGCGCGATGTCACCGTCGCCGACATGCGGCGCTCCACCGGCGCCGGTATGCGCGACGCCGAGCACGTCAAGCGCTACACCTCGCTCGGCACCGCGGGCGACCAGGGCAAGACCTCCGGCGTCAACGCGATCGGCGTCATCGGGACGCTGCTCGGCGTGAGTTCGCCCGGGGCGCTCGGCACCACCACCTACCGCGCGCCCTACACGCCCGTGGCCTTCGCGGCGCTGGCCGGCCGCGAGCGGGGCGCGCTCTTCGCCCCCGAGCGCAGGACGGCGGTGCACGACTGGCACGTCGGGCGGGGCGCGGTGTTCGAGGACGTCGGCCAGTGGAAGCGGCCCCGGTACTACCCGCGGCCCGGCGAGGACATGGACCGCGCGGTGATCCGCGAGTGCCGGGCGGCCCGGGAAGGGGTGGCGTTCATGGACGCGTCCACCCTCGGCAAGATCGAGATCCGGGGCGCGGACGCGGGCGAATTCCTCAACCGCATCTACACCAACGGCTTCAAGAAGCTGAAGCCCGGCTTCGCCCGCTACGGCGTGATGTGCACGGCGGACGGCATGATCTTCGACGACGGCGTCACCCTCCGCCTCGCCGACGACCGCTACTTCATGACCACCACGACCGGAAACGCCGCCGCCGTACTGGACTGGCTGGAGGAGTGGCTGCAGACCGAATGGCCGGAGCTGGACGTCATGTGCACCTCGGTCACCGAGCAGTGGACCACCGTCGCCGTGGTCGGTCCCCGCTCCCGCGACGTCATCGCCCGCCTCGCGCCCGCCCTGGACGTCTCGAACGACGCCTTCCCCTTCATGGCCTTCCGCGAGACCACCCTGGCCGGTGGCGTGCCCGCCCGCGTCTGCCGGATCTCCTTCTCCGGCGAACTCGCCTACGAGATCAACGTGTCGGCCTGGTACGGCCACGCCGTCTGGGAACAGACCGAGGAGGCAGGACGCCCCTTCGGCATCACCCCGTACGGCACCGAGGCCATGCACGTGCTCCGCGCCGAGAAGGGCTTCATCATTGTCGGCCAGGACACCGACGGCACGGTCACCCCGCAGGACGCCGGCATGCCCTGGGTCGTCTCCCGCCTCAAGGACTTCGTCGGCAAGCGGTCCTTCTCCCGGCCCGACACCGCGCGCGAGGACCGCAAGCACCTGGTCGGGCTGCTGCCCGCAGACCGCAGGACCCGGCTGTCCGAGGGCACCCAGATCATCGGCCGTGGCGTGCCCGTCACCCCGGAGGACGGGCCCGTGCCGATGCTCGGCCACATCACCTCCAGCTACTACAGCCCGGCACTCGGCCGGCCGTTCGCGCTGGCGCTGGTCGCCGGCGGCCGCGACCTGGCAGGCCGCACCCTCATCGCCGTGGACGGCGACGAGCTGGTGCCCGTCGAGGTGCACTCCCCCGTGCTCTACGACCCCGAAGGGACCAAGCGTGATGGCTGACCTCACCGCCACCGGACCGGCCGCGCTGCGCCGCAGCCCCCTGGCCCACCTCACCGACGCCCTGCGGGCCGCGACGGTCACCGGGCCGCGCGCGGTGGCGCTGGCCGAGTGGCCCTGTGCCGCGATGGTGAGCCTGCGCGTCGACCCCGCTTCGCCCGCCGCGGGCCGGATCGCGCAGGCCCTGGGCGCCACCCTGCCCGCGCGGTGCGGCCGTACGGCGTCCGCCGGATCCCGCACCACGCTGTGGCTGGGGCCCGACGAATGGCTGGTCGTCGCGCCGCCGGGAGCGCCCGCGCCCACCGCGGAGCTGGCCGCCGCACTCGGCGAGGAGCCGGGGTCCGTCGTGGACGTCTCGGCGAACCGCACCGTCCTGGAACTGCGCGGCCCCGCCGCCCGCCAGGTGCTGGAGAAGGGCTGCGCCCTGGATCTGCATCCGCGGGTCTTCGGACGGGGGCAGGCGGTCAGCACCCTGGTCGGACCGGTGCCCGTCGTCCTCTGGCGGACCGGTGTCGACAGCTACCGCCTGCTGCCGCGCTCCTCGTTCGCCGACCACCTGGCGCGCTGGCTGATGGACGCGATGAGCGAGTACGCGCTGCCCGAGGTGGACTGAGGGCCGGTGTCCGGGCCCCGGCCGGGTCGGCGCCCTCACCGGCGGCGGCGCTCAGAACAGCCGGGCCAGTGCGGCGTCGAGACCGGGCAGGCCCGTCAGGTCCAGCAGGAAGTGTTCCTCCAGGACCTGGCACACCTCGGACGGGCCCTGGAGGGTGCGCCGTTCGGTCGGCCCGTCCAGGTGGTGCACGGCGAAGGCGGCGCCGTTGAGCGCGTAGCGGCGGTCGGGAGCCGGCCGTGCCGCCATCAGGGCGGAGACGAACGGCGAGGCGGGGTGGTGGGAGAGGTAGTAGTTGCTCACCTGGTAGTCGGCGAGGAGCTGCTCGCCGAGGTCGAAGGTGTATACCGGCCGCCAGGTGTCACGGACCTTGGCCTGTAGCACGTAGCCGTTCCGCCCGTCGGGCCAGAGGCGGAACGGCTCGTGCGGGGTGGGCTGTTCGGTCTCGGGCTCCAGCGCGAGCACGCCGGTCAGCGTCACGCCGCCGAATCCCACGTCGACCAGGTGCGGGCCCTGCGGAAGCTCGACCCGCAGCAGCATGTGCGTACGGGCTCCGGGTGCGGCCCCTTCCGGGCGGCCCCACACCACGCGGGCCCCGAGCCCTGTGGTGCGAAAGCCGAGCGCGTCCAGGGCACCCTTGAGCAGCAGGTTCTGCTCGAAGCAGTAGCCGCCCCGGCCGCCGTGCACCAGTTTCGCCGTCAGCGCTTCCTGGTCGAGCGGGACCTCCCGGCCGGTGAACGGGTTGAGGTTCTCGAACGCGATCGTCTGCGCGTGCGCGGCCACGATGCGCCGCAGTGAGTCGAGGCCGGGGCCCTGGACGGTGTCGAGACCGATCCGGTCGAGATAGGCGGGCAGGTCGAGGCCGGCGGGCGGCTCGGGCGTCGTAGTCATGGCCCCATCCTCCGTCCTCGCGTACCCGGAGGGCCCACCCGGGGGAGGCCGTCCGTACCGGGTGTCCTGCCCCAAGTGGCCTGGACAGCGCTCCGCGCGCCGTGCTGTCATGCCCACCACAGTTCCTTCCCGGCACGTCGGCGCCGTACCACCGGGCGCCCGTCCGTACCGGTGACGAGCCGCCACCTTCCGCACCAAGGAGGCCCCGTGCGCACCCGACGAATCGGACGACATCTGGCGCTGCTGCTCGGCGCCGCACTGGGCCTGGCCGGCCTCGGCGCGTGCGCCGCGCCCGCCGTTCCCGCTGCGCCCGCCGCGAACGCGGCAGCCGTCACGGACGGGCCGCACGGGCTGAAGGGCGAGTACTACACCCAGTCCGCGCCCGGCGCCTTCGACTTCCACACGCTCAAGGCCACCGGCTTCGACCCGGACATCGACTTCGGCAGCCTGGACTCCCGGCTCCGGTACGCCACCGGCCAGGACGACAACACCAGCGTCCGCTGGACCGGCAAGGTCGTACCGGAGAAGTCGGGGCCCACCACCTTCTCGATGAGCGGCGACAACGGCTTCCGGCTGTGGGTGGACGACAAGCTCGTCCTCGACCACTGGGTCGACGACTGGGACAACGAACAGACCTCCCGGCCCGTGGAGTTGACCGCGGGAACCGCCCACGCCCTCAAGATCGAGTACTTCGAGCACATCGGCGGCTCCAACCTGCACCTGCGCTGGACCGAACCCGGCGAGGCCAAGAAGGCCGTCCCGTCCTCAGCCCTCCGTCTTCCCGACGGCTACGACTACGACGGCGCCGTGGCCGCAACCGTGCTCCGGGACGGCCGCCGGCTCCGGCTCGACTTCGCGCAGCCCGTCGCGGCGCCCCCGGCCGGCCTCGCGACCCATCTCCAGGCCGTCATCGGCGGCGCCACCTGGCCGCTCGGCAGTGTCACCGCCGATCCCGAGGACCCGCGCGTCCTGCTCGTCGGCCTCAAGGAACCCGTCGTCGGCAAGAAGGGCGGCGGCGCGGCGGGCACCGCCGAGCTGCGCTACGACGGCAAGGGCGGCCTGACCGGCGGCAACGGCAAAGCCGTCGGATCCTTCTGGGCGAGCGGCCCCAACTCCTCGCAGTACGAACTGCGGACGCCATGGGCCGACAAGGTGGGCCCCGGCAACGCGCACCCCGAGTACCCGCGCCCGCAACTCACCCGTGACGCCTGGCAGAACCTCAACGGCACCTGGCAGTTCGCCGCCGCCAAGGCGGGCGAGAAGCCGCCGGTCGGCAAGCGGCTCGGCGAGAAGATCCTGGTGCCCTACCCCGTCGAGTCCCAGCTCTCCGGCATCGAGCGGCACGAGGACCGCATGTGGTACCGCCGCACCTTCACCGTCCCGGCCGGCTGGCACGTCGGCGGCGGCACGCGGCTGCGCCTCAACTTCGGCGCCGTCGACTGGCAGTCCACCGTGTACGTCAACGGCACGAAGGTCGCCGCGCACCGTGGCGGGTACGACAGGTTCAGCGCCGATGTCACCGACGCGCTCCGGCCGGGCCGCACGCAGGAGCTGATCGTCGGCGTCCACGACCCGACCGACGCGCCGGACGGCCCGAACCCGCCGGTCGGCAAGCAGCGCCAGGACCCCAGCGGCATCTGGTACACCCCGTCGTCCGGCATCTGGCAGACCGTGTGGATGGAGCCGGTCGCCGCCGACCACGCCGACTCCCTCACGCTCACCCCCGACGTCGGACGCCGCACGCTGACCGTCGAGGCGCGCGGCGTACGCGCCGGGGTGCCGTTCACGGCCACCGCGTACGACGGGAAGAAGAAGGTCGCCACGGCCCGCGGACGCACCGGCACACCACTGCGGCTGACGATCGCCGACCCTCATCTGTGGTCGCCCGACGACCCGTTCCTCTACGGGCTCAGGGCCGCCATCGGCCACGACCGGGTCGGCAGCTACTTCGGGATGCGCTCGGTGGCCGTCACGAAGGTGAACGGCGCCCCGCGCACCCTCGTCAACGGCCGGCCCACCTTCCTGATGGCCACGCTCGACCAGGGCTTCTGGCCCGACGGCCTGCACACCGCGCCGACCGACGAGGCGCTCGCGTACGACCTGACGATGCACAAGAAGATGGGCTTCAACTCCGTCCGCAAACACATCAAGGTCGAGCCCGACCGCTGGTTCTACTGGGCCGACAAGCTGGGGCTGCTGGTCTGGCAGGACATGCCCGCGATGAGCCGCACTCCGGACACCGCCGCGCGCGCCGAGTACGAACGCGAGATGAAGGCGATGATCGACCAGCACCGCAGCAGCCCCTCGGTCATCATGTGGGTCACCTTCAACGAGGGCTGGGGCCAGTACGACCAGGCCCGCGTCGCCGGCCAGGCCAAGTCCTGGGATCCGGCCCGCCTGGTCGACAACATGAGCGGCGTCAACTGCTGCGGCGCCGTGGACGGCGGCAACGGCGACATCGCCGACGCCCACGGCTACCCGGGCGCCCAACTGCCCGCGCCCGACGGCGAACGGGCCCGGGTCAGCGGCGAGTACGGCGGCCTCGGCCTCGCGGTGCCCGGCCACGCCTGGTCGGTCCAGCAGTCGTACATCGACGTGGACCCCGCGACGTACACGGACGACTACCTGGAGCGGCTCGGCGAGGTCCGCAAGCTGGCCTGCCAGGGCGGCAACGGCGCCGTCTACACGCAGATCACGGATGTCGAGGGCGAGTTGAACGGCCTGCTGACGTACGACCGGAGGGTGATCAAACCCGACGTGAAACGGCTGAAGGCGGCACACCAGGCCCTGATCCGGGACGCGTCACGGCCGGTACCGGCCAACTGCCCCGCCTCCTGAGCCCCGCGAGACCCCTTCGCCCGACGCGCACCGGTCCGCCACTCGAACACACTCGCCCCGCGGTGACCGCTCATGGGATGCTGAGGCGTCCACGGATCATGGCAGCGATCAGGAGAGTCCGGCAGCGTGAAGGCAGTGACACGGCGGGTCTGGACCGGCACGTGGGATCGCTTCTCGGCGTCCGACCCCGGTTTGCTGCGGCTGATGGCGGGGCTGCGGACGGTGTCCGCGATCGGTCTCACCCTCGTCGCCCTCGCCCTGCTCGACACCGGCGTCAAGCTGATGGTCGCGGGCGCGATGGCGGCGATGGTGTCGACCTTCGCCATCAAGGAGAAGGACGTACGCGGCCAGGCGGTGACCCTCGGGCTCGGCCTGCCGGTGGCGCTCGCCGCGATGTCCCTGGGCGCGCTGCTGAACCACCGGGTCATCGCGGGCGACGCGTTCTTCGTGGTGCTGATCTTCGGCGCCGTCTACAGCCGCCGGTTCGGCGACCGCGGTACCGCGCTCGGCCTGATCGGCTTCCAGATCTACTTCATCTCCCTGTTCGTGGGCGCATCGGTGGCCAAGCTGCCCGTGCTGTACCTGACGCTCGCCCTCGCCTTCGCGTGCAGCGCCGTCGTCAGGTTCGCCGTCATACCGGAGACCCCGCAACGCATCCTCAAGCGGCTGCGCGACGCATTCCGGGCCCGGCTCGCGCAGCTCGTGGCCGGCCAGATAGAGCTGCTGGACGCCGAACCCGAGCAGATGGACAAGGTCCTCGACGACCTGCGGCGGCGCACCGCCCGGCTGCACGAGGCGGCGTTGATGATCCAGAGCCGCCTGGAGGAGGGCTCCCGCGACGCGGCCACCGCGGCCCTGCTCCAACGACGGGTCGCGGACGCCGAGATCGCCACGGAGCGTCTGGGCATGCTGCTGCTGAACGCCCGCAGCGCCGAGCGCGCGGACACCCTCACCCTCCACCTGCCGCACGCGCCCGTACCGGCCACCGGAGACCTGTTCACAGTCGAGGACGACGCGACCGTCACGCTCCGCCGGGACCTCAACGCCCTGCACCTGCTGGTGTCCCGCCCGGCCTCCGCGGGCCAGGGCTCCGGTGTGGCCCACGTACGCAACAGGCTGCTGGGCTACCGCGACGAGGAGAAACTGCCGCGCGCATCGACCGCCGTCCAGGACGTCTTCCGCGGGCTCGGCGAGGCGGCCCGTTCCGTCCTGGGCCTGCGGCTCGCGCTGGACGGGCCGCAGGACGAATCCCATGACTCGCCTGCGACCACCCGTTCCCGTGAGGAGTTCGACGCGGAGGACGTCGCGCTCGCCGGTCCCGACGAGCCCGAAGAGGACGACCGCACCGGGCTGCAACGCCTCACCACCCGGGCCGCGTTCCAGGTCTCGGTGGGCTCGGTGCTGGCCATCATCGGCGGCGAGTTCCTCTCCTCCCAGCGCTGGTACTGGGCGGTGCTGACCTGCTGGGTGGTCTTCCTCAACACCGCGTCCACCGGCGAGATCCTGGTCAAGGGCTACCGCCGGCTGATCGGCACCATCCTCGGGGTGATCGCCGGTGTCGCGCTCGCGGGCCTGGTCGGCAACCACACCTGGATCGCCTTCGCCCTCGTCCTGCTGTTCATCTTCGCGATGTTCTTCACCGCTCCCCTGTCGTACGCGCTGATGTCCTTCTTCGTCACGGCGATGCTGGGGCTGCTCTACACGCTGCTGAACACCTACAGCCTCGACGTGCTGGTGCTGCGCATCGAGGAGACCGCCCTGGGCGCCGTCTGCGGGATCATCGCGGCGGTGCTGGTGCTGCCGGTGCACACCGACCGGCGCACCGACGAGCTGCTGGGCACCGTCCTGGACCGGCTGGGCGATGTGGTGTCGGCGGCGGTGGAGCAGCTCTGCGGCGGTCCGGCATCCGATCTGCTGGGCAGGGCACGGGACCTGGACACCGCGCTGGACGAGCTGCGCGCCTCCACCAAGCCGTTGACGCATCCGATCACCCCGCTGCGCGGCCGGCGCCAGACCGCCCGCTACCTGGTGGCGCTGCTGGAGACCTGCGCGTATCACGCCCGTTCGCTGGCGGCGACGGCCGAGCTGGTGCCGCACAGCAAGAACGTCGCGGCCGACCCGCGCCTGGAGCGGGCCGGGCTGCGCATCGCCCACAACATCGAGGTGATCGCCGCGCACGTCAGGGAGGAGGAGACCGGGAGCAAGGTCGAGTCCGGTGCCAGCATCGCGTCGATGATCAAGGGCGACGGCGCCGCGACACCGCCGTCCGGCTCGGTGGCCTTCCGCGTGCTGCGCCATCTCCAGCGCCTGGACGAGGGAGTGGCGGGCCTGGCCCGCCCCCTCGACGTGCCGGTCACCGACCGCACCGAGACCAAGGCCGCACGGGGCTGACGGCGGGCGTCCGGCACAGCCCGGCGACAATGCCCTGACCTGCTGCTCCACTCGGTGCCGCGCGGGCCGGGGCGCGGCATATGACGTAGAATCGACGGATGATTTTTATTGTCGTGAAGTTCCCCGTAAAGCCCGAATGCGTCGAGGAGTGGCGCACCCGCGTCGACGCGTTCACCGAAGGCAGCCGCGCCGAGCCGGGCAACCTCTGGTTCGAGTGGTCCCGCAGCCTCGAAGACCCGAACACCTTCGTCCTGGTGGAGGCGTTCCAGGACGACGCAGCCGCGGCGCACGTGAACTCCGAGCACTTCCGTGCCGGCCTGGAGACGATGCGCCCGATGCTGCGGCACACGCCGGAGATCGTGAGCACCGTGATCGAGGGTGCGACCGGCTGGAGCGCGATGGGCGAGCTGACCATCGACTGACCTGGTGCAGAACTGCCGCGCCGGGGGCTCCCCTTGAGGAGAGCCCCCGGCGGTCCGGTGGTCAGCCGGTGGTCAGCCGTTCGGGGTGAGCGCCGCGTCGGTGCCCTTCCGGGGCTGCGGGACGTCCACCGCCGCCTCGTGGTCGTCCTCCTGCCGTCGGGACGCCAGGCCCGCGGCGAAGCGCGGCCAGACGAGGAGCACGACGGGGTAGATGAGGTAGCCGATGCGGGTGGCCGGGGACAGCACGATGGCCAGGATCAGGCCCAGCGCCAGCCGGTTGGCGGCCGCGACGGTGTTGCGCGGCGCGCGGACCAGCAGCGAGATGCCCACGCCGAGAGCGCTGAGCCCGATGAGCACGACGGTGACCGCCTTGCCGTTCGGCACCAGCGAGACGATCAGGCTGCCGAGCAACGGGCTCTGCGCGGACGACGCCGTGGGGCCCAGGCCCAACGGGTAGAGCACGACGTTCTGGTAGAACGCCCCGCCGTCCACGAGAGCCACGGGTATCGCGGAGAGCACCGCGAGTCCTATGGAGCCCAGCGCGCACTTGACCGCAGCACGCTTCCCGTACACCACCGCGAACATCACGACGAGGACCGGAATGGCGGGCCAGGCCGTCCACTTCAGCGCGGCCGCCGCACCCAGGGCCAGCCCGGCGCGGCCCGCGTCGCCCCGGTGCGCGAAGGCGAGGGCCAGGCATATCAGGCCGATGACCGGCGGGTCCACGCCGCCGATGGCGATGGGCAGCGCGACCAGCGGGCAGGCGATCAGCCACAGGAGACCCAGTCCCCCGGTCATGCCGCCGCCCACGTTCTCGTTCAGGCCGAGCGAGCCGCTCTTCGAGCCCCTGGCCAGCACCCGCACGGCGCAGATCGCGGCCGCGAGGAAGCCCAGCAGGAACCACAGCCGCGCGCTGCCGAGCGGAGTGTCGCCGAACAGCATGTGCGGGATCCCGAAGAGCGTCATCCCCGGCAGGTAGGGGTTGAAGTCCGCGACGATGTGCGGCGCGGCGTTGTACGGGGTACCGGACGAGAACAGCAGGTCCGCGCCCCGCTCGACGACTCCGACCTCCATCTGTTCCTTACTGATCACCGTGAGATACAGCAGGGGCATGACAGCTGCACCGATGACGGAGATCACGGCGGGGATGCGCGCCCACGGCTTCGCCGACTTCAGGGCGACCAGGGCGGCAACGAGGTACCCGGCCGCCGCGGTGATGCCCCACGCCTGCTGCGAGGTGTCCGGCGGCGAGGAGAGCCCCACCGCGAGCGACGACACCGCACAGACCAGCAGCACCGGCCAGTCCCACCGACGGCCACCGCCCGCGGACGCGGATGACGGGTCGGCGTCCGACCGCCGCTTCTGAGCAGGAATCAGCATCAGGCGTCGACCCCTCGGCGGGTCCGGTGCCTGTCGGGAACGGAGGTAGGATCGGCGGAGCGCATGAGGCCGCAACCGTGAGGTGAACCGGATGCGGTGAGGCCGTTGGAGGGATGGCGGTGGATCATAGTATGACTGTACATGCCGTGTATAGCTGCGCGACCCTGCCCCCCTTGCGGCGCCCGCACCGCCACTGACGATCATCCCGATCCCACCGCGAGCCTCGGCATCCGTGCCGCGAGACGACGGCGTGGCACCCCAACTCCCGCGGCACACCGGACAGTTGGGCCGTCACCCGACCATCCCGCCCGGCCCCCTGTGGCGTTCGTCTCACCGTCGGCGCGACCGCGCACCGAGCGTCCCGCACCGCCGCCCCGAGAGGCAGATCCCCCGATCGGCCTCTACCGTGAGGAGTGGATCGACTACTTCCCCTCGATGCCGCCTTGAGGTGATCGGTATGAACGAGACCGGAGGACAGAGCGGGCAGAGCGCAGCCGGAGGGCGCGGCCGTACGACCATCGCGAGCACGGTCGTCGAAAAGGTCGCGTACTTCGCCGCTCGGGACGTCGACGGTGTGCACGCACTCGGCAGCGGGCTGTCACGTTCGGTCGGAGCCCTGCGCCAGCGCGTCCCCGGGGGCGCCACCCCCACCCACGGCGTCAAGGTCGACGTGGGAGAGAAACAGACGGCGATCGACCTGGATCTCGTCGTCGACTACGGCGAGCCCATCACCGAAGTGGCCGGTGCCGTACGGGAGAGCGTCATCTCCTCCGTCGAGCGGATGACCGGCCTTGAGGTCGTGGAGGTCAACATCGCCGTCAGCGACGTGAAGCTCCCCGATGAAGAGGAAGAGACCGAGGAGGAACGGAGCCCGGGGCAGCGGGTGGCCTAGGGTCTCTCCACCCCTACGACCGGCGGCGGGGCTTGCCGCGTTTGCCGCTCTTGGGACCGCCGGAGCCGCTGCGGGCGTTGCGGCCGGCCGGCTTGCCTGCGGGCTTCGCGCGGGTGCCGCCCGACTCGGGGCGCTTGCGCTTCGGCTGCTCGGCCTGGGGCTGCGAACGGCCTCGTGAGCTGTTGACGGTACGGCCGCGGACGATCCCGATGAAGTCCTCCACCAGGTCGGTGGTCTCGGCCTCCGGCCAGGACAGCGCGACGCGGGACTCGGGGACGCCGGAGACCGGCCGGTAGGTGAGGTCCTTGCGGTGGTGCAGGCGGGCGAGCGACTGCGGGACGACGAGCAGGCCCACACCAGCCGCGACCAGTTCGATGGCGTCCGCCGTCGTGGCGGGCCGCTCGTTGGCGGGCCGTCCCGGCGGGTGTTCCCAGTCGAGGGTGTCGTCGAGGGGGTGCAGCACCAGCTCGTCGGCCAGGTCGTCCGCGGAGATCTCGTCGACCGCCGCCACGATGTGGTCCTTCGGGACCACGACCACCGTCGTCTCGGTGTAGAGCGGGATCGCGCTGAGGTCGGTCCGGTCGATCGGCAGCCGGACGAAGCCCGCGTCGGCGGCGCCGGTCCGCAGCACCTCGCCCGCTTCGGCGGCGGACACCGCGGTCAGGGTCAGCGGGATACCGGGCAGTCGCTCGTTCCAGATCCGCACCCACTTGGTGGGCGTCACTCCCGGGACATACGCCAGCCGGAACGAAGGGGATGCTTCCGAGCCTGTCACCCCGCCAGGTTACCGGTCGTGGTCAGCGGTAGCGCACACGCTCGATACCCTTGACACCATGACGTCGCACCAGAGCACCCAAACCATGAAGCCCGCCACCGCGGCGAAGAAGCTGGGTGTGTACCTCGAAGCCACCCCCGCCGAGTTCCAGGAGGGTGTCGTCTCGCGCACCGAGCTGAACGCGCTGCAGACCGATCCGCCCGAGTGGCTGCGGGAACTGCGAGGCAACGGCCCGCATCCCCGGCCGGTGGTCGCGGCGAAGCTCGGTGTCTCCATCGCGGGCCTCGCCCGTGGCGGGGTCACCGAAGCCCTCACCACAGAGCAGATCGACGCGCTCAAGCAGGAAAGCCCCGAGTGGCTCCAGCGGGAACGCGCCACCCAGGCCGATGTCCGCAAGGAAGCACAGCGGATCAAGGAGAAGAACGAGGAGAAGAAGGCGAAGGACGCGGCGCGCGGCGAGTAGTCGCCCCTGCCACATCCCTGGCCTTCTTCCGTTCGGCGCCGGCGTCCCCCACGGGGGCGCCGGCGCCGTATCGGCCGCTCGTGCTCAGGCGCTCTTCCACCGGATCCGGGTGCCGCACAGCGCCACGACGATGGCCGAGGCGGCGACGGCGGCCAAGCCCCACACCAGACCGGCGGCGTTCGCCAGGAAGCCGATGAGCGGCGGTCCTGCCAGCAGGCCCGTCGTTCCCATGGCGGCGACCAGCGTCAGCGCGTCGGAACCCTGTCCCGCCGCAGCCACGTAGACGCACGGGGTCACCGCCGCGATGCCCAGGCCAACGCAGGCGAAGCCGATCAGGGCCGGGATCACGCCGCCGGACAGCAGGGCGAGCGCAAGACCGGCTCCGGCCAGGGTGCTGCCGACCCGGACGATGCGTCCGTCGCCCCACCGGCTGCGCCAGCCGTCGGCGAACAGGCGGGCCAGGACCATCATTCCGGAGACGACGGCGATGCCCATGGGCGCCAGTTCCGCGGATGCCTTGGCGACGTCCTTCAGGTAGAGGGCCGACCAGTCGTTCATGGCGCCTTCGGTGACGGTGCCGAACGCCATGGCGCAGCACATCCACAGCACCATGCGGGACGGCAGGGTCCAGCCGCCGCGGCTCTTCCGCGGCTTTTCCGTGGCGGGCCGGTCGTCGGCGGGCCGGTCCTCCGTGAGCAGTCCCGGTGCCGCGCAGACGACCAGGAGCAGCAGGATGACGGCGGCCACACCGAAATGCGCGGCCACGGTCGAGGTCACCGCGTTCATTCCGGAGGCGAGCAGGGCGGCCAGGAGTGACCCGCCGCTGAACGCCGCGTGGAGTTTGGACATGGCATTGCGCCGGTGGGCGGCTTCGAGTGCGGCTCCCTGGGCATTCATGGCGACGTTCAGGCAGCCCACCAGGATGCCGTCGCCGCACATGACCGTCAGGGCGCTCGGATAGTTCGGCGCGAAAGCCAGCGCGGGGAGCAGTGCGGCCAGGCCGAGCGCCGACAGCAGTGCGAGGCGGCGCGAGCCCAGCCGTCTCATCAGCACCGCCACCAAGGGAAACGAGGCCGCGGCGCCCACTCCGGCGGCCATCAGGAACAGGCCCACCTCCGCGGCGGTCAGGCCGAGGTGCGTCTTGAGTGCGGGGAGCCGGGATGCCCAGGTGGCGTACTGGAATCCGAGGGAGCAGAACAGTGCGGTGATCGCCAACTGGGCGCGGCGGAACGGATCGTCGAGGCGGAACATGTGCCCTCAACCCCTTCCGTGCTGCGCGGACGGGCCGCGCAGCACGTCGCCGGCCGGCTGCGGTTTCAGGACGCGGTCCGACGGTATTGCCCGGTACATGTAGACGGCGTCGGCGCCATAACTCTCCGGGGGCACGGCCTCGTCGTGGGGCAGGAACCCGTTCGCCGACCAGAAAGGCGCGCTGCCCGCTACGGCGACCAGGGACAGCTGCCGGTATCCGTGCGCCGCGGCCTTCGCGGTGAGGTGGTGCAGAAGGCGGTGTGCCAGGCCCCTGCGTCGAAGGCCCTCCGCGATGACGAGGTCGTGCAGATGCAGATTGCGCGAGGGAAAGGTGATGTCCTCGGCCCGGGTCAGGTCCGGATACCGGAACATCGGGTACGGCAGTGCCAACAGGTAGCCCACAAGCCGCTTTTCGAGGTCCAGTACGAAACAGGTGGCCGGGGAAGCGCGGGCCCTGGATTCCAGTGCGGCGCGGTCCTCCGACAGTCCGATGGCGCCGTATGCACGGGATTCCAGTGCCACGATGCCGCCCCAGTCGTCCGGGGATATGTGCCGTATCTGCACGTCCTGGCTCATTTACCGCGCGCCTTTCCTGGGAGTACCGGCACCGGGCTGCGGAACCTGCCGGTTCAGTCCGTTCCGTTCGCTGTCCTTACCGCGTATGCAGAGGGACGGAAGGGGGCGGAATCCGTTGAAGCCCCGCGTCATGTAGCTGGTGGCGTAGGCGCCGCAGGACAGCACCCATACCGGGTCTCCCGATGCGAGCGATTCGGGGACCTGGACCAGGCCGTGCTCGTGTGCGTACGCGTCGTCGCTGTCGCAGGTGGGGCCCGCGACGACGGCGGGGACTCCGGGGGTATCGGGGTGCGTGGGGAACACCAACCGGTATTGCAACGCGTCCATTTCGTAGAGGCCGTTGAATTTTCCGCAGCTCAGGTAGAGCCAGTGCTGACGTTCACCGTTCAGCTGCTGTCGGGCGGACAGCCGGGCCACGTGTGCCCGGATGAAGCCGTGGTCGGCGACGAGGTAGCGGCCCGGTTCCACCAGGAATTCCAGAACGTGTCCCGGTATTTCCCGCAGGTTCTGCATTCCCTCCCGGATCACGGCGAATATCTTGTCGAGCGGCGGGTCGAGCGGCCTGCCGCGCGTGTCGAGATATCCGAGAGCCGGCAGGCCGCCGCCCAGATTGACGTGGTCCAGGGATATGCCGCGCCGGCTGAGTTCCGTGAGGACGTCGGCCAACCGCTCGAAGGCGTGTCGCCAGGCTTCGGCCGTCATCTGCTGGGAACCGACGTGGACGGAGAGTCCCGACGGGGTGAGTCCCTTGTCGCGGGCCGTTTCCAGGACGCTCACCGCGTCGGCCGCGGAGCATCCGTACTTGTTGCTGAGGCCCCAGAGCGCACCGTCACCATCGGTGGCCAGCCTGCAGAACACCCGGGCGCCGGGTGCGTGGACGGCGAGTGCCGCCACGTCTTCCCGGCAGTCGGTGGCGAAATCCCTGATGCCGAGGCGGTGGGCTTCGGCGATGTTCCGGTCGGATTTGATGGTGTTGCCGTAGTGGATACGGTCGGCCGGCACTCCGGTTCCGAGTGCCTGGGCGATCTCCTGGGGCCCGGCCGCGTCGAACCCGGAGCCGATCTGCGCCAGGCAGTCCAGTACCTCGTCAACGGGGCAGGCTTTCATCGCGAACCGGACGGCGACGCCGGGCAGTTCGCGCCGCAGGTTTGCGTAGCATTCTTCGATTCCCGCGAGGTCGAAGACGATCAGGTCTTCGGTGGCGGCCGCCAGGGCTGCGTACGCGGACGGGTTCCGGGGACTCATCGAGGGTCTCGGCCGTGCTGACGTGCGGCGGGGTAGGGGTTGGTGACCTTGCTCGCGGCCATCATCGGTTCCCACGCTTCGATCAGCAGGGCGAAGTCCTCCATGTCGTGCCGGGCTTCGTCGAGCAGGCGCTCGCGGCGGGCCGCCAGGGTTTCGGCGAACACGGCATATCTGCCGCCGAGTTTCCGGTAGGACCTTTCGAGGCTGTCCAGTCGCCGGATGTTCTCCGCCGGGTCGAGCAGGGCGCTTTCCCTGACCATTTCGGCGATTTCGGCGGCGCGTACCCGATGCCGGTCGTCGAGGAGGGACACCTGGGCCTTGGCCATCCTGTCGTAGAGGTGATGGAAATAGAGCATGGAGAGGACGAACTTCGTGAACCGCAGGTGGTAGGCCAGGAATCCCGGATCCGTCCGGCGTTCCCGGGTGTAGAAATTCACGATGTTGCGGTTGTGCAGCACGCCGGGGAGCGCGGCGTCCTGGACGAGGTGCATGAGGAAGTAATCGCTGCCGATGGTGTCGGTCGCGGGCGGCAGCGGGATCTGTTCGTGCACCTGCTGGAAACTGATGTTGCACATGTCCACCCGCATGGGGTCGACGAGGGCCAGGGTCGCCTGGTCGCCGCTGAATGCTTCGGATCCGGCCCCCCGGAAGGACTCGTCGACGAGCTGCCGCTTCGCCTCGTCCGGCCAGTCTTCCGGAGCCCACAGGCTGACCACGTCGTAATAGATGTCGCGGTCGAGCCGGTATATCTCGCCGATGTCGACGGACAGTTCGCCCACGAAGGAACTCCCCACCATGGCCACCGGCTTGTCCGCGTGTTCCGGGTCCAGCGCGTTCTCGGTGACGCCGTGTACCGCGTCGGCCGCGCGCTTTCCCAAGGACATGAGTTCGTGGTGGATGGGAAAGACGGGTGAGCCGTTCACGACCTGGTAGCGGCTGTCGGAATCCCTGCGGTGCAGGGACCGGCATCCCAGCGCGGCGCCGATGAGGAATGCGCGGTTGGTGCAGGCGCCGTAGGACACCTCGGCCGGGAGCATGAGGTCGAGCATCAGCTCGGGCTTCGGGACGCCGGCGTGGTGGATGACCCGCTGGAGGAATTCCCGCTGTTCCGCTTCACCGAGATGGTGCACGTGCACCCGCGGCACCGCGGGAATGCCGCGTGCGGCCGCGGCGTGCTCCGCGAACGCGGAGCCGTCGCAGGAGTCCAGAATCAGCAGGTGGACCTCGACGTCGAAGCGTTCGGCCGCATAGGCCGCCTCTTCGCCGATGGCCGATATCGTCGCGGCGCAGGCCCTGTTGGTGGGAAGGGTCAGACAGATTCGGCGCATGTCCGTTCTCCGGTTGCCTTTTCGAGTTCCGTACCGCTCCAGGATTCGAGGCCCAGCAGTCTGGCCCCGAGGTCGTTCAGTTCGGCGGTTCCGTAGCGCAGCGCTTCGGGTTTCTCGGCATCACCGAGGAGCGTCGCGTTCCAGTCCGGCGTACGGAGATGCCGCCAGGAATCGACCCGGGAGCGCCGCAGTTCCTCGTGCGTCTCCAGCGCCGGCATCATCGAGAGGTACTGGACCGCGCGCACGCCGTTCCGTGAGGTGTTGGGGGCCACGCCGTGCGCCAGCAGACCGTTCCAGATCAGCAGGTCGCCGGCCTCCAACTCGGGCCGCACCACAGGAAGTTCCGTCCGGTCGAAGCGGGGCCTTATCGGATCCCGGTCGGCGGGCTGAAGGGCCTTCCAGTGGTCGAATTGACGGAAGAGTTCGGGCGCGCACTGGAAACCGCCGTGGTCCGGTGCGGTGTCGTTGAGGGCGATGATTCCCTGAACCCGCTGCGGCAGCACGCCGAGCGTGGTGTCGACGTCCCAGTGCAGATCGATGTCGAATCCCCGCTCCGTCGCGGGGATCAGCGCGCGGTCGCGGTTCTTGATGTTGGGCGGGTTCAGGTTGAGCCGGTCCAGGGTGACCCAGAGCTGCTCGCAGTCCCACACATCGACGAATGCGTCGTAGACCCGCTGCGTCTGGCGGCTGTCCCACAGGAGTTGATGGTGGTACGCCTCGACGAAGCCGTAGATGTGCAGTTCCCTGTCGAGGTCCGACCGGAATGCACGGTCCTGATACCAGGTGTCCGGGCGTCCTGGGTCGAGCTGCTGGAATTCCCAGGTGAATTCCAGGAGACGCGCCGCCGCCGATGGCGTTATCGCCTGCTTCACCACGACGTAACCGTAGGTCTGCCAGAAGGCGAAATCCTCGTCGGACAGCACGCGGAGCTGCCGCGTTTTCCGGAGGTCGCGTAGGGGTGTCCTTACCAGGTAAGTGTCGCCGTCCGAGCTGAAATACGGGACGTCCGATGGACTTCGGTGCAGGTAACTGTCGGGTTCCGGCATGCATACGCTCCATGGCTCGAAGTGTCCTGAGACTGGTCGGATCGCCCCGGACGACCGCCGTACCGGGGCGCGTCAGCCGGAGGGAGTCGTACGGGGCCGGCGCGAAGCGGACTGCGGTGCGCCGGCCGCTGCCCATGCCCGTCGCAGGCATGGCGCAGTCACAGGTGGCCGTCGGTGAGGGAGTTGACGCGGGCAGCGGCAGGAGTCGTGTCAGGGGATGCGGGCTGGTGCGCCACATCTGCCCCTTGCTGCACTCGCGTCCCACTAAAATGGACTAGACCAACTTCCGGTGTCAACACCGGAATCGGTGAAAACGGGCGGCCGAAGCGCGGACCGGAGTCGCCTCCTCGCGGAGAACCGCTGGTGAACAGCGTGACGGCGGGACAACTCAACGAGGCTTCACCGGGGGCGAGTTCCTGAAGGCGGACGGCGCGCCGCATCACCACCGCGCCCGCACCCCTCCCCCTCCGGCCCAGCTTCGCGGCCGGGCCACACCGGCACCGCGCGAGGCGGACACCGGCGTCAGCCCCCGCACCTGTACCCCGGCGTCCTTGACACCATCGATTGGCCTAGGCCAATATCCCTTGGTCTGTACCAATGACCGCCCCTGTGATCGATGTGTCGGCACTATCCGGAAGGCCAGTCGATGTCCTCCAGCAAGCACAGCAAGGTGTTGCGACGGCTCGCGCTCTCCGTCCTACAGCCGGGATTCGTCGGCACACAGGCGCCGGACTGGGTGCTTCGGGCCATCGACGAGGGTCTGTCATCCGTCGTGCTGTTCACCCGCAACATCAGCAGTCCTGAGCAGGTCGCCCTGCTGACCTCGCAACTCCGCGCGGAGAACCCGGCGTTGATCACCGCCATCGACGAGGAGGCCGGGGACGTCACGCGGCTGGAATCCGCCACCGGCTCGTCCCGGCCGGGCAACTTCGCCCTCGGCACCGTCGACGACACCGAGCTGACCGAGGCCGTCGCCCGCGACCTGGGGCGTCAGCTGCACGCCGCCGGGGTGAGCCTCGACTACGCGCCCAGCGTGGACGTCAACTCCAACCCCGACAACCCCATCATCGGCGTCAGGTCCTTCGGCGTCGACGCCACCGTGGTCTCCCGGCACACCACCGCATGGGTACGGGGGCTCCAGTCCGCCGGTGTCGGCGCCTGCGCCAAGCACTTCCCCGGCCACGGCGACGTCGCCGTCGACTCCCACCACGGCCTGCCCAGTTACGACGCCGGACTCGACGAGATCATCACGCAGGCGCTGCCCCCGTTCCGTGCCGCCCTGGACGCCGGTGTGCGCGCGGTCATGAGCGGCCATCTCCTCGTGCCCGCCTACGACCCGGACCTCCCCGCCACCCTCAGCCCCCGCATCCTCAACGACCTGCTCCGCAAGGAACTCGGGTTCGACGGGCTGATCGTCACCGACGCCATCGAGATGGGTGCCGTCGCCGACCTGTACGGCATCGGCGGCGCCGCGGTGAAGGCCATCGCGGCAGGCGCCGACGCCATCTGCGTCGGCGGGGAGAACGCCGATGAGGCGACCGTCGAACTCCTCGTCGGTGCGCTCGTCGACGCCGTGGCCTGCGGTGACCTCGCCGAAGGGCGCCTCGCCGAAGCAGCCGACCGGGTCCGGGAGTTCGCCGGCTGGTCGGCCCACCTGAGGCAGGCCGTACCGGCCGACCCGGTCAACGGCGACATCGGCTTCGTCGCCGCCCGGCGCGCCATCCGGCTCACCGGCTCCGTGCGCGACGCACTCCCCCTGGCCGCCCCGCCGCACGTGGTCGAGCTGGTGCCCGCCACCAACCTCGCCATCGGCAAGGAGACTCCGTGGGGTGTCGGCGCCCCCCTGCGCGAGCGGCTGCCAGGAACGACCTTCGCCCGGGTGCACCATGACGACTGGGCAACCCGGCCCGCCGTCCTGGAGGAGCACGCGCTGGCGCCCGCATCGGGCCGTCCGGTGGTCGTCGTCGTCAGGGACGCCGCCCGGCACGCGTGGATGGGCCGCGCCCTCGCCGACCTCACCACGGCGCGCCCCGACGCGATCGTGGTCGAGATGGGCCTGCCTGGCACCGCCGTTCCCGGTGCGGTCCAGGTCTTCACGCACGGCGCCACCGCCGCCTCCGGCGTCGCGGCGGCGGAGGTGCTGGCCGGTTCCCGATAGGGGGACGGCCCCCTGGGTTCTTCCGTTCGGCGGTGCCGGCGGACCGTCGTCGGCCGGGTCCGTACGGCCCGGTGGAAGGGCGCGCTGCGGCACCGCCAGGATGCGGGTCGCCCGCGCCCGCCCGGCACGTGGCGCGGTACGCCGGGCCGCGGGCCGACTCCGGCGTATCTCCGGCGACTCCGCGGCCGGGCCGGGTGCTGCTCCCCCGGCTCCCGGCCCTGCCGCTCCCCTGCCCTCCCGTGGCAGGGAATCCCTATCAGGGCGTAGCCATTACCGTCTCGACGCGCGTGCGGCCGGCTGCTTCAATCGCAGGTATGGATGCAGTGCGACACCCCCTCACGCGGCGACGTCACGTCGACCTCGCGCGGGTGTGCAGTGCCTCCTGTCGACCCTGCCGCTGAGCCCTTCCGGGCGCGCTCGCCCCGCCTCGTGCGCAGGTATCCGCCGGTGTCCGGCGCCCTGTGACGTCTTTGTGGCGCCCTGCCGAGCCGCCCCGTTTGTGGCGCCCTGCCGAGCCGCCCCGCACGCGCCGCGTCTTCCGTGACGCCGGCCCGCCGTGCCACCCGGCGCACTCACCGCACCCGCGGAACTGTCGCCCGCCGCCCCGCACGTCTCCGCTCACCGGCCCCTGCGGCCGCGTACCCAAAGGATTTCCGCCATGGCCACCGTCCTCACGCTGACCGGCAGCGCCTCCGCCCCCGGCTCCTCCCGCACCGCGCGTCTCGTCCAGCACCTGAGCCGCGAACTGACCGCGCAGGGCCACCAGGTGCACAGCCTCGACGTCCGCACGCTGCCCGCCGAAGCCCTCCTCGCCGCCGACACCTCGCACCCCGCGGTGGCCGACGCCGTCGCGCTCGTCGAGCGTGCCGACGCGCTGCTGGTCGGCACGCCCGTCTACAAGGCCGCCTACTCGGGCGTCCTCAAGACCTTCCTCGACCTGCTGCCGCAGTACGCGCTGCGCGGCAAGAGCGTCCTGCCGCTGGCCACCGGCGGCTCCCCGGCCCACGTCCTGGCCGTCGACTACGCGCTGCGTCCCGTCCTGACCTCGCTCGGCGCCGACGTCGCCCAGGGCTGGTTCGTCCTGGACCGCCACATCACGGCAGCCGATGACGGCACCGTCTCGCTCACCCCCGACGCGGACGCCGGTCTCGCGCCGGTCGTCGCCCGCTGGCGGGACGCGCTCGCTAAGCCGCAGCGGCTGGCCGCGGCCTGAAGGCCATCGGCTTTCCCTTCCGCGCCGGCCTCCCCGATACCCGTGGCGGCGGCCCCACACCCGCCGCCCGGCACGCATGTGCACCGAAAGGCACGTCCCATGCCCCGCATCCCCGCATCCGCCGCCGAGGCGATAGCGCGCGCCCGTCAGATGGCCGAACGCCTCGCCGTCGACGACGCACGCCGCGATGCCGAGCGCACCCTCCCGTACGACGAGGTCCGCGCCCTCACCGAAGCCGGCCTGTTCACCCTCACCGTCCCCCGCGCGCACGGCGGGCCCGAACTCGGCGCCCGCAGCCTCGGGGAGGTGTTCACCGAGCTGACGGCCGGAGACGCGAGCGTCGGCCAGATCCCGCAGAACCACTACTTCTTCGTCAACGTCCTGGCCCATGCCGGCACCGAGGAGCAACGCGCCTTCTTCCACGCCGAGATCCTCGCCGGCCGCCACTTCGGCAACGCACTCTCCGAGCGCGGCACCCGCACCGCCCGGGACTTCGCCATCGGCTTCGCGCGGCAGGACGACGGCAGCCGCGTCCTGGAGGGCACCAAGTTCTACGCGACCGGGACGCTGTTCGCACACTGGATCACGGTCTACGCCAACGACGAGGAAGGCCGCACGCACGCGGCCTGGGTGCCCGCCGACCATCCCGGCGTGCACATCGAGGACGACTGGAACGGCATGGGCCAGCGCACCACCGGCAGCGGCACCGTCCGCTTCGACCGGGTGCGGGTGCCCGCCGAACACCTCGTGCCGGTCCACACGATCTTCGAGAAGGACGAGGTGTTCGGCGCCTTCGGCCAGTACCTGCACGCCGCCATCGACACCGGGATCGCCGTCGCCGCGCTGCGCGACGGCAAGCGGCTGATCCACTCGCTGGCCCGCCCGCGGCTGGAGACGGGGGTGGCGCGGGCCGCCGACGACGATGCCGTCATCGACGGGTTCGGCGCGCTGGCGCTGCGGGTCCGCGCGGCACGTGCCCTGCTGCGCGAGGCCGGGGACGCCCTGGACGCCGCCCGCGCCGAGCCGACCGCGGAGCAGGCCGCCGAGGCGTCCGCCGCGGTGGCCGCCGCCCGCGCCCAGTCCGACGCGGCCGCCCTCGCCGTCTCCAGCGGCATCTTCGAACTCATCGGCACCCGCGCCGCCGACCGCGACCTCAACCTCCACCGGCACTGGCGCAACGCCCGCACCCACACCCTGCACGACCCGCGCCGCCTCAAGCTGCGCTACCTGGGTGCGTGGGAGCTGAACGACACCCCGCCGCCGCGCAACGGCCTGGTCTGAACCCACCGCAGAGGACATCGCCACCCATGACCCTGACCTTCCACTGGTTCCTGCCCACCAACGGCGACAGCCGGCACATCGTCGGCGGCGGCCACGGCGTGCCCACCGGATCGGCCGGCGGCGACCGGCCCGCGAGCCTCGCCTACCTCGGCCAAGTCGCCCGTACCGCCGAACAGTTGGGCTTCGAAGGCGCACTGACCCCCACCGGCGCCTGGTGCGAGGACGCCTGGCTGACCACGGCGATGCTCGTCGAGGCCACCGAGCGGCTGAAGTTCCTGGTGGCCTTCCGGCCCGGACTCGTCGCACCCGCCCTCGCCGCCCAGATGGCGGCGACCTACCAGCGGCACTCCGGCGGCCGCCTGCTGCTGAACGTCGTCACCGGCGGCGAGGACCACGAGCAGCGCGCCTACGGCGACTTCCTGGACAAGGACGCGCGCTACGCCCGCACCGACGAGTTCCTGCACGTCGTCCGTGCCCTGTGGCGCGGCGAGACCGTCGACTTCCAGGGGCAGCACGAGCGCGTGGAGCAGGCCCGCCTCGCCCGGCTGCCCGACCCGGCGCCGCCCGTCTACTTCGGCGGCTCGTCGAAGGCGGCCGGCCCGGTGGCCGCCCGGCACAGCGACGTCTACCTCACCTGGGGCGAGCCGCCCGCCCAGGTCGCCGAGAAAATCGGCTGGATCAGGACGCTGGCCAGGGCCGAGGGCCGCGAGGTCCGCTTCGGGATCCGACTGCACGTCATCGCCCGCGACACCGCCGAGGACGCCTGGGCGCAGGCGCACCGGCTGCTGTCCGGCGTCGACCCGGCCGTCATCGAGAACGTGCAGCAGGGCCTGGCCAGGTCCGGCTCCGAGGGGCAGAAGCGCATGCTGGCCCTGCACGGCGGCTCCACCGACCGCCTGGAGGTCTACCCGAACCTGTGGGCCGGCATCGGCCTGGTGCGCGGCGGCGCGGGCACCGCCCTGGTCGGCTCGCACGCCGAGATCGCCGACCGCATCGCCGAGTACCACGCCCTGGGCATCGACGAGTTCGTGCTCTCCGGGTACCCGCACGTCGAGGAGGCGTACTGGTTCGGCGAGGGCGTGCTCCCGCAGCTCGCCGCGCGCGGCCTGTGGCAGCACCCCGACGCGGCCTCCCACGACGAGACGCCGGCGGCGGTGCCGTTCGCTTCGTAGGGGATAGTGTCTGGCGGGTACGGGAGGCTCCCGGAACCGACGAATTCCGGGGGCGCACCGTGGTGAGTTGTTCAAGCCGCGAGCAGTTCGGACAGACGCTCGGCTGGGAAATCCCGGCCGAGCGTCTCGCTGCGCTCCTGGCCACAGCCAGTTGATCACTTGTGTTGGAACGACCTCTCGAATTCGCCTTTTGCCGGGGCGGGGCTGTTCTTGTCGTCCTAGAGCACGGCTAGTCGCGTGTTGCCCCGTCCGGCCAGACCACCTCGACCGGCACTCCGGCACTCCGCGCGTAGGCCACCACATCCGCCGTGCCGCCATATCCCCGGGCCGGTTGGCCGTCCCACACGGCAATGAGCCGGTCAACCAGCCCTACAAGGATTTCGCTTCCGCGCATGTGCGCTCGCGAGGTCGACTCGCGCTCGCCCGTGTGATGTACCTCGGTCGCCTGCGCGAGCAACGCGTCATGGGTGGCGTGGTGCGATTCCGGTAGGCCGGCGCGGTATTCCTCAGCCGGAACGACGACTTCGAGCCTGCCACCGTGGTCGAGAACAGCCTCGGCGAACCACGCGTCAGGGCCGTCAGCGATGCACGACACCCCGCACAGATCGTCCACGTCATACACCTGCAATGCGGTGTCCAGGCGGTCGCGGACTTGCAGTTGAGTGAATGCACTACCCGAAGCCGGGAAGGAAACGCCTGATCGACAACCGCGCGAAGCAGCCCCTCTGCTCCCAGCGATCCGGGTCGCCGCGCGAAGCGGACCCGCTCAGTGCAGGGGCCCGCGACTTCGCCCCCCTCTTCCCAACTCCCCCCAGACGTCCCGCCATGTCAGCCCCGAGGCGTAGCGGGACGGCCGAACGCCGCGGGCAGGAGAGCGGCGGCCGGCAAAACCCAGCGGGGCACCGGTTCCGCCTGGGCTCCGGGGGACTTCGACATCCGCCCCCTCACCCCCGCCGATGCCGCGCCCCCGGATGGCCGGCAGGCAGCCGGTCGCCGCGGCCGAACAGCTTCTGGCGGAGGGTGCCTTCGGTGTACTCGGTCTTGAGCAGGCCGCGTTTTTGCAGCACCGGCGCCAGGTGGTCGGCGAAGTCCGCGAAGGAGCCGGGGGTGGTGACGTAGGAGAGGTTGATGCCGTCGATGCCCGCGCGGCGCCACTGTTCCAGTTCGTCGGCGATCCGCTCCGGCACTCCGGCCACCGGCCGCGTCCAGGCGCGTGCCCGCAGTGCCTCGCCGAACGTCCAGGTCTTGTCGGGCGCGCCCTCCACCAGGGAGCGTACGAAGCCCTGCACTCCGTTGGTGTCGATCTCGCCGACCGGTGCGTCGAAGTCGACTTGGGATAGGTCGAGTTGGAGGGAGCCCGACAGGTGGGCGGCGAAGCCGTCGAGGCTGGTGTTGTCGCGGTAGGCGGCCAGTTTGCGCGCGGCCTCCTCCTCGGTGGAGCCGATGATCAGCGTCAGGCCCTGGAAGAAGAGGATGTCGCCGGCGTCCCTGCCGTGCGCCACGGCTCGCGCGCGCACGTCGTCGACCTGAGCCCGCGCGCCCTGTGGCGAGATCGCGCCGAGGAAGACGGCCTCGGCGTTGCGGGCCGCGAACTCCCTTCCCCGCTCGGATGATCCGGCCTGGAAGAGCAGCGGGGTCCGCTGCGGTGACGGCTCGGAGAGGTGGGGGCCGTTGACGCGGTAGAAGCGGCCTTCGTGGTGGACGTCGTGGATCCGGTCGGGGTCCGCGTAGACGCCGCGCGCCCGGTCGCGGACCACGGCGCCCTCCTCCCAGCTGCCTTCCAGGAGCTGGTAGAGGACGTCGGTGTACTCCTCGGCGCGGTCGTAGCGCTCGTCGTGCAGGGGCAGTCCGTCCAGGCCCAGGCCCTTGGCGGCCGACTCCAGGTAGGAGGTGACGACGTTCCAGGCGACGCGGCCCTTGGTGAGGTGGTCGAGGGTGGACAGGCGACGGGCGAAGTTGTAGGGCGGCTCCTGGAGGACGGACTGGGTGAAGGCGAGACCGAGGTGCTCGGTGGCCTGGGCGAGGGCCGCGACCAGCAGCGACGGATCGTTCACGGGGATCTGGAGGCCCTCGCGTACCGCCGTCTCGCGCCCGCCGCGGAAGGTGTCGTACGTGCCGATGACGTCCGCGAGGAACAGCGCGTCGAAGTGGCCGCGCTCCAGGGTGCGGGCCAGGTCCACCCAGGTGTCCAGGTCGGTGTAGGAGGTCTGGCGGGTGTCGTCGCGCGCCCATTGGCCGTGGTTGATGTGCGAGACGCAGTTCATGGCGAAGGCGTTGAAGCGCAGCGGTTCGAGGTCGGTCATCGGGTGGCTCCGGAGGGGGTGAGGGGGCGTACGGCGTCCAGGAGGGCGCGGGTGTGGGGGTGGGCGGGTGCCGCGAACACGGCGGCGGCCGGGCCCGCTTCGACGATCCAGCCGTCCTGCATCACGAGCACGTCATCGCTGGTGTGCTGCACGACACCCAGGTCGTGCGAGATGAAGAGGTAGGCGAGGCCGAAGGCGTCCTGGAGTTCGGCGAGCAGGTCGAGGACCTGGGCCTGTACGGAGACGTCGAGCGCCGAGACGGGTTCGTCGAGGACGAGTACCGAGGGGCGCGGCGCCAACGCCCGTGCCAGGGCAGCTCGTTGGCGCTGTCCGCCGGACAGGTGCAGCGGGTGGCGGTCGAGGGTGTCGGCCGGGAGTCCGACTTGGGCGGCCAGTTCCCGGGCGCGCCCGGCCGCCTCGGCGGGGCCGGGTGTCCGGTGGCCGGGACGGTGCAGGCGGACGGCGTCGGTCAGCGTGCGGCGCACCGTCCAGCGCGGGTCGAAGGCCGACAGGGGGTCCTGGTGGACGAGTTGGATGTGGTGGCGGAGGTGGCGGCGGGCCTTTTCGGCGGGCGCGCTCCACTCCTCGCCGTGCAGGGTGACGGTGCCGCGGTCGGGGCGGGTCAGGCCGAGGGCGATGCGGGCGGTGGTGGACTTGCCCGAGCCGGACTCACCGACGATGCCCAGGGTGCGTCCGGCGGCGAGCGCGAAGGACACGTCGGCGACGGCCGTCCGGCCCCGGTAGGTCTTGTGCAGTCCTTCGGCGGCGAGGACCACGCCGCGCGGCCGCTCCCCTTCCGGCTCGGGCAGGGCCGGCCGTGGCGCCGCCGACAGTCGCGCGCCCTTGGGGTGCAGGGCCGGGTCGGCGGCCAACAGGTGCCGGGTGTAGGCGTGTTGCGGGTCCTGGAGGACGTGGCCGACGGGCCCCTCCTCGACGATCTCGCCGCCCCGCATGACCGCGACCCGGTCCGCGAGGCGCCGCACCACCGCCAGGTCGTGGGTGATGAACAGCAGGCCGCGCTCCCGGCTGCGGGCGGCGGCCAGCAGGTCGAGGATCTGCGCCTGCACCGTCGCGTCCAGGGCCGTCGTCGGCTCGTCGGCGATCAGGAGCGGCGGGTCGAGGGCGAGCGCGGAGGCGATCAGGGCCCGCTGGCGCAGGCCGCCGGACAGTTCGTGCGGGTACTGGGCGGCCCGCAGCGCGGGGTCGGGGATGGCTACCTGTTCCATGACCTCGCGCACCCGCGCGCGCCGTGCGGCACGATCGCCGTAGGCATGCAGCTTCAGCGCGTCCTCGATCTCCTTGCCGACCGGCCGCAGCGGGTCGAGCGAGACCAGGGCGTCCTGGAGGACGAAGCCGATGCCACGGCCACGTATCCGCCGCCGGCGCCGCTCGCTCCAGGCGCGGACGTCCTCGCCCTCCCATTCCAGGCGGTCGGCGCGCACCCGGGCCCCGGGTCCTGTCAGGCCGACGAGGGTGCGGGCGGTGACGCTCTTGCCCGAGCCGGACTCGCCGACCAGGGCGAGGGTCTCGCCGCGGTGCACGGTGAGCGAGACACCGCGGACGACGGTACGGCCGCCGAAGCCGACCGTCAGGTTCCCGGCGTGGATCAGCGGCACGGGCTGCGCGGACGCGGGCGGCGGAACGGGTTTCTCCGGTGTGGGCATCAGCTGCTCCTCGCGTCCAGCCAGGCTTGCAGTCGCCGGCCGATGACGGTGGTGGACAGGGTGGTCAGGACGATGAACAGGCCGGGGAAGAACGAGGTCCACCAGGCGTACTGCAGGAAGGTGCGGCCGTCGGCGAGCATCGCGCCCCATTCGGCGGCCGGCGGCTGGGCGCCCAGTCCCAGGAAGGACAGGGACGAGGCCCACACCACGGACTGGCCGATGCCGAGCGTGGCGAGGGCGGCGAGCGGGCGCAGCACGTTCGGCAGGACGGTGCGCCGCACCACGCGCAGCGGCGGATGGCCCAGGCCGCGGGCCGCTTCTACGTAGCCGGAGCGGACCACAGTGGTGGCCTGGGCGCGGATCAGGCGGGCGTATCCCGCGGCCTCGCCGATACCGACCGCGACGGCCGCGGTGACGGCTCCGGTGCCGAACACCGCGATGAACAGCAGCGCGAGCAGCAGCCCGGGGAAGGCGAAGAGCACTTCGAGTACCCGGCCGACCGCGAAGTCGGCGCGCCGCCCGCCGAGCGCCGCGGTCAGGCCGAGCGTGATGCCGAGGGTGAGCGAGAGGGCGGTGGCGCCGAGGCCGATGAGCAGCGACTGGCCGGCGCCGTGGACCAGGCGGGTGTAGACGTCGCGGCCGTTCTGGTCGGTGCCGAACCAGTGGGCGGTGGAGGGGGGTTGGAAGAAGTCGGCCGGTCTGATGGCGTCGGGTGCGTAGGTGGTGAGCAGACCCGGCGCGAGGGCGGCCGGCACGACGAGGGCGAGGAAGATCCCGGCGGCGGTGAGGCCGGGGCGTATCCGGCGCACAAGCGGCTCGGCCTGGGCGGGGGCGGTCAGGACGGTGGTCACGTGTCACAGCTCCCGGGGCGTGCGGATGCGCGGGTCGACCACCGCGTGGAGCAGGTCGACGGCGAGGTCGACGAGGACGTACACGGCGGCGATCAGCAGCACGATCCCGGTGACCAGCGGCAGGTCGCGGGCGAGTACGGCGTTGAGGAGGGCACGGCCGATGCCCTGGCGCGCGAACACGGACTCCACCACGACCTCGCTGGAGAACAGCGCGCCGACCGCCCAGCCCGACAGCGTCAGCGGCGGCAGCAGCGCGTGCCGCAGGGCGCGGCGGGCGCGCACCGCTGCGCTGCTCATGCCGCGCAGCCGTGCCGAGGTGACGAACGGCTGCTCCAGCGCGGTCAGCAGGGCGCCGCGGGTGACCTGGCCGAGGTAGCCGGCGAGGGGCACGGCGAGGGTGAGGGCGGGCAGGACGAGCCCGGCGATGCCGGTGCCGCCCGCGACGGGGAACCAGCCGAGCCGGAACGCGAACACGTACAGCAGCACCACGCCGAGCCAGAAGTGGGGCAGCCCCGCGGCCACCGTCTCCAGGCCGGAGCCGAGGGCGCGGCCGAGTGCGCCGCGGCCGGTCGACAGGAGGACCACGGCGCCGGCGAGCAGCCACGCGAACAGCAGGGCCAGCGCGGTGAGTTCGATGGTGGCCGGGAGCTGCTGTGTGATCACCCCGGCGACCGGTTCCTTCAGGGACGTGGACACACCGAGGTCCCCGGTGACCAGCCGTCCGATGTGGTGCAGGTACTGCGCGTACAGCGGCTGGTCGAGTCCGTAGGCGTGCCGGATGGCGGCGATGGTCTCGGGGGTGGGGTTGGCGCCGGAGCCGCCGCCGAGCAGGACGAGTACCGGGTCGCCCGGCACCAGGTGCAGGGCGAGGAAGGTCACGGTGGCGGCCGCCCACAGGACGAGGGCGGCGCCGGCCGGCCGGACGCCGTAGCGGCGCAGGCGGGCGACGGTGGCGGTCATCGGGCGTTCACCCACGCGTCGTAGAGGTAGGGCAGGGACAGGGCGGGTTCGAGGGCGGCGCCGCGGACGCTCGCGCGGTGCGCGGCGAGCCGGGTGGTCTGCGGGTAGAGGGTCAGCTGGTAGGCGCCGGCCGAGATCAGCTGCTGCGCCTTGCCGTACAGCCGCCGCTGGCTGTCCTGATCGGTGGTGGCCTGCGCGGTACGCAGCAGCCGGTCGATGGCGGGGTCCTTGGCGTAGGAGGCGTTGGAGTGGATGCCGTGGTGTACGGCGTACTCGCTGCCGAAGACGGTGTGCAGCACGTCCGGGGTGTTGGTGTTCCAGTAGCCGTCGCGCAGGTCGTAATCACCGGCGAGGTAGCGGGTGTTGACGGTGGCGGCGTCGAGTCCGAGGAGTTCCAGGTCGAAGCCGACGTCCTTGGCGGTGGCCTGGATCTGCTCCATCAGGGCCAGCTGGTTCGGGCTGATGTCGGACTTCAGCAGGACGTCGGCGCTGAGCCTGCGCCCCTTCCTGATGCGGTATCCGGCGCCGTCCCGGTGTCCCCAACCCGCCTTGTCCAGCAGCGCGTCGGCCTTCTTCGGGTCGTGCGGCCAGGCGTTCTCGTACCCGCCCGCGTAGTCGGGGGTGACGTAGCTGAGCGGGCCGCCCGCGCGGCGGTACTGGCCGAAGAAGACGCTCTTGAGGCCGTTGACCACGTCCGCCGAGTACAGGAACGCCGCGCGCACCCGACGGTCGTCGAAGGGGGCACGGGAGGCGTTCAGGGCGAGATTCGTCGGGTTGCCCGGCCGGTCGCGGACCACGGCCTTCAGGCGGCTGTCGCGTTCGGCGGACGCCTGGTCCTCCGGCGGCAGCGCGTCGATCACGTCGGCCTGCCCCGACTGCACGGCGGCGAACCGGGTCGCGGGTTCCGGGATGAACCGCCACACCACCTTGGCGAGGTGCGCGGGTCCGGTGTGCCGGGCGTACGGGGGCGGGGAGTTGTAGTGCGGGTTGCGGACCAGCTCGACGTCCGACTGCCGGTTCCACTTCTGCACGATGAACGGCCCGGTGCCGACCGGGGCCGCGCAGTTCGCTTCCTTGCCGCGCTCGATCGCCTTCGGGGACTCCATCCCGAGGAACGCCTGCGCGAGCATGTTGAGGAAGGGCGAGTAGGGGCGGTCCAGGTGGACGCGGGCGGTGAAGGCGCCGATGACCTCGGTGTTCTTGTACGGGGCGAGGTAGCCGCCCGCGGTGCCCGACTGGGTGGCGGGGTCCACCATGTGGTCGAGGTTGGCCTTCACGGCCGCCGCGTCGAAGCGGGTGCCGTCGGTGAAACGTACGTCGCGGCGCAGGTGGAAGGTGTACGTGGCGGCGTCCTTGGAGACGTCCCACGACGTGGCCAGCCACGGCCTGATCCGGCCGTGCGCGTCGAGGGCCACCAGCGAGTCGAGGAACTGCTGCGCCACGTACGCCTGCGGCATGTCGCCCGACACGTGGGGGTCGAGGCAGGTCGGCTCGCGGTCGGTGGCGTAGGTGAGGGTGCCGCCGGGCGCGGGCCGGTCGCCGAGCGGTGCGGTGGCGACGGCGCCGGCGCCGCATCCGGTGGCGAGGACGGTCAGGGCGAGGGCCGCGAGCGAGGTGACGGCTCGCCTGCGGGAGGGGGGCTTCACGGGCAACTCCGGGGAGGGGGCCGGGACGAGGGGCCGGAAGGCGGGGCGAGGGGTGGGGCGGGCGGTCAGAAGAAGCCGTTCAGCGGGGGCGGGGTGCCGTTGAGGAGCCAGTCGCCCGCCACTCGCGCCTTGTGGGCGACGGGGTTGTGCGAGGCGAGGGTGCGGGCGTTGCGCCAGTGCCGGTCGAGGTGGTGTTCGCGCAGCGTCGCCGAGGCGCCGCCCACGTCGTACAGCCGCTCCCCCGCGTCCAACGCGGCGCGTGCCGCTACCACTTGCACCTGCGACACCTGTACCGCCGTGTCGTGCAGGGCGTCGGGCAGACCCGCGACACCGTCATCGCCACGCACCGCCAGCGCCGCGTCGAGCGCGTCCGCCGCCCGCAGCACGGCGGCCTCGGCGGCATAGCCGAGCGCGGCGATCGAGCCGACCGTGTGCTGGACCAGCGGGTCGTCCACGGCGCGTGCGACCCCGGCGTGCTGCACGGGCCGCGCCTTGTGGCGCGCGTAGTCCACGGCATCGGCCACGGCGGCCTTGGCGATGCCGGTGTGCACGGCCGCCAAGTAGAGCTGGTAGTACGGGCCCAGATGGGTACGGCGCTGCCGGGCCGTCGCGTCGATGGCCACCTCGTCGGCGAAGGCGCGCACTCCCCGCAGCCGCGTCGTGCCGCTGGCGGTGGTCCGCTGGCCGAGCGCGTCCCAGTCGTCGGACAGTTCCAGGCCCTCGCGGTCGCGCGGCAGCACCACACGGACCCGGCGCTCCTCGCCGTCCAGGGCGATGGCGACGACGTAGTCGGCGAAGAGGGAGCCGGTCGAGTAGAACTTGGTGCCGTCGACCCGGAAGTGGTCCCCGTCGGCCGTGATGCGGGTCCGGATCTCCCCGGGGTGGGCCGTGCCCCGCTCGGACGCGGCGTTGCCGAACAGCGCGCCGCCCGCGACGACCGGGAACCAGCGCTTCCGTTCGGTCTCCGTGCCCTGGCTGATCAGCAGCTCCACGAATCCGAAGTGCGGGCGGAGTGCCTGCGCCACGTTGGAGTCGGCCTCGGCGAGGTCGATGACGACCCGGAACAACGCGGCGAGCGAACCGCCGCGCCCGCCGTACTCCACCGGCGCACGGAGCGCCCCCAGCCCACTGTTCCGCACCAACTCCACGCTCTTGTAGGGAAGTTCACGGCGGGCTTCGAGTGCGGCGGCATCGGCGCGAAGGCGCGCGGACAGTTCGGGAGGGAGGGCGGACGAGGGCATGCGGGGGCCTCCGGGGGCGGTGAGCGGGCACCCGGGCAGCGCCGGGCCCGGCCGCACACGCGGGCCGTACGGCATCGGACGGCCGTCGCGCGCGGGAAGAGGGGGAGGGAGCAGTGAAGAGGAAGGAAGAAGCAGAGCCGGAACGGGCGGCGCGGAAGCTACCGGAGACGCGCGCTGTCCACAGTGCGCTCAGGCCCGAGCGGCCGCCGAGGTACAGACGGCGCTGGAAACCCGCGACAGGTCGACATGGCGACGCCGCGTGAGTTCCTGCCGTTCCTCGGTCATGCCGCCGATTGAATCAGGCCGACCGCCCCCGGTCGAGACGGCTTTGACGAAACGGCTATCGGGATTCCCTACCAGCCGCACTCACGTCCCCGCCCACGACCTGCGGAAACGAAATCGCTGACAGGGAATCCCGCTCGCCCCCGCCCCGGCCACATATGACGTCGCCCCGCCTCCCCGGCCATCTGCCGGAAAGGCGGGGCGCCCCTCTCACTCCCCGGCCGCTACTCCGGCCGAACCGCCTGAATATCCAGATCGATCCGGATCGTCGCACCGATCGCGGCGATGCCCCTGGCCAGCATCTTGCGCCAGTCCAGGGTGAAGTCCTCGCGGTGCAGTTCGGTGACGGCCCGGCAGGCCGTGCGGGTCTCGCCCGCCATGCCCGTGCCGATGCCCAGGTAGCGGGTGTCCAGCTGGACGTTGCGGCTGACGCCGTGCAGGTGCAGCACGCCCTGCACGGCCCACCGGCTGCCGCCCTTGTGGACGAACTTGTCTCCGGCGAACTGGAGGTAGGGGAAGCGGGCCACGTCCAGGAATTCCGCCGACCGCAGATGCTCGTCCCGCATCCGTACGCCGGTGTCCAGGCTCGCCGCGTCGATGGTCACCTCGACCCGGGAGTCCTGCATCCGTTCACCGATCCACAGCCCGCCCTCGAAGGTGTTGAAGCGGCCGTAGATGTCGGCCAGTCCGATGTGCCGGGCGGCGAAGCGGATGGCGGAGTGGTCGGGGTCGATCCGCCACTGGCCGGGGGCGGGCAGCGGGACCGCCGGTGCCAGTTCCAGCGTGACCGGGCGCTGCACGGTCCGCTCGCCCGCCATCACTTCGGCCTCGCACCGGACCGGGCTGAAGCCGTCGGACGTCACCACGAGCCGGTAGCCGCCGGGCGGCAGCGTCACGGTCAGCCGGCCGTTGGGATCGGTCCGGCCCTGCGTCACTTCCCGGCCACCGGAGTCCAGGACCGAGATCTCCACCCCCGCCATCGGCAGTCCGACGGGATCGTTGACGCACAGGTCCAGCGCACCAGCCCCGCGCGGGAGGGAGGGCTGGGGACTGTGCAGCGTACGGTCGCGCAGACGGTGGAGGAAGGTGAGCGGCATGGCAGGACGGGGCCCATCGATTGTCTCGGTCCGGGGAAGGACGGAGGCTGGCAGGATTACGGATTGAAATCGCACGAAAATGGTGCGGAATCCCTTCTATCCTGTCATCGCCACGTCGCCCAAATTGACCATCAGGTGTCAAGACCTAGCTAAAGGTGATGCATCTCGCACCGCTGTGGTCAACGCCTGGGCTGCCTCGGTCATCCCAGGAAACTCAGCCGGACCTCGCGGTGGGGGTTGTCCTTGTTGGTGTCGACGAGGCACACGGACTGCCACGTCCCCAGGGCCATCCGCCCCGCGACGACCGGCAGGGTGGCGTGCGGCGGGACGAGTGCCGGGAGGACGTGGTCGCGGCCGTGTCCGTGGCTGCCGTGGCGGTGCCGCCAGCGGTCGTCGGCGGGCAGTAGATCGTGCAGCGCGGACAGCAGGTCGTCGTCGCTGCCCGCGCCGGTCTCCAGGATGGCGATGCCTGCGGTGGCGTGCGGGACGAAGAGGTTGAGGAGGCCGTCGCCGCCGCGGGCGGCCTCCCGGAGGAAGGCGTCGCAATCGGCCGTCAGGTCGGCGACGGTCTCCGTCGAGCCGGTGGTGACGTCGAGGGTGCGCGTGATGAATGTGGTGCTCATGTCCCCATCCTCGTACGGCGGCTCATGCCGGGGCCGCAGCCCAGGGGCCGCTTCCGCCATACGCCCGTAACAAAGGTCCACCTGCCGAGACGGCGATTGACCCTCCTCTCGGCCCGCCGCTACGTTCGGCGGCATGTCTACGTCAGCCCAGCTCACCACGCGTGGTCACATCGACCTGCTGCGAGTGGCCTCCGCCACCTGTCGACGCGGCTGCTGACGCTTTTCCCGGTCAGGGCGTCCTCCGTCTGACACTTTCCGAGGGCTCCCGTCCGAAGGCTTCCGGCCTTTCCCGTTGTCACGGGTCCTCGGTCCGCGTTCCGTAGCGCGACGTTCCCTGCGCAAGCGTGCCCCCTGCCCGTACCCACGCGCCGCTTCCGGTGCCCGGCGTCGGCCGGGGTCCTTCGGCGCGCGCCGGCCAACTCCGTTTCCGCGCGCCCCCATTCCCCTCTTCCTCCCCTCCCCCCTCCGTGGAGTTCCGATGAGTCTCGATCAGGCCGTGGCCGGACAGGCGCCACCCGATACGTCTGCCGGGGCCGCGGCGCTCGCCGAGGAGGGCGCGCCCGCCGGGCCGCCTCCCGAGTTGTCGCGTGTGGTGCCCGTGTCCGGGCGGCGGCGGTCCGTGCCGCGGTGGCTGCGCCGTACGGTCGGGCCGGTGGCGCTCCTGGTGTTGTGGCAGATGCTGAGTGCGACCGGCGCGCTGCACGAGGACATCCTGGCGTCGCCCGGCACCATCGCGGCCACCGGAGCCGGGCTGATCTCGGACGGGACGCTGCCGTCGGCAATGGTGGTGTCGCTGCAACGGGTCGCTGTCGGGCTGGTGTTGGGCGGGGTGGCAGGTGTCGCGCTGGCGCTGGTATCCGGGCTTTCGCGGCTCGGCGAGGATCTGGTCGACGCGACCGTGCAGATGCTGCGGTCCATCCCCTGGGTGGGCATGATCCCGCTGTTCATCGTCTGGCTGGGGATCGGCGAAGCGCCGAAGATCGCGCTGATCGCGCTGGGTGTGGCGTTCCATCTGTATCTGAACGTCTACGCCGGAATCCGGGGCGTGGACGCGCAGTTGGTCGAGGCAGGCACCTCGCTCGGGCTCGGCCGCTGGGGGCTGATCCGGCACGTGGTGCTGCCGGGCGCGCTGCCGGGCGCCATGACCGGGCTGCGCTACTCGCTGGCCACCGCCTGGCTTGCGCTGGTCTTCGGGGAGCAGGTCAACGCCGATGACGGCCTCGGCTTCCTGATGAACCAGGCCAGGGAGTTCTTCCGTACCGACGTGATCGTGGTCTGCCTGGTGGTCTACGCGATCCTCGGCCTGCTCGCCGATTTCCTCGTCCGCGCCCTCGAAAGGCTGCTGCTGCAATGGCGACCGACATTCACCGGACGGTGACCCCCGAGACGGCCGACGGGGCCGGTGCGGCCGTGCGGGTCGCCGGCCTGGTGCGGTCGTTCGACGGCCGGGCCGTCATCGATGACCTCGAACTGACGTTGCGACCGGGCGAGTTCGTGGCGCTGCTCGGGCGCAGCGGCTGCGGCAAGTCGACGCTGCTGCGGGTGCTGGCCGGCCTCGACCGGGAGATCGAGGGCGAGGTGCTGGTGCCGCGCCGTAAGGCCGTGGCCTTCCAGGCGCCTCGGCTGATGCCCTGGAAGAAGGTGTGGCGCAATGTCCTGCTGGGGCTGCCGGGGCGTCCCGATCGGGGTACGGCCGTGGCGGCGCTGGAGGAGGTCGGGCTCGGGCACCGCGCCGACGCCTGGCCCAAGACACTCTCCGGCGGTGAGGCCCAGCGCGCCTCGCTGGCCCGCGCGCTGGTGCGGGAGCCGGATCTGCTGCTGCTGGACGAGCCGTTCGGCGCGCTGGACGCGCTGACCCGGATCAAGGCCCAGCGGCTGGTGGCCGACCTGTGGCAGCAGCGGGGCTGTGCGGTGCTGCTGGTGACGCACGACGTCGACGAGGCGCTGCTGCTCGCCGATCGCGCGCTGGTGATGGAGGACGGCCGGATCGCGTACGGGACGACGGTGGACCTGCCGCGGCCGCGCGACATCTCCGACCCGGGGTTCACGGCGCTGCGGGCCCGGCTCCTGGGCCGGCTCGGCGTGGCGGGCGCGGAGGAGCAGGAACAGGGGCAGGAGACGGCGGGGCCGACCGTCGCGCACTGAACACCCGGCCTCGCGCGGACGGTGTGCAGGGAACGCACCGCCGCGCACGCACACGAGAGCCGCGCACGCACACCAGAAGAGAAACGGAACGTCGATGAGATCACGACCACGGCACCTCGCCCCGGCCCTGCTGCTCCCGCTCGCCCTGCTGGTGGCCGCCTGCGGCGGCGCGGCGGGGGCGGGCGGCTCGGCGGGCGGCACCGGAAGCGGGACCGACGGCAAGGGGTCGCTGACCCTCGACGTCGGTGACCAGAAGGGCGGTTCGGAGGCCGTGCTGCGGGCCGCAGGGGAGCTGGACGACCTCACCTACAAGATCAAGTGGTCCACCTTCACCTCGGGGCCGCCGCTCCTTGAGGCGGTGAACGCCGGGGCCGTCGACATCGGTGGGGTGGGCAATACGCCGCCGGTGTTCGCGGCGGCGGCGAAGTCGAAGATCAAGGTGGTCGCCGGGGCGCACAGCCGGGCGGACGGCGACGCGGTCCTGGTGAAGAAGGACTCGCCGCTGCACCGTGCCGCCCAGCTCAAGGGGAAGTCGATCGCGGTGGCACAGGGCAGTTCCGCGCACTACCAACTCCTCGCCCAGCTGCGGAAGTCCGGGCTCTCCCCCAAGGACGTCACGCTCAGCTACCTCCAGCCGGCCGATGCGCTGGCCGCGTTCACCCGCGGCAAGGTGGACGCCTGGGCGGTGTGGGATCCGTACACCTCGCAGGCCCTGGAGCAGGCCGACGCGCGGGTGCTGGCGACCGGGCAGGGGGTGGTCAACGGCCTGAGCTTCCAGGTCGCCGCGCCCGCGGCGCTGGGCGACAAGAAGAAGGCGGCGGCGGTCAAGGACTACGTCCAGCGGCTGCGCCGGGCCCAGGACTGGGTGCACGCGCACCCGGCCGCCTGGGCCGAGGTCTGGGCGAAGGAGACCGGGCTGCCGCAGGACGTGGCGCTGGCCGCGGTCAAGCGCACCCGGGGCACGGCGGTGCAGGTGGCGGTGGACAAGGAGGCCATCGCCTCGGAACAGAAGATCGTCGACACCTTCGCCGCGTTCAAGCTCATCCCCCGCTCCTTCGACTTCGGCGCGTTCGTCGACCCACGCTTCAACGGTGGTCTGCCGCCCTCCGGCACCGCGCCGCGCACCTATGGAAAGGCCCGCTGACATGTCCGTACACCTGCACTGGTTCCTGCCGACCGGCGGCGACGGGCGCACCCTCGTCGACCGGCACGCCTACACCGACGGCGGCGTCCGGCGCGACCGCATCACCCCGGTGCGCGGGGTGCGCGGCCCCGACATCGAGTATCTGGCCCAAATCGCCAAGGCCGCCGAGCAGTTGGGCTTCGAGGCGGTGCTCACGCCGACCGGTACGTGGTGCGAGGACGCCTGGCTGACGACGACGGCGCTGACCCAGGTCACCGAGCGGCTGAAGTTCCTGGTGGCGTTCCGGCCCGGGGTGATCTCGCCGGTACTGGCCGCGCAGATGGCCGCGACGTATCAGCGTCTCTCGCGCGGGCGGCTGTTGCTGAACGTGGTCACGGGCGGCGACTCGACCGAACAGAAACGGTTCGGGGATCATCTCGGCCACGACCAGCGGTATGCCCGTACCGACGAGTTCCTCCAGGTCGTGCGGGGGGTGTGGAGCGGCGCGCCGTTCGACTTCCAGGGGGAGCACTATCAGGTCGAGGGCGGCCTGACGGCGCTGCCGCCGGATCCGCTGCCGCAGATCTTCTTCGGCGGCTCGTCGGCGGCCGCCGGGCCGGTCGCCGCGCGGAACGTGGATGTGTACCTGACCTGGGGCGAGCCGCCCGAGCAGGTCAAGCAGAAGATCGACTGGATTCGCGGTCTCGCGGAGCGGGAAGGGCGCACGGTCCGGTTCGGCATCCGGCTGCACACCATCTCGCGGGACACGTCGCAGGAGGCGTGGGCGACCGCCGACCGGCTGCTCGGCGATCTCGACCCGGACACCGTCGCGGCGGCCCAACAGGCCCTGGGCAAGAGCGAGTCGGTGGGCCAGCAGCGGATGCTGGCGCTGCACGGCGGGTCGCGCGACAAGCTGGAGATCTCACCCAACCTGTGGGCCGGGGTGGGCCTGGTGCGCGGCGGCGCGGGCACCGCGCTGGTCGGCAGCCACGCGGAGGTCGCCGACCGGATCGAGGAGTACCACGCGCTGGGCATCGAGCACTTCGTGCTGTCCGGCTACCCGCATCTGGAGGAGGCGTACTGGTTCGGCGAGGGCGTACGGCCCGAGCTGGCGGCGCGCGGCCTGCTGGATGCCGGAGCGGGCGGCACGCAGGGCGGCGGCCGGCCCGCGTGCGCGTCCGGCGGGGCTCCGCTGCTGGTGGCAGGCGGGCGCTGAGACACATGCTCCGCCCCGCCGGCGGGAAGACCTGACCGCCCTCCCGAGTTAGTAGAAACATGAACTACAGCGGAGGGCGTCCCGACGACGCGGCGCGCGAGATCGAGGTCGCGGTGATCGGCGCCGGGCAGGCCGGCCTGGCCGCCGCCTTCCACCTGCGGCGGGCCGGCTACGTACCGGACCGTGACGTCGTGGTGCTCGACCACGCGCCACACCCCGGCGGCGCCTGGCAGTTCCGCTGGCCCACCCTGACCTACGACAAGGTCCACGGAATGCACGCGCTGCCGGGCATGGAGCTGACCGGAGCGGATCCCGCGCGGCCCTCGTCGGAGGTGATCGGCGCGTACTTCGACCGCTACGAGCGGGCCTTCGGACTGCGGGTGCACCGGCCGGCGGACGTCGCGGCGGTGCGCGAGGGGGCAGGCGGCCGGCTGCGCGTCGAGAGCTCCGACGGGACGTACGCGCCCCGTGCGCTGATCAACGCGACCGGCACCTGGGACCGACCGTTCCTGCCGCGCGTCCCCGGACAGGAGACCTTCGCCGGACGGCAGCTGCACAGCGCGCAGTACCCCGGCCCCGAGGCATTCCGCGGACAGCGGGTCATCGTCGTCGGCGGCGGGACGTCGGCGGTCCAGCAGCTGCTGGAGATCGCGCCGGTCGCGGCGGCCACGACCTGGGTGACCAGACGCCCGCCGGTCTTCCGCGATGGCCCGTTCGGCGAGGAGCAGGGCCGGGCCGCGGTCGCGCGGGTCGAGGAGCGGGTGCGCGAGGGCCTGCCGCCGCAGAGCGTGGTGAGCGTGACGGGTCTGCCGATGACGGAGGCGATGCGGCAGGCCCGTGTGCGCGGCGTACTGGAGCGGCTGCCGATGTTCGCGCGCGTCACTCCCGGCGGGGTGGTCTGGGCGGACGGGCGGACGGCCGACGCCGACGTCCTGCTGTACGCGACGGGCTTCCGCGCGGCGATCGGCCACCTCGCACCGCTGCGGCTGCGCGAGGCGGGCGGCGGCATCCGCCTGGCCGGCACCCGCGTGGTGCGTGACCCGCGGATCCATCTCGTCGGCTACGGACCGTCGGCGAGCACGATCGGCGCCAACCGGGCGGGCCGGGCCGCGGTCCGTGATCTGCGGCGGCTGCTGGGTCCAGCCGACGAGCCGGGGCCCGGCACTCCCGCATGGGAACACACGAACGCGGGATCGAGTGTTCGCCAGAAAGCGTGATCGATGCCGAAAGGGGTTTCCAGGGCACCTCGCGCCGGGTGATGCTTACGGGGCGCAAGCGACGGACTGCAGAACGTCACAGCACCTCCGGTCGACTCCCTTGCTGGGCCGGAGAGTTGGTCCCACATTGCACATTCGCACAAGGAGAAACACCCCATGGACATCATCACCAACCTGCTTGCCGGCGTCTTCCACTTCGTGGGTTGGCTCGTCTGACGGACCGTGCTCCACGGCGCCGCTCCTCCCCGTCCCAGGGAGGGGCGGCGCCTTCCGTTGTGCCGGGGCGGCCGCCCGTCCGTCACGTGTCCATCGTCGTGCGCGCCGTCTCCGGCAGCGTCAGGTAGACGCAGAACGACACCAGGCAGAGCACCGCGACGTACCAGGGGAACAGGTCGGCGTGGCCTGCCGACTTGAACCAGGTGCCGACGTATGGGGCGGTGCCGCCGAAGAGGGCGACGGTGAGGGAGTACGGGAAGCCGATGCCGGCGGCCCGCACCCGGGCGGGGAAGACCTCGGCGTTCACGGCCGCGGCGACCGCGGTGTAACCGGTGAGCAGCACCATGCCGGCGCACTGCACCAGCAGCAGTGAGACGAAGGTGTCGGAGACCAGGTGCAGCAGCGGCACGGCGAGCACCGCGAAGCCCAGCGCGAAGCCGAGCAGCAGCGGTTTGCGGCCGATGCGGTCGGAGAGCATGCCGCCGAGCGGCTGCAACAGGGCGAAGAACACCAGCGAGATGGTGCCGACGGTGAGCGCGTCGCCCTTGTCGAAACCGGCGTTGACCTGCGCGTAGGTCGGCAGGTACGTGGTCCAGGTGTAGTAGGCGAGGGTGCCGCCCGCGGTGATGCCGCAGATCAGCAGGGACTGGCGGGGGTAGCGGCGCAGCCCTTCGAAGAGACCGGGGCGCGCGGCGTCCTGCTGTGCGGCGCTGTGTGTTTCCTGCGCGCCGCGCCGGATCCACAGGCCCAGCAGGCTCAGCAGCGCACCGCCGAGGAACGCCACCCGCCAGCCCCACGCGCCCATCTGCTCCTCGGTGAGCTGTGCGGCCAGCAGTGCGGCGGTGCCGGACGCCAGTAGCTGGCCGATGGTCGTGGAGACGTACTGGAAGCTGGAGAACAGGCCGCGTCTGCCGGGGCCCGCCGATTCGACGAGGAAGGTGGTGGAGGCCGCGAACTCGCCGCCCACGGACAGACCCTGGACCAGGCGGGCGATGACGAGCACGACCGGGGCCAGGACGCCGGCGGTGGCGTAGGTGGGGGTGGCGGCGACGAGCAGGCTGCCGGCGCCCATCAGCAGGATGGTGACGGTGAGCGCGGCGCGGCGGCCTCGGCGGTCGGCGACCGAGCCCATGAGCAGGCCGCCGATCGGGCGCATGAAGAAGCCGACCGCGAAGACCGCGAAGGACGACAGCAGCGGGACGAGGGGGTTGCCTGCGTCCTCGGGGAAGACCTGCCCTGCGAAGTAGACGGCGAGGAACGAATAGGCGTACCAGTCGTACCACTCGACGGCGTTGCCGACCGACGCGGCGGCCAGCTGGCGCAATGGGGACGGCGGCCTGCGCGCACCGGGTGGCCCGGCTTCCGCCAGGGGTCCGTGGTGATCCGCACTCGACATGGTCCTCCGCTCTGGGTCCTTCGCCTGAGCCCGCCGCCGAGGGCAGGCCCGTCCAACACGTGATCATGTACCGCGAGGGCGGGCGGCCGCCAGGGTCGGGGGGCGGACGAAATGTGCGGGCAACATGAGGGGCCGCGGGGCGGACTGCCCACCAAGGCACGGAGCGCCTCCGGTGGGCGACGGCGCGTGGTGAAGTGGCGTACCGGGGGCTTGTGTTGGGGCGCGCGGTGTTCGATCCTGCTGCTTCCTGTTGCCTTACGTTCGGAGTTGTCGCATGCCTGCTCGCCGCATGTCCCGCCGTTCGTTCCTGGTCGCCGGCAGCGCACTGGCGGGCTGGGCCGCCTTCGCGGCGCAGAAGAGCGCCTTCGCCGCGGGCAGGACCGCGACCGCGGGCGGCGAGTGGAACGCGCAGCCGCAGGTCTTCCAGGTGAACCGCGAGGCGGCGCGGGCCCGACTGATCCCGTACCGGGACGCCGATGCGGCGCTGGCCGGTGTGGCAGCGGAATCCCCGTACTACAGATCCCTGAACGGCAGTTGGCGCTTCCACTGGTCCAAGAACCCGGACGAGCGGCCGGCCGGATTCCACGAACCGGGCTACGACGACAGCGGCTGGGACCTGATCCCCGTACCGTCCAACTGGGAGATCCAGGGCTACCCGGAGCCGATCTACCTCAACATCAAGTACCCCTGGACCGGTTACGAGACGCCGGTGCCGCCACACGTCCCGGAGGGGTTCAACCCGGTCGGCTCCTACCGCCGCGCCTTCACCGTGCCGGGCGACTGGCACGGGCGCCGCACCCTGCTCTCCTTCCAGGGCGTCAAGTCGGCGTTCTTCGTCTGGGTCAACGGCGAGCGGATCGGCTACAGCGAGGACAGCTACACCCCGGCCGAGTTCGACATCACCGACGCGCTGAAGCCGGGCCGCAACACGCTGGCGGTCGAGGTCTACCGCTGGTCCGACGGCAGCTGGCTGGAGGACCAGGACATGATCGACCTGTCCGGGATCTTCCGCGACGTCCACCTCTATGCGATACCCCCGGTGCACGTCCAGGACCTGGAGATACGCACCACCCTGGACGACGCACTGCGCGACGCCGAGCTGACCGTGACGACGACCGTACGCAACCGGGGCGCGGCAGCCGCAGGCGCGCACCGGCTGACCGCGACGCTCCACGACGCCGACGGCACGGAGGTGCTGCCGAAGCCGCTGACCGCGGACGTCGGCTTCGGCGACGGCAAGGACGTGACGGTCGCCCCGCACACCACCGTCAAGGCCCCCCGCCTGTGGTCGGCCGAGGATCCGCACCTCTACACCCTGGTGGTCACGCTCGCCGACGCCGCCGGCCGTGCCGTCGACGTCCAGCGCACCCGGCTCGGCTTCCGCAGCATCGCCCACGGCCCCGGCACCTTCACCGTCAACGGGCAGCCGATCGTGCTGCGCGGCGTCAACCGCCACGAGTCCGACCCGGACCACGGCCAGGCGGTCACCGCGGAACGGATGCGACAGGACATCCGCATCATGAAGCAGCACAACATCAACGCGGTCCGCACCTCGCACTACCCCAACCACCCGTACTGGCTGGACCTCTGCGACGAGTACGGCCTGTACGTCGTCGGCGAGGCCAACCTGGAGTCGCACGGCGTCCGCGAGGTGCTGCCTGCCGGGCTGCCGGAGTGGACCGATGCCTGCCTGGACCGGATGCGTTCGCTGGTCGAGCGGGACAAGAACCACCCCAGCGTGGTGGTCTGGTCGCTCGGCAACGAAGCGGGGCAAGGCGCCAACTTCCGCAAGATGGCCGACTGGACGCACGGCCGCGACCCGTCCAGGCCGGTGCACTACGAGGGCATGAACGACGTCGCCGATCTGCACAGCGAGATGTACACCGCGCCGGACGGCGTCGAGAAGTACGGAAAGTCCGGCAACCCGAAGCCGTTCATCCTGTGCGAGTACGCCCACTCGATGGGCAACAGCACCGGCAACTTCCAGGAGTACTGGGACGTCTTCGAGCGCTACCCCAACCTGCACGGCGGCTTCATCTGGGACTTCGTCGACCAGGCCATCCGCCTCCCGGTCCCCGGCGATCCCCGCCGCAGCTACCTCTCCTACGGCGGCGACTGGAAGCCCGGCTACCCCACCGACAAGAACTTCTGCTGCAACGGCATCGTCTCCGCCGACCGCACCCTGCACCCCGCCGTCCACGAGGTGAAGAAGGTCTACCAGACGATCCGGATGGCCGCGGCCGACCCGGCGAAGACGCAGATCACCGTCACCAACCGGCAGCTGTTCCGCGGTCTTGAGGACTACGAACTGCGCTGGGAGGTCACCCGCGACGGCGAGCGGATCCAGCACGGCAGGCTGCCCGCGCCCGCCGCCGGGCCCGGCGCCGACGCGACCGTCCGCATCCCGGTGAAGCGGCCGGCGCGCCCCGCACCCGGCGCCGCGTACTGGCTCAACCTGTCGTTCGTGCTGCGGCAGGACACGCGCTGGGCGGAGGCCGGACACAGCGTCGCCGCCGAGCAGTTCGCGCTGCCCTGGCACAGCCCGGCACCGGCCGATCCGGCGCCGTCGTCGCTGCCGCCGCTGAAGCTGTCCGAGACCGACGCGAAGGTCACCGTGACCGGCCGCGGCGTCGAAGTCGTCCTGGACCGGGCCACCGGCACCCTGACCGCCTACCGGCACCGCGGACGCACCCTGCTCTCCGGCGGCCCGGTGCCCAACTTCTGGCGGGCGCCCACCGACAACGACATCGGGCGCGGCGCCCAGGACGCGCTCGGGACCTGGCGCGATGCGGGCAGCGGGCGCACCGTGACCGGCGTGCGGGCCGCCCAGCCGTCTCCGTCCGAGATCACCATCGAGGTCACCGCCACCCTGCCCACGTCACCCGCCGTCTCGCACTGGGACACGGTGTTCACGGTGCGCGGCGACGGCGAAGTGCGGGTCGCGCACACCCTGCGTCCCGGCGTGCTGCTGCCCGATCTGCCGCTGGTCGGCGCGCTGTTGACGGTGCCCGCCGGTCTGGACACCTTCGACTGGTACGGGCGGGGCCCGCAGGAGAACTACTGGGACCGGCACACCGGCGCGTTCGTCGGCCGCCACCGCACCACCGTCGAGGCCCAGTTCGGCCCGTACGTCCGGCCCCAGCAGACCGGCAACGTCACCGACGTACGCACCGCATCGCTGACCGCCCGTGACGGCACCGGGCTGCGGGTGAGCGCCGAACCGGGCGAGGGTGCACCGCTGTTGGAGCTGAGCGCGCTGCACCACACCCCGGCCGACCTGGACGGTCCGTTGCATCCCTACGAGCTGAAGCGGCGCCCGGAGATCCATCTGGGCGTCAATCACCGGCAGATGGGGGTGGGCGGCAACGATTCCTGGGGCGCGCCGCCGCTGGAGAAGTACCTGCTGCACGCCGACCGTACGTACCGCTACGGCTACCGGCTCGCGCCCGTCCGGGGCGGGTCCGCCGGGTGACCTGCCCATGGGCAGGCAGCGGGTGCATACGCAGCGCGGGGGCCGGTGTCCCCCGCGCGGCTACTCTGCGGGTGCCCGTCCCGCCGTGCGGGCGGCGTGCAGGGCGAGGGCGATGAGCGGGAGCTGGCCGGGCAGCCGGCCGTAGGCGAGGGCCTTGAGCGGGGCCGGGCGGTGCCGCCAGTCGTAGGCCATCTGGACGTTGGCGGGGAAGACGGCGGCGAACAGCCCGGCAGCCGCGAGCGCGCCGGCCCTGCGGGTGCGCAGCAGGGCGACGGCGGCGGCGACGGCGAGTTCGGCGGCGCCGCTGGCGTAGGTCCAGGCGCGGGCGCTGCCCGGCAGGTGGCGGGGCACGATCGCGTCGAACGGCTTGGGCACGAGGAAGTGGGCGACGCCGGCCGCGGCGAGCGTACGGGCCAGCAGTCGGGCGGAGAGTGCGGTGGCTGCCACGGTGTGCTCCCGGAACGGTCTGTCGGGCGGCCGGGACGCAGGGTGGGTGCGGCGGCCACCCCGACCATGGAACCGGCCACCGCGGGCCCGACCTTACCCGTGGGTCACTTACCGGGTCACCACCTGATCACCGGCAGGTGTGAGGCGTGCGTCACGGCCGGCAGGATCCTGGTGCGCGTCGCGCCGCAGCAGCGCGGCATAGCGTCCGTCGGCGGCGAGCAACTGGTCGTGGGTGCCGCGCTCGGCGATCCGCCCGCCGTCCAGGACCACGATCTGGTCGGCGTCGCGGACGGTGGAGAGGCGGTGCGCGATGGTGACCGTCGTACGGCCCCGGGACAGCGCGTCGATGGCCCGCTGGACGGCGTGTTCGGTGCGGGTGTCCAGGGCGCTGGTGGCCTCGTCGAGCACCAGGACGGGCGGGTCGCGCAGGATGGTGCGGGCGATGGCAAGACGCTGTTTCTCGCCGCCGGAGAAGCGGTAGCCGCGCTCGCCGACGAGGGTGTCGTAGCCGTCGGGGAGCGACGCGATGTGGTCGTGGATCTGGGCAGCCCTGGCGGCGCGTTCGATCTCGTCGTCGCTCGCGTCGGGCTTGGCGAAGCGGAGGTTATCGGCGACCGAGGCGTGGAAGAGGTAGGTCTCCTGGGAGACCACGCCGATCGCGCGGGACAGGGTGGCGAAGTCGAGTGCGCGGACGTCGGTGCCGTCGAGGGTGACCCGGCCTTCGGTCGCGTCGTAGAGGCGTGGCACGAGGTAGCTCAGGGTGCTCTTGCCGCTGCCGGTCGCGCCGACGACGGCGAGGCTGCTGCCGGCCGGGACGGACAGGTCGATGCCCTGGAGGGTGGGCGCGTCCGCGGTGTCGTAGGCGAAGCCGACGTGCTCGAAGCGGATCTCGCCGCGGGGGGCCGCGAGGCGTACCGGTTCGGCGGGCTCGGTGAGGGCGACGGGCAGGTCGAGGTATTCGAAGATGCGCTGGAAGAGGGCGAGCGAGGTCTGCATCTGGACGCCGGTCGACAGCAGCGAGACGGTGGGCCGCAGCAGGCCCTGCTGGAGCGAGACGAAGGCGACCAGAGTGCCGAGGGAGAAGGCGGGGCCGCCGATCTGGAGGACGAGTCCTGCGGCCCAGTAGATGAGCGCGGGCATGGCGGCCATGACGATGCCGATGGTGGCCATCCGCCAGCGGCCCGCCATGTTGGAGCGGATCTCCAGGTCGACCAGGCGCTCGGACTCGTCGGCGAAGCCGCGGGTGAGGGAGTCGGCGCGGCCCATGGTGCGGCCCAGGAGGATGCCGCTGACCGACAGCGATTCGGTGACGATCGCGGACATGACGGCCATCTGCTTCTGCCGCTGGGTGGTGATCCGCTTGCGTTCGTTGCCGACCCGGCGGCTGATCCAGACGAAGAGCGGGAGCAGCAGCAGCGAGACGAGGGTGAGCCGCCAGTCGAGAGCGAGCATGGCGACGACGGTCGCCACGACGGAGGTGAGGTTGGAGACCAGGGAGGTGGCGGTGGAGGTGACCGTGGCCTGCATGCCGCCGATGTCGTTGGCGATCCGGGACTGGACCTCGCCGGTGCGGGTGCGGGTGAAGAAGGCCAGCGGCATCCGCTGGAGCTTGGCGTAGACGGCGGTGCGCAGGTCGTGCATGACGCGCTGGCCGACGGTGGTGGAGAGCAGGGTCTGCAGGACGCCGAAGACGCTGGTGATCACGGCGGTGAGGATCATGCCGAGGGCGAGCAGGGTCAGCAGGCCGGTGCGGCGTCCGGGTATCGCCACGTCGAGTATCTCGCGCAGCAGGAACGGCGAGGCGACCGAGACCAGCGAGGAGGCGCCGACCAGGAGGCCGACGAGGGCCAGGCGGCCACGGTAGGGACGGAAGAGTGCCAGGATCCGCCGGAGCTGGACCGGCTGGTCCGGGTCCTTGGGCGGTGGGGTCCACTCGGATTCTTCGCGGCGCATGAGCTCCTTCGGGAGTGTGCGGGGAGGCGGACGTCGTGCGACGGAAACGGAGCCTAGCTCATTGTTACCTATACTCACAATGAGCGAGGTCCTGTTATCCTCCGTCCATGTCCTCACCCGAGCCGACGCACAGCACCTCCCAGGTCGCCGAACAGCTGGTACGGCTGACCCGGCGGATGCACCGCGCGCAAAAACGCCGCATGGAACAGCTGGACATCGCCTTCACCCCCGCGCAGTCCCGGCTGCTGCGGATCGTCGACCACCACCGCGACACCCCGCCCCGGATGGCCGACCTCGCCGAACGCCTCGAAGTGGTGCCCCGGGCAGTGACGACGCTGGTCGATGCCCTGGAGGCGCACGGCGCGGTCCGCCGGGTACCCGATCCGGCCAACCGCCGGGTGGTACGCATCGAGCTGACCGACACCGGGCGCGCCACGCTCGACGCGCTGCGCAGCGCGCGCCGGGCCGCCGCGGAGGACATCCTGGCTCCGTTGACCGCGGAACAGCGCGAGGTGCTCGGCGGCCTGCTGGCCACCCTGGTCGACGGGCCGGGGCCGCGCTGCTGAGCCGGTAGCCGAGACCGGAGGATTCGCCATGCCCCTGCTGGAGCCGAAGCCCGGGGCCCTGCGCCCGCACTCCACCGGGGCCCCCTCCCCCGACCGGGTCGCCGCGGCCCGTGCCCCCGGCACCCCCGAGCCGCTGCGCGGCGACCTGATCGCCCTGCTCGGCCCTGCCAAGGTGCTGCACACCCTCTCCGACCTGGTCCGCTACGCGTCCGACGCCAGCCCGTACCGCTTCGTCCCGCAGGCCGTGGTACTCGCCGAGGACATCGACGACATCTCCGCGGTCTTCTCCTACGCCCACGGCAAGGGCCGCCACGTCGTCCTCCGCGCCGCCGGGACCTCCCTCAACGGCCAGGCACAGGGCGAGGACATCCTCGTCGACGTCCGCAGGTACTGGTCCGGCATCGAAGTGCTCGACGGCGGTGCCCGCGCCCGCATCAGGCCCGGCACGACGGTGCTGCGGGCCAACGCGGCGCTGGCCCGGCACGGCCGGGTGCTGGGGCCCGACCCGGCCAGCGCCGTCGCCTGCACGCTGGGCGGCGTGGTCGCCAACAACGCATCCGGGATGACCGCGGGCGTCACCCACAACTCCTACCGGACGCTGGCATCGGTCACCCTCGTCCTGCCGTCGGGCACCCTCGTCGACACCGCGGACCCGGCGGCCGACGCGGAACTGGCGCACGCCGAGCCCGAGTTGTGTGCCGGGCTGCTCGCACTCAAGGACACCATCGAGGCGGACGCGGACCTGGTCGCCAGGATCCGCGCCAAGTACGAGATCAAGAACACCAACGGCTACCGCCTGGACGCCTTCCTGGACGGCAGCACCCCGGCCGAGATCCTGCGCGGCCTGGCGGTCGGCTCCGAAGGCACCCTCGGCTTCATCGCGGAGACCGTCTTCGACACCCTGCCGCTGGACCGTCACACCTCCACCGCGCTGCTGTTCTTCCCCACCCTGCGGGCGGCGGCCGCGGCCGTGCCGCGGTTCAACGCGGCGGGCGCGCGGGCCGTCGAGCTGATGGACGGCAACACCCTGCGCGCCTCGGTGAACGTCGCCGGGGTGCCGGCCGACTGGGCCGGCCTGCCCAGGGAGACCACCGCGCTGCTGGTGGAGTTCCGGGCGTCCGACGAAGCCGCCGCGCACGCGTACGAGCAGGCCACCGAACGGCTCCTGGAAGAGCTGGAGTTGGTCACGCCGGTCGCCTCCGTCACCAACGCCTTCACCCGCGACGCCGGCACCATCGCCGGCTACTGGAAGGCCCGCAAGGCATTCGTGACGGCGGTCGGCGGCTCCCGACCGGCCGGCACGACGCTGATCACCGAGGACTTCGCGGTACCACCGGACCGGCTGGCCGACGCCTGCGCCGCGCTCCTCGCACTCCAGGCGCTGCACGGCTTCGACGCCGCGGTCGCCGGCCACGCCGCGCACGGCAACCTGCACTTCCTGCTCGCCTTCGACGCCGCGCGCCCCGACGACGTGGCCCGCTACGCCGCGTTCATGGAGGAGTTCTGCACGCTGGTCATCGACCGCTTCGACGGCTCCCTCAAGGCCGAGCACGCCACCGGACGCAACATCGCCCCGTTCCTGGAACGCGAATGGGGGCCACGGGCAACGGAGTTGATGTGGCGGATCAAGCGCCTCATCGACCCGCACGGCATCCTCGCCCCCCGTATCCTGCTCGACCGCGACCCCAAGGCCCACCTGCGCGGCCTCAAGACCATCCCGCGCATCGAAGCGGTCGCCGACCCCTGCATCGAATGCGGCTTCTGCGAACCGACCTGCCCCAGCCAGGACCTGACCACCACCCCACGCCAGCGCATCGTGCTGCGCCGCGAAATGCTGCGCCAGCCGCCGGACTCACCGGTCACCGGCGCCCTGCTGGCCGCCTACGGCTACGACGCGGTGGACACCTGCGCAGGCGACTCCACCTGCAAACTGGCCTGCCCGGTGGGCATCGACACCGGCGCGATGATGAAGGACTTCCGCCACCGGCGGCACTCCCCGCGCGAAGAACGGACGGCCGCGCTGTTCGCCCGGCACTTCGCGGCCGTCGAACGGGCCGCCCGCCTCGCTGTGGCCGCCGCCCAGCGGATCGACGACCGGCTGCTGGAATCGGCAACCGACGCCGCCCGCAAGGCCGTACGTCCCGACCTGGTACCGCGCTGGCTGCCGCAGATCCCCGGCGCCGCGGCCCGCGCCCTGCCCGCCACCGCGAAGACGGCAGCGGCCGCGGTCTACTACCCGGCCTGCGTGAACCGCATCTTCGGCGGCCCCGCGGGACTCCCGGGCCCCTCGCTGCCGGAAGCGGTGGTCGCGGTCTCCGGGCGGGCCGGCAAGCCGGTGTGGATTCCGCCGGACGTGACCGGGACCTGCTGCGCCACGATCTGGCACTCGAAGGGCTACGACCGGGGCACGGTGGTGATGGCCAACCGCATCGTCGAGGCGGCCTGGGGCTGGACGGCCGGCGGGCGGCTGCCGCTGGTCGTGGACGCCTCCTCCTGCACCCTCGGCATCGCCCACGAGGTGATCCCCTACCTGACCCCCGCCAACCGCGCCCTGCACGCCGAACTCACCATCGTCGACTCCGTCGTCTGGGCCGCGCACGAACTCCTGCCGCACCTGGAGATCCACCGGACGGCAGGCTCCGCCGTCCTCCACCCCACCTGCTCCATGCGGCACTTGGGCGACGAGGCGCAGCTGCGGGAGGTCGCCGCGGCATGCGCGCGGGACGTCGTGGTCCCCGACGACCTGCGCTGCTGCGCCTTCGCCGGGGACCGCGGCATGCTGCACAGGGAACTCACCGAATCGGCGACCGCGAAGGAGGCCGCCGAGGTCGGCGCCCGCGCCTTCGACGCCTACCTGTCCGCGAACCGGATGTGCGAGGTCGGCATGGACCACGCGCTGGGCCGCCCCGCCTACCACTCGGTGCTCGTGGAACTGGAGCGGGCCACCCGGCCGCCGGCACCCCGCGAGTGACACGGCACGGGCACCCACCCGGCCTCCCGTACGGGGACCGGGCGCTTGCGGGTGCGGATACAGGCTCTCCGACTCGGCCCGTCTCACCCGGGCACGCGGGAGACCTGGTACCCGTTACGGCCCCGCGGCCGAAGCACCGGAACCCGGGGCCGGCCGGGCCCAGCTCGCGCAGCCACTCCGGCGTGGTCGCCATGATCGATATGCCGTCGCAGGAGCGGACGCTCTCCTCACCGCCCCGACCACACCGCGCGCCGGCCCGCCTGCCATGCTGCCCCCGTGACCACGGAGGCTGCCGCAGAGTTCGCATCGCACCGGACTCGGCTCTTCTCGCTCGCGTACCGGATGCTCGGTTCGGCGAGCGAGGCCGAGGACGTCGTGCAGGAAACCTACCTGCGCTGGAGCAGGGCGGAGCCCTCCGCTGTCCGTACACCGGCCGCCTGGCTGACCAAGGTCATGACGAACCTCTGCATCAACCAGCTCACCTCCGCCCGCGCGCAACGGGAGCTGTACGTCGGGCCGTGGCTCCCCGAGCCGGTCTTCACGCACACGCGCGCCGCTGACCCGCTCGGCCCGCTGGAGACCGCCGAGCAGCGCGAGTCCGTGTCGTTCGCGCTGCTCACCCTGATGGAGCGGCTCACCGCGGCCGAACGCGCGGTGTTCATACTGCGTGAGGCGTTCGGGCACAGCCACCGGGAAGTCGCCGGAGCCGTCGGTATCGAGGAGGCTCACTCGCGGCAGTTGCACCGCCGCGCCCGCGAGCGGCTCGGCCGGCCACGACGGCACTTCGACGTCGACGACGAACAGCGCAGGAAGATCGTCGAGCGCTTCCTCGCCGCCGCCGTCGAAGGCGATGTGGCCGGTCTTGAGCGGCTGCTCGCCGACGACGTGGTCGCCTGGGCCGACGGCGGCGGCCAGGTGTCCGCGGCGCTCCGGCCGATCACCGGACGCGAGAAGGTGCTCCGCTATCTGCTGGGCCTGGGGGCCCGGCCCGAGGCGGCACAGGTCAGGGTCGAGTACGCCGAGGCGAACGGCGAGCCGGCGGTTGCCCTCTTCGCGGGTGAGGCGCTGTTCGCCCTTGTCGTTCCGGAGGTCCGCGAGGACCGGGTCGGCGGAGTGCGGATGGTCTTCGCTCCCGGCAAGCTCGCCTTCGCCGCCACCCAGCTCATGTGATCCACTTCATGCTCCGAGCTGTCCCGGATCCCCCCGCCTGCCGGTTCAGGAGGCATGACACATCACATCGTGGTTCTGGGAGCCGGATACGCCGGGCTGATGGCCGCAAAGGGCGCGGCCCGCAAGCTGCGCCGCAGCGACGTGCGCATCACGCTGGTCAACGCCGTCGGCCATTTCGTCGAGCGGGTACGGCTGCACCAACTCGCCGCCGGCCGGCCGCTGAAGGACCTGCCCCTGAGCAAGCTCCTCGCCGGCACGGGCATCGAACTGGTCGTCGCCCGGGTGACTGCCGTCGACGCCGCCGCCCGTACCGTCCAGGTCGACTCCGCTCCTCACGACATCCCATACGACACCCTCGTCTACGCCCTGGGCAGCGCGGCCGACACCGTCGCCGTCCCGGGAGTCACCGCGCACGCATCCGCGGTGGCCACCCATCAGGACGCGGTTCGCCTGCGTGAGCGTGCGGCGGAGGCCCAGGGTTCGCTGGCCGTGGCCGGGGCGGGCCTGACCGGCATCGAGACGGCCACCGAGCCGGCCGAGACCTACCCGGGGCTCACGGTGCAGCTGGTCACCGGCGGGGAGCTCGGTGCCGGGCTCTCGGAGCGCGGCCGACGCTACCTCCGCGCCGCCCTGGGCCGGCACGGCGTCGCGCTGCGCGAGCACGCCAATGTCGCCGAAGTCGCCGCACATGGCCTGGTCCTCGCCGACGGCAGCGAGATCCCGGCCGACTCCGTCGTCTGGACGGCCGGATTCCGCGTACCCGACCTGGCACGCGAGGCCGGTTTCGCGGTCGATGCCCACGGCCTGCTCACGGTCGACCCGACACTGCGCTCGGCCTCTCATCCGGAGGTCTTCGCGGCGGGCGACGCGGCGGCCTCGTCCGGGCCTGATGGCGCCGCATCCCGCATGTCGTGCCAGACCGGGCTGCCGATGGGCGCGCATGTCGCCGGCAGCGTCGCCGCCTCGCTCACCGGCCGCACCCCGAAGCCACTGCGCCTGCGCTATGTCTGGCAGAACATCAGCCTCGGCCGGCACGACGGCCTCACCCAGTTCACCCGCGCCGACGACAGCCCGGTCGCCGCAATCCTCACCGGCCGCGCCTCGGCCCGCTTCAAGGAGGCCGTCACAAGGAGCACGGTGCTGGCCCTGCGCCGCTGAGGGGACGGCCGGTCGTCCCCTGCCCGCCAGGTGACGAGCGGTCCAGCTCTTGAACGGCGGCGTGGTGCACCGAGTGCTCGGAGACCGCCGTCCCCGCGTGCGCCACCACGTCCACACGCGGGGACGGCGGTTTCACTCCGCTTGGCTATGCCTGGGACTTGAGCAGTGCCAGTGCCTTGCCCACCTTGTCGATGGCCTCGCAGACCTCCCCGGGCTGACGGGCGGTGTAGCACAGGCGGAAGAAGCCGGGCGCGGGGCTGTGCATCACGCCGCCGGGAAGCAGCGAGACCTCGGTGGGTGCCGCGCGGAGGTAGTCGAAGAGGCACTGCTCTCTCGGGTCCAGGTCGGGGTCCGTGAGGGGGAAGGGCGTGGCGTTGTCCTGGTCGGGCGGCACACACAGGTCGAGGTAGTCCCTGAGGTCGAGCCAGAAGAACTGGGCCGTGTTGTCGCTGTCCTTGTGGATGTACTTGATGCTGTTGTGCTTCAGGCGGGCCTTGACCTTGTCGTAGCTGGTGCTGAGGAGGTCGCGGTAGGTCCGCATGGCGTAGGTCGTGTACAGCTCGGATCCGGGGCCGTTGACGGAGGCGGAGAGGACGGCGCCGACGACGTAGTGCTTGAGCGAGTCGAAGGGCGTGAACCAGGACATCGGGTGCCGCTTCTCCGCCCCGGGGTCCTTGCTGCCCAGCATGGCGCGCTGGACCACGGTGTTCCGGGAGATGACGAATCCGGTGCGGAAGCCGGAGAGCCCGAAGTCCTTGGCGAAGCCCCAGACGACGTGGATGCGGTCGGGGTGCTCGGCGTAGGCGTCCAGGGCGACGGCGCTGGTGAACGGCGTGGTGCTGCTGTTGAGTTGGGAGTGGCAGTAGATCTCGTCGGAGATGATGTGCAGGTCGGGGTCGCCGAGCGCCCAGGCGTAGATGTCCTCCAACAGCTTCTTGGAGTAGTTGACGCCCAGCGGGTTGTGCGGGTTGGTGAGGACGAGGAGTCTGGGCGCCCTGCCGGTCTGCTTCTTGTGCTCCTCGTACTGATTCCTGACGAGTTCGAGCGTGAGCTGGAAGGCATGGGGGCCGTCGGTGGGGAGGTTCACCGGCACGCAGGTCAGCTTGGGCCGTTGCTCGAACGACCAGTTGAAGCCCTGCCAGTACGGCGCCGGAATCAGCACCGCGTCGCCGTCCACCAGCGGCGGCGGGCCACCGGGCTCGCTGTCCTTGAGCGCGAACGCCAGGCACTCCAGCGCGGAGGCGACGCCCGCCGTACCGAAGACGTTCTCCGCCGGCACGCGGGGGCCGAATGCCTCCGTCAACAGATCGGCCACCTGCTGGCGCAGTTCCGGGGTGCCGTACGGGGAGATGTAGTGGATGTATTTCTCGGGCAGCAGGTTCGTGTTGGCGAACACCATCTTCTGCATCGAATCGTCGTAGACGAGGACGTTCTCCGCCACGGACAGGTCGACCGCGGTGTCGGGCGCCAGGTGGCGGTGGTAGAAGGCGAGCGCCTGCTCCAGGTCGGGCATGCGCGCCAGGAGGGCGGTGGCTTCCTCGGGCGGCGTGCTGGAGTGCCGGCTGGTGGAGACAGCATTGGTCGTCATGGTGCTGATGTTCCTTGTCCCGGTAGCGGGTCCGATGGGACGTGCAGCGAACCTCCCGACGGTCCGCACACGCATGGCCAGCGGACCACGCGCCCGGGATGGCTGCCAGCATTCGGCAGCCATCTGCCCCAGGAGGGGGCCATGCGGGTAGCGCTGCGGGACGCTCCTCGCCGGCCCGCAGCCGACGAGGAAACACCGCGGCCGAAGCCGCTGTCGGTGCAGGTGTTGAGTGCAGAGGCCAGGGCGGACACGGCCGCCCCCGTACGCCGCCCGTTCGGGCCGGTGGCCGGCATCGGCCTGCCCCAGCATGTGCCGGATGTCAGCGACGGACCCTCGGGCCACCTGCCGGGGGCGGCTGGGTGCGGCGCCGGTTGAGGACGCTCATGTGTGCCGCGCTCCCGATGATGCCGACGATCACGAGAATGAGCCCGCCGAGATCGAGGGCGGCTCCGGCCATGTGCCGGTCCACCGCGAACGTGAGGATGGCGCCCACCGCGAGCAGAACGAAGCATCCGCCGATTCCCGTGATGCCCCTCTCCGCAACTTCCCTTGATGCAGGAGAAGTTGGCGTTTCGATCGCCTGGCAACAGCCGCCGGGCTCAGCTCCTGGCGCCCACGTGCAGGGCCACCGCGCTCCTGGCCGGCACGGTCAGCTGTACCGTGCCGTCGTCGCCGACGGTGACGGTGTTGCCGTCGCAGTGGTCCGGCGCGGCCTTGACGACGTTGCAGTAGGTGCCGCCCGGCAGGGAGGTGGTGAAGGTCTGCGTGAGGTCACCGTCCCCGTTGTTGAGGGCGACGAAGCCGGACGTGCCGCGGCCGAAGGCGAGGGCGCTGCCGCCGTTGTCCCACCAGTCGGTCAGCCCGGCCGAGCCCACCGCGTTGCGGAATCCGACCATCCCGGTGATCTCCTGCTTGGCGTGCTCGCCGGTCCAGCCACCCAAACCACTGGGCGGGCCCGCGTCCTTGTCGGACCACTCATAGCCGGAGTGGACGTTGGGCGAGCCGTAGGGCGAGGCCAGCATGAAGACGTTGGCGAGCGTGTAGGCCGCGCCGTCCTTGTAGGTCAGCGTCGAACCGTTGCGCTCGGTGTCCCAGTTGTCGACGAACGTACGGGCCGAGCCGCTGTCGAGCTTGCCGTCGGCGACCGACTTCAGCTGGGCGATGTCACCGCCCTGGAAGGCGTTCTTGAGGTGGCTGCCGTACCGGAATTCGTCGACGTCGCCGATGCCGGTGTACTCGTCGGGCTGGACCGCCTCGCCGCCGCCGTAGATGACCTCCTGCACCCAGTAGCCGGGCTCCTGGGCCATCTTGCCCTTGATCGCGGCGAGGTCGTCGGCCGAGATGTGCTTGGCCGCGTCGATCCGGAAGCCGTCCGCTCCCAGCGAGCGCAGATCGTCGAGGTACTTGGCGATGGTGGTACGTACCGCGTCGCTGCCGGTGTCGAGGTCGGCCAGGCCGACCAGTTCGCAGGTCTGGACGTCGTTGCGGTCACCGTAGTTGGAGATGTCCTTGCGGCAGCCGTGGAAGTCCTGGTCCTGGTAGACGCCGGGATAGCTGTACTTGGTGTACTGGGTGCCGCCGGTGCCGGTGCCCGAGCCGGACGACATGTGGTTGATGACCGCATCCGCGATGACCTTGACGCCTGCGTCGTGGCACGCCCTCGTCATCGCCGCGAAGTCGTCGCGACTGCCGAGGCGACCGGCGATCCGGTAACTGACGGGCTGATAGGAGGTCCACCACTGGCCGCCCTGGATGTGCTCGGACGCGGGTGACACCTCGACGTAGCCGTAACCGGCCGGGCCGAGTTCTTCGGTGCAGGACGTGGCGACGTCCTTGAAGTTCCGCTCGAACAGGGTGGCGGTGACGGTCTTCTCGCCCGGCGGGGTCGCCTGCGAGGTCCAGGGCGCGAACGAGGCGAGGCCGGCCGCGGCCAGTATCCCGGCCAGCACACGGGAACGGTGCTGCATCTTGCGGCTCCTTCGACAGTCGGGCGCGGCGCACCGCGCCCACGGAAAGCAGCCAGGCGCCGGGCCGCCGTGGGGGGGTCCGGACCGGAGCCTGCCGGTTTCTGCGTGAACACGTCAAGGTTTCCCCTCACCATTTCCCACTCCTTGCGAAAGAAGTTGCGGACACCGCGTCGCGCCTCGCCCACGCCATCCCGCTCGGCGCCGGACCGCGAAAAACACTACGCCGGACCACGACGTACAAGAGTCCAAGGGGCCGAACGAGGAATCCAACCGGCCCTCTTGTGTGTCGCGCCACCCAACCGCCAGGGTCCTGACCGAGGTTCACGTATGCACCGCGCCATCCGCTCCCCTGGAGGACCGATGAACGAGGCCCATTCGCAGAACCACCCGCAGCACCACGAAAACGAGCAGGCGGCCCGCCCCGGCGAGCCGCACCCCGACAAACCACGCCCCAGCCGCCGTTCGGTCCTGTGGACCGCTGGTGCGGCCGGCGCCGGACTGGGGCTCGGCGGGCTCACGGCAGGCAGTGCGGCAGCCACGGACCGGACCGCCGCACCGGCGGACGCGGCGAAGTCCGGTCCCGGGGCCTTGGGCGCGGCCGCCCCCGAGGCCCGGGGCCGGACCATGATCGGCGTACCGTTCGAAGGGCGCCGTACCGTACGCGTGGGGATCATCGGCCTCGGCAACCGCGGCGGCACCATGATCGACCTCTTCCTCGCCGTCCCCGGCGTCCGCGTCGTCGCACTGTGCGACCCGGTGAAGGAAAAGACCGCCAAGGCTGCCAAGAAGGTCACCGACGCCGGACAGCCCGCGCCCGCCGTCTACACCCACGGCGAGCACGACTTCGAGAACCTGTGCCGACGCGGCGACCTCGACTTCGTCTACGCCGCGACACCCTGGGACCTGCACTTCGAGATGGCCAGAACGGCGATGCTGCACGGCAAGCACGTCGGCGTCGAATGCCCCCTGGCGCTCCGGCTCGACCAGCTCTGGGAGCTGGTGGACCTCTCCGAACGCACCCGCAGACACTGCCTCCAGCTGGAGAACTGCTGTTACGGCAGAAACGAACTGCGGGTCCTGCGCATGGCGCACGCGGGACTGTTCGGCGACCTGCTGCACGGCGCCGGCGCGTACAACCACGACCTGCGCGGCCTCATGTTCGACCCGGAGTACTACGAGGGCCCGTGGCGCCGCCTGTGGCACACCAGGCTGCGCGGCGACCTCTACTCCAACCACGGTTTCGGCCCGGTGGCCAACTACATGGACGTCAACCGCGGCGACCGCGCCGTACGGATCTCCAGCTTCGGCACACCGGCACTGGGCCTCGCCGCGTACCGCAAGGCGCACATGCCTCCCGGCGACCCGAGCTGGAAGGAGTCGTACATCGAGAGCGACCGGACGATCAGCCTCGTGCAGACCGCCAAGGGCCGGGTGATCCGACTGGAGCACGACGTCTCGACGCCGCATCCCTACAGCCGGATCAACAGTCTCGGCGGCACCAAGGGCGTCTTCGAGGACTACCCGGAACGGATCTACCTGGAGCCCGACCAAAGCAACGACGAATGGGGCGACTTCGCCCGGTACGCGGACTGGGATCACTGGCTCTGGAAGGAGCACGCCAACCCTCCGGGCGGCCACGGCGGCATGGACTACATGATGGTCTTCCGGCTGATGCAGTGCATGCGGCTCGGCCTCGTACCGGACTTCGACGTCTACGACGCGGCCACCTGGACCGCCCCGGTCCCGCTGAGCGACGCCTCGCTCAAGGCGAAGGGCGAGCCCCAGGAGTTCCCCGACTTCACCCGCGGCCAGTGGAAGCACGCCCGGACGGGGATGGATTCGGCCAAGCCGGAGGAGTAGGCGGGCGCAGGGGCGGGAGCGCCCTTCCGGGGCCCGGCGCGGCGGCCGGGCCCCGGAGGCGTCACTGACCGGCCGGGGGCGTCACGGGCCGCGCGGGCGTACGGCCGTCCGGTGCGGCGGCCGAGTCCGGGGAGGCGGCCGGAAGTTCGCCGTTCATGACCTTCCTCGCCGTGACCCGGTCCAGCGCGCCCTCCCACCGGGAGACGACGAAGACCGCGACGCAGTTGCCGAGGAGATTGGTCGCCACCCGCATCGAGTCCATGATCCGGTCGACGCCGACCAGCAGGGCCACCGCGGAGGCCGGAATGACGCCGAGCGCGGACGCGGTGGCGGACAGCGCGAGGAACGCCGAACCCGGCACGCCCGCCATGCCCTTGCTGGTGAGCATCAGCACCAGAACGACGGTGATCTGCTGGCCGATGGAGAGGTCGACGCCGATGGCCTGCGCGATGAAGAGGGTGCCGATCGAGAGGTAGATCGAGGCGCCGTCCAGGTTGAACGAGTAGCCCGTCGGCAGCACGAGCCCCACCGCGTCGTCCCGGCAGCCGGCCGCCCGCAGCTTCTGCATCATCCGCGGCATCACCGTCTCGCTGGAGCCGGTCCCCAGGGCGAGCAGCAGTTCCTCGCGGGTGTAACGGACGAATTTCCACAGGCTCAGCCCCGTGACCGCCTTGAGCGCGCACCCCAACAGCACCAGGAAGGCCAGCGCCACCCCGTAACAGACCGCGATCAGCTTGCCGTACGTCGACATCGCGCCCACACCGTATTCACCGACGAGGTGAGCGGTGGCACCGAAGACCGCGAGCGGTGCGAGCTTCATGATGTAGCCGACGATGGTGAACACGACGTCCTGGGCCTGCTCGATGAACGGCAGGATCTGCGGCACCTTCCTCTGCCCGAGGTGCAGCAGCGCCGCGCCCACCAGGCAGGCCAGCACCAGGACCTGGAGCAGCGAGTTCTCGGCGAACGCGCCCACCGCACTGTTCGGCAGGGATTCCAGGACGAACTGGGCGGTGGAGGGCAGTTTCCCGCCTCCCGTCTCGGCGTCCACCGCCCCCTTGTCGAGCGTGGCCGGATCCACGTGCATCCCGGCGCCGGGGGCGAGGACATTGCCGGCCAGCAGCCCGATGACGAGCGCAACACTCGTCGCAACCTCGAACCAGATCAGGGCCTTGACCCCGATACGCCCGAACGCCTTGAGGTCACCGGCCTTGGTGATGCCGGCGACGACGACACAGAAGACCAGCGGGGCGATCATCGCCTTGATGAGGCGCACGAACGCGTCCCCGAGCGGTTGCAGTGACGATCCCACCTGCGGCCACAGGCGCCCGACGAGAACGCCGAGAAGCAGCGCGAGCAGGACTTGAGCGAACAGACCGGTACGCAGGAAACGCCCTGCGCGGCGGGCGAGGGTTCCGGTGGCGTGCGGCACGGGCACTCCTACATGGGCGAATTCTGTTATACGGAATCGGACTTCCGCGATCCGTCACTATCGCCGCTGCGCGTTCGCCATGAAAGAGGTCGGTACAACTTCCCGGTAAATCTTGGAGCTTGATCCAATCGCTTGGTTGTTTTGGGGGGTAAGGGGGTGATGCGGGGGTGATGTAGGGGTTATTGGGCCTGAGCGGTGGCTGGGGGGGCAGAGCGGGCCGGCGACCAGGGCAGGCCGACGATCGGAAGCGGGGCGGCGGCGGGTTGGTGGCCGGCGGCCCGTCCGAGGGGTCGCGCTCGCCCGCACTTACTCCCGATTGCTCCCGTTCGCCCTCACTTCGACAAGTGCGGCCAATCCCCCATGACCACCACCGGGTGCTGCGCCGGATCGAGCGACCGCAACAGCGCCGCCATCCCCGACTTGGAGATACTGACGCAACCGGACGTACCGCTCCCGTGGTCCATGTGCAACCAGATGCCGCCCCCCTTCGCCTCCCCTTCCGGGCGTGCCGGGTCCAGCGGAGAAGTGCCCTTGGCGCGGTTGTAGTTCACGGCGACGACGTAGTCGAAGTCGTGCCGGGTGTTCTTCGACCAGTACGTCGGCGGGGTGAACGCCGCCGAGTGGGTATAGGGCAGCTTGGCGCCCGGATCGGCGAGCACGCCGCCCGCGTCGGTCAGCGTGAAAACGCCGACCGGGCTGCGCTTGTCGCCTTCGTGGTGGTCCAGAGTCCAGCCGTGCCGACCGTTGTGCGCAGGCCAACTCCCTTTCTTGTCCCACCCCTTGGCACCCTTCTCGTAAAACACGACGGTGGAACTCGCCGAGTCCGCGTTCTTCCCGTAGACGGCCACCACCTGGCGCGAGCCGGACGGAATGCGGTCGCGCAGCGTCGCGCCGACGCCGGGGACGTCCCGCAGATGCGTGGTGGCGGAGTCGTGCGCCGGTCCGCCGGAACCCTTCCCCTGCCCCGCTCCGTCGCCCCTCCCGCCCTCGCCGCCGCTCGCGCCGCCCCCACAGCCCGCCAGAAGAACCAGCCCCGCCGCGGCCACGGCCGCGGTCCGTATCGCACTGCCCGCTGTTCGCATGGACCCCATCGTCCCACCGCGGACCCGACGCCCCTTCGGCGACCGCCTGTTACGTCGCCACCGCGCGCGACTGGCCCGATCTGCCCGGCGCCCGGAAAAACCGTTTGAAATCGACCGCCCGACGCGCCAGCCTTCCATGACTCATCCCCACGGCCCCCACCACCGTCCCGCACCCAGGACTGCCGCAACGACTTCCCGGCCGGACCACCACACCTCAGAGCCGCCAAACACCTGACAACACCACCGCACAACGGCAACGGCAACGGCAACAGAACTATGGACACGGCGCCACGGAGACGGTCACGGCCAGGGGGCCGGTTCACATGTGGATGCGACGCGTGACAGGGGCGAGCGCTCGTCCCACAACCGAGGGCTGACGGACGGGTTGGTACTGCGGAAACGAAGGCCCGACGCCCCGACCGACCGTGGACAGACGCATCAGCCGGCACGAACACGAGAACGGACACGAGCAGCGCCAGGCACGAGGGACACGGATACGAGCGGCGAACCGATGTGAGCGGGCCTGGACATATGCGATCCCGATTGCGTCCGGGCCTGGGCGTAGGCAGGCCCGCTGGCGTCCCTGCCTGGATGCAGGGAGGGACATGAGCCGGAGCAAAGGCGCGCGGCTCCACGTCGGCCGCCAGTGACCTCCCGGCCGGGCACCCCAGCCACTACCCAAAGCGTGACCGCTCCCGCCCCTCCCACCACCCCATCTCCCCATCCCCACCCACCACAACCACGCCCCTGGACATCATGCAGATTCGCGATCTTCCGTTCACCGACCCCGGCGACCCCGACGTACGAACCGGCGGCAGATTCCTCCTCTGGCTTTACAGAAAACAGCTCGGCGGGCAAATCAAGGCCCTCCTCTGGGGCCTGGTGCACACCGGCGCCCTGGCCGCCTTTCCGCTGCCGGTCGGCCTCGCCGTGCAAGCCGTCGTGGACCGCTCCGGTGGCCAACTGGCCCTGGCAGGCGGCATCCTCGCCCTCCTCGGCGCACTGGTCGCACTCGGCGACACCATGCTGCACCGCTCTTCCGTGAGCAACTGGATCATCTCCGTCGCCCGCATACAGCAACTGCTCGCCCGCAAGACGACCGAACTGGGTTCCGCCATGACCAGGCGGGTGGCCGCCGGAGAAATCGTGGCCGTCAGCACCGGCGACCTGGAGAAAATTGGATGGTTCGTCGAGGCGATCTCCCGCTTCGGCGCGGCCGCCGTGACGTCGGTCGGCGTCTGCGTCTGGCTGGTGCTCTACCAGCCGGCCCTCGGGATCGTGGTGGCGATCGGCACGCCGGTTCTGGCACTCGCCGTGCTCCCGCTGCTGCCGCACGCCACCCGTCGCGCCGACGCCCAGCGCGAAATGGCCGGCCGGGCGACCGAACTGGCCTCCGACACCGTCGCCGGACTGCGCGTACTGCGCGGCATCGGCGGCGAAGAGCTGTTCCTCGGCCGCTACCGCAGCGCCTCCCAGGAAGTCCGCAAGGCCGCCGTCCACAGCGCCCGGATGTGGTCCCTGATCTCGGCCGTCCAGGTAGTCCTGCCAGGGCTGTTGCTGATCGCGGTGGTCTGGTACGGAGCCCGGCTGGCGCTGGACGGCCGCATCGCGGTCGGCGAGCTCGTCACGATCTACAGCGCGGTCACCTTCCTGCTCTTCCCGCTCCGGCACTTCGAGGAGATCGCCATGGCGTACTCCTTCTCCCGCCCGTCAGCGAACCGCGCCGCCCGGGTACTGGCCCTGACTCGCCCGGCCGGCGGCCGGACCACCGAGCACGGGCGGCTGACCGGAGACCTCCACGACCCGGTCACCGGCCTCACGGCCGCATCAGGCCGGCTCACCGCAATCGTCTGCGGCGACCCCGACGCCGCAGGCCACCTCGCCGACCGCCTGGGCGGGCACCCACCGGACCCCAACCCCGACGCCGAGGACCAACACGCCACCGACACCGATGGTGTTGACAACGGACCTCCGAAAAGGCCCGAGTCCGAGATCCTGGGCACTGGCGTTGGCTCCGGTTCTGGCACTGACGTTGGCTCCGGTTCTGGCGTCGAGGCCGATATCGCTGTCGCTGTCGACGCCGACCTTCACATGGCCGCAGTCGTAGCGAAGGACGCGGGCCCAGGCACAGCCGAAACCGGTCCCGGTCCCGGTCCCGGTCCCGGTACAACTACCGGGCAGGTCACCACCGTTACACCTGCCACCACCGTCACAAAGACCCTCCCCACCCCCACCTACCGAACATCCACCTCCGTACTCCTCGGAGGCACCGCACTCGACGACGTACCGCGCTCCGCCGCCCGCGCCGCCGCCCTCGTCCAGGACAAGGACCCCACGCTCCTCTCCGGCACCCTCGGCGAACTTCTCGACGTGCCCTCGTCGGGAAACATCGGCACCGACGAAGCACTGTCGGCCGCGCAATGCGGCGATGTCCTGACGGCGTTGGCCCAGGCATCCGTCGACGACTCCGGCGACCCGATGCTCACCCGCATCACGGAACGCGGCCGGTCGCTCTCGGGTGGCCAGCGCCAGCGGCTGGCCCTGGCCAGGTCCCTGGTCACCGACCCCGAGGTGCTGGTGCTCGACGAACCGACCAGCGCCGTCGACTCACATACCGAGGCCCGCATCGCCGACGGCCTCCGCGACATCCGAACCGGGCGCACGACGATCATCCTCACCTCCAGCCCCCTCCTCCTGGACAGGGCGGACCACGTGGTCTTCCTCCATGAGGGCAAGGTCCTGGCCGAGGCCACCCACCGCGAATTGCTGCACACCACTCCCGCCTACCGCGCCGTCGTCACACGCGAGGCCAACCCCCGCCACCCTGCCGGACCCACCGCCCCCACCGAGCCGGCCGATGAGGCTGGGGCCACCCACACCGAGGAGACCGCATGATCGGCCTGGCGCCGCCGGAGCACGATCCGGATGCCCCGCAGACCGCCACGACCCTGCCCGTCGGCTCCCCCGCGACCGTACGGGCCTACGTGGGCGGCCTCATCCGCCGCCATCGCCGCGCCTTCACCGTGCTGATCAGCGTGAACGCGGCAGCCGTGGCGGCATCCATGGTCGGCCCGTATCTGCTCGGCGGGCTGGTCGAGGACCTGTCCACCGGAGCACGGCAGCTCGAACTCGCCCCGACCATCACGGTGTTCGCCGTCGCACTGACCCTGCAGACCGTCTTCGTCCGCCTCGTGCGCCTGCGCGGGGCGATGCTCGGCGAACGGATGCTGGCAGACCTGCGCGAGGACTTCCTCGTACGGTCGGTGGCGCTCCCACCGAGCGTCCTCGAACGCGCCGGCACCGGCGACCTGTTGTCGCGGATCACCACCGACATCGACCGGCTCGCCAACGCGATGCGCGAGGCCGTGCCGGAGCTGGCGATCGGAGTGGTGTGGATCATCCTTCTGCTCGGTGGGCTCACCCTGACCGCGCCACCGCTCGCCCTTTCCGTCCTTGTCGCCCTCCCTCTGCTCATCGTCGGCTGCCGCTGGTACTTCAAACGCGCCCCGAGCGCCTACCGTTCCGAAGCCGCCGGCTATGCCGCGGTCTCCGCCGCACTCACCGAGACCGTGGACGCCGGGCGCACCATCGAGGCGCATCGGCTGGGCGCCCGGCGGGTGGCGCTCTCCGAACGCCGAGTACGCGAGTGGACACAGTGGGAGCGGTACACGCTGTTCCTCCGCTCGGTGCTGTTTCCCGTCATCAACGTGACGCACGTACTGCTCCACGGGTCGGTGCTGATGCTCGGCGGGGTGTTCGTTCTGCAGGGCTGGATCACCCCCGGCCAGCTGACGACAGGTGCGCTGCTCGCCCAGATGATGGCCGAGCCCGTCGCCATCATCCTGCGCTGGTACGACGAGTTGCAGGTGGCGCAGGTATCCATCGCCCGGCTCGTCGGTGTACGGGAAATCGAACCGGAGGCTGCCGACGGGACGACGGCCCCCGACGGCCGGGACGTGCACGCAGACGAGGTGCACTTCGGCTATCGGGCGGGAGTGGACGTGCTGCACGAGGTGTCGCTGCGGGTCCGCCCCGGGACCAGGCTGGCGCTGGTAGGGCCGTCCGGCGCGGGGAAGTCGACGCTGGGGCGGCTGCTGGCGGGAATCTACGGGCCACGCGCCGGCACGGTCACCCTGGGCGGCGCCGCGCTCTCCGAGATGCCGGCGGAACGGGTCCGTGAGCATGTGGCGTTGGTCAATCAGGAGCATCACGTGTTCGTGGGATCGCTCCGTGACAATCTGCTGCTGGCCCGCACACGGGCGACCGAGGGCGAACTGTGGGCAGCGCTCGCTGCGGTGGACGCCGACGCTTGGGCCAAGGCGCTCGACAAGGGACTGGACACCGAGGTCGGTTCGGGCGGCCACGCGCTGACCCCGGCCCAGGCTCAGCAGGTCGCGCTGGCCCGCCTCGTGCTGGCCGATCCGCACACGCTGGTGCTGGACGAGGCGACCTCCTTGCTGGATCCGCGGGCGGCCCGGCATCTTGAACGGTCCCTGGCCAAGGTCCTGGACGGGCGGACGGTCGTGGCCATCGCCCATCGCCTGCACACCGCACACGACGCGGATGTGATCGCCGTCGTCGAGCAGGGACGGATCAGCGAACTGGGCAGCCATCAGGAACTGGTGTCCGCGGACGGCGCCTACGCGGCCCTCTGGCGCTCCTGGCACAGCTGACGGCGACGGACCGCTCCGGTCCCGAGCCGCCCTCCGGCTCGGGACCGTGGCGCCGTGGTGCTTCCGGCGCGCGCCGGTCGGCGGTCCTCCGGCCATCGGGCGGGTACGGGCTTCGGCCTTACGGACTCCCCGTCGCCGGGAGACTTCCCGGAGCACCGTCTCCGCCGCACCGGACGGGCCGAGGCGGCTGTGCGGGCCTCCCTGCTCCCGAGTGCCTCGGGGTGGCGCACCCCGGCCGGCGCCGTTACGCACCCGCCGGACTTCTCGCGCAAGCACGCTCCGGCCGTCGCGCGGACGCATCCGCCGGCCGCCCCGGCTGAGCCATCGCAGACCGCCCCCGTCCCGGCCTGGAGCGGATGTCGGGCAGGGCACGGCGAACCGGAGCCGTCCCAGGACGGCCGCGCGGCCCGTCGGACGGTGCGGAGCGGTCAGAGATAGCCGAGGGCTCCCAGGGCTCCTATGCCGCCGAGCAGCATGAAGGCGGGCATCAGGACCTTCAGCTCGATCCAGCTGCCGGCCCGGAAGCGCATGGCGTGCGGCGGACCCACCGGGTACCAGCGCTTGCGGCCTATCGGGATGGGCCACAGCACGGGGCAGCCCGAGACGGTCAGGGCGTCGCCGATGTCGTGGACCAGCGCGCCCAGGACGATCGGCAGGCCCAGCCAGAGGTACTCCTGGCCCGGTTCGGTGAACAGCCAGCCCGCGCCGTTGCCCGGCTGGTCGAGGATGCCGGCCAGGATCCAGGCCGTGGCCGCGCCCAGCAGCCACACCAGGACATCGCTGGAGACACGTGCCGCGCGCCACAGCAGACCTTCGATGGCGAGCACCATGTGGACGAAAAGGATGCCGAGGACCGCCCAGCGGCCGCCCTGGGTGGCGAGAACGGACATTCCGCCACCGACCAGGACCGCCCACAGCCAGGTGTGGGTCAGCGTGCGGTGCCCTCCGGCGCGGTGTGAGTCGCCGCGCATCTTGGTGGCCTTGTACACGGCGTGCGAGAGAGTGTCGACGACGTCGCAGAGCATCCGTGAGAGCGGTCCGAAGGCTCGCGAGATGGTGGCTGACTTGTGGTCGAGGTCGGGGGCGAGCGCCGCCCCGGCGCAGATCAGAGCGCCGCAGACGAGCACGGGCCAGGGCATCGGATGCCCGGCGGTCGCGGCCGCCGCTCCCACCCCCAGCCAGGCCGCGGCCCCGGACAGCGAGTGCGCCGGTCCCATCATGGTCGTTCCCCACCCCTTGATTTCTTGGATCTCGTGTTTCTGACGCCTGGTCGGCGACACAGCGTAACGTCAGATGATCTCCATATGAGCGGCCGGTTCCCGGATACGGGCCGAAGGCAGGCAGTATGGGGGCGTGACCCTTATCGATCATTTGCCGAAAGACGCCGGCCCCGATGCCCTCTTCGAAGCTTTTTCGACCTGGGCCGAGCAGCAGGGCATCACGCTCTACCCTGCCCAGGAGGAGGCGCTGATCGAGGTGGTCTCCGGGGCGAATCTCATCCTGTCCACGCCCACAGGCTCCGGCAAGAGCCTGGTGGCGGCGGGTGCCCATTTCACCGCGCTCGCCCATGACCAGGTCACCTTCTACACGGCGCCGATCAAGGCGCTGGTGTCGGAGAAGTTCTTCGACCTGTGCAAGCTGTTCGGCACCGAGAACGTCGGCATGCTGACCGGTGACGCCTCCGTCAACGCGGACGCTCCGGTGATCTGCTGCACAGCTGAGGTGCTGGCCTCGATCGCGCTGCGGGACGGCAAGGACGCCGACATCGGCCAGGTCGTGATGGACGAGTTCCATTTCTACGCGGAGCAGGACCGCGGCTGGGCGTGGCAGATTCCGCTGCTGGAACTGCCGCAGGCACAGTTCATCCTGATGTCGGCGACGCTCGGCGACATGTCGCGGTTCGAAGAGGATCTGACCCGGCGTACCGGGAAGCCCACGTCGGTCGTGCGGTCGGCCACGCGGCCGGTTCCGCTGTCGTACGAGTACCGTGCGACGCCGATGACGGAGACGCTCACGGAGCTGTTGGAGACGCATCAGTCGCCGGTCTACATCGTGCATTTCACGCAGGCCGCAGCGGTCGAGCGGGCGCAGGCGTTGATGAGCATCAATATGTGTACGCGTGCGGAGAAAGATGAGATCGCACAGCTCATCGGGAATTTCCGGTTCACGACCAAGTTCGGTCGGAATCTGTCGCGTTACGTCCGGCATGGCATCGGTGTGCATCACGCCGGCATGCTGCCCAAGTACCGTCGGCTGGTCGAGAAACTGGCGCAGGCGGGCCTGCTGAAGGTGATCTGCGGTACGGACACGCTGGGCGTCGGCGTCAACGTGCCCATCCGTACGGTGCTGTTCACGGCGCTGACGAAGTACGACGGCACCCGGGTGCGGACGCTGCGGGCGCGGGAGTTCCACCAGATCGCAGGGCGTGCGGGGCGGGCCGGTTTCGACACGGCGGGGTTTGTCGTGGCGCAGGCCCCCGATCATGTCGTCGAGAACGAGAAGGCGCTGGCGAAGGCCGGCGACGATCCGAAGAAGCGCCGCAAGGTGGTGCGGAAGAAGGCGCCGGAGGGCTTCGTCAACTGGGGCGAGAACACCTTCGAGAAGCTGATCGCTTCCGATCCCGAGCAGCTGACCTCGCGCTTCCGGGTGACGCACACGATGCTGTTGTCCGTGATCGCCCGGCCGGGCAATGCCTTCAAAGCGATGCGTCATCTGCTGGAGGACAATCACGAGCCGCGCCGGAACCAGCTCAAGCACATTCGGCGGGCCATCGCGATCTACCGGTCGCTGCTGGACGGCGGCATCGTGGAGCAGCTGGACGAGCCGGACGCGGAGGGCCGGATCGTGCGGCTGACCGTGGACCTGCAGCAGGACTTCGCGTTGAACCAGCCGTTGTCGACGTTCGCGCTCGCGGCGTTCGACCTGCTGGATCCGGAGTCGCCGTCGTACGCCCTGGACATGGTCTCGGTCGTGGAGTCCACGCTGGACGATCCGCGGCAGATCCTGGCGGCGCAGCAGAACAAGGCGCGCGGCGAAGCGGTCGCCCAGATGAAGGCCGATGGGGTCGAGTACGAGGACCGCATGGAACGCCTCATGGACGTCGAATACCCCAAGCCGCTGGAGGAGTTGCTGTTCCACGCCTACGGGCTGTACCGCAAGAGCCACCCGTGGGTCGGTGACCATCCGCTGTCGCCGAAGTCGGTGATCCGCGACATGTACGAACGCGCGATGACCTTCACGGAGTTCACGTCGTTCTACGAACTGGCGCGCACCGAGGGGATCGTGCTGCGTTACCTCGCGAGCGCGTTCAAGGCGCTGGATCACACCGTGCCGGACGATCTGAAGTCCGAGGATTTCCAGGACATCATCGCCTGGCTGGGCGAGATGGTGCGCCAGGTGGACTCCAGCCTGCTGGACGAGTGGGAACAGCTGGCCAATCCGGAGGTGGAGACGGCGGAGCAGGCCGCGGAGCGGGCCGATCAGGTCCGGCCGGTCACGTCGAATGCGCGGGCGTTCCGGGTTCTGGTCCGCAATGCGATGTTCCGCAGGGTGGAGCTGGCTGCGCTGGACAAGGTGGAGGAACTCGGCGAGATGGACGCCGACTCCGGCTGGGACGTCGATGCCTGGGGCGATGCGATGGACGCCTACTGGGACGAGTACGAGGAGCTGGGCACCGGTCCGGATGCGCGCGGCCCGAAGTTGCTGCAGATCGAGGAGGACGCCGAGCACGGGCTGTGGAAGGTGCGGCAGACTTTCGCCGACCCGAACGGCGACCACGACTGGGGCATCTCCGCGGAGGTGGATCTGTCCGCATCGGACGAGGAGGGGCGCGCGGTGGTGCGGGTCACGGATGTGGGTCAGCTGTGAACGGGAGTCGGCGGAGGCCGGCGTCGGAGGCGATGGAGGGGCACCGGGCATGACGGGTTCGGACGAGAAGCTGGTCGACCTGCTGGATCTGGAGCAGATCGAGGTCAACATTTTCCGCGGCCGCAGCCCGCAGGAGTCTCTGCAGCGGGTGTTCGGCGGGCAGGTCGCGGGACAGGCGCTGGTGGCGGCAGGTCGGACCACGGAAGGGGACCGGCCGGTCCATTCGCTGCACGCGTATTTTCTGCGGCCGGGCCGCCCCGGGGTGCCGATCGTGTACCAGGTGGAGCGGGTACGCGACGGGCGGTCCTTCACCACTCGCCGGGTCGTCGCCGTCCAGCAGGGACGCACGATCTTCAATTTGACCGCCTCCTTTCACAAGCCGGAACCCGGCTTCGATCATCAGTTGCCGATGCGCCGGGTGCCCGGACCTGAGGGCTTGCCGACGATCTCGGAAGAGGTTCGCGAGCGTCTGGGCGCGCTGCCCGAGGCGCTGCAGCGGATGGCCCGCCGGCAACCGTTCGACGTGCGGTATGTCGACCGGCTGCGGTGGACCGCGGATGAGGTCGAGGGTGCCGAGCCGCGCAGCACGGTGTGGATGCGCGCCGTGGATCCGTTGGGTGACGATCCGCTGGTGCACACCTGCGCGCTGACCTACGCCAGCGACATGACCCTGCTTGACGCGGTGCGTGTCCCGATCGAGCCGCTGTGGGGCCCGCGCGGATTCGACATGGCCTCCCTCGACCACGCGATGTGGTTCCACCGGCCGTTCCGTGCGGACGAGTGGTTTCTCTACGACCAGGAGTCGCCGATCGCCACCGGCGGCCGTGGGCTGGCCCGGGGCGCGATCTACGACCGGGAGGGCAGGCTGCTGGTGTCCGTCGTCCAGGAAGGGCTGTTCAGGAAGCTGGGCGGCTGACGTCGGCGTGCTGGGGACGGTCCGGAGGCGGCCCGGAGGCGATCGGGGGCTTCCCTGCGGGCCTCCTCCAGGGCCCGGGAGAGGTTGACGCGGTACCACAGCACTTCGTCGAACTCCTCGGCCGTCAGGACGCGTTCGAAGGATTCCCGTGCGGCGGCGGTGGCCGTGATCACGGAGGCGAAGTGTGGCTTGAGGCGGCGGAGCAGGGACCGCTCCAGCGGGTCGCCGACGACGGAGGCGCATTCCTCCGGGGGCAGTACGGCGGCGATGACCGCGGCTGATTCCCAGGGGTCCGCCGTCTGTCCCATGAGCTGGGCGACGCGGCGGCCGCGCCATTGGCGTGCCCGCCAGTCCTGTCCGTCGTCGAGCATGACGCGCATCGCCGCGGGGGTGTTGCCCCGCAGGAGTTCGGGTTCGCGGTCGGCGAAGTCGGCCACCTCCGCGGCGAGATAGAGCCAGACGAGGGCGCCGTAGCGGTTGACGTAGAACCTGACGGGGCCGAAGCAGCCGGCCCTCGTCAGGCGCAGGAAGCGGCTGGGCGCGATGCCCATCAGTTCGGCAGCCTCCGTCGTCCCGACAGTGCGGATCCGTTCCCGGAGAGTGTCCGGGAAGCCCGGCTCGGCCTGCAGCCTGGCGATCTCTTCCGCCGGGACGCGGCGGCGGTTCAGCGGGGCACCACCCCCGGGCCGGTTATCGGTCCCGGCGGGTACGGTGCGCACTTCTCCCAGCTGGGTGGCGAGTTCGAACTCACCGGTCCTCAGCTCCAGTTCGCGGGCGGCTCGCCCCGTGGCGAGCGTCTGCTGCCCGTCGCACATCACAGTCATGTCTGTTCCCCCACAGCTCGGTCGATCACTGACAGTCACGACTGTAGCGAGGGGGGATGACAGTGGGTCAACCCACGTCTCAAGCCTGTGGATAACTTTGCGGCTGCCGTGCCGCGACGGCGAGGTGTTCGCCGACGCGGTTGACGAGCAGGGTCATTTCGTAGGCGATCTGTCCCATGTCGGCGTCCGAGCCCGCCAGTACGCCCAGGCAACTGCCGTCGCCGGCCGCGGTCACGAACAGCACGGCCTCATCGAATTCGACCATCGTCTGCCGGACCCGTCCGGCCCGGAAATGGAGCCCCGTCCCTTTCGCGAGACTGTGCAGCCCCGAAGCGACCGCGGCCAGATGTTCCGCGTCCTCCTGCGTCAACTCCTGGCTGGTGCCCGTGACCAGCCCGTCGTTGGAAAGCACCAGTGCGTGCCGCACGTTCTCCACGCGGTTGGTCAGATCGTCCAGCAGCCAGTCGAGTCCGCTGGTCAGTGCCATGCCGGTTCCTCCCCGTGTCCCCGTCCACGCCCGCGACGCGGTCGGCAGCCCGTCCACAACTGCCGTGCCAGCCTGGCTCACCTCCGGCATCTCGGCAAGCGGCCCTGCAGCGCAGTTCTGCCGCCCGGCGTGCCCTGCCCCGCGCCGTCGTTCCGGGTGGGGAGTATGTGCGCATGGCACGAAAAATGACCAAGGATGAGTGGCAGAAGTTCCTTTCCGAGGGAACCCGTACCGGCAAGCTGTCGACCGTACGGGCCGACGGCAGCCCGCACGTCGCCCCGGTGTGGTTCCTCGTGGACGGCGACGAGGTGGTGTTCAACACGGGAAAGGACACGGTCAAGGGCCGCAATCTGCTGCGCGACGGCAGGGTGGCGCTGTGCGTCGACGACGAACGGCCGCCTTTCGCGTTCGTCGTCCTCCAGGGGACGGCGGAGATCAATGACGAGGTGGCGGAAGTGCGCCACTGGGCCACGCGTATCGCGGCGCGCTACATGGGTGAGGAGCGTGCAGAGGAGTACGGCGCACGGAACGGGGTGCCCGGAGAACTGGTGGTGCGGGTCACGATCGACAACGCCGTAGCCGTGGCGGAACTCGCCTCCTGACGGGCGGGACGGGCCGCATACGGGGCGGCGCACTCACGATGCGCCGCAGGCGGCCCGTCCACCCGAGCGGGACGCCGGCCCGTGAGCCCCGTCGGCCGTGATGGGGGCCGGTCCCGGCCCCCGGCTCATCCGACCGAATCGAGTACGGGAGAGGTGTACCGCCGCCCGGCATGCTCGACCAGCCGGATGAGCACCTCCTTGCCCGAGTCGCGGTCGCGTGCGTCGCAGAGCACCACCGGGGTGCCGCGGTCCAGATCGAGTGCGTGGGCCACCTCGTCAGCGGCATAAGAGCGGGAATCCGCAAAGCAGTTGACGGCCACCAGGAACGGGACGGCGCGCCGTTCGAAGTAGTCGACCGCCGGGAAACAGTCCTCCAGGCGCCGGGTGTCCGCCAGTACCACGGCGCCCAGGGCGCCGTCCGAGAGGTCGTCCCACAGGAACCAGAAGCGGTCCTGACCCGGCGTCCCGAAGAGGTAGAGCGACAGGCCCGACCTGATGGTGATGCGGCCGAAGTCCATGGCCACCGTGGTGGTGGTCTTGCGGTGCACCTTCCCGGTGTCGTCCACCGATTCGCTCGCGGAGGTGAGCTCTTCCTCCGTGCGCAGCGGGCGGATCTCGCTGACGGACCCCACCAGCGTCGTCTTGCCCACCCCGAAGCCGCCGGCCACCAGGATCTTCAGCGCCAGGTCGGGGCCGGGGTCCAGGGCAGTGCCGTTCGGATCCCCTTGTGCGGCTGTCATCGGCCGTTTCCTCCAGGATGCAGGTCCCCGTGCGGCACGGGGCGATCGGATGCACGGCTCGGTGACAGGAGCCGCGGGCGGCTGAGCGCCGTCCGAAACCATGGCGAGGACCGTACCCCCGCGCCATCAGGAATTCCTTGATTTTCGGGAAAGCTTTCCAGGTGCATACGTTCAGATCCCCTACTGGACCGCGTAGTTGAGCTGTAACGGCACCGACTGCCCCCTCACTGACCGGAATTGAACGGTCTGGGAACGTTCCCTTTCGCCAGGGATCACGGGGGATCGTGGGCGCATGACGCAGCAGGAGTCGCCGGAACGCCTGGAATGTGATGCCGCAGCGAACACGTCGGCCGGCGTGGTCGAACGCCACGGCATCAACCCCGTGCCGGAGTCCGAACGCCACGGCACGCCCCGGGCCCCGTTCTGGCCGTGGGCCGCCTCGGGCTGTCCCTCCTGTCCATCGTCTACGGCGTGCACATGGTGGCACTCGGGCTGAGCCCTTGGCAGGCCCTCGTCACCGGGACCGCCGGGTACGTGCTGTCGTTCCTCCTGGTCAGCCTGGTGTCGGTCGCCGGCGCCCGGACCGGCGCGCCCACCATGGCCATCGGCCGGGCCTCCTTCGGCCGGCAGGGCAACAAGCTGCCCACGCTGTTCAGTTACCTCTCCACCATCGGCTGGGAAACGGTGCTGGTCGCCCTGTCCTCCCTCGGCGGGTCCGCCATCCTGGCGCGGCTGTCGCCGACGGTGTTCGCGCAAGCGGACGGGACGACTCCGACGACCGCTGCGCAGGCGCTGTGCTTCGCCACGACTGCCGTATCGGTCGTGGTGGTGGGGATCTTCGGGCACGCGCTGATCATGAAGGTGCAGAAGTATCTGACCGCGGCCATCACCGCCATGACGGCGGCCTCCGTGGTGCTGTTGGCCGACCGCATCGATCCGGCGGCCCTCCGGCACGGCACACCGGGAGACGCGGGAACCTTCATCGGCGGCATCGTGTTCGCGATGACGCTGCTCGGCCCGGGCTGGGTGAACTGCGGCGCCGACTACAGCCGGTACCTGCCGCGCGGACAGCAGCGGCCGGGCGATCACCGGCTGGACGACCCTGGGCGGCGTCCTGTCGCCACTGGTACTCCTGGTCTTCGGCGTCCTGCTCGACGCGAACGACCCGAAGCTCGCCGCGGCCGCGGCCGCCGACCCCGTGGGCGCGCTCGCCGCCGAGCTGCGCACCTGGTTCCTGGTGCCGTATCTGCCGGCCGCCATCGGGGGCTTCACCTCCGGGGCGATCATGGACATCTACAGCTCCGGCATGTCGCTGCTGACCCTGGGCATCCCCGTCCGCCGCCATCTGGCGGTGCTGGTGGACGGCGCCCTGATGGCGGTGGCGGCTGGTACGTCCTGTTCGTCTCCCCCAGCTTCTTCGCCACCTTCCAGGCGTTCCTGTCCGTCATCGGTGTGGCGATGGCAGCGTGGACGGCCGTCTTCCTGGTGGAGCAGTGGCATCGGCGCCACACCGGGTTCGACCTGGCGGCGACGCGCACCCTGGGGTGGCCCGCCGTGCTGTCGCTTGCCGCCGCCACGGCCGTCGGCCTCGGTCTGATCACCTCCGCCGATCCCAACATCGCCCGTGCGGTGGGCTTCCTGCTCACCGAATCCGCTGCTCACGGCAGACTGGGCGCCATGAACCTCGGCGTCGTGGTGGCTCTGGTCGCCGCGGCCGTCCTCTACGCCGCCACCGCCCCTCTGGCAGACCGTGCCGCCACCGAAGGAGTCCGATGACCGACGACCACACCGACCGGACGGAGCACGTCCGGGCGTTCTTCGCACCGCGCGCAGCCGGCTGGGACAGCCGCTTCCCCGACGACGGCCCCGCCTACGCCGCAGGCGTCGCCGAGCTGGGCCTGCGGGAAGGCGACCGGGTCCTGGACGCCGGCTGCGGCACGGGACGCGCCCTGCCCGCGCTACGCGCCGCCGTGGGCCCGCGCGGAACCGTCCTGGGCGCGGACCTCACCCCCGAGATGCTGCACGCCGCCGTACGAGCCGGACGGGACACCGCCGCCTGCCTGCTGCTGGCGGATGCGGGACGACTGCCGCTCGGCGGCGGAACGCTGGACGCCGTCTTCGCCGCCGGGCTCATCTCCCACCTGCCGGACCCGGCAGGCAATCTCACCGAACTCGCCAGAACCGTGCGCCCCGGAGGCCGGCTGGCACTGTTCCACCCCATCGGGCGGGCCGCCCTCGCCGCGCGCAAGGGCCGCCCGCTCACCCCCGACGACCTACGGGCCAAGCCGAACCTGCGGCCCCTCCTTGCCGGCAGCGGCTGGGACCTCATCCGTTATGCCGACGCGGACACCCACTTTCTGGCACTGGCGGTCCGCAGGGGCTGAGCGGTCACGCCGGGCGGCCGGACTCCGGCTGCGCATCGGGGCGTTCGGTGTGCGGCACCGGGCAGGCGCCGGCCCGCCGCGGGGCGGGGAACGTGCCGAGGTCGGCGACCCGGAAGCCGTCGGGGTAGCCCTTGATCTCGGGATTCTGCCGGGCGTAGTGGGGCGTGCGGCGCGGCGGGAGCAGGCGGACGGTCCTGGCGCGCAGCCGCAGGGCGGAGCGGACGGCCGTACGGACCGCGGGCCTGGGCCGCTCGTACCGGAAGGCCGCCAGCAGGGAGTCGTCCAGGAGGGCCATGCTGGCTCCGCGCACCACCGGGGCGAGCGGGCCGTACCAGCCCGCCATCAGGTCCAAGGTGGCGTCCGAGACCTTGCGGGCGCCCTCGTCCCAACCGAAGTGCGCCTCTTCGTAGTCGTCCAGGCAGCGTTCGAAGTCCTGGTAGGTGTGCGGGAGTTCGGTGATGCCCATGTGGCGGCCGAGGGTGCGGTAGTACGCGGCAATCGCCTGCTTCTCGTGCGTGCTCAGGCGCCGCCATCCGTACGCGTCGATCCAGCGCTTGGGCACCACCACGAAGGTGCAGAGGACGTACCGCATGTCGTCGTTGCTGATGTCGTAACCGCGGTGCATCTGGTTGATGCGCCGGATCGCCGCGCGGCCGTCCTCGCCGTCGAAACCGTGCTCGACAACGGCGTCCAGGAGGAGCGCCGTGTCGTCGTAGCGCTTCTGAGTGCGGTCCGTCAGCTCCGCGGTACGGGCAAGGAGCCGGCCGATGCTCGGCACCGCGTACGTCCGGTAGAGGGCGAGTTCCAGGGCCCGGGTCATGTCCCAGGGGAATTCGTATGTCGCGGTGATGCGGTAGATCCGCAGGAAATCGCGCTCCGGGTCGAGCCTCCGGATCTCCTTCAGCCAGTCATAGCGCCGCACGTGATACCCCGCTCCTTCGATCGCCGAAACCTCAATTCTAGGCGTTTCGGGGGCGCTTCACGGGTGGCGGAGGGAAGTACGGCGGGTCCGGAGAGCGACGTGGCCGGATCCGCCCGCGGCACAGGGCAGGCGGGGCTTCTCGTAGGAGACCCGGCATTACCGGCGCACACGGTGCAGGCAACGGCTGGGGAAACCCAACGGGGAGACCGCGGCTGGTGACAAGGCCGTACCAAGCCAATTAGGGTGCGCCGAAAAACATCGGACGGAACGGATGGGAGGCTCGCGTGTCCACGACCGAGAGCGCCGACAACGACCAGTTGTTCGTGCTGACGGCGGTACTGCTGACACCCGCCCAGTTCCCGAGCGTCCTCGGCGACGACTACCCCGAAGTGTGCGCCGGGCTCGGCCTCGAACCGTACGCGGAAGGCTACGGGCTGGTCCTCGGGCAGGACGGGCAGGGGGCCCGCTGGACGGTGGCCACCGAGGACGTGTCTCTGGTCGCCTGCGCGGTCGCCGCCTGGGACTGCGGGATGGAATACGACCTCTCACCCGGGGAGGACAGCATCGTCGCCGCCCTGCCCGGCTGGCCGCTGGCGCTGGCCGTGTCGGCTCCCGGCATCCCCGAGCCGCACGATCCCGAACCCGAAGACGGAGCCCCGGCACCGCTGGCCCCTCCGGACGCCGCGGAATGGGGACCTGCCCAACGGCGCCTGGGGGCGGACGAGATCGCGCTCCAGTGGGCGGCGTGGCGTGAGCAGGTGGACGGTGACGTCACTTTCGTGGGCGCCGGTGAGCAGCCCCATCGGGGAGTGCGGCGGGTCATGGCGGAGGCGCACGGGTACGTGACCGAACCGCCGCCGCCCGGCCGGGTCCGGTCCTCGTTCGCCGCGGGCGAGGCGCGCACCCTGCGCGTGGACGGCCCCGGCTGGAGCATGGTGGCGCGCACCGACGACATCGCGTTCGTGCTCCTGGACGAGGAGCCTGGCGAGGTCCACCCGGTGGGCCGCGGCCCCGAACTCCCGGCCTTGCTGACGTCGTTGGACGAGCTGGCGGCCCGCCCCGTCTGACCTCCGGGCTGCCCTGCCGCGCTCGCCGACGTCGATTGTCAGACCCCTGTGATGGACTTGTCCTGCATCGATCGAGCAGGACAGACGGGGAGGCATTGATGCAGGTGAACAGTGGTGCGCGCGATCAAATGACCACTTCGACGCAGGGGCGGATTCAGGGGCGTCTCCAGGGACTGTTCCAGGAGCAGGACCGGAAGGAGCCGGCAGTCGGAGCGGTACGCACTTCGGTGCACACGTCGGTGCGCCGAAGGGCACAGGGTGCCATGGGTCGGGGGGCGGCCGGGGTATGGCAGGGGACGGCGTTCCGCTCGGCGTCCCATCGGGCGGAGCGACGTGGGCCGAACCCGATAGCGGGAGTCCGTACGGCGGCTGCGCGGCGGCACAACTCGGACAGTAACCGGCCGTTCGCACCGCGACCGGAGTGCCGTATAGCAGGTGCCGACAGGGCGGCGGCCTGCACGGCCTGACCATCGAGGCATAGCGGCAGCCGGTACAGCGGCTCTCTCTTGAGCACCCGAGCTGGGCGGCGACCGCACTACCACGCACACAGTCCGTGACCCGGGGTGAGAGCCGGAGTGCTGGAACGGCGGAGCTGTCGCCGTCGTTCCAGCACTCCGGCAAACGCCGGCAGACACAGGCAACTGCCGACTGTCACTGGCAGTACGCCACACGACGGTGGGGAGGAAGGTACGGCGGGAAGAGGGAGGAGGGAGCGGCGCGTGGTCGCTGAGGGCCGCGGCTGACTGCGTCTCGTTGCAGGGCGAGGCCCGTCGAACGACCCTGCGTTGGAGCTGCATGTGGCGTGGGGGGGCGTCCTCGGCCTCGAATTGCGGCTTCAGTCTCGGGACACCATCACGGTGGGAGCCGGAGAGCCCGCGGAAGTCCGTTGCGGACAGGCTGACTTGGGAACATTGCGCCAATGCCGCTCCAGGTGGCGGCGAGGCGCTCGCTTCGGCCGGCCGTGACCCAGCGCTTCACGGGCTGGGCAGAGATTGAGTCGACGGACGGCGGGACGGGCCAGCGTCCTTTCGTTCTCTGCCGGCCAGGCCATGCGTCGAGGGGCGCTGCGCTGCAGGCTCGCCATGCACACCGGCACCACCGACACGGATGCCGGAAACAGCAACCCATCAGCAATCGGAACGGCATCGAGGTGAGGGGCCGAAAGACGCTCGGGCGGTTCCAGAGGAAGGAGGAAGGGAAAAGGGGCCGTGCAGGGGAAGGCCCCATGGAGAGAGTGGGGCCTCGCGCTACGGTCGCGGCTCGACGGCGGATGCGCCTTCCTTGGTGATGTCGACGATGGCGCTGTCGGGAGCGACGGGCGCCGCGGGTGACGTTCAGTGCGCGGTGGCGCGGCAGCGGCAGCACGGCAGTGGCAGCGACCATCCCCGCGCCGAGCGCTTTCGGGGGGGGGCAGCGGGGCGTTCGGACCCGATCTGCGAGTTCGCCCGAGACCGCGCGGCAGCCCACAACCGAAGGCTGAAGTGGGCAACCCATCCGCCAGCCCGTCAGCGCTGCCCGGCCTCAGAGCTCCCGCCCCGGCACCTCCGCTCCAAGACCTCCCACCGAGGGGCTTCCCGTCCTGGGCCGCCGCCCCGGGAGGTCAGCGCCCCAGTTGCTTGCGGCCGGCTCGGCGGAGCCTGCTTCGCTGCGAGGGGTCCAGCGTCAGGTAGGCGACCGCCGGCACCCCGACCATGACCAGAAGAGCCGCCCAAAGGGGCAGCAGCCACAGCAGGATCACTCCCACCGCGACGCCGCCGACTGCGACCTTCGCCCGTGTGGACATCCTTCACACCCCTTCCGCGGCGCGTGCCGCGCTCCATGTATCCCATTGAACGCCGTTTCGGCTCCGGAGGTTCCCTGAACGGTCAGGGCTTCCTGTACTCTCGGGCGCCACAGCCGCCAGTAGTCAAATTTGAGGAGCCATCGGCGCAGTGCCTCACCTCCCCTCGGCGACAGCCGTATCTTCGCCCTCCTCCCTCACCGACCTCGCCCGCTGTGCGGCGACGTTCCTGCCGTCGGACCCGCCGCGGACCGGCCGGATCGCGTTCTGGCGCCCCGACGGCGCACCCCTCGGCGACCTCCCGACCGGCCGCCTCCCGAGCGACGACAACCGGAGCGAGAACGACCCGGGTGACGACCGCCGGAGCGACAACGAACGAAGCGACGGCGAACCGGCGCGCCACGGCCGGGTGGCAGTGACAGCAGACCAGGACCGGGCGGCGGGCGGTGCGGGCCCCGCGGACGGCGGACGGCTGACGGTCGTCCTGCCGGACGGGGAGGGTGGCGTCGTAGCGGACGAAGTACCGGCCGTCGTCCTGCCTGTTGCCGAGGCGCTGCCATTTCTGACGCGCGCGCGTGCGGCGCGGTCCGCCGATCCGGCCACCGTTTTCTGGGGCGCGGCCGCCCTGCTCGCGCTGCAGCTCGCCGCCCGGGGGCGGCTGCTCCCGGGGCTGAGCCCCGGCGATCACGACGCCTGGCGACTGGGCCCGCTCGACACCGCCGACATCGAGCGGCTGCGTGAACTGGCCGCGGCCATGCCGCCGTACGCGCACGCCACGCCGCTGCCCGGTGACGGGCCCGTGCGACTACCCGAACCGGAACGCCATCTGCGCGCCTTTCTCGACGCGGTCGCCGACGGGCTGCCGCGCTCCCCCGCCGCCGCGCTCGCCACCGGCGGACCGGCCTTCGCGGCGTCCGCCCCGCAGCACATTCCGGAACAGCACGCCTGGGCGGCGGACGTCGCCGCCGGCCACGACGCGGGCGTGCGGATCTCGCTTCGTGTGGAGGTGCGCGGGGCGGGGGCGGGTGGTCCGGCGGGCAATCCCGGAGCGTCGGGCGAGACGGCGGACACCGGGGAGCCGCACGGACAGCGACCGGCGGGGGAAGGGACACGGGAACGGCCGCAGGAGCGGGAGGGCGGGGATACCGCGGACCCGCGGACGGACGCATCCCGCCCCGTGGATGCCCTCCCGGCGAACCCCGTCCCCCGCCTCGCGGGCGACCTCCCGGCGCCCCCTCCCCCTCGGCCTTCGGACGGTCCTCCATCCACCCCCACGCCACCTTCCGAAGCCATCAGAGCAACCAGAGCAACCAGAGCAACCGAAACCACCGGAGCCACCAGAACAACCGAACCCGCCGCAGCCCCCAATACCTCCGCCCCTCCCCCAGCCGCCACCGGGAGCGCTTCTCCCGACGTCTCCTTCGTCGCCGTCCTTCAGGTGCACAGCCGTACCGATCCCGCGCTGGTGGCGGATGCGGCAGAGGTGTGGGCCGGGGTGTCGCCGGCCGGTGGGGCGTTCGGGGCGCGGGCGCGGATGGACAGTCTGCTCGCCCTGCGGCGGGCCGCCGCTACGTGGGCGCCGCTCGCGCCGCTGCTCTCCGCGGCCGTGCCGGACATGATCGAGCTGGCCGACGAGGAGATCGGCGAGCTGCTGGGGACGGCCGGGCGCGCACTGGCCGCCGCCGGTGTGCAGGTCCACTGGCCGAAGGAACTGGCCCGCGGCCTCACCACCCGCGCCGTGGTGGGCCCGGCCGATTCCGGTAGCGCTCCCCCGTATGGCACTGGGAGCGATACCGGTGACTGGGGCGGTGCCAGGTCCGGTCCGCCGTCGCTGCTCTCGGCCGATGCGCTGCTCTCGTTCAGCTGGCGGTTCGCCGTGGGTGGTCAGGAGATCGAAAGGGCGGAGCTGGAGCGGCTCGCCGAGGCGGGGCGGCCGCTGGTACGGCTGCGCGACCAGTGGGTGCTCGTCGATCCCGAGGCGCTACGGGCGGCACGGGGTCGCAGGGACCGTAAGATCACGCCGCTCGATGCGCTGGGCGCCGCCCTGACCGGGTCCGTCGAGACCGGCGACGGCGGCCGGGTCGCGGTCGAGGCTGCCGGGTGGCCGGCCGCGCTCCGGGACCGGCTGACGGATCCCGAACGCGCCGGTGCCGCGCCCGTCGCACAACCCCCGGCGCTCGCCGCGACGTTGCGCGACTACCAGGTGCGCGGCCTCGGCTGGTTGCACCGGATGACCTCGCTCGGACTCGGCTGCTGCCTCGCCGACGACATGGGTCTCGGCAAGACGGTCACGCTGATCGCACTGCACCTGCACCGCACGAGCACGCCGGAGACCGCAGGACCCACCCTCGTCGTCTGTCCCACCTCTCTCATGGGCAACTGGCAGCGGGAGATCGAGAAGTTCGCGCCCGGTACTCCCGTCCGCAGGTTCCATGCCGGACAGCGCGACCTGACGGGTCTGGCGGACGGCGCATTCGTCCTCACCACGTACGGCACCATGCGGCTGGATACCGCCCGGCTGGCCGGCGTGGAGTGGGGGCTGGTCGTCGCCGACGAGGCGCAGCACGTGAAGAATCCGTTTTCGGCGACCGCGCGGGCGCTGCGGGCGATCCCGGCGCGGGCGCGGGTCGCGCTGACCGGTACCCCGGTGGAGAACAACCTGTCCGAACTGTGGGCGATCCTGGACTGGGCCACCCCGGGGCTGCTCGGGCCGCTCGGCCGCTTCCGTTCGCGTTACGCCCAGGTCATCGAGGGCGGATCGGCGGCGTCGGCCGATGCGGCTGCCGCGGCGGAGCGGCTGTCCCGGCTGGTCGGGCCGTTCCTGCTGCGGCGCCGTAAGTCCGACCCGGGCATCGCCCCTGAGCTGCCGCCGAAGACGGAGACCGACCGTGCGGTGGCGCTGACGGGCGAACAGGCCGGTCTGTACGAAGCGGTGGTGCGCGAGGGGCTCGGCGATATCGCGGGGGCGGACGGTTTCGCCCGGCGTGGGCTGGTCGTCAAACTGCTCACCTCGCTCAAGCAGATCTGCAACCACCCCGCGCAGTACCTCAAGGAGTCCGGTACCGGGCGCAACGCGCCGCGGATCGGCGGGCGTTCGGGGAAGACCGAGTTGCTGGACGAGCTGCTGGACACGCTGCTCGCCGAGGAGGCGAGCGTGTTGGTGTTCACGCAGTACGTGCAGATGGCGCGGCTGCTGGAGCAGCATCTGGCGGCGCGTGGCGTGCCCACGCAGCTGTTGCACGGCGGTACTCCGGTCGCCCGGCGCGAGGAGATGGTGCGACGGTTCCAGGACGGCGAAGTGCCGGTCTTCCTACTGTCGTTGAAGGCCGCGGGCACGGGGCTCAATCTCACCCGGGCCTCACATGTGGTGCATTTCGACCGCTGGTGGAATCCGGCCGTCGAGGCTCAGGCCACCGACCGTGCCTACCGGATCGGGCAGACGCAGCCGGTGCAGGTGCACCGGCTGATCACCGAGGGCACGATCGAGGACCGGATCGCCGGCCTGCTCGCCCGTAAGCAGCGGCTGGCCGACGCGGTGCTCGGCTCCGGCGAGGCCGCGCTGACCGAACTCACCGACGCCGAACTGGCGGACCTGGTCGCACTGCGAGGGAGCGAGCGATGACCGAGGCGGATGACCGCGGGGACGAGACCGCGAGGGGCGACGGCGGCACGCGGGCGCCGGAGCGTACCTTCGCCGCGCTGCCTGTGGAACACGGTGGCGCCTTCGCGCGCACCTGGTGGGGCCGGGCCTGGCTGAAGGCCCTGGAGGACACCGCTCTGGACAATGCGCAGGTCAAGCTCGGCAGGCGGCATGCGCGGGCGGGTGCCGTCGGTGCGGTGTCGGTGCGCCCCGGCCGGATCACGGCCGTCGTACAGGACCGCGATCACACCCACCACCGGTCCGATGTCCTGCTGCAGCAGCTCGACGACGCCGACTGGGACCGCCTCCTGGACGTGATGGCGGACCGCGCCGGGCATATAGCCGCCCTCCTGGACCGCGACATACCGCCGGTACTCGTCGAGGACGCGGGGGCGGCCGGCATCGAACTCCTGCCGGGAATCGGCGACTTGGAGTCGGAGTGCAGCTGTGACGCCTGGGATCACTGCGCACACTCGGCCGCGCTCTGCTATCAGCTGGCCCGCCTCCTGGACGAGGATCCGTTCCTCCTGCTGCTGATGCGGGGCCGCGGCGAACGGGAACTGCTGGACGAGTTGCAGGCGCGCAGCGCGGCCCGCGCCGAGCCTGCACCGGGCGGCGCCGCCGGGGCGCGGGCGACGGAACCGGCCGGAATACCGGCCGCCGAGGTGTTCGCCGCGCGCGACATCCTGCCGCCGCTGCCCGACCCGCCGCCGCCCGTCGACGTTCCGGGCACCGCGCCCTCGCTGAGCGGCGGCGCCCCGCCCGCACCCGGGGTGGACGTGCCGTCCCTGGAGTTCCTGACGGCCGACACCGCAGCACGTGCCCGGCATCTGCTCGCCGAAGCGCTCTCCGCCCGGCACCCGGACACCCCGCCCGCGCCCGCGCTGACCCCGGCCCAGGACGCCGTCCGGCTGGCGGCGGCCGGCCCGGACGCGGCCGTCACGGCGCGGCTCGCGGCGGGTTCGGGGCGCGACGCGAGGGCGCTGTCGCTGGCCGTACGGGCCTGGCGGCTGGGCGCAGCCGCCGCGTTGGAGGCGCTGGAGGAGGACCACGCTCCGGGCCCCGACGCGCTGGCACGTGCCGAGGACCGGCTCGCTGCGGCCTGGGAGGAGGGCGAGCCGCGGCCTCGGCTGCGGGCGGCGCGCGGCCGTTGGACGGTGGTCGGCGAGGACACCCAGGTGCGGTACGGGCGGGACGGACGCTGGTGGCCGTACCGCAAGGAACACGGCCGGTGGGCGCCGGCCGGCCCGGCATCCGACGATCCGGCTGCGGCGCTGGCCTCCCTGTCGGCGGCGGAAGACACGCCTTAGCGGGAGGTGCGTGCGCGTCCCGCACGGGCCCGGCGTGCTCGGGCCCTCCCGGGGGTCAGCCGCGGGCCTCGCGGTGCGCGGCCGCGCGGCGTACGAAGATCTCGTGGAGGTCCCGGGCGGCCCTCGGCACGGAGGCGGAGCGCGGGCGCTGGAGCACCATCACGACCTCGGTCCCGTCGCCCGCCAATGGGCGGCAGGTGAGCGCGCCGCTGCGCTCCAACGGGTCGCCCATCACGCTGTAGTCCGGCAGCACGGTGGCCCCCAGCCCCTCGGCCACCATCAGCTTGCCCATTTCCGCGCCGTCGGTGGAGTACGAGAAGGACGGCTCGCGGCCCTTGAGCAGGCGGTGCACGAAGCGGTGCATGACGTAGCCGGAGCGCATCACGATCAGCGGCTGGGACAGCAGGTCGCCCACCCCCACCTCGTTCAGCTCGGCCAGGGGATTGTCCGGCCGGATGCACACCACCGGCCGGCCGCGCAGGAGTTCGGTGGTGTGTACGTCCGGCGGCAGGTCGTCGCCGCGGAGGTAGTTGACGAGGCCGAGGTCGAGGCTGCCCTCCAGCAGTGAGCGGTGGATCTCGGCCTGCTGCGCGCCGATCACCTCGGCCTGCGTCGCCGGATGACCGGCCCGGAACTCGCGGATGGTCGGCACCAGCAGCGGGACGGTGGCCGCGTTGACCGTTCCCAGCCGCACCATGCGGCTGATGTGCAGCTGGTCGTCGGCCGCCCGGCGCAGCTTGTCGACCGAGTCGAGCACGCCGATGATGTGCGGCAGCAGCTCCCTGCCGTCGTCACTGATCTTCGCGCCGGAACGCTTGCGCTCAAGAATGTCGACGCCGAGTTCGCGCTCCAGATTCCGAACGGTTTCGCTCAGCGCGGGCTGCGAAAGATGCAGTTCCTCCGCGGCTTTGCGCAGCGAACCGAGCCGGGTCACGGCGGCAATGTATTCCAACTGCTCGATCCGCACGAGAACGCACCCCCGGCACCGATAACGACCCCGGCCGGACCGCCGGGCAACAATTCAAGGAAAACCCTATCACCACCTCGTCGATCCATATCGGCTGCTCAACTCCGCAAACGCGCCGTCGCATAGGCGCGAATCTCGGCGGCCGCGACCTTTCCATTGCCGGAATGTATTGCCGGAATGTGACGCACCATTGCGCGGAGATGACGCTTTCATAAGCAGGCAATATCGGCTCCACCTCAGTCCCTCCTCAACCCTCCCTGCGCGATACTCAAGAATGTGGCACGGGTCCGCCATTCCCCTGGAATTCCCGGCTCGTCCCTCCATCCGGGCAGATCCCCTGCTCCCCCCGCACCGGCGGAGTACGGACCACGGACGCCGCGGGTCACCGAGCCGCAGCCGCAGCCGCATGGCCGGACCGCGCCGGCCTGGCGGACGTACGATCCGGACCGGGCCGGAAACCGCGGCCGCACCGCAGCAGGAAAGGTTGGTCCCATGGTCAGCGCGCTCCCGTCGTTCGCCGATGCCCTCGCCGCGGGCCCGGTGGTCCTGGACGGCGGCCTGTCCCAGCAGTTGGATTCGGCGGGGCACGATCTGAGCGATGCGCTGTGGTCGGCCCGGCTGCTCGCCGAGGATCCGGAGGCAGTGGTCCGCGCGCATCTCGCGTTCTACGAGGCGGGGGCGCAGGTCGCGATCACCTCCAGCTACCAGGCGACGTTCGAGGGCTTCGCCCGGCGCGGCATCGGCCACGACGAGGCGGCCGCGCTGCTGGCCCGGAGCGTGGAGCTGGCGCGCGAGGCGGCGCGGCGCGCCACGGCGGGCGGGGTGGCGGGGCCGCTGTTCGTCGCCGCGTCGGCAGGTCCCTACGGGGCGATGCTGGCGGACGGTTCGGAGTACCGCGGCCGCTACGGCCTGTCCGTCGCGGAGCTGGAGCGCTTCCACCGCCCGCGCCTTGAGGTGCTGGCGGCGGCGCGGCCCGATGTGCTGGCACTGGAGACGGTGCCGGACGTGGACGAGGCCCGTGCGCTGCTGCGGGCGGTCCGAGGGCTCGGCACACCGGCCTGGCTGTCGTACAGCATCGAGGGCGGCCGTACCCGCGCCGGGCAGCCGCTGGACGAGGCGTTCGCGGTGGCCGCCGACGCGGACGAGGTGATCGCGGTGGGTGTCAACTGCTGCGCCCCGCAGGACGTGGACCGTGCGGTGGAGGTGGCCGTGCGGGTCGCCGGCAAGCCGGTGGTGGTCTATCCCAACAGCGGGGAACACTGGGACGCGGCGGCGCGGGTGTGGTGCGGGACCGCGGCATTCCGCGCGGGGCGGGTCGCCGGGTGGGCGGCGGCGGGGGCCCGGCTGATCGGCGGCTGCTGCCGGGTCGGCCCGGACGCGATCGTCGGACTGGCGGCGCAGCTGCGGCGTTGAGATCCGAGGGGGCAAACACGGGCCTTGACGGCGGTGGTTGCGGGCCGCGCCCGGACGCAGCCACCGCCGGGCGGTCCACTCAGCTCAGGGGCTTGCTGAGCTTCTTGGTGCCGGTCCTGTTGCCCATCAGGCTGCAGCTGACGGTCTTGATGCCGATCTTGTAGCCACTGACGTTGGGGAACTGGACGTAGGTGCCCTCGGCCGTGCCCGCCGGCTGCTCCGCCGCCTTGCTCTCCAGCTCGCTCTTGCAGAGGGACGCCGCCTTCTGCTTGATGGCGGAGCTGGTGGTGTAGCCGGAGTCGAGCTGGTGGGTGGAGACGACCTCGGCGTCGTGCGGACCGTTGCAGGAGGCGGAGTTGTTGTTGCCGCCGCCGTCGGCGGCCAGGTCGTAGCAGTCGCCGACCTTGAGCCGGAAGAACGGGATGGTGCCGTCGCTCGGCGAGGGCAGCGCGCCGGCCGGGTTCGTGGGCGAGGGCTCGTCGCTGGGTGCCGCGTCCTCGGTGGGGGCGGCGTCGGTCGTGGAACTCGACGCGGGCTGGGCCCGGTTGTCGTGGTCGTCGCCCCCACTGTTGGCCATCACCACGGCCACGATCACCGCGGCCACCACGACGACCCCGCCGCCGATGATCGCCGCGATGGTCTTGCCGTTGCCGTTGCCGCCGGGCGGGCCGGGCGGCTGCTGCCAGCCACCGGGTCCGCCGGGGCCGTAGCCCGCGCCACCGGCGGGCGGGCCGAAGCCACCGGGCGGCGGGCCCCCGGCCTGCGGGTAGCCGCCCGGCCCGTAACCGCCCTGTCCGTAACCGCCCTGGGCCGGTCCGCCGGTGCCGTAGCCGCCGGCGGGCGGGCCGAAGCCGCCGGAGCCGTCGTTCGGGGGCTGGTTCGGCGGCGGGGGCGGAGGAGGCGGGTAGCTCATGGCAGAAATGATCGCTTCTTTGCGGGGTCTTGGGAAAGTCCGTGACCGAGCTGGTACATACAACGGCTGAAATGTCCGGCGATTGGGCACGGTTGGCCACAGCCGTCCGTTCCCACCCTACGGCCCGGAGGTTTCCCGTGTTCATCGACCTGCCCCTGGACGAACTGCGCGGCTACCGCCCGCCGCTGCCCGAACCCGCCGGATTCGACGCGTTCTGGCAGCGCACCCTGGAAGAGGCACGCGCGCACGCCCTCGACCCCCGCTTCGCCGCGGCGGATGCCGGGCTGCCCGTGCTGCACGCCTGTGACGTGGAGTTCTCCGGCTTCGGCGGCCACCGGATCCGCGGCTGGTTCCTGGCACCGCGGCAGGCGGACGGGCCGCTTCCGTGCGTGGTGCAGTACCTCGGCTACGGCGGCGGCCGGCAGCAGCTGCACGACTGGCTGCTGTGGCCGTGCGCCGGATACGCGACGCTGGTGATGGACACCCGGGGGCAGAGCGGCCCCAACCGCCCCGGGGACACCCCCGATCCGGTCGCCTCCCCGAATCCGGGTGTGCCCGGCAAGATGACCCAGGGGCTGCTGGATCCCGACGCCTATTACTTCCGCCGGCTGTTCACCGACGCGGTCCGCGCGGTGGAGGCGGCGCGCGCCCATGACGCGGTGGACGCGGGCCGGATCGTGGTCGCGGGCGGCAGCCAGGGCGGCGCGTGTGCGCTGGCGGTGGCGGGACTGGTGCCGGATCTCGCCGCCGCCCTGATCGATGTGCCGTTCCTGTCCGACATCCGGCGCGCACTCGACCTCACCGACGCCGGCCCGTACGGCGAACTGGTCCACTACTTCGCGGGCGAGCGCGGCCGCATCGACCACGCCCTGGCGACGCTCGACCATTTCGACGGGCTGAACTTCGCCGCCCGCGCGCAGGCCCCCGCGCTCTTCGGCACCGCGCTGCGGGACGCCATCACCCCGCCGTCCACCGGCTTCGCCGCGTACCACCACTACGCGGGCGAGAAGGAGCAGCGGGTGTGGCGGTTCAACGGGCACGAGGGCGGCGGCGGGCACCAGCGGGAGGAGCAGATCGGCTTCCTGCGCCGCCTGTTCGGCCGGGCCGCCGCCGGGGAAGCCGCCGACGGCTGACCCCGTCGGACCCCGCGCGCCGGGCCTTCCGCATTTTCCGCAGGGCCGAACTACTATGCGGCAGCGCACCGTGGAGCCTCCCGGGAGCGCCGTCGGCATCCGGTCGCCGGCCCGAGCCGGGCCCGGCTCCGACACCACCCCAGGAACGAAGGCCCGGGGCACCGGCCGGGCAGAGGGAGAGAGCGCGATGGGCGCACAGTCGGCGGGACCGCTCGTCGTCGGCGTGGACAGCTCGACCCAGTCCACCAAGACACTGGTCGTGGACGCGGCGACCGGCGTGGTCGTCGCCCGCGGGCAGGCGCCGCACACGGTCAGCGGCGGTGACGGCAAGGAGAGCGACCCCGCGCAGTGGTGGCGGGCGCTGGGCGAGGCGCTGCGGCAGTGCGGCGCCGCGGCACGGCAGGCCACCGCGCTGTCCGTCGCCGGGCAGCAGCACGGCCTGGTCACGCTGGATGCCGCGGGCGCTCCGGTGCGTCCCGCCCTGCTCTGGAACGACGTCCGGCCGGCGCCGCAGAGCGCGCGGCTGATCGAAGAGCTGGGCGGCGCGAAGGCGTGGGCCGAGCGGGTCGGGAGCGTGCCTGCGCCCGCGTTCACGGTGGCCAAGTGGGCCTGGCTGCGGGCCAACGAGCCGGCCGCTGCCGCCGCGACGAGGGCGGTGCGGCTGCCGCACGACTACCTCACCGAGCGGCTCACCGGCGAGGCCGTCACGGACCGCGGCGACGCGTCCGGCACCGGCTGGTGGGCGTCGTCGACCGAGTCCTACGACACCGCGATCCTCGACCACGTCGGTCTTGACCCCGCGGCGCTGGCGCGCGTGGCCCTCCCTGGCGAGGCGGCGGGCACCGTCCGTGCCGATGATCTGCCGCTGCCCCGCGGCGCGTTGGTGGCGGCCGGCACCGGCGACAACATGGCGGCCGCCCTCGGCCTCGGGCTGCGCCCGGGTCAGCCGGTGCTGAGCCTGGGCACCTCGGGGACGGTGTACGCGGTTTCCGGGCGCCGCCCCGTGGATCCGTCCGGTACGGTCGCCGGTTTCGCCGATGCCCGTGGCGACTGGCTGCCGCTCGCCTGCACCCTCAACTGCACTCTCGCCGTGGACCGGATCGCCGCGCTCCTGGGCCGGGACCGCGAGGCCGTCGAGCCCGGTGGCGAGGCGGTGGTCCTGCCGTTCCTCGACGGTGAGCGCACCCCGAACCTGCCAGGCGCCTCGGGCCTGGTGCACGGTCTGCGGCACGACACCACGGCCGGGCAGCTGCTTCAAGCGGCGTACGACGGCGCGGTGTTCGCGCTGCTGAAGGCGCTGGACCAGGTGCTGGACGGGGACGCGGCGGACGACACGCCGCTGCTGCTGATCGGCGGCGGCGCGCAGGGCAGGGCCTGGCGGGAGACCGTGCGGCGGCTGTCCGGCCGGCCGGTCGCGGTGCCCGACGCACAGGAGCTGGTCGCTCTCGGCGCCGCGGCACAGGCGGCGGGGCTGCTGCTGGGCGAGGATCCGGCGGCGGTGGCGCGCCGTTGGGAGACGGCCCGCGGCGCACGGTACGCGGCGCGGGAGCGGGACGCGGCCGCCTGGGAACGGCTGGCCGGCACGCTGGCGGACGGGGACGCACTGCTGCGCAGGTGAGGGGCCGCCGCACCCGGCGCCCCGGGGTACATGCCCCTCATCTGCCGCCTGGGGCGGGCGCTGACGCCCCGTACGGGGGCGCCTGCCCGCCCCGCGACCCACCCGCCCCGCTACGGCATCCGAGTGATCTCATGTCACTTTTCTGACGCTTCTGACCTGCGAAATTCCTTCTTTGGTCGGGCCATTGACGGATCGGCCACACCCTTGGCAGGGGACGCGCCGTTGCGCATCATGAACACAGGCCGCACATGTCATGTACGCGCCCCCTCGGCCCTGTCAGGAGTCCGCATGGAACCCGACCGCCAGCACCCGGCCCGCCGGCGACTGCTCACCGGCGCCGCCGCACTCGCCGCTGCCGCCGCACTCACCCCGCTCGCCGCCACCTCCGCCCGCGCCACGTCCGGCACCCGCACCCCGCGCGCCACGGCATATCCCCCCACTCACTGGAACCCCGCCAACGCCGCCAACTACACGGCCGCCGACCGCCCGACGGAGTACCCGGTCGACATGGTCGTGGTGCACGTGACGCAGGAGACGTACGCCGACACCATCAAGCTCTTCCAGGATCCGACCCACAAGGCGACCGCCCACTACGTCGTCCGGTCGTCCGACGGCTACCTCGCCTCGTGCGTACGCGAACACGACGTCGCCTGGCACGCCGGCAACTGGGACTACAACACCCGCAGCATCGGCATCGAGCACGAAGGCTGGGTGGACGATCCCGCCTGGTTCACCGACGCGCTGTACCAGCATTCCGCCCGGCTGACCGCGGCCGTCTGCGACCGCTACGGCATCCCCAAGGACCGCACCCACATCATCGGCCACGTCGAAGTGCCCGGCACCGACCACACCGACCCGGGCCAGTACTGGGACTGGGCGCGCTACATGCAACTGGTCACCGGCGCATCCTGACGCACCACCCGTACCACCGCACCCGGCCGCCGGCGCGCGGCGGCCGGGTGACGCGGCGGCCGTTCACCACTTCTACGGATTCACGACATCCCCGGTCCATAGTGAACTTCCATGACACATGGGACAGTTGGCATGACCTCAGGGGGCATCGTGAGACGGCGATACGGACAGATCCGGGCGGCGCTGACGGTAGTGGTGGCATGGGGCGTGCTGGCCGGGGCCGGAGCAGCCGAGGGCGCGCGGGCCACCGCCGCACCCGGCGCGCTCCACCGGTCACCGGCCGTCCGGCTGGCACCCGGCGTGCAGTACACCGCATTCCGCACGACGACACCCCGCGGGGTCGCGCACGGCCATCTGCTGACGGTGGACCTGGGCGCGCCGCAGGTATCGGTGGACCTGCTGTACCCGGGGGCGGTCGGCGCACGGGCCGCGGTGTCCCGGCTGGCCGCCGGGCGCCGGGCGGTCGGCGCCGTCAACGGCGACTTCTTCCACATCACCGAGACCCAGCACCCCGGCGTCGAGCCCACCGGCGCCCCGGACGGCCCGGCGGTCTCCTCCGGACGGCCCCTGAAGGCCGCGGTGCCCGACGGGCAGCGCTTCGGCCCCGCGCTGCCGCCCGGCACGACCACCGAGGACGTGCTCGGCGTCGGCCGCGACCGGCGGGCGCGCCTCGACCGGCTCTCCCTGCGCGGCGCCGTACTGACCGGCCGCCGCACGCTGCCGCTGCGCGGGCTCAACCAGTACGCGCTGCCGGTCAACGGCATCGGCGCGTACACCTCCCGCTGGGGCACGACCTCCCGGGTGCGCGCCACCTGCGGCACCGACACCGACCGCGCCGCGCCGTGCAGCGCCTCGACGTACGAGGTCACGGTCCGCCGCGGCCGGGTGCGCACGGCGGCACGACTGCCGGGCAGTGGCGCCATCGCGCCGGGGAGCATGGTGCTGGTCGGCCGGGAAGAGGGGGCGCGCCGGCTGCGCGCGCTGCGGCCGGGCGATCCGGTGCGCGTCCGCCACCGCCTCGTCGGCCGGGGCGGCTCGCCGCTGCGGTTCGCGGTCGGCGGCTTCCCCGTGCTGCGGGACACCCGCCCGGTGCCGGGCCTGGACACGACTACCCGTGCGGTGCGGACGGGCGCGGGCATCGGGCACGGCGGCCGCCGGCTCTACCTGCTGTCCCTGGACGGCGCTCCGGGCGAACCGGGGCTGACGGTCGCCGAACTGGCCGATGTGCTGGGCAGGTTGGGGGCGCGGGACGGCGTGGATCTGGACGGCGGCGGCTCATCGACCCTGGTCACCCGCGCATCGGGCAGCGCGGACACCGTCGTCCGCAACCATCCGTCGGGTGGCGCCGAGCGGCCGGTGGCGAACGCGGTCGGGGTCTTCTCGGCCGGCTGAACGGCCGCGCCGCCCGGGAGGCCGCGGGCGGCGGTGCGGCGGCGCGCCGCCGTCGTCACGGACGCAGGCCGCTGACGACGTCCGCCGCTCCGGCCAGGCCGTGATGGATGTCCGGGGCGAGACTGCTGCCCGCCAGGTAGAAGCCGAGCAGGCCGCACACGATGGCGTGCGAAAGCTTGAGTTTTCCGCTGCGCAGAAAGATCGCCGTCAGGATCAGCAGCAGCAGGATGACCGAGATCGAAATAGCCATGGGACACCTCCTGGACCGCCGCCCGAACGGACGGCTACGAGTGGCCAGTTTGGCGCATTTCGGCATATATCAGCCTCGTCACCAGGTGCGCCGTTCAGGTGATCACTACGGGTCACGCCCCTCGACCCGCCCCCGGCGCCCCGACACCACGGGCAGCAGTGTGGCGTGGATCACGTCACCTTGGGCAACGAGTCTTCGCCATCCGTCGTCTTAGCGGCCGACGGCGCCGATACTCCCCCGCCTCGACGCACCGCTCCCGCTGACGAAAGCACCACCATGAGCCAGACCCCGTGCCCCAGCCGCCTCCGGCCCACCGGGCTCCGGCACGCCGTTCTCACGCTGCTTCCGGTGCTCGGCCTCGGCGCGCTGACCGCCTGCGGCTCCGCCGCCGCGTCCCCCGCCAAGGGCGACCCGGTACGCGTGACGCTGGGCGCGGCGAGCGGCACCCGTACCGTGCAGGCGGGCGACCGGCTCACGGTGACGGCGTCCGGCGGGGTGCTGACGAAGGTGACGGTCACCGATCCGGAGGGCCGGCAGCTGGCGGGCGGGCTCGGGGACGGCGGGACGGTCTGGACCTCGGGGGCCAAGGCGGCGCCCGACACCAAATACTCGGTCCTCGCGCGGACCAGGAATCCGCAGGGCGGCACCGGCGAGGCCAAGGAATCGGTGACCACGGGCAAGGCCGGCAAGTTCAACAAGCTGACGCTGCGACCCGGCTCGCAGGGCGCCGTCACCGGCGTCGCCCAGCCCGTCTCGGTCACCTTCGACTTCCCGGTGACCGACCGTGCGGAGGTGGAGAAGCACCTGAAGGTGACCACCGACAACCACACCACCGGGTCGTGGGGCTGGGTGCGCACCGCATCGGGCAAGGACCGGATCGACTGGCGCCCCAAGGACTACTGGAAGCCCGGCACCCGGGTCGGGCTGCAGACCGGCCTCGACGGGGTGGACTCCGGCGGCGGCCGCTACTTCGCCAAGGACCACGACCTGCACTTCACGATCGGCCGCAGCCGGGTCGTCAAGGTCGATCTCGACAGCGGGCGGCTGACGTTCGTCGAGGACGGCAAGGCCGTCAAGCGGTTCCCGGTCACCACCGGCGCGGACGGCACGAAGCAGCCGCGGACCGGCGTCTTCCCGCTGACCGGCCGCGACGTCTCGGCCGCCGGTCCTTCCGGGCCCGTACTGCCGGGCGCCGCCTGCCACCGCGCGCCGGACGGCGCGGCCCGGCCCGCGCCGTCCGGGAGACCCGCGTCCGCGGCACCCGGGGACGTACCGCACCGGGTCCGGGCCGGCGCAGGCTGCATCGGGGTCTCACAGGAGGCCGCCGACTGGCTGCGCGCCCGGCTGGCACCGGGTGACCCCTTCGAGATCTCCGGTTCATCCGCGGGAGGGAGTGCCGACACCGACCACCGGACCCCAGACTGGACGATCGACTGGTCGCGATGGCAGCGCCTGAGCGCCCTGGCGTCGACCAACTGACCTCTTCAGAGCCTAATGTGACGGAATGAGCACCGTGCAGGACCAGGATCAACTCACGGGGTGGCGGCGCTTCCGGCGCCGCGTCCCCAACGGCTTCGCCATCATCTTCAGTGTGCTGGGGCTGTTCTGCGCCATCACAGCGCTGTTCGGGCCGCTGCGGCGCGGACTCCATCCGGTGATCTACTGGCTGGACACTCTCACCATCCCGGTGGCGCCCAACTTCGCCTACGCCGTCTTCCTGTTCCTCCTGGGCGCGGCGATGACCGCGCGTAAACAGGTGGTGCTGTGGTTCGTGGTGGCGTACATGCTGCTGGTCGCCCTCGCGGACGCGCTGTTCCTCGCCGCGGGCTACTGGGAGTACGCGTTCTCGCTGGTGCTGTGCACCGGAGCCCTGCTCCTGCTGGTCGTCTCGCACCGCGAGTTCTACGCCATCACCCGGCGCGGTGCCTTCGCCCGTGCCGCGCTCGTCCTGGTCGGCGGGCTGGTCGCGGCGGTGCTGGTCGGCTGGGGCCTGGTCTCGCTGTTCCCCGGCTCGTTGGAAGCGGGCGGCGGCAACCGCCTGCTGTGGACGGCCAACCGCGTCTGCGGCGGTCTGGTCGGCGGCCGGCTCGTCGAGGGCTACCCGCCACACTGGCTCGGCACCCTGCTCGGCCTGTTCGGCGCGCTGGCGCTGCTGAACGCCGCCGCCACACTGTTCCGTTCGCAGCGCATGGAAGCGGCGCTGCACGGCGACGAAGAGGCCCGCATCCGCGCGCTGCTGGCGCGCTACGGCGGCGCGGACTCGCTCGGCTACTTCGCCACCCGCCGGGACAAGGCCGTGGTCTTCTCCCCCAGTGGCAAGGCCGCCGTCACCTACCGCGTCGAGGCCGGCGTCTGCCTGGCGAGCGGTGACCCGGTCGGCGACCGGGAGGCATGGACGCAGGCCATCGAGGCGTGGCTGGAGGTCGCCGGGCGCTACGGCTGGCAGCCGGCCGTCATGGGCGCGAGCGAGGACGGCGCGAAGGCGTTCGCCCGCTGCGGTCTCGGCGCGCTGCAACTCGGCGACGAGGCGATCCTGCACATCAAGGACTTCGAGCTGGACGGCCGCGACATGCGGGTGACCCGGCAGGCCGTCAACCGCGTGCAGCGGACCGGCGCCACCTTCCGGATAAGGCGCCACGCGGCGCTGTCCGACGAGGAGATGCGCGCGGTCATCGACCGGGCGGACGCCTGGCGCGACACCGAGACCGAGCGCGGCTTCTCGATGGCGCTGGACCGGCTCGGCGACCCGGAGGACGGCGACTGCCTGCTGGCCGAGGCATTCGACGGCGACGGCAAGATGATCGCGCTGCTGTCGTTCGTGCCCTGGGGCGACGACGGCATCTCGCTGGACGTGATGCGCCGCGACCGCAGCGCGCCCAACGGCGTCATGGAGTTCATGGTCGCGCAGCTGTGCGCGCAGGCCGGGCAGTTCGGCGTGCACCGGGTCTCGCTGAACTTCGCGGTGTTCCGGTCGGCGTTCGAGGAGGGCGCGCGGATCGGCGCGGGCCCGGTGCTGAAGTTCTGGCGCAAGCTGCTGCTGTTCTTCTCCAAGTGGTGGCAGCTGGAGGCCCTCTACCGCTCGAACGCCAAGTACAGCCCCGAGTGGTACCCGCGGTTCCTGTGCTACGCAGACGCCGGCGCGCTGGCCAGGATCGGCCTCGCCTCCGGCATCGCCGAAGGCTTCGTCGCCGTACCGAGCCTGGGCACGCTGTGGGGCAAGGGCCGCAAGAAGAAGCTGCTGGCCCCGGCCAGCACCGTGGGCCTGCCTTCGCTGCACGAACTGGGCCTGGTCAACGAGCCTGCCACCGCGGAGGAACAGCGCGAGCGGGAACTGGCCGCGCTGCCCGACCAGGTGCGCACCCGGCACCGCAAGCTGGAGCGGCTGCGCGCCGAGGGCGTCGACCCGTACCCGGTGGGCGTGCAGCGCACCCACACGCTCGCCGAGGTCCGCGACGAGCACCCGGGGCTCAAGGCCGGCGAGCACACCGGCAAGACGGTCAGCGTGGCCGGACGGGTGCTGCTCACCCGTGACCACGGCGGGGTGTTCTTCGCGGTACTGCGGGACTGGTCGGGCGACCTCCAGATCGCGCTGACCCGGGACGTCAGCGGCGATGAACTGCTGGACCGCTTCGGCTCCGACATCGACCTCGGCGACCACGTCGAGGCCGAGGGCGAGGTCGGCACCAGCGACCGCGGCGAGCTGACCGTGTTCGTCACGAAGTGGCGGCTGACGGCGAAGTGCCTGCGGCCGCTGCCGGACAAGCGGCGCGGTCTGTCCGACCCGGAGGCCAAGGTCCGCAGGCGCTATGTCGACCTGGTCGTCTCGCCGGACGCACGGGACACCGTACGGGCCCGCAGCACGGCCGTGCAGGCGCTGCGGCAGGGGCTGATCGACCGGGGATACCTGGAGGTCGAGACGCCGATGCTCCAGCAGATCCACGGCGGCGCCAACGCCCGCCCCTTCCACACCCACATCAACGCCTACGACCTCGACCTCTACCTGCGGATCGCGCCGGAGCTGTACCTCAAGCGGCTGTGCGTCGGCGGTATGGAGAAGGTCTTCGAGATGGGCCGGACCTTCCGCAACGAAGGCATCTCCTACAAGCACAACCCCGAGTTCACGATGCTGGAGGCGTACCAGGCGTTCGCCGACTACGACGTGATGCTCGACCTGACCCGGGAGCTGATCCAGGGCGCGGCCGTCGCCGCCTTCGGCAGTGCGACCGCGCGCAAGGCGGATGAGAACGGCCGGCTGGTCGAGCACGACATCTCCGGTATCTGGCCGGTCAAGACCGTCTACGGCGCGATCTCGGAGGCGCTGGGCGAGGCGGTCGACGCGGACACGAACCCGGATGTGCTGCGGCGGCTGTGCAACTCCGCCGCGGTGCCGGTGAAGCCGGAGATGGGCCGCGGGGACATCGTGCTGGAGATGTACGAGCGGCTGGTGGAGGAGCGCACGACGCTGCCGACCTTCTACAAGGACTTCCCCACCGACGTCTCGCCGCTGACCCGCCAGCACCGGGTGGACCCCCGGCTCGCCGAACGCTGGGACCTGGTCGCCTTCGGCACCGAACTGGGCACCGCCTACTCGGAGTTGACCGACCCGGTGGAGCAGCGCCGACGGCTGACCGCGCAGTCCCTGCTGGCGGCCGGCGGCGATGTGGAGGCGATGGAGCTGGACGAGGACTTCCTCCAGGCCCTCGAATACGCGATGCCGCCCACCGGCGGCCTCGGCATCGGCGTGGACCGGCTGGTCATGTTCCTCACCGGCCTGTCGATCCGCGAGACGCTCCCGTTCCCGCTGGTGCGGCGCCGCTGAGCGCCTGAACCGCACCCCACGGCCGCGCGTCCTTCCTCCGGGAGGGCGCGCGGCCGTGTCAGGTCTCGATGCCGAGCAGCGCGGGATCGGTGGCCAGTGCGGTGAAGCGGCCGCGCGGGTCGGTGAGCATCGTGCGGGCGGTGAGGTCCAGGAGGCCGCAGACCGCGTGCACTTCGGCGGCCGGGGTGCCGTCGGTCCTGACGATCCGCTGCTCGATCCGGAACGACTTGCCCTCGCCCCAGACGAACGCGCAGCTGACCGTGACCTCGTCGCCGGCCCGCAGCTCCCGCAGGTAGCGGATGGTGGTCTCCACCGTCACCGGGCCCATGCCCTGTGCCACCAGGGCGCTCTGCGGGATGCCGGCGGCCTGCAGCACCGACCAGCGGGCGTGTTCGGCGTACTGGAGGTACACCGCCTGGTTGAGGTGGCCCTGGGTGTCGGTCTCGTAGCCGCGGACGGTGACGTTCACGGTGAAGGGCGCTGTCCCGGCTGCCGGGTCCGTCACGATCACTCCCGCTGCTCTTCGGTGCCGGTCCGGCGGTCCGCCGACGGCGTGTTCCGGCCGTGCGTTCCCATCGTAAGCGGCGTTGATCGTCAGCGGGCCGGATCCGGCAGGCCCGCCTGCCCGGTGGCCTCCCGCAGCTCCGACCAGCGGACGGTGCGGTCGCACCAGCGTTCCAGGAGCGTGCGGTCGTGGCCGACGGCGAGCAGTCCTGCGCCGGTCCGTGCGCGGTAGTCCTCGACGGCCTGCACCAGGGCCGCTGTGGTGGAAGCGTCGAGCATCGCGGTCATCTCGTCGCAGATCAGCCAGCGCGGGCTGAGCACCAACGCGCGGGCCAGGCAGGCGCGTTGCAGCTGGCCGTCGCTGACTTCGTGCGGGCGGCGGGCGAGCAGGTCGGCGGTGAGGCCGACGGCGGGCGCCCACTGGGCGACGGATGCGGCCGCTTCGGTGCGGCGGCCGGTGGCGCGCAGTGGCTCGGCGATCAGGTCGGCGAGCTTCAGCCGGGGGTCGGCGGAGAGCCGCGGCTGCTGGAAGATCACGCCGAACGCGGTGCGCAGTTCGCGCGGGGCGCGGTGCCGCCAGGCCCGTACCGTCTCGCCGTCCATGACGACCATGCCGCCTTCGGGCCGGTGCAGCAGCGCCGCGACCCGTGCCAGGGTCGACTTGCCACAGCCGCTGGGGCCCAGCAGACCCACCGATTCGCCCACGCCGACGGTCAGCGAGACGCCGCTGACGACCGGCTGCTTCCGCTCGTATCCGGCGGTGATGTCACGCAGTTCGAGCACGGCCGGGCTCCTTGACGAGGGCGCCGGCGGTGGCCGGCTCGCCTACGGGGTGGTGGCAGGCGACGCCGCCGGACAGTGCGGGCAGGGTCGTGCAACGGTCGGTGGCGCGGTCGCAGCGGGCGGCGAAGGCGCAGCCGGCCGGGAGGGCGCCGAGTTCCGGCGGCAGGCCCGGGATCGGGGTGAAGCCGCGGTCGGGCAGCGCGTCGAGCAGTCCGCGGGCGTACGGGTGGCGCGGGCCGCGGGCGCCGAAGAAGTCGGTGGCGTCGGCGAGTTCGACGAGGCGGCCTGCGTACATGACGGCGACCCGGTCGGCGATCCGCTCGGCGGCCGCCAGGTCGTGGGTGATCATCAGCAGCGCGCGGCCGTCGTCCGCGTGCCGGCGCAGCGCGTCGACGGTGCGCTCGACGAGGTCGCGGTCGAGTCCTGTGGTGGGCTCGTCGGCGAGCAGCAGCCGGGCATCGCCGACCAGGGCCAGCGCGCTCGCCGCGCGCTGGGCGAGGCCGCCGGAGAGCTGATGGGGGTAGCGGTCGAGGTGGTCGAGCGGGAAGGCGGCGCGTTCCGCGGCCGCCTCGGCCGCCGCCCGCAGCGCGGACCGCGTACCGCGCCGCCCGGTCAACTCGCGTACGGTTTCTTCCAGTTGGGCGCGGACCGTGCGGACCGGCGTGAGGTGGGCGGCGGGGCTCTGCGGGACGAGTCCGACGCGGCGTCCGCGGATCGTGCGGGCCAGTTGCTGTTCGGATGCGGTCAGCAGCTCGACGGCCGGCTCGTCCGGTGTCCGCCCTGCCAGGTGGGCCGTGCCCGCCGTCTCGGCGTTGCCCGGCAGCAGTCCGAGCAGGGCGGAGGCGAGGACGGATTTGCCGCAGCCACTCTCGCCGACCAGCGCGAGGCAGCTGCCGGGCGCGAGGTCGAAGGAGGCGCCGGATACGGCCTCGACCTGGCCGCCGCCTCGCATCCGAAAGCGGACCGACAGGCCGCGTACGGAGAGCAGGGGGGCGGTGGTGTCCTGGGCGTTCACAGCATCAGCTCCGATCGGCGGCGGGGGTTCAGCCGTTCGCGCCAGGCGCCGGCCAGGCCGGCGATGGCGAGGGTCGGCACGATGATGAACAGGCCGGGGAAGAGCGTCGGCCACCAGTCGCCTGCCAGCAGGGAGCTGCGGGCGGAGTTGACCATGATGCCCAGGCTCGCTTCGTGGGCGGGCAGGCCGAGCCCGAGGAACGACAGCGCGGACTCGTGCCAGATGGCGTGCGGGACCATCAGCACGGCGGCGAGACCGGCCTGCGGCAGCACTCCGGGCAGCAGGTGCCGCAGCGCCACCCGCCCTCGCGAGGCGCCTCCGGAGACCGCCGCGTCGATGTACGGGCGGGAGCGCAGCGAGAGGATTTCGGCGCGGACGATGCGGGCGGTGGACAGCCAGTGGGTCAGCGCCACCGAGATGATCACCGGCCAGACGCCGGGCCGGAACATCGCCACGATGAAGATGCCCAGCAGCAGGTGCGGCACCGACGAGCAGAGGTCGACCGCCCGCATCACCGCGCGGTCGGCCCAGCCGCCGAGCGCACCGGCCAGTGCGCCGACGGCGGTGCCGATGACCGCGGCGGCCAGCGCGGCGACCACGCCGACGAGCAGCGAGACGCGCAGCCCGTAGACGCAGCGCAGCAGGAGGTCGCGGCCGACCTCGTCGGTGCCGAACGGGTGGGCCCAGGACGGCGCCTGGAGCTTGAGCGTCAGGTCGACGGCCTGCCGGTCGAGCGGGACCAGCAGCGGGACGACGAGGACGGCGAGCACGATGGCGGCGACGAGGACGGCGGAGGTGCGCACGCGCAGGCTGCGGGTGCGGTGCCGGGCCGCGGTGTGGGTGCTGCGCCGGTGCCAGGTGACGGGGGCCGCGGCGGTCGGTGTGGGGTCAGCCATCGAAACCCACCCTCGGGTCGGCGAGTCCGTACAGGAGGTCGGAGAGGAGGTTGCCGGCGAGGACGGCGGCGGTGGCCAGGACGGTGAGCGCGGCCAGCAGCGGGAAGTCGACCGCGGTCGCGGCGTCGACGGTGGCCGCGGCGATGCCGGGCCAGCTGAAGACCGTCTCCACCAGCAGGGCGCCGGTGATCAGTTCGGGCACCCGGGAGCCGATGAGGGTGAGCACCGGCAGCAGTCCGGAGCGCAGCGCGTGCCGGAGCAGGACGGTCCGCTCGCGCAGGCCGCGGGCCCGTGCGCCGCGCACCGGGTCCTCCTCCAGCGCGTCGCCGACGCCCTGCCGTACGTAGAGCACGAACCACGGGAGCTGGGAGACGGCGAGTACGAGGGCGGGCAGGACGGCGTGGCGGGCGATCTGTCCGGCCGTGGCGACCTCGCTGCCGGTATCGGTGAGTCCACCGGCCGGCAGCACGCCCAGCTTGAGGGCGAACAGCCAGACGGCGAGCAGGCCGAGCCAGAACGGCGGGGCGGCCTCCAGCGCGTAGGCGACGGAGGTGACGGCACGGTCGAGCAGGCCGCCGCGCCGCCGGGCGGCGAGCACTCCGAGCAGGGTGCCGAAGGCGACGGCGAGCACGAAGGCCAGCGCGCACAGCAGCACGGACCAGCCGATGCGTTCGCCGATGACCTGCGAGACCGGGGCGCGCAGGGTGGCGGAGTCGCCGAGGTTGCCGGTGAGGGCGCCGGTCAGCCAGTCCCACCAGCGGGCGAGCAGGGGCTGGTCGACGCCGAGGTTGTGCCGGATCTGGTCGAGGTTCTGCTGCGAGGCGGTGAGCCCGGCGTCGCCCGCGTAGGCCCGTACGGGGTCGAAGGGTGAGGCGGCGGCGATGGCGAACACCCCGAGGGTGACGGCGAGCAGGACGGGCACGGCGAGCAGGGCCCGCCGTGCCGTCATCCGCGCCATCGGCCCCCAGGGCACAGACGTCGGGGTCACGTGGCGGGCTGCCAGTCCTCTACGTTCCACCAGGGGCCCGAGGCCAGGCCGTGGTCGTGCGGCTCGGTCTGGGTGGTGAGGCCCTTCCAACGGTCGGCGAGCACGTAGACGTGGTCGACGTGGGTGAGGAAGGTGTAGGCGGGGTCGTCGACGAGCCGCTGCTGGATCGCGTCGTAGGCGGCCTTGCGGGCGTCCTTGTCGTCGGTGCGGCGGGCCTCGACGAGCTTGGCGTCGACGGTCTTGTCGGCGTAGCTTGACATGTTGTTGAAGCCGTCGCCGGCCAGCGAGGAGTGCAGCAGGAGGTACTGGTCGAAGTCCGGGTCGGCGGGGCTGCCGCCGCCGGCGAGCACCGCGTCCTTGGTCATGTTCGGCTCGATGGCCTCCCAGGTGCCGGACTCGACCTTGGCCTCGATGCCGGCCTTCTTGGCGTCGGAGGCGAAGGCGAGGGCGTGCTCCTGGCGGAGCTTGTCACCGGAGAGGTACCAGAGGGTGAAGGAGGCGCGCTTGCCGTCCTTCTTGCGGATGCCGTCCTCACCCTTCTTCCAGCCGGCGCCGTCCAGGATCCGCTCGGCCTTCTTCAGGTCGTGCGGCCGCTCGGTGCCCTTGGCGAACCAGGGGCTGTCGGTGGGCACCGGGCCGTAGGCGGGCTTGCCTGCACCGTTGAGGATGCCCTTGACCATGGCCTCGCGGTCCACGGCGAGGTCCAGGGCCCGGCGTACGGCACGGTCGCCGGTGACGGGGTTGGCGCTGGGCAGCGTGACGTTGCGGTAGTCGAAGGTCTTCGCCGTCAGCGTCGTGCGGGCCTTGTCGTTCTTGAAGGTGGCGGCGAGTTCGGGCGGCAGGATGGCGCCGTCGAGGTCACCGGAGCGCAGCCGGGTGGCGCGGATGTCGTCGTCCTTGATGATCGCCATGGTGAAGTTCTTCACCTTCGGCGCACCGCCCCAGTAGGAGGGGTTGGCCTTGAAGGTCAGCTTCTCGCCCTTGGACCAGCGGGTGAGGACGTACGGGCCGGTGCCGATCGGCTTGGTGGTGAAGCTGCCGTGGTTGACGTCCTGCTTGCCTGCGACGTGCTGCGGGGCGATGGGCAGCACGGTGCGCTCGGCGAACGGCGCATAGGGGTACTTGAGGTGGAAGACGACGGTGTGGTCGTCCTTCTTCTCGACGTTCTTGACGGCGTCCAGTTCGGCCTTGGAGGCGTTGTTGGTCTTCTCGTCGAGGATCGTGTCGTAGGTGAAGACGACGTCGTCGGCGGTGAAGGGCTTGCCGTCGCTGAACTTCACGCCCTTGCGGAGGGTGAAGGTGTAGGTCGTGCCGCCGTCGGTGACCTTGGGGAGCGCGGCCGCCAGGGCCGGCTTGAGCCGCATTTCGGCGTCGTGCGTGAGCAGCCCGTCGAAGATCTTGGAGTTTCCGTCCTTGCCGTAGCCGAGGAGCGGACTGAGCGTCTCCGGTTCGTACGCGATGCCGACCACGGCGGAATCCGTGCGCCCTGTCGCGGCACCCTTGCCGTCTTCCGGCGTCGAACAGGCCGTCGCTGTCAGTGCCATGGCGGCCGCCAGCATCACCGCGGCGGCTCCCCGTATGGACCGGGCCGTCATCGTCACTCTCCTCTGCGTACCGACTGCTCTTGCATATTCCTTGCAATTAAACAGTACGTAAAGCGCACGAAGAACAGCCGGGGCCCTGCCACCTGCGAAAACGCCCCACCGGTCCGGCCCACCCCCCTTTGAAGCCCTCCCTGACCCCCGGAGCCCCATCGCACCCCGAGGAGCCTGGGCGCAGCACCGAAAGCGTCGCCGCCCTTCAACAGGTGTGACCACAGAGCGTTGTTGACCTCCGCGCGGCGGGCCGAGCTGCCGATGTGTCACCCGTAGCCGGACCGTGGGCTCGGCATCCACCGAGCCCTCTTGGTATCAGGGTCCAGCCGACTGCCCGGATGAGTGGTTCGGTTCTCCGCGCCGAGAACCTGCGGCACGGCGGCGTTCCGCCTGGCCTCGGGGGACCGCAGGCCGGAGGCCAGAAGCAGAGGCACTGCGTCGGAGATCGTCACGGGTCGCCCATCGCTCCAATCGCGTCGGATAGGCGCACGGGACCGCCCGCTCCCCCGAGCCGGGCAGTCCCGTGCGCAGCTTCAGGGCACGGCGGAATCCGGCCGCACCCCCCTACAGGCGACCCCGTGTGTCATCGAGTTAACAGTGACGTAGAGTATTTATGCACGCCAGTTGGGGGTCGGGGGAATTTCGAGGTCGGGACGTAGATCGGAAGACGAACTCCACGCCTGGCGGCGTGGACTGAAGCGGCGAAGCCATCACAAGCAAACAACGCAAAATCGGATATGCGTAAGCCTGGGGGCGGAGATGAGCGCTGGCCGGAAGGATGAGCCGCGCACCTTGCAGGAGAAGATCAACTACCTGTTGAAGGAGTCGTTTCCCGACGGCGCCCCGAGCGACCGCGAGTTCTGCCGAATCGTGGAGGCCCGCGGCGGCGCCTTGTCCCACAGTTACTTCGGCAAGCTCCGCAAGGGCCAGCTCACCGAGGTCAGGGACGAGACTCTGCAAGCCCTGGGAATGGGCTTCGACTGCGACTGGCGCTTCTTCAAGCCGGAATCGCAGGTCGAGGCGGAAGTCGCTGCCGGGCTCCGCTTCCTGGCCGACAAGCGCGCCGGCGGTATCAGCGGAATCGCCGGGCGGGGCGTCGCCGAAGAGGGGCTCTCGCCCGACCTGCTCGACTTCGCACTCGATCTCGTGGAAAAGGCGCGCCAGGAGACGCAGGAACGTCCGGCGGAACCGCAGACATGACGGACGCACCTTCTTCCGAGCCATCTCTGAGCGAGGTGCAGGAGCGGTGCGAGACCGGCCTGGCGGACCTTCCGATCCCCGACCCGTTCTCAGTGGAGCAACTGCGGATCACCATGGAGAAGGCCCGTGGCCGCCGGATCAACATGCTGCGCACCCCCGACTCGATGCTCACCGCGAGCACGGCGTGCGGGTTGAGGATCAAGGACACCGACTTCGGCATCGTCCTCTACCGCAAGCGCCCGTCGGCCTGGTCATCACGTCCCCGACAACCTGATGGCGGCCCCCAAGAAGGAGGCCGCGCTCGCAGCCAAGGCGGGAGGGGCGCCCGCGGGCCCGGTCGCGGCGTTCGAGCAGCAGCAGGCCACTGACCAGGACGGCGAAGCCGCCTGGTTGCGGCACGTCGCCCACGCCTACCGGAAGACCGACCCATCGCAGGCGCAGCGCCTGCTCGCCACCGCAGGAGCAACCGCATGACCGTCACCACGGCGGCCAGGACCGTCACCGACATACTTCAGCCCCGCAACGTCCTGCTGACCGGCATGCTCGGCATCGGCGTCGCAGCCGCCGGCGACTGGACCGGCATCCCCTGGGGTCTGCTCGGCGCGCTGTGCGCCGGCATCATCCCCGCGGCCTACATCGAGTGGGAGCGCAGGAGGGGCACCTGGGGCGACCGTCACGTGGTGGACCGCACGAAACGGGCCCCCATCTTCGTGGTCATCCTGGCGTCCATCGGCCTCGGTTCGCTCGCCATGGTCCTTGGACGAGCGCCGACCGGCATCCTCATCGCGATGCTCGCCCTGTGGGCCATGACCATCGGACTCCTGACCATCAACCTGGTCTGGAAGATCAGCGTGGACAGCGCGGTCGCCTCCGCCGTCGTCGCGATGCTCGCCGTCGTCCACTCCCCGTGGTGGCTGCTCGCCTACCTCCTCACCGCGGCCGTGTGCTGGTCCCGTGTGGCGCTGACGTACCACACCGTCGCCCAGACGGTGGCTGGCGCGTCCCTCGGCGGCGCCACCGCCGCGGCGTTCCTCCTGGCCTGACGCTCACAATCGAGCAGGAGGGCAGGGTCGCCCGGCCCTCCTCTCACACCACCGGACAGGCGGGCCCGCATCCGGCGGTTCACCGAGCTGATCTCAACCGTTGCCAGGTCGGCTTGAGCATGTGCAGGCTGAGGTCTTCCCAGTAGGAGTTGGGCAGCGCCCGTTGGAGGACGGGCGAGCCCGCGATCCACCGGTAGCCCTTGCCGCTGTATTCCCATTTGCTGGAGAAGTGCTCGTTGATCCCGAGCCTGAGCAGGTTGGCATGGCGGGTCTCAGGCCGTTTCCCTTCCTTCCGGCGGATCTGCCGCGTCCTGCGGCGGAGCCACTCATCCCGGTCCCGGAACGGCCTGGGGGCGTCCAAGAGCTGGAAGTAGCCCATCCATCCGGTCGTGAAGCGGTTGGCCTTCGCCATACGTTCATCCATCGCGATGCTCCACCTGCGCGAGGCCAGCTCCCGGATGCGGTCCTCCAGCGCGCCGGCGCCTTCGGGTCGATCCGGATGCGGACGCCGCTCCGGGTGAAGTGGAAGCCGAACCCGAGCAGCGCCGCGGGGCGGGCATGGACAGCGTTCGACCTCTCCCGGTTGGCTTTCCGTTTCAGCCGCTGCTCGACCACAGCCGTGACCGAGGCGAGCACCCTTCTGGCGGCCCGCTCGCTCCGCACGAAGACGAAGCGGACGTGCTGCGGTCCGTGTGACCAGCACGAGCAATCACCACATCACCCGTTCCACTCGATGTTCAGCCCTTCGCAGCCGCCGTACTCATCCCGGCCGGTACTACGGCCTCTGCCGGCTTCTGCCCGGTCGGGCACGTGCCCCGTGCGCGCCGGAGACGTGACGAACTCGACGTCAGGGGCGAGGGAGAGGCGGCGGTGCATCAGGCGGAGCGGTAGCCGGTGTTGTGGTGAATCTCGTTCTCTTGGCCACTTGTCCTCGTCGGCCGGGTGATCTGGACGTCACCGCCCGAGGGCATCGTCGTCGCTCTGTTCTGGGGCCTCGGCGGTGCCGAGTATGGTGCGGATTGCGGTTACCACCCTGGAGTTCTCGTCGCCCTGCGTCTTCCGGAGTGCCGCGTCCTGCGTGTGGATCATGGAGTCCAACAGGCCGTCGGCCAGGCCGAGTACGAGTTGTTCGGCGGAGGCGTCGGGGAAGAGGCTGTGAGTGAGGGCGACGTTGCCGTGCAGACCGGCCCACAGGGTCTGGGCGAGCTGCTCCACGGGGAGGGTGAGCCGGTATCCGTCGTTCTTACAGCGGGTGACGGCTTCGCGGAAGCGTTCCGAGACCAGCCTGGCGGGGTGACGTCCGATGCGGCCGGCGTCGACGGCCGGCTGACGCATCTCGTACATGAGCCGGTACTGGCCCGGGGCGCGGAGGGCGAAGCGGCAATAGGTGTGCACCTGGGCCCGCAGCCCGGCGAGGGTGTCCGCGCCGGGCTCGCGGGCGGTGTTCTCGTCGGCGGCGCGCATCTGGTCGGCGAGGTCGCGGTACTTGTCCGCGAGCGCCTCCCAGATCATCTCGGTCTTGTCGGAGAAGTGCAGGTACAGGCTGGGCGCGGAGACCCCAACCTCCTTGGCGACGGCCCGGATCGTCAGCTTCTCCGTGCTGCCCCACTCGACCAGGAGCCGGTTGACCGCGTCCAGGATCTCCCCGCGCAGCCGGTCGCCTTCGCCCTTGCGGCTGCGGGGCCGCTCGGCGGCCGGATTCCCGGTTGCGGTCGGCTGCGTGCACATGGTCGGTCCTTTCCCTCTACGTGCCCGAGCCTACGCCCGCCCGCCGGGCACGCCTGTGCCGCTGCCGCAGGTCAGCCCCGCGGCAGCGGCACGCGTGCCGGATGGCCGCGGCCGGGCGGCACGTACGGCACCGTGGGGGCTGGGGTCAGCGGGTCACCATGAGCTTCTTGACCGCGTAGTTGGTGCCGTACGTGTCCATGGGCACCTCCTCGGCGGGCAGCGCGAGTCGCAGGTGGGGGAAGCGGGCGAAGAGCCGCGGCAGGACGGTCTTCAGCTCGGCGCGGGCGATGTTCTGGCCCAGGCACTGGTGGACGCCGTAGCCGAAGGCGAGGTGGCGGGTCATCTTGCGGTCGAAGTCGGGGGTGTCCGGGTTGTCGAAGACACGCGGGTCTCGGTTGGCGGCGGGCATGGCGACCACGACGAGTTCGCCCTTGGCGATGTGCCGGCCGCCGATTTCCAGGTCTTCCTTGGCGACCCGGCCGAGGCCGAATTGCACGATGGTCAGGTAGCGCAGCAGCTCCTCGACGGCCGGGCCGATCTTGGCCGGGTTGTCGGCCAGGTCCTGGCGCTGTTCGGGGTGGGTGAGCAGGGTCAGGGCGGACAGGCCCATCATGGCGGCTGTGGTGTCGTGGCCGGCGAACAGCAGCAGGACGCCCATGCCGATCAGTTCGTCGTCGGTGAGGAAGGAGCCTTCCGCGTCGGCGACCCGGATCAGCTCGGCCAGCAGCCCCTCGCCGGCGCCGGTGGCGCGCTTCTTGGCGACCAGTTCGGTGATGTAGTCGATGAGCCACTTGGCGCCGCGATCACGCTCCTCGCGGCTGTTGGCCATGTCCATCATGATCTCGGTGGCGTGGTGGAAGCCGTCCCGGTCCTCGTAGGGGACGCCGAGCAGTTCACAGATCACCAGGCAGGGGATGGGCAGCGCGATGGCCTGGACGAAGTCGAAGGTTTCGGGTCCTGCCTCGATGGCGTCCAGGTGCTCGTCGACGATCCTGTCGATGTAGGGCTGGAGGTTCTTCTGCACGCTCTTGGGTGTGAAGCGTCCGGTCAGCAGCCTGCGGTACAGGCTGTGGTCGGGCTCGTCCATCATCACGAACGTCGGGTTGAACGGCGCTTCTTCGCCGGCCTCGGACACCTCCCCCTCGGGGGTGTCGTGCCGGGGGCGGCGGGCGCTCATCCGCGGGTCGGAGAAGACCTGGCTGCCTTCCTCGAACCGGGTCACCAGCCAGCCGGCGGAGCCGTTGGGGAAGCGAACCCGGGTGACGGGCTGCTCCTCGCGCAGCTGGTCGTACTCAAGCGGGGGGTCGAGCGGCCGGGTGCGCTGGACAGGCATGGGAGGGAGGGTCTCGGTCATCGTTGCTCCGTGGATTTCCGGTCGGGTGCGGTGTGGTCGGCCAGGGCTGCGGTGACGCCGTTGTAGGTGGCGGTGGCGTTGCACCAGCCGACGTAGAGCGCCAGGTGCAGCACGGCCTCGTGCAACTGCTGCGGGGTGAACTCCTCGTTGGCCAGGGCGCCGGCGGTCTGGATCTGGATCAGGTCGGCCCGGCCGGTGGACGCGGCGACGCCGAGGGTGAGCAGCCGCCGATCGCGGACGGACAGTTCCGAACGGCTCCAGACATCCGCGAAGAGGTGGTCGAGGGTGTCGGTCGTGAAGGGGTCGGCGGGCTCGCCGATGCTGTCCGCGAGTTCGGAGCCGTAGACCCGCTTCATCATCTCCACGCCCCGCTCGCGCCGGTCCCGCGGCAGTGGCGCGAGCGGCCGTACGGGAGCCTCGTCCAGTCCGAGGGTCTGCCGGGCGCGCTCGCGGGCGACGTCCACCAGAGGTGTCCGCACGCCGAACTCGGCGCCCAACTCCTGCGCCGCGGCCAGGTCCTTGACCATCAGATTCTCGACCTGCCGCAGCAGCGGCTCCGATACGCCGTCCTGCTTCATGTGCAGGAGCTGCAGCAGGGTGGCCCCCTTGGGGTCGGCGCTCTCGATGACGGTGGCGAGTGCGTCGACGTCCACGCCTGCCGCCTCCACCAGCGCGGAGGCTTCGGCGACGGTGCGCCAGCTGCCGTAGGTGATGACGTTGCGGGCGATCTTGGTGGCCATTCCGGCGCCGGAAGGGCCGCAGTGCACGACCTTCTTGGCCCAGTCCCGCAACACCGGCATCGCCCGCTCGACCACCACGTCGGCGCCGCCGAGGACGGCGACCATGCCGTGCTCGGCGGCCTTGTCGCCGGGGGTGACCCCACAGTCCAGGAAGCCGACACCCACCGCCTCGCAGGCGGCGGCCAACTCGTGGACGGTGGGCAGACCGACGGTGCTGAGCAGCACAACCGTCAGGTTCGGGTGTGCTGCGGCCAGCAGTCCGTTCTCGCCGCAGATGACCTCGCGGGCTTGTGCGGCGTTGACGACCGCCACCATCACCACGTCGCTGCGGCGCGCGACCTCGGCGGGCGAGGCCAGGGGCGCCGGTACGCCCGCCAGTGCGTCCGCGGCGTCCGGGCGGACGTCGTGCACCACCGCCGCCCGGCCGCTGCGGACCAGGCTGACGGCGACCCCGCCGCCGATCATTCCGAGCCCCACGACGCCGGCCCGCGGATGACCGCCCGTCGTCCCGTCCGGACTTCCGTTGTCGGCGGGCATCACCGGGCACCTCCGGCCCGTGCGGAAATGCCGCTGGGGGCAGGCGTGTTGCGCGGTGCCTTCGCCCCCGCGTCCGCGGCCTCAGCCGGGACGCCTGCGCGCGCGGGGTGGCGCGGCCCGGTCACTCGTGCACCTCGATAGCGGCGGCGGGGCAGACGGCCGCGGCTTCACGGACGGTCGCGTATTGCTCCTGCGGAGGGTTCGGCTCCAGCAGGACGACGATGCCGTCCTCGTCCCGTTGATCGAAAACCTCCGGCGACACCAGCACGCACTGGCCCGCACCGCAGCATTTGTCCTCTTCGATGGCGATCTTCATGGGGATACCTCCGGCGCGCTTCAGGAAGCGGGGCAGCGCAGTACACGGCGACCAACATCGCTGCACCGATCACCTAACTAAGTTCAGTTACGGACGCTACTGTCCGGCCCCCTTCGTGTCCAGCCCGGCTACGGGCCGGATCCTCTTACAGGGCAGCCGCGTTGAGGCGGACGGGTTCTCCGGCCCGGCCACGACCAGGAGCTTCGCCGAGGCACTGCGCAATAGCGTTCTGTTGAACAGCTCGCCCGCCCCCGGTACGGGCGTGCCGGGGCGGCGTGCCGTCCGGCCCGGGTCAGCTCGGGATACCCGCAAACAGAGCACGGGGGACGAGGTCGGCAGGGCACGGGAGGCCACCTCCGGCTGAGAGGGCACACCGTGTGGGACTGGAACGGCCGCGACTGCGCAATGAATACGTAGAGTTACACTGACCAGCGCGATTCCCCTGGTCAGCTGCGAGGCAATGGGCGAAGCGGCACACATCGCAGTCTGGATGGTTGTCGACGACATGCCGTTCCTGGTCGACTCCCTTCCCTGCCGCAGGGGCGGCCTCTTTGGCATACGTCCTGATCAGAGCCCCAGACACACAGAGGAGTTGACCGAAACGTCTGTAGCAGATGTGCGGTTTTGTACGTCTGCGGCGTGAGACGCATTTCCCGACCCCATGCTGAACTGTCGGGCATGACTCCCAGGACAGGCACACGAATACCGACCCCACAGTTCGAACTCCGGTGTGGTGGGCTGCACTTGACGATTCAGCGGATACCTCGGCGCATCCCCGCATGGCTCATCACCCTCACGGCAACAGCAGTCGGATCCGGGGCGGCCTGGTGGACGAACCGTTGAAGCGGGCGTCGGACCCAACCGCCCGAACATCTCTGACCCGCGCCGCGCCGCACCGGACCGCGGCCGACGCCGGTGCAGCTTCCGGGTTTCGGTGTCTCACGGCACCGCCGTGACCTGTCGGGCTTCGGCGTTCCGCGTTCACGGCCTCCGAAGGCGTTCCACAGAACCGTGTCCCCTCCTCGCCGACCTGTCGGCGACCACCTGGATTCCCCATGTACGTCCAGGCCAAGTGCCGTGCTCGGTGATGACGTCGGTGCTTCTCCCTGGCGATCGAGAGGGGGTGAGGGGTGTCATTCCTGCAGCGTCTGCCACACCCGGGCGAGGCGTTCCTCGCCCCATTCCGCTGCCGGGTCGGGTTCGAGGGAGGACGGGGCGGTCGCGGCGATGCCCAGGGCGGGCTGGGACCACTCGGCCTCGCGTGCTGTGCCGAAGGCGCCCGGCCTGAGCTGTCTCTCGGTGAGGTCCGGGCGAGCGTGCGCGGTGAGGACGAAGCCGCGCACGGTGACGCTGAGCTGGGTGGCCAACTCGTCGAAGGTGGTAAGGAGGTCGGGGCGCAGGCCGAGCAGGGCGGCCGGGCGCCGGTAGGAGCGTGCGATCTGGTCGTTCAGGCCGCGTTCGGCGGCGAGCGTGCTCTGGATCTCAGGCTGCCCCGTGGGTGCGGTGGCAGGTACGGCAGAGCAGGCGGCGCGTGGGGGCGGGCGAAGTGGCCCGGCCCATGCCGGCCAGGCGGTGTGGCAGGTGCGCGACGGTGGTCGTGTGCGAGGAGCACAGGGCCGCGCCGCACTCCATGCAGACCGCCACGGCTACGGTGTCGTGGCCGCGCTCGATGCAGTCGAAGCAACGCATCAGGCGACTCCGTCCTGGACGGGGGCATGGGAAGACTGCTGCATAGCGAGTGGATCTTTCGGTGGTGGTGGGGAGACGGGCCGTGGCCGCAGCCTTCAGGCTGTGAGCAGGCCGGCGTCAGAAGAGGCGGGGCGGGGCTGCACGCCCCGCGTCCGCCGCCCGGTGGGCCAGATGCGGCGCGGGAGGTGTGCCGGTGGCACCCTGCCGCGCCGCACCTGGAGCAGACCGCAACCGCGCCGGCCCGGTTGGCCGAGCCAGGGGCAGTCACCACAGCGCATCAGCCGGCCTTCGGCTCCGCGCGGTAGCCCTTGAACAGGAAGTTCGGTCCGTAGGCGTAGGAGTCGACCCTCTCGTAGAACTTCTTGATGGTCTCGTTGTTGCAGTGCTCCTCGAACGCCTCGCGGGAGGTGTAGACCTCGTCCAGGTAGATGCGGTTGGGGTTGTCCTCGTCGCGGATGACCTCGAAGCGCAGGGTGCCCGGCTCGTTGGCCAGGGAGCCCTCGGCGTCGAAGAGGCCGGCGGCGACGAAGGCGTCACGCTTGCTCGGCGGGACATCGAACTGGACGAGCACATGGTAGGTCATGGCGCTTTCCCCTCAGTGGTGGTGCGTCGTGCCGCTCTCGCGGCTCTTGCTGATTTCCCGCTGGTTTCCCCGGCGGTGAAAACCACCTTGCCGGGTCATTTCCCGGCCGCACAGGCCCACCTTTTCCCAGGAATCCCATTACCCGGGACAGAGCATCCTGGTAATGGCGCTACCCCCTTGTTCCTGTTATTCCGGGCCCGCAGATTTGGTAGCCAGGAGGGCCAGACCGGCGGCCGCCGAGGTGCCCGGCTCGGGCAGGTACGCCACCACCGCCTGGTCCGGGTCGTCGGGCAGGCGCAGCGTCTCGAACATCACCTTCAGGGTGCCCACCAGCGGGTGGTAGAGCGGCTTGGGACCGTAGGTGACATCCCGCACGTCGTGCTCGGACCACATCCTGCGGAAGTCCTCGCTGCCCGTCCGCAGCTCCTCGATGAGCGCGGCCAGCCGGGCGTCGTCCGGGTGCCGGCCCAGATCGAAGCGGAGAAAAGCCACCGTGTCCTGGGCCTTCTCCTGCCAGCGCAGATACCGCTGGCGCGCCGAGGTGTCCAGGAAGGTCAGCCGCCCCAGATTACGCTGCTCCTCGGGCAGCTCCGGAAAGTCCGCGATCAGCACACGGGCCAGCTCATTCCAGGCCAGCACCTCCAGGCGCCGCCCCACCACGTACGCCGGTACGTGCCCCAGAGCCTCCAGCAGCGCCCGTACCCCCGCCCGTACCTCCTGTAGGCCCGCACCGGCCGAAGCGCGAACATCTTCGCCTCTGACCAGGGCGTACAGGTGCGCCCGTTCGAACTCGTCGAGCTGCAGCGCGTGGGCGAGGGCGTCCAGGACCTCCGGCGATGCCTGTCCGCCGCGCCCCTGCTCCAGGCGCACGTAATAGTCGATGCTCATCCCGGCCAGCTGGGCCAGCTCCTCCCGGCGCAGCCCCGGCACCCGCCGCCGGCCGCTGAATCCCGCCCTCCGCGCCAGTCCTGCCTCCTCCGGGCTGATACGGGCCCGCCGCGAGCGCAGGAATTCCTTCAACTCGGCCCGTTGATCCGTCATTCCTGCTCCTCGCCGTCAATTCATGCCGCGACGCGTTCCGCAATTCGCGTTGAGAAAAGACTACGGCTGTCGGCTGGACCGGCGGCTTCCCGCCCGCCCGACGAACACCGGCCCACCAGTCTTTCGGTGGCCTGCCGGATCGCGCACCGAGCAACGGTGGTGCAGCCGTCGGCGCCCCGCCCCCTACCGCAGCATGCTCCTGGCAGTCCGAGAAGCCTTCGACGCCCACCTCCAGCCGCGAAATGCCGGCCGAGACAACGATGCCTGAGTCCGACATGCCACACGTGCCTCAAGACCCCGGATATGTGTATGGCATGTGGGCCCAGTGCCACCTTTTCCGACATACCTCACGGCCTCCGGGCATCCCTTGCCCCTCCCTACGGTTCGCCGAGGTCCGGTTTCAACCGGTACGTACCGGGCCGTAATGATGCCCCCCCAGATGCACAGCAGGGCCTCCGGCCAGGAAAATTGCTGGCCAGAGGCCCTCTGTGCGCCCTGTCGAAGGTGTGGGGGAAGACGCGTCCGCCTGAGCGGTGCGTAAAGGTGTGGTCAGCGGCGGGCCGGATGTTGTAGCGCTTCCGGCGCCCGCCGGCCGGTGTCCTGCGGGGAGCGGAGACCGGCGCGACGTCCCGGCGCTGCGCCGGCCGTCAGGCGCTGCCGGTCTTCAGCGTCAGCTGCCACTTCGCCAGGGCCTCGTCGACCGGCTGGAAGACGGTCAGGGTGTCGCCGCCGCTGTCACAGCCAGCGGTGCCGCCCCCGGAGTGCACGCCGATAGCCTTCGGGTCGCCGGGCTGGGTCACGTAGGCGCCGCCCGAATCCCCGGCCATGGAGCAGGCGTTGGTGAACGACAGGCCCTCGACGACGTCGGTGCCGTAGTCCACGGTCTGGTCGACGGCGGTGATCTCGCCGCAGTGCCAGCCGCTGGCTTCGCCGGAGCGGCAGACGGAGGTGCCCACCACCCCTTCCTGCGAGCCGGTGACCGTGACCGGCGTGCCGCCCTGCCCGGCCACCTGGGCGCTCAGCGTCCACTCCGGCCGATCCACCGTGACCAGACCGAAGTCGCCCTCCCGCCCGTTGACGCTGTGCGTGCCGCCCTTGTTGGACGTGCCCAGCCGGCTGCCGTCCTTGCCGTACGCCGGCTGGTCGGCCTCGGCGGTGCAGTGTCCTGCCGTCAGGAAGCCCTGGAGTCCGGAAGCCCCGGTCACCGAGAAGCCGATGGAGCAGATGCCGTCGTTGCCTGGCAGCCACTTCTCGCCGCCGACGACCTTGCCGCCCTGCTGCCGGGGCGACTGGTCGCTGCGGGCGACGCGCACCGGGATGCCCGCGGCGGCGCCGAGCTGCTGCACGGAGCCCGTGAACGTGTCGGTCACCGCGGTGCGGGCGGAGCGGTCGACGCGTACGACGACGCCGTTGGCGCGCTCGTCGATGCCCCAACCGGTCACCCCGGCCACGCCGTTGCCCGCTTTCACCGAGACCTGGCGCACCAGAGCGGCGAGGTCGGCGTGGCTGTGTCCGACCCGCCGGGCGACCGCACCCGCCGCCTGTACCTGCCGCACCTCGTCGTCTCCGGTGACCGCGACGACGAGCCTGCCGGTCGTCTTGTCGAACCACATCCCGGCGGCCGGGCCGGCCAGCGCGTGGCGTACCGCGGCCGCGGTGTGCTGGGCCTTGGCCTCCTGGGCGAGCCGGGCGCGCGCCTGCTCCGGTGTCAGGCCCAGGTCCCGGCGCATGGCGTCGAGCATCCCGCGCTGCGAGGGTGTCGGCGTCGGGTCGGGGGGCGGCGCTGCGTGCGCCGGGTTGATCGGGCCGACGGCTGCCATGACGGCGGCAGCGGTCGCGCCCCAGATGGCTGCCTGGCGGTAGCGGCGGTGCATGCGGATCTCTCCTCGCGGGGGTCGAGTACACGTCGGTTCCGGCTCGTTGAGCCTGCTCGACCTCGCCGCTCACGGCATGGGAGAGATCCCCCGGCAGCACGAGGGGATGCCGCCCGGCACCCGGCCTGCCGCCCCCGGGCCGTACGGCGCCGACCCGTTCGGCGGTCTCCCCGCCGCACTGCGCAACGTCCCCTGCTCAGCCGTCCGCCATCCGGGAGCCGGGTCACCTGATGAGGCGTCAACCGCAGTCGGGGGCGGCGCGGGGCCCGGCCCCTCCCCCGGCGCCGCGGGCTTCACCGGCGGGTGCTGCACCTGTGCAGGGAAGCTGGCAGGCCCGTGCTCCGGCGTCCCGCCTGCTTCGCGGCGCGGGCGCGCTGCGCCGGGCTGCTGGGCGCGCAGCGGGTGCGCGGGGCCGCTCGCCCGGCGGGCCGGTGCGGACAGCCGTCAGAAGCCGCCGCCGAACCCTCCGTCGCCGCCACCGCCGCCGCCGAATCCCCCGCCGTCACCGAAGCCACCGCCGTCTCCGAAGCCGCCGCCGAAGTCGTCGGGGTTGAAGTCGGAGCCGGAGAAGTCGCCGCCCTCCGCGCCGCCGGGACCGCCGAGGTTGGCGCCATAGGCGTGCGGGGCCATCATCATGTTGCCGAGCATGGTGCCCATCAGGAGGCCGGGGAGCATGCCGCCGCCGAAGTAGCCGCCGGCCCAGGGCCCGTAGGACGGTCCCGCGTCCCAGTAAGGCCGGTCGCCTTCCGCGGTCCTGACCGTACGGGCCATCGGCTCCCTGCCGTCGTCCAGCCGGGCCTTGTCGGCCGCACAGACCGGGACGGTGCGCTCGGCGCCGTCGGCCGGGGCCCATTGCACGTCGACGACGGACGGGCCGTGCCGCGGGTCGAAGAAGCACGGCACCCGGCGCTCGGGGAGCGGGGTTCCGGTGCGGCGCGCGGCGAGGGTGGCCAGCGAGAACCTGCCGTCCTCAAGCGCCGCGGTCACCGCCTGCACATCGCGCGGGTGCTCGGCCGCCGCCATCGCCGACTTGGCGCTCTCGTACGCGTCCAGTGCGTGGCTGTAGTCCGCGCGCATCGCGTCGTCGGCGCCGGACTCGCCCGGCTGGAAGTCGAGCCGGTCCAGCTCCTCGCCGAAGGCCGTGATGTCCTCGTCGACCACCACCCGCAGGTCTTCCAGGGCGGCACGCTCGGCCTCGGCGCGGCGGTTGCGATTGCGGCGGGCGATGGCGTACGCACCGCCGACGCCGACGACGGCCAGGGCGCCGATGCCGACGGCGGTGCCGGTGCCGAAGCCGCCGTTGCCGGAGCCGCCCCAGGACGCCGGGGCGTGCCCGTTGGCCTGCTGGTCCGCGGCGCCGACGAAGCTGTTCAGGCGCTCGTTGACGGTCGGGTACCCGGAGCGCTTGACCGCGCCGACGAGGTTTCGCACCGAGCCGGACGACATGACGCGCGCGTCGGCACCCGCGTTGAAGCCGTCGCCCAGCTCCACGGCGTAGACACCGCTGATGCCGACCTTGGTGCGCAGGTCGCGCAGCAGGGTGCTGGGCTGGTATTCGGCGGCCTTGGGCAGGACGGCGATGAAGACCGGCTTGCCGGATTCCTTGATCTTCTTGGCCAGCGCGTCCGCCTGGCCCGAGGGGAGCCGGTCGGACGCCCGCGGATCGACGTAGACCGGCCCCTTCTTGAGTGCCGCGGCGGCCTCGTCGAGCCCGCCGGCCGCGCGGGCCCCCGGCGCCAGGGCGGCGGAGGCCGCCAACAGGAGGGCCACCAGCGCGAGAACCGGCAGGAGCAGCGCGCGACGAGGTGCGGTCTTCATGGCTATGACGCTACCCGAAGGCCCCTGTCCGGACATTACGGCCCCAGGCCACTGGTTACGGACGCCGGGGGACATCTCTACGGGGCGGGCAGCGCCACCAGCTCCGCCAGGGTCTCGCGGTGCCGGCCCGGCGCCCCGAGTGCGATCTCGTCGCTCTTGGCGCGCTTGAGGAACAGGTGCGCCGGGTGTTCCCAGGTCATGCCGATCCCGCCGTGCAGCTGGATGCACTCCTCGGCGGCCCGGACCGCCACCGGCGCGCAGTACGCCTGGGCGACGGCCACCGCGACCGGTGCGTCGGGGCTGTCCGTGGCCAGCGCGTCGGCGGCGTTGCGGGCCGCCGCGCGGGCGGATGCGACGTCCAGCCAGAGCGCCGCCAGCCGGTGCTTGAGCGCCTGGAACGAGCCGACGGCGCGGCCGAATTGCTTGCGCTCGGTGGTGTGGCGCACGGTTTCGGCCAGGCACCATTCGGCGATGCCGAGCTGTTCGGACGCCAGCAGGCCCGCCCCGGTCAGCAGCGCCTGCCCGACCGCGGCGCGGGCCCGTTCGCCGGTGGCCAGCGGCCGGCCGGCGGCGCCTTCGAGGGTGAGGTGACCGAGTGGGCGGGTCAGGTCGAGCGGTGTGACCGGGTCGTACCGGACACCGGCGTCCGTGGTGTCGACCGCGTACAGCGCGGGGCCTTCGGGGCCGTCGGCGGGAACCAGCAGGATCTGGGCGGCAGCGGCGTCGGCGACCGAGGTGATCCGGCCGCTGAGCGCACCCCGCGCGTCGGCGTGCACCCGCGACGGGTACGTCCCGCCGGGCGCGGTGGGCAGCGGCAGCGCGAGCACCGCGACGGTGCGGCCCTCGGCGAGTCCGGTCAGCAGGCGGGCCACGTCCGGGAGTTCCCCGTCGCAGCCCAGCAGCGCGGTCACCGCGATGACGGCACTGGTCAGGTAGGGGACGGGCGCCACCGACCGGCCCAGTTCCTCCAGCACGACCGCGGCCTCGCGGGCACTCGCGCCCGCGCCCCCGAACGCTTCCGGTACCAGCAGGCCCGCGGTGCCGATGTCCGTGCCGAGCGCCCGCCACAGTCCGGCGTCGTACGCGGTGGCCGATTCCAGGCCGGCGAGGACCGTGGCCGGATCGCAGCGGTCGGTGAGCAGCGCGCGGACGGCGGTCCGCAGATCGTCCTCGGCCTCGGTGTAGAGGAGGTCGGGGTCGGGGGTCGGTGCGGTCATCGGGGGAGGTCCTTCCACGCGACGTCCTTGTCACTGCGCGGCTCGGGCGGCAGCCCCAGCACGCGCTCGGCGACGATGTTGAGCAGCACCTCGGATGTGCCTCCTTCGATGGAGTTCCCCTTGGCGCGCAGATAGCGGTAGCCGGCCTCGCGCCCGGTGAAGTCGACGCCGTCGGGGCGGCGCAGCGTCCAGTCGTCGTACGTCAGCCCCTCTTCGGCGAGGAATTCCACCTCCCAGCCGCTGATCTGCTGGGCGAGCCGGGCGAAGGCCAGCTTCATGCCGCTGCCTTCCGGGCCCGGCTGTCCCTTGGTGAGCTGCTGGCGCAGCCGTTCGCCGGTGAGCCGGGCGACCTCGGCGTCCACCCACAGGGTCAGCAGCCGCTGGTGGAGGTCGTGGGTCCGCAGTCCGGGCCGGGCGCGCCAGGCGCCGGCCGCGACGCCGATCATGCCGCCCTCGCGCGGTGTCCTGGCGCCGCCGATGGCGACCCGCTCGTTCATGAGGGTGGTCTGCGCGACCCGCCAGCCTTCGCCGACCTCGCCGAGCCGGTGCGCGTCGGGGATCGTCACGCCGGTCAGGAAGACCTCGTTGAACTCCGCCTCGCCGGTGATCTGCCGCAGCGGTCTGACGTCGACGCCGGGGTCGGTCATGTCGCAGACGAAGTACGTGATGCCCTGGTGTTTGGGCAGGCCGGGGTCGGTGCGGGCGATGAGGATGGCCCAGCGGGCGTGGTGGGCGCCGGACGTCCAGACCTTCTGCCCGTCGACCACCCAGTCCCCGGCGCCCTCGGGTCCTGCGCTTCCCGTGCGCACGGCGCGGGTCGCCAGCGCCGCGAGGTCGGAGCCCGCGCCGGGCTCGCTGAACAGCTGGCACCAGACCTCTTCGCCGGTCCACAGCGGGCGCAGGAAGCGCCGCCGCTGTGCGTCGGTGCCGTAGCGCAGGAGGGTGGGTGCCGCCATCCCCAGGCCGATGCCGATCCGGCCGGGGTTGTTGTCGGGGGCGCCGGCGGCGGCCAGTTCGGCGTCCACGACGGACTGGAGTGCGCGCGGTGCGTCGAGCCCGCCGAGCCCTTCGGGGAAGTGGATCCAGGCGAGTCCTGCGTCGAAGCGGGCGCGCAGGAAGTCGAGGGGTGCGGTGGTGGCGGGCGGGTGCGCGGCGAGCAGTTCGGCGGTGCGCCTGCGCAGGTCGGCTGCGTCGGTCATCGGGCCTGCTCCGCCCCGGGGATGACGACGAGCCGGCCGGTGGTGGTGCCGTCGGCGACCCGCTGCACGGCGTCCGCCGCGTCCTGGAGCGGCACCCGGCCGCCGATCAGCGGCTTGACGACGCCCTGGGCGGCGAGCTTGGTGAGTTCTTCGTGGCAGGCGGCGACGGCGTCCGGGTCCTTGGTGTTGTAGAGGCCCCAATGCAGGCCCAGGATGGCGTAGTTCTTCACCAGGGCGTGGTTCAGCCCGGGGGTGGGGATCGCGCCGCCGGCGAAGCCGACGACGACGATCCGGCCCTCGAAGGCGATGCACTTGACGGATTTGGCGTAGGCGTCGCCGCCGACCGGGTCGTAGACCACGTCCGCGCCGCGGCCGCCGGTGGCTTCCTTGACGGCCGCGACGATGTCGTCACAGCGCCGGTCGAGGACGAGGTCACAGCCGAGTGCGCGGGCGGTGCGGGCCTTCTCCTCGCCGCCGACGACGCCGATGACGCGGGCGCCGGCCGCCTTGCCGAGCTGGACGGCCGCGCTGCCGACGCCGCCGGCCGCGGCGTGCACCAGCAGGGTCTCGCCCGGCTGGAGCCGTGCCCTGCGGTGCAGGCCGAACCAGCCCGTCTGGTACCCGATGTGCAGGGCGGCGGCCTCCGCGTCGTCCAGCGCCTCGGGGGCCGGGCGTACCGTCGCCGCGTCGACGACCACCCGCTCGGCGAGTCCGCCGGCCGGCAGCGGCGGCTGGGCCAGCACGCGCTGTCCGGGCTCGCCCGCCGCGCCCGCGCCGACGTCCAGGACCTCGCCGCAGATCTCCACACCCGGGGTGAACGGCAGCGGCGGGCGTACCTGGTACTGGCCGCGGCACAGCAGCGCATCCGGGAAGTTGATGTTCGCGGCCCGCACCCGGAGCAGCAACTGCCCCGGCCCCGCCTGCGGTTCGGGCACCTCTTCCAGCCGCATCACCTCGCGCGGCTCGCCGTTCGCGTGTACGCGCCATGCCTTCACCTGGTGCCTCCACAGACCTCGGGTTCGCGGGTGGCGCGGGACCGTGCGGGCTCCGGCGCCACGGGCATACTAAGCGGTCGGTATCCCTGAGGGAACAGCTTCAGGCAACCCCCGCGAGGCGCCGCCCGTCGCGACGGACCGGCCCACACCCTGGTATTGACAGGGACAGGCTCGCCGCCGCCGGATGCCCGGGACTGACCCGTATGGACACACCCGCCATCGATACCCCCGCCGAACTGGGCCGGTTCCTGCGCGCCCGGTTGCAGCCGGATGACGTCGGCCTCGTCTCCTACAGGACGCGACGCCGCGTGCCGGGACTGCGCCGGGAGGAACTGGCACAGCTGGCCGGTGTGAGCGTCGCGTACTCCACCCGCCTCGAACAGGGGCAGAGCCACCACGCTTCGGAAGGCGTGCTGGACACGCTGGCCCGCGCGCTGCGGCTGACCGCCGACGAGCAGGTCCACCTCCGCGACCTCGCCCGCCCGGCGCGCGGCAAGCGGCGCCCCGCGGTCCGGGCCGGCACGGCGCGTCCCGGGGTGCGCCGGCTGCTCGCGGCCATGGACACGGTCCCGGCCGTCGCGCTCGGGCTGCGCTACGAGATCCTGGCGTGGAACCGTCTCGGGCACCGCTGATCGCCGGCCACCTCGACCCGACGAGCCCCGACCGGCCCCTGGACCGCCCCAACGCCCAGCGGCTGCTGTTCCTCGCCCCGCACACCCGCGAGCTGTACCCGGACCGCGACGAGGAGCTGCGGCGCGCCGTCTCCTCCCTGCGGGTGGCTGCCGGGCAGTATCCGGACGATCAGCAACTCGCCGAGCTGATCGGCGAGTTGTCGATGAAGAGCGTGGAGTTCAGCGGCCTGTGGTCGCGGCACGGCGTCAGCAACTGCACCTTCGGCACCAAGCGGTCCCACCATCCGCTGGTGGGCGGGATGGAGCTGGACTTCGAGATGATGCAGACGCCGGACGGATCGGGGCAGGGGGTGCTCATGTTCACCGCGGCGGACGGTTCACCGTCCGAGGCCGCCCTGCGGCTCCTGGGTGCGGAGCGCGGCCCGGCCGCCCGGGTCCTCGAACCCGGGCGGCCGTAGGTAAGAGGCGCTGCCCTACGTACGTCCCTCCCGCTCCTGGGTGTCCTTCATCGCCTCCGACGGGACGGCCCGGCGGGCGCGGACGACCGGGTAGCCCGCCTTCTCGCAGGCGTCGCAGACCAGGTCGTCGTCGACAACACGGCGGACCTCGCGGCCGTTCGCGAGGCGGCGCAGCAGGTCCGGCTTGGCCTGCCGGGCCGGGCGCCGGTCGTCGTCGGCGCGCATCCAGAGGCGGCCGGCGGGCAGTCCCTGGGCGGCGAGCCAGGCGAGGGTGTCGCGGCGGCAGCGTTCGGGGCGGCCGGTGAGGTAGGCGACCTCACAGTCCCTGGCGCTGTCCAGGGCCAGCGCCACGCCCTCCGGTAACGGTGGGTCTTCGGTGGCCGCCGCGAAGAAGGCCCGCCAGTCACGCAAGGTGCGTTCGAGCAGGTACTGACGGGGCCCGGAGTCGGCGAGCGTCGGCGCGGGCACCGACGCACTCTCCGGCGGACCCGGCCGCAACGAGCTGCACCAGGACTGAACTCACCCTGCGTTGCCGCAGCCGGACCGCGATACGGATGAAGTGCTAGGAGTTGTCTTCAAATGTCACGCCCACATCAGGAGCGATGCGAGGGTGATGGCTGCTTGGTAGGACTCGGCGGTCTTGTCGTAGCGGGTGGCGATTCCGCGCCATTGCTTCAGGCGGTTGAAGC